>NZ_JAFBEO010000001.1 GCF_016908785.1 Weissella uvarum
AGCGAATTGACTTCGCAAATGTTTTGCACCAACTATGTTGGTGACCCTACACATTTGTTAATATCGAAACGATATTCAGTTTTCAATGATCTACTGTTGGACGGAAAGGATAATTCCTTAACGCAACTTTTATATTATAGCAAGCGGTTTAACCGTCGTCAATAAGTAATTTGAAGACTTTCAAACTTTTTATTTGCTACGCCGTTACATCTCGTAACAACTTTTAAAATATTACAGACATTTCACGTAATTGTCAATTACTATTTTAAACTTTTAGAGTGTTTTTTTAATCTAAACCGATAACCCCTGACATATCAACATTTTTTACCAAGCTAACTGCATCACGTGCATTAACAAATTCCATGCCAACCGCTTCTAAGCGATCAAAGTTTAACAAGGCGTCATCAATTACCTCAAAAGTAAACAATGAAGTTGAATCGATTGAATCATCACGACCTTCTCGGTGCCAAACTGCTAGCTCACCTAATCGTAAATTATCAAGATTCAATCCCAATTGATCTTTCATCCCTGCTAAAAGTGCACCTAAGGCTGTATCATCTTCATGCTGGTGCATTCTAACCGTATAAAACTCGCTAATAGGCAAGCCGTCTTTGACCATAAAAAAAGACTGATCATCCCGCGTAAAAATAATTGTTCCAGCTATCAAAGTCATAATTCTCCTACTTTCCAAGACGTGTTAACGCCTCATCCAACTGACAATCAAAATTAGTATCAATTGTCTCAAATCCAATTTCGGCGTGTTGCTTCGTCCAAAAATGGTGATACGTATTACCAAAAGTATGCTTTTCAGTAAAATCGATTTGTGGTAAATCTGCTAAATCTTGCAAACTTCGTTGTGATAATGAAATTTTTTGATCATATTCATCGATGTCAAGAATCATCACTTGAATCGTTTGACCAATCGACAATTCATTTGCAACATGCTTAATATAGGCTGAACGACATTCAGAAATATGAATTAAGCCTTGCGTTGATTCATCCAATTGAACAAATGCACCGTACGGTTGTATCCCGGTCACTGTTCCCGTTAATATGTCACCAATTTGATAGGTCATAATCTTCCTTTCTGTCTATTTCATAGTATGTATACAGAGTTGCACAACTCTGCGAAATTTAAATATGTTATTTTTCAACAGAAGCCTTCATAATCTTGACATCCTCAACTGGCTTATCTGCAAAATCAACCTTTACCTTAGCAATCGCATCAACAACATCCATGCCTACTACAACTTGTCCAAAGACCGTATGCTTACCATCCAGCCAAGGGGTTCCCCCTTCATTAGCATAATGAGTAATGACATCATCATCAACATCTCCACGAAGTGCTTTAAGCATTCTTGCTGGTACACGCGTTGCTTGAACAATAAAGAATTGTGATCCATTTGTATTTGGACCAGCATTAGCCATCGAAAGCGCTCCTCTAAAATTAAAGAGCTTGTCTGAAAATTCATCTTCAAACTTCTTACCAAAAATAGATGAACCACCCATTCCAGTCCCCGAAGGATCTCCACCCTGAAGCATAAAGTCCGAAATTACCCGATGAAAAATTGTGCCATCATAATAACCATCTTCAATTAAACCAATAAAATTTTCGACAGTCTTAGGGGCTTCTTCAGGAAACAAAACAACTTTAATTGTGCCCTTGGTCGTTTCTAAAGTAGCTAGTGGTCGTTGTGTTTCTGACACATTCTCTTGCAATAAATCCATGATTCACCTATCCCTATTATCAAATTATTCAATCATATTGTTGTCTAAATTATAGCATACCAATCCGGGTTCTCAAGCAAGCACCCTTAGTTTCTAAATCAGTCCACAAAAAAAGCCGATCAATAGATCGGCTCTTTTTAATCATCTAATTTAGCAGGCTTTGGATCGATAACCACATTACCAGCTTCAATTTCTTCAAAGGCTTTTCCGATTGGCTTAACAGAATCGAATTCACCTAATGTTGGCAAATCACCTTGCTCTAGCTCATGAGCGCGCTTAGCACCCAAAGCAATTAACTTATAACGTGAATCAACACGTTCCAACAACTTATCAACTGATGGATATAAAATCATGACTCTTCTAGCTCCTCAATCATTGCATTGTATTCAGGTAATACGCGATTAACCCGAAGTCGTTCTACTTTAATAATGTCTTTAATGCGTTGTACGGCTAAAGGCACCTCATCATTCACAACAGCATAATCGTAATTTGCCATCATTTGAATTTCTTTAGTAGCAGCTTGCACGCGCCGTTCAATCACATCGGGTTGCTCCGTTCCACGATTTATCAAGCGTTCCTTTAATGCTTGTAAATCAGGTGGCGTCAAGAAAATATACGCCCCTTCAGGCATCTTCTCTTTGACCTGAAGCGCCCCTTGAACTTCAATCTCCAATAACACATCTTTACCTTCTGCTAGGGTTTTATCAATAAACGACTTTGGCGTTCCATAATAATTCCCAACGTATTCCGCGTATTCTAGCATTTCACCTTGGGCAATGTTATTTTCAAATTCCTCACGGGTAACAAAAAAATAATCCTCACCGTCGACTTCACCCTCGCGCGGTTGGCGAGTTGTCATCGAAATTGAGTATTGAAAGTCAACGTCTGGCTCTTCAAATAAAGCCTTGCGCACAGTTCCCTTTCCAACACCTGATGGTCCAGATAATACAATTAAAACGCCACGCTTCATGCTCTGCTACTCCCTTTTTTTGCTAAGTATCATTTAATTGTACCTGTTTTTTTAGCAAGTTACAACTTATTTAGCTGATAATCGTCGGTCCTTTTCACGTTGAATCAAGTCACGTGCGTTTTCCTTAGCCGCTTGTGTTAATTCATCTCCCGACAACATCCGGGCAATTTCATCAATCCGTTGTGTCGCATCCAACTGTTTGACCGTTGTCTCAGTACGACCATCCTTGACTGACTTTTCAATAAAGTCATGATGATCAGCTACAGCAGCAACTTGTGGTAAATGCGTAATTGTCAAAGCTTGGGAATGACGACCAATATCTGAAATCTTTTCAGCAATGGCCTGAGCCACTCGTCCAGATACACCCGTATCAACTTCATCAAAGATAATTGACGTCACTCCTTGTTCACGAGAAAAAATCATCTTCATTGCCAACATCATCCGAGAAAGTTCACCACCAGAAGCGATTTTAACAAGTGGTTTTGCGCTTTCGCCCGGATTAGTTTGAATGTAAAATTCAACGTTATCATACCCAGTTGCTTGCAATTGCTTGCTTTGCGTAAAGTGCACTGAAAACTGAGCTTTTTCCATATACAAATCTTTTAATTGTTCATGAATCTGTTCAGCCAAACGTTTAGCTGCTTTCTGACGAATTTGATGCAATTCATCCGCTGTTGCTTTCGCAGTTTCATAGGCTTGTTGGGTCTGTTGCTCCAATTCTTCAGTTGATTGTTGAGGCCCTCCCATCTTAGCTAGTTCCGCATCAACCTGGGCTTGATGGTTCAAAACATCTGAAATTGTTGCACCATACTTTTGTTCGAGTGAACGAATCAA
The DNA here is from genome assembly GCF_016908785.1 of Weissella uvarum. Lineage (GTDB taxonomy): Bacteria > Bacillota > Bacilli > Lactobacillales > Lactobacillaceae > Weissella > Weissella uvarum. The sequence goes on from NZ_JAFBEO010000001.1 coordinate 3,533, forward strand.
ATTCAAGCGTTCTTCGACATAAGCTAAACGTTCACCATCAAATTCCAATCCATCATGCACTGATTCAATTTCTGAGGCAACATCTTGTAAATTATAAAAACTTTCTCGCATACTTTCAGCTAACTGTTTATAGCGACTACCAAAGTCTTCAATATCTTCAAGCGCACTCAACGCAGTTCCAACACTACTTAAGGCATTCGCTTCCCAGTCACCATCTAGGACTTCATGCGCTTTACCGAGTGCTTCCATCACATCTTGATAATTAGAAAGCTCCTGATATTCTTGTTCGAGATCAGCTTCTTCGCCTTCAACCAAATTAGCCGAATTTAATTCTTCACTCTGAAAAGTTAGCATATCCATTCTTTGCGCCCAAGCTTGTTCATTTTCCTGACGCTCACGTAATGTTTTTTGCAAACTTATATAGTTTTGATAATCCTCTTGATAGCGCTTCATAACCGGAGTTAGTGGTTTAGCTGCATATTCATCAAGCAACTTTAAATGTTCATCTACTTGCATCAACGCTTGATGTTCATTTTGTCCATGAATGTCGACTAAATGATTACCAATTTCTTTTAAGGCAGTTGCGTTCAACAAGGTGCCGTTAACACGAATCACATTCCGTCCATTGCGATGTAATTCACGATGAATCAAAAGTTGTTGTTCATCCAATTCAATCCCATATTTGTCTAAAGCGGTCATCAAGGGCTGATCTGTCTCATCAACATCCCATAGTCCTTGCAAAACTGCTTTGTCGGCTCCTTCTCGGATGAAGTCCTGTGATCCACGACCTCCAGTTAACAACCCCACTGCATCGATAATAATGGACTTACCAGCCCCTGTTTCACCTGTTAGGACCGTCATGCCACTATCAAAACTTAAATTCAATTTTGGAATAATCGCAAAATTTTGAATTGATAATTCTTGTAACATGCATTGCCTCCTTCCGAACCAATGTGCAATTCTCTATAGATTTTGAATAAAATCAGCCCCGTTCACATTTGAACGTAAAATCATTAATACGCTCGCATCATCACTCATGGTTCCAAATACTTCATCAAATGCAATTGCATCAATAATTGCCTTTAAAGCTGGTCCTGAACCAGGTGCAACCTGAATATACACTAGATTATCTTGATGAGCGATTTTTGATTCCGGCTCAGCAATAATCGCTTTTAGTTGATTCAAAGATGAATCATCTGTTAAAACCGCGTACTTAAAACGTCCGTCAGTTTGTGGCACTTTGGTCAATTGCATCTGAGCAACATCCCGCGAAATTGTCGCTTGCGTCACTTGCCAACCTTGATCATTCAGAGCCTGAACGAGATCTTCTTGTTTTTGAATATTTTGCGTCTCGATAATTGATTTAATAGCCGCTTGGCGGGCTTGCTTATTTCTCACCATGCTCGTTTTCCTCACGATGTGCATTAAGTTGCTGATGTGCTGCTGTAACAACCTGTTCAACCGCATCAGCTGATAATTGGTTCTGCCCACCATCTAACACTAAATCAGCGATAAATTCGATATTTCCTGAACCACCTTTAATCGGCGAATAATCTAGGCCAGCTAAACTAAACCCATTTTCTTTTGCGAACTGCATCACTTGTTCAATCACACTCAAATGTGTTTTAGCATCCTTAACAATGCCATGCTTACCAACTAATTCTCGTCCAGCTTCGAATTGGGGCTTAATTAGCGTAGCTACATGACCACCAGCTGTTAAAATTTCTGAGAGTGGTGGCAAAATTAAATTCAACGAAATAAACGATACATCAATGGTGGCAATTTCAGGCTGTCCTGCCGTGAAATCATCTTTTTTTGCATAACGGAAATTTGTATTTTCCATTACAATGACCCGTTCATCTGAACGCAATTTCCAAACTAACTGATTTGTACCAACATCTAACGCGTACACTTTTTTTGCTCCATTTTGCAGAGCGACATCCGTAAAGCCACCAGTTGATGATCCAATATCCAACACGATTTTATCTTTGAAATCAAGTCCAAAAATCTCAATCGCCTTTGCTAATTTAAAGCCACCTCGTGAAACATATGGCATTGGTGCACCTTTCAAGTGTAAATCAACGGTAACTGGAATTTTTTCACCAGCTTTATCCATCCGTTGTTCATTTTCACCCAAAATTTCGCCAGCCATGATGGCACGTTTAGCTTGTTCACGTGAAGTAAATAAACCTTGTTGGACTGCTAAGACGTCCACACGTTCCTTTTCTACTACCATTATTTCTCCAATGTTGTCTCAAAATATTTCAAAAAAGATTTCAATAATGAAATATCAATTTGATTCCGCTCTTTTAAAGCAACCAAAGCCAAGTTGGCTTCTTGTACCGCTTGACTTAAAGCATTCTTCGCATCTTTTACTCCCAAAATAGCCGGATAAGATTGTTTATCAGCTTGACCATCTTGAGCTAAATCATCCAAATCATCCTTAATTTGAAAAGCCAATCCATAAGCTGCACCAAACGTATCAAGGGACTGTAAATCCAGCGCATCCACCTTGGCCATCATGCCACCAGCAACTAAAGCATAACGAATTAAAGCCCCCGTCTTTTTTTCATGAACTTGCGTCGCTAGTGACAAATCAATTTGTTCAGCACCAGTTGCTTGCATATCTAGCACTTGACCGCCGACCATTCCATTCGGCCCAACCGCCCGTGAAAGGGCCCGCGTTAAATTATTCTTTTGTTCATCCGACAAGTTATCTGCATCAGCAAGCCACTGAAAGGCTAACGGTTGCATGGCATCCCCAGCTAAAATTGCCAAATCCTCGCCAAATTGGATATGCGTCGTGGGTTTTCCGCGTCGCTCCACATCATTATCCATGGCAGGTAGATCATCATGAATTAAGCTATACGTATGCATCAATTCAACTGCACTCGCTGGCAGCACATAATCAGCAACCGACTGATGATAAGTATCTAAAACGGCCAAAGTTAATAAGGGCCGCAAGCGCTTCCCACCGGCCATCACGGCATAAATCATCGCTTCTTGTAGCGCCGGTGTCTCTACATCTTGCTGCAATTTTTGAGCCATCGCATCCTGAATGACTGGCACCCACTGCGTTTGAAAAGTCTTTAAATCCATCATTATCCCTCAGGTGTGAAGTCAGTAGCATTGCCATTTTCATCTACGATTTTAGCTAAACTTTGCTCCGCATTTTGTAAGGTCTTTTGTAACTCTTTACTCAACTTGACCCCTGTTTCAAATTGCGTTAATGCTTCTTCGAGCGGGACATCACCCTTTTCTAATTGCGCCACAATCTGTTCAAGGGTCGCAAGATTTTCTTCAAAAGTTGGTTTATCAGTCATTATTTTCTCCAATTTCTGTAATAGTAGCGCGGGCAGTCCCTTTTGCCAAACGAATTTCAACTGGATCGTCCACTTCAATTTGTGCGGTATCCGTTAAAACTTGTCCATCTTTTTCGACCAAGCTGTAGCCTCGACCCAAGATAGACAAGGGGCTCACTAACTGTAGTCCCGCAGCTGCTTTACTAAACCGTTGTTGTTTTGTTTCTAAGATATGTTGCATCGCTGGTAATAAGCGTGCATCAGCAGTTGTTAATTGTTGCCGTCGTTGCTTAAGCAAATAAGCTAACGATTGTGTCGAACTTTTCTGAGCTAAATCAACCCGTTGCAAATAACCTTCATAAAGACGCTCTGGTTGCGTTAAAACATAACTATTCGCTACACGCTGATAACGCTCATCCACTTGTTTAATTTGGCGTTGCATTTGAGCCACTAAACGCTGTTCTAGTTGTTGTAACCCTTGCCAGACATCCGTCAACATAAATGGTGTCGCTAATTCGGCAGCAGCAGTTGGTGTCGCCGCTCGCTTATCGGCAATAAAATCAGCGATAGTTGTATCTGTCTCATGACCCACTGAACTAATAATTGGCATCGGCATCTGTAGCATTGTTTTAGCGAGAGTTTCATCATTAAAAGCCCACAAATCTTCAATCGATCCGCCGCCACGACCAATAATCAAAACATCAATGTCGTCACGTTGGGCAACCGCCTGCAACTGTTTAATCAACGAAGGTACAGCATTTTCCCCCTGGACAACAGCTGGATACAAATCCACCTCTGCAATTGGATAACGCCGTTGCACAGTCGTCAAAATATCACGAATAACCGCCCCACTAGGCGATGTAATCACTGCAATTTTCTTAGGAAAACGCGGAATATTTCGTTGTAACTGATCAAACCAACCTGCTTGTTGTAACTTTTGCTTCAACTGCTCATAAGCTTGATAAAGCGCCCCAATACCATCCGGTTCCATTTTTTCAACAATGATACTGTATGATCCGTTTGGCGCATATAAATCAATATGCCCCACCACATTAACTTTCATACCAGCTTCAAGTTGAAAAGGTAATTTGTCAAAAACACCCTTAAACATCGTCGCGTTAATTACCGCAGATTCATCTTTGAGTGAAAAATATTGGTGCCCACGCCGTGGACGAAAATTGGAAATTTCTCCAGTCACATAGACTTTTTTTAAATATGGATCTGCTGTAAATTTACGTTTTAAATACTTGGTTAGCGTTGTAACCGTTAAATATTCTGCCATCCTGCCTCCAATTGAATGCCATGATGTATTGCCGCTAACTCAACGGTTGTTTCTAATAGGGTTGCAATCGTCATTGGTCCCACCCCACCTGGCACAGGTGTAATTAAACTAGCTTTGGGTTCGGCTGCTTCAAAATCAACATCACCGATTAATTTCCCATCGTCCATGCGATTAATCCCAACATCAATCACGACGGCTCCAGGTTTAATATCTTCGCCTTGAATCAACTTAGGAACACCAACTGCAACAACAATTAAATCAGCTTGCTGTAATAATTGATGACGCAATGCCTCTGGCGTATGGCGATGCAATAAGCTAACGGTCGCATTTTCGCGTTGCAACAATGCAAACATAGGTGTGCCGACCAAGACTGAGCGACCAACAACGACAGCATTCTTTCCTGATAATTCGACATGTTCATGATGTAACATTGTCATCACACCACGTGGTGTATTCGCAACCGGGAAAAAGCCCTTGCGATCCGCAAACAACTGCCCCACATTTTCAGGATGGAAACCATCAACATCTTTTTGGGGCAAAATAGCTTCTTGAATACGTTGCTCATTAATATGGTCAGGCAATGGACTTTGTACCAAAATGGCATCAATTGCAGGATCCGCATTCAATCCCTCAATTTTGGCGATTAATTCTGCTTCTGAAAGACTTGCATCATACTGAAAAGTTTGAGCCGCAACGCCAACTTTTTCAGCTGCACGGCCCTTATTACGCACATAAATTTCACTAGCTGGATCATCACCAACTAAAATAACGGCCAAGCCGGGAATAACATTTGCTTCATTCAAAACCGCTACTTGTTTTTTAACTGCTGCTCGGAGTTCCTTTGCAATTAAACGACCATCAATAATCTCTGCCATTGCCATCACCTCTTTTTATTCATTTATATTGCATAATTTTAGCACACTTTTTAAAGAACTGGGTTGAGACTTGCAATTAAAAAGCCAAGTCAGCTGACTTGGCTTTAGCTTATGATTTGAAAAAATAATGGTAAAAGAATAAAAATAAACTACCAAAAATAGCAATGACGATAGTATTAGCCAATGCCGCAAAGAGACCTTGTTGAAAAACAAAAATCCAATCGGATTTATAAATTAGAAAATCTCCCAACGGTGCAATTAAGCCCCATGCCAATAAATTGGCTAATAACTGCCATAAATTAAATGCAAAAAATTGTCGCACATTAAATGGACGCGCCATTAATTTGAGCCGTAACGAAATTAGACCCAATAGCAATCCATAAATGCCCTCAGCAATAATCCAAGTCCACCAAACAATCGAATAATTCAAACTGTCATATAAAAAATGGCCTAAAAAGCCGACCCCCATCGTACCAATCGGTCCTAATATGAAAGACGCTAACGTCAAAACCGCTGGTTCGAAAGAAATCACCGTATTTGGCACCGCAAATGGCAAACTTAAAAATTGATAAGCTAACGCACCCAACACGGCAAATACCGCTACTAGCCCACACTTTTTTAAGAATTTCATGGTTATGCATCTCCATCTGTTTGCGCTGTTTCATCAGCCGCTTCTGCAGCCTGCGCTTGTTCTTGTTCATTAATCAAGTTAATTTTTTCATCGAAATATGCCGCAATTTTAGTGGCTACAGAATCAAAATCATCTAAATAAGTGGCTACGCTCGCTGCATAATCAATGCGCAACTTAGAATGTGAAACATATGGGCTTTCCACAATCATATATAAATTAACATCTTTTTCAGGTTCATTAATCACGATTTTGCTTATACCATTTACATAGCGTAGTGGCAAATTAATCAAATTAGACTCCAAGCGCAAATGGATTGGTTCATCTCCACTAATGATAATTTCTGCACTAACCAAATCACCTTGTTTTAAAGTCTTAGTCACAAAATCAAATAAATCATCTAAATTAATGGTACTTTGATCTGCTGCTGTAAATGATGCGGTTTTAACCTCATCCTGCTTTAATCGTTCAATTAACGCATTTCCCTCTAATTTCATTTGACCAACCACTTTCTATAAATATCATTAACTTAGTGTAGCATAATTGGTTTTAATAAAAAAAGCGATGCCCAATAACTTAGGCATCACTTAAAGAAATTTAAAATGTTTTCGTTACTTGCTCGCCTAGCCAGCAAAATCTGTCATTTCTACGTTGCCTGACAATTGACCAGCTGCAGCTTCATCGACAATCACAGTCACGTTATCATGCTTTTGCAAAATAGAAGCAGGCATCTCTTCTGTAACTTGTCCTTCGACCATGGCTGCAACAGCAGCAGCCTTTGCTTCACCATAAGCAACTAACAAAATGTTCTTTGACTTCATGATGCTAGCAATCCCCATTGAGTATGCATAACGTGGCACATCTTTTTCATCAGCGAAGAAACGTGCATTTGCATCAATTGTTGACTGGGTCAAAGCAACCTTGTGTGTAGGCTCGGTGAAAGGTGTTCCAGGTTCGTTGAAGCCAATGTGACCATTAATGCCCAAACCAAGCAATTGTAGGTCAATTGGGTTTTCGTCAATGATGTTTTCATAACGCTTTACTTCGGCATCAGCATCTTCTGCCAAACCATTTGGCACGTAGCTCTTAGCAAATGGCTTAGCATCGAATAAGTGTTCTTGCATGAAATGACGGTAGCTTTGATCATCATCAGGTCCCAAGCCAACATATTCATCCAAATTAATTGATGTCTTATCACTAAAATCAACATCAGAAGCAGTTAATTGCTCATAAATTGAAATTGGTGTTGAACCTGTTGCCAAACCAAAAGTTGTGGCTCCCGCGTCCAAAGCAGCCTTAAATTGAGCAAATCCTGCTTGTCCACCCATTGCTTGATCTTTTACTTTAATAATCTTCATTTTAACATTCCCCTTGTCATTTCTGGTATAGACCAATAATAACACAGTGGTATAGACCATACAAGCCCCGACTGCTTTTTTTGCAAAAAAAAGACGACTTTTTTCAAAATCGCCTTTAAATCAATTAATTAAGCTTCTGGTTCTGCGTTAGCATCACGAGAATAACTTGCAATGTCAGCTTGTAATTCAGCTTCAAAGTCTTCAAACGACTTTGATTCCGTATCGTTTGAACCAAAATGACGAACTGTGACTGAATGATTTGCCACTTCTTCATCACCAACAACCAAAGTATACGGAACCTTCGAAGTTTGTGCATCACGAATTAAGTAACCCATCTTTTCGTTACGATCATCATATTCAGCACGGATACCTTGCTTAACTAAACGTTGCTTCAATTCTTGTGCATATTCACCGTGAGCTTCACGGTTAACTGGAATAATCCGCACTTGTTGTGGTGCTAGCCAAGTTGGGAAGGCACCTTTGTACATTTCTGTTAGATAAGCAGTGAAACGTTCCATCGTTGAGATGATACCACGATGAATCATCACAGGACGATGCTTTTCACCGTCGGCCCCAACATATTCAAGATCAAATTGTTCAGGCAACAAGAAATCCAATTGGATGGTTGATAGTGTTTCTTCACCACCCAAGGCTGTCTTAATTTGCACATCAAGCTTTGGACCGTAAAAGGCAGCTTCGCCTTCGGCCTCGAAGTAGTCAAGACCCATATCGTCCATCGCACCCTTCAACATACCTTGTGCTTTTTCCCACATTTGATCATCATCAAAGTACTTCTCAGTGTTTTGTGGATCACGATATGAAAGACGGAAACGATAATCTGTAATGTTAAAGTCATGATAAACATCAATCATTAACTTCAAAATTTTCTTGAATTCGTCTTCGATTTGTTCTGGCATCACGAATGTATGTCCATCATTCAAAGTCATTTCACGAACACGTGAAAGTCCAGTCAAAGCGCCTGACTTCTCATAACGATGCATCATACCGAGTTCAGCAACACGGAATGGCAAATCACGATATGAACGTGGCTTGTGCTTATAAACCATGATATGTGAAGGACAGTTCATTGGACGCAATTCCAAGAATTCGCCATCCCCCATATCCATAGGTGGGAACATGTCATCACGATAGTGATCCCAGTGTCCAGATTGCTTATACAAATTCAAGTTTGAGATAACTGGTGTGTAAACGTGCTTATAACCATCTTGTACTTCACGGTCAACAATATAACGTTCCAAAGTACGACGAATTGCAGCACCATTTGGCAACCAAACTGGCAATCCGGCTCCCACCTCAGGTGATGTAAAGAATAATTCTTGATCAGCACCAATTCGACGGTGGTCACGTTCCTTTGCTTCTTCACGACGCTTTAATTCAGCATCCAAATCATCTTGATTCCAAAAGGCCGTTCCATAAATCCGTTGCAACATTGGGTTTGATGACATTCCACGCCAATAAGCACCGGCAACTGAAGTAAGCTTAAAGTACTTAATCCAACCCGTTGATGGCACCAAGCCACCCTTGTCCAATTCAACATGTTCACCTTGCACCGCGATGGAAATCTTTTCATCTTCGGGCAAATCGTTAATCAATTCAATCTTGTAAGGATCATCCTTAAACATTTCCAATGCTTCATCACGCGTTACTTCACGTGATACGATTGGCAAGTTTTCCTTAACAATTTCATGCATCACTTTTTCAATTTCAGGGAATTGTTCAACATTGATTTGACCATCTGGCTTATCTGTATCGTAGTAGAAACCATTATCAATGGCTGGTCCAACGCCAAAGTGCATGTCTGGGTAAAGACGCTTCAATGCTTGAGCCAACAAATGTGATGCTGAATGGCGCAAAATTTGTAGCGCTTCAGGTTGATCCTTAGTGATTAATTCAAAATCACCATCTTCCAACACTGCATCGTTCATGCCCACATAATGACCGTTCAACTTAGCTGTGACAGCTTTTTTGGCCAATGACTTGGCAATTCCATTAGCAATTTCAAGTGGTGTTGTCCCTGCTTCATAGGTTTTTTGAGCACCATCAGGGAAAGTTAGTGTTACTTCTGCCATCATCTATACTCCTTTTTTATCATCAATAAAAATATGTTTAAAAAAACGTCCCGTCGTCATGTTTCCACAACAACGGGACGTCCAGAACGTGGTACCACCCGAGTTTCATCAAAACCCCTTTTAAAAAGTCTCAATGCTCATTTACTCTTAACGCGAGTAGACGGAATTGGTTTGCCAATTCACTCAGAAGGAGTACCGCAAGAAACATCATTGTCCATTTTCACCAACTAGGACTCTCTTTAAAGATGCTATTTTTACGACATATCTTCATCAACGTTTTATTTAACTCTATTATACGCAATATTCACTAAAAGAAAAGCCTAAAATTAGTCTTGCCCTTTAACGTGTGTCAATAAGTTTTGTACGAAAGTTGCTAAAGCTTGCTCATCCGTTGCATCAGGATATAAATTAACTTTGACCCGTTGAGCCCCTTCAATTGCACCACTTGCCTGCAAACGCTCGGCAAAGGTATCGACTGCCGTACAGTAATCATCCCCGTAAAAATCATCACCTGATCCAGCAACGCCAAAAACAATGGGGCTTAAATTAACTTCATCTAGATCTTCGTAAAAATCGAGCGTCTCATCGGGAATAGAACCCAAATCAAAGGTATAAGGAACCAAAATAAGTAAATCGGTATTTTCCTTTGAAATTGTCCGTGCATCAACCAGTTCAATTTGTTCCTTCTTCGCTGAGATACCAGCCTTCTCAAGCTCGCTTATAATAATATTTGCAACTGCTTCATTATTGCCAGTCAAAGTCGCAAACATCACACGTGTTTTAATCATCTATTTACCTCACTTCGTTCCTTTAGAATGGATGCTCATCGTACTCAACCCAAGCTTCGTGTGAATCTTGAATTCGCTTAAACATCTTTTCCATATCATTTAGGGTAAATGTTACTAAGACCGGACGACCATGTGGACAATTATACGGATTTTTGGTCTCACGTAATTGATCTAATAAGCCTTGTGCTTCAAAATCATTCAACTTCCAATGCGCTTTAATTGAACGCTTACAAGCCATCATAATGGCTGTTTTTTCACGGAATTGCGCCAACGTTAAATGATCATCACGTAAAAACCAATCAATCATCTCACGCACTGTTGCCTCCTCTTGGCCCTTTGGAAACCAAGCCGGATGATCGTGCATGATAAATGTATTGTCACCAAAGGGCTCTAAATGTAGTCCAAGTGCTTCTAATTCTGACAACTTCCCCGAAATAGTCAACGCATCTTCAGTCGAATATTCTAATACAATTGGCACAAGTAAGCGCTGACTCTCCAAGCCTTCTTTAGCAATTTCATCACGGTAATATTCATACTTAATCCGCTCTTGAGCAGCGTGTTGATCAACCATATACAATCCCGAGTCACTTTGTGCGAACAAGAATGTACCATGCATCTGTCCGATATAACTCAAATGCGGGAATTGATTATCCGCTTGGTGCTGATTCCCTTGGTCAAAATTCAGTTCGGCTTGTTGCGCCGGATATGGTGCTTTTGCCTCATCTGGTGTTTCGGTACCAAAGGCATCCACATGCTCCTGATAACGTTGCGCAAAAGCCTGCACATCTTCATGCTCTAAGTCCTGGGTTTGCGTGACCACAATTGGTGTTGTATCAGGTGTTGCTGTATCACCTGTTGCATCTGCCTGCGGTCTAGTATCCGCGATAGTTTCAATTGCAACAGAGTTTGTGGCCTCTGCTGGTGTTTTGGGGGTGTCTGCTGTGTATTCAGCCGATGCTTCATTCAATTTATTCACAAAATCAACTGATTGCTCATCCGACTCATCAGTGCCCAAATAATTTTGATAGGCATTCGGGATCAAATTTTCTTGCGCGATGCGCTCATAAATCGTCCGCTCAATCAAATCCACCAACTCATTCTCTTTAGATAGGCGGACTTCATGCTTTTGTGGATGAACATTCACATCAATTAACAATGGATCCATTTCAATTTCCAAGACACTAATTGGAAAACGACCAACCATCAGCTTGGAACCATATCCTCGTACCACAGCATTCGACAATTGATAGTTTTTAATGTAGCGACCGTTAATAATAATTGAAATATAAGAACGGTTGGCCCGCGTTAATTCAGGCAATGAAGTCAAACCACGCAAACTGAAATCATTATCATGTGCTTCAAAGCTCAACATTTTGCGAGCTTGTTGAATTCCGTAAACGTCCGAAACAACTTGTTGTAGTTGTCCATTTCCAGCAGTCTTCAAAATTTCTTTTTGATTATGCACTAAGCGGAAGCTAATATCAGGATGACTCAAGGCCAACCGGTTCATCACATCAACAATTTTCGATAGCTCCGTCGTTGGTGCTTTTAAATACTTCAAACGCGCGGGCGTATTGTAGAACAAATCGTTAACCGTAATGTCTGTTCCTAAACGTGCCGTCGCCGCTTGTTCACTAATTAACTCGCCACCTTTAATGTGCACTGACCGCCCCTCGGCTTGATTGGCTGGCGCCGTCGTTAAAGTGACATCGCTAACTGACGCAATCGAAGGTAAAGCTTCTCCACGAAAACCAAGCGAATGAATTCGAAACAAATCATGCCTTGAATTAATCTTTGATGTGGCATGGCGTTCAAATGCCTTAATAACTTCATCCGCTGGAATCCCTTGACCATCATCGATAACGCGAATTGATTTAATACCTGCTTCCTCGATTAATACATCAATATGTTGAGCTTGTGCATCAATCGCATTTTCAGCCAATTCCTTCACCACAGAAGCAGGACGTTCAATCACTTCTCCAGCAGCAATTTGATTTGCCAAATTTTCTGATAATGTTTCGATTTTAGCCAAATGCTTCACCTCCTTGCATCACGATTCATGTAATTGTTGTTGCCATTGATTAATCTTTAACATCGCCTCTAATGGCGTCAACGTCGCCAAATTTAAGTCTTGCATTTCATTTAGCACATTTGTTGTATGTGTTTGTGCTTCAATTTGGAATAAGTCCATTTGTTGCTCTTCAGGAACCGCCTGATTAGTTCCTTGGTCCACGGCTGGCGTATCCTGCTGAGCAGCGGTTGCTTGCGTTGACGTGCTTTGATCAGCAACTACTTGTTGATCTGTTTTGGCATAACTGACTGTCGGATCCGCCAAACTTGTCGCATCTGTTGTTTCAGAAACTGATGCACCTTGAGCTTCCAGACCGTGCAAAATTTGCGTCGCACGCTCAATCAAATTATCAGGCAACCCCGCTAATTTAGCGACGTTAATACCATAACTTTGATCAGCCGGGCCATCCAAAATCTTATGTGAGAAAATCAATTGTCCATTTTCCTCAGTAGCGCCCACATGGATATTCCTTAGATGTGGCAATGAATCTGCCAAAGCCGTTAACTCATGATAATGCGTTGAAAACAGCGTCTTGGCTTTTGTATGTTCATGCACATATTCAATAATCGCCTGAGCCAAAGCCATCCCATCATATGTGGCTGTTCCACGACCTAACTCATCAAATAATATCAATGAGTGTGGTGTCGCATTCTGCAAAGCAGTGTTAGCTTCAGCCATTTCAACCATGAACGTTGAATTACCTGAGATTAAATCATCAGCAGCACCAATTCGTGTAAAAATTTGGTCAAAAACTGGTAACTTCGCCGAACTTGCTGGCACATAGGATCCAATTTGGGCCATAACGACTGTTAAAGCTAGTTGTCGCATATAGGTCGACTTACCTGACATATTGGGACCAGTAATTAAGAGGATATAATCATTTGGGTCCATTTGAACATCATTTGCCACGTAACTTTGATGTCCCAATACTTTTTCAACTACGGGGTGGCGCCCATCTTTGATCTCAATATCAGAAGTATCAGTGAGCTCTGGACGTACAAAATGATAATCCTCGGCAACTGTCGCAAGAGATAAAAGCACATCCAACGTGGCAATTTGAGCCGCCAAACGTTGCAAACGTGCAATATTATCCTTAATCGTGTCACGCACTTGCACAAATAATCGGTACTCCAGCGCACTTGATTCTGTCTGTGCCTCCATGATTTGTTGCTCATGTTCTTTTAATTCTGGTGTGACAAAGCGCTCTGCATTGACTAAGGTCTGCTTACGAGTGTATCGATCTGGATCGAGCTTATCAATATTGGCCTTAGTCACTTCAATATAATAGCCAAAAACTTTATTATAGCCAATTTTCAATGAATTAATACCCGTTGCTTCACGCTCGCTCGCTTCTAAGTCAGCCAACCATTGTTTACCATGGCTAGTTACTTCACGATATTGATCCAACTGTTCATTGAAACCAGCTTTAATCACGCCGCCATCCGTAACAGAAATTGGGGCATCTTCATCAATGGCATCCGCGATCAAATCCTTCAAATCTGTTACCGGATCAAATTGTTGCATAAAATCACCAAAAATTGTTTGATCTAATGCTTGCAAAGCTTCAATTAAGTCCGGCAAAGCTTCAAGCGAATGTTTCAACTGAAGGAGATCACGACCATTAGCAGTCCCATACGCAATGCGCCCTGCTAAACGTTCTAAATCATAAACATTTTTTAATTGATCTTGTAAGGCCGCACGCGTAAAGTAATCATCTTTAAGGGCCCCAACTTTATCGTAGCGCGCTTCAAGTGCCTTTTTATCTAACAATGGTTGTTCCAACCACTGCTTCAATAATCGTCCACCCATCGCTGTTTTGGTTTCATCAAGTAACCACAAAAGGGTTCCTGCGCGTTTCTGAGTTCGTAAATTAGTTGTCAATTCCAAATTAGCCCTTGAATGGCGATCAAGTTTTAAATATTGAGCCACTTCATAAGGTTGCGCTAATTGTAAATGATCTAATGAACGCTTTTGAGTCGCAAAAAGATAGCTTAAGAGCACACTCGTCGTATGAACCTCGAGTTGGTCAGTCAATTCTTGAGTTAAATATGACACTTCGGCATTATTTAAGATTTCGGTTTGATTAGACAACAAAATCCCTAAATTAGTGAGCGAAGCCATCAAGTCATCTGGTAATTGACTATCCGTAACAATTTCTTTGGTTTCCAAACGGCTTAACTCATTGAGTACTGCATTAATGGTCTGTAAACGGGTCACTTTCACTTCCCCAGTCGAAACATCAGCATAAGCTAACCCGTAGGCTTGTTGGTCATTTGTTAGACTCAAACCAACGATATAATTATTTTCCTTAGCTGCATCCGCCGAGTCTTTCATCCGTGTACCAGGTGTAACAAGTTGTACAACCTCACGCTTAACCATCCCTTCTGCATCCGCTGGATTTTCCATCTGCTCAACCACGGCGACTTTATAACCTTGATCAACTAAAATATCGATATAATTTTGCGCTGCATGGTGTGGTACTCCCGCCATTGGAATGGGATGCTCCGAATTTTTATTGCGTTGCGTCAGTGTTAGTTCAAGAATTTGTGAGCCTTTAATCGCATCATCATTAAACAACTCATAAAAATCGCCTAAACGATAGAATAAGAACGCATCTGGATATTGCGCCTTAATTTCATTATATTGCGCCATCATCGGCGTTGTTTGTGGCTTTTTTCCCATAATCATTCCTTTCACAATCCATCGCTTCAACTGAAAAACGCTCACCGGCTTCAACCACCAATAAGCGTTCTTCCTATTCGTCGTCCTTCAACAAATCCGCTAGCCCAGCTAAAGGTGTATGTTTTGCTTCAGGATCTTCTGCTTGCTTTGCAGCATAATCATCTTCAGAAATAACTTCCCAGTCTTTACCTGAAGGCATTTCATCATTTTCCTGCTCAGCTTTTGACAAGACTTGCATGGGAATTGAAACAACGATATATTCCATAATTGCTTCATCAAAATCAACCATGTCTTGATCAATTAAAATGATGGTTTCATCATCCTCATAACGATCAGCGTGACTTTCTTCTTGGATATAAATTTCATCCATGTCAGTTGAAATTGGGAAATCCACTGGTACAAGCGAACGACTAGATGGTGTTTTAATAGTAGTTTCAATATGCAAGTGCACCATTACATCGCCTTGATCAGCTTGAATGAATCCCTTCACATGGACCGGTTGCATATCTAAAATCAAATCAGGAAACTTCTCTAACATCGTTTGCTTCAAATCAAGTGTTTCATCAATTTGGAGAGGTTCCTGCTTATAATTTTGTAGTTCTGTAAAATGCCATTTCATGATAAATTTACCTTTCAAAAAAGATTGGAATACGTCCGGTATCTTGGGGCTTCGCATTAGGTTGTTTATCAAATAACTGATACAACTTGCCTGCGCGATAATCCAACTTACCGATTTGTGCGATTTCCTGCTTACCAAACCGATTAACAACAGGTAATTGCATCTGATCACGTTGTTGCTTTAACTGGTAACGCCCAACCTGATCCATACCTAAAACGCGTATATATGGTCGTTGCAATGCTGTTTGCATCTCGTTATTTTGCACATTTAATATGGTATACAACAAACTTCTGCGCAACCGCGCCCGTGTATAACGTTTTGTTTTAAAATCATCCAATAACTGCGTCATTGACTGATACTCATGGTGATCAATTAAATCAAACAAACGATACGCTAATCCGTCATTTAATTGATAGATTTCAGCCAATGCTTCTGGTGGTGTCGTTTGCACTTTATATTCTAAAGCCCCTAGCCAATCAGTCTCATATGATTTGACTTGACTACCTTGAGATAAGTCCTGAGCTGCCAAATCTGACATGTATGGCGTCAAATCTGCGTGGTCTGCCATGGCCGAACGAATTGCCGTCGCACTCGCAATATGCTGCTTTTCGGGCAATTGCTGATCATGATAAGCAGCACCAATTCGTTGAATTGGTTGCAATTGTATTTGTTCGCCCAGATGTAACTCTAAAACTGCATTGGCATAAGCCAAGCCTAACAAATCATTTGGTCGTTCAATCCGAAAACCCACTATCTGCTCCACCACATCGTTAAATTGTGTGGCATAGGTCTGCGTATAATCCTGCTTAAAAACTGGTTGATGCTGCAAGGCAGCTTGCGCTTGTTTGGCGATTGCCAAAAAATCTAAATCTGCATGTTCCGCTCCGAACGCAATTGTATCAACACCAGCATCTGCTAAAATTTTCACGGCCCCTTTTGCAAATAAGTGGGCTGGTTGAACTGCAAATGCAAACGGCAATTCAAGCACCAAATTAATGCCACCTGCTAGAGCCAAGGTTGTTCGGCGCCATTTATCAATTACAGCCGGCTCACCGCGTTGTACAAAATTACCACTCATGACAGCAATGACCACATCAGCATTTGTGACAGTCTTTGCTTGTTCTAGATGATATTGATGCCCATTATGAAAGGGATTATATTCTGTAACTAGTCCGACTGCTCGCATTGGTTAGGCGCCTTTCGTTGTATTAAAGAACCACCGCGTGGCTTCCTTGGTATCAGAAGTGCGTCCAAAATCAGCTGTTACTTGCACGTCAGTGAAGCCTGCTTCTTTGAGCAATTTCTCATAAGTTGCCAAAGGATACGTCCGTTCCGTATGAATTTCTTGCAACTGACGATAACCATCAATGTCTTCTTGGTAAAGGAAGAAAGTCAATTCATGTTCTACATTATGCTTTTGACCTTCAACACCAAATGAAGACCACATGAAGGCTGTTTCGTCATCATGCCAATTAAACATATAACCAGGATAAACTTCATCCGTTTGAACTGGGGTAATCACATCAAAGATGAACTGCCCACCGGCCTCTAAATGATTGTAAACTTGTTTAAACGTCTGCAACACATCTTGTTCATTTTCTAGATAATTGAGCGAATCTGCAAAACAAGTAATTGTCTGGAAGGTTAAATCAAGATCTGACCATTCCCTCATATCTCCTTCAATCAAAGGTAAATCAACTTGCGCTTCCTCAGCATGTTTTGCTGCTAGGCCAAGCATTTCAGGGGATAAATCAAAATTATAGACATCATTAATACCCGCTTGCTTTAACATAATGGCCAATCGTCCAGCTCCACCAGCTAATTCAAGTAAACGGCCTTTTGGATTTTTAATCGTTGCTTTAGCATAGGCAAGCCAATCTTCATAGGCTTCTTCATCAAATAATTGATCATACAAGCCTGCAAAAGTTCCGTAGTTCATTAATTTGCATCCTCATTATCAATCCAAGCGCTCAAGTCAATTTCAGATGCATCTCCCCACAACTTTTCCAAATTATAGTGGCGACGAACTTCACCCTTAAAAATATGCACGATTAAATCACCATAGTCGAGCAAAACCCATTGACCAGCTTGGCGACCTTCTTGTCGTGTTAATTCATAACCTGCTTTAGCCATTTGATTATCAATTTCGTCAGCAATTGCTATTACTTGACGCTCAGTAGGTGCTTGGGCAATCAAATAAGCATCTGCAATGAAGCTAATTCCTTCTAAATCCAAAGCCACAATATCTTCGGCTCGCTTGCTATCGGCAGCCTTAACAGCAACTTCTAACATTTTTTTATCTTCCATATTACTTCGTACTCCATTCATTATATGTCGTAATTGTTCCCGGATAAATCCGGCCATTTTTTGATAATAAGTATTCCAAAGTGTGTTTAGTCTGCCAACCCACACTTGCGCCTAAATCTTCAAAAGCCAAAGCTCTTACTTCGGCAACCCCTGGAAAATCACGGCCATCTTCGACATAATCAGCCATATAAATCACTTGGCTCAATTTAGTCATATATGCGGCTCCAATTGTATGTTGCCGAATGGCATCTAAGACATCTTGATGCGTAATGCCTAATTCATCATGTACCATTTCAGCACCAACAACACCATGCCATAAATAATTACCCCAATTTTTCAAGTCTGGATCAAGTTTTTTTTGATCAATCACAGCTAGAAAATCTTCATCAGAACGTTGCTTTGCATAGTCATGGGTTAACGCTGCAATTGAAGCTTGCTCTGCATCGACGTCCCAACGTTCAGCTAGTTCGAGAGCTTTCTTTTCTACTCGCAAAATATGTTCAAAACGACCTTGATTAACTTGGGCCTTCACCTTATCAATTAGGTCATTTCGACCTGCTGGATAAATATTTTCTTGATATGTTGGATAGCTGACTGAATTAGACATTCAAATATAACCCCTTTTCAAAAATATATGCCGCCACTAAATCTGGAATCATATATCGCACAGACTGGTGGTTTGCAATCCGTTCGCGAATATTTGTTGAACTCAATTCAAGGTTTGGAATTTGTACCCATTCAACTGGATAATCCGTTTCTAAAGGCGTGCCTTGGCGATTAACCCCAACAAAATGCACCAATTGCATCAATTCACTAATACGATGCCATGTTGGTAAATAGGCAACTTCATCACCACCAATAATAAAATAATATTCATTATTAGGATGTTGTTGTGTTAAAGCTTCCATCGTGTCAAAGGAATAACTTTTTCCACCGCGCATAACCTCGCTGAGCTCAATATCGAACCTGCTATTACCATGAATGGCCGCTCGAACCATATTAACGCGATCAGTTGCATCAATGGCTTCCTTCTCATCTACGTGTGGTGGAATTGCATTAGGCATAAACATCACTTTATCTAAGTTCAATTTATCAGCAACTTGCTCACCAATCACCAAATGTCCATAGTGCGGTGGATTAAATGTACCACCTAAAATACCAATCCGTTGTGCGCTTTCAGGTTCCGTAGCAACCTGAGCTTGCACATGTAATTGTGTCCTACTCTGCATGGTTCTTTCCTCGTTGCTCTAAATCGCCTTAACTGCTGTTGAATAATGGCGACGATCCTTATCTTTTGATTCACCAAACAATACTAAAGTGTGCCCAATTGATTGCACAACTTGAATATCAGAATTATCTTCAATAAAAGCTTGCAATTCAGCAACAGTCACATCTGAATTTGGTAAGATGTTTACCTTAAATAACTCACGCTTATCAATGGCATCTGACAGTTGATCCAACCAATTTTGGCTCATGCCTTGCTTTCCAATACTAAATAACGGACGCATATCATGCGCTTGTGCGCGTAAATAACGCTTTTGCTTTCCTCGTAATTCCATTTTTAAATCATCGCCTTTCGTATCAATACCGAAACGCCTTTAGGCGCATATGCAGCTACAACTGCATTCTGAGGTACTGTTAACCAACCTAAACCATCAATTACAATATCTGATTTTTGGGTGGTTTTAAATTCATGTCGTTGCATTGGTGGTAAATCAGCCAAATGTTCAGCCTCTGGTGGTGCCAAAAGTTCACCAGCATGTTGTTGATAAAAGGCATCTGCCTTTTCTAATTTTGTCCGATGCAACATCAAGTTATTTTCAAAGTATGCAGTGAAGCCGGATTTTTCGCCTTGAATAAAGTCAAAGCGGGCCAAAGCTCCGACAAAAATTGTTTGCCCAGGATTTAATTGATAAGTCCTTGGTTTCAACTCTTTTTGTGGTGAAACATATTTCAAATCTTTAGCTGTTAGATAATGGGCCATTTGATCTTGATGAATAATTCCTGGCGTATCAATAATTGCAGAATCATCATCCAATGGAATTTCAATCCGATCTAAAGTCGTACCTGGGAAACGTGACGTTGTAATCACGTCTTGACGCTCACCGGTCACCTCTTTAATAATTTGGTTAATCAATGTAGATTTACCAACATTAGTTACTCCAACAACATACACATCGCGTCCTTTACGCATCCGTTCAATGGTATCTAGTAACTGAGGCACATCATCTCCATTTTTACCAGAGGTAAGTGCAATCTCATCTGGCCGTAGTCCAGCAATATTAGCCTGTTGTCGCATCCAATCTTTAATTTTTGAACGACGAATTGACTTTGGCAAAACATCAATTTTATTGCCAACTAATAGGATTGGATTATCACCAACGAAACGGTGCAAACCCGGGATAAGCGAACCAGAAAAGTCAAAAACATCCATAACATAAACAACTAATGAATTAGTTTCTGAAATTTGGTCTAGTAACCGCCGAAAATCATCGTCAGTCAAACTCACCGGCTGGATTTCATTATAATGACGCAATCGGAAACACCGTTTACATAAAATTTCCTCATTTTCAAATCCCTTTTTCAAGGCTGACATAGGGGTATATCCAATGTCGTCTGGATTGGTTGTTTGAATTTTCGCACCACAACCAATACAACGCAAATCATCGGCAAGATAATTCTCAATTTCTGCTTCACTAATCAATGCTGTTCCTCCATGTAAGTTCTGGGTGCTTCTTCATCACACGACGTCGCACCCCTTTTTCAACAAATCGATTTATTTTCGTATTCCATTGGTCGGTTTCAATCAACGGTTTAACCAGAATACTAGGAATACCCGCACGATTGGCACCGAAAACATCAGTCAAATATTGATCACCAACCATCACGGCTTCTTCTGGCTTTAGATTTAATTCTTTTAAGGCTTCGTGCAAACCTTTAGTTCCAGGCTTGTAGGCTCGTGAAACAAAGGGAAGCCCCAACGGCTTTGCGACACGATCAACACGATCCGCCGTGTTATTTGAAACAATCATCACTGGAATCCCCGCAGCCTGCATTTGATCAAGCCAGTCATGCAATTCAGCAGTACCATCTGGGTTATTCCACGCAATCAGCGTATTGTCTAAATCAGTTAAGATTGCCTTGATCCCTTGGTCTTTTAATTGCTCCGGCGTGAGATGATAAATCGCATCTAACATCCATGTTGGTGTAAATGATTCTGTCATGATTGTTTCCTTTAATGTTCATAGTCTTACTGCTTATTATACGCTAAATAGAGCCTTGACGAAAGCAACGCCAACATAAAAAAAGGCGACCAGATTGGTCACCTTTTTGATCATTTCGCTTACTTAGTTGTACGTTCAGCGTTATAGTTTTTAGTTCCCACTTTTTCTTCGCCCAATTCAACGAAGTCATATGACAACTTATTCTCACGCTCGAACTCAGCCAAACCATATTGAATGATTTCATCAATCAAATCAGGATAACTGATTCCTGAAACTTCCCACATTTGTGGATATAATGAAATATTTGTGAAGCCAGGTAATGTGTTAGGCTCACCCAAGTATGGCACATTGTTCTTGTCAACCAAGAAATCAATTCGTGTCAAACCTACCAAACCAAGTGCC
The DNA here is from genome assembly GCF_016908785.1 of Weissella uvarum. Lineage (GTDB taxonomy): Bacteria > Bacillota > Bacilli > Lactobacillales > Lactobacillaceae > Weissella > Weissella uvarum. Next base: position 25,161 of record NZ_JAFBEO010000001.1, read on the forward strand.
TTGTATGCATCCAAAGCCATTTGCGTAATTTCATCAGCCAAGTCTTGATCTAATTCAACTGGCATGTCAAAGACAACCCCAGAAGCATCGACGAACTTGTTGTTGTAGTCATACCAAACATCTTCCTTTGGCACAACAACCGCTCCAAGCTTTGAAGCACGTGGCTTCTCATTTCCCAAAATAGAAATTTCAATTTCACGAGGTTGGTCAATTGAAGCTTCTACCAAAACCTTATAGTCATATTGTAAGGCGTCAGCAACTCCAGCATTGAATTCTTCCGCATTTGTGACACGGTGAATTCCAACAGAAGAACCTTGCTTAGCAGCTTTAACGAAAAGCACTTCGGTTCCAACTTCCTTAACCATATCTTCATAGGTATAGTCTTGGTAATTTTGGTCCGTCAATAAGAAATACTTAGTATTACGGATACCAGCTTGGTTCAAAATCCGCTTTGTCAAATCCTTATCGAATGAAATCGCTGATGCTGCGACCCCTGGTCCAATGTAAGGCTTCTTTAACAAACGGAACAATGCTTGCAAAGTACCGTCTTCACCCAAGTTACCGTGAATAACTGGGTAGAATAAATCAATATCCTTGACGTCATTTAGCGCCATGATAGGTGCTAATGGATTTGACATGTCAACTTTATCCGTTGCTGCCTTAACAATAGCATCCTCATTTTCGTCCCCTTCCAAAACTCGCAATGAGTCTTCAGGGTTAATCATAATTCCGTCACGTGATACTAAGAAAACTGAAACATCATACTTTTCCCGATCCATGGCCTCGTAGATGTTTAAAGCCGAACGCTTTGAAACATCGTGTTCAGAAGAATTTCCACCGAACAATAAAGCAATATGTAGTTTATCTGACATGTCGCTGTTTCTCCTCTACTCTTAACTAATTTTTCAACTGAATTACTAGAACCCTAAGTATAACACGCTTTTTTTACGAAACGTGAAAATCTAGAAAAAATTCATGTTTTTTAAATAATTGCTAACATTTTCTGGCAATTTTGGTTGTGCTAACAATGCTTCATATAAGCGGCGTTGATTGTGCCAACGATGCCACCCCGCTTCATCCTGTGGTTCACCCTGTTGCACCAACTCACGGCGAATCCGTTTGACCTGCATTAAAAAGTTATTCACATAAATTGAATCCAAATTTAACAGATTAGTTAGATACAAAGCAATATGTTTTTCTTCACCCATAACTAATGGTGTCGCTAATCTCCGATAACTTTCCAAAAACGTTGTCAGTAGAAAAATTTTATCTAAACGTAGCATGTCATTATCAAAGTTAAACGCATCTAATAGATGAGCAATATGGACATAGGCATTAACCCAACCTTGTTGGTCAACAAAGCCTCGCGTATCATTTTCTTGCACAATATACGTCGCCAATAACTCAACCATCTCTTGATAATCTGGTGCATCCATTGGTAATGGTTGTTCCCACAATTTCATCACCGACAACAAGCAAAGATTATATGACCGTAAGAATACCCCTGCATTAGCATGTTCACGAATATGATAAAACAGCACTTCTGGTCTTAGGATATGCATCCGCACTGTCACCAATTGATCCATTGATAAAACTTGATCCTGAATCAACAAAACCAATGTTTTTAAGGCTGCATCCTCACGTACGCGTGGATCAATCTGACCAAGCGCATTAACCAATTGAATCAATTGTTCATTACTAACGGTCTGTAAATCACCAGCTAGCAACTGTTGCTGTAACACCGTACTGGTTTCTAACATTTCAGCAACTTCATCTGTACTTAACTGTTCCACCGGCGTTGGTACTTCTAAAGCCGGCTGACTATCAATAATTTCCCCGATTTTAGGACCTAATGACTCATAAACATCACCAGCCCGAAAAGCCTGGTGTAGCGCGTGCAGTTCACGTTGGACTTGATTTTGTTTTTGTGCACTCATTTTAACTCCTTACCCGACTTATTAATATAACTAGTATAGCAAATAAAAAGGCTCGTATGATAACGAGCCATAGTAACTATTCTTTCAAATGATAATAATACATCGACACAATCACATTACGATTGGCCAAAGCGTTATGTAACCGGACACTATTTTGGTTATGCAAAGCATTTTGCCATGAATGACGTGGCACAAAGCGCGGAATCAAAATCGTTAAAGTATGGTTACGAGAGTCAGCACCCTTATTGATTTCATCAACAAAGCGGACCGCTGGCTCTGTAATTGAACGATATGATGAATGAATATCAACATACCGAATATCTGGGAATTCACGCTTGAATTCTTCGCCTAATTTACGCTCTTTTTGGGGATTTGAATCAAACGACACGTGCATCGCAATCACAACATCACCAATTGATTTAGCATAATCAATCGCTTGTGCGGTCACTTTTGTCAAGTTTGACACCATCACAATCACAGTTGAACCTGAGTATGTGTGGCGCTTAACTGGTTCCTCTGAGATAACCCGTAATTGCTTTGCTACTAACCGATAATGTCGGTTGATTCGCCGGAAAACTTGAATCAAAAGTGGCATGATTAAGAAATAAGGCCACACAGATCCAAAATGCAAAACCATCAAGGTAATCACCAAGACAGCCGAAATTGTCGCACCTACAAAATTAATAAAAATCTTAGCAACCCAACGGCCAGACTTTTCACGAAGCCAATGGCGAATCATTCCTGATTGAGACAATGTGAAGGGCACAAAAACACCAATGGCATACAATGGAATCAAGCGTTCAGTGGAACCATTAAAAATTAATACCAACAGTATGGCGCCAACCGCCAAAGACATAATCCCGTTTGAATAGCTCAAACGATCGCCCTTATCCAAGTAAATATGAGGCATAAATTTGTCTTTCGCCAAATTATAGGCCAATTGTGGAAACGCAGAAAAACCGGTGTTAGCCGCAACTGCCAAAATTAAAGCAGTTGATACTTGGAAAACATAAAAGAGTGCTCCATGACCAAAGGCCTTTTCACCAATCTGTGATAGCAAAGTCACCTGTGAATTTGGCACTAAGCCAAACCAGTAAGACATGAACGTAATCCCACCAAAGAAGAGCCCCAAAATGATTGCCATAATTCCCAATGTTGCTGCCGCATTCCGAGCTTTTGGCTTTTTGAAATTTGGCACCGCATTTGAAATCGCTTCAACCCCAGTTAGCGATGAAGATCCACTTGAAAATGCCAACATAAAGAGCAAAGGTGTTGCACCGGCAAAACTGGTGCCAACCGCAGCTGTAGCATGATATTGGATTTTGCCGGTTAAAATATTATAAAAACCAAAGCCGATTAGCAATAGCATCATGACGATAAAGAAATAGACTGGGACAGTTAAAAACGTAGCTGATTCGCGTAGCCCACGCAAATTAATAGCCATCAAAATCAAAATCATCATAATCGCAATGGCAACAGTATACGGCCGTAACATCGGCAAAGCCGACGTAATCGCCTCAGTTCCTGAAGCAACCGATACGGCAACCGTTAACATATAATCAACCAATAACGACCCACCGGCAACCAAGCCAGCATTACGACCCCAATTCTCAGAAGTCACCACATAAGCTCCACCGCCGCCCGGGTAAGCATGAATAATTTGTCGATAAGACAAGACAATTGCCGCCAACAAGATCAACACAAGCCCAGCAATTGGTAATTGCCACCACAAAGCAACCGTCCCAGCGGCAAGCAATGCAGTTGTAATCTGTTCAGTTCCATAAGCAACTGAAGACAACGCGTCAGAAGACAATAATGCTAACGCTTTTGTCCGCGTTAGCTGTTGCGTTCCCTCATCTAAAGTTTTAAGTGGCTTACCAATTAGTAACCTCTTTATAAAACGCCACATCACACTGCTCCTAGTTCTTTTTTAATTAACATTGGCTATTGTAGTGCTAAACATTTTTAATGTCCATGTTTCTTTTTAGGATATTGTAAAAAAAAGCACTAAGCGGAATTCCGTTTAATGCTTTCTTTATTTAAGAGATTATTGAATTACATCATGCCGCCCATACCAGGTTGTGCAGCAGGTGCAGCAGGTGCTTCATCCTTTGGTTGTTCTGCGACAACAGCTTCAGTCGTCAACAACAATGCTGAAACAGATGCAGCGTTTTGCAAAGCAGAACGCGTTACCTTAGTAGGGTCAACGATACCAGCATTAATCATATCAACCCACTCACCGATTGCAGCATTGAATCCAGTTCCTTGTTGTTGTTCCTTAAGCTTGTTAACCACAACTGAACCTTCAACACCAGCATTTTCAGCGATTTGACGTACTGGTTCTTCAAGAGCACGCTTTACAATGTTAATTCCAGTTTGAACATCACCTTCTTCAGAAAGTGCTTCAACAGCTGGAATAGCATTAACCAAAGCAGTTCCACCACCAGCAACGAAGCCTTCTTCAACCGCAGCACGTGTAGCATTCAAGGCGTCTTCGATACGATACTTGCGTTCCTTCAACTCAGTTTCAGTAGCGGCTCCAACGTTAATGACAGCCACACCACCAGCTAACTTAGCCAAACGCTCTTGCAACTTCTCACGATCAAAGTCTGAAGTTGTCTCTGAGATTTGCTTCTTCAACAAAGCAACCCGTTCTGAAATAGCTTCCTTAGATCCAGCTCCTTCAACAACAGTTGTTGTGTCCTTAGTTACAGTAACACGAGCAGCTTGTCCAAGTTGTGAGATGTTAGCATCCTTCAAGCTCAAGCCAAGGTCGTCAGTGATAACAGTACCACCAGTTAGGACAGCCAAGTCTTGTAATTGCTCCTTACGACGGTCACCAAAGCCAGGTGCCTTAACCGCAACAACATTAAATGTTCCACGCATCTTGTTCAAAACAAGTGTTGGCAATGCTTCACCACTGATATCATCAGCAACAATCAACAATGAGCGACCTTGCTCAACAACACTTTGTAGTAATGGCAAAATGTCTTGGATGTTTGAAATCTTCTTATCTGTAATCAAGATATATGGATTATCCAAAGAAGCTTCCATCTTGTTTTCGTCAGTTACCATGTATTGTGACAAGTAACCACGATCAAATTGCATACCTTCAACAACATCCAATGTTGTATCGATTCCCTTTGATTCTTCAATGGTAATAACACCGTCATTACCAACCTTTTCCATTGCTTCAGCAATCAAATTACCAACTTCATCGTTAGCAGCTGAGATAGAAGCGATTTGGGCGACTTCATCCTTAGTTGAAACAGTCTTTGACATGTCGTGCAAAGCTGAAACAGCAGCATCGGTTCCCTTTTCAATACCACGGCGAACCCCAACTGGGTTAGCACCGGCAGTTACATTCTTCATACCTTCGTTAACGATAGCTTGTGTCAAAACTGTTGCAGTAGTAGTTCCGTCACCAGCAATATCATTTGTCTTTGAAGCAACTTCAGCAACTAACTTTGCGCCCATGTCTTCAAAGTGATCTTCCAAATCGATTGACTTAGCAATCGTGACACCATCATTAGTAATGGTAGGAGCACCATATCCTTGCTCCAATACAACGTTACGGCCCTTAGGTCCAATGGTTGTTTTTACTGTATCAGCAAGTTGGTCAACACCAGCTTGCATCTTTGAACGTGCATCTTCTGAAAACTTAATATCTTTAGCCATAAGTATTCACCTCTATTTTCTAAAACCTACGTTTTAACTGTTATCTTTTTAAAAAGTTTATTTCATTTATTAATTAAAAAATTGCAACAATATCTTTTTCGTGAACGACAAGATAATCTTGGCCGTCAACGGAAAGCTCTGAACCAGCATACTTGTCAAAGATGACTTCGTCGCCAACCTTAACAGCCTGTGGTGCAGTTAAATCACCAACAGATTGTTCTGAAACAGCGACAACCTTTGCTTTCACTGACTTTTCTTGGGCATTTGAGGCAATATAAATACCACCGACGCTCTGCTCTGGTTCTTCTTCAACCTGCAATACAACTCGATCTCCTAATGGCTTAATCATTGTCAAACAACCTCCAGTTACTTTCATAATATTTAGCACTCTATATATCTAAGTGCCAATCAACACTATCTATATTAGCACACCCTCATAAAAAAGCAACCTTATTTTTAAAAAAAGCGAAGAAATTCAATTAGAATCTCTTCGCTTTATTTTAATCACTTGTTTGGGTTAATTCTTCAACTTGAATGGACACATTGGTCCAACGCTCCTCCAACTCAGCCATCCGTTCTTCCAACGTTTGTGCTTGTGTTGACAATTCAGTCAACTTTGCCAAATCATTTCCGATTTCAGGATCATTTAATTGCTCACTGACAGCTTGCTGTTCTTTTTCAACCTCAGCCATTTCATTTTCAAGCGTTTCTAATTCACGATTGGCTTTGCGTAATTCCTTTTGTTGGGCTTTGCGGTTCGCAAACTCATCAGCTGAATTGGCTGCTTTAGGCTTTTTTGTCGCATCATTAGCCGCTTTTTGAACAGCCTCATCGACTTGGGGAGCATTTTCAACCCGTTTCTCTAGATAATAGTCATAATCGCCATCATAAAAATTTGTGCCATCTGGCGTTAATTCGACAACCTCAGAAGCAACCTCATTAATAAAGTAGCGATCATGCGAAACAAAGAAAATCGTTCCGTTGTATTCATTCAAAGCAGTCTCTAAGACTTCCCGCGAATCAATATCCAAATGATTGGTTGGCTCATCCAAAATTAGGAAGTTTGCATTTTCCATCGACAATTTTGTCAACAATAAACGTGCCCGCTCACCACCAGATAAGGCCGAAACCTTTTTATCAACTGCTTCACCACTAAACATGAATGAACCCAAAATCGAACGAACATCTTTTTCAGGCATGGTGGGGTGTTCATCCCAAACTGTATCCAACACTGTTTTCTTAGGATCAAGCGTTTGCTGTTCCTGATCATAGTAGCCAATTTGAACATTCGCCCCTAATTTAATCTCACCAGCTAATACTGGCAACTGTCCCAAAATGGTTTTAATCAAAGTTGATTTACCAACCCCATTCGGTCCAACTAGTGCCACAGCATGTTGCTTATCAACTGCAACATTAACCGGTTCAGCTAAAACATTGGTTGCATCATAGCCTAATTTCAAATCGTTGACACGCAACACTTCATTTCCAGATGATTCAGTGGTGGAGAATGTAATACGGGCAACCCCTGAATCATTCTTAGGCGGTTCAATCTTTTGCATGCGTTCCAATTGTTTACGACGTGATTGGGCCCGTTTCGTCGTAGATGCTCGCACAATATTACGCGCCACAAAGTCTTCTAACTTGGCAATTTCACCTTGTTGTTTATCATAGGCCTTTTGTTCAGCAACAATTTTTGCTTCTTTTTGTTGCATAAAATCACTATAGTTACCAACATAATGGTCCAAGACCCCTGAATGCATATCATAAATTTCATTTACAACACGATCCAAGAAATAACGATCATGCGAAACAATCAATAGCGCACCCTTGTAATTTTGCAAATATTGTTCTAGCCAAGCCAAAGTCTCCATATCCAGATGGTTCGTCGGCTCATCCAAAATGAGTAAATCAGGCGTCTCCAACAACTGTTTTGCAATCGCCAAACGCGTCCGCTGGCCCCCCGACAAAGTTGACACCTTACGGTCATAGAAACTTTCATCAAAGCCAAAGCCATGTAAGACCCCGCGAATCTTAGCATCATAACCGTAGCCATTCTTTTCTTCAAAATCATGTTGCGCTTGATCATAATCAGCTAAGAGCTTCTGATAATCTTCACTCTCATAGTCTTCGGCAGCCACCATTTGTGCTTCCATTTGGTGCATTTGTTGCTCTAATTCAATGACATCATCAAAAGCCGTTAACATTTCATTATATACGGATAGTTCCGAATCCAAACCTGAATTCTGTGCCAGATAGGCCAATTTAATGCCACGCTTCATCGACACTTCACCCTCATCAGGTTGAGTCTCACCAATCAGCATTTTCAATAACGTGGACTTTCCAGCCCCATTTCTGCCAACTAAACCAATTCGCGCTTTTTCATTCACTTGAAGCGAAATATGTTCAAAAAATGTAACACCATTAAATCGGCGCGCCACATCACTTGCTTGTAAAATAATCATACGTTCGTCTCACCTATTTCATTATTTGTTTTTATTTTTGATCGTACTTCCGATACAAAATACAACGAACCCGTAAAGACAATTGGTTGTCCTTGTGACTGTAGGTGCTGATACAAGGCATACCAGTCACTTTGGTAGTCGATATTAAGTCCCTCAGGCAATGCTTGTAAGGCACTTTTTGAAATATCCGTCCGTTGGTTTGGCGCATCGAAATGCACCACATGCAGTTGCACATTTGGAATTGTTGCCAAGTCTTCTAACATCTCGCCAAAATGTTTATCAGCAAGAATCCCGACAATCAGATGAAACGGCTGTTGTTGCTTAACAAAACGATCTTCCAACGTCGTTTTTAGGGCTGCAATTCCTTGCGGATTATGAGCACCATCAATAATTGTTAATGGATTGTCAGCAATTTTTTCAAAACGTGCAGGCCAAAAGACATCCGCCAAAGCGGTTCTAATTATCGTCGCATCTAACTGTATGTGCAATTTTGGTGCCACAGTCAAAGCCGTTTCAATAGCAACACTGGCATTAATTTGTTGATAAGCACCCGTTAACGCAAGATGAATCTCTGGAATCATTTGTGTTCCAACAAAATTGAATGTTTCACCAAAAAGTGCTTGTTGTGCTTGAGGTTCATTTTTAAAATCTACACCAAAAGCAACGACCGGTGCATCAATTTGTGCGGCTCGATCTATAACTACTTGTTTAGCTTCAAGCGCTAATGGCCCAATAATCACCGGCCGCTTAGGTTGCAAAATACCCGCCTTGGCCTCGGCAATTTCAGCTAGGGTATTACCTAAGATTCGCATATGATCATAACCAACATTTGTAATGACTGCCGCTAGTTTATCCGGTATTACCTCCGTTGAATCCCAGGTTCCCCCAACACCAACTTCTAATACAATCACGTCAACTGGATGTTGTTGGAAATAGACAAACATCGTTGCCGTTAGAGTTTCAAATTCAGTCGGCCCACCATTTTCTAGCTGCTGATCTAAGCGTTCTGCAATCGGTGCAACTGTTTGAACGGCTGCTAATAAATCAGCGTCCTTAATTTGGCCATCATTATCTTGGATCCGTTCATTAAATCGCTCAATAAAAGGTGACGTAAATAAACCAACTTGCAAGCCTGCCGTCCGCAAAATTCGCGTAATCATCTTACTAGTAGAGCCTTTTCCATTGGTTCCAGTCACATGAATATACTGGTTGGCCCGCTCCGGATGACCCAATGCATCAAGTAAAGCATTGATACGCTTAAACGATGGCGTTTTTGACCATTTATGACGACTATGAATGTAAGCAATGGCATCTGCTGCTGTTTCAATTTTTATCATTACGTCCCCTTCAATTCAAATGTCTATTGTCATTTTATCGTATCCAGACGCATCCGTCACGCATCCACCAGCTTCAACACATATCATTCGTTCATCAAAAAAGGATGTCACCATCACGGTAACATCCTTTTTCAAATGGCATTAAGCATCTTTAGCTGCTTTTAATTCTGCTAAACGAGCATTCGTTGTGGCCAATTTAGCTTCCCAATCAGCAAGCTTTTCACGTTCTGCTGCAACCACAGCTTCAGGTGCAGAATTAACAAACTTTTCATTTGAAAGCTTGCCTGAACTACGCTTAACTTCACCAGCGTACTTTTTCGCTTCACTTTCCAAGCGTGCAATTTCGTCATCAATATCAATCAATTCAGCCAATGGCACATAGACCTGTCCACCAGAAAGCGCTTTGGTCATCGCCAAGGTTGGTGCTTCAATTTCAGAAGCGATTGTTAATTGCTTTGGCTTAACGAAACGATTAATATAATCTGAATTTTCCTTGAAAATACGTTGTAGATTTTCATCAGCCGTTTCAATCAAGACATCCACTGCCGTTGACATTGGCGCATTTGCTTCCGTCCGAATAGTTCGTACCGCTGTAATCAGTTCAACCAAGCTTTGGAAATCAGATTCAGCTACTGGATCTGCTAATTCAGCATGGACCTCAGGGAAAGTAGCATTCATAATGCTGTCATATTCGTGCACTGGCATATCAAGATAAATTTCCTCAGTCACAAATGGCATGATTGGGTGCATCAAACGCAATGTTTGGTCCAAAACATATGCTAAGACAGCTTGCACATTCTTCTTAGCCGCCTCATCATCACCATTCAACGTTTCCTTGGTCATTTCAATATACCAATCGGCAAAGTCATTCCACAAGAAATTATAGAGAGCTCGACCGGCTTCCCCAAATTCAAACTTGTCAAAGTTCTTCAACACAGCATCAACCGTCGTATTCAAACGTGACAAAATCCAACGGTCAGCCAATGAAAGCTGACTCATATCTTCTGGAAGCTCAGGCTTTGTATCATCATCCAAATTCATAATGACATAACGTGAAGCATTCCAAATTTTGTTGATAAAGTTCCAAGCTGCATCCATCTTAGTATATGAGAAACGCATATCTTGGCCAGGTGTTGAACCAGTTGCTAAGAACCAACGCAAAGCATCAACACCATACTTATCAATTACTTCCATTGGATCAATGCCATTCCCCAATGACTTTGACATCTTACGGCCTTGTTCATCACGAATCAAACCGTGAATCAAAACATCCTTAAATGGTCGTTCACCAGTGAATTCCTTTGATTGGAAAATCATGCGTGAAACCCAAAAAGGAATAATATCGTAACCCGTTACCAATGTATTAGTTGGGAAGTAACGCTTAAAATCAGCCGCATCTTCATCTGGCCAGCCCATCGTTGAAAATGGCCACAAAGCTGATGAGAACCATGTATCCAAAACATCTGGATCTTGCTCCCAGTTTTCGGCATCTTCTGGCGCTTCCATACCAACGTAAACTTCGCCCGTTTCCTTATGGTACCAAGCTGGAATCTGGTGTCCCCACCACAATTGACGTGAAATCACCCAATCATGAATGTTTTCCATCCAACGTTCGTACGTTCCCTCAAAACGCTCAGGATGGAAGTTAACCTTTTCATCAGGATCCTTTTGCATATCCAAAGCTTGCTTAGCTAAAGGTCCCATCTTGACGAACCATTGCGTTGACAAACGTGATTCAACTTGCACCCCTGTCCGTTCAGAATGACCAACCGCGTGCACAATTGGTTCAATCTCAAGCATATAACCTTGTTCTTGCAAATCATCAACAATTGCTGTCCGCGCTTCGAAACGATCCATACCATTGTACTTACCAGCATTTTCATTCATGCTAGCATCATCATTCATTGTATTGATGCGTTCCAAATCGTGACGATTACCTACAGCAAAATCATTTGGATCATGCGCTGGCGTAATCTTTACCATTCCAGAACCAAATTCAGGATCAACATATTCATCGGCGATGATTGGAATTTCACGGTCAACCAATGGCACTCGTACAGTCTTACCCACTAAATCACGATAACGATCATCACTTGGATGTACTGCAACCGCCACATCCCCAAACATTGTTTCAGGACGTGTCGTTGCAATTTCAATATAAGGCTTACCATTAAATTCATCATTTTCATCAACAAATGGATACTTTACGTGATAAAAAGCCCCTTCATCATCTTCATGAATCACCTCAATATCAGACAAAGCAGTCCGAGCCTTTGGATCCCAATTGATAATATATTCGCCACGATAAATCAAACCTTTGTTATACAAATCAACAAAGACCTTCCGCACGGCCTCTGATAGTCCGTCATCTAGGGTAAAGCGCTCTCGGTTATAATCAACAGAGATTCCCATTTTAGCCCATTGATCGTGAATTGTTTCAGCATATTCATTCTTCCAATCCCAAACTTGATCAACAAACTTCTCACGTCCTAAGTCATAACGCGAAACGCCTGACTCAGCTAAACGTTGTTCAACCTTAGCTTGGGTCGCAATTCCAGCGTGGTCCATTCCAGGGATCCACACCGTATCATAACCCTGCATTCGCTTTTGACGAATCAAAATATCTTGTAATGTAACATCCCACGCATGTCCTAAATGCAACTTTCCAGTGACATTAGGCGGTGGAATCACAATCGAATACGGACGAGCCTTATCATTACCAGATGGCTCAAAACGCCCTTCCTCGCGCCACTTATCATAGCGGCCAGCTTCAACTGCTTTGGAATCATACTTTCCAGGCATATCTATATCACGCATCAAATCACTCCATTCATTTCGTTTATTTTGCATAAAAAAAGTCCTCACCACATGTTAAACATGTGATCAGGACGAATCATTCGCGGTACCACCTGATTTAAAAACGTTACCGTTTCTATCTCAATTAGAACTTAACGCGTCTCTCACGTTATCAGCTACTTGTTTCACTCATAAAGCCCATTAGCTACCTTCAACAGCATTAACTTGTGTGCTCACACCGTCCACACTCTCTAAAAAGTTAAGCGCTATTTACTCCTCTAATGCATTGCTATAGAAATTATTTTACTGGTTTTTTCATTTAAACGCAAGCCAGCTTTATCCAAGCAACATTTGCGCTGCTCCAAACAAGAAGTAAATTCCATAACCGACCATGATTAAACCTGATACAAGATTAACAAGCACAAAGGCACGCTTTGAAAGGCGATTTTTGAAGATATTGACGAAAATCGTAATAATTAAGAACCATAATGATGTGGCAATTAAGACACCAATGATAAATGGAATCACATCGGCATCCGCTAACTTGGCCCGTGTCGCCCCTAACATCAAACTGCCATCAACCAAAGCTTGTGGATTAGCCCAAGTAACAATAAAAGCTGTTACAAAAGCTTTCCCTGCTGACAATTGATTTTGTTCAGCATTTAAGTTCACTTGGTTAGCTGAACGAAGAATACTCCAACCAATATAAACAACCAATAAGCCCCCTAAAATCATGACGATTAATTTTAATAACTGGTTGGAATTAATAATGGCTCCCATCCCAAAGTAAGCCACCACTGAAAATGATGAATCCGCCAACCATACAAAGAAAACATATAACAAAGCCCGCTTTAACGGGTTATTCATCGCTGAATTAAAAACATACAAATTTTGCATCCCAATTGGGGCGATGAACGCAAAGCCCAAAATCATTCCACTAATCACTGCCGACATAGTGCTTCCTCCTAATCCTATTCTGACAATAAAAAAACAATTTTTAGCAAAACATTTTGTTAAAAATTGTCGCGATTTTTCAATTTAATTAAAATAACTTTCCAAACAACTTGGCGAAAAAGCCCGACTTCTTAGTCTGTTGACTCCGTGAAGCAGCTTTTGTTTCATCCGCTGAGGTCGTGGCTGTATCTGAACCATCAGCTAGTTGCACATTATCCGCAGGATTTTGTGAGACCACATCATCATCAGTCAAGCTTTCAAATTGATATTCGTTCTGATGATCCGGAACACTAAAATCATGTTCGGATTCCGCCACTGGAGCGGTCGTTTGATCAGACTGCACTGTGGCTTCAGGCTTTGCTTGTGGCGCTTGTTGTTCTTGGTAATCGTGAATCATTTCATCAGTCAAGATTGGCATTGCTTGTGTTTTTGAGGTTACCCCCAGGCTCACCTTGCTATGACCACGCTTATGTGTTTTTTCATTCACACAGGTTAAAACAATTTCTTCCACATTTACTTCTTGTGGCAACAACATTTCAAATTCACGATTATCATCGACGACCACATCAATTTGCTCACCCATTACTTGAACTGCCACAGACGTATCTGGTTGATTAACGCGACCTTCCAAATAACGTTGGTCATCACGCGTAGATACTACCCCAGTGACAACTGGCGCTGGCATCTCAATTTCAGCATCGACCCGGTCAACCACTTCCCCATTTCGTAGTGCTTCAACGGTTAAGGTCGCATCACTAATTGGCTCATCATAACGATAAACAAAATCACCACCAGCATCGACTGGTAATGAAACAAGTTGACCATCCGCTTGCGTCAAACGAATGGTTAAATCATCCCCATTCACATGACCAATCACGGTCGTTCCCATTGGATTGGTTAAAGTTGATGCAATCAAATTACTATTTTCTTGCTTTTCTGTCATTATATATCGAGCTCCATCTTTATTATCTATCCACATTATACACGTTGTGTCCAAAAAAATGCATAAAAAAAGCACGATCAAGTGTGATCATGCTTCAAATTGCTTACTTTTCTGAATCTTCAGGCATCCGCGCCACCAAAGTATCTACCTTGGCCGCCCGCACAACATACTCAGTTACTGACCCAATTAGGAAGCGTTCCATCGCATTGAGACCAGTGGCTCCAATGACAATCAAATCAGTGTCAAATTTCTTTGGAGCATATTCAGCAATGACACTTTTAGGTGCTCCATATTCGATAGTAAACTCTGCATTAGTTACACCAGCATCTTGAGCTTGTTTCAAATAACCATCCATCGTTTTGCGGGCAGTTTCAGCAACTTGGTCATACATAGTTGATTGAAAATCACTCACATTTTGGAACGAACGCGTATCAATCACATGTAAAATTTCCAATTTAGTTTCTGGGCCATTCCGCAAGGCAATTTTTATTGCCTTGTCCAGAGCGGCTTCCGCCTCTTTAGAACCATCAACTGGCACCAGAATACTTTGATAATTATCAATCATCTTTCTACCTCCACTTGGGCATCTCTATCTAGTAATATTATACCTTTTTTGTAAGCGCTTTACAATTAATCAAAATTCCGTTGTACGATAATCAATCCAATTACCGGTAACACCAACCCACCTGTCATCAAACCAAGCATCGGCATAAATGACTCTGGTCCACGCCACCAAAGCATTACCCCCGTAAAAACAATATCAATGATTAAAAATGGCACCGCCCATCGCGTCAAACGCAAGGAATCTTGAGTGTTCAAACCCAATAAGTGCTGTTTATTAAGCCACATATAGGCGGCAATAAAACCTAAAATTAACAAAAAAATCAAATACAAAATCGTAATAATCATAATCTACTCCTAATAAAAACTCCACCACTACAACCAAGTTGTAACGGTGGAGGACGAACACTTGTATAGCACCGTTAGTTAGCTCTTCTAAGTCGGCTTCGATGGCAAAGGTGGGTGAATAAGTCAGCGTTAACGACTTCCAGTTGAAACTGGCTTGTCCCGCCGGCTTCCCGACATCCCCATTCGAAAAAGTGTAAAGCAACTTTAGATGTTAGAGCTACGCGTATGCTCAAGGAATTCGCTTTCGTTTAGTATACACCGGCTCATGCAATTTTTCACGCCTTATTTTTTCAAGCCGTTCTGCTGAGCTTGCTTCAAACGCTGATATTGATCAACATAAGCCTGTTCAACTTTCGAATTCCCTTCAGCTTTAAAATACTGCTTATCTTTAATATTATCTGGCAAATATTGCTGAGCTACCCAGTCATTCGGATAATTATGTGGATATAGATACTCTACGCCACGTCCCAAATCTTTGGCACCTTTGTAATGCGCATCTTTCAGGTGCTTTGGCACATCACCGGTCCGCTTGGTCTGCACATCCTGCATCGCCGCATCAATCGCTGTCATCGCCGAATTTGACTTTGGCGAGAGCGCCAATTCTATAACCGCATTTGCCAAAGGAAGCCGCGCCTCAGGGAAGCCTAATTTTTCAGCTGCGTGAATCGCTGTCACCGCACGTTCAACCACAGCCGGATTAGCTAAACCAATATCCTCATAGGCAATAACTTGTAGCCGACGCACAATGCTCTGTAAATCTCCTGCTAAAATCAAGCGACTTAAGTAATGCAAAGCCGCATCAACATCACTCCCCCGAATTGACTTTTGCAAGGCCGATATCACATCATAATGGGCATCCCCATCTTTATCAGCGACCAAGGTTCCCTGCTGTGCCGTTTCCTCGATAATCGGCAAATCAATCACAATTTTGCCTTCAGCATCTGGCTTTGTCGATTTAACTGCCAATTCCAACGCATTCAAAGCCGCACGCAGATCCCCATTTGTGACGTGAATCAGATGTTGCATTGCTTCAGGGGTCAGCGTGGCTTTAAAATTACCTAATCCATTCTGTGAATCTGTTAGGGCTCGGTTAATTGCTGTTTCAAGATCCGATGGCTGCAACGGCTGAACTTCAAAAATTTGGGTTCGTGACCGAATCGCCGGGTTAATTGACAAATATGGATTCTCCGTTGTGGCACCAATCATCACAATTTCACCACTTTCCAAATGTGGCAAGAGAAAATCTTGTTTTGTCTTATCCAAGCGATGAATTTCATCAAGCAGCAATACCACTGTGCCACTCATTTTTGCCTCTTCAACGACCTGCTGTAAATCTTTTTTGGTATCAGTTGCAGCATTTAAAGTTCGAAAGGCATATTGAGTTGATCCAGCAATGGCGCTGGCAATACTTGTTTTTCCTGTTCCAGGTGGTCCATATAGAATCATGGATGACAACATCTTGGCTTCAACCATTCGCCGAATGATTTTGCCAGGTCCAATTAAGTCTTCTTGACCCACCACCTCATCAATATTTTTAGGACGCATGCGATATGCTAATGGTTTTTGCATCACAATCATCCTCCTCAAATCATTTTTACTTTAAAATAGACGCTTATACCAAGGCTTTTTTGCTTCGGCTTGGTTCTGCTCTGTTACTACAGGAGTCACTGTATCCTCGATCGCCACTGGGCCACCTTCGATGGCTTGGCTGGCTGTATAGACGACTCCTAATGGTGATTTCATTAATACTGGGTCATTTACTAAACGAAATTCAATATCTTGCTGTTTGGCTAATTGCATATAAGCATTTAACTGCGTCATTTCAACACGTCCGTTCAATAATAGCAAACCAGCTGGATGCCGCTTAATTTCATTTTTCCACGCCAAAATCAAATCAGTCTGATCAATCGTTTTTATCTGTTGCGTCGCATAAACGCGTTCTTTAAACGTCCCTAAATAATAGTGCTTTTCATCCGGATTAATTTCCGGGGTCCCATACATCGCATTTTGCAGGTGGGGATCAATTTCAGCCATAGTCATCTCCTCTTCACTTATATCTAGCAGTATTCTAACATCTTTCAAGGTATGAAAAAAAGGATGGCCCGCGCCACCCTTTCTATTAATTCACAATCAATACGGTTAAACCAGCCAAGACGACTGAAAACATATAGCTGCCAAACATCACATGCAATGCATTAAAGAGCTTTGGAAAAGGCCGACAAAGCCGGTGCCCCAAAAAATAAATCACTGTTGGGACAATCAAAATCAAAGCAAACATTTGCAAGGCAAGCATTACAGTCGAAGTCCACATTACAACTTCGCCTCCAATTCAACATCTGGATACTTATCCTTAAACCAGCGTTCAGCAAATTGGTTTTCAAACAAGAAAACTGGTTGTTCATTTCGATCACGTACGAGCAAGTTTCGTGATGAAGCCATCTTTGGATCTAATTGTTCTGGATTAATCCAACGCGCAATTTTAGAACCCATTGGTTCCAAAACCACTTCAGTATTATATTCATTTTCCATTCGGAATTGGAACACTTCAAATTGCAAAGAACCAACAGCTCCCAAGATATAATCACCTGAATCCCAAGCGGTATACATTTGAATCGTTCCTTCTTGTACCAACTGGGTCACCCCTTTATGGAATGACTTTTGCTTCAACACATTTTTCGCATGTACATGCATAAACAATTCAGGAGTAAAAGTTGGCAACTCTTCAAATTCAACCGGCTTTTTACCACCATAAATCGTGTCACCAATTTGGAAATTTCCAGTATCGTAAAGTCCAATAATATCACCAGGCACAGCTGTTTCAACATTTTCTCGTGAATCAGCCATAAATTCAGTGACATTTGATAACTTCATTTTCTTACCTGTCCGCGCTAAGGTCACATCCATCCCACGGTTAAACTCACCAGAAACCACTCGTACAAAAGCGATGCGATCACGGTGATTTGGATTCATGTTAGCTTGAATCTTAAAGACGAAACCTGAAAACTCTGGATTGTCAGGCTCAATTTCCTTATCATCCACAGTTTTTTTGCTACCTGGCGCTGGCGCATAATTCATATATGTCTCTAAGAATGTCTCGACTCCAAAGTTTGTCAAAGCTGATCCAAAGAAAACAGGAGTTAAATCACCCTTCAATACCCGATCTTCGTCGAATTCATTACCCGCATCCTTCAGCATTTCAACTTCATCACGTGTCTCGTCCCACGCTGGTGCTTGTTGGATTGGATTAGGCTCAGCTAAATCAGTTCCTTCAGCATTTAATGGCAAAAAACGTTCAGCTTCATTTTCAGGATGATAAACTTCAACCCGATTATGATACATGTCGAATAGACCTGACAAAATTTGTCCTGAACCAATCGGCCAATTCATTGGATAAGCATCAATACCTAAAGTTGATTCCAATTCATCAACCAAATCAAGGGGTGGTCGTCCATCACGGTCTAACTTGTTGAAGAAAGTAAAAATTGGAATGTGCCGCTCTTTAACAATTTCAAACAATTTTTTGGTTTGTGGCTCAATACCTTTGGCTGAATCCACCACCATGATAACCGAGTCAACCGCCATCAATGTCCGGTAAGTATCTTCTGAGAAATCTTCGTGCCCTGGTGTATCCAGGATATTGATGCGCTTACCTTGAAAATCAAACTGTAACACGGATGACGTCACAGAAATTCCACGTTTTTGCTCAATTTCCATCCAGTCCGACTTTGCAAAATTTCCTTTACGGCCTTTGACCGTTCCCGCTTCACGGACAACACCACCAAGCAAAAGCATTTGCTCAGTAATCGTTGTTTTACCCGCGTCGGGATGGGAAATAATCGCAAACGTCCGGCGCTTTTTTAATTCTTCTTCAAAAGATGCCATCTTTTCCACCCTTAATCTTTACTTATTTTATAAATTCTTAAAACTTAACAATTTAGTATAACGAAAAACAGGCCTTGGTTCAATAACCCTGGCCTGTTTAATCAACTGTTTTTATTTTTAAGCGCGCATCAATTCTATGAAGCACTTTTTTCGGAGGTCTTTGAATGATGCTTATTCGCATCAGTGTGGGTGTGCGCTTGCTTCTTAGCCTTCGCTTTTGACATTGATGCTGATTTTGCTTTTTGCTTTGAGATTTCTCGACTGTCTTCTCGAGAATAGCTTGCATCCTTTGAAGCTTGAATTGCCGATGAACGAGCCTTACGCTCAGATTCCATTCGTGCTTGTGTTTCAACATGGGTACGGCTGTCTTTATCAACTACCTGCAAACGAGAAGAAACAGCAGAATTAATGACTTGTAGTCCATCATCAACATTTAAAGCCGTTTGATATTGTGATTGCGCAAGATGATAATTTTCATCTTTGGCCGCTTGACCAGCTTTTTTAGCATGGTCTAACTGCGTCAATGCCGTTTGCGTTGTTGGCGTCATTTTAATTGACTGCGCCTTTTTATAATGCTTTTCAGCCTGGTCCCAATCAGCCGCTTTGACTTCTTTTTTGGCTTCAGAAATTTCTTGTTGATAACGATGATCTTGTACCATAGTGTAGGCGCCAAATCCCAATCCGGCTCCCAATAATAATACAATTAAGGTAATAATGATTTTCTTCATTGTCACACCCCTTTTGCTTTCTGTTACTAGTATATCAATTAAAATAAAAAAATGTGACCCATGGCCACATTTTTTACATAACGATCAATTTCGTCGTTTAATCTCCAGATAACGGCGATACCACAAGTCCACATAAGCTTTTGAAAATGGTCCACGTTCATTTTTAATCCAATCCACTAGTATCTTTACATGTTCTTTTAGCACGTAATCAATATCATTGGAGTAATGCCATTTGGCACGATGTTGCTCATACTCGTCCGCATCGAGCAAACGGCGTTCACCATCGGGAAAGACCTTCACGTCTAAATCATAATCAATATACTTCAATGCTTCTTTATCTAAAACAAACGGAGAGGCCAAATTACAATAATAGGACACACCATTATCACGCAACATTGCAACGATATTAAACCAATATTTACGATGAAAATAAACAATTGCAGGTTCACGGGTCACCCACCGGCGACCATCATCTTCAATCACCACAGTGTGGTCATTGAGACCAATAATCTCATTTTCACTAGTTTTTAACACCATTGTGTCACGCCAAGTTCGGTGTAAACTGCCATCATGCTTGTAACTTTTGATCGTTATGAAGTCCCCTTCACGGGGTAATCGACCATCCTTCATGATTCAAGCCCTCACAGTCTCTCACCTTAAATTCCTCTTTTATTGTATCACGCCGACGGACAGAGGTGCGTAAAATAACTAATTATTTTCAAGGTAATCCGATACAAAATGGTTGATATCGTCGAAACGATAGCCTCGTCGTGCTAAATAGCTTTTAACACGTTGCGTCTGATCCCACCCAGAGTATTGATGATACCGTTCAAATGCTTTTTGACCATCACGGCGCAAGTTTTCAAATTCTTCATCTTGATCATTTTCGATACTTTCATCATAATCAGCCAGAGCTCGTTTGATATTCGTTGCTGAAAAGCCCTTTTGTAACAGCTTTTGCATGACCTTTTGTTCAGCCATTTGATGTGAACCACGTTGATTTTTAGCCATTATTTTAGGTACTTCAACGGCTAAATGGTCTACCTCACGCTCATAAGGATAAACATCAAGTGCATCCTCAACAAGATTTGCCTTTACACCCCAGCTCTTTAATTTTTCAGCGGTCCCCTTTCGACCAAACTTTCCACTATCAGCCATATTTTGCGCATATGTTTGCGCAAAGGTCGCATCGTTAATTACATTAGCTGCTTCTAGTCGGTCTAAAACACGATTAATGGTATCCTGAGGGAAGTCCTTGTCCCGTAAATTCAGATAGACCTGATAACGTGAATGTAATTGACCCGTTGCATATAACAACCCAGCAGAATAGGCTTTCTGTTCGTATTCTGCCGTTTTAACTTCATCCAATTGCTCCTCGTCAATTTCTGTTCCCTTAAAGAGGTTAAAATCGATTAAGACCTTTTCATCAACAGCAATCCCAAATTCATCATCAAAATAGATATTATAACGGCCAGGGCGTCTTTGCTGGGTAACCTTTGTAACCTTCATCGTCTTTTCCTCCAAATAAAAAAGCACTGAATAATCTCAGTGCTTTTATTTTACATTACAAATATGAAGATGTACCAGGATTCAATTCAACAATCTTTCCAGTCCGCTTGTAAACAATCCACTCGGCAATATCAGTCACGTAATCAGCCGTACGCTTCAAGTAACCACCAACAACGATGTAATCCGTTGCTGTTTCAACGATTTCAGGATCATCTTCCATCGCCTTGATTGACTTGTTACGAATTTCATTCGTTTCTTGGCTGACTTGCTTGGCTTCTGAAGAAATCTTTTCAGTACCACTAACATCATTGTTAACATAGTAGTCCAATACTTCACTAACCATCTTGGCAACCTTAGTTCCCTCACGGCCAATCAATTCTTCAATTTCAGCAACACGCTTATTACCCTTCATATGAATCGTTGAGATCGCAATGTTTCGTGCATTATCACCGATTCGTTCCAAAACAGAGACCGCTTTTAAAATTGTCACAATTTCACGCAAGTCAGTTGTCACGGGTTGGTAAAGCGCAATCATTTCAAAACTCTTCTTTTCAATGGCAATTTCACGTTCGTTAATCGCCTTGTCATTATCAATAATTTCTTGGGCTGATTCACGATCATGGTCTAAAAAGGCTTGGACTGACTTCTCAAGCGTTTCTGAAACTAGTAAGCCCATCTCTTTAAAGGATGTATCCAAATCTGCTAATTCTTCATCATACATACGACGCATACGAGTCACCTCACTTTTTTTATTTATTATACCTAATTGTTAACCGAAACGGCCAGAAATATAATCTTGCGTTTCCTTTTCGACAGGATTTAAGAACATCTGCTTAGTCGTATTCACTTCAACCAAGTTTCCATTCATAAAGAATGCTGTCCGGTCAGAAATACGTGATGCTTGTGACATAGAGTGCGTCACAATAATCATTGTGTATTGGTCACGCAAGGCCATCAATGTATTCTCTACTTTGTGTGATGATACAGGGTCAAGCGCTGCCGTTGGCTCATCCAACAACAAAATTTCTGGCTCCGTTGCTAAAGCACGAGCAATTGAAACACGTTGTTGTTGTCCACCTGAAAGTGACAAAGCTGACTTATGCAAATCATCTTTCACTTCATCCCAAACAGCCGCTTGCTTCAATGAAGTTTCAACTTTTTCATCTAAAACGGCCTTATTTTTTTCACCTGAAATCCGCAAACCAAAAGCGACATTATCATAAATTGAGAATGGGAAAGGATTTGGTTGTTGGAACACCATGCCAATTTGCTTACGTAACTCAACCGTGTCCATATCAGGTGCATACATATCGCGACCTTTAAACATGAACGTACCATTAACCGTAACGTTATCTTGCAAATCATGCATCCGGTTTAAAGCACGTAAATAAGTTGACTTACCAGAACCTGAAGGCCCAATCAAAGCAGTGATACCATATTGATCGTAATCTAAATTAATGCCATGCAAGGCTTCATTTTCACCGTAATACAAATGTACATTTTCTGTTTTTAAAAGCTTATCTGTCATTTTCTAGCTCCTAACCAAAGTTACCATTAACATAATCAATTGTTAATTGGACCTTAGGGCGTGTAAAGATCTTACGTGTTTCATCATATTCAACAACCTTACCAAGATGGAAGAACGCTGTGTAATCAGAAATCCGGGCCGCTTGTTGCATATTATGCGTCACAATAATAATTGTGTACTTATCCTTTAGATCTAACAATGTATCTTCAACCTTTGAAGAAGAAATTGGATCTAAGGCAGAAGCTGGTTCATCAAGCAACAAAATATCAGGTTGCATAGCGATTGCACGGGCAATGACCAAACGTTGCGCTTGCCCACCAGACAAAGCTAGAGCTGACTTATCCAAATCGTCCTTAACTTCATCCCACAAAGCAGCCTGCTTTAATGATGTTTCCACACGTTCCTCTAAGATAGCTTTATCACGAAGACCATGTTGCTTCAAAGCGAAGGTGATGTTTTCACGAATTGACTTAGCAAAAGGATTTGGGCGTTGAAAAACCATACCAATATGCTTACGCATCTCATAAACATCAATGTCTTTCGAATTGATGTCCAAACCACGATACATAATTTGACCGTCAACAGTAGCAACATCATCATTCATCCGGTTCAATGACCGCAAGAAAGTTGATTTACCTGATCCAGAAGCCCCAATCAATGAGGTAATCTTAAAACGTTCAAATTGTAAATCAGCATCCGTCAAGGCCACTTTATTCCCGTATGACACCTTTAAGTTTTCAGTTGAAAGGGCGACTTCTTGGTTAGCACCCATTTTATAAATATTTCGTTCTGGTTGTACTTCATCAAAATTTAACGAAGTCATATCGTTCTCAGTCATATCCAAGTCCTTTCTTACTTCGTTGACGTTAAGCGCTTGTACAAATAGCTGCTTAAGTAACGCGCTAAGAAGTTAAAGAGCAATACTACAATGATCAACACGGCTGATGAACCAGCTGATACAGCGGTTGCGTCTGGCATAATTCCTTCAGAGTTGATCTTCCAAATATGCACGGCTAATGTTTCAGCAGGCCGCATAATATTCAATGGACTTGAAATATTAAATGGATTCCAATCCGTGAAGTTCAAGGCTGGTGCTGATTGTCCAGCCGTATAAATCAAAGCAGCGGCTTCACCGAAGACACGACCAGCTGACAAAACAACCCCAGTCACAATTGAAGGCAAAGCGGCCGGCAAGATAACATGACCAACCGTTTCCCAGCGAGATAGGCCAAGTGCAGCTCCCGCCTCACGTTGTAAGTTTGGTACTGTTGCCAAAGCATCCTCAATTGAGCGCGTCAACAAAGGCAAGTTAAAGAATGTTAAGGCAATCGCACCAGAAAGGATTGAGAAACCAAGTTTAAATTGCACAACGAACAGCAAGAAACCAAACAATCCCACAACTACTGATGGAAGGGATGACAAAATCTCAATCGTCATGCGCACTAGTCCAGTAATTTTACTCTTTGGATTAGCGTATTCATTTAAATAAATTCCAGCTCCCAATGCAATTGGGAATGAAAGCAACATCGTAATAAGTAACAAGTAAAGCGAATTAAAAAGTTGAATCCCAATTCCACCACCAGCAGTAAAAGCAGTTGCTGGAGCAGTTAGGAAGTGCCATGACAAATGGGGCACCCCTTGAATTAAGATATAGCCAAGCAAGGCAGCCAAGATTAAAATGACAATCCCGGCAATGGCATAAAGTACGCCTGTGGCGATTTTATCAGCTGTTTTGGGCTTAATCATTACATAGCTCCCTTCTTAGCAATTGCACGAATTGCCAAATTAAATACCAATGACATAAGCAATAGAATCAAGGCCAAGCTCCACAAAGCATTATTTTCAAGTGAACCCATAACCGTATTTCCAATTCCTTGCGTCAAAACTGATGTCAAGGTTGAGGCTGGTGATACCAAGTTTTGTGGCATCAAAGCCGCATTACCAATTACCATTTGCACCGCCAATGCTTCACCGAAAGCACGCGCCATTCCAAACACTGATGCCGTCAAAATTCCAGGTGTGGCACCGCGCAAAATCACCTTGTAAATCATTTGCCAACGGGTTGCGCCTAAGGCTAAAGCAGATTCACGATAATGACGTGGAACAGCACGTAGTGTATCAACAGTCATTGATGTAACCGTTGGCAAGATCATAACAAATAGCACCATGGCTCCAGATAAGATTCCAAATCCAGAACCACCAAAGACTGTCCGCATAAATGGCACAATCACAGACAATCCAATAAATCCGTAAACAACTGATGGAATTCCAACCAACAATTCTGTGACTGGTCCCAAAATCTTAGCACCACGCTTAGGTGAAATTTCAGTCATAAAAACTGCTGTTCCGATTGCAAAAGGGGTCGCAATCAAAGCAGCCAACAATGTTACCAAAAACGATCCTACAATCATTGGCGCTGCACCGGCTAATGGTTGCCCATGGTCGTCAACTTGACCAGGGGCCCATTCTGAACCCGTCAAGAAACTCCAAAGATTAACATGATCAGTAAAGAAGGTTGCTAACCCTTTTGAAGCAACAAAATAAAAGATTGAAATCACAACAACGACAATCAAGGCCAAGGCCGCAAATGAAATAATGCGTCCAAATTGATCTTTCTTCGCTGATTTTGATTTCTTTAATAGTGATTCACGGATTTCATCCATGTTCCCGTACTCCTTTTTTACTTAGCTTTTGTCATATGTCCGTTTTCATCACGTTCAACATTCATATCATGAATTGAGATGTATCCCAAGTGTGGTACCAATGTCTTTTGAATGTG
Organism: Weissella uvarum; assembly: GCF_016908785.1. Lineage (GTDB taxonomy): Bacteria > Bacillota > Bacilli > Lactobacillales > Lactobacillaceae > Weissella > Weissella uvarum. Next base: position 50,603 of record NZ_JAFBEO010000001.1, read on the forward strand.
ATTTGACATAATCGAGTCAAGGAACGCTTTAACCTCGCCCTTTGGTTGACCCTTTGTATAAATATGTTCATATGACCAAATTGGCCAGTTTCCGTTCTCAACATTCTCACTTGTCGCTTTTTGACCATTCAATGTTGGGACGGTAATTGATTTATCAAGATAAGCAAAGGCTGCATATGAAACAGCCCCAGGTGTTGTTGACACAATTGAACGCGCCATTCCAGATGAATCTTGTTCTTGTGCGTCGGCTGACTTTGCTCCCTTTAGCCCAAACTTTTCAAAGGTAGCTCGTGTTCCAGAACCTTCAACTCGATTAACCAAAACAATCGGCATATCTTTACCGCCGACTTCCTTCCAATTCTTCACCTTGCCAGTAAAGATGTCGATTAATTGTGCTTGCGTCAAATTTTTAACGCCTGCATCTTTGTTAATCATTGGCGCGATACCAACAACCGCAACTTTATGATCAACTAGCTTCTTGGCATCAATCCCATCTTTTTCTTCGGCAAACATATCTGAATTACCTAAGTCAACGGCACCTGATTGCACTTGCGCTAAACCAGTTCCAGTTCCACCACCCTGCACGTTGATGAAAATACCTTCATGCTTTCCAGCATAATCTTCACCGGCAGCTTCCACCAAGGGTTGTAAAGCGGTAGAGCCGACAGCCGTGATATTCTCACCGCTGTTGTGTTCTCGGGACACATAGCCCCACGACAAAAGTCCTGCTGCGACAGCAACCAATGCTGCGCCAACAATCCAACTGCGTTTCATAACGAACGCCTCCTAATATTCTAATGCTACTATAGTTATTATCAGGGATAGATGTAAAAGAAACATCTCACGAATGTAAAGATAATGTTTACATTTGTAAATTTCTCAACTATCCCATTAAATTAGGCCGAAAACCCATTGGTATTATAGCTTATTTAAAAAGGTATCCTTATCGGAAAAACTAAATTATTGCTGAATTTTAAAAACTACTAGACCAATTTAAGCTATTCCACACATGGTAAGCCTTACGCACAATTGACAATCCCGCTTTAACTCATTTCGTTTCATTGTATTTATTGATATAATCACCATATATTGCAACGTCACTTTGAATTGTAAAGGAGCTCACACATGGCAAAAATTTTAGTTACTACGACTGAAAATATCGCAAATTATGAAGTCGTTGAAACATTAGGCGAAGTCTTTGGACAAACAACCCGTGCCCGCAATGCTATTTCTAACATTGGTCAAAATTTGAAGGCTATCGTTGGTGGTGAAATTAAAGGCTACACCCAGCTACAAGAAAGCTCACGTCAAGACGCCTTAGATCGTTTACGAAAAGAAGCTGAAAAGCTAGGTGCCAATGCTGTCATCTGCTGTCGCTTTGATAGCAATTCAAACGACATTGGTGATTCGGTATCAGCTTACGGTACCGCTGTTAAAATCGAACCAATTAACTAAAAACTAAAAAAGAGACGAACCAAATTAGTTCGTCTCTTTTTGTTTATTCAATTGACCAATCATCCAAACTATCAACCACATAAGTCGGCTGTTGAGCAACTGTCGCTATTTGTTCAGGTGTAGAAACCCCACTATACACTAATAATGTCGCCATCTGAGTATTGATGCCGGCCAAAATATCGGTTTGATAGTTGTCTCCAACCATGATCACTTCATCAGGAATGGCATCAACCCGCTTTAAAGCTTGTTGCATAATTGGTGTAGCCGGCTTACCAATCACCACAGGTTCGGTTTGCGTCGCAGTTTGTACTGCTGCCACTATGGTTCCCGCCCCCGGCAATAAGCCCCGCTCATTTGGCAAATTTGTATCAACATTAGTAGCAATAAACGCTGCTCCACCTTGGATGGCCAAGGTTGCTTGTGCTAATTTTTCATAGCTAATATTACGGTCCAAACCAACCACTACTGCTTGTGGTTGTTCCTGAGCCGTTTGCACAATGTCAATTCCTTGGCGCTCAAGTGCATCTGTCAATCCAACTTCCCCGACTACTAAAGCACGCTGCACTTGTTGATTAACTAGATAATCCGCCGTGGCCATGGCACTCGTATACACTTGTGCTTCCGTGGTCGGAATATCATGGTTCAGGGTTAAGTTTTCAGCAACTTCGGCCGGTGTTTTAGTTGAATTATTCGTCACAAAAAGATAATCTATCTGCGCTTGTTTTAAGCGTTCAATAAAGCGGCGACCACTTGGAAATTGGTTTTTCCCTTGATAAATCGTCCCATCTAAATCAATAAAATAGTGTTTAAAATGTGTCATCACAACTCCGCTTTCTCGCACGTTAAAGCTTTAGTCCTTAGTATCTTGACGTTCCCGTACTTCAAAACGTCGATTCTTCTGGCCACCTTTCGCCTTCACCTCAGACCGTTTACCACCCTTTGGCTTATTAGTTTTTGGTGTGACTTTCTTTTCATCTATTTCGGCCCGACCGGTATCTTTTTTGCCATGATTTCGATGGCGGCGCCGACTCTTCTTTGGCTTTGCTTCTTCATCTTGATCATCAACTTGATGCGGTTCTAAGTTTTGTAAGACAAAATAAGGGGCACCAAAATTAATATCTTCATACAAGTAATCTTGCAAGGCGTTAATTTGTTGATTACGCGCAATTCCTGGGGCACCTTGTGCATAAAAACCTCGTAATCGCAATTGGTTAGAAGCAATATCCCCGACAATATAGTCATATTTTTCTAGGAATTCGCTAAAACGTGCCGCTAACATTTCTTCATCGAACGCTTCACGATAATTTTTAACTAGTTCATAGCCACGTCCATTAATGTTTAACCGATTTGGTTCATCGGTGTGCACAATCGTGGTTGCGGCCTGTCTTTCTGCAAATTGACTATCAGCCAATTCTTTCATTCGTTCACGATTCATAATTTCTCCAAATATTAAAATTTCTTTTGTAGATAATGCGCAACGACTTCCCGTAAAACAACGTCATAATCCATTTGATTTGTCCCAGCAATCTCAATGGTTGGGAAAAATGGAATAAATAGATAATGATCCAACGTGGCAATTGCATACTGTCGATATGGGTCAAGTGGCTGACTATCCACCCAAATATTGCCATCCGCATCAAGTTCCAAACCTGACCAAACCATTTTTCCGAAGGCTTGGTGATTACCACGAAAGCCCATGCCTTTAATTTGGTAGTTCAACAAGAAACCTTGATTCTTTTTAATTTCAAAAACTAAACGGGCTAGCTCATGCCCGACCAGCGTCGTCCGCATTGGATGCACGGCATGTGGTAGAATTTCATGCAAATCATTCTTATTAACCGGGCCAGCTGGCAGATCAGCTAAAAACATTCCTGAAGACAACAAAGCTAAATCGGTTGACCAATAATCTTTTAAACTATCCAAACCAAGATCAATTAACCGGTGTTGCTGCTGTAAATCAGTTGAATACGTCACGGGTAGGTTTGCTAGCTGTTCTTGACGCAATTTTTTAGTCCCACGCTGATACCATTGATCAATTTGCGCTTGATCTTCTGGTAAGGATGGTAATTCATCTGTTGCCTGCACCGTCGCCTGAGCTTGCACCATTTTACCATTTTCTATCGACAACCGCACTTTTCCAACATGACTACCATAGCGTCCAGCAGCGGCTAACAAAGTCTTACCATGCCACTCACCTTCTGGCAGAACATGATGCGTGTGCGCTCCCAAAATTAGGTCGATATCGTTAAATTTCTCTGCAATTTGGCGATCTGTTGGCAAACCTAAATGTGACAACAAAATAATCGTATCGGCCTGTTGCTTCAACTCTGGCAAAAGGCGTTCCAATGTCTCATCAACTGGTTCTGGTTCCCAATCAACCAATGGCAAAGTCCGCTCAAAAGGTGCCGTTAATCCTAGCACTGCAAGCTTCTGACCGCCCTTCGTTGTCAAAATCCGATATGCTTGAGCCCATTTTGGTAGCTGGTGCGTTTTGGCATCCAACACATTTGCTAATACAATTGGAAAATTAGCCTCATCATATAGCTGGTCCATTTGGGCATGATTTAATCCCAATACTTCGTTATTGCCAACTGTTGCGGCACTATATCCGATATCATTCATTAGCTGGATATTCGCTTGTCCTGCCGTTGCTTCAGTCAGCGGATGCTGTCGATCAATCGCATCACCAATGTCAAACACGAAATTTTGAACAGCTTGGCGTTGGGCATGTTGCTGTTGAGTTTTAATGTAACGCTTGACCTTCGGCCAGTTTTCCAAATGCGAATGTAAATCGTTTGTATGTAAAATCAACAAATTCTCTTGCATATTTTCTCCTCATCCCATACCAAGCCCCACACATCAAAAGGCGGGTTACACAATGGTCCCCCGCCTATAATCTCGTTGCTTAACGAATGCTGCCCCGTGAAAAGCCAGTCAACCAATTTACAAAATGCTCATAATTTTCAGGATAGGCATTTGCGCCAACGACGCGTTGTTCACCTGAAGCTCCTGTCTCATGATAGCGTAGGCCCCATTCTTTAGTGGGTCCCTCAACAATTTGGCGATATTCTGGTTGCCAGGCATCTACAATCTCATGCCAGTGACGATCAATATTAGCCCATTGAAAACTGACATCTTGCCAAGCATTCTCGAAACGTCGTAACTTAAAATCATGGGTAATAATTTGTTGGCGTTTTTTAGAAAAATCAACACTGTCATCGGCAATATCTAAAATCGGCAAACTATCATCATTCTTTCGAGTGACAATAAACGCGTGCCCATCTTTTTGTTTACCAGCAATCGTTTCAAAGCCATCTGCTAAATTACCACGATAAAATTCAAAATATTCTAATGTCATATTACTGATCAATCACAATTAAGTCGGTTGGGATACCCGCTGTCAAGTTCTCGTTACCTTCTACACTAACAACAATATCATCTTCAATGCGGACACCACCAACATTTTCCAAATAAATCCCTGGCTCAACGGTCAATACCATTCCATCACGGACGAGATCTTGCTTATCTGCATTTTTTGAAAGCACTGGTCCTTCATGAATATCTAAACCAATTCCATGACCAGTTGAATGACTAAAGTTCTTGCCATAACCAGCATCATCAATGATTTTGCGGGCAGCTGCATCAACTTCAATTGCTGAATTGCCAAGTTGCAAAGCCGCAATCCCAGCTTTTTGAGCCGTCAAAACCACATCATAAACTTCACGCATTTGCGCCGTTGGTTCACCAAAGGCAATCGTCCGTGTAATATCCGAAGTATAACCATCTACATAATAGCCAAAGTCAATGGTCACCATTTCTCCAGCTTCAATGACCTTATCTGTTGCCAAGCCGTGTGGCAAGGCCGCGCGCGCACCAGATGCCACAATCGTATCAAATGATGGCTTATCAGCGCCTAATTCCTTAAGACGAAAGTCTAACAGGTTCGCAACTTGTCGTTCCGTCATACCAACATGCAAATCAGGTAAAATCGCATTAAAGCCAGCCACTGAAATTTCAGCTGCATGGCGCAATTTACTGATTTCATCATCATTTTTCACTTCACGAATTGATTCAAATAACTCGGGAACGGGGACAATGTCAACGCCATCAAAATTTTCATCGATATAATCAAAATCTCTGAACATAATTGAGTCTTCAAAACCGAGGCGTTCAATCTTAAAGCGTTTTGCTGCAGCCATGGCAACCCCCCAATAGTTACGAGTTACCAATAATTCAACTGGTGTATCGGCTAACTTTTCACGATACTCAACTTCATAGCGATCATCAGTAATCAAGGCAATGTTATCTTTACCAATCAAAACTAACCCATCACCTTCACCGCCATCAAAACCAGTTAAATAGTTCATATTGAAACCATTAGTCACCAAAATCCCATCAATATTCAATGGTTCAAAAATCTTACGAACATCTGCTAATTGCGCTTCCATTTCGCTACCTCCGTCATCTTTCATTAAATTATACCAAAATTACGTCCACCTGTTTTAAAATATCTGCGCTGGACCGGTTTGATATTGCTGCACTTGTGACCAATCAATGTGAAAGCCTAAGCCAGGTTGACTTGGGAGCTCCACCTGTCCAGCTTGCAAATGCAATTTTTCAACAATAATATCTGCTTGTAAATAGGCCTGTGTCGGTCCACTATCCGGCGGAAAAATCGGATCTGCTTGCTTGGCTGCTAAAACAGCGTCCACAAAACGACCGATTCCTGAGCTCAACATGCCACCAATCCATGGCAACTTACCAGCTTGTGTAATTTTTGACTGCGCCAATAGCGTTGGCCCAATCCCACCTAACTTTCCAGGTTTGAGTGTAAAAGCATCGGCCACGTCTAACGCCAAAGCCCGTTCAACATCGGCAACGTCGTTAATCGACTCATCTAAACTCACCAAGGGTAACGCTACTTGATTGGCTAAGGTTTGATAGCTCGACCAGTTAGCCCCTTGCAACGGCTCTTCAACTAGAGTAATTCCTTTTTGCTTTAGCGTTGCTAAGATTTGGGTACTTTGTGGCTTATCAGGCAATGCATTATTAAAATCAATCGTAAACAGGCTCGCAGAATCATCCCACGCATTTAAATCAGGTACTGTTAATTCCGGAACCATCTTTAATTTAATCCGTTGATATCCCTGTGCAATGGCTTCACCAATTAATTGCTCGGTCTTAGCCGATGTCGCTTGCAATCCAATTGCCTTACCTACTGGAATGGCTTTTCTTGTCACTCCGAGCAATTGCGCTAATGATTGCTGTTTCAAATGCCCATACGCATCCCAACATGCCATCTCCAATCCTGCTTTAGCAAAGCTATAATCAGTACTTTCATCTAATAAAGCCGCCACTTGTTGCGGATGATTCCAGGCGTGATCTTTCAATACCTGCACTAACTGCGGCAGGACTGACCACGAAAGTTGCTGATTTTCTGGCGCGTAAGCTGTATTCTCAAAACTTTGAATTTCGCCATATCCAACACTGCCATCCATCAATTGAATTTCTAGCAGGGTCAATGCCCGCACTTTTGTTCGGTCATGAGCTGTATCGAACGCTTCCTTCAACGGTAAACGTAACGGGATTGCGGTAACTTGTTTAACTTGCATGGTGCGCTCCCTTCATTAAGAAAGTTTTGAATAATGACTAAAAATCCAACAAGGCAAAGTTGTTTAATTAAGACTTGATCATGCCATTACTTTATAACATTGGATATCTTTACGCATGTATTTATGTTATACCAATTTAAATGATAATAGCATAAGGAGACATACAATGAAAAAAATCGCTGTCTATTGTGGTGCCACCACTGGAAATGATCCCAAGTATGAACAAGCTACTCACGAATTAGGCATCTGGTTAGCCAACAACCAGTTTGACTTAGTATACGGCGGAGGTGGCGTTGGCCTAATGGGCCTTTTAGCGCAAACCGTCCTTGATAATGGAGGGCACGTGCACGGCATCATGCCACAAAACCTCTATGACCGCGGCGCCGCTTATAATGGACTAACTTCATTAGAAATCGTGCCAGATATGTCCATCCGTAAGCAAAAAATGCTCGAACAATCAGATGCTTGTTTAGCACTCCCTGGCGGTCCAGGAACACTTGAGGAAATTATTGAAGCATTTTCTTGGGCCAGAATTGGCGATAACGAAAACCCTTGCCTGCTTTACAATGTAGCTGGTTATTATAATCCTTTAAAACAGCTACTTGAAGAGATGGTTGAAAAAGCCTTTTTAACTGAATCGGATTTTCAAAAACTTGGGTTTATTACGCAATTAGATGAGATCATCCCTTTTATCGACGCCTATATACCACCGGCTGTACGCCAATATCATTAAAGTTAACGATATTCAATTAATTTGACTAAACCTACAATCTCGTGCTAAATTCAATATATCTTAAATAGGCCTAAATTTTCTATCACCATACAAGTGGCAAAGCCATTAGTGATAGTTTTTTTATTGCTTACTTGTCCTGATGGATAAAAAATAATTAAGGATTACATTATTAGAGAGTGATAGTTGTAATGCAAATAAAACGTAAAAAGCTCTACTGAAGTATTTACTACTTAAGTAAACATATCCAATTAACTGAACGATATAAAAAGCTGTTATAGGAGGAGCGCCATATGGCTAAAAAAATTAAAGACGCTAACGGTAATGTGTATGTACAAAAAAAGCATTTTATAAGGGATTCGGGTTTTGGTTCTTAATGATAAGGCTGCTCATTATTTTGGGAGTTATGGGCTATCGTACTTATCAAATTGCTAGCACACACAATGACATCTAAAAATGTTTATTCACAACAATTAAAAGATGAAACACCTAATTTAATCAAGCAATACGGTGTTGATGGTGTATCTAAAATTTTCAATACAAAGGTCGAAGTCCTGAATGAAATCAATAACGATGGCCAATAAATAATCACAATGCGTAAAGTAATTAATCATCACTAATAAAACATGTCACCTTCAAGCACAACGGAGAAAAATGAAAGTTTATGAATAACAATAAAGAAACACGTTCTACTAACAATAACCCAACAAAATCAAAAAACATCTGGCTAATTTTGATAGCCATCTTTGTTGGTATCTTAGCAGCTATCGCAATTTTTTTCATGGGAGTTTATATTTCAAGCTCTTCCAAGTCTTCAAATTCACATGTATCTTCAGAATCATCTTCCAAAAAGTTATCTTCAGAAAAGACATCAACTTCTGAAGAGACGTCATCTTCTGAAGTTGCCTCATCACAAGAAGCTACCCAACCAACAGATGACGGTTATAATTATATTTTAGTTTTTGCCGACGGTACAACTCGCCTAAGCCGCACAGCTCCTACCTCGGAATATTGGCAAGAAGGAACCTCTTCAGCAGCCAGTAATGGCCATCCTGGTCGTACCACCTACAACCAATTGTCATTTAAACAAATGGGCGGAGAGACTGGAACAGGAACAAGTGAAGATGATCGCGACGAATATATGAAAGACTGGAATGAAGATTACGATAATGATAGTCAAGCAATGATGGAAAAATCCATCCCTTATCATGGTTAATCTGAAACAACCTACCGTAATTTAGAAAATTTAACGCCTTTTCAATTAAGCAATCACCACTGCAGATAAAAAAACTTTGAACAACAAATAAAAAAACACATCCCTCCTACTGAGTGGATGCTTTATAGCAGGGTTAATCTCGATATCAGACCTGAGCATGTCTTAAAAATGCTCTTTTTTTGTGCAAAAATATTTCCAAGAAACAAAAAGCGCTAACAAGCTATCTAAGTAGCTAAGTTAGCGCTTTTATTAACGATCTAATCATCAATTAGAATGTTCCCTGTCGGACTCGAACCGACGACCGGACGGTTATGAGCCGTCTGCTCTAACCAACTGAGCTAAAGGAACCTGAACGAATTTAATCAAATGATTAAATGATGTCCCCGCACGGACTCGAACCGTGGACCCAAGGATTAAAAGTCCCTTGCTCTACCAACTGAGCTACGGAGACAAACAGGTCTTAAAAGACCAAACATTATTATACATGAAGCCGATTTATTTGTATAGCATAGCTTGCATGTCGTTTAACACCTGTGTAAACATCATCGGCGCCTCGAAATGGACATTGTGTCCAGCTTCTGGAATTTGTACGTCGTGAGCCTGTGGCAGGTGCAACAGCATATTTTGTGTAATACAGAGAAATTTTTTATCTAAAGCACCATTAATCAATACCGTTGCCACATCTAAAGCCCGCAACTGTGGCCATAAATTCGGCATAGCCCCTGTTCCAAACTCACGCAATGAAGCCGCCACATTTTCAGGTTGCTGAGCTACTCGCTGAGCGTGCATAAACGCTCTTTGTGTTGCTGGCAACTGCTGCTGACTAGCAAACATCGGTAGCTGTTCCCATTCATTTATGAATGCTTCCATACCAGATTCAAGCACCCTGTGCGCCTTTTTTTCATCCGCTAACTGACGCGCCTGGCGCTCATCAGCATCTGCAAGGCCAGGGGTTCCGCTTTCTAGCACTAACAATTGAATGTCCTCTGGATGCGCTAAAGCATACGCTAGCGCAAGCCGAGCACCCATGGAATAGCCAACTAGCTGCACGGGTTGTTGCGTCAAATTTTGGATAAGCGTCTGCAAATCAGCAATTTGTTGTTCAGCCTGAAAACGGTGACTATCTTTAACCACTGGCGCATTCGGACCAAAGCCTAGCAAATCTAAATAGATTGCGGTACCACGTGGATTAATCGCCTCAAAATCTGCATGACTGCCCATGAAGCCATGCAAAAAAAGCCAAGTTGGTGTTCCTGTCCCCTTTTGTTCATAGTGATATGGATATCCACGGACTTCAATTGTTGGCATAATCTGCTCCTAACTGATTCAGCACAGTTTGGTGCGTCACCACATTCTGTTGCCGTTGAGTGGTCACTTCAATAATTTTCAAACCATCAGCAGGCTGATCAACTGCTTGTTGCAAGGCTTGTGGTTGTTGAATGCGCTGATATTGCGCATCGAATAAATCAGCCACTTTTTCGATTGACCACCCCTGTGGCGTCCCGAATAATTGCTCAAAATATTCATCAGCACTAGCTTGTGGCAAAAATGAAAAAATACCTCCACCAGCATTATTTGTTACCAAAATTGTTAGATCAACCCCAAGCTGCTTTGCTAAAGCAATCCCGTTCAAATCATGGAATAAGGCTAAATCACCAATCGCCAGCCAGTTATTTCCACCAGCCAAGGCCATCCCTGCTGCAGTGGCAACTGTCCCATCAATACCATTCGCACCACGATTAGCCCATGTTTTAATTGCATGCTTTGGTTGCCAGTAATTATCATAATCCCGGATTGGCATTGAATTAGCAATGAACAACCGTGTCCCCATCGGCAGATTATTCATCGTTTGTACCACACCTAAATCATCCAAAGGCGTCTGTACCATTTGTTGTCCAATTTCTGTCAAACGCGTTTGAGTTGCCAACCATGCTTGATAGAATGTCGACGTATTTTGACCAATTTGCTGATCAAACGCCTTTAAAAAGCTAGTTTCATTAACATCTAAGGACATCTCACTTTGTCGGCTATGATCATGACCAACATATTGTTTGCCAACTTGAAGCACCGGAATATGCTCACTTTGAATCCATTGTAATAATTTTGCTGAAACCGGTGTTGCACCAAACCGAACGATCACTTGTGGTACTGGTAAACTGGCCAATTGATTGGCCGCCACCAAACTATCAATACCAATAATTTGGCCTGGTGCCGGTCGCACTTGGCTTAGCACATCGGCAATAACTGGGATTTGATGCTTCTTTGCAACATCAACTAGTAATTGCGTATAATCACCACGTTCAACGGGTCCGGCTAAAAAGACAATTTCACGCTGCAATAACTCTACTAAGGCTGGATTCAATTCAACTTGTGCTGTTAAATCCGGAAAAGCCTGTGGTTTGATAGTCGGCCAAGGCATCTCTAAGTCTGGCATCAAAGGTTTACGTAACGGTAAATTCAGTTGTACTGGACCAGCTGGTGCAGTCACACTTTGATGAACTAAGTGTTGAACCTCGTAATCAAGATAAGCTAAAGCATCTGGGCTCTCACTTTGTAACGTTAGCGTCACGGCATTCTTAACGTTGCCACCATATAACCCAGTTTGCGCAATCGTTTGTGGTGCGCCAATGTGCTGTAACTCTTCAGGCCGATCGGTTGTTAAAGCTAACAACGGCACATGTGAAACCGCTGCTTCAGCAATGGCGGGGGCATAATTAGCCGTCGCTGTCCCTGATGTTGCCAACAAGGCCACTGGTTCTTGGCTAGTTTTAGCAATTCCCAGCCCTAAGAAGCCTGCATCACGCTCATCTAGCGCAACATGTAACTGAAAATCGTCTACAATATGTTGGCTAAATTCAGCCAATAGCAAAGCAATTGGCGTTGTGCGCGAACCTGGTGATACGACGACATGCCGCACGCCTTGTTCATACAGTCCTAATATTAAATGTTTAATTTGTTCTGTTAAATTCTGATTCATTGTTGTGCCTCAATTAATTCTTTCATTGGCGTCATTTTCAATTGGATTTCCTGAGCTTCTTGTGCCAAATCTGAATCAGGTAGAATCCCTGCCCCAGCAAACAAATGCACCTCAGTGCCCTTTTGCCACATCGACCGAATCCCCACAACAAATTCACCCATACCATTTGGTTCTAAATAACCAATTGGGGCCGCAAATAGTCCGCGCGGTTGTGCTTCAACCGATTTAATCACTGCTTGCGCCCAATCTTTTGGAAAACCTCCTAGTGCAGGCGTAGGATGCAAACGTTCCAATAACTCTGGTAATGACGTGTTTTCAGCTAACTCACCTTGAATTGGTGTGTATAAATGCTGAATTTGTGGTGTTTTCAAAAGGGTCGGCTCTTTGTCATAATGTAGCGTCGCCAAATCAGACAAAACATTAGCAATTGTATCAACAACCACTGCATGCTCTGTTCGATTTTTGGGGTCATGCCACAGTTGGCTCGCCAAGGCTGCATCCTTTGCTTGATTTTCTCCACGTTTAATTGATCCAGCCACTGCAGCCGTTTCAAAATGTTGTCCCGCTAAACGAACTAAACGTTCAGGAGTTGCAGAAATAAAGGCTTCATCACCACGTTTTAAAACAAAGTGATAACTATTAGGCTGTTTAACTTGCAAATCAGCAATCAATTGACCCAAATCCAAGGGATGTGCTAATTGCAGTGTTGTTTGCATCCCTAAGACTACTTTTTCTTTATCCACTTCACGTTGCAAGGTTGTAAGCGTTGGAGTCATTCGATCAACCCAGTCAACTTCTTGATCTTCTTTTAAGACCGCATTAGACTGCAAAGGCGTTTGCACCGAATCATTTGGCACCTGCCTTAAATCAACAGTTTCTGCTGGAGCGAAAAAATAGCCATTCATCAATACCGAGTCCTGTTTTTGTTCATCAAAGGGGACTCCGCCAAACACAAGCTGCGTTTGCTGGGCTAACCAATTTGCTAACTCACTTGGTTGCTGCCAGTTCTTCAATTCATCAGCTACACCAAACCCAGCTAGCTGGGTCTGCTTATCAGCTGATGCAAAATAAACAGCTTGGTCGGCCTCATTAAATTTTTTCATCCATGCTTGCATTTTTTCTTTTCCAATCTGCTTGTAACGTTGTTAAAGCTTGTCTTAATTCATCGTCAGCTGCCGTGAGGTATAACCCCTCAATCCCTCGGGTCATTAGGATACTAGCGGCATGTAACATTACGTCAGACTGCATTTGAGCAATCTCACCAGCCTTTTGTAAGTGCGGCGACTTTTTATAGATTTCACGATGGGTAACTTCATCTGTATCAATCCACATCCGTTGCTGCTTTTTATCATATTTAAAGGGTGGCCCTAAAATCACACCAGCATAATTTAAGTCAAAACCTTGGACCGTATAAATTGAACCAACTTCATTAATTGACTCAGGTCGCTCAGCCCAAGGCGTTTTTTGTGGATCATACTCGTCCCAAGGTAAACAGAAATCATCCATATAAACAGCATGATCTCCATTTCCTAGCCGTTTAAACCCACTCGTTGCCATGACTCGTGACAATCCGACTTCAGCATTGCGTTGCTTAATTGCTTCATATAAATCAGCTGCACGATCATAAATTCTTAAATCATAAGCACCCAAATCTTCCGGTAAAGGTCGCAATTCACCGCGTCCAAGCGCAGCCAGCCAGTCCAACACTGCTTGATTAGCATGCACTCGATACTGTAAATCTAACTCAAAATTCTGTACTGTAGCAGATGCTGTTACTCGATCCAACAAAGCTGGGCTCCAAAAAGCCTTTGATTGCATCACTTGTTCAAAATCAAAGACGACAATGACCACTTTCGCAATTTTCATTAATTCGCTTAATTGGTTATCGCCATAAAACTTAATATAAGGTTCCGGCTTAGATAGTAATAAATGGCCTTCATCGACGACAATCGCATCATAGCGCTGCCCAGTTTTATGGGCTTGGTTAATAATTGAAGTTGGCCGCTGATAATCTTTTTTCTTTAAATTTGGTTGTTGTGCCGCTAACTCTTGATATACTTTTAACAACTCAGGATGGTTGACCGTAAAAACATTTTTAGTGTCTGCATAGGGCCCCGTTTGGGTTCTAGCACCATGCTGCAAACGTTTAAATAATTCAGTTAAAATAACACTTTTCCCTGTCCCGGCTGCACCTCGAATAACTCCAACCGCCACAGGCCCCTCATCATACAAATGATCTTGAATAAAGGCTTCAATCGCATTTAACTGTTTTTCTTGTTGTGTAGTTAATTTTTCGACATTAAATTTTTCAATTGATGAATTTTCCATGCACCCATTATACACCGTCAAAACCGCTTCGCAATCAGTCTTTTCAAGCAACCCTGATAACAAAATTAGCACTCTAACAAATAAAGTGCTAAAAATTTGCTCAAAACCCTTGCATTTATTTTTAAAGGGTGTAATATAATAGATGTAAGCAAGGAAGGGCAATAAAGAAAAGCCTTAAGAACTTTGTTTATAAAATAAAAATGATAAAAAAATGATAAAGAGAGGTATTTACCATGAGTAACGAAGTACGGACATATAGCGATTTGAACCATTTGATTGACCAAATTTCACGCGGATTCTTCAATGAAGGAACAACACCTGCTGTTCTCGGAACTGATGTAACCGAAGCTGATGACAAGTACATTGTTCATGTAAATGTACCTGGTGTTAATAAAGACGATATCAACATGAGCTACCATGACGGTGTATTAAACATCGATGCAAAATATGATCACTTTGAGGATCACTCAGATGAAGATACACATGTTTTGCTAAGTGAGCGTTCAGAAGGATCAGCACATCGCAGCTTTAACTTAGCTGGGGTTGACGAGAACAAGATTAGCGCTTCACTTGATAACGGTGTTCTAACTATTGAACTTCCAAAGGTTCAAGAAGCAGATCACAAGATTTCAATCGACTAATTTAAATAAAAATAAAAGGCAGAGCCGGTCGGCTCTGCCTTTTTTGTGTCCTAATTGTTAAAGTCAGAACCAAACCAAATTTTAATTTCACGCTCGGCCGCCTCAGGGCTATCAGAACTGTGCACCACATTACGCAATTTTTCATCAGCATATTCACGACCAAAGTCACCGCGAATCGTACCAAAGGCTGCTTCAGATGGATTTGTTGCTCCCGCCATGCGTCGGAATACTGAAATAATTTGGACTCCACTTGCAACAATCGCCACAATTGGCCCTTCTTGCATGTATGATTTCATTTCAGGATAAAATGGCTTATCGACTTTGTCAGCATAATGTTGCGCCAACAACTCATCAGTTTCTTGAGTTACCTTCAAAGCATCAATTCGGTAGCCTTTCTTTTCCAAACGGGTAATAATCTCCCCAATATGTCCTTGACTAACACCATCTGGCTTAATCAAAATCAAGGTTTGTTGCGCATCCATCATCCACTACCTCCATATAATTGTATATTTACAAGCTTTATTATACCTGCTAAATTGACAATTTCCCAGTAATTAACGCCAAAAATACGATTAAAATTAAAGCGCTTACACAAAACGCATGCCACCGCCATTTGTTAAACATGATTGAAAAAAATTCACGCATATAACCATACCAAATTTTTTTCCGCGCCGTATGTACCACCACACTCTGAGTAGTTAAGCCAAATCGATCAGCAAAGATTGCAGCCCGAAACGCATGATAATCACTGGTAACAAAAACCCCTTGCTGTATTGGAACTTCAAGTTTTTTCAGTAATTCCTGTGTATACTGAAAATTTTCATATGTATTCCGCGACTGATTTTCACAATAAATACGCTCGTCAGCAATACCATCTTGGCGAGCATATTGCTGCATCGCCGAACTTTCGCTCACTTGCCCAGGTCCAGTTTTACCACCAGACATTACATACACTGGTTGATTTATTTGCCGCTCTCCGAAACTTAGTGCCAAATCAAGACGCTTTTTCAATGTTAAGGAAACTTGGTTGTCCTGTTCTAATAGCGCTCCGAGGACCAAAACATACGCAATTCGTTGATGACCAACCCTATTACGCCAACGATAATGTAAAAACGCGATGCCGAATGCACACCAAAAGAATGCGACATAACCGATACATGCGGCCATCAACACAGTCAAATAAATTAGTGCCGGCCAGTGTAATTGTAAAAGTATCAAACTACTAAAACATAGCAAAATAATCAACATGCCAACTAAAGTCACATTCACCCGACGATAGGCGCGAATATGGCGATACATCCAAGCTTGTTGGAGAATCAAATAGCCAAGCCAAAGGAAACCACACCCACCTAGAATCCCGCCAATCGCGAGCACCCATAACCAAGCCTTTAACCAACCCGTAAAAGGCCAACTTTGCAATCCCAGCGTTATTAACAATAGACTGAGCAACATAACCAACAGGGGCCAAATACCATTTCCAAGGTTAATATGCCCTCGGCGTTGGTTAATCAGTAGCGCTAACAGAGCCACAAGTTCGAAACTAGCTATTATTAACATCAATTTCCCTCACAACCGCTTGGAGCGCTTGGGCTACAAGCGGTGCACGCCGTCCTACAAAATGCCCACCTGACGCTTTAATCAATACATCTAAGCGCAAATTTTCCGCAATTTTCTGCGCCTGCATCCAAGGAACAACTGGATCATCCAAAGCCGTTAACACTAGCCCATTTCGAATCAAACGGCGTAATTTATTAAAATCTAATTGATGCTGACTTAATGCCGGCGTTAATTCAGGATACACCGTTAAAGGTTGCGCAAACGCACCAACCATCAAAAGTGCATCTGGCCGAACCTCATTATCCATTATAAAACGCAAGCTATTATAACAACCAAAACTGTGAGCAATTAAACAAATGGATTGATTAACATCAATTGTCTGTTCTAATACTGTTTGCCAAACATTACTATCAGCCATTTGCGTCTTTGGAACATCAATAATCGTTACTGGCGAGCCAGTATTTTCTTTTATACCCCCCTTAAGCCACGCATACCATGCTGCGTCGGGGGTGCCCCCATATCCTGGCACAATGTAATAATGCATGTTAATCACCTCATTAAAATGACCTTTGTTAGCTTCCCTCACATTTTATCACTAAAATCAACTGCAATCATTATAATGATTGGTATAGTTATAAATGAAAGGGGATTAAATTAATGGCAAATACAACTGACACAGTTTTCGTTATCTTATGCACCCTATTGGTCTGGACCATGACCGGGGGTCTCGCCCTCTTTTACGGTGGCCTTTCTAAAAAAAAGGACATTTCATCAATACCATGATGATGGTGCTATTACCCTTAGGTTTCGCCAGTGTCATCTGGTACTTATTTGGCTTCACACTTTCGTTTAGCGGAAATGGCCTATTCTTCGGTAATTTTCATCAGTTTTTATTCAATCATGTCAGTTTCATCCATAGCACACGGGGATTGCACATCCCAGATGCTGTTTTTGCAATGTTTCAAGGGATGTTTCCATTAATCACGATGGGCATTATCGCCGGTTCCGTCATTGATCGAATCAACTTTAAAGCTTTTAACGTTTTTATCATCCTGTGGTTAATTGTCGTTTACTTCCCGCTGGCCCACATGACTTGGGGTGGTGGTTTATTACAACAACTTGGCGTGCTTGATTTCGCTGGTGGTGACGTGGTCCACATCGCCTCTGGTTTCACTGGCTTAGTTTTAGCGCTAGTGATTGGTTCACGTGAGCAGCCCACTTTAGCAACCGTGCATCACGCACCTTCGGTCACAATTGGTGCGATTCTACTTTGGCTTGGTTGGTTTGGCTTTAATGCTGGTTCTGCACTCGCCTTAAACGAATCTGCTCTAATCGCCCTATTTAATACAATTTTAGCCGGAGCACTCGGCTTTACCATTTGGCAAGCACTAGAATACTGGCAAAAACAAACACCAACATTATCTGGTAGCTTTACAGGCGCCCTAAGCGGTCTCGTATTAATTACACCCGGAGCCGGTTTCATGACCCCTCAATCAGCCTTCTTAACAATTCTAATTGGCACCCCCATCCTTTACGGCCTCATCAAATTCACCAAACAACATTTTCAATATGATGATGCCTTAGATGCTTTCGGTGTCCACGGCCTAGGTGGCGTACTTGGTGGCTTAGCAACCGGTCTCTTCGCTAGTCCTCACCTTTCTGGTCATTTAGGCGCAATCTCCGGCAATTGGTCACTCTTACTAACACAGTTAGCAGGAATTAGTTTTACCATCTTACTCACGAGCAGTCTTAGCTATGTCTTAATTCGTTTAATTGGACATTGGATGCCATTAACTAGCCAACCTCAAAACAGTTCGCGTGATCAATACGAGCACCACCAAGATAGCTTTTCAGTTGAATAACAAAAAACCTGGATTCAAATTAGAATCCAGGTTTTTGTTTAAGCTAAATAACTTTCATGAATATTATCGATCAAACGGCGCATTTGATCTGTTTCTTCAACATTATGCACCCGAATAATTTGATTGCCTTGCTCATACATGAGCGCTTCGGTCACAACGCTCATCATCACCCGGTCATCCTTCTCTAAATCAAGCAACTTTTTAAGGTAACTCTTATTAGAAACCGCCGCCATAACTGGCAATTGAAAATCATTCAATTGACTAATGCCATGAATCAAAGCTAAATCGTTATGCAAATTTCCCACCGTTGAAAAACCAACACCAGGGTCAAGTGCAACCCGATTAAGATCAATACCAGCCGCCTTAAATTGTTGCAATTGATCTCGGAACACAGCCATGACCGTGTCGTAAGTAATCGGTTCATCCATCAACCGTCGGTTCAACATACTGACCATGCCGACATTTGATTGGCGCATTAAATCAATTTTAACTGGGTCATCCACAAAACCATTAATGTCATTAATAATTGACACACCAGCGTCCAAAGCCGCCTCCATAACCACCGGCTTATATGTATCAACTGCGATAACCGCCTCAGGAAATTCATTTTGAATCAATTTGATGTATGGCATGATTCGATCAATTTCAGCCTGACTTGAAATTTCAGTATAACCAGGACGTGTTGATTGGCCACCAACTTCAATGACATCAGCCCCGTGCGCTAAAATCTCAGCAACGTGTTCTCGAACCGCAATCTCATCAAAATACTGACCACCATCATAAAAAGAATCAGGTGTCGTATTCAAAATGGCATAAACCAATCCTTTGGTGGTCAAATCAAAATGAAAATCTCCAGCTTGCCAAACAACCTGATGGGCTCGTTGAATTGAAGCTAGTGCCTGCGTTGCTGCGTCATCGAATACTTTTGAAAATTCTGCTTCAAGCGCAGCCAATGCATTAAAATCTAAAATTGCTAAATTACGTTCATGGTCAGCAACATACACCACATTAAAGCGACGCAACACCGGCGCCAACTTTTGCTGCTCTTCAGGCGTTTCGGCCACAAAAGCAACGACAACGCTTCTTTGCCGCAAAGCTTGTTGAGTTAATAGTTGTTCAGCCGATGTTTGGGCCCTTTGCTTCGTTAATTCTGTAATTTTCAAAACAATTCCTCCTGTTGAATAAGCGGTACGACATGATTAATGAGATAGAATGAACCTGTGACAATTATTGGATTTTTTGTACCTTGTACTTGGCGCAACGCATCTGTAAGGTCATCGGCAACTGAAAAATCCGTAATACCTTCAGCCTTAAATGTTTGTGCGAGATCAGTGTAACTTAGAGCCCGTTCTGGCTGAATTGGTTCTGTGAGAATAAAATGTGCATTTAGTTGCCCCAACAATGCGACACAGTCAGCATAGTCTTTATCTTTCAAAAAGCCAACAATCACATCGTAACGTTGCTGTGTCCCTAAAGTCGCAACTAGCCCGGCAATAGCATTCTCGTTATGCGCGCCATCGATATAAATATCGGGGTTTTGATGCACTTGTTGCATCCGCCCCGGCAAACTAACTTGTTTAATTACCTGTAAAATTAACGTATCCGCAATCGGTTGATTTTGATGTTGCTGATTGTAGATATACAACCAATTCAAGGCATTTTGTAGATTCTCGACTTGGTAAGCTCCTAACAAACCAAAAGGCTGATTAGGGTAAAGCCCGTCCGCTAACTGGACATCCACATATAGATGACCATCTCGCGTTTTAACTCGTGTAATCCGATAAGGGGTTTTATCAATGAATGCTACCTGTTTTTGCGCTGCTTCCTGCTTTAAAATATCCGTAACCTGCGTATCTTGATCGGGGTAATTAAACACAATTGAATTTGGATCAATAATTTGTGCCTTATTAGTCGCAATTTCCGATAAGGTCGACCCCAAAACTTGCATATGGTCCAAGTCAATTTTAGTAAAAATCGTATAATCGCTCATCCCCAAAGCATTAGTAGCATCGAGTGCGCCACCTAAGCCACACTCAAAAATGGCAAAATCCACAGCTTGTTCCGCAAAATAGACTGCTGCAATCAAGACAAACGTTTCAAAAATTGTGATATCAGCTTGTGTCAAATTAAGCGCTTGTAAAGCTTCCAGTAGCTTTTGGTAAACTTCCACAAATTCATTTTCCGACATTGATTTTCCATTAATTGCAATTTGTTCTAAGTCATCGTACATCGGCGGACTACTAAAATGTCCAACCCGCTTTTGGCTTGCTACTAAAAAGTCTCGTACCAACACGCCTGTTGAACCTTTCCCATTCGTCCCACAGATGTGCATCAATGGATAATTAGCCTGGGGCTGTCCCAACTGCTTTAAAATTCGATTTAACAGCGCCACTCGATCAATATCATCAACATACTTCATCTGTTTTGGGATTTGTTGCATGATTTCTGCGTATGTCATCATCACTTGCACGCTCCCATCTGTTCCGTACCACTAACCAATTGTCATCTTTAGCTCTTAATCGTCTCCAAAAATTCTTGGCGTAATGCCTTATCTTCAAAAGCACCACGATAAAAGGTCGTTTTGGTCTCACTACCCGGCTTTTTAACGCCACGCATTTCCACGCACATGTGCCGTGCTTTAACCAAAACTGCCACGCCAGCAGGATCCAAAATATCCATTAATGTATTCCCAATGGTGCTGGTAACCTCCTCTTGTAAGGTTGGTTTGTGCGTTGCATAATCGACTAACCGTGGAATCTTACTCAACCCAATTACCCGTCCATTTTGTGGCACATAACCAACAGAAACCGTTCCAAAAAAAGGCAACAGATGGTGCTCACACATTGAATAAAATGGGATTTCAGTAACTGTCACTAATTCGCCATCATTCGTATGGTCGGTATCGAATATTTTGTAAGCTTCGAACTCTGGTTGATCCAACGAACTAAAGATTTCTTCATACATCTTTGCGACACGTTGAGGCGTTTCTTGTAACCCAGGCCGATTAGGTTGTTCACCAATCGCTTTAAAAATATTGCGAACACTTTCTTCTATTAATTGTTGATCCATACTTATCACTTTCCTATTTCGTCCAGGCGCATAATATATTGGCTGCCATTAAGTGTATTAATCGCATCACTAACTTGCTGATATTTTGGATGCGTTTTATCCATAATTTCTTGTAATGGAACTAAAACAAATAAACGATTAAACATTTCACGATGTGGTACATCCAAAACCGCATTATTAATCACATCATTATTAAAAAGTTCAATATCTAAATCAAGCGTGCGTGGCCCCCAATGAATCGTTCGAACGCGATGATATTTCTGTTCATAGCGATGTAATACATCTAATAACGCTTCAGCTGTTAATGACGTTTTAAGCTTTATGACCGCATTCACAAACTGATCTTGGTCAACCATACCAACCGGATCTGTCACATAAAAATGCGATACTTGCTCAACATCAAGGTCTGGTTCTTGATTTAAGTCCTCTAAAACAGCTTGTAAAGTTTGTTTAGAATTCCCCATGTTACTACCTAAGCCAACATATGCAATATTTTCCATAACTACCCCGCTAATTCAACTTCTGCACTATCTAAAATGCCATCAATCGGCAAATTCAACTTTTCAATTTGCACTTGAACCAAGTCGATTTGATCTGGAAAATGGGCATGAATTTGTTCAATCATCATCGCTGCCAAAGTTTCCAGCAATTTAATCTCATGATTATTTTGAATCAAATCAGCAATTAACTGATAAACTTCACCGTAATTAACCGTCTGTTCTAAGTCATCAGCCAAGTAAGCTGAAACATCCTTTTCCGGTAACGTCAAAACGATCGAAACTAGTATATCTTGTCCTACCACGCGTTCTTGTTCAAAATAGCCAATGTAACTATGGAATCGCATCTTATTTAACTTAATTTTCACCAGCACGCTCCTCTAACTTTCTATGGTTTCATAGAGTAAATGTTATTCTTTTATGATTTAATTTCTATTATAGCTTAAAAACCAGCCCTAAAAGCGATAATTTGTACACAAAAAAAGCTATCCCCCTTTAGGATAGCTTGGGCAAAATTAACTTAATCTGCTTGCACCGTTTCGAACCATGCAAAAATTTTATTCCATAAGGGGCGAACCACAAAAAAGAATAGCGGAAAAATAATCGCTAACTTAAAGCCCCAACCTTGCAAAAAGTTGGTTAGGAGCGGAAATTCACCCAAATTCTTGAGAACGGTTGTAATTAACGTCATAATCCCAGAATTAATAAAAATCACTAACGCTGGGAAAATAATTAATTGCCGCCAATGTTGGTGAATACTCTGCAAAAAACGTGCTTCAATGTTTTTTACTAAGGGTACTGTCACAAATTGACGGACAGCAAAAGCACCCGGAATAATCATAACTAATAATTGCAAGATAATCGCAACATCAACCGCATTTAACCCGTATGCGATGATGGTATTAATTGTCACCATTGTGGTGATCATGGTTAAGAAAATTAAATGACCTTTCAAATTTAAACTACTTTCTATGTACTGTTCTAAAATCAACAACCCATCCATCATACCGAATTTTTACGCTTTTGACAAATTAGATTCCGATTTCCAAACATTTTAAAAGCATGTCCAAATTATGGACATGCTTTAGTTTTTTACTTTAATTTAGTGACCTTATTTTGGTCGTCTTTTTGAACCTTCATGTCAGACATTGGGATATATCCCAACTTCTTTGTGGTCTTCTTCATCGCATCTGACTTCACAAATTCAACATATTGCTTTGTTGCCTTGTTTGGGTTCTTCTTTGTGTACATGTGTTCGTACGCCCAAATCTTCCACTTATTGTTGGCTACATTTTCATCACTAGGCTTGACGTTATCCACCTTAATCGTCTTCAACTTATCGGCTGAATGACCTTGCGTATATGAAAAGGCCAAGTATGAAATTGCACCAGGCGTTTGGCCAACAATCTTTTGAACCGCCCCATTATCATCTTGTTCTTGAGCCGTCTTAGCAGACTTACCATTCAAAACATTTTGTTCAAATGTGAAACGTGTCCCTGAACCTTGAGCTCGGTTAATCACAACGATTTTCTCGTCCTTACCGCCAACTTCCTTCCAGTTAGTAATCTTACCACTAAAGATATCCTTCAATTGCTTTGATGATAAGTTTTTGACCGAAACATCCTTATTCACAACGGGTGCAATCCCAACGGCAGCAACCTTATTATCTTGCATCTTCTTAGGGTCAACCCCCTTCTTTTGTGATGCAAAAATATCAGAATTTCCAATATCAATTGAACCTTTGCCAACTTGGCTCAAGCCAGCTCCTGATCCACCACCTTGCACGTTAACTGAGATATCACTGTGCTTTTCACCGAACTTTTCACCGGCTTCTTGGGCCAATGGTTGCATTGCGGTTGATCCAACAGCCATCACCTTTGTATCCGCATGGGCAATGTTAGCACCACCGATAATTGTTGCAGCTGTTAAAACACTCGCACCTAGCGTTGTCTTAATTAATGTACTTTTCATCATGAAAGTATCTCCTTTAAAATTAATGTTGAAAGGCATCAAGTGATTGTGTAGTAGCATCAATTAGAAGGCTCAATCCCTTTCAACAAAATCTATTATAGACAATCATTGTATAAGGACTGTAAGTTTCGTGGATTTCATGTAAATAACATGTAACGCTTTTCGTTACCAAACAAAAAAGGCCGATACAATCACGTATCAAGCCTTTTCACCTATATTTTTTCTTTTAACGCAGCTAAGGTAACGTCGTGCGTATTTTCAAAAGTAATATCACCCGGCACACCGATTCCGACAGCTAATTCACCAGCACTCCGAATTGATTGAATCCCAGCTTGCGCGTCTTCAAAACCGATCACGACCTCAGGTGGCAGATGCAATAATTCAGCAGCCTTACTAAAGATTGCTGGATCTGGCTTACCCGCCTGAACTTCGGCAGGATCAACAATACCTTCAAAATAACCTAACAAGCCTAAGCGCTCTAAAATCATCGGCGCATTTTTTGAAGCTGAAGCAACGCTCATTTTAATTCCAGCAACGCGTAAATCATCAAGGAGCTGGTGCATCCCCGGCAAAACATCATCTGGGGTCAATTGATTCACCAAGTTTTGATAACGCTGATTTTTAGCTTCTTCTAAAGCGCGCTTTTGCTCATCACTGTAAGTATTTTCTATATTGCCAGCCGCTAAAATCATCTCTAAGGAGTCCATGCGGCCAACCCCTTTCAAAGCTTCTTGGAGCTGATCAGTCCACTTAACCCCTACTTTCTCAGCTAATTCCCGCCAAGCTTGGGTGTGAAACTTAGCTGTATCTGCTAAAACACCGTCTAAATCAAAAGCAGCGCCCCGAATTTTTTCAAATTTTTGCATATTATCCCTCTAACTGAACTTGCAATGGTTGCATCTCATCAACATCATAAACTTTGCTTTGCACCTTAATCTGCAACGGCCCGTCGGTCGTAATCCGCACCTGCTGTTGATTAATATATAAATCAAGCAACTGTCCCTGGTATCGTTGCTTAAAGTGCACTGAGCACCAGTTCTTTGGTAAGTGCGGGTCTACTGCTAAGATATCTTGTGTCAAGCTCACTCCAGCAAAATGATTTTGAATCACCGACAACGTTTCTCCCATCACACCCGTGTGAATACCTTCCGCCGTGGTTCCACCTTGAATATCATCAACATCGGAACGCAAGGCTTCCATCAAGAATGTATTTGCTTCATCCAAATTACCCAATGTCACATCAATTCCAGCAAAAACGGGCCGTGAAGTCGTTGATCCATGCACCGTTCGTGCTAAATAGTAATCTTTATTCTTTTGCAACCAATCCTCAGCCGGCGCATACCCCAGTTGGGTCAAAAGCTGTTGTACCTGCGTTGCATCAAAATTGTAAAGCAACATCAACAAATCAGTTTGCTTAGCCACTTGATAAGCATCTGGCGACTTTCCCTCCGCCTTCAAAAGGCGATCTACTCGATGAATGTCCCCATATTTCTCACGATATGCTGCTAAATCTAAGCGCTCCAAATCAAAATAACCATCAAATTGTGCAATTACACCGGCGGCATCAATCTCTAAATTCAATTGTTGCGCCACTTGCTCAGCTTTAGCTAGCAAAGCTTGATTAAACGCATCTGCTGCTGCAATCGCTTGGAACGGCTCAAAGTCTTCGGACAGTTCACCAATCCAAGCCAGCATCCAAGCCAACATCACATTAGTATACGCATTATTTTTCACCCCACCAGTTTGAGCATCTGGATAACCCTCGTGGAATTCATCCGGTCCCATCACCCCATTTAAATTAAAGCGACCATCTGTGCCTTGCTCAACCTTATTTAGCCAAAATTTTGCCACTTCCAAGGTCATCATTAAGCCACCTTCATTCAATAAGGTGGTGTCCCCAGTAATTTTTGTATAAACCCACAAGTTATAAATAACTGCTAAACTTACATGTCGTTGCAAACGTGAATTGTCAGGAATCCAGCTATTATCGATCGTATTTAGATGAATAATTTGTGCTTGTTCATCCCCATATAGCCCTGATTGCCAAGGATACATGGCTCCTACTTCATCCTCCTTACTGGCATTGGCTTGGGCTGCTGATAAGCGGCGAATCCGGTATTGTAGTAACGCCTTCGCCGTTTCAGGTTCATTGGCAGCATAATATGGTATCAAGAACAATTCGTCCCAAAAAATGTGTCCCCGATAACCTTCACCGGTTAGTCCACGTGATCCTACTGACACATCTAATTGTGGATTTGCATACTTTTGAGCCAATTGATGCAAGTGGAAGATATTTAAGCGTACTAATTGTTGCGTGCGCTCATCTGCGGTATCCACTTGAATATCAGCGTCTTCCCAAACTTTTGACCAATATTGTTGGCTAGCAGCTTTAATTAGTTCAAACTGATTATCTTGCATATGTGCTTGTAATGCTCTTGGCAAATCCAAACCAGTTTCCTGGGAGGTCACAATTGCAAACTGCTTTTCAAGCTCAAGCGGTACACCAGGTACAAGTGTCGCGGCAAAGGTTTCAGCTAAACCATTTCCCTCAGCCATTACTTGCTTGTCGATATACTGACTTTGTTGCTTTAATGTTGTTTTAGCACCAATTCCAATCGTTAACGCCGATTGCTTTGTTTTAATCCAAACACTTTGTTCATCGGGATCAATCGATAATACATCATATTCATGTGATACAAAATCTCGATAACGTTTCACATTGGCATTAATGGTTGTGGTATCAATCAAACTTATTAATTCAATGGAAGCCTTAAAGTCGGCCGACAAATTCAGCTTAAAGCCTGCTTGATGCCAGTCAAAATGATTAATCACTTTCGTTGTGTCAATCCATATATGCCCTGCTTTGATTTGAAAAACATCACGTTCATGGAGTTGGCCTGAATCAAACGCTAATGTGCTCTCTTGTTCCACTAAATTCGTTTCATCTAAAACCTGTCCATCAACCACAATCCGCAAATACTGTGGATTAGGTAAATTCACTAAATCTTCATTAATCACATCACGTCCTGCTACCGGTGTAGCTGTTTGATTAAAAATTCCAGCTACGTATAGACCTGGATAATGATTATCAGTCTGTTTAGTCCATACAGGAGCCCCACGCCAGCCCATATAACCATTACCAAGTGTCAGTAGCGCTTCGCGTCCATACGCCTTTTCCGTTTGTGCAATCGTATCATAATGTAATTGCCAATCTGTCGCTTGCATGCTGGTCTCCTTTAATTATTCAACTGCATCTTTAAAGACATTCTTTTGTTCAGCTGTCTTTGCCTTGGCAATGTCCTTATCACTGAAGCCCCAGAAGTAAACACAGATAAATGACACAATCACCGTTACTGCTGATGCAATGACAAAAGCCCAGATGTTAAAGCCGTTCTTTGGTGAGAAGAATGATGGGAAGCCAATCAATGACCCCGTAAAGCCAAACATATCAATTTTCATTAAGCCGGCTAGCAAACCACCCCCGGCACCACCAATATTAGCCATCCAGAAAACACGACCATACTTCAAATTAATTCCGTACATCGCTTGTTCAGTCACACCGGCAAAGGCTGACAACGCACCAGCCAATGAAAGACCCTTAAGCTTTTCATTCTTAGTCTTAGCCCAAACCGCCAAAGCACCAGCACCTTGCGCAACCATTGTGAAACTAATCAAACCGTTCAAAACAGAGTGCCCAGTTGAAGCAATGTCGTTTGAAATAATTGGAATCACCATCCAATGCAAACCAAAGATAACCAAGCACTGATACAAACCACCAATAATCATTCCGGCAATTGCTTCGTTCAATGTAACTAACCAATTAATTCCAGCAGCCAAACCGGCTGATAACAATGAAACGGCTGGTCCCATCACAATCAAGACCGTTGTTGTCACAATGAATACGGTAAACAATGGGACAAAAATCGAACGTAATGCTAATGGTGTATGCTTTTTCAACCAATTTCCAACTGGACGTGCCATCCACGCTGCAAAAATAATTGGGAAGATTGAATAAGAATACTGTGGAATGTGAATAGGTAAACCGAAGAAGTTTGCGTTCAATGGCACGCTAAACAAAGTTGGCATCCCCTTCGTTGGTTCTTGCCAAATAGCAGCAATTGATGGGTGCACCAAAACCCCAGCAATTGTCGCCACAACCATTGGATCTGACTTCAATTGCTTAGCAGCACAGAAGCCGACCAAAATTGGTAGGAAATAAAAGGCCGAATCGCCCATCGCGTTAATAATAATGAAAGTCGAAGATTCTGGATCAATCCAATGTAAGTTTTGGGTAAAGAGAGTCAAGAACCCTTTTAGAATACCCGAAGCGGCCAACAAGCCAATCACCGGAATCATTGATCCAGTAATGGTTCCAATCAAAAGTTGGAAAGCGTAAACAACCCACCCCCACAAAGTAGTAGGATTTTCTTGCTTTGGTTCATCAACAATTTCTTCATCAGTGGTTCCACCAGCATAAGCTGGTCCCAATTGCTTAATCACTTCATCGTAAACATCCTCTACAGCTTGCCCAATGACCACTTGATATTGACCAAGTTGACTATTATAAACAGCACCTGCAACACCATCCAATGCTTCTAAAGCAGCCTTGTTCGCTTTCTTCTCATCCTTTAAGTAAAAACGTAAACGCGTAATACAATGAATCACTGAATTAATATTTTCTTTTCCACCAACGCCACTAATAATTGCGCTTGCTAATGCTTGATAATCTTGTCCCATCTGTTCGCTCCTATTATTTATATCATCAACGTTGTGCTGATCCTAACTCGTCGCCAACCGTCACTGTTCTTGGCTTCGTGTCAATCGCAACATGCGCCCCTAACTTTTGTTCATTTGGCATCAAGACCATTACCGTTTTAGCAAGTCCAGACGCATCAATTGCAGCCCAATCAACTTCAACGAGCGTATCACCAGGTTCCACAATATCACCGACGGCAACAGTTGCTTTAAATGGCGCCCCATTTAAGTTCACCGTATCAATGCCAACGTGAACTAAAAATTGCAATCCATCTGCGCGTTCCATCCCAATTGCATGACCTTGGACAACTGTCACTTTGGCATAAACTGGAGCCACCACTTGTTTTACATCAGTTGGCTCAATGGCATAACCATCCCCCATCATGCCAGTTGCAAAAACTGGATCAGCTACATCGGCCAAAGGATGGAGTTGACCATCAGTTGCGGCGAAAATGCGAGCATCTTCAATCAAGGTTTTCTTCTTTCCAAATCCAAACATATCTACTCCTTTGCTAATGTCGCTTAGCAAATACCACTGTTGAGAACCGATCCGCCCGATGACGAGACTCGGTATACGACAGCACGCGACTATCCTTTAAATAAGTTTTACTACGTACAACAACCATGGGGGTATGGCTAGGGATGTTCATATAGCGCCGGTCATCTGCATTAGCTGCTTCAACCGTCAAAGTCTTAACAGCATAGTCAATTTCTAAACCTAACTGCTTTTCAAAATACAAAAAAAGTGATTGCTGAGCTGCTTTAGGCGTTATATCTGGCGCAACAGCTTGCGAAACATAATCATAATCAATAATGTCGCACTCCCCATCGACCAAACGTAAACGGACAATCTTGTATACTGGAATTTTTTCATCAGCTCCAAAGTAAGCTGGCAATTCCATCGTTTCAAAATCAATTAGTCGATTGGTTGAATTCAAATCTTCCAATTGTACTAACTCGCTATAGCTCGTGATTTCGGACAAAGGAAAATGGAATTGCTTTTGATCAATTGCAATTGTCCCTTTGCCACGTAACCGTTGCACATAGCCTTCTTCTGCTAATAATTTCATGGCCTTGCGCACTGTCTCACGCGCCACATGATAATCTCGCATCAGCTTGTGATCACTTGGTAATAACTTACCGGCTTCAAACTCACCTGCATCTAAACGCTGTTTTAAATCAGAATAAATCTCGCGATACTTTTCCATCACCTCTGCCATCCTTCCGCCATAAATTTATCATGATATGAAAGCGGTTACAACTGCTTTATGACAGGTTCTTAACAGCATGGCTAGTCATGTTGTTTAAAAAACGTTAGCTGACCCTATTTATCGACTGGACAACTTTTTCCAATAAAAAAAGACCGTTTCAAAACGAAACGATCTTCAAAAGCATTTTATTTTTCATTAATCAATTGGTCTTGATCAGCTGCCAACTTTTCTTGTTCTTTTAAGTTTTCCGCTAATAAATCAGCCAAACGGGCGCCCATTGGCTTAAAGGTGACGTAAGTCAAAGCTCCTGATGAAACGGCTCCAATCACAGGAACTGACTTGGTTAAGGTTTGCCCTAAACTTTGATGAAAAATACGACTTCCCACTGCGTGACCAATCTTTTTAATAACCGGATGACCGACAGCCTTCATTGCCGCTTTACCAGCTAACTTGGTCCCGATTGGTTCAGCAATTCGCTTAGAACCCACAAACAACACGGCTGCCGCGCCAGATACGCCAAACATCGCCCCCAACAATGCTAGCAATCGTTCTTCTTCGGCATCCGTCAACTTACTCTTAGCACTGAATAACTCATCTGAACCAAATAGATAAGCTAACTGTTGCGCCATCCGCAAAGATAGCCCAAAGAATTGGGCCACATCGGCTGCACCAGTCCCCAACATAATCAATGGGTTGCTTGGCAATCCAGCTAGGATTGATGTTGTCGCGGCCTTGCCAACATTATCTTTAATAATGTCGTTAGCCATATCACGTAATTCATCAGCGGAATAAACCGCTTGTGGTCCTTCGGCTAAAATCCTTTTTAAATTTGGATCGCCTTTAAATTGATCTTTCAAGAAATTTTTTCGGTCCACTTGCACGGTCGGAATTTTCACTAACGCGGCAATGGTTTGATTTGCTAATACATATTTATCTTTCATGCTTACTCCTCCTCGGATAATAATTTAACTATATCAAATTAAGGTTAAAATTATTTAAAAAGCTTTATTTCCAATGTCTATCTACCAACCAAAGCAAACTTGTCACCGTTTTTCTGACATTTCTCAATTTTTCGTCATAAAATAATGACATTTTCGGGCTTTTTGTCATTTTTTCTGTTAGAATATTCATACGTAAGAACTTTTATATTTTTTTCACATTAAAGGAGAACAAGATGAGCGAGTATAAAGAACACGTAAAGCTTTTCAAGTCTGGTAAGCTTTGGGTTTCAGCCCTAGTTGGTACATTTCTTTCAGCAGGTGTCTTAGGCTTAAACACAGCCAATGCCCATGCTGATGACGTTCAAACCACTAACAATGAAGACCCTAGTATTGTTCAGCAAGGTTCAACCACAACCGATGCCAACACGGTAACCCTTGACGCACCAGCTCAAACAACCACTGCTTCACAAACTAGTGCCGCTTCAGCTACAAGTGCCACATCACAAGCGGCTGCATCTCAAGCAGTCAGCGATGCCGTATCAACACAAGCTGTTACCACACAAGCAACCAGTGCAGCAGTTTCAAGCCAAGCCACAGCTGATTCAACTGTCTCAGCACAAACAACAGCTACTGCTACAAGTACAGCTGCACCAGTTCAAACTAAGGCAGCCGTTGCAACGACTGCAGCAACTCCAAAGTACGCTGATGGTACTTACCAAACCGATACATCAAATGCCTACCGTAAGGCTAGCGATACAACGCAAAAGTCAACAATGCAAAGTTTCATGGGTACTACTGGTACCATCCAAGTCAATGGCGCCACAACAACCCTAACCTTGCCCGCTAAGAATACAACCAATGCCGACATGATCCAAAATATTACTTTGGATGGCGTTACTGGTGTTCGCTCAGGCGACAATTTCGTATTTAATGTGCCAACGGCCGACCTTGATAAGACGCTTACAGGTGTCGTTAAGGTCTACGTTGCAGCGCTCGACTTTAACGAGACACAAGACTATGTTGTTATTTTGGATTTGAGTCAAGTTGCGCCATATGTCCCAGCTACTTCTGAGACTACCCCTGATTCAAATGGTTCTACTAATTCAGAAACCACTACGCCTGAATCAAATGGATCAACTACTTCAGAAACTGGCACAACTGACTCACAGACAACCCAAAATCGCAAGCTACAAAATGGTACTTTCGATATTTCAGCCACATACCTCAAGCCAAATTCAACTGAAGTTTCACCAGGGATGAGTCGCAGCCTTCTTTCTGGTGCCAGTGTCACAATTAACGGTGATCGTGCACAATTAAAGATTTCTGCAACTAGTTCTACAACTGCAGCCATGATTGCGAATATGACCGTTAATGGTGTGACTGGAGTCAAAGATGGTTCTTCTTGGACCTTTGATTTGCCAACTGACAGCCTATCAAGCCTACTCAATGGTAGCGTAACAATTTCTGTCCCTGGTTTCTCAGAAACACAAAACTTTGGCATTAATCTAGATATTAGTGCTATCCCAACCGCTGAAACAACTGACCCTGAGTCAAATGGTTCTACTGGTTCTGAAACTACTACCCCTGAATCTAATGGTTCTACCGGTTCTGAAACTACCAATCCTGAGTCTAATGGCTCAACTAGTTCTGAAACTACTACCCCTGAGTCAAACGGTTCAACTGGTTCTGAAACTACCAATCCTGAGTCAAACAGCTCAACTAGTTCTGAAACTACTACCCCTGAATCTAATGGTTCAACTAGTTCTGAAACTACTACCCCTGAATCTAATGGTTCTACCGGTTCTGAAACTACCAATCCTGAGTCTAATGGCTCAACTAGTTCTGAAACAGTAACTCCTGAATCTAACGGTTCTACCGGTTCTGAAACAGTAACTCCTGAATCTAACGGTTCTACCGGTTCTGAAACAGTAACTCCTGAATCTAACGGTTCTACTGGTTCTGCTATAATAACACCAGAATCACAAACTCAAGGTTCTCAATCTGCTGCTACTAGCCAAACCCTAGGTTCAACGACTGCAACCGAACAACTTAATAACACGACAGTTGCTAAACAAGCTGGTCAAAAGCAACACGAGGCTACCCTTCCTAATACAGGATCAGATAGCGAAAATGTTTTGACTGGACTAGGCGTTCTGATCGGAACGCTTGGAATGGGTGGCTTGCTTAAAAAGCGTCACTAATATTTAAAAATTAAAAGAACCATGTCATCGAGCATGGTTCTTTTTTTGCACAAAAAAAATAGCTTGAATCAGCATGATTCAAACTATTTTTAATAATTTTTATTCAGCATTTTGATTAGCTTGTGCTTGAGCAATTTGTTCAGCATAACGCTTATTACCACGACGCAAATCGTAAATTGTCCATGCTAACAAGGCCAAAACCAAAATAGTTGCAATCGCAGCGATGATATTAGCCTCAACCAATGTTTGACCTGAAACAGTATCACCGAAGAAGGCAGCAATTGATCCAGCCTTTCCGAACAAACCATACAGGTTCAAGACCGTTAAGGCCAAAACTGAAATCCAACCCAAGACCCGAATAATCAAGGTGTTCTTGAAACGGTCTCCCATTTCTTGACGACTATCAGTCATCATCAACAATGGAATCATTGAGAATGGCAAAGCAAAGGCCAAGAAGACTTGTGAGTTATTCATAAGCGTGTTCAAGGCTTCGTGTTGTTGTACTTCTGGTTGATTTGCTGTCAACAAGACACACAAGACAACTGGAATAACAGCAAGCAAACGTGTAATCAAACGACGGGCCCACAAAGGCATCCGCATATGAATGAATCCTTCCATGATAACTTGTCCAGTCAACGTTCCAGTAATGGTTGAATTTTGACCTGAAGCAAGCAAAGCAACCGCAAACAAGATTGAAAGTGCACCAGACTTGGCAACACTAATCAAAACCGGGTTACTCAACATTGATGTATCTGACAAAGCCTTATACAAACCAAAGAATGATGGGTCTTGTACTGCGCCAGTCTTAAAGACGGCCACACCCATAATCAATAGCAATGCATTAACGAAGAAAGCTGCTGTAAGCGAGATGTTTGAATCCCAAGTACTGAAACGCACTGTTTGTGCAACTGATTCTTCATCATCATGGTCAATTTGACGAGTTTGTGAGATAGCTGAATGCAAGTATAGATTGTGAGGCATAACTGTCGCACCGATAATACCAAGCGAACCACTCAAAGCTGTCATACCATTAACTTCCTTACTTGCTGAGAAAGTTTCAGTCGTTGGAATCAATCCAGCTAACACACCACCCCAGTTTGGGTCAGAAAGCGCAACTTCATAAACGAAGACAAATAAGATAACCAAAATCAAAGCAACCACAATGGCCTCAATCTTACGGAATCCAACCTTAGTCAATAATAGCAATACGAAAACGTCTAAGACGGTGATAAACACCGCGATAATCAGTGGAATTCCAAATAATAGATATAAGGCAATCGCCGCTCCAATAACTTCGGCAATATCAGTTGCCATGATGGCTAACTCAGTCAAAATCCAAAGAATCACACCAAGCGCCTTACTTGTACGCGCACGAATTGCTTGCGCCAAGTCCATCTGAGTCACAATACCAAGTTTAGCTGCCATGTATTGCAAAAGCATCGCAATTAAACTTGATAGTAAGATTACAGACATCAAGAGATAGCCAAAGTTTTGACCACCCGTAATTGACGTTGACCAATTACCTGGATCCATATATCCAACGGAAACCAAAGCACCAGGACCTGAATAACGCAAAAGCGTCTTCCAGAATCCGGCATCAGATTCCTTTGGCACTGGAATTGAGCCGTTCAATTCTTCAAGCGACTTACCATTCGCATATTGAATTAAACGAAACTTCTTTTCTGGTGCTTGTTGTTCGTTTGTTTCACTCATATAAACCACCTTTCTACACTATTTTAAGTATGAGTGCTTGCATAGGCCCAATGCATACATAGCTTAAGCCCTGCTTTAACT
Source organism: Weissella uvarum (assembly GCF_016908785.1). Classification (GTDB taxonomy): domain Bacteria; phylum Bacillota; class Bacilli; order Lactobacillales; family Lactobacillaceae; genus Weissella; species Weissella uvarum. Next base: position 85,420 of record NZ_JAFBEO010000001.1, read on the forward strand.
TAATACATTTTACGCCCACACTTTAAATAAAGCAAACATTTATATTGCATTTTAGTTAAAATACATTTTATCTTCATCGCAAATTTAATTTTACATGTATGATAAAAAAATTAAACGATTTTTTTATTCACTTTTTCATAAATTTATTTTTAACCACCCTCTAACTTGAAAAGGGTTACAAAAAAGCAACCAGTTTCCTAGTTGCTTATCGTTATTAATATAGGTATGTTAAATCACTAGCAGCACTTGGATAAACTGGTACCCATGTTTGCAATACGTCAGCACTTTGTTGTTGTCCAATCATCTCAGCAAAGTAATTGATGACTTCTTCCGCATTCGTGGCCAAAACTACTGCACCAACAATGATACCGGTTTGTTTATCGGTAATAACACTGACCTTCGCATGAGCATCGCCCATGCGCATATAGGTGTACCAAGCTCCTAATTGCTGATCATTAATGACGTACCTATCTGGATGGGCTTGTGCTTCCACCAGAGGTACCCCAACTTGAGCCAATTCTGGCCCTGCGAAAACAGTATGCGCGATTGTTGGATATTGAATAGGTTTATCAATTTTCCCACTCAACACTTGAGCCACGTATCGTCCCTCAATACCAGCCACAGGGGTTAACTTTGGTGCAGGACTTGCTGCGACATCTCCTACAGCATAAATATTAGCTGCCGTCGTTTGTAGATAATCATTCACTTGGATGCCACCATGTTCAGCTAACTTCACCCCGGCTACGGCTAAGTCTAAATCAGCGACATTTGCTGGTCGACCCATGGCACTATAAACATGATCAAAGCCAGCAACTGTCTCTTGATTAGTTTCTACCACGAGGCTACGGTCTTGTTTTTCTACAGCCGTCACGTCACTATCCCAATGGAAGATAATTCCTTTTTGAGTCAATAATTCAGTGAGTTCATCCGTATATGCTTGTGGTTGACCACCCAAAATGGCGTGATTATGTTGAAAAATATGCACTGTAACACCGGCTGAAACCGCAATATTAGCTAACTCAATGGCAACATAGCCAGCACCAATTAAGGCAATTTGTTTTGGTTTAGTCGTTTGATTCAAAAAATCATCACTAGTTTCTAATAATTCTTGACCCGGAATTTCAGGCTTCGCCGCTGTTGCTCCGGTTGCAATCACGATTTTATCGGCCGAAATTTCTTCGCCATCTAAATCAAGGGCATGGTCAGAAAGCAACCGCGCCGTACCATGATTGTGATGAATATTAGCATGTCGGAGTCCGGCTTCAGTCCCAGATGGAATTTGATCTGTATAACTTTGCTTAAATGCCATCATCGCAGCCCAATCAATTTCAGGAACGCCTTGTAGCCCTTTGTTTTGAAAGGCTTCAGTTTGACGCTTAGCTTCAACGACACCATACAACATCTTCTTTGGATCACAGCCTCGATTTGGACATGTACCACCCCAAAGATCTTTTTCGATAATTAAAATCCGCTTTTGCTCAGCTAAACCATAGGCAACTTGTTGTCCAGCAGGGCCACCCCCAATAATGACAACATCGTAATCATATTGAACCATTTTACGACCTCCATTCTTTGCTTTAATCATAGCCTAACTGGTTAACCGATTGAAGTCAAAACAAAAAGGTAGCTAGTGCTGAAACACTAGCTACCTTTTCTGATTAACATGTATTTTTTAATTAAGGAGTAGGAGTAAGTTATGCAATGTGCTAATCATTATTAAGCTATAGAGCTTTGGGTTAACTCTATGATTATTAATATAAAGGATTAACTATAAACAAAAGTTAAAGCGCACTGAAGTGAAACTTAAATCCTATTTCAAGCCTTATTTTTGCACATGCTTGCTAAAACTAATACCATCTGGCTGAGCTTCGGTCCGAGATCCAGCTAATGTTGTCAAAGTTGCAATATTCTTGGCAACACTCTCTTTATCTTGACGACTTTCAACAGAATACATATGCAAGTTACCATAGCTGTCGCGAACGAACACAATGGAAATGAATTCCTTCACTTGACCTTGCTTCTTGTTCTCCGTATCACTGTAACCTGTCAAAACAATGGCATCCTTATTTAACTGGTGACCAGATAAGTTTTTCAAGCCCTGCAATGATTGCATAGATTGTTGCGCCAATTGTGTCACGTCCTGATTCATCTGTTGCGCAATTTGACTCTTAGCAGCAACCTTGGTATGCGTTACAAAAATCTTATCTGATTTCTCAGCAAAGGTCTGTGTGAATGTTCCGTTTTGTTGCAAATTATCGTTTGATTGAGCGCTTACAACATCTTTACGATGTCCGTAGTCAGGTAATTGGAAGTAACCACCTTTATCAGCCCCGACCCAAGTCTTTGACTTTTCGAGATTCTCAACCTGCTTAGCATCTGGCTTATTCTTACCACGCACACCAGCTAAGGCTTGTTTACGTACATCAGCTGGTTTAGCTGGCTCAGCCGGCGTAATTTGCAAAACTGATTCAACGACAGAGGCTTGTTGGTAAACACCCACACCAGCCAACGCAGCAATAAACACAGAAACAACTAACACAATCGAAATTCTAACTTTTTTACTCATGATCTGCCTCCGTTGTTTGTGCTGGTCGACGGATTAGTTGACAGAAGACAACTGCTTCACCCCAGAAAGGAATCAACATTAGTAACAACCAGAATGGTGATACTTTTGCGTCACGCAAGCGCCGTACAGCTGCTGCTAAGACAATAATAAATGAGTTCACAAGAATAAACACATAAATCGCAAAAATAATACCAAGCCAAACTGGTAAACCAGAACCTGCCGCTACACTAAGTTGTGGTGCAAAAGCAAACAACAAATAGCTAACTGGAACGGTGATCGCTGAAATAAAGAACCATAGCAACAAAGCGCCAAGGAAGAAGCTACTTCGGCTTAACCGCCCTGAAAATGAATACAACCCGTATTCTTGATTTAAAAATTGCTTTAAAAACTCCATCTTAAGCCTCCGTTACGGTTGACTGTCCTTGGCTAGGCTTAATGGCGTGCCACAAAGTAATTGGTGCTCCAAGGATTGGCACAATCCAGAACAATAAGTAATATCCTGAAACGCCAGCATCATGTAAACGACGCTTCATGGCAGCCAAAGCTTGCACAATCACAACAATTGCGATCAAAATTAATAGTGCAGCTAAGATATAGAAAACAGATTGGGCTGCATTAAAATTCCCACTCATCATCAACATGTTTGCTGCAAACATACCGAGGTAAACGATTGGTGTTACCACCAAACTAACTAAAATTACCCAAGCCAAGCCACCTAAAAAGAAGCTTTCTCGATCTAAATCACCTTTAAATGAGAACAAGCGTCCAAATTTAAAGCCATTTAATTCATTCAAATATGCTAATAGATATTCCATTACATTCTCCATTCTTTTTAACTATTTAAAAACTGTTAGTTATTAAGTATAACGCTTTTAAACAGATTTTTCAGCATTGTTACTTATTAAACACGGATAACAATACAATTACCTTAAAATTATAGGGTTTTATGCTCTTGATCTTGCTCCAATTGGGCAATCAAAGTTTTACTGTAGAGATTGGTGGCAATTGCCAAGGCCACGATTTGACTCAACTCACCATGTGCCTTTAAGGCCATGGCATTTTCTACCTGCGCAGTTCGTACAAAAATAACCGCCGCTTCTTGCGCATCGCAGTATTCATCATAAAAGTCTTTTAAAGAACGGTCTCTTAAAGCTAAGTCTAATACACGCTGCACCTCATCAAGACTAAATGCCTGTTTCATTAAACTAATCAAAATTAAAAAAACAACATGTTGGCGACTATACTTCTTCTTAACTGGCGCTGGCATTAAATCGTGTTTAACATAATTATTTAACATGGCATTTGTCAGGACTCTCTTCTGATTAGCGGGCATAATTTCAGCCACATAGCCGTTAACTAAACTAACGACTTGATCTAAGTATAAATCTAATGTTGGCAATTCATTCCATCGTGGTAATGTAAACTTTTGTTCTGTCATGGTAATCAATCCTCTAATCTACTATAGCTAGTTTCAATAACTAGATTATAGCATGCATCATATTAATAGAACACACACTGGATAATTTACATTCAACCAGAATTGACTTAGTATCAAGTTATTAAAGCAACTGGAGGATTTACTAATGTCTGAAATTGAACTATTGGCCTTTGATATGGATAACACTTTACTCAATCCAGAAAAACAATTATCGCCACGCACCACACGGGTGCTCAAACAATTACATCAAGCGGGTAAACACATTGTGCTTTGCACTGGCCGACCATTCCCAAATGTTGCCCCTTTCATAAACGAATTAGAGCTCAACCATCCTGACGATTTCGTTGTTCTTTTCAATGGTGGCTGTGTTAAGAATATCGTCAGTGACGCTAATCTCTTTGATGCACACTTTGACTTAGCAGATGTCCAAGACATGTTTGCATTTATTCATGACCAGCAACTTCCGATAGATTTAGTGGCTCAAAACGAAGTCATCTCAATTCAAGATTATGGTCAATCGCCTTATCATGAATTATTAAATAAACGAATGCCTTATCAACAAATCGCATTAGCAAATTTACCAGCTGATTTGAACTTCAATAAATTTGTTGTTGCTGCACCAGAGGCCACCTTAGACCAGTTCATTCAATTACTCCCAGCACACCCTGAATTAACCCAAACGATGGATCATGTTCGTTCACGGCGTAACCTACTTGAATTCGTTCCTAAAGGCGTTAATAAAGCTAGTGGTCTACAAAAATTATTAGATCACTTTAACCTCGATGCACAACAACTCATGGTCTTTGGTGACGAAGAAAATGACGCACCAATGTTTAAGCTAGCCGGTACCAGTGTTGCCATGGGCAATGCCATTCCAGAGATTAAAGCCTTGGCTACTGATGTCACTGCCTCAAACGCACAAGATGGTGTAGCGCTCTTTTTAGAAAATTATTTTGCCTAGGTCATAAAATTTAAGATACCATCTAAAAAGTAATGTTTTCATAAAGGAAATAACCTTTTAGTTTCAATTTAGGCAACGTCTCTCATTAAATGTTAAGATATTGTCATCTACCCTATCATCAATAGGGCTTTAAAACTGAGATTAAGAGAGGCACTGCATAACTTATGCAATTTAAAGAATTAACACAACAAGAATTCGACGCCTTTGCCCAACCCCACCCACAAGGTAACTATCTACAAACCAGTGCACAAGCTGAGTTACTCAATGAACGGGATTGGCAAACCGCGCTGTTAGGTGAAGTCGATGATGCTGGTGACGTAATTGCTGCCGCAGTCGTGGCATGGACCCCCGTTCACCTTGGTCAACTATTTAAAATTGATGGTGGTATGTTAATTGACTATCAAGACACCGCTCTCGTTCGTGAATTTATTGAGAATGTTGTCAAATTCGCTAAAGACCGTGGTGGGCTTTATTTAGAAATTGTTCCAAATAAAATTCTCCAAACCTTTGACGATCAGGGGAACGCGTTAAGCGAACCAGATCAAATCGTTGACCGTGCTTTGATGCCTTTAGCTTCTGAGCATATCGCACCCCATCAAGGATGGACTACCAGCGAATCACCAGCTTGGCAATATACAAAGGACTTTCGTCCAATCATTACCGCTGATGACCCTCAAAAGGCCTTGCGTGACTCTTTTGGTAAAGATGGTAAATATTATACAAAAAAGGTTGAACAATTCCATATTACAACCCGACGGTTACAACGTGATGAACTCCCTGATTTCAAGGCCTTAACTCAAGCCACTGCTGACCGTCTCAATTATCATGATAAAGATCTCGACTTTTATTACAAAGTCTATGATAACTTTGGTGATGATGCTTATTTTGTATTCTCAGAACTTGATTTTGAACAACTTATTGCTGAACAAACACAAACCATTCAAGACCTATCAACTCAGATTGCAGCGCTTGATGCCCGAATTGCAGAAAAGCCTAACTACAAAAAGCTTAAGCGCGAACGGAATGAATTAGGCGAACAGGTTAAGCAACATGAAAAGCGCATCGCTGATGCAAAAGCCGACATGGCTAAGGCCGGTAAAGCAAAGGTTGTCCTATCGGGAGCTCTCTTTATCGCCACGGCGAATGAGATGATTTATCTATATTCTGGCACCTATGACGAGTTTAAAAAGTACTATGGTCCATATGCAGTCCAACAATATGCATTCAATCGGACTATTGAACGTCAAATCCCAAACTTTAACTTTTACGGGATTGAAGGCCTTTTTGATGGATCAGATGGTGTCTTAGGCTTTAAGTCTGGTTTCAGTGGTACTGTTGAAGAAAAGGTTGGAACCTACATTGTACCGGTTAAAAAAACCAAGTATCAATTATATCGACTTGCAAAACGTCTCTTAGGACGCAGTTAATAAAAAGGAGTAGCTAACTATCAGTTAGCTGCTCCTTTTTATTTTTAAACCCGGGTACCACGCCCTGTTTTATCAAAGCGATATGTTACACCATTAATTGTTAGCGTCTTATTTTCAACGCGTTGGAAATTGACATAGTATTCAACTTGACCGTTACCCAATTGGCGTAGTCCGTTGATTGCATCCCCAACTGCATTGAAATAGTACGTTTTATTATTCACAGTACGAGTTGCATTCCGAACTTGCTTGCCAGTCGTTGGATCATAGTATTCCAAACCGGTCGCACTATACTTACGCAAGCCAGTTACCGCATAACCTTGCTTATCAAAGTAATAGTACGTTGACCCAGTCTTAACATAACCCGGAACCATAACACGCGCCTTGGTTGTTGGATCGTAGTATTCAATTTTACCATCCGGACGCTTAAAGCCACCAGCAACTGCTTGACCATTTGCGTCAAAATGATATTGCTTCCCATTGATCGTTAACGTTTTATTCCGAACTTGTTGATGCGTTTGAGGATCATAATACTCAACAGCATTGTTGCCATAACGCCGTAGGCCTGTAATCGCATCACCAACGGCGTTGAAGTAATAAGCTGTATTACCTAGCGTTACCCGTTGGTTACGCACTTGCTTGCGGGTCGTTGGATCATAATATTCCAACCCATTCTTACCATACTTACGCAAACCAGTCATAGCTTGCCCGTCATTACCGATATAGTAATAAGTTGAACCGGTTGCCACATAAACATTCTTTAAACGCTTTAAGTTTTTACCATAGTATTCAACGGAATTCTTACCATACTTACGTAAGCCAGTGATTGCATCACCAACGGCATTGAAATAATAAGTATCTTGACCAACAGTAATACGTTGATTTTGGACTTGCTTCCGAGTCGTTGGGTTATAGTATTCTAAACCATTTGTTCCGTAACGGCGCAAGCCAGAAACCGCTTGTCCATCACTACCCATGTAGTAATAAGTGTTACCCACTGGTACGTAAAGATTTGATAACCGCTTTTGGTTTTTACCATAATATTCAACTGAATTTTTGCCATACTTACGTAATCCAGTAATTGCATCACCGACGGCATTGAAATAATAGGTATCTTGACCAACAGTGATCCGTTGGTTTTGGACTTGTTTATGGGTCGTTGGATTATAGTATTCTAACCCACTTGCGCTATAACGTCGTAAGCCAGAAACTGCTTGTCCATCACTACCCATGTAGTAATAAGTGCTACCCACAGGAACATAGACGTTCGACAACCGCTTATGGTTTTGACCATAATATTCAATTGAATTCTTGCCATACGTCCGCAAACCGGTAATGGCATCACCTTCACCATTAAAGTAATAAGTAGCTTGGTTAACAGTTACCCGCTTATTACGCACTTGCGCTTTGGTGGTTGGATCATAATATTCCAAACCATTCGTACCATAAGTACGAAGACCAGACATCGCCTTACCATTCACATAGTAATACCAGTTATTACTACTCTTTACATAACCATTTTTAGTATTTGGCGCGGTATTTGTCGATCCGCTCGCCACAGTACCAAGATAGTTAAACCAGTAATTCGCAATATTACCACGTACAGGTTGGTATGAGTCATATGGACGCTCATAATTGTTCATGAAGACCATGGCCAAATCAAAGGCTGACGCTTTACTCTTCATGTATTGCGATGCCGTCATACTACTATAGCGACTTGGGAAAAACTGTGTTCCCGGCGTTACCATTTCAAATTGAATTCGTGCCGCTTGGCCTGTTAGAGTGCGGTAATCATAACCATTTTGACGACACCAATTAACTAACTTGCTGGCTGGGGTCCATTGCACTAGTCCATAACCACCGCCGCCACCAATTTCAGTAATATCAGGCAATAAGTAACTTTCAATCGTCATATTCCCCAACATTCCAGCGATGGCATTCCGAGTCCAACCACGCGCTGAAAAATACTGATACAAAAAGCGAGCATTGGCCTTTTGGGTTTCTGAATAGTTATAGGTTGAGGCCGTTTGGACTGATTTAGGCGCTACGGTCACGGTCTTTTTAACTGACACTTGGTTACTTGCACTAGTCTTTGTCGCACTAGTTGACTGTGCTTGAGTATTTTTAGCAGCTGTTGATTGCTTAGTCCCATTTGTTTGCTTCGTTGAAGCTGATTGTTGAGTAGCATTGGCCATTGAAGTCGACTGTTTTGTCGTTGCACTCTTAGCCGTTGACGTTGATGCTTGTGTAGATTTAGTAGTCTGCGAACTTACTGATTGGCTTGTTGCTTTACTAATACCATTGCTTGGTTGAGTCGTCTGTGAACTCATCGATTGACTAGTGACCTTGTTTGCCACACCACTTTGTTGCGCTGCTGTGCCACTCGTAACCGATTGATTGTTAACGGACTGACTTACGACAGTCTGGCTCACACTGGTAGCTTGACTGATCTTTTGATTTGCACCGGATGATACGCTTTGTACCGCAGTTGAGGCTGGTGCTTGACTGGTAACTTCCGCCTTCACTGGGGCTTGTGCTACGGTTTGTGTATTAGTTGGATCAGCTTGCAGCTTAGCAGCAATTTGATTTTGAACTTGATCCTTAACTGAAGTTGTTTCATCAGAATCGGCTTGATCATGTGCAGTTTGATCAGCTTGATTAATTGCATTTGTACCGACTTCATCGGCTTGAGCAGCTCCGGTACCACCCAACAAGGCGGTCGCAGTTCCTAAAGTTGTTGCAACTGAACTCACCCAAAACTTACCACTTTTATACATCTTTAAACGTGCCATGATTCATCCTCATCGTCTTTGTCATGATTTTTAGATTTAATTAAATTCATAAGGTTTTCTTAATATTCTTAATAAATTTAATATACCTAATATCGCACCTAACGTCAATCAAAAATAAACGTTTTCTAATAAACACAACCAGACTAAGCTTAAAATCATTTAAATGGCACTGACCGCTAAAAAACAAAAAAAAGACGCCTATTTGTAATAGACGTCTTTTTAAAACTCTTAGTTCTTAATCTTGCTCATAACCCAGCTAACAACAACAACCACGATTACAGCACCGATGATTGATGGGAAGATAGCCATTCCGGCCAAGCTTGGTCCCCATGTTCCTAGCAAAGTTTCACCAAGCCATGAACCAATCAAGCCAGCCAAGATGTTAGCGATCCAACCCATAGAAGTGTGAGTAATCGCACCACCGATAGCACCAATAATTGCTCCAATAATTAGCATCCAAATTGTACTCATCATTTGTACAACCCTCCTTGAATAATTTCTAATTAGCGAATAACGCCAATAGTTCAATTTTACTCGCTTTTTTCAAAAATTCCAGGAAAATCACTCTTTAAATTAATAAATGGTCAAAGCTAGCACCTGTTGATCGGTCGCTGTTTGTCCCTCATCAATATCAACTTCTTTAATCCCATTACGGATGCGCATGCCCACCGCTTTAAAATAATCAACATGCTGCTTGATAAAGTCCGCTGCCGCATCTTCGAAAATCACTTCTGAACTTTTAACAAAATCATGCTCATCTAACTGCGCTTTAATGTTTAAATAAATTACTGTTTCTGCATCATCAAGTTTTTCTGGGAAATTTTCAATTGAAATTGCGACCAAATCATTAACCAGTGACGCATGTTGCTTACTAATATCTGACCAATGTAAGATTGTTTGCACATGCTCTGGACCATCATTTGTGGCATCTAATTGAAATCCCATCGGCATCGTAAAAAAATTATAGCGACGTAATTGATCAAATAATTCCGGAGATTCTTCAATCACGACACCAAATTGGCCATTACGAGCTGCATTCAATAACAAGTGTTCCAATGCTGTTCGAAGTGTTGCTTCAATTGTTTCATAAACTTGATCAATATAATATGTTGCTTCAATTGCCATCTTAATCCTCTTTAACCTAAACCATCTTGTGTGGCATCATGCCGAATGTAAAAATTCCCATGCGACTTATGTTCATCTGGAATTTGCATGTAATTTGGACCAAATAATTTTTCCAAGTACCCTGGACCAGGAATATTCACAGTGCGTCCTTCAAAAACTGCTGGCTGACGTTTGGTTGTATATATTTCCACAGACTGGTTTTCACGCATCGCATTAATCCCTTGGACCACATACAACGACATTGTGTGACTCGTCTGATTTTTTTCATTTACTTTGCGCGCCAAACGATCAATTTTCGCCGCATATCCGTCAGTCGATTGGTGCTTAACCAAACTCGTTGTGACTTGCTTGATGAAGACCTTCCACCAAGGTTCATCCCGATTAAAGGCAGTCCGCCGAGTTGAATTCCGCAGTCCATCTAAAATTTTCATACGATAATAGGCACTTTTCTGTCCAGATTGCTGATCAGGAACATGATCTAATGGAAAAACATCAACAAAAATCCCATTATTCACATTTAACAATTCATTTTGTGAACCAGTCTGGACATTGGCAACTCGCGTATAAGCAATCCCTGATCCATCCGTTTGCTCCAGATTGATTAATTTCAACCGAGGCTGAGTGGGCCGATAATTAGCAACAAATGCATCATATTCCTCACGTGGCATTGCTAAATCAATATCGTCGTCCCATGGAATAAACCCATGATGCCGAACTGCCCCCAAAGCCGAGCCACCTGTTAAGACATACGTCATATTATGTTGCTTTAGATAATCTAAAATATCATCCAAAATCTCCAACATATACAAATGGACTTCCTCAATTGTTAAAAAGTCTTCCGACGCCACCATAATTTTCTACCTTCGTTGTTTATTCTTTTACTGATACTAACAAGACATTATAGCATACCCTCTTTTTACAAGGCGCACCCCAACCACGCCCCCTTCAAATTCCCAAAAAATTTTTAACAAGTGCTATAGCATTGCTCTTTTTTTCGAAGAGCATCCCACCGATAAGTAAATCGAAACACCATTTTCCAACCATCTAATTGGTATATACCAGAACCGTCATATCAACGTTTTTAGGGCTAGCTTTTTATTATGAAAGCGTTTACATTATAGGCATAGGGAATATTTATTAAATAACTTGTTGGGAGGCAAGGATTATGAATGACAAGGTTACAAAGTTTTTGGAGAAATATTTGCAACCCATTGGGGTGAAGCTAGCGGCCAATAAGCCGTTGAATGCCATCCGTGATGGAATTGCCCTGAGTATGCCATTAGTGATCGTTGGATCAATGGCATTATTGATTGCCAACGGTTTTTCAATCGAACCATTTAAGAATTGGCTAGTTGATAACGGGATTTTCGATTGGTTGGTTAAGATTACCAATGCCAGCTTTGGTTTAATTGGCTTGGTAGCCGCCTTTGGAATTGCTTATCGTTATGCTGAATCACATGGTACTGACGCATTATCAGCCGGTATCCTTTCACTTGCTAGTTTCTTCTTAGTGACACCAGATCTTACAACTGGTGGTAAAGAACCACAAACCGGGATTGCTTACAGCCATCTTGGTGCTGGTGGATTATTCGCAGCTATTATTGTCGCATTAGTAAGTACCGCAATTTTCAACTGGTTTGTTAAGCGTGATATTCGAATTAAGATGCCAGATGGTGTTCCACCTGCCGTTTCAAATTCATTTGCTGCTTTGATTCCTGGTTTTGTCATCATTATCTTCTGGGGTCTTGTATACGCCGGACTTAAGATGACGCCATTTGGTGATATTCACCAAATCTTACAAGTTGTCTTGGGCCGTCCATTGGGTGCCTTTGGTGGATCACTAATTGGTGCAATTGTCGTAACTATTTTGACTTCATTGCTTTGGTTCATCGGTATTCATGGTGGAAACATTACTGGAGCCATTATGAGCCCAATCTGGCTTGGTTTGATGGCTGAAAACTTGAAGGTCTATCAAGCTCATCCTAACGCTACCATGCCACACATGGTTACCCAACCATTCATGGACTTCTTCGTTTACCTTGGTGGTGGTGGTGCCACACTTGGTCTGGTCTGCGCAATGTGGCTAGTTGCTAAGTCAGCGCGTTATAAGACTTTGGAAAAGTTGATCACACCACCAGGTTTGTTCAACATCAACGAACCAACAATGTTTGGTGTTCCAGTCGTTTTGAATGTTAGCTTGATTATTCCGTTCGTATTGGTACCTGTAATTAACGCCATCATTACGTATGTTGCAATGTCAACTGGTATCGTGCACGCAACCGTTGGTGTGATGGTTCCTTGGGTCACTCCACCAATTATCTCAGGATTCTTGGCAACCGGTTCACACATTTCTGGAACAGTATTGCAAATCGTTCTTTTGGTAATCGACACAGCGCTTTACCTACCATTCATGCGTAACGTTGACCGCGTTGAACTAAAGAACGAACAAGATCTTGAAGCTGCTGCAACAAACGAATAAACGAGGCCGCAACGATGCACGAACTTGGAATTTCAATTTATCCATCAAAGAGCCAATTTGATGAGATGAAAGCTTACTTAGATGACGCTCACAGTCTTGGTTACACGAGAATTTTCACTTCCCTATTAGAGGTAACTGGCGATGCCAAGAGCGTAGTCGAGAATTTTAAGAACATTATCATGTACGGGAATGAACTGGGGATGCAAACCACAGTTGATATTAATCCCAAACTATTTAAGCAACTTGGGATTACTTATGATGAATTAGGTTTCTTTGCAAAAATTGGTGCAACAACTGTTCGTTTAGATGAAGGGTTCACTGGTTATGAAGAAGCAAAAATGACCTATAATCCCTACAATCTTAAGATTGAAACGAATATTTCACGTGGTCAACACTACATTGACATGGTCTGGGACTTTGGTCCTAACCCACGTAACTTAATTGGTTCTCACAATTTCTATCCGCAAATCAGAACTGGTTTGCAAAAAGATTACTTTATTCAAACAACTGAACGTTACAAGCAATATAACTTAGAGACTTCAGCGTTTATCGATGGTACAACTGGTAAAGTTGGCCCCTGGCCAGTTGCCGAACGTATGGTTTCAATGGAAGCCCAACGTGCCATGTCAGCGGCTAGCCAAGTCCAGCTAATGAAGCAAATCAATTTAATTGATAATCTTTATATTAGCAGTTCGCTAGTGAGCCATGATGAATTAAAGTTAATCGCTGATGCTTATCAGACACCTTACCCGGTCTTAGAAATTGAACTAGCTGATGATTTAACCGCTATTGAGCGCCAAATTATTTTGGATGAAGTCCATCTTTACCGCGGTGATTGTTCTGGTTATATGATTCGTTCGAGTCAGCCCCGGATTAAATACGCAGCCGAAGATGTTCCGGCTCATAATTTAATCGACATTCAGCCTGGCGATATTGTTATCGGCAACACATCATTTGGACAGTATAAAGGCGAACTACAAATCGACCTCGCCCCTTGGGAGAATGATGGTCACTACAATGTCGTCGGTCACGTCCACGCTTCAAACATGCCAGTCTTAGAAACAATCAAGCCTTGGCAGTCATTTACATTAATCGAAAAATAGGAGTTCATTGATTATGGCAGATAAAACAATTATGCTCGCCTGCGCAGCAGGTACGTCGACCTCACTTATGGTTCAAAAGATTCAAGAAGCAGCTAAAGCTGCCGGTAAAGATTATGAAATCTTTGCTAAGTCAACGGCTGATCTTGAACAACAATTAAATTCAGACAAGGTTCCTGATGCTGTTTTACTTGGACCACAAGTATCCTACTTAAAGGATGATATTAAAAAGAAGACTGATGCAAAGGGCATTCCGATGGATGTTATGCCTATGATGGATTACGGGATGATGAACGGAGAAAACATCCTAAAGTTTGCTGAAGATTTGATGGAGAAGTAACCCATGGATGAACAATACATGCAAGTCGTGATGAATATCATCATGTACGCTGGTAATGCTAAGGGGTTGGCTCATGAAGCGCTTACCGCTGCCAAGAATGGCGATTTGGACAAAGCAAAGGATTTGATGGAACAATCTAATCAAGCCCTCTCACAAGCCCATGATGTCCAAACTGATCTCTTAACGAAAGAAGCACAAGGTGAACATACTGATGTGAACCTTTATATGGTGCACGCACAAGATCACTTAATGAATGCGATTACTTACCGTGATCTCGTTGGCGAGTTTATTGAACTTTACCAACACGTTCATAATACTGAAGCATAAGAAAGTAGCTCCACCCCTTCAGGTGGAGCTGTTTTTTTGTTAGTGCATAAAAGCATGCCACTATCAAACTAAAAAGGAACCCTGTCACCTTTTAGCAGGATTCCTTTTGAATTGCCTTTAAATCACATAAAATGAACTAAATGAGCGAAGAATGGTGCAACAATATCAACAACCAAGCCCACCACAACTACAGCCACAGCCGCCATGGCACCTTGGGTTTCACCATAGGTCAACGCCGTTGCCGATCCAATCGTGTGACCAGCTGTTCCAAATCCTAAGCCCATCCCCACTGGATTCTTTTCCAAATGGAACCATTTAATAAATTGAGATCCAAGTGCTGCGATAATGACTGAATTTAGAATTACCGTAACGGCCGTAATTGAAGCAGCCGCCTTTCCAGCTGCGCCACCGCCACCAATAATTGATGAAATTGGCATGGCAATCGCTGTCGTCGCTGCCTGGGGCATCATCGCACCAGTTGAGATTTTCGTTAGTCCCAAGACCTTTGAGAGTAAATAAACCACCGTAATTGAAATTAAAATCCCAATCGTGAGACTCGCAAAAATCTCGATAAAGAACTTATATAAAATATTGCGCTTCTTATAAAGTGGAACCGCAAATGAAATTGTCGCAGGGCCGATAAACCAAAAGATAATATCAGCGCCGTGCTTATAGTCAGCATAAGCTTGGCTAATTGTTTGCCCAGTCAATTGACTCACTAAATATATCGTCAACACGCCAATAATCGTGGCCACGAATAACGGTTGAAAAACAAACAACTTATTCGTATTACGATATAAAAATTCACCTACTGTAAATGCTGCAACGGTTAAAAAGATACCCCAAAAGGGTGATGTGAAAAATGGCTCCATTAGTTCAGCTCCTTTTCTACTTCAGCATCAAGCGCTTCACGACGACGTGAAAAAATTAATTGTGCCGTATAAGCAACGCTAATCAACATCACCACTGTGGCGATGGCGATGATAATTAATAACTTAATACCATCATGCTTAATGACATCGATTGAATTAATAATTGAAATACCTGATGGCACGAAAAGGAAACCCGTTAAAGCCATCAAAGTAGAAGCCATATTATCGACTGATTCTAGCTTTACAATCCCAAATTGCAACGCTAAGAATAATAAAATCAACCCAATTAAAGGGGCGGGCGCCGGAAATTCTGGCGCAATCATACCGATACCATACTGCAAACAATAACTAATAAATAAGATTGTTGCATAGATAAAAAACGCCTTTGTCATCTTAGTTAAACCCTGCATATCATACTCCTCCATTCATAATCATGCACTCCTATACCATCATTATCGGCTTTTTTGTAAGCGCTGTCTATAATCTTGCCATACGCAATCCATTGATAAAAAAAGGCCTCAAAAAAACAGTTACTTATGCTAAGCAACTGTTCTCATAACTATTTAAGCGGTGCTCCACCTGCTAAATACATGCCAAACATTCCCAACAAAATTGTTAGGAGCAAAACAATGAATGCAAAGCGACTGGTGAGCTTATGTTGACGCTTACGTGCGAAGGTCATTTCAATAATACCGATTAGCAAGATGGCTAAGATGACCTTAATCAAGGTTAACCAAGGATCTTGGTGATAGGCATAACCAAACAACGGAATCCCACTTCCAATTGCAACGATGTAGCACAAACGTGCAATCATCATGCAAACCTTACTAATCTTTTCATTGTTACTCAATACAGCTACCGCTGCAACGACAATTAAAACAACCCATGTAATTAAATGAATCCATAAAAAAGTCATACCCTACTCCTATCTGCTTTTTGGCTAACAGCCCATATCTTTATTGTCTATACTTAAATCATACGCTATCTCTGAACACAAAAAAAGATGATTATCTTCATCAGATAACCATCTTTTTTTAATTAAGCTGCTAGGGGTCCCTTTTCATCCAAGATATAGCGATCAATCAAGGCAGCGATAAAGGCAGCCAAGAATGGCGCTGTAAGGTATACCCACAAGTCTTGAAGCGCAATCCCACCAGCAAAGAGAGCTGGGAACAATGAACGAACTGGGTTCATTGAAGCGCCAGTCAAATTACCAGCAACGAAGACGAGCACTGTAATCGTCAAACCAACCGCAATTGGTGATTGAATCGCATAAGTATTCATCTTTGAATGATTTAGCATCAAGATAACTAACATCAAGAATGTTGTTAGAATAACCTCGGTTAGGAAGGCCATGCCACTTGAGATGTTAGGGAAAATCGTACTATTCAAGTGGTTTTGCGCAACCGCTTGTCCCCAACTCATTCCAGTGCCATGCAATAAACTCTTATAAGTGAAGACAACCAAGCTTTCACCAATCAAGCCCCCGATTAGTTGAGCAATCACGTAAATACCGGCTTCTGCTGCTGGCATCCGCTTCGTCAAATACATCAACAAAGTTACGGCAGGGTTAAAATGAGCCCCCGACATAGGTCCGAAAGCATAAATCAAAACCATTAGGGTCAACCCCCAACCAAGCGCTGGTCCCACAACATCATTGTAACCAGTGGCAAAGATGACTAGGCCGGTACCAAAATACAGCAACAAGGCCGTTCCGACAATTTCACCAAATAACTTTTGTTTCATTTTTCCATTCCTTATCCTTCCAACGCATCTTGAACCATGTTTAAGAAAGCAGCAGGTTCGAGTGAAGCACGCCCAATCAATAGGCCATCAATGTCTTCAAGGCCTAAGATGCCTTTCGCATTTTCAGGCGTCACTGAACCACCATATTGAATCCGAATTTTATCCGCCACATCTTGCGAGAATAAAATGGCCAATGAATTTCGAATGACACGAGCAGCGTGTTCAATCACTTCAAGTGAAGGTGCTTCGGCGGCCCCAATTGCCCAAGCTGGTTCGTACGCGATGACAATTCGATCAGCCACAGCTTTATCAACACCTGCTAAGGCAACCGCAATTTCCGTTAGCGGTGCCATTTCAACGTCATCTGGATTATAACGGGTCGTATCTTCGGCAATGGCCACAATTGGCGTTAAACCGTTGCGTAAACTAGCTGAAACTTTCAAGCCAACTGATCCATTCGTTTCTTTAAACAGCTTACGGCGCTCATAGTGGCCAATAATTGATCCTGAGACCCCAATATCAGCCAGAGCAGCTGGTGATGTTTCACCGGTATATGAACCTTCATCGGCCCAGTACACATTTTCAGCAAAAATACCAAGCGGTAGTTCTAAGCTATTGGCATCTTTAACCATCTCATGCAAGAAAATATCTTGCGCAGCAATGCCGACTTGGACATCCCTAGCATCAGGAAGCTTACCTTGAACTTCTTCCAAGAATTGATTCACTTCATGCGCTTTTTTATTTGTTTTCCAGTTTCCAATAATAATTGGTGTGCGTTTTGTCATTATTCTGCCTCTTCTTTGAGCGCCTTCAATTGCGCTTCATCACGTAATTGTTCATATTCTTGGCGCATTGCCGCCTTGGTTTCATCAGACCAATCCAAGTAACGAGCCATTTCGTCAATCACTGGTGTTTCCAAACGTGGCAAATCTTCTGACTTAAAGAGTAAGTAGTTTGTCCGACGTAAGAAGAAATCAATTGGACGCAAGACGAATTCCTTATCAATTGCGTAATGCAACATACTTGTTTCAGTTACTGACAAATGTGGGGCTGCTTCCCCAGTCTTAATATATTCAATCAATTCAGCCGTATTTGAGCCATAGAAATCAGCAATTTCTTGGGCTTCTTGTGGCGTTACGCCAACTGCTTCCAAATCCTTGGCAAATTCAGCAATTGCTTCATCAACATGAGTTGGATCGAAATGGCCACCAGAAACGGGATAATTCGTTGAATCAACAAGCTTGGCTTCCTGGTTAAACTTATCCCGCAGAATCTTAGCAACTTCCTTCATCGTATCTGATGCCATCAAACGATAATCCGTAATCTTACCACCTGAAACGTTGACGATGTCATTTTCGACCTTAATCTTATAACCACGTGAAACGCTTGAAGCACTCTTAGCGCCACCATTTAATTGACTCAATTCAGCATCAACAGCCTTGCGGTCAACCTTGTTATCAAAGTATTGATCCAAAGTATCATCAAGTTCATGTAAGGCTTCATCTGAAACCTTCTTCTTTTGTGTATTACCGTTATAATCACCCGTACCAATCAATGGACGCAAACCAGCCCAGCTAGCTTGAATATCATCAAGTGTAATATTAGCATTTGGGAAACGATGGTTAATGGCGGTTAACAAGTAATCAACATCTTCTTGTTCTACCTTTGGATGACTATAATCACCATGGTAATCCGTATCAGTCGTTCCAAAATAAGTCTTATCAGCACGTGGGATAACAAAAATCATTCGGCCATCATGGAAACCTGAATCAAAATAGAGAGTATTTGGAACTGGCAAACGATCTTGGTTAACAACTAAGTGCACGCCCTTAGTTGGACGAATTGAATCCGTTGTTTCTTCGTCCGCGATCTTCGTAATCGTGTCATGCCAAGGGCCAGCCGCATTAATCACAATCTTTCCAGTGATATCAAAAATTTCATTGGTCATGTTGTCTTGCACATGTACCTTCTTGTCATCACCACTATCTGAAATTTGAAGGGCCTTCAAATGGCTTACCGCAACGGCACCATCACTAGCGGCCTGCTTAATGTTCTCAATTGTTAGACGTGCGTCGTTGTTTTGGAAGTCCAAGTAAATTGCTAAGCCGTCCAAGCCTTCTTGGTTAAGCATTGGCAAATAATCATTGGCTTCCTCAGATGACAAAAGTCGATGAACGAAGGGGCTATTCCGTGGTACGGCAGCTAACTTATCATAAATTTCCATCGCAATCTCAGCACTTAGTGGTGTGAAAGTTGCTTCTGGTTCATTATAAAGTGGCATCATCATGTGTGATGGACGTGGAATATGGGGAGCAATTTTTTGGACCCGGGCCCGTTCACCAACTGTGTCAGCCACAACATCAATATCAAAAGTCTTCAAATAGCGAATTCCACCATGCACAAGCTTGGTTGAACGACTACTGGTTCCTTCCGAGAAGTCTTGCATATCAATGATTGCTGTTTTCAAGCCTGACGCTGCAGATTGCAAAGCAATTCCAGCCCCAGTAATTCCACCACCGATAATAACAACATCGAACTCAGTGTTCTTTAAAGCTTCAATATCATTTACACGTTGTTCACTCTTAAATTGCATTACTTGTTCCCCCGCTTTTTAGCCTTGAATACTTGTGTGGCTGCGACAGCTGATTGCCATCCTTCATACAAATCTTCAGCACGCTCTTGTGGCATTTGCGCCTCAAATTCAGTTGGTTGATTGGTCAAAGTCTTTAGCTCATCAGTATCCTTCCAGAAACCAACTGCTAATCCTGCCAAGTAAGCTGCACCAATCGCTGTTGTCTCAACATTAGCCGCCCGAACAACTGGCTTTTGAATCAAATCAGCTTGGAATTGCATGAGATAGTTGTTTAATGAGGCGCCACCGTCAACGTGAAGCTTAGCCACACGAAGACCAGTATCCTGATGCATTGCTTCCATAACATCCTTACTTTGATAAGCAAGTGATTGCAAAGTGGCTTTAACGAAGTCTTCACGTGTCGTTCCACGCGTCAAACCAAAGACCGCTCCACGTGCTTCTGAATCCCAGTAAGGAGCTCCCAAACCAGTAAAGGCTGGTACAACATAAACTTCATCATCACTCTTTGAAGCTAAGGCCATTTCCTCACTTTCTGGACTGCGCTCAATCACACGCATACCATCACGCAACCATTGCATTGCTGATCCAGCAACGAAGACTGAACCTTCCAAAGCGTATGTGACTTCACCATTCATACCATAAGCAATTGTTGTCAAAAGACCATTCTTTGAAATCTTTGGCTTGTCGCCAGTGTTCATCATGATAAATGATCCAGTTCCATAAGTGTTCTTAACATCACCTTGGTTCAAAGCTAATTGCCCAAACAAAGCAGCTTGTTGGTCACCAGAAATTCCGGCGATTGGAACTTCAGCACCAAAGAAGTGAACTGGAATAGCCGTTCCATAAACTTCAGATGATTGACGTACTTCTGGCAACATCTTAGCTGGAATGTCGAGCAAGCGAAGCAAGTCGTTGTCCCACTGCAACTTATTAATATCAAACATCATTGTACGTGAAGCGTTAGTGTAATCAGTTGCGTGAACCGCACCACCCGTCAACTTCCACAAGATCCAAGTATCAATGGTTCCAAATAGTAATTCACCATTTTCGGCACGTTGTTGTGCGCCACTCACATGATCCAAAATGAAACGCACCTTAGTTGCTGAGAAGTAAGCATCTGGAATCAAACCTGTCTTAGATTGAATCATTTCTGAATGACCATCATCAATCAACTTTTGCGCAATTGGTGCCGTTTGACGTGATTGCCAAACAATCGCATTATGAATTGGCAAACCAGTTTCTTTATCCCAAACAACGGTTGTTTCACGTTGATTTGTAATTCCAACTCCGGCAATGTCAGTTGGTTGAATGCCTGATTGAATTAGAACCGTAGCGATTACCGCTTGAACTGAAACCCAAATTTCGTTGGCATCTTGTTCAACCCAACCTGGCTTTGGGTAGAACATTGAGATTTCACGTTGCGCTTGGGCAACCGTATTTCCTTGCTTGTCATAAATGACTGCACGCGTACTTGTAGTTCCTTCATCAATTGACAACACATACTTTGACATAATTTATCCCTCTCGGTTTCTTGAATAATCGAGTAACCAACTTCACAAAGTCGGTCCTTTTTTACATAAATTGCATGAAAAAATCAAATCAAGAAAGCGCTTTCTTTACGTATTAAATAATACACTGGACCGCACCATTTCACAAGACCCTTTTAGCATGTAACTTTTTTTCAGAGTCAAAAGCCTATATCCTAAGCATTTAAACCACTTGCCTAACCATGTAGAAGTCATCCATACGTTTGTGAAATTCCCAGGCAAATTACCGAAGCCGTTAACCATTAATCGTTTTACTAAATGATTACTTTTCTTCATCGACTTTGTGCAATTTTCAAATAAATTTATTTCAAAAGTTTTTGTTTTTTTCATCAATTACGCAAAAATCTAAAAACCATGAAAATAATTTTCAACAATTTTGAGGTACAAAAAAAGAGGCATGCTGGATTTTCCAACATTACCTCTCTTTTGAGCAGCACTAATTGCTTGAATTACCATACATGGTATTAGCATCAGTTTTGCTTGATTCTTTCTTTGCAGCTTCACGCTTCTGCTTAGCTTTTTGCTCTTTGCGTTGTTGCGTTTGTACGCGTTCTTGATGCGCTTCTGTCAACGTATCATAAGTTGCATAACCGACACCAACAAATAGCGCAATAACCACTAACAAATTGATCCAACCAAAGCGTAATTTACCACCACGCTTAGCCATCTTCTTAGCTAACTTCTGAATATAGCTTTCCTTATCAGCCTCACTGTCAAATTGCTTGGCATTAGGATTTTCTGCTAACTCTTCATCAACTTGTTGTGTAGCCGCATCAGTATATGAAAACTCACGTTGGGCCTTCTTCTTTTCAGCGACATAAGCATCACGTTCTGACTGTGACTTCTGCTTAAAGTCTTTTTGCCAAGCTTCGTAATGTGGCATCACCTCATCAGTTGGGCCAAATTCACGCAGCTCACCATAATGCATCCAGATAATCTTATCCGCAATCTCTTTAACTTGTGCATTCGAATGACTAACGAAAAAGATTGTCTTACCTTGCTTTTTAAACTCACGAATCTTATCAAAACTCTTACTTGCAAAAGTAGAATCACCAACTGATAAAGCTTCGTCGATAATCATGATGTCAGGATCCGTGAAAGCCATGATTGAGAAACCAAGTTTTGAACGCATTCCAGATGAATAGCTCTTAACCGGTTGATCAATGAAATCACCCAATTCAGAAAATTCGATAATTTGTGGCATCAACTCTTTAATCTGTTTGTGATTAAAGTTCATCATCAATAATTTAAATTCAATATTATTGCGACCGGTCAAATTCATCTTCAACCCAGCCCCAATTGAAATAATTGATGTATCACCATTAATTTCGACATCACCAGTTGTTTGCGGGAAAATCCCGCTGACCACATTTAACAGCGTCGACTTTCCAGATCCGTTTAATCCTACGACACCAATGGCCTCGCCGGCGCCCACTTCAAAAGAAACGCCCTTTAGCGACCAAAAGCCATTGTCATCCTTTTGACTAGCAGGTTTAAAAAGATTTTTGATTTTTTCTTTTGAACTTGTTTCAAGTTCAAAACGTTTTGTCACTTGTTTAGCAACAATTTTCTTATCATCTTCACTCATGTTTCAACCTTCGTCTTTTAATTTCTATTAAGAACGCGATAGCGATATTTTAAATAAATTAGCCAATGGTACTACTTATATTCAACAAAGTCGTCCTTATAACGTAAATGTAAGTATGCGCCAACAATCATAAAGATTGCGACCGTGCTCCAGAAAATAATCGTTGCTGGGGTAAAGAAACTTGCAAAACTTGCATCAGGTGCAAATAGTGCATCACGATAACCACCAATCAAATAATAGAATGGTGTCAAACGGAGGATATCTCCAATTGCATTATTCATTAAATTCAAATTGAAGATAACACCGGCGAACCACATTCCCATCGACATCACCAAACGCAAAATACTAATGTAGTCTGGAATGATGATTAAAATCGTTGAATTGATTAAGTCAAAACTATAAATGAACAAAAACGATGCCAAAAGATAATAAATGACATATGGCCAATTTGGACTTAGTGGTTGACCAGTTAGTAACAACATCACCACTCCCAAGACCGTCAAAACAATCAGTGTCCAAATCGATGAACCAATTGAAACTGATGGCAAGATTGACATAGGAAACTTCATTTTTGTCACTAAGCCAAGTTGACGCTTAATCGCTTGTGACCCGCTCATAACCGCTTCATTAATAAAACGCCACATGGCCATTCCAAATAGCATCCAAGCTAAATAATAAAGCGGACTTGAGGTTGGTGCACCAGGCATTGAAACTTGTCGTAATCCCAAACCAAACATCAAGAAGTAGGCGGTCACTTGCAAAATCGGATTAACAAATTTCCATGTTTGCCCCAAAATAAAATTTTTATACGTACTTTGATCACCAAACTTCACCATTCGGACAATCAATGGTAAATGTGTGATTTGCTCCCAAAGTATTTTGAGTGCATTAATCATAATGGATATAACTCCTTATTTTCAAAAGATTTGCTCTATATCTTATTTCTATAAAAATTGATTATATCATTCTATAATTCAATTCTAAAATAGACCTTAGTCTTCCCACAAATTCATCTCAAGGGAAAAATTAGGCCATCCACCATTGCTGGCGTTGATGGCCTAATGCAATCTCAAAACGGTTTGTTAGCATCATCGACGCGTTGGTCCATGCCGTTATATTCAGACTCACCCCAGTCACCTGAGGTTAGCGGCCAATTTTATAAACCAATACTATCGAGAATTTCTTGGGCTGAGTCGATGCTGTCTTTATTCAATAGTGTATCAACAATTCGTGCATCGTATGGATGATCAGCAGGTGTTTCTTGTTCACTGTGTACAATTTCTTGGGCTAACTCTTCAGCAGTATAGGCCTTACCCTTCAAGCCCAACACTTCTTGCGCATCGAAGTACATACCAATTTGGTTGGTGTATTCTTCGGCATCTTCTTGCAAAAGAATAATCTTGCGACCAGTGTGAGCAAAGTCAAACATCGCTGATGAGTAATCAGAAATCAACACATCACTTAAGATATACAATTCTTGAATATCAACTAATTCGTTATAGAAGCAATGAATCCGTGGATCAAGATCGGCATAATGGGCACGCATGCGACCTTCCAATGGATGTAGCTTAACGATAATTTCATAGTTTTCAGGAAGTTGATCAATCACTTCCTTCAAGTCTAATTCAGTAACGTCTTGTCGCTTATCTTTACGCCAAGTTGGGCAGAAGAGAACATACTTCTTACCAGGTTGCATTGGCGCATTGAAGTACTTCACATGCAAACGTTCCTTTTCGAGTTCAGAGTCCTTCTCCTTCATCACATAACCATTCTTAGGCGTACCTTCGTTTAGAATCGTTAGATGTTCATTATCTTCAAGACGGAATGCTGAAGACAACAATTCCTTTTGATAATCAGATGCTGTCGTTAGGTAATCCCACTTTTGCATCCGAGGAGCAAACTTTTCTGACTCGTTTTGACGTTGCTCAGGGTCTTCCAAATCATTAACCATCTTCTTGATTGGGAAACCATGCCAAGTTTCGACAACAATTTGCTCAGGCCGCTTTCCAGCACGATCAAGAGTATTTCCATTAACGAAGATATATTTTGAACGACTGAACGCATCCAAGTACGCCTTTGAACCTAAACGAACTGCTTCAAAGCCATAGTTACGGATTTCAATATCGACCAATTGGTTAACCGAACTCACAAAGATTTTGGCATCAGGATACTTTTCGGCAATCGCCAAAGCCAAGTACTTTGGATCTCCTGAGAAATTCTTTCCGTGGAATGATTCAAAGAAGAAGTAATGTTCTTGAATCTCAGGCAATTCCTTATCCACACGACGCTTATCATCAAGCTTAAGCACTTCATTCTTGATTGTTGACTTAATCCAAGGGCTCTTAACTAACTTACCAATAATTGGCCAACGCTTCATCTTACGGTATACCTTACGGAACTTTGAGAAGAAGCTAGTTGTTGTGATTGTTTGATTAACAATATCATTCTTAACCAAAGCCGTTTCATCTTCAGTCAATGGACGCGTCAAGCTTTCATCAAAATGAACTGGCTCAGCAACATTTGCCATCATATTCTTCAAGTAATCATCACTTGGGGCCATGATTGCTTCAATACTGTCTTGCATATCAGCTTGTGACAATTGCTCAGTCGTGGTATCTAACATAACTTGAGCATCATGCTCTAGTTCACCAGTTAACCAGTTAATGGCCTTAACATCATGCAAATTCTCATAGTTAACCTTGTCTTCACCAACGTAAACACAAGCTAAACGAGATTGGTCAACGGCTTCAACAATTGAATAACCTAATGTTTCATAGCCGGCCGTTGAAAGATAAATATAGTCATCTGGCAATGGCTCATTAATGAAGACATGTTCTTCCAAATGGTAATAATTAATCAAGTTTTGATAGAGGCGTTTTCCACCTCCAGAACCTTGAATATAGAAGCGAATATCGTCTTGGTGCATATAATTAACCAAATAATCAATCAAACGGATTGAGTATGCGATATCCTTTTGCTTTTCAAAGAAACGTGACATTACGGCAAAATTGGTCGTTGGCGTATTAGCATGC
The DNA here is from genome assembly GCF_016908785.1 of Weissella uvarum. Classification (GTDB taxonomy): domain Bacteria; phylum Bacillota; class Bacilli; order Lactobacillales; family Lactobacillaceae; genus Weissella; species Weissella uvarum. The sequence goes on from NZ_JAFBEO010000001.1 coordinate 111,350, forward strand.
ATGTCTTCCCGTGACAAATGTTCCAAACTAACCCGTTGGACAAAGACCCGATCGAAACCATAAGTGTCGATAAATTCTTTCTTAATACTATCCGTTGCAACACGAATATAAGAGAAATAAGGTAGGTATTCTTCAATATCTGGGCTCAAGAATGCAAGTGGTGCATGAATCTCCCCCAAAATGGTTGCATTAGGACGCTTTGAACGAATTAACTTTGCAATCGCAAAGAAACTTTCACGCGTAATAAAGTATAGCGAGGTGTCAGACTCATCACGACGCAACTTGAATAAAGCGTTCATTGGCTTGAATTTGACATCTTTAAGATAAGGATGCTCCTTAACAAGCTTTCGAACATCTCGATTATTAAATTCTACGAAATTATAATAAACAATTTCATTATCAGGGTTTTTCGCAAATTCATAAATTGTATTTAGGTTACTTCTAACAGTCCCCCCAATACCAAATAAATTATACCCAAAGATACTTACCTTCATTTTCTTACACCTCAGTTATCAATTTTTCACAAAATTGTCCATTTTCTAGCTTAATACATACGAGACAATCTTATTACATATCAGCGCGCATTGGCAAGGCTTTAATTCTAAAGACTTGTGTAAGAAAATCCCATTGCACACACAAACCCCCTCACCAGAAACTGGTCAGGGGGTTCATTACTTTAATCTCGCATTACATCACGCTTCAGCCGAACCTTATTCGGCGTCAACCAAATAAACTTTCGCTTCGTATGGACGTAACGTTTCACCTTGGTCATCATCATAATTGCCAATGAGCAACTTACCTTGTGTTTGTTCAACGGCCCCATAAACAAGCGTTTGATCAGTGAAATTGCCAAGCACGACTAATTTTTGTCCATTATACTCACGCTCGTAAGCATAAACATCTGGGTTATCACCATCAAGAAGACGATAGCTACCATAGCGAATCAATTCTGAATCATGCCGCAATTGAATAAGCTTCTGATAGTAGTAGAAAACAGACTCGTCATCAGCTAAGGCCGCCTTGGCATTGATGTCGGTATAGTTTGGGTTAACCCCATACCATGGTGTCGCATCAGTAAAGCCAGCATGTGTACTATCATCCCATTGCATTGGTGTCCGCGCATTATCACGTGAACGGTCTTCCAAATAATTCAACATCGTTTGTGAATCGACTAGTTGTTCTTCATCAACAAATTGATGATAAGCATTAATTGATTCCAAATCTTCATAATCACTTAATTGTTTAAAGTGCACATTCGTCATGCCGAGTTCTTCACCTTCATAAACATAAGGTGTTCCTTGCATCATGTGCAAAATGGTTCCCAACATCTTAGCAGCTAACTCACGATACTCCGGCGTATCGTTTCCAAAGCGTGAAACAGCGCGTGGTTGATCATGATTATTCCAGTAAAGACTATTCCAAGCCTTACCATCCAATTCAGTTTGCCAACGAGAAAAGACTTGCTTCAATTCGACCAAGTCAATTGGTTCATCATTCCACTTGGTCAAGGCTGGATTTTCATTTGGTGACAAATTAACATGCTCAAATTGGAAAATCATATTCAATTCAGTATCATCCAAATTAGCATAATGCATAGCTTCGTCTGGTGTAGTACCGGCACATTCACCAACCGTCATAATATCGTACTTTGAAAGAACTTCGCGATTCATTTCTTGCAAGAATTCATTAACGCGTGGACCATTGGCGACTGCTTGTTCAACATTACCATATGGTGCATCCGGCGCTTGCGGTGCATCTGGCAAACCAGCTGGCTTTGAAATCAAATTGATAACATCCATCCGGAAACCGTCAACCCCTTTATCAAGCCAAAAGCGCATCAAATCATACACTTCTTCCCGAACTTTTTCGTTTTCCCAATTTAGATCAGGTTGTCCATCCGCAAATAGGTGCAAATAATATTGTCCACGCTCAGGTACATACGTCCAAGCTGGACCACTAAAGAATGACCCCCAATTATTTGGCTCATGTCCATCAACTGGATCACGCCAAATATAGTAGTCAGCATAAGGATTATCCTTAGACTTCTTGCTTTCTTGGAACCAATGATGCTGGTCAGAAGTATGGTTAACCACCAAATCCATGATTAACTTCAAATCATGCTCATGCATATCAGCTAACAATTCATCGAAATCATCCATTGAGCCATAACGACTTTGAATGGAACGATAGTCAGCAATATCATAACCATTATCTTGATTTGGTGACGTATAGATTGGGTTCAACCAAACCACATCAACCCCCAGCTTATTTAAATAATCTAAACGTGATTGAATTCCCTTTAGATCTCCAACCCCATCATGATTACTATCTTGGAATGATTGGGGATAAATTTGGTATACAACTGAATCTTTAAACCAAGTTGACTTCATATTAGAACTCCTTTTATTCAAACTTTGAGTGAATCAAGTTAACTGCAAAGACACCAACAAGTAATGCAGCACCAGCAATCATCAACATGCCAGGCATTGACTTACCAATTAATGGAAAAATGACGAAGCTAGCCAATGAGGCAATGATTTGTGGCAAGCAAATACTGCAGTTAAACAAACCAAGATAAGCCCCTTCGTTTTCACCATTTAGTGATTCCGTGACAAGAGAAAGTGATTGCGTTTGCATCGTTAAGAAACGAATTCCAATAAAGGCAAAGGCCACAATCAACATATATTGTGAGTGCGTGAAGGCGGTCAATAAGAAACCAAGGCCACCAATTACCAAACTAATTTTAAACCATAATTTACGTGATTGGGGCTTAGACTTTGAAATCACAAACATCCCCCAAACCACAGCAGCCAATGATTCGACACAGGTCAAAACACCAAACCAGTTACCTGCAGCTTGATAGCCGGCTGAGGCTGGGTTAGTTGTGTTCCAAACGTTTTGTGCGATTGCACCAGTTCCATATGTCCACAAATATTGGAAAGCGAACCAAGTAAATAGTTGCACGAATGAAACTTCCCAAAAAGCACGAGGTGCCTTTTTCAATAGTGCCAACAAACTAGGTTGCTTTTGTTGTTTTTGTTCTTCAATTCCATGATACTTTGCATATTCTTCAGGATTATATTCGTGGACTGACATAATCGTCAAGAGCGCAGTTAGTAATAGGACTGCGGCACCAATATAAAAGGCCAACTTAACTGACATTGGTACTTCACCACTCTTAGCCACATTTGGTACCCCAATAAGCGTCAAGATGAATGGGATCATTGTGGCCAACACACCACCAAGATTTGAAAATGATTGTTGCCAAGAAAACGCTAAGTCTTTCTGGTCTTCATTTACCATATCCCCTATAATCATCTTGAAGGGTTGCATACAAACGTTTGAAGATAGGTCCAAGGCTGCAATGGCAGCGGCACCAAAGGCCAAAACTTGCAAATGCTTCAAACCAAGTGAACCAGCATTAGGTAGCAAAATCATCACTAAAGCCGCAATTGGTGCCCCAATCATTAAATAAGGCATCCGGCGACCAAAACGATTCCAAGTCCGGTCTGAGTACTTCCCCACTAGTGGTTGGATAATCATCCCCGCCAAAGGTGGTAACAAGAAGAAAAATCCTAATTTTGTGGGATCAGCTCCAAGAGTTTGGAAAATTCGTCCCATCTGTGATGATTGCAGTGAAAATGCCATATTAACGCCAAAGAACCCAAATGTCATTCCAAAAATGGTCATGAGACTCAATTTTGGTAAGGTGTTCTTTTTAGGAGCGCTTGTATTTGAATCATTCGTAGCCATCGCCGGCCTCCCTTATCCTATTTCTATATCGTGTTAGTCTTCCCAACGAGCAATGTAAACGTTTACATTTCATAGAATAACATGTATGATTCATAATGTAAACGTTTACATTTTATTTATTTTTGGAGCACACTCATTTATGTCAACAATTAAAGATATTGCCAAACGAACTGGCCTATCAACCGCAACGGTTTCTCGGGTCTTAAATCAAAAAGGAAAATATACGCAAGCTACCGCTGATAAAATTCATCAAGCCGTACAAGACTTGGACTATAAAATTAATACCAGCGCCCGCGAATTGGTAACGCAAGAAAGCAACGTTGTCATGGTGATGGTCAATCATTCTGCGACTAATTTTTCAACACAAATTATGCAAGGCATTCTCAGCGTAGCTCAGCAAAACGGCTTAACCATTATGGTCATTTACGCTGGGGATGACGCCGCTTCACAACAAGCTGCTTTAGATACAGTATCTGAACGGCCAGTGCGAGCCCTCTTAATTATTTCGGTGCCTTTTACTGAAGTCACTTTAATGCAATTGCATGATACTCACATCCCCTACCTATTCGTCTCAATGGCGTATCCGGGAACAGAGATTCCATTTATTAGTTCTGATGATTACCAAATCGGTTATCAAGCCACTGAGTATCTCATTGAGGCTGGACATACTAAGATTGGTTTAGCCGGAATTGATCCAACTAGTTATGTTGGTGAACAACGTCAAGCCGGTTATCTAGCTGCGCTAGCAGAACATGAATTAGCGATGCCGGATGAATTAATTCATACCGGCGACTATTCTTATGCTACTGGACAACAAGCGATGACAGCTTATCATCAACAGGCTGATACACCGACGGCGATTGTCGGCGGTAGTGACTTAGTTACGGTTGGCTTGTTAAACCAAGCGCAAGTCCTTGGCCTAACTGTGCCAGATGATCTTACACTCATTAGCATCGATGGCACTGAACTTACATGGATGATGCATCCAAACCTAACATCGGTCACCCAAGATTTCCGGGCCATGGGTGAAAAAGCGATGCAAGAATTATTGGATACCGATTTTCATCCCAATGCACTAACTTCTACATTTATTGATTTCAAAATTGATGCCCGCGAGAGTACAGAAAAAGCCTGACCAAATAGATGGTCAGGCTTTTTTGTTTGAGAGTTAATTTTCTTCTGGCAAGTCAATTTTGTCAGCGTCCGTAATTTCACGTAGGACACGACAAGGATTACCAACTGCTACCACATTTTCAGGAATGTCCTTGGTGACAACGCTCCCTGCACCAATCACAGCACCAGCGCCAATTGTCACACCACCGAGTACTGTTACATTACCACCAAGCCAGCAGTTATCACCGATGGTAATTGGTAATGCTGATTCATAGTTGATGTAAGCTCCTGATGCATTTTTTCGTAAGTTACGATCCTCATAACGCAAAGGATGATTTGGCGTCAAAAAGGCTGCGTTCGGCCCAATCATCACATCATTGCCAATCGTCACCTTGGCACTATCAAGTACCGTTAGATTAAAATTTGCATAGCTACGTTTACCGATTTTGGTATTAAGCCCGTAATCAAAGGTAATTGGCCCTTGTAGGTAAGCTTCAATATCATCATCTTGGAATAAGTCACGCATAATTTCAAAACGCCGTGGATCATCTTCATCCAAAGTATTGTATTCCCGATTCAAAGCATGCGCCTTTTTCCGCATCACATCCAATTCTGGATCAGCTGAAATGTATAGCTCTCCATTAATCATTTTTTCATACTCAGTTGCCATGCTGTTTACCTCATTTTGTGTTGTTTAATAGCCATTCTAACATCTAGAATTGCATTATGTATCTCAAAATATTTAAGGCCTTTATTCACCTATATATTTAAAGTCACAAGTTTCAATATGGTCATTCACCATGCCAACTGCCTGCATAAAAGCGTACATTGTTTTTGGCCCCACAAATTGAAATCCATCGGCTTTAAACTGTTTACTCATGGTTTGTGCGAGTACCGTTGTACTAGGAACTTGATGCTCGTCTGCCCAATGATTCATAAGCGTGCGACCATCCGTATATTGCCAAACATATTCATCGAAGGTCATTGGCGCTAAATTGACAATAGCCTGCGCATTCGCAATTGTTGCCTCAATTTTTTTACGATGCCGGATGATACCAGCATCCCGCAGTAACAATTCAACCTGTTTTTCATCGTAATTAGCAACCGTTGCATAGTCCCAATTGGCAAATGCATTTCTAAAATTGTCACGCTTCTTCATGATGGTTTGCCATGAAAGCCCCGCTTGCATAATCTCCAAAGTCAGTGCTTCGAACAAACGTCGATTATCGTGTTCAGGTCGCCCCCATTCTGTATCGTGGTATTGTTGATTAATTTCAATCTGACCCCAGGCACATCTTGTTATATTGTCACCCATTACATATCTCCCCACCATATTGTTTTTGTTTATCCAAGCCTATCATACTTTTATTTTACCCAAACCCAATCAGCCCTACTAAGCTATCTTTTCTTGCATATATCTTTGACGCATCCCCTCACTCATGCTAAACTACCGCAATAGTAATTAGAAAAGGAGATCAGTTTTATGCTTAAAAAGACTGAACAACAGTTGGACATTGTAATGCGCCGAGAGGCACTTGCAAAATAAATAGAAGCAACTGCAATTTGCCTCTCATAAGTTTTGAAATGACATTTTCAACTTTTGGAGGATAAAAAATTGACACACTATAACTTAAAAACACTTGGTTACACCACTGAAACTGCAGCTACACTAGAATCTAATCAGATAATCGGCCGTATATCATCACAATCCAAAGATATCTATAAAGTACTAACCGATCATGGTGAAGGTTTCGCTAAAATCTCAGGTAAGTATTTTTACGAAATCAATTCTGCCGAAGAATACCCAGCAGTAGGTGATTTTGTTACGCTAAATCATTACCCTGATTCGGATGATTTTGCAATCATTCAAGACGTCTTACCACGTAAGAGTACGTTGACTCGACAAAGTGCCGGAAATAGCACTGAGACACAACTAATTGCCACAAATATTGATTCAATCTTTATTTGTATGTCACTTAATGAAGACTATAATTTACGGCGCCTTGAACGTTACTTAGCCATTGCCTGGGATAGCGGTGCGATGCCTTACATCGTTTTAACGAAGTCTGACCTCTGCTCAGATATTCAAGCTAGGCTAGCAGAAATTTCGGACATCGCTCTCGGCGTTGATGTGATTTTAACAACCAATGCCCAGAAAGATGGTTATGCAACCATTCAAAAACACTTACATGTGGGTAAAACAGCGGCTTTCATCGGCTCATCTGGTGTTGGTAAATCAACCATTATCAATCATTTTATTGGCGACGCACATATTGAAACGGATGGTTTACGTAATGACGATAAAGGTCATCACACCACCACGCGCCGTGATCTATATGTATTACCTAATGATTTGGGCATTGTGATTGATACCCCTGGCATGCGTGAATTAGGCGTTGGTAATACTGACATTACTAAATCATATGAAGACATTGAAGCATTAGCAGTGCAATGCAAATTCAATGATTGCACGCATACCACCGAACCAAAATGTGCTGTTAAAGCCGCGATCCAAACTGGCGAACTTTCGAAGGAACGTTTTGAAAATTATCAAAAACTTCAATTAGAAGCACAATACGGTGACATGGATGCTAGAATGATTGAACAAACTAAGTTGAACCGCATGATTGGTGGCAAAAAAGCACTTAAGCAATTACGTCGCCAAAATCAACATTAAACAATTTTATATAAACGAAAAAACTGCTTCCACAATCTGTGGAAACAGTTTTTTTAGTTTATAAAATCAGCTCTATACTAGTTCTGATTAAGTTGTAAGAGCTTTTCTCGTAGTTTTGAATCAACAGCATAAATATATAGACCATGTACACCACGTGTTAATAAAATATTCAACGTATGCTTCAAATTACTGATTTGGTGCTCCCGTAACTCCTCACCGCTTGGATCTTCATAAATACTGTAATTCTTTAACGCATCATATGACTGTGATTTTGTCGGATCAATCTTAATTGATTCATTTTCTTCGTCATACTGAATAGAAGGGCCTAATATTAACCCAACATAGTTTAAATCTGATCCTTGAACCGTATGCTGGGATCCTACTTCGTTGATAGATTCTGGAATCTCTTGCCACGGGATTCCTTGTTTTTGTCCCTTGATAACTTCATCAGTCTTTAAATTCCAGGGTAATCTAAAATCACCCACTTCTACCATACAATCATCTATATTTCCTGTTTGACTGAAATGCCAATCAACAGTTGCCAACATTCTTGATAGACCATTTTCTTTGTCTTTTTCAACAATTTTTTGATACATGTCCTCTACTGAATCAAAAAAATGCAGCTCATAACCAAATTTATCATCTCTTGGAACAGACTTATTTAGTATTCCAACTTCTAAATTCCCCAATCCCTGAATAAAATTCCTCATTTCTTCAGAAGCTTCCATTCTCCATTGATTTGTCAACTTAATCTCTTTAGCATTATCAATTATTTCTTGCTGATTTTGAGATAAATATGATTTTCCAGTTGTTACTTGATTAGAATCATAAATTAAGACCACAATTTTAGCTTGCTCAGTAATTGATATTAAATCTGGGTCCCATTCTTCTGAATTTACTCTACCGTGATTTCCTGACCACAACGCATGTGCTTCATCCACCAATACAATATCCCTAATAAATTTATTAGATACGAATGATGAGACGGAAGAAACGCCATCTTTCATATTCAATTTGTTTGCCATCTCTTCGTAAATTTTGAGTTGTTGAGGTTGTCTTACTAATAACTGTACCGTTTTATTTGATTCGGATGTCTGCCCCATATCATACAAATCCTTAAACAAAGCTGACATCAGAACAGTTTTCCCTGTACCAGCTAAACCACTAATCTTAATAACCTTAGTTTCTTCTGAATCTTCCTTTAAATATTCTTGAATTAGGTCTTCAATTTCAAGTTTTGCTTGGAATTGCTCATCAGATAAGTCTTTAAAAGGGGAATTCGCAAACAAGGCTGAATTTTCTACCTCTGCCATATCTGAAACAACACCGTTCTCAAACAACTCATTCCAAATTGTTGGAAAGATATTTTTTTCGTACAAATCTTTCTGATAAAAATCGGATTGGGCATTATTTCTTCGATTTAGAACTGATTCACCGTCCCCATCATCAGAATTGATATCTTCATACTTAGGATCACCTAACAAATAATCCATAAATTTCTGTTCAAGTAAGAGTGTTGCACTTTTATTGAATTTTCTATGTTTTACAATATATAAGTCAGCTTTTCCTTCCGCATTTAGTCCATTCAATTTTTTTAAAGAATCTTCGTTTTTAGTCATCAAATGTTCTTTTGTACGTTGAATGATATTATCTGTTTCACCTACATAAGCCTTATGTATCCCATTCTTATCTTTTGCATGGCCAATGTACAGTGTCGGATACTGTAGAGGAAAATCTTTAACTTCGCCACTTTCCTCTAAATTTTTTTGAAAATCCTTTACAGTTTCGACTGAATTTTTCGTTTTTATTATTTTAAGATTCTCCATTTGACCACCTACGAAACTATGCATATTATTTATTCATTTTTGCATATCTTATTGTTAATTACTTTAAAGTTATTATCCCACACTCAAATATACATAACAAAAATAGGTAATGATATACTCAAAATAGAATCAAATACAATTTTTAAATTATTCCTCATATTTTTGAATTAACTGACCAAGAAGGTTCTCACTATATCGTTTGCTTTTAAAACGTTTAAATACGATGATAATTATTGGTAAATCATAATAAATAGTATAAATATCACAATAAGATTACAAATGAATTGGTATTATTACTTTTAATGAGACTTGCTGTTATGATAATAAACATAAACACGCTGCATTTTTTAACTTAGGGTATTTAATTAGGAAGGAACTATGATGTTTAACGCAATTGTAACTAAGACTGGTTCAGTATTTGAAACGACTTTCCAAGGCTGCTTACATGCCTTCAGCCCAAAATATGAGGCCAAAGAAATCAAGCAGTTCAATGTCGTTGATTGGGCTTTAATGGCTATCATGTTGCTAGCACAATTAATTGTCTTTTTCTCAGTCCATGATTATTCAACTGGTGCCATCATTTCGCTCGTGGCTGGTCTAACCATGGTCGTTTCCCTTATTTTTGTTAACAAAGGGTTACTTTCAAACTATGCCTGGGGCTTAATTTCTGCGATTGCATGGCTTGTAATTGCCATGATGAATCATCAAATTGGTTCAACTTATACGCAATACTTCTACATCGTCATGCAATTCGTAGGAATGTATTTCTGGCAAAAGGATATGAATACGAACAACAGTGATCATGTCCATGCCAAGCGTTTAACACGTCTCCAATTCATCTTAGTTTTGTTGGCGGCGGTCGTACTATACTTCATCTTGAACCGTAACATTGCGGCGAATGATGGTGTCTTGCCATTGTTTGAAGCCGCCTTGCTACCACTTGGGATTGTCGGCCAAATTCTTATGTCATTTGGTCAACGCTCACAATGGTTGTTCTGGATTACCATTAATGTCTTGAACGTAGTAATTTATATCCACCTACTCCAACAAGACCAGGCTGGTTCTACCACAATGTTGATGACGAATATCATTATGTTATTGAATTCATTCTATGGTACTTACCAATGGATGAAAGAAAACTAAACTAAAAAAGCGTTGCATCCCCAATTGGTGGTGCAACGCTTTTATTTTTAAACTTTAAGCATCAAAAAAGAGCCCTACCAAAATGGTAAGGCTCTTTAATTAAGTTTAATTACTTAGCGATCATTTCGTTGTATTCTTCACGAGAAACAACAGAAACTTGGCGCTTGTCACGGCCCATACGACCGAACTTTACAACACCATCAGTCAAGGCGAACAAAGTATCGTCGCCTCCGCGACCAACGTTTACACCTGGGTAGATGTGAGTTCCACGTTGACGGTAAATGATTGATCCAGCTTTGATATCTTGACCATCTGCACGCTTCGTACCTAGACGACGTCCAGCTGAGTCACGACCATTGGCTGATGAACCTCCACCTTTGTGGTGAGCAAGCATCGTCAAGTTGTTCAAATTTAATTCCATGATTTAAATCCTCCTCTTTCCGATGTCTTAGGCAATGGCGTCAATGACAACCTTAGTATAAGGTTGGCGATGACCTTGCTTTGAGTGTGAGTGCTTCTTTGGCTTGTACTTGAAAGTAACAACCTTCTTTTCCTTACCTTGCTTCTCAACAGTTCCAGTTACTGATGCACCATCAACATAAGGTGTACCGAACTTACCGTCAGCGAAGATAACCTTGTCAAAAGTAACCTTTTCACCTGCTTGGGCATCTAGCTTTTCGACGTAGATTGTATCACCAGCGGCAACCTTGTATTGCTTGCCACCAGTCTCAATAATTGCATATGCTGCCATGAGTCTGCAGACCTCCTATAATTTTATAATGCTAGCAGTGCTAGCGACAACTTAGACTCACCGTGCCTGCGGGTCTTAGACCACTTAATACGGGCGACGAATGGTTGCAGTTTGTGGGTCACACAAACACAACATAAGTATTATACATAAATGGGCCCATGAATTCAAGCATAATTCTGCCGACTAAGCCTATTTATCTACTAATTGCTGCCACGCTTTAGCATAAGCCGAGCATATCGTCCATGCAGAATGACATGTCAGCATGCAATGGGCCATTGAAGATTATATAAATTCATTAATGAACCCTTAAGGATAGGCTAAATTCGTTTAACTACCATTGGGACCATTGTACAATATGTGTTGACGAAACAGAAACTTTTATGGAGGGATGTGCGCAGTATGGCTACTTATGTAAAGGCTCACTATTCACAGGGCCAGTTTATTATTTCAAGTGAAAGGGTATTACCGAGTCTTCGGGTTGAAGGCATTAATTCAGAAACCTATTTTTCTGATGAAGGTGCTCATTCGTATACGATTGATGCTACGCAAGTGATCAACTTTATGCAATCAGAAAACATCATCAGCGCACGTGTTGTTTTTGGTTCACCCGTTGATGCTGAAACGATTGATTTAAAGCATGAGAACTTTTTAGTCCCTGAAAATAAACTATCAGCTAGTGTTGGCAGTGACCATGTGTATCTATTTATGGATGCTGATGGCAATATGTGCTTCACGCTTAACCAGTTACCAAGCGGTTACGCGCTATTTAGAAGTGCTAATTTAGTTAATTTGGAACAAACTAAGGACAACATCAAGGTGACCCTCGATGTTTATTCCAATGTTGTCACACCAGCCAATATCCAATTAATTATTGGCGAAAACAACACTGAACAAAGTACCCACATTGCCACAGCCGTGACATCAACTTTTGATATGGGTCAAAGTATCTTTAAAAGTCGGGTGATTAGTGAATTCTCACCAGTTTCAATTAGCAAGAACTTTGATTTCACGCCCCAAAAACAACCAAATGGTGAAAAAGTAGCCTTCACCTTCTGGTTGAACATTGATCAAGATCAACAAGATATTCAAAATGTGACGCAAGCTTTGAAGATTGATAATCAGCCTGATTTCCAGGAACTCTATCTTAGCTATGATCAACAAAATTGCTTGCTCGCACAACCAGCTTTGACGAATGAGCGTCAACTAACTTATTCAACCAGCTTTGTGCCCAAGGAACTCCAAATTCAATTAGCGGCTTACCAAGCCAAGAATCCGACGCTCCAACAACAAGCACCACATGACAAGCCGATTATTTTGATTATGGAGACGGTAAATTCGGCCCATGATAATGGCTCAGTAATGTTTAACTATTTGAATCGCTATTACGCTAAGCAATTTGATACGTATTATGTTCTTGCCAAGGATTCATCAGAACGTGACAATATTGAACGTTATGATGACCACATTATTGATTTTCAAACCCCGCGCCACTTAGAACTATTCTTAATGGCTGACGCCTTCTTGTACACCCATTTCGTCACATACTTAATGCCATTTGATTCAGAATACCTCATGCAAAAAATCATCCAAACACCAAAGATTGATTTACAACATGGTATCGCTGGCTTAAAGGCGCAACCTAAAGACGTCAAGCCTTTGCCAAATACGCAAATCGTGGTTAGTTCAGACCGTGAAGCCAACTTCGTTAAGGAAGAATTTGATTACACCGATAAGCAAATCTTGTTAACAGGCATGCCACGTTTTGATGGTATCTTGCGGAATCGTGCTTGGTCATCATTTAAGGCTCGTCGCCACGTCTTGATTATGCCAACTCGTCGTCGGAAGTTAATTAACTTGTCTGACGATGATTTCAAGGAGAGTACGTTCTATCAAACTTATATGTCCCTTATCAATAGCCCTGAATTGAAAAAGCTAGCTGATAAGAAGCATTTGCATATCTCATTTGCCTTGCACCCAGCTATGCAACAATATATGCCTTTGTTCACATCAAAGTTTGTTAAAGTCATGAAGGAACCCCGCAATGATTTGCAAAATCTATTGCGTCGCAACCAAGTCATGATTACTGATTATTCAAGTATTAGTTTTGACTTCGCCCTCCAAAACCGTCCGGTCATTTATTATCAATTTGATCAACTGGTTGAGAACCGGCACTTTGAAATTGACCCTCACGATATTGTTGGACCAGTCGTTGATAATGAATCTGATTTAATTATGGCATTAAAAAATGCCATTCGTCAGGAACATTTAACGCCGGCACAACGTTCACAATTACCTGAGAATATCTATAAGCAAATGGATACCCATGCCCGTAAACGTGTCGCTGAAGCCGTTAAAAATCTATTCAAATAACAAAAACGATGAAACGCAATTTGCGTTCCATCGTTTTTTTAATGCTTATTATCCATAAAATACTGGTCAACCGCTTGTAAAGCCACTTTCGCTTCTGGCAACATTTGCCACATCAAGAAATCATGAATCATCTCTGAATGGATCTCACAAGTAACTTGATTACCTGGTTCCTGTGCCATTGTTTCAGCTAACTGCTCAACGGCTGGTACACTCACCTCATTCTCGCCACTATCAAAACGCACCTGCCCCAAATCAGCATAGTTTGTTTCATGCATAAAATCGAATGGCGTAAACGCAACATCCTCTTGCATTTGTTGCATCTGATCAGCATCAAGGACTAAATCGGCATCTCTTTGTTCGGGCGTTGCTGAAAATGTGCGATCAGGACATAGAGATAACAACTCCATGGCTGAATAACGCGCTAGCCCTTGGTCTCGAATATCAAAGGCTAAGCGCAACGCAATATTGGCCCCCGCTGAATCACCAAAAATGAAATGGGATCCAGTCGTTTGTTGCACCCAATTTTGATAAACCTGTAACGTCCATCCCTGAATCCGCGCTGTATCATCTGGTGCTAATGGATAATCCGGTACAGTTACCGCATACCCCATCTTTAGAAAGGCCGTAACAATTCGGTTAAACGCCAGCGAACGTTCCATCACAAAACCACCACCGTGAATCATGAATAATTCACCTTTGATGGTGTCAGTGAGGGTTAACCGCTGAACTAACCGCTCATCTAAGTAATATTGCTCGCGCTGAACACTTTGTGGAAATGTATCATCAAGCGGACGTTCGTCAATTGGCTGTTCGTAAGTCTGCGCAAAATTATTCATCAACTCTTGTCGATACTTAGTTTCTTTTAACTTTTGATTTAATGCTCTTGCTGTCGCTGAAATCGGCATAACTTCCTCCAAAAAAGGCGCATGACATTCCTGCCACCCGCGCTTTTTTTATTGTTTAAATTGTGTGAATTTATCGTGAGGCTTAGGCTTGTAATTAGCCCAACTCTTATCAAAGAATTTATGATTCATTTGATAATGTGGTTGCTTTTGTTTATGCATCAAGAATGGTGCCACATGATCATCAAATGCCAACCAACCTTGCCAGCCAAGATGAATCGTGTCTTGCATGAAGTGCTTCTTACCACCATCGCGTGACAAATCGGCCACATTGTTAAAGCCTTGTGAATGTAATTGATACTTCATTTTGGCAACCGATTTCTGATACATACTCTGGCTCAATCCAGTATAACGAGACCACTTTTCATTCACCGGTGGAATCACAAACATCACATTTGTATCTGAAGCAGCAAATTGCTCCAAAACCAATTGGAAATCATTGTATTCCTGTGATTGTTCATATGAAAAATGCTTTTGGGTATTCTTAAAGCGTGCTGGGTTACCCTTAAAGCGCTTCATATAGAATGTATTATTGATCCCAAAATCATTGTTATCTGTCTTAGCCGTCGCATTTTTATTAGCAATTTCACTTAACTTTTGACGATTATAAGTCTTAGGTAAGTGTTTGCTATTTGCCACAATCCGATTCTCATAATTTTTACTCATCTTCCAATCACTGAAGAAAGCATCTTCATGATTGTTCATTGATAACTGCAAATTAATACGTTTGCGATCCCAGTTACTCAATGGCTGACCATCAGCCACCTTTTGCATCATACCTTTAATTGAGCTGCTAGGCATTGTTTTTAGGAAACGCTTAGCCGCATAGCGATCAACTTCTGTACCACGTTGATGTTTCAAGAAATCAAGTCCTTGAGCATTACTGTAGTAAATCGGGAAGCTCTGTTTCAATGTACTTTTATTATCAGGCACAAACCATTGTGGTGAGATCACAAATACGGCTTGCCTATGCTGAATTTCTGGTAACATCTGTTGCATTGCAAAATAATGCGTCAATGAGGTTGCTCCTTTTTGACCTAACAAAAATGGACGATAACCTCGGTGATAACGGTCAGCTAACACTGCTGGATGCATTGAATCCGTCCGAGTCCATTCACTTGACCCAAAAAATGGTACAAAGCGATGATTTGGATCACCCAATGCTTGGTTTTTCAAAACACTACTTTTGAAAACAGTCGCTGACGTGGCAACTGCCGCCCGCTTTTCTTGCAATAAATTGTGTTTTGGATGCGTATTGGCTGCAAAAATACATCCAACCACTAATACCATCGCACATAACAGTGGCCCAAAAATCAGCCAAAGTTTTTTACGCATTCTGTAATTCCTTTACACCTTCGACAATCTTATTAGCTGTATTCCAATCATTCCGGCCCATTTCTGAAACAGGAATCTTAATGCCAAACTTAGCCTCAAGGTTAACAACTAATTCAACAACAGCCATTGAATCAAGAACACCTGCGTCAAACAAGTCTTCATCCATCATATCTGAAACATCTTCCATAAATAAATCTTCGATTGTTGCGATTACTTCTGCTTGTACGTCCATTGTAAATACCCCTTATTTAATAATTAATGGAACCATAGTCGGTTCAAGAAACCTGAGAAAATCAAAAATGTAAACATCGTAAAGTTAAATGTGATAAAAATGGCAACACCCTGTGTGAACCAATTGCTTGGCAATGGTGCTAAAC
Source organism: Weissella uvarum (assembly GCF_016908785.1). Classification (GTDB taxonomy): domain Bacteria; phylum Bacillota; class Bacilli; order Lactobacillales; family Lactobacillaceae; genus Weissella; species Weissella uvarum. Next base: position 127,597 of record NZ_JAFBEO010000001.1, read on the forward strand.
CGGCCTTCTTACGGGCCAAATTCTTCTGCTTCTTTTGACGAAGCCACCAATCGTTGACAATCAAGCCCATCGCATGTAAGAAGCCATATAGGATATACCACCATGTTACACCATGCCAGAATCCCATGACCAACATATCCACAAGATAAGCCACACTTGAAGTCACGTTACGATTCTTAAATACTTTATTTCGCGTTAAGACTAAGACTAAACGCATAAAGACATAATCACGGAACCAGAAACTCAAAGTCATGTGCCAACGATTCCAGAAATCCTTCATGTTCTTAGCCATAAACGGCTTATTGAAATTGATTGGTGTATTAATTCCCATCAATTTTGAAATAGCAATCGCAAAAAGCGAGTATCCTGCAAAATCAAAGAAAAGATAGAAACCATAACTATACATCACACCAATTGTTGGTAGATTGAAGAATCCACCGTGGGCCATAGCGGACATTTGAAAACGCGTTAACAAGAAAGTTTGAATCATGTAGGCCACGATAAACTTGTAGAAGAAACCAAGCATGATATTCCAAACCGCGCTTTGCACATAGTCGACATATTCAGAACGACTTGGCGCATTCTCGTAATCCTTTTCAAAACGAGAATAACGATCAATTGGCCCAGACGAAAGCGTTGGCATGAAGAGTAAGAACCGGAGTGTTGACCACACTTTAGCATGCTTCAAGACGCCATCACGCATTTCCATCAGCATTCCCACTGATTTGAAGGTCAAATATGAAATTCCTAAGAACCCAATAATTGAAGCTTTCCCTTGATTAAAGACCGGATGTAATTTAACAATAACCAGTGGCAAAATCGCTAACGCCACCATAATGTAGAACGTCCAATTACCATCCTTGTTTCGTCGATAATATTGATACCACTGTACTAAGGCCGTTTGCCAAATAATGTATCCGACCAACGCGTAAAACTGTGGCCATTTGGGACCGGCAAACATCAATAGAATGAACACAAATGAGAAAACTGCTTCATAAATTTGAAAACGACGGCCAAAGAACAAACCAATCACAATTGGGATTAGCCCTAGAATCAAATAGCCAAAGTACATTGGGTCAGCATAAGGCTGCATATTCGGCAGAGCTGCTAACCAATTTGTCATGACTTATTCACCTCGGCAATCAAGGCTTTAATATCCACTTTCCCATTTGGCGTAAGTGGTAATTCATCACGATAAATAAAACGTGAAGGCATCATGTAAGGCATCATATCATCAGACAACGTCGCCTTAATGGCTTGCGTTAACTTCAATGGCTTATCATACTGCTCTAACAAACCAGGCTTTGGTACCACATATGCCAACAATTGTTGAACTTTATGTTGATCATTGTAACGTGGCACCGCCACCGCTGATTCGACCATATCTGAAAGGTTAAGAATATGTGACACTTCTTCCAACTCAATCCGATAACCATTGAATTTAATTTGGAAGTCCATCCGGCCGGCATAATGTAGCAAACCATCATCATCCATAATCCCATAATCTCCAGTATGGTAAGCCGGCTGTCCATTATATTCGAAAAAGGCCGTTGCTGTCTTTTCAGGATTATTCAAATATCCCTTAGAAACAGCAGGTCCAGTCACTACAATTTCACCCTTCTCACCATTTGGCACCTCATTACCATCAAGATCTAAGATATAAGTTGGTGAATCTGGCTTCGTATAACCGATTGGCAAGCGTTCGCCACTAGCCAACATCTCATCAGTAATCGCCACCGCTGATAAGGCAACCGTTGCTTCAGTTGGCCCATAAGCGTTTACAATACGAGCATCTGGGAAACGTTCACGTAAACGTTGAGCTGTACTTACCGTTAATTCTTCACCATCAAAGTAGAAATACTTAATTTGTGGCATTTTTTCAGCATTGAAGTCATCCGATAGCATCACCATATCTGCAAATGAAGGCGTTGATGTCCACACTTCAATTGGCAAGTCAGGTAAGACCGCAAACAATTGCTTGAAGTCTTCAATAACTGGACGTGGCAAAGCATATAGCGTACCACCCAAGGCCAAGGTTGGTGCCCAATACATCACTGAAAGGTCAAATGAATAAGGTGGTTGTGCTAACATTTGTGGCTGCTTGGGTGCACTAAATGCTTCCGCTGTAATCATCCAATTCGTAAATGAAAGTAGATTATTATGTGAAATTTGCACGCCCTTAGGCTTACCCGTCGTTCCAGAAGTAAAGATAATATAGTAGTTATCATCCCCACTAACAGCGTGTTCCATTTGATAGTCCACATCAGCTTGCATAACAATGCGTAACTTTTGTGGTTCAACCACCGGAATATCTAATCCATCAATTGGTAATGGATCAACTGCGACAATTGCCGCTGGTTGTGCAATTTCCAAAATTGACGTTAAGCGTTCATTTGCCGAATTAATATCAACTGGAATGTAGGCATGTCCTGATTTAGACAGACCAACAAAGGTAACCAAGGCTTCATACTCTTGTCCAGCAAGCACCATCACTGGTGCTTTAGCTGGCAAATTCAAACCATCGATATAGGCTGCCACTGCATCTGAATCATGTTTTAAATCAGCATAAGTGTGATGCTCACCTAAGACATCATACACAGCTTGGTCACCTTGTGTTGCTGCATAATTATCGATGGTCGTAAGCATATTTTCAATCTTCATGATTATTCTCCGTACCTGTTAGAATTCGTTGTAGATGAAGTTACCTTGACCATGTCCAAGGTATCCATATAGATATAACAAAATTAATAAGACGATCGTGTAGAACAATGTCTTCACGATAAAAAGCCAAAAATTGGCATGTCTTTTAAACATTTTTGGATTATCCCCCCAATGCATCAGTTTCACGAAATAAAATCTATGTTGCGAGATTATTACGATTTTATCATGTTTTGATTTCAAACTTCCAGGATACTTTAGTAAGTAAACCGTTTGGAAACCGTTTACAACTCTCTTATTATGGGATTAAGAAAAGTTTTATTATTTTTAGATTAGTAAATATATACGACAAAATTTCAATTTTTTTAAATAAGTTTGCGCTTTTAAAATTCAGTAGCCCCACTCTTTTAAAAATAAAAACCCCTTAATTCATAAAAATCATGAATTAAGAGGTCACGTGATTATAAATCACCTTTATCAATTTTTTCTTGCGCGTCCATGTACAAGTTTTTAATCAATTCATAGGCTTGGAATACACTATCACTCGTACCATTGATTTGCTTTAACGCATCATCAACATCATCCAAGAATGTATAGGCAAAATCGTCATCTACTCGAGTAATCGACATCACAACTTTGTACGTTTCAAAATTCTTGTAAGCATCCAACTTTTTAAGATCATATTGTTGCTTAGTCAAAATTTCATCATAAATATAATTAATAAAATTCAACGTCACATCCAACACCTTACGCTTAGCATCTCGTTTGGCTTTACGTTGTTGTACGAAAGGAATCCCAATGATGGCAATAAAACCCACCACTAATACCAAGGTATTCACCCAAAGGGCCATTGTCATTGTCATTGTCATTTTTTATCATCCTCAAAAATCTTCTTAGCGGCGCGAGCCTTATCTTGATATTCTTGACCGACTTCCTTACCTAATTGAGCATAGTCATTGCCTAACTCGGCCCCATTATCCTTAATCTTTTCTGCTTTATCTCGTAAGGCATCCAGCTTCTCTGTTAAATCCATAGTATCCTCCATTTAATAACGTCAAGGCACATTATAGGCTTGTCACATGATAAAGTCACGCAGTCTGAAATACCCCACCACAGGTACTAAAATATGCCTTGCCTTTTTAAATCCAAGTAGCTACAATTAGGTATAGAAAAAGCGCTAGGTAAGTGCGAATTACCTAACGCAACACGTTTTGTAAGTGTTTTGAGTGTTAAAGTCGGTTACTTCTTATCGAAGTGATCGGCTTTTTTCTTGTTTTCATAAGCAATCGATAAATACACTAGGAATTTACCCAAAGCTACAAGAAAGATAGACCAGTCTATCAAACTCAAACACCCTTCTCTAGTTTGTGCCAAGCCACCACCTCCCGTTTTGTAAGATTTACTGTAAACGCGGTGTCTTAACACTTACTTTTGAAACGTGCATGCCAAATTACGAGAGCGACTCGCTTTAGCACAGCATTAGTTATACCCTAAAAAGGCTGCTGCTTCCAAAAGCTTTTTCCCCTTTTCAAAAATACTTAGCCTTGACGATTTCCCGGATGCTTCTCACCAATTGTGAATGACTTCATTTCAGTTGCCTTATGCTTACCTTCCTTCTTTCGAAACAGAAACATTATATTTATAATTTCCCCATCGTGCAGGAACTCCCACTTTTTTTAATTATCCAGCCCAAAAGCCGTTTTGGTCTCTGCCAGCAAGTCACGCAATCTTTTTGGATTTTTACTATAACCATCTTGGATTTCCCTATCAACGGTTGCTACAAAATGCTTATACAATAGTGGAAAATTGACGTATGCAATTTTATCTATGTCATCATCATCACTTAAATCATATTTTCCTGCTGTGACTATCGTATGTTCAGCATAAACTGGGTACGCGTATAAATACTCTTGATATTCATCATTCCAATCATCACCATAAATTATTAAAGTCTGAGCCACACCCTTTTTTCTCTTGATCCATTTAATACCCATTCCGACGAACATACATAGTTTCACGACAAAAATTTTCAGCGGACTTTTTCCAAGTCTTACTCTTAGTAGTCTTAAGTCTTTTTCTTTTTTGCGCTTAACGTTGACCTTATTGACATCCTCCTTTGAACCAGGATACCCTTCTTAATTAGTCGCACGCCGTTCTTGGAAGTTCAATTTTGAAACAGCTTCTTCTGCTATTAAATAATGATTTTAGACTTCCCAAATGAAATTAGTTATATCAATATAACTAATTTATTTAAAACTATTGAGTTAAAAAAACACCTTATTAAAAGCTAGTCTTTCATTTCTAATCATAGAAATAATTTATCATATCGCTAATTAACTATCGATTTCGTCTTCTTCTTTTACTTTTTTATAAAAATAAGCTGAAAAACTATTATATGATTCTTCAGGTTCATCAACAAGTTCATAAGAAGCTTCATCTATTAGCTCAACCCTTTCACTGTATACATCTAGCACATACCATTCTCCCATACCCGACTCTTCTAAAATAAGATAATTACTAGGCAATCCTTCTGCTCTCTCAGTCTCAGTCACCCAAACAATATTAAATGTAGAATCAGAATCTAATGCTTCGTGGTTAAGCCCCTTAATTGCCATTCCACCATATATTAAAAAGCCATAATCATTTAGAAATTGCTTATACTCAGCTGGAAATGTTACAGATAATCTATTTTCCGCATAAATAATATCCTGATCCGTAGCATTTGCTGTAATTATGTCCAGATTATTCTTATTCTCTCGAATAATTGAATTTGCTTGATTATATACATCCATCACTTCCACACCCCTAGTTTATAATTAAAATCATTTACCGTATTTTTCCAATATTTTTTCTAATGAAACTTCGAAGCAATCTTACCACTTTTAACCGCCTTTTTGATTAACATTCCTGGTATACGAAATACCTTAGTTTGCCTGGTTTTTGAATTAAGCGGTTTAAGTGCTTAAATACCTTGCTTTGCTGGCAAATTGCGGTCGGCATGCCGTGAATTCATCCGACTAACAGCTTGATACCATTCACTCTTATCTTTTTAGACTTCGGTTTAAAGCATTTTTCGTTCTTTGAATCCTTACGAAATGAAGAAATATCTCGTTTCGTTTTAATAGATTTCTTGGATAACCATCCTGGCTTAAATACTGCTTCCCCTTCAATTTTAGTCATATAACATCAATCAATTAAAAAACCGCCATCCAAAAGGACGGCGGCCAAGTTTAATAGGCTAATTTATTAAATTTACAACACAGACAGCACGCAAAAGCAACGCAATTAGTTCATCTAACTTATCATACTTTCTGTAAGCAGTTCTATATTAGCCTTGTATATGGACCCAGTGGGACTCGACTGTGACCTCTAAAAACGCCTATATATCGGCATTCTTATGTTAAAGGCATATTACATAACACAAAAATCACTACAATACGGCATATAGCATAGCTATTTTTTTGCCATAATTTCACTAAACTTATCCGCAACCTCACGTCGAGCTTTAGGTGTCACATCCGCATAAATATTTGCTGTAATTGTAATATCCTTATGACCCAAACGTTCAGCAACCTTCTTTAATTCCACTCCATCCGAAATCAAAAGGCTAGCATGCGTATGCCTAAGTCCATGAAGGTTTAGATGTGGTAGTTGCTCCTCATGATTTTTATTAAACCAATCTTGAAATCTGTAAAAGCTGTTTGTAATTGAAGTTCGCGCATACGGAAATACAAAATCTTCAGTTTGAATTGGAGTACCACTTTTAAAACCTTCTAGCAGTTGTGCTTTGTGCCAGTCTTTAAGCTTATTGTGTGTTACTTTATCTATTTCTATAACCCTAACACCATCCCCATTTTTCAATCCACTTTCATATTTCCTTGTGCCATCTCCTAAGTATGTCATACGTCCATTAAGTGTTAACAAATTGTTAGCAAAATCCACGTTTTGCCACTGCAAACCTAACAGCTCGCCGATTCGCATACCCGTACGTAATAGGACAGTGTACACTGCTTTATACATTGGCTTATCATCATAATATTCATTAAATCCAGCTTCAAATAATTGAGCCTGGCCCTCGTTGTAGTATTTGACTTTCCTTGTCTGAGCTTTTTTAGGTCGAACTTTACGGATATGATCCAATGGATTTTCATCGCACTTAATATGTTCACTATCCACGGCATATTTAAACACTTGGCTAGCATAGCCTAGCATTTTCGTGGCTGTAACATACTTTGCTAAAAACACATTCACACGATCCTGCACCTCTTTACGCGTCATCCGTTCTAAATACATCCCACCAAACAATTCGGGCTGTAAAAGATGTAACTTAAAATATTGTTCCGTTTTATCTACAGTAGATTGCGTAAAACCTTGTTGTTTATATATATCAAACCACTCCTCAAAAGCTTCATCAAAAGTGTAATGTTGCTGTACTTTTGGTTTATCCCATTCAGGGACAAGCTCCCCCGTTTCAACATCCGTGATTAGCTGTGCCTCTTTTAGTCTTGCTTCTCGCATAGTTTCACACGTTGCATACTTGGTTTTACGCTTACCAGTTATATGATCATAGCCAACATACACCCGTACTTGATACTTCCCATTTTTCTTTTTCGTAATTGCCATATTTCTATGTTCCTTTCACAGCCTACCAAGCTATGTATTCCATTAAATGGATAGGATGAAACAGGTTAATCACATCTAAGATATTCGGTTATTAATCAAAAATTGGGGATGTATCCTGACATTTCGAACACCCTAAAGAAAGGTATTATTTATTGCCACCTCTGCCAAAACACAGTGCTTTTTAGCGTACTCCTTACAAAATAAGGTCATACATAGCAGCGATAAATGCCTATATATCAACACTTTAATCATGCAGTAAAGTGCTCACCATAGTCTAAGCATTGATATATCAACGTTTATAGCGTCTCAACATGCTAACTCTGTTCTAAAAACACGGCATATAACCGCACTTTTTAAAACTAGAATGCCTTTATATCAACGTTTCTAGCAAGGTATCCCCCCTAGAAAAAAGTTTTGAAAATTCAACATTTTTGTAAGACGGCGAACTGTGTGCGCTCCTTTTTGTTGACAACCATAGGGGGGTTAAATATTTAGCGCCTCATATTCGTTACTCAACTTCAACTGATGACAATACGACATAACTTATCTATAAAATTCGTTAGTTAATATGATGTGTTTTTTCAAAAGTTTGGCGCTGTTCAGGACTCATCGCTCGTTCCTGATCAGGAGTTGGGTGACTCGAAGGGTCGTTAGCAATTTGACTAAGTTGTTCCTCGGCCGATAGATTGACCCCATTTGACTGTGGTTTTAGTCCTGGCCTATCCGTTGCTTTGCGACCATCTTCCCAACCCCGTACAAAATTTCCACCCACATTAATACCAGGAGACGCTTGCCCAATAAACCCAACACGATTATCTTCCTTACCTATCTCAACACCCGCTGCATAACCTTTACTGTAAGAATCATCCACTTCTGAACCACTTCCTTGTTGCTGTGTATCATCTATGGTATTACTCTCATCAGACACATGTTCTGTCGATACTTCTGTATCATTTTCTTCTGCACTCTTGCTTTCCGAACTCGATTGTTTTGGTGCCACTTGTACATCAGTATCTGGATTATCTTTTGAACTTACGTGCTCATATCCGATATATGCACCCATTCCGATAATCGCAACTCCTGCTAATGCAAATACTAATTTTTTCATCATTTCTTACCTCACTATACGTCACCGGAACTTTAGCTAGTTAAATCAGAACTCTCTTTAATCATATTAATTAACTCGCTCTCTGACACGTCTGTATCATTAACATGTACCGTATTCCAGTGCTCTTTGTTCATATGATAACCAGCCCCAACGCCTCTTAATAGTCTCATTTGTTGCCCATGCTCAATGGTTAACTTCAAATCAATCAGCAACTCATCATCTTTTTCAAACACTAGCGCAATAATCTTGTTATTGCTTTCATGCTTAATGACATGCCACACAATTTTTTCATGACTATTGTCTTTATTGAACGGAAACGATTCGTAACCGTCTGTATTATCAATTACCAACTGCACCAAGTTTTTTAAGTTCATAACTCATCCCCTTTATCGTCATGGGTGCACCTTGAAGTACGCCCATAAAAATCCCTTAGTTACGTCTGTTATTGAACGGGCGTACCTCAGCTAATATCGTGGGCGCAAATCTGCGCCGTCTAATACATAACAATCTCTCGGATCAAATCCGAGCCCGCCAAATTAACAGGTCAACCAAGATCGGATACATCTCATCCCCACTAATGGACGACATGCTTAGCTAAATAGGTCTGCGCAAAAGTTCGCAACCTTAAATCTCGCGGTCCAAATCTGGACTGCCAAATTAAACGGTCGGCGGAAGTGTCCGCCTACCTCATCACCAACGCAAATTTGCTTCGGCCCAAATCTGGTCCGAGTAAATTAAACAAGTGTCGGTAATATTGCTGACACCCTAAATTGCTAATGCTATCCAATGGCGCGTTGGTTTATAAACAGAGGTCGTGAATTGCGACCCCAGTTCGTAAGGGAGATGGTGACTTGCCACCCCCCTTTTTACTCAAAAATGAGTATTCGCCCGATTTGGTGTAAACCTTATTCCAAGCTCCGGGAGGAGACTACTAACGAATAGTTAAGCGCGAGGATTTCATCCACATTCAAATCAAAATTTTATTTTGATTTGAGTATCACTTATAAAATCTACGTCAATACCATACGTATCCAAGTAATACTTTGTTCGTTCTTTTTGCCTATCATTTTCAAAAAAAATTATCTGGTAAATCAATATTATTGTTTGCTTGTGCTTCTTTAATCATTTTTTTCAATATATTTAGCCCGTTCAATTGCCTTATCTGATTGTTTAATCTCCTCATTTATAATAGAACTCACAGACTCTTCAACAGAAATTAACCAATCCCATTTAGTCCCTTCTTCATCACCTCTATCGTTTGAATATGTAATATCTATAGCAAGCAAGATATCATCTAACAATTTATCAACTGAATTACGATCTTCAATATTCGCCAATTTCTGATTCAGATCATCAAAGTGCATAATATTTAATATTTGTGACAATTCATCTGATCGACCTCCTTGCAGACGTGAAGTTGAGGCTTCTTCATCTTCCTTGATTGATACTGAAGAATATTCTTTTTTTGGGTAATTAATATATTTTTCATCCCAACTATTTTTTACATCAGTTATTCCTTGCAAGTAACCAACATCAACATCAAAATAAGCAGCTAATTTTTTCCAAGTTTGAAGCTTGGGCTCACGATCTCCTCGCTCATAATTTGAATAAGTATTGGTTGGTATCCCTGCACCTTCACTAACATCTTTTTGTGTCAATCCATTTTCTTTTCTAACTTCTTTCAATCTGTTCATCGATTTAACCGCCAATTTCTAAACTACATATTTACAATTTATTATAGCATAATACCCCAATTTGAAAAATAATGATTGATTTTCGTTTTGGGGTGTTTTATTATTTGCTTACACCCCATTTTGAAAACACGAAAGGAAGTTAACAAATGCAAGCGATTATTACACAAGCACAGCAAAACGCTTTACTCAAAAAGCAGGCCTTAAATCGACTGTCCCGTACCGCGTTAGCGAATGAACTAGAATTATCTCGCCCGACTGTACAAGCAGTTCTGGATACAGAGCCCCCTTTTGCAGTTAATAGCAAAACGTTCACAGCCGTGAATAATTGGTTAATCGAACAACTAGACAACTAAATCATACAAATCAGCCTACCAAGCATATGTAAAACAAAAAAACGCCACCTCCATAAAGAGATGGCGCTCACATAACAATGTCCAGGAGGAATTATACCATGAATACAGATCTCGTATTTTACCACAATTTAAAAGATGAACCATATACAACTGTTTCCATTATAGAAAAGTTTACTAAAAACTCACGTCACTCAATTATGCAATTAATTAACCGTCACAAAAACAAACTTGAAGAGCTGGGAGTTTTGGCATTTGAAATGCGTAAACCTCTCAAAGGTTCAAAAGGTGGTCGCCCAATCAAAGAAATTCATTTAAATGAAGATCAAGCAACCTTTCTAATAACGTTACTAGATAATACGCCCACGGTTGTTAATTTCAAGTTTGCTCTTGTTACTGCATTCAGACAAGCAAAACAAGAATTAGTTAATCAACAAGTTCTACTAGAACGTAATCACCAAACTAATAAGGATTTAGGCGAAGTCATTAAAGCACACTTCCCCGACAATCCATTTATGTACAGCACGTTCCACAATCTAGCATACAAGGTTGCCATCGGCATGAACTCGAAACAGGTCAAACAAGCCCGTAATGTGACTAATGCCCAAGACGCACTCACATCAAGGTAGAGCGTTACCGCACCATTATCGCTAATTTAATTGAATTGGGGATGGACTACCCACAAATCAAACAGCAGTTAACACTCGTTACACAGTAGACACTGCGGTATCTACTTAGACATGGAAAACATGTATCAGCTTATTATCTCATTAATAAATCCGACCAAATTTAACGTGTCCCAAACACAAAAAGCGACCTAGGCATTACGAAGACCTAGACCGCTTACATACCTCTCACAGAGGTACTAACCAACTATGAAAGGAACATTTTACTATGACATCTAATATTGTAACACTTCATGGCGCTATGGTGGCTAATCAAACACATACCGCCCAATTGGCTGATGTTTCTGTCATGACAATTATTAATTGGACAAAACAAGGCAAATTACACCCCCATATCGAAGGAGGCACCAAACTCTATGATTTAGATGAACTCATCACGCTCATTCGGCCACGTAATCCCCACAGCCGACGAAGTTATTTAATTGCAGACATCCCCGATTATCAGAACTTTATTGCACATATTGTCGGGGATGTTACCCAACAAGTTAAAGATAGTCTACTATCCGACAACGTAGCGTTATCTAAAGAACAAACGAACACCATTATTATGGACGCCGTCAAGAAAGGACTGGACACATGACTCCGTAAGCCCAACATATGAGTAACAAATTTATTTTAGAACTGATGGATAACTGTGAAGTGATTAATCACGCTGACTTATCCGAACAAAAGAAAGTCGCTAATTTTAAAGCCTTATGGCACCAACTAGACGGTTGGGCAGTAAAAGGAAAATAAACTATGCATGTATCCCTACTTGAACTTACAGAGTACGCGCTCGCCTTTTTAAACTCAAGTGAAGCTATTTTTTTACTCCCCTAATCTTAATGCGACTGCATAACGCTTTTTAAACTGTTTAACTGATTTAGATCGTAAGAGCTTATCAATGATTGAAATTCACGATTTAATTTTAGCTTGCACCGTGCTCCCTTGGCACAAAGAACCAACCACACAACAACTCACGGCATTCATTCTAGGAGGTACCCAATATGCCTAAATTAAGCAAACTGCAACAAGCCGTTTATGATTTACTGCCTAAAGGTGCTGAGCGACCACGACCACAAGATGAATTAATTTACCTACTGGAACAAAGCGAGCAATTCAAAGTGACGCCTCGCTTGGTTAGTCAAATTATCAACGATTTAATCCTTAAAAATCAGAGCCAAATTGGCTCAAGTCGTAATGAACCAACAGGCTATTACTTAATTGAGACCCCACAAGAATTACAGAATGCCGTACGTCCATTAAGTCGACAAGCAAATGCTGAATTAAAACGAGTTGATACCTTACTTCAAATTGATTTAACAGAATTTTGGTCAAAAGAAAAAGCCGATGTGTGAAACGGAAGAAACACAACCAGCTTATTATTCTCGTTATTAGCATCCGACCAAAGTTGCCTAATAACACACTCTTAGCTTTTAAGGAGCAAATTAATTATGCATGAAGATAAACAAAATAACAACCATATATCAACAAACGGTAGAGTTAGGGGCACTCGTGAATATCTTGATTTATATCTACACCCTTGGAACAACGACCGCATATTTTTTTATATGCATGCAATCGTCACAGCTACACTAATTTTTGAAAACAATGCAAATGACTCCATAACACGTATGGTTAGCATTTTAAATAATCGTCTTGACTCCCCCTTTAAAACAAGATGAACAAGAATACGCACTGAACCTTTTACTGGAAGGTATTCGTAGGGGGCTTTTATGATCTATACAACGCAAGGTGTCATGCAACGTCAATATATACAAGTCAATGGGGATGACTGGCACCATCTCCTAAATGCAGTCGCTAATCCACCTAATTTAAATAACCTCACAGCCAATCAATTAGACACCTACAAGCATACAAATGCCCCTTATGCAATTTATGGCACGAGCACAGGCCTCGAACGTGGCACGAGTGACATTACTAGCCGTTCAATCCTATTTATTGATGTGGACGACAGCAGTAAAGACTACCAAACAAACGCTAATCATATCGCTACCTTCTTAGGCGCATTCAGCACTAACCACGTTATTTATCCCACAATTAACAACGCCATCAAGCAAGGTGAACGCTTACGGGTAGCTATCCCCTTAGACGTTGAATTAACGCCCACTGAATATAGCCAAGTGTGGCAAGTCTTAACACATTACTTGCGTCTCAAAGCTGACCCTGCATAAAGCATTCAAACAACTCCAAGGACTTTATGTTAAAACGACGCAGAACGCCCACAATGCGCCAATTATTGAAAATGACGGCACAGCCTTAAATACTGCCTTCTTTTTGAGTAAGTACGAAAACCTAATAAAACCTAAGGTTAATCAATCAAAGAACCTGCCAACCCCTGCCGTGAATAGCAATACTCCTAGGTGGGCAGTAAACAACCGTAAAATTATCCGTGCCCTACTTGATCCCGAGAGCCATTACACCGCTTTCGGCGGTTGGGACAATATGCTAACGACGATTGGCGGTTGGGTCTTTAAGAATACGCAAGGCGATATAGATTTAACTGCTGACGCTGTCCAAGATACCAACAATCGAGGAACAGCCCCGATACCTGACCGTGAACTCACTAAAAAGTTTAAAAGTTGGCTGCAACACTGGCATTACTAGAAAGGAACCCATTACATGACAACAGAACACTCACGATTGGCTGATACGCTAACCGATGAAGAGAAACAGCAAATCACACAACAGCATGGTAAACCACGCCATGTTACTTATTGGGAAACACGGCAACACATCAATGATTTTATTACCAAGTCACTAGATGATACTAAAGAATTGCCTGATGACTTAGACCAACTACTCACTGAATTATCTGACATTTCCCCCAAGTGGCTATTACACCACTATGACCCCAAAACTAAACAAATTGCCCACAGTATTAACTATGAACAGTTTTTAAAGGCCATTCAGCAAAAACTACCCTTGATTTTCACACCTCAATATAAAAACGGTATTTTATACACTGGCAAACATTGGGAAGAATACGATAGCAAACGAGAAGCCAAAGAAGTGATTAAAACGGCTTGCATTGATGAAATTGAGACCGTGAAACTTTATAGTAAGCTCCCTAACCCTATCCTGTCTAAAATCTATAGCTATGTACAGGCAGGTATGACCAAAGAGCAACCCGTTCAATTTGATAAGAAGAATTACGCTAATTTTGCCAATGGTACCCTTGATTTAGCTACTAATAAAATGCATCCCCACAATAAAGACGACTACATCACAAAACTTTTACCGATTAACTATGAAGATAGTGATCAAGGTGGCCTTGTCTATGAGTATGCTAAACATTTACTTGGAGATGAAGTCCAAACGTTGAGCGAGTGGTTTGGCTATATGTTCTTTAATGATATGGCTACTATGAATAACATTGTCTTTATCCAAGGAACTGGTGGAAATGGTAAAAGCACTCTCTTGCACACCCTATCGCAAGCGTTTGGCCAATATGCCGGCGGTTATTCTATTTCTCAATTGGACGGACGAGACGGAGACCGTTTCCTTGATGAACTATCACGCAAGCAAGTTAATATCATTGCCGAAAGCGACCCGTACATCACAGAGAATGGCTTAAACCTCATTAAAAAGCTAACTGGTGGCGACCCAGTCGGTGCAAACCCTAAAGGCAAGAAGCCCTACACATTTATCAATACTGCTAAGTTTATCGTTTCAGCTAACTACAATTTACCAGCAATCGAGAACGAACCAGAGTTCAGACGGCGTTTTGTCTTATTGCATGCAGGCGCTCCCGCCATTTCAACCATGGACAACCCGAAGGCATTTAAAGACAAGTACAGCATGGAAAAGATGTTAAAGGAACTGCCGAAGTTTGTAAGTTACTCCATTAAGCAAGCAAAGCGAGCCATGGCCAATAAAGAGCTCACTATCTTACCTGAAACAAAGGCACGCACAGAGGAGTGGTTACAAAGTACCGATTATGTACAGCATTTTACCGATATGTATATCGTGCCAATTGAAGGGCTATACGGGGCTAGTCGTCCGTATCTACTAGACCGCTTTAATGAATTTCTTGATGTAGAAGCTGATGATCGGATGACTGCACAAGAGTTTACGCAAGCCATGAATAAAAAAGGTTTTGAATTTGAAATAACTCCAAGATACGGAAAAAGCGTCGACAATGAACTCATTGACGACTATAGCAAGGCTAAACGCAATCGTCTAAAAAATTTCGGCTACAAAGATTAATTACTACACATTACTACATCGTTACTACAAAAATTACTACACACTTTTTACTGATATAAAGGCATTTATAAGACATTACTACAATTACTACATTATTTTATAGTTCCCACGTATAGAGAATAAAGAAAATAACCCCTATATATATACAAGTGTGTGTGGGGTAATTCCAAAAAAAGGTAGTAATTGTAGTAAAATTTCCAAAACCTTCAGAGCGCCAATGGATACCGCCAATAATATTTGTAGTAATCAAGTAGTAAACATGTAGTAAATTACTACATACAAAGGAGAATCCGACCAATGAACAATAAACTCATGAATTTCATCAACAATAACGAAAAAGATTTTATCACTTGGCAACAAGCACAATATAGCCAAGTCGTAACTAACCCATTCATGTTAGAAAATGCAATCAATGCTTTAGGTTGGTTTACACAGCATTGGCAAGATAACGTATTAACTGACGGCACCCAGCTTAATGAATTAGAAGCAATAGAATTAATGAATGGCACAATCAATGTATTAGCTGTATCCATGACTTACTTAATGGACACGAGCGAACCAAATGCGGTTAATCGTCAAACCATTAGCAATTTTTCTGCCCTGATGAAATATCAAACGATTCATCCCTCTGACTTTAAAGAGATTGCTAAGCTATCACGTAATTATCTCGATGTGATTGGAGCTTAAACCATGGATGAACAAGAATACAAAGACTTTGAGGCTAAACGATTAGCTGGCCAATCCGTGGCTGATATTATGTATCAAAGTCCACACGGTAAAAATTACTATTATCAAAATGGCATGGTGGCTAGGTTTAACCAAGAACATAAGCGCCTACTTTCCAAGCATTCAGAACATGCAACCTATACGAGAATGTCTGAACAAGCTATCTATGATCAATATCTTAAGTACCGCCAACAGGGGATGACTATTGAGGACATCGCCAAACAACTTAATCAGCCACTTAGTCGCATTAAACAAGTGTTAAGCATTCGTGAAAGTCGCGCACTCATTCATAAAGCTGATGACACTTTGGCCAAACAAGTTAAGCAAGCTAATCGCCGTGATAAATTTAAAATCATTGACGCCTTTAGACAAAAGCTGATTGCCGACTATGGTAAAACGCTCATGGATGTGCCCAATGACGAGCCTAGGTTATTATCATTACAGCTCGCTAATCAAACTTTGAAATAATGAAAGGAGCAACCTTTTTTAAGGGTTGTTCTTTTTTTGTCCATTTTTACCCCGGGTATGGGTTTGAAAAGGATACCGCTAGTCAAGGTGTCACGTCTTGCACGCAGGCCAATTTTTAAACTTTTAGGTAGAGGGGGGGTAAATCCCCAAAGCATTGATATACTTATGTTTTGTTTTTATAAAATATCAAGTTTGCCGTCGTTTTAGAAAACATCCCCCGCCCCTTAAAACGTTTTTGGACTAACCATGCATGTCACGGTTTTCTCTCGATATATGACAGTTTCAAAAGGTAAAAAGTTTGTACCTAATGGACTAAAAACGCCGGTATAAAGGCATTTGTATTTTGAAAAAGCGCCAAAAACTACCGAAAAAAGGGTAAGAAAATACCGTCAATAGCTTGGAAAATATCCGGAATATTCATCACTGAAACTAGGTTCTTTTTTTTATGTAAAAGTGCACCCCTAAACTGCAACGCGTCTCAAAAACGTTGTACTGGTTGCGACACTCACAAAGCCCATTTGAAGGAGTTTTAAGCACTATATTCCGCATTGGATAAGCGCTTTACATACTAAGAAATGCTAAGATACTGCAACGCAAAATGGTAACCCTTCATTGGAAAATACCGGGGATGAGATGTTGGAGAAAAATACAGGTACTTAGTCCCAAATCACAGTTATCACTTTGCTGTAAAATAAAAAACGCCCTGCAAATGCTAGGCGCCTTCAAATGTTCTCGGTGTTTCAATTGTACCATTTGGGAGGTAAAGAAGAATGGGAAAATACGCAGAAATTTTTAAAATGTATTATATTGATCCAACTGAATTTAGGATTAATTCATGCCAAAAAACAGTGGATGATTATAAAGCTGGTAAACGGTCTAATGACATATACACTCAGACACATTCTAAAGCCCTTCCGTTGCTTATAAATCAACGCGACACCATTAGACAAGCACTCACCTACTTCACACCAGAAGAACAAAATATTATCGCTGAAATGTACGGCAAGACTAATAAGTCTATTAATCCGCCTAGCACTATTGCTCAACAGTTCAATATCACTGAAAAAGAAGCTAGAGCCCTAGCTAACCGCTTCACTAGGCGTTATAAAGTTCTTGGGGATAATGACGTTACTGAAGACGCCATGATGAAACCTATTACTGAATACTATGAGGAGCGCAAGCATGAACATTCAAGCAATTAGAAAGTGGTTTAATACTGAATGGCCACGCCTGCTAGCAATGGCTCACTACAACCGTGAATATATGTATCTCCCTGAACCAATAGGAGAAAATAGCAAGTTCGGTCATGAGATTATTAGCCAAGTATTTGAGATATTTCTTAGCATGCCCTACAAGCAAAGCAACGTAATTTTTTTACGCTATGTGCTTAGCTTACCCTTGCGGGATATTAGCGCTATTACCGGTCTAACCACTAGAAGAAATCAACAGCTACTAAACATTGCATAGGCCAATTTCGGGGATGCATTTAAGCCTACCTATGATTTTTCAGAGCAACAACCTATAGTCAATTATTATTAAGTAATTTTGTTGTATTTGACTTGTCTCATCACGTTGACAATTAACTGTGTTAAGTAGATAATAATATACATAAAAAGCGCTAGGTATCTGAACCATACCTAACGCCGTAAGTGTTGAGTATTAACGTGGTAAACGACTATTCTTTTGAATGGTCGTTTTTCTTTTTGCAATTGGGATCACTGCGTCTTATATAATCAGCCTTAGCCAATCGTATTAAGAACACACCCATAGCGCCAAGAATAATTGAAATAGCTATTGTTATCGCTTTTAAGAATGAGGATCAACCTGCTGAAACGCTAGTTTATGAGTATCACACAACGACTAATCACATTAATAAAGCGAAGGCAAAATTTTAAAAAAGCATACGTCGATAATGGCGATACTGATCAAACCGAGAAAAAGTTACTGCAGCCTGTAGTTGATAACCATAAATCATGCAGTTAAACGAAGTTTTATCATCGAATTCTTATTGCTCACCTAGATAAATATATATTTTATCAAAGACCATTCATTTGAATTTACACTTCAACATAAAAAAGAGCCACCCGTTAAGGTAGCTCTTTTTTAACCATGCCTCTTAATTTGGAAACCAAGGTAATTTTTCATCACTATCAAGGGCATATTTAGGCACTTCAGTTTTAAGTAAATCATACCAGCCGCTTAGGATTTTCTCTCGTGAAATTTCACTTCCATCCGCTCCTTCGTAAATAGTATGGCTAAACCATGCTCCTGAAGCGGCTTCGTATTGTAATTCAGCATACTTTATTTTTGAACGCCCTTCTTGCTTAAATAATCCATTGACATAATCTGCAATATCTTGTGCCTGCACCATCAACTGGTTTTGTATTTTATCCACGTACCTTGAATTCGTTAATTGCTCCCATGAAACGATTTCTCCATCAACTTGAAAAAATGTTTCAATTGTTGCGTCACCCGAAAAATCAACAAAAATAAATGCACGTTCGACTGAATCGTCGACAGCTTTTACAACGTTGCTAACAAGGTTCGGTTGCATATCATGCCAAATTTCTTCAGCTTTAGATTCATTCAAATACAACTCATCAGATAACTCCTGGGGGGCTGCTTTACCAGTATTAACTTCTTCTATTTTTCTTGAAATTCTAGAAAAAAAGCTCATAAGGTCTCCTTTTAAATTCATCGTTCAATAACTATAGCAAAGCCAGCTATTATTTTAATGACTGTCTTCTAAATTCGCCTATTGATTATGTTCTTGCATTTTATGAACTATATCCAAGTATACATCCTTTTCTTCAGGATATCCTAACACATAACTTTCTCCAACTGTTTTAGTTAAATAATAGTTAAGTATATCCAAAGAATCATAACCCTCGTCTACCCAGTCTATATCATCTAATTCTATTTCCTCAATTTTTTCACCATTCATAAATTCATATTTAACTACCATGTACCTGAATGTAATGTCAGCATCAGCTTTCAAAACTTTTTTTAAGTTTTCAACTTCAAAAATCATATCATCGAAAGCTTTATCATCTTCAATATCTTGTGAAAAAATCACAAGTTCATTATTAGAATTTATATACCAAAAGTCAGCCGATTCCCATCCATTTGAACTTTTCCCGAAAAACCAAACTTGCTTTACATATTTATCTTTTACAAAAGGTTTTATGATATTGAAAATATTTTTGAGTTCATTCATCTTGTTTTCCATTCAATAACTCCTTATTTATTGGGGAAGTTTTGAGTAATTTTAACACCATTTATCTTATAAGTTACTTTTAAACTACTTGGTCGTTGTGATTTTCCTCGATAAGTTAGACTTATTCTAATATCCGTTACTTTTTTACCTTTTTTAATCGCCGCAGCCCACTCTTTTTCCATTTCAAACCATTTACCGCCCGATTTATTAAGGTTAGAGCTCATAGCAACTAAATTGTCCAAATCTCCAGAACCACCAAACTGATGACCAATAAGGTGCCCACCATGATCGCCAGGTAATCTATCTTCCCGTCCAACTACCTTTTGAGAGTGTCCATTTCTCTTCATTCTTTTATCCTTACTAAACCATTTTAATTCCTTAAGGTTCACACGGTCAATTCGCCCTAAGCTATCAGTTGTATGTTCTGCACCAGACTTACCAGTTTTATAAGCAATGTTTACTTTCAGTTCCTTACGTCCATTCCTACCTGTTTTAGCAATTTGTTCTCCATTTTTTACAAATCGTACTGTTTTACCTTCACTATTCTTGGTAACTTTAGCTATTGGTTTAGGCTTTTTACTAATTTTATACTTAGGTATATTAGATTGTGGAGTCTTCTTTGTGCTTTTTATACCTTGTTTACCCGTCAATTTTTTAGCAGCCGTTTTTCCACTTTTAACCTGCTTTTTGACTAACATTCCCGGTATACGGAACACCTTAATTTGACCAGTTTTTGGGTTAATCTGTTTAACCAGCAACATGCCTTGCTTTACTGGCGCATTGCGTTCGGCACGTCGTGACTTTATCCGACTAATCGCTTGGTTTCGTTTACTCTTTCCAGTCTTGCCGTTCTTGGACTTCGGCTTAAACCGTTTTCCGCTCTTTGCGCCCTTGCGAAGCGCAGAGCCACCTCGTTTAGACTTAAGAAGTGTCTTTGAAAGACGCCCTGACTTTGACACAGCTTTTCCCGCAATTTTAGCCGCTTTAGCTGCTTTTCCTGCAGGAGTGAACCCAACTACTAGCCAAGCCGCTGCTTGAGCACGAGATGCTTTCTTTCCCGTTCGCCAGTCTTTTCCAGTCACTAAGATCCAAGCGTCTTTGGCCCCAATAAAATCACCGGCAATATCGGCCGCATCAAGTAATACCTTTTTATTCTGTTTAGCCCATTTCTTTGTCGCATGATACGTACTTACGACCTTTTTTCCAACCTTCTTAGCGGTCTTACCCAACCAATTCGTTAAGCTTCGTAATGGGGACTTCTTCTTATGGCCTTTTTTCTTGTGCTTTCGTTGCGCTTCACGTTTTAATTGTTTAGCCTTTTTAAGCGTCTTTTTATAAATTTTATTCGTTCTTTTAACGAGCTTTTTAATCTGCTTTTTGATCTTCTTTTGTATCTTCTTTAAAGATCGCAATTGATTTTTAATCCACTTAGCTGAATGCTTTCCGGCATTTTTAACTAAATAGGTCATTCGTCGTTGTAAGTTTCGAATCTTTTTAAATTGTTTACCAAAAGCCTTTTTTATATTCTTCGCAAAACTCTTTCCTAACTTACGACCTAATTTTGCGATTCCCTTCAAAGCTTTCTTCACCTTTGAAAGCTGCTTATTCATACTCTTTCTAAGCTTTTTAGTACTCTTTTTTAAGCTCTTTTTAAAGGATTTGATGAATTTTGTAAGACTCTTTTTAGCTTTTTTCTTCTTTTTGGCTCTTAGTTTCGCTTTTCGCTTTTTTTCAGCTTTTCGCTTAGCGGCTTTCTTTTTGGCAACCCATTTTTTATAAGCCTTCTTCGCAGCTTTTGTCCGATTATATCCCCAGCTAGCAGCTTTTCTACCCCAGTTGCCGACCGTACGTGAAATTGGACGCCAGACATTGCTAACTGCGCGTGAAATCGGACGCCAAACATTGCTAACGACACGTTTAATAGGTTTCCAAATTGGCGCGGTAAAGCGCTTAACTGCTTTGTAACCACGAGAAACAGTCTTTTTTATCCCCCGCCCTATCTTCTTCGCAGTTTTCTTCAAAAATCCCCAAAAACCATATGTTGTCGGCTTGGCTACTTTTTTACTACTTCCTGGTCGATCATAATCAACTTTGGTTGTCTTTTGGTAACGTGGCTTTTGATCATTTTGCTGCCCATATACTTCAGTTTCACCAATATTCTTTTGATAACGGCCATCTAAAACTTTCTCGGCCGCCTTCACTTGTTTTGGCGTTAAAGCAGACGGTAAGACACCTAGAGTACTGATTACCAGTACTGCCACCATGAAGATATTAAATCGCTTTAAAAACTTTTTAAACCACTTAGGCATTTCCTTTACCTCCGTGGTCCTTATACTTTTTCCATACGAACCGACTGATAACAAAAACAGCCAGAAAGCTCAAGATTACACTACCTAATACTGTTAACCATGTTGCCCGATTCCATCCCATTTTAGGCAAAAAGCCTGAACGTTTTTCAAAATTAGACCCTTTTTCAGCTGAGTTTCCTTTTGCATCCGTTGGCATGGTTGGTTTTGGATTAGCATTATCAGAGGCTGAACCCGCTTTTGCATTTGAATTATGCTTTGGCTCTCCTTGAGGCTTTGGTTGCTTATTTGGGTGATGCTCTACAGTTGACTTACCAGCTTGCTTTGCTGGATTGCTTTTCCGCTTCTCTGCTGACTGACTATCTTGCTTATTACCTTGTTTATCCGGCACATCTTCGATAGCTTCAATCTTCAACTTTTCGCCATTCTTAATCTGACCTTGCTTTACAAGTTGCTTACCCTTGTAGACTTTAACCTCCTGCTTACCAGTCAAATTTTGATTTGCGCGCTGGTCGTCAACAATATCTCCTGTCGGACCAGCTCCAAATTGATTAGATTTTTCGCCAACTTGATCCGCTGAACCTTTTAGTTCGTCCGTATATTCCAGCTTTGGATCTGTTATTTCCAATGCAATTTCGTCATCGTCAGCTACTTCATCATTAACCGGCATACTGAATTGCGCAACTTTTGGTGTTGCAGAAACAACTTTAGCTGACCGTTTAAAGCTTGTTCCAGCAGTATTCACGGCCGAAGTGTTCCGTTGGCCTTTACCTTTTGTAACTGCTTCGGAAGTCGCTGTATAGCCATCTTGTGAATAATCTTTAATTTGGCGACTAATCTTCGTGCCTGTAACACCGTTCACAACGTCAATATACTCTTGTGCTAATGTTTCACCACCATTATAAACGCCGGTTGTATTCGTAATGTTTCCTTGGTTAATGTCAGTCTTCATCTTATAACCAAAACTATCACGATAAATCATTGCTTGCTGGCTACTATTCACCGTAATCTTAATGATATCACCATTGGCAGCACGAAAAGTCGTTGATTGTCCAATTCCAAGGGGCTTATCAGTCAAAGCCCCTTGACCTTTACGATCATGCTGTACATCGACACCATTCTCTGTATTAACCAGAGTGATAATTTCACCATCGTTATATTCAATGCCATTTGAACGAATATTGCCATGATAATCAACTCGAGTAATCGCTTGCGCCCCATAGTTTAGTTCAACCCAATAACCGCGTGTTTTACGGTAATAGTAATTAACTTTTTCATCACGATCATTTATGAAGCCTGCTGCATTTTTAGGTAACTTTTCTGTAATCAGTGAATAAACATCATCAATATCCTTAGATGATGTCCCATAGATTTCATGATATTTTGTTTTAACATCATTTTTGCCTAAACTTTTCCCATCTTCAGTTAAATAATTAACCTGTAATTTTTGAGCTTTAGGTTCATAAAAGAGTGTAATTTCTTTGTTCTTAAAGTTAACCTTATCGCCTGAAAGCTTAGCTGAATTTTGCTTATCTAAGGTATACCCTTTTAGTTCTTTCAACTTAACCTGCCAAGGCTTACCATAACCAACCTTTATCTCTTTAGCTTTCGCAATTTCTTGATTTGTCCCTTTGAACTTGAAATGCAACTTCACAGAACTCTTGTGCTCAATTGGCTTCGTTTTATACTGAATGGTATCTTTAATTCCATCAATATTCGTATCAGCCTTAAATGCTAATACTGTTTGATCAACTAATTGATCATCCAATTGACCTGTGATTTCAAAATGATAAGTTTCTCCTGCAAAACGTAGTTTCTTCATCGTTTCAGAACTTACACTAAGCTGATAACGTTGATTCCCCAAATCCTTTTGCGTTGTTGGAATCGCATTGCCTTGAGCATCAACCATTTTAATTTTCGCTTGCTTAATTGCTTGCGGAACCGTTAAAGTTGTCTCCCAGTTTTTATAGCGATGGTTAATATCTTTATCTAAATGATTAATTGGCTGGACAAAGCTAGCCTTAACCTCCTTACCTGGTTTAAAGTCTTTTTCATCAATTTCCCATTTAGCTTTTGGAATCTTCACTGGACCAAAATCAGGCTTACTAACTTCAATATTTTTTACTGACCCATAACTACCTAATAGATCAAATCCATTGACACCAATATTGACACCATTTAGACCTTTAGAGTTATAGTGCACATTCAATTCACTACCAAAAGATTGATAGACACCACCACCATTGGGAAAATCTACTAACCCATCAGTTCCTGAACTATCTGATACTAAAGTGTTCCCATCCGGGCTTGTAATGTTAGAACCATGCCCTAGTAACGTCGCATTTTTAATTCCGAATACTTGTGAATAGTCAATATCATTCACAACAGGATACATTAATAAGTTAAGGGGCGTCCGAGTTCCTGCTTTATAGAATTTAACGGTATAGTCAACGCCACCCATTTCACGCATATTGACACTTAAGGCGCCACCTTGACCAACACTCATTCGCACATAGCTATTATTAACTGCCTTTGTCTCGGCTTCACTGGTCTTCGAATCTGCCTTAGTTTGTTCACTCTTGTCTGTCTTAATCGATTGACTTTCAACCTGATTCTTAGCTGCTTTTGAACTATCCTCTTTGGCTTTATCATCATCGTTAGTCTCATCATGCCGTTCAGCGGATTCAGTATCAGTCTGCTTCGTTTGTGTACCAGCTAAGCCCTGCTGTTCAGCCAGCTTCCCTAATGTTTTTGACTCCGTATCCTTCACATTACGCATCTTATTTGCTTCTGCCTGGACATCCTCGTCAACCACATCCATTGTTTTTTCTTGAGAATATTTACTCTCGCCATCAGGTTTATTAAAACTCGTCATGGTCCATACGGCATCAATTTTTTGACCAGCTTTGGTTTCCCCAATATTCGTAATCAAAACACTTGGCATAGGACTATTCTTATCTTTGGGATCAAAGCGATAATTATTTTGTGCACTCTCAACAGGTTTTCCACTTAACAATTTGAAACTTGAATTAGCATTAACCTGTAGGGCACCTTTCACAACATAATCATTTAATTTTTTCGGGTCATCTTCAGATTTTGTCGTCAATTTAACTTTTAAGTTTCCATTACTAATATCATCAATTGAACGGATTGTCCCTTTAGCAGTTGTCTTTAACCCATTGGGTAATATACCTGTATAGTTAATGTTCATAACACCGGCCGCATAAATTACAGACGTCCCAATAGTTGAAAGTACTAAAATCCCTGCTCCCATTAAGCCTACTTGCTTAACAATACGCCTCAATTTGTGCTTTCTTCTCATCTATTTTCTCCATTATGTCCTAGTCATCGTTCGATTAGTGGCTTGTATTTTTTTAGGTAATCGCGATGGGAAAAAACTCATTGCAAATGGAACCAGTTGTAGAACTGGAAAAAAATTGGCAACAGTCCACCATGGGTTAAATCCTGCATCACGTAATCGTCGATTTAATGCACTAATACCAGCTAAAGTATATAAAACCCAAAAAATGACTACCAAAAATAAAACAATTGCTTCCAATGTTCCGAGGTCAGCATCCGTTAACCCGCCGATAAATCCAAGAACATAGGCCAAAATATAATAAGTGAGAAAACCTAAGATAGCATTTACAATACTACCTACAAAAAATTCCGTTCTTGAGATACGGGAATTGTAATTAAACATCTTTTTCCAATAATTCAAAATGTCTTGTAAAATCATTTTTTATTTTTCCTTTACTACATCCTGAAAATGTTGACCGGCATTGTATTGCGTTGTTGTAACTTTCGTTGGGAAGAATAACATGATGAAAACCACGACGGACGCAATTGGAATAAACGACAATAAAATCCACCACGGATTGAACCCTGCATCTCGTAAACGACGCGTCCGAGCAGCCAAACCAGCAATCCAATAAATTAAATATAAAATGATTAAAACAATAATCACAATTGCTTCCATCGTATTTTCATCGGCATCAACAAAGCCCGTAACTGCTCCAATGATAAATGATAAAAAGATATAAATAACACCGACTAATACACCATTCCCTAAATATCCAATCCAGAACGGTTTACGCTCAGTCCGATCAGTGTAGTCAAACATTTGTGTCCAATATTCTCCTAATGCATACATAAAAAATACCTCTTCTCTATAAATTAAATTTCAACCTTTCAGATTTTACAGAGTGCTTTTAGCTTAAATCAACTTTAAATTTTGGTTGTTGAGTAATTGTTAATTACTGAAACAATACCGTTACAAACTTCATCTACTTTTAACAATAAAAAAACCGCCACCCCCCATGGATGACGGACAAGCTTAGTAGGCTAATTTATTCAATTTCACAACACAAAACGCAACACAAACACCACTCAAAAACAACACAATTTAGTTTAAACTAATTTACCCCATTTTACGAAAACACCATTATATCAACGCTTCCAGCACATAATTAGCCTTATCTTAACACAGCAAATGGACCCAGTGGGACTCGAACCCACAGTCGCTCGGGTAGAAACCGAGTGCATTATCCAGTTATGCTATAGGTCCAACAAGATGGCTGTCTTTCAACAACCATCTAAACATTATAATGCGAATATAGCTTTGGCACAAGCTAATTCTCTGCGGCCAAAATCTGTCGCACACTTTGGTCCAATTCCGTTGGATCCAAATCTAATTCATTCAAGCCTAGTTTTAGATACGAACGCCATGCGTGTGAAAAATCAGCTTGGCGCTTTTGATGATAGCTATTTAACAACATCGTTTTGATGCCATCAAATTGATGCAACAGATGCCGTTGTGGGAAGCGCTTGAATTGCGCTAAATCGTCGTCTTCTAACACCATCAAGTGCGTCCATTGTTGCTTTAAGCTAATCAACAAAAATTGCACTAGCCCTTGCGCGTAAGTATCAACTACAGATTGATCAGTTGGTTGTGCCTGGTTAGGCACATCCGGATTCAATGCCCGCGTTTGTTGCATCAATTGGCTCAAAGTCACATCCAAATTCAAATAATCATTCAAGATTAAATCATCCTTTGGCAATGGACGCTCCCACTCACCGGCCACTTCTCGATACATCTCACGTGCTTCACGTAAATACGCTGCAAAATCTAATAACATCGCTTAACCTTCTGAATTATTCGATGATGACAAAGCTTCTTGAATTTCTTCATCAAATGACTTTGTCTTAGTTTCATTAGGTGTCTCAGCAGCCTCTTCAGCATCATCAGCAACTGGTTGAGCTTCCGCTCCAACTTCAAATTCACCTTCATCAGTTGTCACTTCACGCGTTACCGCTGCTTCATCGGCATCGTCTTGTTCTGCATCATCAGCTTCAGTGGTGCGGTCAGCTTCTGCTTGTGCATCCGCCTTAGCTTGCGCCTCCTTTTCCGCTTCTACTTGTGCCAAACGATCTTGTTCAGCTTGGGCTGCAGCTGCGGCTTTGGCTTTTTCAGCTTCAATATCTTGTGGCATCATTGGCATCAAACCTTGTTGCGCCGTAAAGATTGATTGAATGTCCACAGGACGCGACTTTTGAACGGCAAAGACAAGTTCATCATAAGCAATTTCCATCGTCTTTTGTTCGTCCAAATACCACTTAGCAATAAAGTCATAATTGAACAAAACATCTAACCAAGAATATTGATCACGCCCATCAACCACTTGGAAATGCCAACGTTGTGCCCCTAGGGCATTCGCATCATTGATGAAGAAAATACGAACTTCTGTTTGATCACCCAACATGATGGCGGCACCATTAGGCATTCCTTGCAAGAAGTAGTTTGTTTCACCTGACAACACAAACAACTTATCTAACATTCCCTTTGGTTCGGCATGTTGAATCAAATCATAATGATAATCGTCTAAGGTTTCAAGAATATTAAAGTCGACCTTATAACCAAAGACACGTTCCATATAACGACCAAATTCAGTTAGCATAGCTGCAATCACACGATTTTGGTTGACGGTCACATTCTTCTTGCTGAAACGATCAACCAATAAGTCAACAATGCCCCGTGCATTAAAGAGAATTTGCTTTCGTTCTAGTGACCAATAGAATAGCCGTTCTCCAGTAGATAACTCAGTAAAGAAAGCCCCACCATTTTGATCATTATTGGTTTCAAAGGCAAAAGCGGCTGGCGTATTCAAATCAGTCATCACCAACGTAACTGCTTCTGTATCAACGGGCAACAAAATACTATAGCCAACTACACCAGCTAATTGCATGAACCGGTCCATCGCAATTAAATAATCATCTGCTGCTGAATATTGACGGGGTACTTGCACCCAAGCTGGATTCATTTGCCGTTGAATCATGCGTTCGGCTGTCGTATGTAAAGTCTCAGGATCATTACTTTCCGCCAGCGTTTGCGTATCATTTAAATTATTTTGAATTTCAACGATATCATTGTTCAATAAATCAACGTAATTTGAAACACGTTGTTGTAATTGATTAGGCATCTTCTAAACCTCCTGCTTGCTCGGCCAAGTGCTTCACATAATCAACATAAAGCGCCTTAACCTTGGCATTAAATTCATCAAATGAACCAAATTGTTCATTAATGGCCCGTTGCTCATAGATCAAAATCGTATCTTCCTTTGAGTATTCCAAAATTTTCGCGTTGTTAGCTTCAATTTGATTTGGAACATCGGCGACTTGTTGATCAGTTTCATCCAACTTCTTCAATTGTGCCTTAACCTCAGCTTGTTCTTCTTCACTAGCAGAACGGTTAAAGAAGCCACCCTTGTCTTCTAATTCATCTAGGCGACGTTCCAATTCTTTACGTTGGCTGTTACGGTCATCTTGTGTGTCAGCTAACTTTTGTAATTCTTCATTCTTCTTAGTCAATTCGTCAATTTGTGCTGCATGGTAACGTTCACCTTGGGCAGCAAGCTTAACTGATTCAACTAATTTTTCATATTCTTCAGCCTTGAATTTAAATTGGACATTAATAGGATCTAAACGACCAAAGTAAGCCCGGTCCCACCAATTACCAAAATACAATTCAAACACGCCCAAATTGCTTTCTTGATAATAGAAAAATGGGAAGACTTCTGACAAATATGCAATTAGCTTTTGACCTAAATGATGACTCAAATCAGGTTGCAAATCAGCTACCAAACTTGAAAGGGCATAGTTATCATCAGCATGTTCAACGCCTCGAATTAATTCATTATATTTCTTACTATCAATCAATTCATAGACACGACGGTCATCACCTTGATTCAAAGCCGTAGCGACATTTTCAATGTAGCTCACCTTGGCTTTTAATTTATTATTTAAGACTTCTTGATTATCCGGTACTTCAGATTGGATATAGGGCATATTCTCCATTTGTGAATCCCTCCAGTTTTTAAACTTTGTTATTTTAATCTATTTATACTTCTCTATCATACCGCCAACCACAAAAAAAGTTCTCCATCTGCCAAAGATGAAGAACTTTTTTTAAAACATTTAGAAAACTTTTATTTTTAGTAATCCTCGAGGTAGTTGTTAATTTCCCATTCAGATACTTCTTGACGATAAGAACGATACTCAAGACGCTTAGCATCAATAAATGTGCGAGAAATATATTGTCCAACCGCATCCTTAACGGTTTCATCCTTTTCGAAATCATTAACCGCGTCTAACAATGTATCTGGCAAATCACGAATACCCGCCTTACGACGTTCTGATTCATCCATCAAGTAAATGTTTTGATCAACTGAATCAGTTGGCTGTAGCTCACGCTTAACACCATCCAAACCTGAAGCCAAAATTGCCGAGAAGGCAAGATATGGATTAGCAGTTGGATCAACTGAACGGAGTTCCAAACGTGTGCTTTGTCCACGAGAAGCTGGCACACGGACCATTGGTGAACGGTTTGAACCAGACCAAGCGATATATACAGGTGCTTCAAAGCCAGGTGTCAAACGCTTGTATGAATTAACTGTTGGATTTGTAATCGCTGTAAAGTTTTGGGCGTGATCTAAAATACCGCCTAAGAAATGATAAGCTGTTTCAGAAAGCTTTTCCTCACCATTCTCATCATAGAAGACGTTTTCGCCATTTGTAAACAATGACATGTTCACGTGCATTCCATTACCATTGATACCTGAAACTGGCTTAGCCATAAATGTTGCGTACAAACCATGCTTACGCGCAATGGTCTTCACGATTAATTTGAATGTTTGAATATTATCGGCCGCTGCTAGGGCGTCGGCGTACTTAAAGTCCACTTCGTGTTGTCCAGGAGCAACTTCGTGATGGGCTGCCTCAACTTCAAAGCCCATTTGTTCCATTTCCAACACAATTTCACGACGGGTATTTTCACCCAAGTCCAATGGCGCTAAGTCAAAATAGCCACCCTTGTCGTTTAACTTTGTCGTTGGATTACCATGTTCATCGAGCTTAAACAAGAAGAATTCAGGTTCAGTTCCCAAATTGAAATTTGAATAACCCATATCCGTCATTTCACGAAGCACACGCTTAAGATTGCTACGTGGGTCGCCTTCAAATGGTTCGCCTTCAACAGTATAGATATCACAAATCAAGCGCGCAACCTTACCACCATGTGAGTCAGTTGCCCAAGGGAAAATCATAAATGTATCCAAATCTGGGTAAAGGTACATATCTGATTCTTCGATGCGGACGAATCCATCGATTGATGAACCATCAAACATCACCTTGTTATCCAAAACCTTTTCCAATTGAGAAATTGGTACTTCAACATTCTTAATCGTACCAAAGACGTCAGAAAACTGTAGTCGCAAAAATTCGACATTTTCAGTTTGGATTAACTCTCGAATATCCGCTTTAGTATAATGCTTAGCCATGAAATAGATTCTCCTTGATAAAATCCTAGTAGCGACGGTTATCGTCAAAACGACCAATACGAATCAACTCATCAGCAAAAATTTTCCGCAAATCAGCTTCTTGATTCTCTTTTTCTTGACGCGCATGCTTCGCATCTAATTCACGAATATCAGCGACTGAAAGGCCACTATCCAAATCATCAGCGATTTCTAATAGTCGATCAATGTCATTCAAAGAAAATCGGCGCTGCTTTCCAGCTCCACGCTCTGGTGTCACTAATCCTTGTTGATCGTAATAACGAATTTGGCGGTCTGATAGACCCGTTAATTCACGGACAACGCTAATCGGCAAAATTGCTAAATCACGTTTTAATTCTCGTTCAGGCATCTATCAAAACCTCCTATGCAAACAGTATACCATTCTAAAATTCATATTTAAAATGAAATGTCAGCTATTCTGACATGAACTCTTGCATTTTTCCTGTTAAATCGTTTAACGTGTCAGGATTTTGTACTAAATCAACCCAATCCACATCGTGCATTTGATTATTGAACCAAGTTAGCTGCCGTTTGGCATACCGGCGTGATGCCTGTTTTAGGGCATCTTTAGCCGCTTCAAGGCTCATCGTACCATCAAGATAGCCAAACAATTCTTTATAGCCAATTGCCTTCTTAGCCGTTGCCGAATCAGGTAATTGTTGAACCAAACGTGCTTCATCAAGCAGCCCCGCTTCGAGCATATCATCCACTCTTTTATTGATTCTGTCATACAAAACAGACCGTTCTGTATTTAGACCAATTATATACGCATCATAAATCCGCTTGGGTTCTGGCTGCAAATCAGAAAAAGGCTGCCCCGTTTGTTGACTTACCAACAAAGCCCGTTTTAATCGGCGAATTTGACCAGGCAAGATACGTTCCGCACTAATTGGATCAAGCTGCGCTAAAGCTTGACGCAATGGTGCTTCACCTTCATTTTGCACTCGCGCGTCCCAGGTGGCTTCAAAATCAGGATCCGGCTGTTCTTCAATTTTCGCGAGTGGCCGATCACCTAAAAGGGCTTGAATATAAAAGCCTGTTCCGCCCACGATAATTGGCGTGTGCCCTCGTTGCCCAATGGCTGCAATTTCACCCTGTGCTCGCTCAATAAATTGAGCGACAGAATATGGTTGATCAGGTTCCACCAAATCTAACATATGATGTGGCACAAGCGCTTGTTCTTCAGGCGTGGCTTTGGCCGTACCAATATCCAGATGTCGGTAAACTTGCATAGAATCAACTGAAACAATTTCACCATTCAATTGTTGTCCTAAGGCTAACGACAGCGCCGTTTTTCCAACAGCGGTCGGGCCAATGATTACAATTATTTTTTGCATCGTTTTGTCCTTTGTATTGAATTATTATTTTCAATTTAAGTGTGTTAAAATAATGATAACAATTAATTGGAGGATTAACCATTATGAAGAAATTCGGAGTTGGTTTACTTACTGGAATCGCTGGCACAATTGCTGCCGCTGCTGCCGCAGGTTTTACTTACCACAAGATTGAAATTGAACCTTTGGAAGAAGAGCAAGCTAAGTTTGACGAGACAGAATTCAAGTCTGCCCGTAAGGCTGCTCATTCACACGCCTCACGTTACTAATATTTGCATATAAAAAAAGATATGATGCTAAAACATCATATCTTTTTTTATGCGTGCGTTTCTGACTTGGTCCGACCATGATAAGTCGCAAAACCGTTCTTTAGGATATATAGGTTATCATAACCATCCTTCTTCAACGTATGCGCTAACCGAGCGGCCCCTTGCATATTTGTATCGTATAAGAATGCTGGTTGGTCCTTACGAATTGCTGAATGATTTTCTTTCAACATTGCATATGGCACATTCCGTGCACCTAAAACATGCTTTGATTTAAACGCTTGTGAATCACGTAAATCAAAAATTTGGTGCCCGCGACTTTGTTCATCAAAATCTTGTGAATCCAACACAGTGGCGCTCGTCTTAGCTAAATGCCGTGTCCATAACCACATCACTGCCGTCCAACCTAACCAAACGACAATAATCGTCAATAACGCAGTCAAAATAAGATTAAGCATTTTCACTCCCCCTTTCGTCATTTTACCCAAAATGGCAATCTTCGTTAAACTATTTTACCAGTTTTTTTCATATTAAAACGTATTCATTGATATATTTTTACCAAATTATAGTTTTTCAACAAAAAAAGAGTCGTCTCCGGCTCTTTTTTCGTTATTAATCGATTGTACGTCCACTTTGCAAAGCAATTGAAGCAGCACCGTAAGCCCCAGCATCATTACCAAGTTCAGCCAACTTCAAAGTTGTCGCTTCACGAGCAGTACTGAAAGCAAACTTTTGGAAACTTTGGTTAACACGATCCAACAAGAAAATTCCTGCGGCAGAGACACCACCACCAATGATAATCTTCGTTGGGTTAATGATGTTAGCCAAGTTAGCGCAAGCAAGACCTAGATAGTGCGCAACCTCATCAACAACTTCGTTAGCAAGGTAGTCACCCTCTTTAGCCAAGTCAAAGACAATCTTTGAAGTGACTTCATCACCATTATCAATCATTTCCTTAAGGCGGGCCTTACCAACATAATTTTCAGCAGCATCTTGCGCCAAGTGGACCACACCAGTTGCTGAAGCATATTGTTCCAAGCAACCCTTGTTTCCACAAGTACATTGGTAACCATCTGGTTCAACCACAACGTGTCCAATTTCACCGGCTGATCCAGCAGCACCATGAACCAACTTACCGTTCATAACAAGTCCACCACCAACACCAGTTCCGAGTGTAATGAAGTCAACATCAGGTTCGTTATCTCCGGCACCCTTCCATTGTTCACCCAAAGCAGCACAGTTGGCATCGTTGTCCAAAGTTAGTGGCAAACCAGTTCCGGCTTCGATTTGTGCTCGAACTTCTTGTACCCCACTCCAGTTAAGGTTGTAGGCTGCACGAACTGTTCCATTATCAAAATCAACCGTTCCTGGCGTTCCCATTCCAATTCCAATAATGCGATCTGTTGAAAGTTGGAATAGATCCAAGTGATGATTAATTGAATCAATAATATCAGGTACGATATGTGAACCTTCGTCTAGAATGTTGGTCCGGATTGACCACTTTTGTTGGATTTCACCATCTTGCGTCAAAATCGCGAATTTAATAGTTGTGCCACCAAGGTCAACACCAATTAACTTATCTTTTGCCATGTGCTTTATCTCCATTTAATATATTCATTTATTCATATTGAGACGCGGTGTAACCGCTTTCCCTCAAACTAACAGATACTATTATAGCTTATCCGCCCTCTAAAACAAATAAAATTTTACTTAGAATTTATTTTTCTTTTTTGTCTTCACGCTGTTGTTCAGCTTCGTGCTCATGATTCAAAACCATTTTAATTTGCGCGTACTCTTGCGGTGATAATAATTTGGCTCGATAAAGATTATCAATTTCAATCGCAGCCAATTCAATATCCCACAAACGTTTTCCAAGATGAATATAAATATCATATTTTTTTAGTAAGTCTAAGACATCTAAAAATGTTCGCATTGCCATATTAACCTCCAAATCGTTGCTGAATCAGCACGAGTACTCCTGCGTATAATCCAAGCATACTGAGCCAACTCAAGCCAATCTTCATCCAATTAACTTTAAACTGCGTCTTTAACTGACGATGCCACATCACCCCGAGCGTTAGAACCAGGCCACCAATAAAGCCACCCACATGTCCCCAAACACTCACATTCGGTGACATAATGTTTAACACGAGCGATAACACCACAAACGCCGCCATCCCCTTAGCTTGTTCTTGCCAATATTGACGATGCCAAGCCGTAAGCCAAAAGACAATAAAACTAGCAAAAAAGCTAAAGATACCACCTGAAGCACCAATATTAAGCGTTAAAACCGGTGATAACCACAAAGATAGTAAATTACCAGCCAAAACACCATTTACAAAGAGAATGAGAAAGCCGCTGGCGCCCAAAAGAGGTTCTAACATCCGGCCCATCCATACAAAAACAACTAAATTACATGCAATGTGCAGAAACGAACCATGTAAAAAGCCGGCCGTAAGCAAACGCCACCATTCGCCATGCAAAATACTGAGTGAATAGGCCCCACCCATTTCATATAATACACGAGAGTTAATCGATAGTGAGCGTGATAGCACTAACTCAATACAAAAGACCAACACCATCACCCCGGTCAATGTCCAAGTCATTGGTGCTGCTTTAAATCCTCGCCATCCTTTTTCAATCTCTGTCATCTATTTGGTTTCCTTTTAATACAAGTACATGATCAACCGGTTGGTCTGTAGTTTCAGTGGGCCACGCTGCTGTTTGATAATAATTTTCAGGAATCGTAAACCCAAAAGTAGGCGCTTCAACTTTTGGTAGCCATCGATCATAATAGCCACCACCAAAGCCAAGCCGTGCCCCATCAGCAGCAAAAGCCAAGCCTGGTACAACGACTACATCAATTGCCTTTAAATCATGCAATGGGTCTCCAACTGGTTCTAACATCCCAAATTTATGTCGCTCATAAACCGTTTCCGCATCTACTGGAATGAAATCCATTTGATGTTGTGGCCGAACCTTAGGTAAGACCACTTGTTTATGCTGGATTAAGGCCACTTGAATTAGTAACTGCGTAGGTAATTCATCATCCTGCGCCAAACTCAGTGCGACCACCTTTGCTGCTTGCCATTCTGGGCGTTCAGTCATTTGCTTAGTCATTAATTGCGCATAGACCGCTCGCGCTTCATCATTTAATGCTTGTAAGCGAGCTAAAGCTTGTTGCCGATAAAATTGCTTTGTTTCTGCCATCATTTTCCTCACAAAAAAACTGAGTCATTTCCATGACTCAGTTTAACACACTTACTTAATTGTTGTTCTTACTAGACTCAACATCCTTCCAGTAAGCATTGTAAATTTCCTTAGCAATTGGGATGTTGACTGATTCAGCACTTTGAGAAACACCAGGTACCACAACTGACAAAGCCACATCATGATTAGGTGAGAACATAATCAATGATGAAGTAACCGTTGCTTCACCATTCGTGAAGGTTTCGGCTGTACC
The DNA here is from genome assembly GCF_016908785.1 of Weissella uvarum. GTDB lineage: Bacteria > Bacillota > Bacilli > Lactobacillales > Lactobacillaceae > Weissella > Weissella uvarum. Next base: position 163,557 of record NZ_JAFBEO010000001.1, read on the forward strand.
AGTTTTCGCATAGACCCCAGGCTTAAGGTTCTTCAAAGCACCACCAGTAACGAATTGACTAGTACCATTAACAACCTTATCCATTCCATCCCAAATAACTTGACGTTGGGCATCAGTCCAACCAACTGATCCCAATGACTTTGGCTGGACTGTTTCTTCCGTCTTCAACACCTTTGAATTATCATCTTGATGTTCAATCGTGTCGACAACGTGTGGTTGAATTCGGTAACCACCATTGGCAATCGTTGAAACATATTGAGCCAATTGCATGGTCGTGTAAGTATCATACTGTCCAAACGATTCATCCAAGGCATTACCAATGTGTGAACGATCAGTTTCACCACGTAGACCAGCAGTTTCACCAGGCAAATCAATTCCGGTCTTAACTCCCAATCCAAAACGGTTAAAGCCTTCACGCATCTTTTGGAAAATACTTGTTGGCACTTCTTGAAGTGACATATTCTCAACATAAGGGTGTCCTGACATCTTCAACATTAACTGCATAACGTACGAGTTAGAAGAAACTTCCAACGCGTCTGACGCCGTCAATGGAATTGAGTTTTGACCCTTTTGGTTAAAGTATGAAGCCTTAACCGATGTTCCAGCAACATGAATTGGCTGGTCAACGAAAGTATTATTAGTTGGCGTAATCGTTCCACGCATCAAACCATTCACAATCATGGCTGGCTTAACAACAGAACCAACAACTTCGGCACGATTAATCGTTGCGAGCGCATCATCTTCGGTACCACCATCAGTCGTCCGGTTGACACCACCCATGGCATAAACAGCTCCAGTCTTTGGATTCATAACAACAGAATAAGCACCTTGCGTTGCGCCACCAGGCATTTCATTCTTTAGAATTTGTTGCACATCTTTTTGGAACTTCGCATTAATGGTTAACTTCAAATCAGAACCAGAACGGCCCTTATAAAGCACCTTTTGCTTTGTGTTTCCTTGTTCGTCAGTCTTAAACTCTACCTTACGCTTGGTACCCTTAAGGATATCTTCATACTGTTGCTCAAGCCCCGACGTTCCAACATTATCATCACGAGAATAGCCCTTTTCAATCAATGAATTAACTTGATCTTCTGGCAATCCGGTCTTTGAAACCGTTCCAACAATCATCTGTAATGACTTGTCAGAATTAGTTGCGCCTTCACGCTTATAGTAAATACCAACGTTCACCCCAGGCATCTTCGACTGGCGTTCACCAACGCTAGCAATTTCATTTTGCGTAACATCTTTTTGCTTCAAATATACAGTTGAAAGTGAATATGCATTTTCCATTTTCTGGAAGAGCATGGCTGCGTTCTTTTCATTCGCATCTAGCTTAATTTCATTCCGATGCTTTTCGGCATAATCAGTCAACTGATTAACATACTGATCTGTTCCAGGTGCGGCAACAATTTTACCTTCCTTAGCCAAACGTTCAGCACGCTTTGAATCTTGAATATAATACTTAATAACATTGCTTTGTGATAGCCCTTTGGTATCAATCTTGACATAACGACTCACTTCATTAGCCGTCTTATACATATCTTGATCAGTAACATTCTTAGGCTTGGTGTATGTGATTGCTTGTGATCCTTTATTGGTAACAAGCGCTTTACCCGAGCTATCGTAAATAATTCCACGTTGCACACTCATTTGCTCAATGCTTGAATCGGAACTATTTACTTCAGCTTTAAACTTGGCGCCTTGCGCTAGTTGTAATGAACCTAAGCGCCATCCTAATGCACCTAAAATTACAATAACAATACCAAGTAATACGTTTAGACGGGCAGGAATCCGTGACATGGCAGATCCATTATCACGACGACCGCGTCGTTTTGGTGCTTGCATAATATGACCCCTTTTTTACATGAATAACTTTTTCTATTGTAGCATACCTAACCATAAAAATATGTTTAGGTATGATAATTACAAATGTGTTTTAATAGAAGTAACTTATTTTACTGGAGTAACAACATGCCTAAATTTTTAAATCCAACTAAATGGCAAAAAAACACGCTCGCCTTATGGGCGGCCTTTTTATTGCCAGCACTAATTATGACCATCTATTTTGCCATGCGGCATATGGCCCCATTTGGAAATAACACTATTTTAACGGTCGACTTAGGCCAACAGTACATTGATTTTTTTGTGGCCTTTAAACACATGCTGACGCAAGATCCTTCGCAATGGTTTTATAGCTTTTCCAAAGGACTAGGTGGTGAAACTTACGGTGATTGGGCCTACTATCTATTTAGCCCCTTAAATCTCCTCCTATTACCTTTTTCAAATGTTCAATTACCAGCAGCGATTCTCGGATTAACCGTCATCAAATATGGTCTCACCAGCTGGGCCTTTGCCTTTGCCTTGCATAAAATGCGCTGGCAAAAAGGTTTTAGCCTCATCTTCTTTGGTGTTACTTATGCCTTCATGGGCTGGTTTGTTGCCAATCAATTGAATTTACTGTGGCTTGATGCTGCAATTTTACTACCACTTATTATTTTAGGCCTCGAAAAGGCAATCGACAACCACTCAATTTGGTGGTTTGTTCTGCCATTAACGGCCATCATGATTATTAACTATTACATGGCCTATATGATTGGCTTGTTCTTAGTGCTTTACATCATTTGGCGTATCTTTTGGGAAGCCTATCCATGGAAGACACGGCTACGGATGGGGCTCAAATTCACATTTGGAGCCTTAATCAGTATTGGCCTATCATGTTTTGCCTGGTTACCTACAGCTTATACCTTAATGAATAGCAAAAGCCAATACATGCTTGAAAATTTGCATTGGCGCTTTGATTATTTTCCTCCGGATTTTCTTGGAAAGTTTTTTGTTGGTACTTTCAATTTTGATCAAATGCCTTCGGGACTCCCTAACATTTTCATTGGTAGTTTACCGCTAATTTTGTTCTGGTTCTTTATTACTTCGCGGACCGTCCGTTGGCAAGTTCGTGTCATCACGATTCTCATTACCGCTTTCTTAGTTGTTTCAATGATGTACGGTCCTTTGAATTTACTTTGGCATGGGTTCCAATTCCCAGTTTGGTATCCTTATCGCTTCTCGTTTATCTTTTGTTTCTGGATAATTTGGCTTGGCGCATCAATCTGGCAACCACGTCTATCACTGACTTGGTTACAGGCCGGCAGCTTACTGATCATTGCGGGCGCCGCAGTTGGCTATCTTTATACGCGTTTGGAAAAGCTTAATTTCCTTGACCAAAATCAACTCATTATCGGTAGTTGCTTCTTCTTACTTGTCCTTTTGCTTATGACCATCGAACGCACGGATTGGTATTGGCAAGCTCTGCTTGGTCTCATTGTTGTTGCTGAAATGACTTGTGGTGCCCTACTTAGCCTCAATAACTTTAGCTACTTATCAAATTCCGAATATCAAACTTACATTCGAAACTTAAATAACATAACCAAGGACTTGAAGCATACGAACTCTCACGATTTCTTCCGTGTTGCCCAAACATTCCAACGCACTAAAGGTGATCCTTTCCAAGGTGGTTATAATGGCGGCTCAGCCTTCAGTTCTGCCTTGGAATATCAACAAAGTCGCTTTATGGCTTTAATTGGTCAATCAGAAGGTGATAATTATGTCGACTATTCTAGTGGCACAATCGTTTCAGATAGTATTTTATCAATGCGTTATCTGCTCCAAGACAACCGACAAGAAGCCGACCGAGATGGCACACCAGCCAACACGACGCAATTTCCACGTCAAGATACCGATGGCATTTACGAGCCGGTCAAATCAAATGATTTAACTCTTTTGTCTAAAAATCCATATGCTTTACCGGTTGGTTTTGCAGCGAGTCAAAATGCTTTGAATACCAAATTTAAAACTGATGATCCCATCGAAAATCAAGAACGGATGTGGAACAACCTAAACGGCTACCAAAGTCAAAATGTCTTTGATATCGCTAATTTTACGCGTGTGCAAGCATTCAACACACAAGCACCTAAAACAATTACTGGCACGTATCTCAGCAAGGACAACACCCATGCCGCGGCTAGTGTTGACTTGTACTACAAGCCAACAAACAATAACCCTTATTATCTAACACTTGGTAGTGATATGAATGATGACAATGTTGAGATTCAAATCAATGGTCAAGCAATTAAGACCATTCCGGATCATCGGCACACCATTATCTTGCCATTACCAGGCAAGCAAGGAACCACTGAAAAGATAACCTTGATTTTCAAGAAAAAAGATTTGTGGTTACAAAACGTTTCTCTCTATCAAGGTCATGCAAAACGTTTTGCTAAACAAGCACAATCCATCCAACAACATGGCTTAAAGCTAGATCATGTGACACAAACTAAATTAAGTGGAAAAATTAATATGCCTAGCGAAAAGACAATGTTAATGACTAGCATCCCTAATACACCGGGCTGGCAAACTTATGTTGATGGAAAGCAAACCGATACGGTGACCTTGAATAAATTTTTTATTGGCGTACCCATGAAAGCCGGTGAACACCGCGTCACCTTCAAGTATGTGGTACCACTCTTGAAGACGGCCGTCACAATTTCAATTGGTACGCTCCTCTTCATGTTGGGGCTGGCTTGGTCTGAAGATTCTAAACGACAACACCGATTAAAATAAGCGTCAGTTCGTCCCTGTTAGCGCTTTACAAGCCTATGGGACCATGGTAATGTATCTCATGAAACCTTTTATAGAAGGTTGCTAAAACTATTATTATCTTATAGGAGGCCAATTATGGCTGAAGAAAAACAATTTCCAATGACGGAAGAAGGTAAGCGTAAGTTAGAAGAAGAATTAAATACGCTTGTAACCGAAACCCGTGCCGAAATCACACAACGCATTCAAACTGCCCGTGGTTTTGGAGATTTATCAGAAAACTCAGAATATCAATCAGCAAAGGACGAACAAGCTTTCACTGAAGGTCGTATTAACACTGTTCGTAACATGCTTGATAACGCCGTGATTATCGATTCTTCTGAATTCTCAGAAGACGAAGTTGCTCCCGGTAAGACATTGACTTTCCAAGAGCTTCCAGATGAAGAACCAGAAACATACTCAATCGTTGGTGGTGCTGAATCTGATCCATTCTCAGGTAAAATCTCAAACGATTCACCAATTGCCCAAGCTTTGATTGGCCATCATGTTGGTGACATTGTTGAAGTACCACTTCCAAATAACGACACGATGGAAGTAAAAATTCTATCAGTCAAGCCTTTGGAAAACTTCTAAAAAGAAAAAGCGCTACCTTAACAGTGGCGCTTTTTTTGATCCATCATTTAATAAATCACGTTCCATTTTCAAAGGGCGCTTCCCAACCACCCTTGCTTAAAAACATTCAAACTACAAACAAAAAAGCCAGCTGCGTTTGCAGCTGGCTTTTTATTAATTTTGCTTCTTTGCGTCTTCAGCACCAACTTGTTGGTTAGTTTCTTCAACACCACTTTGATTGTTCAAATGTTCATCAAAGCTTTGTGAATAATAAACTTTACCAGTCTTCAAATTAGCCACGAAGTAAAGGTAACCCTTGTCACGATCCTTAGGATGCAATACCGCATCAATTGAATTAACACTTGGGTTATTGAATGGTCCAGGTCCAAGGCCAGTATACTTGTACAAGTTATAAGGACTCTTGTTTTGGACATCCTTGCTCGTCAAGTTCGTCTTCTTTGTGCGAAGCGCGTACTTGGTTGCCACGTCAGATTGAATTGGCATGTCATCATCGAGACGGTTCAAGAATACCCCTGCGATGGTACGACGACTATCATTATCGACACCTTCACGTTCAACGAGGGAAGCTAATGTCAAAACTTCTTGAATTGACATCTTTGACTTCTTAATTTCTTGGAAACGAGGTTGCAAGGCAACATATTCTTGTTGCACCATCATCTCGACCAAATCATCAACATTCTTAGCATCCCGCCAACTATAAGTAGCCGGATACAAATAACCTTCTAGACGGTAACGCACATGTTTAGCCTTAGCCGCTGAGTCCAAAAGTCCAGGATATTGTTGTTGCAACTTCTTGAACAACTTTGGATCATTGGTAGCCTTACGGAACGATGCTGCGCTAAAGTCAGTCTTCTTACCAACTTCATCCGCGATATCGTCAATGCCTTCACCTTCACGAACCACCACAACATTTTTACTGTTTGTTGGAACCGTAGAACCGCCCAATCGAAGAGCGGTAACAATTTGTGGCACGGTCATATTTGGACTTAATTCATAATATCCAGCCTTCAAATCTGCATAATTATGTTGATCTACATAATACTTAAAGGCCCGCTTAGAACGCAATACGCCCGCATCCTTCAAACTACTTGCCATCATTGAAGTTGAAGAACCATCCTTAATTTGGACTTCCTTCTTTTTCTTATCATCCTTATTTAGTGCCGAGTAGTTGGTACGATCATGTTGGGCATAGATATGGTGGCCGACGCCAACCACTAACAATGCCAATACAATCACAATAACCCATTGCCAAAAGCTTAAATCATACCATTTATGCTTTTGATTTGCGTTATTCGCCTTTCTCGATTTGTATTCATTCTCAGACATGAATATACTCCTTCATTACGAATATAAGTTTTAAACTATTTTCCAGTATAGCAGGGCGCTCTCTTCACAGCAAGCGCCACATTTTAACGGATTTCTGCTGAGAATTGCTTTTCGAGTGCATTAGTAATACGCTCAATTGCCGCATTAATATCATCATCAACTAATGTATGTTCACGATTTACGAACGTCAAAGCGTACGCAATTGACTTCTTATCATCCGCAACATTTTCACCAGTATAGACGTCAAAGACCTTGACATCATGCAAATCTTGCCCACCATGCGCCTTAATCGTTTCAACTAAGTCAGCTGAATGTACATCGCGATCAACTAGAATGGCAAGATCACGTGAAATAGAAGGGAACTTTGAAACTGGTTCATAAGTTGACTTCAAACGTGGCAAAGTCAAAATCGTTGATAGGTTCAATTCGAAAGCAAATGTTTTATTAATCTTATACATTTTGGCAGTTGTGGGGTGAATTTGTCCAATGAAACCAACCAATGTATCCCCAACATAGATGTCAGCGGTTTGACCGGGATGCATCTCAGGCCGATCTTGATTTGGTACATAAGTAATGGCATCAGTAAAGCCATAATCCGTCAATAATTGCTCAACCAAGCCCTTCAAGTAGAAGAAATCAGCTGGTTGCGCTGCTTGATCCCAATCACGTTCACGAACATTTCCAGTCACAACCCCTGCAAGATGTTCGATTTCATTTGGCAAATCATGCAAGCCATTTGATGCAAAGACACGTCCTTGTTCGTATAACGCAACATCTGCTTGTTTACGTGCTAGATTATAAGCAACATCATCAAGCAATGAAGTCAATAAACTACCACGTGTCACACGCCGATCTTGTGACATTGGGTAATTGACTTCAACTGGTTCATTATCTGTGTCCAATTGGAATTGCGTTGCCTTTTCTGGTGTGGTCAAAACATATGAAATCGCTTGATTCAATCCCAAACCTTCAAGGGTATGGCGTGAATCACGGATCAATTTTTGCTTCTCCGTCAATTGACCTGGTGTTGTCGCACCGACTGGTAAAGTGGCTGGCAAATTATCATAACCATACAAACGAGCAACTTCTTCAATCAAATCAGCTGGAATTGAAATATCCCAACGTCGTGATGGAATCACAACACTAAACTTACCATCAAGTTCTTCGTAACCAAAACCAAGCCGGTCAAAAATCTTGGCAATCTCAGCTGTTTCAATTTGAGTTCCAAGCACATTATTAATTTCATCAGTTGAAATCTTCACGACAGGTGCTTCATAGTCGAAGTCTTGTGCAACAACCCGTCCCTTGGTCACCGTTCCTTGGCCCAATTCTGCAATTAAGGCCGCTGCATGATCAAGCGCAGTGAAGGTCGCTGAAACGTCCACGCCACGTTCAAAGCGTTGTGCTGATTCTGAATGCAAGTTTTGGTCGCGTGCAGCGTGTCGAATTGCTTTAGGCTCGAAAACCGCTGCTTCCAACACAACATTGGTCGTTTGGTCAGTTACTTCAGTTGAAGCACCACCCATGACGCCAGCAAACATTAGTGCTTCGCCATTCGAATCAATCACAATATCACCAGCTTTAGCCGTCCGGTCTTCACCATCCAACGTCTTGATGTTTTCACCTTCCTTAGCGGTACGCACCTTAAGTTGCTTAGCAGGTAATTGATCATAATCAAAAGCATGCAAAGGTTGTCCGTATGTCAAAAGCATCAAATTCGTGACATCAACCACATTTGAGATTGGTCGAATCCCCATATTCCACAAACGACGTTGTAACCAGAGTGGTGAATCTTGAACATGCACATCCTTAACAACGCGTACTGCATACTTTTTAGCCAAATCAGCAGGTGCTTCAGCTGTAATTAAATCAGCCGTCGCTTCGTCTGACTCTGTCAGCGTATAATCAGGCAATTGTACATTTTCATCCAAAATTGCCCCAACTTCATAGGCCGTCCCATTCATTGAAAGCATGTCCGCCCGGTTTGGCGTAATCCCCAATTCAAGGATATCATCATCAAAACCTAGCACTGCAAAGGCATCTTCCCCAGGTGTTAAATCAGCAGCATCGGCATCGTTAAAGACCCAAATGCCTTCTTCCAAATCCTTGGGTGCCACTTGGTTATCTAAACCTAATTCTTGCAAGGCTGACAACATACCATTTGATGGTTCCCCACGCAATTTACCACGGCGAATCTTTTTACCATCACCAATTGTTGAACCGTGCTTAGCAAGTACAACTGTTTGTCCTTCAGCTACATTAGGTGCACCAGTCACAACTTGAATTGGCTCATCCTCACCTGCATCTAATTGTGTAATGACCAAATGGTCTGAATCAGGATGTGGTGTTACGGAAAGCACTTTCGCAATCACGACCTTTTTCATATCACCTTGTGGACGGTATTGATCTTCTACTTCTACGGCCGTACGTGAAATTTTTTCCGCTAACTCATTAGCAGGTAATGCAATTGGTAAATACTCACGTAACCAATTAACTGATACTTTCATCTTTTATTATCCTTTCTGATCAAACTGAGTGAGGAAGCGCACATCATTCAAATAGAAATTACGAATATCTTCAACTCCATACTTCAACATGGCAAAACGATCAGGACCTAAGCCAAAGGCAAAGCCACCATAAACTGATGAATCAACACCGGCTTTTTCCAACACATTTGGATGCACCATTCCAGCCCCAAGCACTTCAATCCAGTCAATATCTTCTGGCTTGGTATCGGGCATCACTGGATTCCATGAGACGTCAACTTCAACTGATGGTTCAGTAAATGGGAAATATGAAGGGCGCAAACGAATATCATGATCTTCACCAAATAATTGATGGGCGACGGCCAGCAAAGTTCCCTTTAAATCACCCATCGTAATATGCTTATCCACAACTAATCCTTCAACTTGATGGAATTGGTGTGAATGAGTTGCATCATCGGTATCACGACGATAAACCCGACCGGGTGAAATCATCTTCAAAGGTCCTTTTGAAAAATCATGTTGCTCCAATGTACGAGCTTGGACTGGTGAAGTTTGGGTCCGCATCAATAATTCATTTGAAATATAGAAGGTATCTTGCATATCCCGAGCAGGATGATCCTTAGGCAGGTTCATCATTTCAAAATTATACTTATCTTGTTCAACTTCAGGACCTTCCACAATTTGGTAGCCCATCCCCATAAATTGATCTTCCAAACTTTCAATAATTTGTTGTAAGACGTGGGGTTGTCCCTGAATAGCTGGTTGGCCAGGTAGTGTCACATCAATTTGTTCTGACTTTAGTTGTTCATTCAAAGTCGCTGTTTCTAATTCAGTTTGCTTATTAGCAATTTGATCCGTTAATTCATTTCGGACATCGTTGGCCATCGCGCCCACTACAGGTCGTTCGTCAGCTGATAAATCCTTCATGCCACGTAAAATTTCAGTTAAAGAACCTTTTTTACCTAACACTTTAACTCGTACATCGTTCAATTCATTTAACGTTTGCGCACCATCAATTTGTGTCATTGCTTGGTCACGCAACGTTTGTAATTCCGTTTGTAAGCTCATTCGTTACTCCTTTTGCTAATAAAAAAGCCCTCTAGCAAAACATTGTTTTACTAAAGGGACGTTATAAACGTGGTACCACCCAGCTTTAATATAGTCTTCTGGCTATATCCTCACTTAGTTTGATAACGTAAACAACACGAAAGTGCCTTAACAACACTTTAACTCCTGGTTGAATCTAAATAAGTCCTTTAATTGGGCTCCCACTGTCCCCAACTCGCTAAATAAAAGCGCTTATCTTCTGACCATTCTTTGTCGATAATGCTATTCTACTAAAAATGCAGACACTCCTGCAAGTCCTATGCTTCGGCAGTGCAATCTGCATTCCATTTATCAGACCATTCATGCACAACTTCCATCATATTGCGCATTGATTCACCCTTTTTAGTCAAGGCATACTCAATCAATGATGAATCATCATATGTCCGGCGTTCAACAATGTCATTAGCTTCCAACTCCTTTAGGCGTTCAACCAATACACGATCAGAACACTTCACCACCGTTTGTGATAAATCTTTAAAACGCATTGTGCCATTATTTAGAAGTGATTCAATAATCAATCCATTCCATTTACGCCCCAAAATTTCAAACGTTGCTGCAAACTTATCACAAATTTGTACATTTTCTGGTGCGGTTGCTGTATTATCTGCCATCTGATTTTCCTCCTCATGCTAAGTTTCGTCTTTAATCTGTCTATTTCATTCTATTACTAAAAGTCAACAAACACAACACACCTAGCACCGTTTTTTTCTAAGAAAACGCTTATTATTCGCTTAGCACTGGGAAGGGTCGACTGCTTCCAGTACAGCTCGTTTTGCTTCTGAATTAAAATATAAGCGCTCAGCATTTTGATAATAAACATTTTCTAAAGCTGATGTCGGCATAATATCTGCTTTTTCGAGCCAACTTGCTAAATCAGCATACGCATTGAATGTCGCCGACCATGGCGAATCAGTTCCCCAGAGTAGGCGCTCACTTCCTAAGGTCTGATAAGCCCGCTTTACCAATTCTGTTGAAGCCATATAGGGTTGGCTCGTTTCATCATTAATATCTTGAATTGCTGCTAGATCAGTATAAATATTTGTGAAAGGTTGCCATTGATCCAGCGTGTTTTGATACAAAGCTAATTGATTGGTTTGGCCAAACGAGAGATGGCACACAACAAAATTTAACATGGGATAACGTTGTGCCAAGTTCACAATCGCTTCAGGCTGATGACTAATCTGATCAGCAGAACCATAATCAACGATAATATTAAATCCAGGATAATTTGCTAAATAATGGAGCATTTGCCCCACCCGTGGATCCAAATCTAGGCGAAATGGCGTCGTCACATGGTAACCATGCATGCCACCACCCGCGCTAATTTCTAACTTCATCGAACGAAAGCCTAAATCGCGGACATGCCTTTGCAAAATCGTCATAAACTGTTCCGTAAAGGGATCGACCGAAAAAGCACCCATAAAACGGTCTGGATACTGGCGCATCGTTTGCCAAGTATAATAATTTTGATAACCATTTAAACTACCTTGCAGCACCATTGCCTTGTCAATACCATTGGTGTCCATTAATCGCAGCACCGCTTCCGCCGTGAAATCAGTCTCACCATATTCATTTGGCAACAAATGGATCAGAGTCCCATCATCCCAGATTGCATCCCCATTTCCAAGTGCGTTTAAACGTCCCTTACCATTAAAGCCAGCGATATTTTGTACCAAGTGTAAATGCGCATCAATCTTTTTCATCTATTTATCCTTTCCTGCAAAAAAAGTCATGACCCTAGTCATGACTTTTTCATTAATCTTGCACGAGTTCATCATAAGCGGCTTGGTCAAGCACCTTATCGATTTCTCCAATGTATTCAACTGGGGCATCCTTCACGAAGACATGCTTAAAGACATACAAACTGTCATCCGTTGATTCAGATTCAATTCCACCAAGGTCGTAACGCTCAACCTTACTATCAATCGCCCATTGAATCATCTCAGATTGCACGGCATATGGGGCATAATAAGTATTACCATCCATTGAACCGGCATACATGTACCAAATCTTTGGGCCATACTTAATTGCAATCCCAGTTGAAAGTAATTCACCTTCGCGTTCCGCCACGAAAATTTGCATCGTATCAGCATCAAAGGCTGCCTGCATGCGTTGGAAATACTCAATTGGACGGTATGAAATACCATGACGATTGGCCATCGTTTGATAAGTTTTAAAGAACTCATCCAATTCAGTTGCCGTATTGCCTGAGTGTACTTCAACACCATCACGGAATGGACGCTTGATCTTACTCTTCGTCTTTGAAGGATACAAATCAAGTGTCGTCTGGGCATCGGGGAACTTAGTCAAATCCAACACCATGTTTAACCTTGGTTGAATCGTTGCATGCATGCCTTGGTCAGCCACGTTTTTATTACGTGTCTTATAACCGCGAGCCATTAGAGCCTCATTTAATTCATCACTATAAGGAACTTCAGGGTCAAAGCGCAACACATATGCGCGACCGTCTAAAGCAGTCACCGCTTCATCAACTAATTGATCCAACAAATCTAGATCAGTAACATCCATCACTGGTCCTTTTGAAGCGTAAGCAAACTTTTTACCGGTTTTAGTATCTGACAACAACATTGACATCGCTGCTTTGATGTCTCCATTGTCGTCTTCTAAATAAACATCAATTGGTTCCCAATTATTTTTAACTTCTGCCCAACCTAAATCTTGGGTTACTTGACCATAAGGTGATTGACGCACAAAAGCATCATAACGTGCGACCGCTTGAGGGTCGTTTAAATCTAACACTGGCATGGGTATATCCCTCTTTTCAATTACTTTATAAGATTATTCTATTATAACATAAGCATATTTTACAGAATCAGCGTATAATGAACTTTATGGAAAATATAACATCAAATCAAAATAGCCGTGTGAAAGCATGGCAAAAATTACAGACCAAAAAGGGTCGCGATAAGAGTCAAACTTACCTCTTAGATGGTTGGCATCTAGTCCAGGAAGCAATTCATCATGATGGCCACTTACATGCCATCATGGGGACATCAGCTCAATTAACAGAACACCAGGATGAATTTCCCCAAGGGGTTCCGCTATTTGAAATCACTGCTGATATTGCCAAAAAATTATCTGATCTCGTGACGCCACAAGGTATTTTCGCCGAAGTTTCATTGCCTAACGCAACTCGTGAGCCACAATATATTCACCAAGGAGCTTGGCTTTTCTTGGATCACATTCAAGATCCTGGAAACGTTGGTACAATGGTACGTACAGCTGATGCAGCTGGATTTGCTGGGGTTGTCTTCGGTGAAGGTTCAGTTGACCCTTATGCCCCTAAAGCAGTTCGGGCAATGCAAGGTAGCCAATTTCACTTAACAATCACAACCGGTGATTTATTAAATTGGACACGTACATTCCAAGCTAATGACATGAATGTTTACGGAACTCAATTAGACGAACAAGCGGCTGATCTCTTTACCATTCCAGCCCAAACTGATTTCGCATTAATTATGGGTAACGAAGGTCAAGGCATGCAAGACGACTTAGTCCAAGCTACAACACAGAATCTCTATATTCCACTTAGTGGTGAAGCCGAGTCATTGAACGTTGCAGTGGCCGCTGGGATTGCCATGTTCGCTTTAAGCCAACATTAACCCTAGCAGAGTAAGCTAGCTATATCTTAAAGATTGAAGGGAGGGATTAGATGCGCGATTGGCGTGAAGATACCGAATATGTCGACATTGTCAGTGATTTGTTGCGTGATCCAGCCGTACAGGAATTGGGTCAATACGTTCAGCATCATCACTCAGACCGCCTAACCCACTCCATTAATGTTTCATATCAGAGTTATGTATTGGCAAAGCGGTTCCATTTAAATGCACGAGCGGTCGCACGTGGCGGTTTACTCCATGATTTATTCTTTTATGATTGGCGTGAAACCAAGTTTGAATTAGGCACACATGCTTATATTCATCCCCGAGTGGCTTACCGGAATGCTGAAAAAATCACAGACTTATCACCAATGGAAAAGGACATCATCCTAAAACATATGTGGGGAAGTACTTCTGCTTTACCTCACTATTGGGAAAGTGTCTTGGTTGATATGGTTGATAATTACCAAGCGATTGCTGAGTTTTTTACTCCAGCAACCGAAAGATTCAAACGAATTAAACAACGCAAAACACGCAAGGCTAATTAACTTTTGTTAATGGCCTTTTTTTATTGCAAAAGCACAGGTAAAATGTATTAAAAATGTAACGTGGCTTAGCTCTCATATCGTAGTATTTTGGGGTAATCTGTACTTTTAAATCACATTCCTATAACAAATGTAATTAAAATCTTTACGTTAAATATCGGCTTATGTGTTGTGCTTTTACATAAAAAGTTTAAGCTATAACTGTAGTCAAACAAGGACTACCAAATTTAGTCACCAAAGCCGAAAATGAGGAAAAGTAGAGATAAAATTATGACTAATATTATTGCCCATCGTGGGTTTTCAGCCATTGCCCCTGAAAATACCTTCGCTAGTTTTGCACCCATGCAACAGTACCAATTAGACTGGTTTGAGACCGATGTTTCAATCACAGCCGATGGCCAACTCGTTTTACTACATGATGATAAGCTTGACCGGACAACTGACCACACTGGTGAACTCACTGACCTAACCTTCGATGATATTGTCGATGCCGATGCTGGTAGTTGGTTTGGGCCTGACTTCGCACAAACCCGTTTACTTACCATCAACGATTTAGTTCAAATCGTTGAAGAATCACATGTTAATTTGCATCTTGAACTCAAAGGGATTACCGGTCCTAACGGTACACAACTCGCAAATGAATTGATACAAAAACTTGCACCAACTCTTAACTACTTAAATACATTGGTGGATCTCTACATTTCAAGCTTTAACCCGGTTATGCTTATGAAAATGCATGCCCTTGCACCAGATTTAAAATATGCCGTCCTCTATGACGCCGGCCAATTTTATCCTGACTGGCAATTAGTTGCGGACGCTTGCAACGCGAGCTACATTCACTTAGACGTTTCAGATGCAACACCTGAAAATATCGCTACTATTCACGAACGTGGTTTCGGCGTAAATGTCTACACTGTAAACGATTTGAATGTTGTCGCTGAGCTAGAAGCAAACGGCGTTGACGGCATCTTCACTGATATTGCCGATCAGCTGGTTCCACAAAAAGTTGATGCCATTGCCATTTAAATACAAAATAAAAAGCGCCAAGCTGGTTTCCCCAGCTTGGCGCTTTTTATAATACTACCGGCAAAAAGAAAAGCACATACTAGACGTATGTGCTTTTGGAATGTCCCCGCACGGACTCGAACCGTGGACCCAAGGATTAAAAGTCCCTTGCTCTACCAACTGAGCTACGGAGACATGCCATTCGCTAACAAATTAGCTTACTTAAACTATTATACTTACTCCTTGAGAAATATCAAGATTTTTATGCTTTTTTCCAAAATTTTCTTGCGAAATCCCCCATATGATTGAAATTAGCAGTAAATTTATATATGCTTGTCACAAGAAACTAACGAAATCAGGAGTAATCTTATGTCACGCAAGAAAAAACCAACCGCGCAAAAGCAATCACAAAAAAATAATGATGATCCCGAAGCGCAACTACGCGAATATGAAAATCATGCCGTTAATCAAGCAACTGATACTAAACCTACCCCCTATCCGCTTTGGGTTCGCGCCCTTGTGATTGGTATGCTCTTAGTATTGTTATTCGGTGTCATTGCCGGTGCCTTTTACATGTTCTTCTAAATCATAAACAAAAACAAGCTTAACCAGTATTGGCTAAGCTTGTTTTTATTTATTCCGGATTTTCTGAAGCAAGCTTCCAGCGCAGATAAGCATCAATGAACGGATCTAAGTTACCATCCATCACTGCTTGTGGATTACCAGATTCATAATTAGTCCGATGGTCTTTTACCATGCGATATGGTTGGAAAACATACGAACGAATCTGTGAACCCCAACCATTTTCCATTTGCTCACCAGCAATCTTTGAACGTTCAGTCTCTTTTTTGTCCATTTCTAATTGATACAACTTAGCCCGCAACATATTATAGGCTAAATCCTTATTTTGGAACTGAGAACGTTCTTGTTGCGAAGCCACCACGATTCCAGTTGGTTCGTGAGTCAAACGCACCGCTGATGAAGTTTTATTAATATGTTGACCACCAGCTCCAGAAGCACGATAGACGTCCATTTTAACGTCAGCTGGATTAATTTCAACATCAACTGAATCATCTAGCTCAGGCATCACATCAATTGAAACGAATGACGTATGGCGCCGTCCCGCTGAATCAAACGGTGAAATCCGCACAAACCGGTGTACCCCACGTTCAGACCGCAAGTAACCGTACGCATTCTTTCCCGTAATCTTTAACGTAGCCGAATCAATTCCAGCAACATCACCCGCATGATAGTCTAAAATATCGACTTTAAAGCCATGCTGTTCAGCCCAACGGGTATACATCCGCTGCATATTGGCACCCCAATCAGCTGATTCCGTTCCACCAGACCCCGGATGAATTTCCAAGATGGCATTGTTCTTATCATATGGCTCATTCAAAAGTTGTTCCAAACGATAAGCGTCTAAGTCAGTTGCCAAGCGTTCCAAGTTGTCTTCAATTTCAGCTTGCATATCGCTATCGTCAGGCTCTTCTTGTAACAATTCGAGTGCCGCCGTTGCTTCTTCAACTTCTTGCGTCAAACGCACATAGTTATCACGACGATTCTTTAAATTATTATTTTGATCAATCACTTTTTGTGCTGCTTCGTGATCATTCCAAAAATCAGGATGGCTCATTTCATCCTCATTGGCTGCAATTTCATCATTCATGGCATCCAAATCCAATGACTCGCCAAAATTTTCGACTTCAGTCCGCATCTCATTTAAGCGATTACGCGCCTCTGCAATTTCCATAAGCACCTCATTTCTTCTTAAATAAAAAAGTCGGGAAAGACTCCCGGCTTTTTTGTCTTATTCAGACCGTAGGTTTTGACGAATTTCAGACTTCATGAAGAGACGCGTTGCATCATACTCAATTGATGCAATCATTTCTTCAAACATACGATAGCCTTCTTCTTGATATTCAATCAAAGGGTTCAATTGACCATAACCACGTAATTGAATTGAATCACGCAATTGGTTCATATTGTCCATATGTTCAGTCCAATAATTATCAACAACCCGCAAGATCACAACTCGGGTAAATTGCAAGAATTGTTCTTCATCATCAAGTTGGGCTTCTTTTTCGTCATAAACTGCCTTAGCTCGTTGATACAAGTAATCTTTCAACTCTTCTGGGGTCTTGTTGCGCAAGTCTGACACTTGAATATCATCTTGAGGGACTAAGACTGAACGCGCAAAGTTATTGATGGCAAACAAATCCCAATCACTTTCTTTACCGTTCGTATTGTTATCAACGACCCGGTTAATCGTCCGTTCAGCCATTGGTAAGATAACATCCTTCAAGGAATGCTCCTCATCGATAACTTGATTACGATTAGCGTAGAAAGTCTCACGTTGTTGTGACATGACATCATCGTACTGCAAAACGTTCTTACGTGAATCATAATTATTACCTTCAACACGCCGTTGCGCAGATTCAACTGAACGTGTAATCAAACGATTCTTAATTACCGCATCTTCATCCTGCAAGTTCATTGATTCCATCATATTCTTTAGGCGTTCACCACCGAAACGAAGCATCAAATCATCTTCAAGTGACAAGAAGAATTGTGAGTAACCAGGGTCACCTTGACGACCAGCACGTCCACGTAATTGATTATCAATTCGTCGTGATTCATGACGTTCAGTACCGATAACTGCCAATCCACCTAATTCCTTCACACCAGGTCCAAGCTTAATGTCAGTTCCACGACCAGCCATGTTAGTGGCAATCGTAACGGCACCCTTTTGACCCGCATTTGCGATAATTTCAGCTTCCTTGGCGTGGTTCTTGGCATTCAACACATTGTGCGGAATGCCACGTTGATCCAATAACTTTGAAAGATATTCTGATGTTTCAACCGCGACAGTACCAATCAAAATTGGTTGACCAGCTGAATGCAATTGATCTACCAAGTCAACCACCGCATTAAACTTTGAATGCAAGTTTGGATATAACAAATCTGGTTCGTCCACACGTTGGATTGGACGGTTGGTTGGAATCGTAATAACTTCCATGTTGTAGATTTCACGGAATTCTTCGGCTTCAGTTTGCGCCGTTCCCGTCATACCTGACAACTTGTTGTAACGACGGAACAAGTTTTGGTAAGTAATTGAAGCCATCGCCCGATTATCTTCTTGCACTTGTACCTTTTCCTTAGCTTCCAAAGCTTGGTGCAAGCCATCAGAGAAACGACGACCTTCTTGAATACGACCTGAGAATGAGTCAACCAAGACAACTTCCCCATCACGTACAACATAGTCCTTGTCGTTGAACATCGTGTAGTTAGCACGCAAAGCTTGATCAATGTGGTGTGTTAAGGCCGCATTTCCAGCCGCATAAAGGTTTGGCAAGCCAAACTCTTCTTCACCCTTACTGATACCTTCATCGGTCAAGTTAACTGTCTTTGTTTCCAAATCAACAGTGAAATCTTCACCTTCTTTAAGTTTCTTGGCAAAGCGGTCAGCCTTGTAAAAGAGTTGCTTATTTTCTTGAGCTGGTGCTCCAGAAATAATCAATGGTGTTCGCGCTTCGTCAATCAAAATCGAGTCAACTTCATCGACCAATGCAAAGTTCAAAGGTCGTTGGACACGATCTTCTTTACGACCAACCATGTTATCACGTAAGAAATCAAACCCAATTTCTGAATTGGTTGAATAAGTAATATCTGCGTTATAAGCTTCACGTTTTTCTTCTGGTGATAATTCTGATAGGTTGATGCCAACCGTTAAGCCAAGCCACTTATACAATTGACCCATTTCTTCACCGTCACGCTCAGACAAGTATTCATTAACCGTCACAACGTGAACCCCTTTTTGAGGTAAGGCATTCAAATAAACCGCCATCGTCGCCGTCAAGGTCTTTCCTTCACCAGTCCGCATTTCAGCAATGTTTCCACCATGCAAGACCAAAGAACCCATGATTTGCACTTTAAATGGGAAAAGTCCTAGCACACGCTTAGCCGCTTCACGAACAACGGCAAAGGCTTCAGGCAAGATATCATCCAGCGTTTTCCCATTTGCTAATTGTTCACGAAAATAAGGCGTTTTTGCTTGTAATTCTTCATCTGATAGCGCCGCCATGTCATCTTCATATGACATTACTTTATCGGCGGTACGAGACAAACGCCGGAGCGTACCTCGATCACTTTCAATAACTTTTCGTATTGGATTCGCCATTCTAATCTTCCTTTTTTCAACAATTTTTAATTATTATTTTAGCTGTTAATCCTTACTATAATAACATTCTTTTACCAATTATCATAGCCTCCTACACGGCCAGCTAAAAAACACAGTCCCAAATTTTAGGACTGTGTTTAATTTAGCTTATAAAAATTCTTGAATATTAGCGAGCGTTTGTTCACGACCTAATAATTCAAGCAATGAACCCAAGTTAGGCCCTTGCTCTTGACGTGTTGTGGCAATCCGCAATGGATTCCAAAGCGCGCGAGCCTTAATGCCAGTTTCATTTTGAATTTCACGAATTGCTGCCAAAATATTATGAGCATCAAAAATTGGTAATGCTTTTAATTTCTCGCTAAAGAGATTTAACAACATTGGCACATCTTCGCCAGCCATCCACTCTTTTTGTGAATCACTAATCTCGTCAGCCTTTGGCATCTTGAAAAAGACCGGTTCAATCAACGGCACAATTTGAGCTGTATACGAAACGCCATCCATGTAAACATTCATCACTGAACGTAACCATTGCATCTTCTCTGCTGTCAATTCCTTTGGATCTACGAGCTCTGACTTAACAAGTTGTTGCATCATCTTGTCAAAGACCATGTCTTGGTCGCCATTCTTGATCCACTCATTATTAATCCATTCCAACTTCTTATTATCAAACTTAGCGGGCGACTTTGAAAGACGTTCTTCATCAAATTGCTTAATCAATTGCTTCTTGTTGAAGATTTCCTTCTCGCCAACTGGAGACCACCCCAATAGCACAATGAAGTTCATCATGGCTTCAGGCAAGTACCCCAGTTCACGGTATTGTTCGATAAATTGCAAAATGGTTTCGTCACGCTTTGAAAGCTTCTTACCCGTCTCAGCGTTGATAATCAATGACATGTGGCCAAAAATTGGTGCTTCCCAACCAAAGGCTTCGTAAATCATCAATTGCTTTGGCGTATTTGACACATGATCATCTCCACGCAGTACGTGTGAAATCTCCATCATGTGGTCATCAACAGCAACCGCAAAATTATACGTAGGCATGCCATCAGCCTTTTGAATCACCCAATCACCACCAATTGTGTCTGAGTTGATTTCAACATGCCCCTTGACCATATCATCCCAAGCATAAACTTTATTTTCAGGAACGTGCAAACGCACAACACTTGGTAAACCTTCTGCTTCAGCCTTAGCTTGAGCATTTGCAATTTCATCATCACTCATGCCAGCATATTCATAAACATAGTGAGGTGCTTGCTTAGCAGCTTGTTGCGCCTCACGCTCAGCTTGCAATTCGTCAGCAGTCTTATATGACTTATAAGCCAAACCACGATCCAAAAGTTCTTGAATCAATGGCTTATAAATATCCAAACGTTCTGATTGGCGATAAGGACCATAAGCACCAGGATTTTCAGGTGATTCATCCCAATCTAAACCAAGCCAAGCCAAATTATCCAATTGTGAACGTTCACCATCTGCAATATTACGCGTTTGGTCAGTATCCTCAATCCGAATGACAAATTCACCATTGTAATGACGAGCGTACAACCAATTAAATAAAGCTGTTCGCGCATTTCCAATGTGTAAATGTCCAGTTGGTGATGGTGCATACCGAACCCGAATCTTCTTCTCTGTTTCTTCAGTCATAGTCAAATCTGACTCCTTATCTTTTTGTCCATTCTAATATACCGCCGAATCGCTCTTGATTCAACGTTTTAAACCAGCTTACCAAAAATCATGCGACCTGCATCCGTCTGCAAAGCTGACGTGACTTCAACAGTTACCCGTTCTTGGAGCTTGTCACGGCCATCTTCAACAACGACCATTGTCCCATCATCTAAGTAACCAACCGCTTGCTGACGTTCAGTACCGTTTTTAACCAAAAGCACTTGTAAATGATCGCCAACTTTAATACTTGGTCGTAAAGCACCCGCTAATTCATTTAAGTTCAATACTTGTACATCTTGGAACTGGGTCACTTTATTCAAATTAAAATCATTCGTCACTAAGGCTCCGTTTAAATCTTTTGCTAAACGAATTAACTTTTCGTCAACCTCTTTGATGTCATCATAATCGCCTTCCCACATTTCCAAAGGCACCGCATCCATTTCTCGCAATTCATTTAACACATCTAAACCACGTCGGCCACGAACACGCTTTAATTCTTCTCCTTTGTCAGCTAGATACTGTAGCTCATACAAAACAAAGTTAGGGACCAACAAAGTTCCTTCGATAAAGCCAGTTTTAACAACATCCAAAATGCGTCCATCAATCAAAATATTTGTATCTAAAATCTTGTAATGATGGTAATTTGGCTCATTCTCTGCATCAACTGTCTCGTCATTTTTCTTTGTCTTGCCACGAATCTTTGTTAAGCGTGAAACGTTATTTAACGATGGTATTAGATTCCGCCATTCATCAATCCGTGTTGTTCCCAAGCGAAATCCCAAATAACCGAATAAGAGCATAATAATAACGGGAATCACTGAGCTCAACAAGACATTATCCATTCGTTGTAGAGGTACCGTAATCACAACTGCCAGAACTAATCCAATTAAAGTTCCTAGCGAACCTACAAGCAACATCAATGGTGACTGTGCATTTAACATATTTTCTAAACGGTGAATAAAGTTATCTACCAAGCGCCAGGTTGGCAAACTCAGAATAAAAAATAACACCCCACCAATTAAAAAGTTCACGATATAATTATTCAGCCATAAATTGTTTTGAAAACCAATTAGTTGCCATAACAGCGGCATGATATTTAAAGCCAGTGCGCCGCCGATAATGACGTAAACTAATTGTATAATTCTTTTTCGCATCCACTCAAACCTCCTTTTTTAATCTAATGCTTTACCCAAAGCTTCTGATAAAGTTTTCACACCAACAACCTCAATGGTATCCAACGCCTGCTCCTGACTGGCATCAATCGCTTTAACAGGTACAAAAATCCGCTTGAAGCCCAATTTCTGTGCTTCCAAAATCCGATCTAGCATGCGCGGTACACGTCGCACTTCGCCAGTTAAACCAATTTCACCAACAAAGGCGTCTCCCACACGTGTTTCTTTATCTCGATAACTTGAAGCAATCGCAACCGCTAAAGCTAAATCAATCGCTGGTTCATCAAGCTTCACACCACCAGCAGCACGCACGTAAGCATCCTCATTTTGCATCAATAGACCAGCTCGCTTTTCAAGCACCGCCATCAAGACTGAAATCCGATTACGATCAATCCCTGAAGCTGTCCGTTGCGCATTTCCAAATACAGTTGGCGTTACTAACGCCTGTACCTCAACCAAGATTGGTCGCGTGCCTTCTAATGCTACAACCACTGCCGATCCACTTGCATGTTCCAAACGCTCTTCTAAAAACATTTGCGATGGATTAGTAACTTCCTGTAAGCCTTCATGAACCATCTCAAAAACACCTAACTCGTTAGTTGACCCAAAACGATTTTTTGTGGCTCGAAGCAGACGATAACTACGTTGATTATCCCCTTCAAAATACAAAACCGTATCGACCATGTGCTCTAAAATTTTAGGCCCAGCAATCGCGCCTTCCTTTGTCACATGACCGACAATAAAGATCGTAATGCCGTTCGTTTTTGCAATTTGCAATAATTCTGCCGTTGTCTCACGGATTTGTGCCACCGAGCCAATTGCTGATTGAATATCAGGTTGTTGCATTGTCTGAATCGAATCAATGACCACAAAATCAGGCTTGGCCTCATCAATCGCTTTGCGAATCAATGCCATATCCGTCTCTGGGTACAAGTAAAACTCGGCATCCCCCCGAACGCCTAAACGCTCGGCCCGCAATTTAATCTGTGACGCACTTTCTTCCCCAGATACATACAAAACTCGCTGTCCATGATTCGAAAGTTCTCCAGAAATTTGAAGCAACAATGTCGATTTACCAATCCCCGGATCACCACCAATTAATACTAAAGAACCTGGCACTATGCCACCACCAAGCACCCGATTAAATTCATCTGAATCAGTCAAAACTCGTGGTGTCTCTTCAATATTCACTTCATCAAGTTTTTCAACCTTAGCAACTTGCCCTTCCAAATTCACCCGCGACTTGCGGTCCACTTTTTCAGGTTGTTGCACTTCTTCAACCAAAGTTCCCCAAGCACCACAATTTGGACAGCGTCCCATATAACGTTGTGAGACATTCCCACAATTTGAACAAACAAATTGGGTTTTTGTTTTCGCCATGTGTTCTCCTTAATTAACCCCTGAACTACCAAAGCCCCCAGTTCGCGTGGCTTTTTCATTCAGTTGATCATCATCTGTCACTAAGTAAGGCATGAAAATTCCTTGGGCAATCCGCTCACCTTGCTTAATAGTCCGGTCCGTTAGACCCCAATTAATCATTTGCACAAAAATTTCGCCTTCATTTTGAGGATTATCAACATAATCTGCGTCAATAATCCCCACCCCATTTGGTAAGACTAAACTACGTTTCAATGGATTTGATGAACGATTAGCAATCATCAAATATTCATTTTCATTCAAATAAACTTTAACGCCAGTTGGCACCAAGAACGGTTTGAGTGTCGTTTGCGCTTCTAATAATTCTGCACTCGTTAATTGTTCGCTAATCCGAATTTTCTTCAACGCCCGTAAAAATGGCACACGCCAAACAGAAGGCAGTACAAAATCGGTTGCTGCTTGCAAATCATACCCAGCTGCTTGCTTTGTGGCACGCTTTGGTAAAGGTAAATCTGCATCTTGATATTTACTTACAATTTCAAATTTTCTTGTCATCTTTTTTCTCATTTCTAACTGTGTTTACATGCAACACAACTACAATCATTATACCTAAATTTAGGTCATTAAAAAAGCGAACCCCTTGGCTCGCAATAAGTTTTTAATGTTTGGGTGTTGCAACATCTGCATATTTACTCTGCCGCATAAAAGCCTGCTTAACATAAGGACAGACCGGCTCTAAAAGCACTTCATTTTCCCGCGCCAAGTTTGCTAAAGCATCCAGTAATTGTTCAGCAATTCCTTGCCCCCGATAAGCTGGGTTAACGAAGGTATGGGTTACTGGCCAAGTGTGATTTTTGTCTGTTTGTGTATAACGAATCTCACCAACTAATTGATCATTGTCATCAGTTAAAAATATACGTCCTGATTCGTATTTCATTGCTTGCGCCATCTCGTTCTCCTAACGTAAACTGCCGACCACATCAGGTTGCCAACTCGGTGCAACTTTCTGAATTAAGACCACCTGTGCCATTAAATCTACCGTCAAATACTCAGCATGTCCTAAATACACACCCGCATTTGTAATTAACGCTGGGGTCCCCCAGAACAACAAATCACCAGGCATGGCTTCGGCCAAACTAACATGTTGGACGCGATCCAATTGCGTTTTTAAATCTAATGGAAAACTAACACCATAAATATGATTGTAAACATATTGAATTAGCCCAGCAATATCAAAGCCTGTATCTAAACGATTCCCTTGCAAATGATAAGGTTTACCCAATACCGTTTCAACAACCGCCCACAGCTGATCACGCATGCTATCCATCACCAATTGCATCATGTCATTCTGTATTTTTTGCGTATTCGTGCCAGGAGTGAAGTAGGCCGAAATAATCTCAAAAGCCCGTTCCCCCTCTGGTGGTCGAAATTCAATTTCGCTATCCACTTCATTGGCGTCATTTAAATGGACTACCCGTCCCGGTTCAATTTGATATGACATTACGGCTCCTCCTCCTTTCATTATACAAAAAAAGCCTCGTTACAACGAGACTTTTATGATTAATGGATAAATGTCAATCCAGCAGCTGAGATAGTCCGAGTGTGGTAAGCCAATCCAGCATAGTTACCTTCAGAAATCTTAATTGTACCGTCAGGGTTAACTGAATCAACAACAGCCACGTGTCCGTATGCTGGGTTAATGCCAGCGCCGTGACTAAAGACAACTACTGAACCAGCAGCTGGTGTTCCGTCAACCTTGAAACCGGCAGCAGCAGCACTAGCTGGCCAGTTAACTGCGTTACCCCAGTTGTTACCAACCCATGGCAAAGCGTTCTTTACGAACCATGTGCATTGTCCAGCGGGATAAGTGTTTGAAGCATCTGTCACAGCGTGTGAAGTTGTTTGAGTGCTTGCAGTCGTGGTAGTAGCTTGCGCTGTCGCTGCAGTGTTTTGACTAGCAGGCTTAGCAGCTGAAGCTGACTTTGAAACCTTCAATTCTTGACCAACGAAAATCAAATCAGGGTTAGTAACCTTGTTAATTTTTGCAAGTTCGCTAACTGAAACATCGTTAGCCTTGGCGATTGAGTAAAGCGTGTCACCTGACTTAACAGTAACTGAGTCGGCTGAAGCAACAGCAGTTGCGCCTCCAAAGGCCGCAACAGCACCGGCAGTTGCTAATAGGGTATTCTTAGCGGTTGTATTCATGTTATCCATCCTCCAGTTTATTTTCTTAGTTGTATGTATTTGATGAACGCGAAAAGTAATTTGCATTATAACCATTTCTGTTTGCAGAAACATAAATAGCTTTTTTCAATTCAATGACGTCATCCAATCAATGTTGGTCATTACGTCAAAGAAACAAATTCAGCAATTCACATTCACTATCTTACCATAGCTTTAGAAATTCTTAAATTACGACAATGTAACAATTTAATTGATTTTACAACACAAAAAAAGGAACGCTGAATTCAGCGTTCCTTTTGAAGCATTAGCCCTCAGGATCTGGGTTCAATTCGTCGTTTTCAACGTGCTTCTTTTCTTCATTTTCGTCAACAGTTTCTTCAACTGCATCCTTAGCTTCTTCCTTACGATCAACCACTTCTTGGTTAGGATCTGACTCAGCAACAACCACAATTTCATCATGGTGTACTTCGGCACGAAGATCCTTTACTTCAGGGTTGTCAAGGTAGAAGTCCGCAATCTTGTCTTCAAGTTGATTTTGGATGACCCGACGAAGTGGACGAGCACCCATCTTAGGATCGTAACCCATATCAACTAACATGTCCTTAGCAGCATCTGTTACGTAGATGTGCAAGCCCTTAGTTGAGATAGTCTTATTCATATCATCCAACATCAAGTCAACAATCTTGTATAGGTTCTCCTTGTTCAAAGGATCAAATTCAACAATCGCATCGAAACGGTTCAAGAATTCTGGCTTGAAGTATGGAGCCAAACGGTCCATCAAGTCAGTACCTTCAGGAGCATCTTGACCAGCGTTTGAAGTCATGATGACAATTGTATCCTTAAATGAAACCACGTGTCCTTGTGCATCAGTCAAACGTCCATCGTCAAGAATCTGCAAGAACATATTCATGACATCTGGATGAGCCTTTTCAACCTCATCAAGTAGAACGATTGAGTATGGATGACGACGAACAGCTTCAGTCAATTGACCTGATTCTTCATATCCAACGTAACCAGCTGGAGCACCAATCAACTTAGATACAGATTGCTTCTCCATGTATTCAGACATATCGAAACGAATCATGCTATCTTCAGTTCCAAAGAGTTCCTTAGCTAATTGCTTTGCAGTTTCAGTCTTACCAACACCAGTAGGTCCAACAAAGAGGAAGCTACCAATTGGACGACCTGACTTGTTAAAGCCAACACGGTTACGACGGATAGCCTTGGCAACCTTTTCAGTCGCGTCATCTTGGCCGATAACGTGGTCAGCTAATTGCTTATCTAAGTTCTTCAATTGTGTTTGCTCAGAATCTGCCATTTCTCCGACAGGAATACCAGTCTTATCTTCAACAATCTTCTCGATGTCTTGCTTAGTAACCGTCTTCGTTGCATCATTTTGAGGCTTTTGGTTTTGAACCGCCTCTAATTGTAATGTCAATTGGTTAACTTGATCACGCCAGTATCCAGCCTTCTCAAAATCTTCATCATCAGCAGCTTGCTTCTTGTTCTCTTCGGCTGCGTCAATCTTCTTTTGGATTTCCTTTGGATCCCCAACCTTCAATGAAAGGTTCTTCTTTGATCCAGCTTCATCCATTAAGTCGATGGCCTTATCAGGCAAGAAACGATCTTGAATGTAGCGGTTTGACAAATCAACCGCAGCTTCAATTGCGCCATCTGAGTACTTTACCTTGTGATACTCTTCGTAACTAGGTTGAATACCCTTCAAAATTTGTACCGCTTCATCAGTTGATGGTTCATCAACCATAACTGTTTGCAAACGACGAGCAATCGCTCCATCCTTTTCAATGTCACGGTATTCATTCAATGTGGTTGCACCAACAAGTTGGAAATCACCACGAGCCAAAGCTGGCTTCAAAATGTTTCCAGCATCCATTGATCCTTCACCGGTGCCACCGGCGCCCATGATTTCATGAATTTCATCAATGAACAAGATGACATCCTTACGCTTTGAAACCTCATCCATCAACTTTTGCATCCGCTCTTCGAATTCACCACGTACACCAGTTCCTTGAACAAGTGATACGACGTCCAAACGAATGACTTCCTTATCTTGTAGCTTTGCAGGTACCTTAGCACTAACAATTGCTTGTGCCAAGCCTTCTACAACCGCCGTCTTACCAACTCCAGGTTCACCAATCAAAACTGGGTTGTTCTTTGAACGACGATTCAAAATTTCAATGACGCGATCAATTTCTTCATCACGACCAATGACTGGGTCAAACTTACCACGACGAGCTAACTCGGTCATGTTAATGCCATATTGATCAAGCAAACCTTTCTCCTGTTGAGGTTGTTGTGCTTTGCGTTGTCCACGCATCTGATCTTGTTGTGACCGTGACATTTGTGCACGGTTCAAACGTGATGCATCATCATTCATCATACGAAAAATATCGTCAAAATCTGAAAATCCAAATGTATCTTGTGCCATAAATGCGGCCTCCTTATTTCTATACATTAACTTGTACTTGTAATCTGTACGTTAGGTCGCGAAAAAGTTGCGTTATTAATTTCTAAATTATCTTTAATTCCTAATTCCTAATTCCTAATTCCTAATTCCTAACTTACATTATCTATATTAGCACTCATCGGCCAAGAGTGCAAGTGTTTTATGAAATTTTTTTAATCTTTTTGTTACAATTGAAATAATAACATATTAAAGCGCTTTCTTCATTAAAATATTTAAAACTTTTGCACTTTTTTCGGGGTCATTTTTTATTTTTTTAATTCAAATTGTTCTATTTGCGGCGCCTCAATTGAAATTTTTGAAATTTATAACCTTATTTCCCCGCTCTTTTTGTTGTACAATGAAAGCAGATTTGAACGGTCCTAGAACCGTTACTTACATCATAATATATATAATAGGAGTGACATTCATGCCTGATGCACAACGTTACGGTGCCGACTTACTTGTCGACACATTAAATAATAATGATATTGATTTAGTTTTTGGAATTCCTGGTGCTAAAATTGACCGGCTTTTCGAACGTCTCGAACATCCACTTGCTGGACAAACTTCACCCCGCCTTGTGGTTGTTCGGCATGAACAAAATGCCATCTTCATGGCGCAGGCCTTTGCCCGCATTACTGGTAAGCCCGGTGCCGTTATTGCCACCTCTGGTCCAGGTGTTGGAAACCTTGCAACTGGTTTGATGACCGCTAGTGCTGAAGGTGACCCAATCTTAGCAATTGGGGGACAAGTACCTCGAAAAGATTTATATCGCCTAACCCACCAAAGTACACCATCAACTGAAATCTTCAAGCCCATCACAAATTATTCTGCTGAAATTCAAGACCCTAATAATATTTCAGAAATCGTTTCAAATGCCATCGTTGCTGCCAAAGGTGGTCCTAAGCCAGGTGCTGCCTTTGTTTCAATGCCACAAGACGTTGATGATGCACCAATCGACACACAAGCGATTCCTGCCGTTCACGCACCAAAAATGGGTGCTGCATCACTTACAGACATTGATTGGCTAGCTGATCAAATTAAAGCTGCTAAACTCCCCGTTTTGTTAGTTGGACAACGTGGTTCTGATGATGAAACAACTCATGCGCTTCATGAATTATTGGAGCAAACCACACTCCCAGTTGTCGAAACTTTCCAAGGTGCTGGTGTCCTTTCACGTGAGCTAGAAAAAGCTTCATTCTTTGGACGCATTGGCCTTTTCCGGAATCAAGTCGGTGATCGCTTGTTAGCAGATTCTGATTTAGTGATTACAATTGGATACGATCCAATTGAATACGAGCCACGAAATTGGAATGCCGAAAAGAACTTGCGCATCGTAGCATTAGATACCGCAGCTGCTCAAATTGATAATAACTTCGCACCTGAACGTCAATTAATTGGTAATATTGCCGACACGATGCATGCTTTGCAATCACGTATTATCGGATACGAATTGCCAAATGCTTCATTAGATACGTTAGCTAGTTATAAACAAGAGCTCATCGAAGCTGATGAACCAAATTACACACCAGCTGCGCCTAATTTGAACCATCCCCTTAATATCATCAAATCGTTACAAGCTCACGTAACTGATGACATGACTGTAGCAACCGACATTGGTTCTCATTACATTTGGATGGCACGCCATTTCAAGTCTTATGTCCCACGTCACTTCCTAATTTCTAATGGTATGCAGACCCTTGGTGTTGGTTTACCTTGGGCGATGGCCGCTGCAATGGTGCGCCCAAATGCCAAAGCCGTTTCTGTCTCAGGTGATGGTGGTTTCTATTTTTCTGCTCAAGAACTTTCAACAGCGGTTGAATTAGGACTTAATACCGTCAGCTTAGTTTGGAACGACAATGCCAACTATGACATGGTCAAATTCCAAGAAGAGAAGAAATACGAAGGTCAATCAGCCGGGGTTAAATTTGCCCCAATTGACTTAGTTAAATTTTCTGAATCAATGGGTGCCAAAGGCTTACGGGTTGAATCACCTGATCAATTGGACGCTGTCTTAGATGAAGCCTTTGCCACTGAAGGACCTGTCGTTGTCGACATCCCCGTTGATTATTCACATAACTACGAATTAGCTGAACTGGTTGAATCAGAAGGTTAATGTACACTAGGTCGCTCATAGCGGCTTTTTTTGGAGGAAAAATTCATGTCAAAAATTTATCAACACAGCACGCTTGCTGCCCTTATGGCCAAACAAATGCAGGGAACGACAACAATTGGTGATTTGCTCACCCATGGTGATACTGGAATCGGTACTTTAGCTGGTGTCGATGGTGAAGTCATCATTTTAGATGGAGACGTCTATCAAGCCGATGAATTCGGCAAGGTCAATCACATCACCGATATGCAAACGACCTTACCTTTTGCAACCGTTCATTTTGCCAGTGATGTAGCGCAAAATATTGATGTCGCTGCGACTGATTTTGCTGGCTTAGCCGACCTACAAGATGTTTATCACTTTACCAATAACTTTGCAGCGCTACGTCTACATGGACAATTCGAACATGTGCTAGTACGAGCAGCGCCTAAGTCAGAGGTCCCTTATCCTAGTTTGCTTGAAGTCTCAAAAAAGCAACCTACATTCACCGCTGACCAGGTCAGCGGTACAATTGTTGGATACTTCTCTCCCAGCCTCTATCAAGGTACTGTAGCCGCTGGATGGCATTTGCATTTCTTAAGTGACGACCACACTTTTGGTGGCCACTTACTTGAAGTTCAAACCCAACAAGTAACTGGAACATTGGAATCATTTAGCGATTTCCAATTGCATCTGCCAATCGAAGATCAAAGCTTCCGTGATCACAATGCCGATGTTGATGATTTAGATGCTGGCATTAAAGCTGCTGAAGGTGGCCACTAAACCAGTCTCTTCTCAAATAACTTAAATATGTAGAAAAAAAAGCCTCGGGAAACTTCCCGAGGCTTTTATTTTTACTGGGCATGCTGGATTCGAACCAGCGCATGATGGCACCAGAAACCATTGCCTTACCGCTTGGCTAATGCCCAAAAATCAACTTTTTAATTATACAACAGCGGTGCAAAGTTGACAAGTTATTCATACTGGTGCGCATAGGTCTTCGACCGTGATACGACTTTAGCATCAAAGGCCTGAATAAATGTTAAAATTTCTCGCGCTTTCACCTCTCCAAAGACTTCAACCCACCCATCAAATCGTAATTGTACCCGCTCGGTAACAATCGCTTCAATTTCCATCCCCCGCTCAGTTAGATGCAAGAGCATCCGTCGTCGATCACCGTGATCTGGTTCCTGATAGACATACTGACGTTGCAATAACGTTTTGATTTGCCGTGAAATCGCCGCTCGCGTCACTCAGCGATTATTCACTATCGCACTAAGTGTAATGCCATCCTCTTTTGCAACCTGGTTCATAATCAGATATTGTTCAAAGGACAAACCATATTCATCCGCCGGCTCAGCAATCACCTCGTCCAAGTACCTCAAAGTCGATAAATAAGCTTCTATGTATTCATTTAATAGTTCCATTCCGAACTCCCTATGCACAATCGTCAAAACGCTTTAGCGTAAAAAAGGGACGTTTTACACGTCCCTTGATTCATCACACATCTCTAGCGTACAATCATTACCGTAATTTCGGCATGGTTGGCCACGTAATTTGATTGAGATCCAAAATAGTGACGACCACTTTTCTTTGAATGAGCACCCATCACAACTAAATCAGCATTCGTATCATCGATGATGTTTTTAACAATCTCTTCACCTGGCTCACCTTCAGCATAAACCGGTTGAACATCAGCGACACCAGCATCCAAAGCTTGCTTTTGGAATCGCTTTAAATCGTCTTGGACTTTTTGTTGAGCAGCTTGTAACTTATCCTTACTTAAGACATCGAACGTATTGAGTTGATTAGGTTCCAAAAATGACACAATGGTTAGCTTTGACCCATCTTCTTGTGCTTGGTGAATCGCATTGACTAAAGCCAATTGTCCCAAATCAGAATCGTCTACCGCAACTAAAATATTTTTAAAACGCTTAGGTTCAACCATACTAAATTCTCCTCTTGAAATGATTAATTTTTTGCTACACCTAAATTATGAACTTATCCCGCAACTTTGTAAATACATCCGTCCCAAACCAGTAAAATTATCTAAAAACTTGACAAACTCCCAAAAATCAGGTAATTTAGAACAGTTGAAAAAATAATCGATTATAAATAACACTGCCTTCTTTTACAGCTCGGCGGTGTAAGGGAGGATTTATTTATGGCAGTTCCTGCACGTAAGACATCAAAGATGAAGAAGCGCATGCGTCGTGGTGGTCGTGGTGGTCTTAAGACTAGCGCACTCCACTTGAACGAAAACGGCGTTTATGTACGTAACCATCATGTTGCCAAAGATGGTTCATACAAGGGTAAGCAAGTTATCTCTAAGTAAGTAATCAAACATCAGCATTTGCTGGTGTTTTTTTATTGTTTATAATTTTAGAAAATAAAAGCACGTCTCACAAATGAGACGTGCTTTTTTTATGACATTTCTTGCTTTAAATCTTTTGGCTGGTAGAACTTCAAAACACGTGTAAAGATATAATTCATAACCAAGCCCACCAAAATTGGTACCACGAACCAGTAATCAAACCCGGAATCACGCCTACCGCATGATTCATAAAGGCCGAATCACTACCATGCATCACCATTGATTGGATTGGCGCCACCATGCCGATCCAACCAAAGCCAGCTGACGTTGGAGTCCCTTGGACATTAAAGAACTTCACCGCCAACGAACTAATTGCTGCTGTGGATGTAAAAGCGGCAAACATTTTGGGATTTTTAAAGATACTTGGCATCATCCCCTTCATGGCGCCCAGAAAGACTGCCACAGATGTTCCCAAACTATTTACCTGCAAAGAATTGATTAGAATAATCACAGTTGTTGAAACGACACCAATGGCGGCCGCACCTGCACCAAGCCCCGACAATGAAATTGCCAACGCAATGCCGACAGTCGAAATTGGCGTCACAATCAAGCATGAATATGCCATCGCTAACAAAATAACCATTGGTAAGGTCTGCAACGCCGTTAGCATTGCAACGAATTCTCCGATGGCTGTGGTAACTGAAGCAACATACGGTGCAATTGTATGTCCCAAAAGACCAACACCGCCACCAATCAAGATTGGGCTTAGAATAATGGCTAATGCGCCAAAACCATTTAAATACTTAGCAACGAGCCAGATGACCAGGACTGCAATTCCCGCTACGATCATCGCGTTAATCACATCCCCCGCCCCGAAGGCCATATAAATCGTTCCTGGCTCTTTAGCCACAATCTTTGTAACTGGATGGACAAATCATTCCGGCGCGGTCGCCCACTTAAATGAGCCTGTTGAAGCGCCTGTGGCGATTGCCATGACGCCAACATCTAATGAGCGCATATTAAATTGTAAAGCTGTTAAAACGCCAATAATAATAGGTAGAAAAGAACAAAAAAGAACTAAAATTGCATTTAAATCCATCGCCCACGTTTGTCCACTTTCAACAAATGGCATGAGCAAATATTTTACAATCGCCGACGGACACACCGCAACAATAATTCCTTGCGCTGAACCGTTCAAGACTTTAAAAAAGAAGTCTTTCACTGTGAGGTGATAAGAACCATCAAAAGTTTGTGTTGAATCTGTCATCGATTTACTCCAATATGAATGTATTTCTAGTGAATATGTATGTCATCCTTCCACAAATATTGATTTTACCACACAAGTTCAGTTTTTCACATATATTTTTAGCTAAATTTTGAATTTATATAAAATAAAAAACCTTTAGTATCAACATACTAAAGGTTTTTTATTAATTACATATCTTGTTTGAAGTCTTCAGGCTTGTACATATGGAAAACCTTTGTGAAAAGATAATCCATGATAAATCCGGCCACAATTGGCACGATAAACCAAGTCACAATACCTGGGAGAATTGAAACAACGTGACTAACGAAGGCCTTGTCAGCACCTTCAGCTAACATTGATTGGATTGGTGAAACCATTCCGATCCAACCAAATCCGGCTGACGTTGGTGTTCCTTGCACATTGAACAAGGCCACCGGCAAGGCGCTAACAGCTGCCGTTGCTAAGAATGATAGAATCATAATTGGCTTTTTAAAGACAGCTGGCATCATTCCCTTCATTGCCCCTAAGAAGATGGCTACCGTCGTACCAGGCTTGTTAACCTTCAATGAGTTGATCAACAACACCACCGTTGTCGCAACAACTCCAACTCCAGCTGCACCGGCTCCCATTCCTGCTAATGAAATTGCCAAAGCAATTCCCACTGTTGATACCGGCGTAATAATCAAGAAGGCAAAGGCCATCGCAATCAGAATTGCCATTGGCAATGGTTGTAGTTGCGTAAACATCTCAACCCCATTACCGATTGCAGTTGTAATTGCTCCAACATATGGTGCCAAGAAGTGACCCAACATGGCCACACCACCACCAATTAACAAAGGACTCAAAATGATTGCGACTGCGCCGAAACCATTCAGATACTTAGCAACTAGCCAAATGACCAAGACCCCAATGGCAGCCACCAACATGGCATTAATCACATCTCCGGCGCCTTGGGCAAAGTAAACTGTGCTTGCTGCCGTTGTTTTAACGCCAGTGATCGGATTAACGAAACCAGCAGGAACCGTCGCCCATTTAATGGAACCAGATGCTGCTCCAGTTGCAATCGCCATTACACCAACATCAAGTGGCTTCATTTTGAATTGCAAAGCAATGGCAACCCCAATCAAAATTGG
This sequence comes from Weissella uvarum, assembly GCF_016908785.1. Lineage (GTDB taxonomy): Bacteria > Bacillota > Bacilli > Lactobacillales > Lactobacillaceae > Weissella > Weissella uvarum. The sequence continues at coordinate 198,699 of NZ_JAFBEO010000001.1, forward strand.
AATGAACGAACTAAACAGTACCAAAATTGAATTAAGGTCAATTGCCCAACTTTGACCACTTTTAATAAATGGCAAAAGGACATATTTCAAAACAGCTGAAGGCAAAACACCAATCAAAATTCCTTGTGCTGAACCGTTCAAAATCTTAAAAAAGAAGTCTTTGAAAGTAAACTTATAGCTACCATCAAAATATTCGTTAGTCATAATTCTCCTACTCCGCAGTCAATATTTTAGTATTCAATCGCGATTGCTGGTGTTTCACCCTTAATAAATGCCAATGAAGCATCCATTGATTGGGTCACCATTTCATAAACCGCCTTAGTTGTATAGAAGGCTGTATGTGGTGTAACCAATACGTTTTCACGATCGATCAAGTCCGCAATCTTTGGATCAGGGAATTCCTTACCTGACCAGTCTTCGTTAAATAGGCCAACTTCGTCTTCATAAACATCCATTGCAAAGTCAGAAATCTTACCAGAGTTCAAACCATCGATAACCGCATCAATATCCATCAAGTTTCCGCGAGAAACATTTACCAAGACAACGCCGTCCTTCATCTTTGAAATGGCATCGGCATTAATCATATGATGATTTTCAGCAACGCCTGGCACATACAATGAAATAGCATCAGCTTGTGCATACAATTCATCTAATGTATCAACATAAAGTCCTTGGGCCTTAATGTCATCATTTTGGAACTTATCATAAGCAATGACCTTCGCACCAAAGCCTTGCAAAATCTTGATTGCCACACGACCAATATTTCCAGTTCCAATTACACCAACTGTTTGCATCCGCATTTCACGGCCGATTGTTGGTGCCCAACGCAAGTCGTGGTTAGCAATCTTACGATCAAGTGCCTTGGTCCGACGTAGCAAACGTGAAAGTTGAATCATTGAGTGTTCAGCAATCGCATTTGGTGAATAAACTGGCACATTTGAAATCTTAAAGTCATAATCACGTGCGGCTGGCAAATCGATATTATCAATTCCAACATTACGCAATGACATCTTATCAATACCTAAGTCATGCAATGCTGAAAGTGTGTCACGTGTGTAATCCAATTGTTGGTACACGTTAACCGCATCAGCTCCCTTAGCAAGCTTAGCTGTCTCTGGATCCAAAAGCTTATCAGTGAACTCCACTTCTACCTCAGGGTGCTTTGCTTCCCATTCCTTCAAAGCAGGTTGTTCATCGTCACGGATGCCATAAGCAAAAATCTTCATGATATATTCCTCCAATATGTGATAATCAGGATTTCCCTGATCAATTAACAAAAATTATTATACTGTGCTCTTGTGAAATAGTCAACAAGATAAAATTGTTTTACCGTTTTTTTATTCCTGTTGTATTTTCACAATCTCATTTTATCACAATTCACTCTACATGAACCAATTACCGTTAAGCCCTTACTTAAGCAATTGTAAACGGATTCGACATTTTGTTTGTGATTGTAAAAAAAAGACCTTGGATATAAAAATCCAAGGTCTTTTATTTGTGAGAAATCATTCTAACAATTGTTTTTAGTCTTCCTCACGCTTACGACGCTTCTTACCAAGTCCAAACAATGTTAATGCTCCAAGCATTGCTGCTCCTAGCACACCCATGTTGGCATCTTCTTCAACTCCGGTATTTGGCAACTTTTCTTGTGCCGATCCTGAAGTTTGTGAAGTTTGGCTCTTTGATGTCTCACTAGCTGAAATCATTGAAGTTGAAGCACTGGCTGATTCACTCATATTTGAGCTTGAGTTTGATGCAACTGCACTAGTTGAACCATTTGATTCACTAGCATTTGAAGTTGAACCAATTCCCTTACCTGCTGCCGCAGACTTTGACGCTGAGGCACTTACTGAGGTTGACGTTGAGGCAGATTCACTTGCCTTACGTGATGAATCAGGTCCATTTGACTTCAACAATGACAATGAAATGCTTGTTGACGTTGAAACGCTCGTTGATGTTGAAACTGACGTGCTTGTTGATGTCGAAGCACTTGCCGACTTAGAAGCCTTCACTGATTGTGACTTCTTTGCGCTTGCGATTTCTGATGCACTCTTCGAACTTGAGTTTGAAGTACTTGTTGACGTTGAAACGCTCGTTGATGTCGAAGCGCTTGCTGACTTAGAAGCCTTCACTGAAAGCGACTTGTTTGCGCTTGCTACTGCTGACGCACTCTTTGAGCTTGAGTTTGAAACGCTCGTTGACGTTGAAACTGATGTGCTCTTTGAGCCTGACTTCGAAACACTCGTTGATGTTGAAACTGATGTGCTCTTTGAAGTTGAAACAGAAACGCTTGTCGACGTTGAAACCGACGTACTCTTTGAAGTTGAAACAGAAATGCTCGTCGACGTTGAAACTGACGTGCTCTTTGAAGTTGAAACAGAAATGCTTGTTGACTTTGATTCTGAAACACTCTTTGAGTTTGAGTTAGATTCGCTAATTGACGTTGATTCTGACACCGACTTTGAGGCTGAAGCTAACTTTGAAGCGTCAGTTTGGCTTTGACTAATCGCAATTGATTGATTAATTGAAGCTTCCGTTGAAGCATTCGTTGAGTCGATTGCGCTTTGTGAAGCCGCACTGTTTTGCTCAGCTTCAGATGCTTGGGCTGAGGCAGAAGCCTTAGTTGAGTTACTCAACTTCTCTGAAAGTTCAGTTGAAGCTTGTTCTGAAGCAGTTGCTGATGCCGATGCATCGCTCTTTGAGTTAGCCTCAGATAGCTCCTTGGAAGCTTGGGCTGAATTTGATTCAGCAATGGCTTCTGAAGCAACCTTCGATTCAGCATCTGGATCAGTTGTGTTTGAAGCAGCTGAATTTGAATCAGAAATACTCTTCACAATTGAGTCCTTTTCAGAAGCTGTTTGTGAAGCTTGAACAGATTCTGATTGAAGTGATTCTGAGATTGAATTTAGCTTACTCAATGAATTAATTTCACTAGCTTCGGTAGAAGCTGAAGCTTCAGCAGATTGACTCGCATCACTGACACTCTTGTTGATTGAATCAAGCTTTGAAGCGCTCTCTGATTCTGAGGCATTCGTCGATGCTTCAGCAGAACGACTTGCATCGGTCACACTATCAACAACAGACGTACTATCACTGATTGACTTATTGATTGAATCAATAATTGAGTCAGTCGTTGATTGAGAAGATGGATTAGTGTTTGATTCCGTATTTGAACGTGATTGTTCAAGCGAAGCAGCGACACTATCTTCTGAAGTCTTACGTGAAGTCGATGCTTCAACTGACTTTTCAACTGAAGCAGTTTCTGAAGCTTGGGCTGATTCAGACGCAGCCTTATTTGATTCAGATGTTGCCTTCGACTCAGCTGCTGAAGTTGTTTGAGAAGCTTCCGTTGAAGCTTCCGCAGAAGTTGACTTTTCAACAAGTGAATCAACGATTGATTGCATGTCTGATTGTGACTTTGCAATTGAAGTTTGGACTGAATTTGAATCAGAAACACTGGTTGATTCTGAATCAGAAATACTCTTGCCCGTTGAATCTAGATTTTCAAGACTGGTTGATTCTGAAATGCTCTTTGAAATTGAATCAGAAAGACTTGTTGAAGTTGATTCTGACAAACTCTTTGAAGTTGATCCAGAAACACTGGTTGAAATTGATACTGACAGGCTCTTGGCAATTGAATCAGAAACACTAGTTACAATTGAATTAGAAGCACTGACTGACTTTGATCCAGAAACACTAATTGATTGTTCAATTGAGTGTGACTCAGCCTTTGAAGCAGAAGCCAAATTTGAAGCTTCGCTGAGACTCTCACTAACTGATGTTGATTTTACTTCTGAAGCTTGTTCTGAAGCATTTGTTGAATCAATCACACTTTGTGAGGCGCGACTATTCTGTTCAGAAATTGATGTTTGCACTGAAGCTGACGTCTTGGTTGAGTTACTCAACTTCTCTGAAAGCTCAGTTGAAGCTTGTTCTGAAGCAGTTGCTGATGCCGATGCATCACTCTTTGAGTTTGCCTCTGATAGCTCCTTTGAAGCTTGGGCTGAATTTGACTCAGCGATGGCTTCTGAAGCAACCTTTGACTCAGCGTCTGGATCAGTTGTATTTGATGCAGCTGAATTTGAATCAGAAATACTCTTCACAATTGAATCTTCAGCTGACGTTGAGATTGAAGCTTGCACAGACTCTGATGTCAATGAATCTGAAAGTGAAGCAGCATCACTCACTGAAGCATTCTCGCTAGCTTCAGTAGAAGCTGAAGCAGCAGCAGATTGGCTTGCGTCACTCACACTCTTGTTTGTCGAATCAGCCTTTGAAGCACTTTCAGATGCTGAGGCATTTGTTGAAGCTTCGGCTGATTGACTGGCATCAGAAATACTATCAACAATTGACGTACTCTCGCTGATTGACTTATTTGTTGAATCAACAATTGAAGCTGCCGTTGATTCAGAGGATGGATTTGTGACTGATTCTGTGTTTGAACGTGATTGTTCAAGTGAAGCAGCAACACTATCCTCTGAAGTCTTACGTGATGTTGAGGCTTCGATTGACTTTTCGACAGAAGCTGTTTCAGAAGCTTGCGCAGATTCTGAGGCCGCCTTGTTTGATTCAGATGTTGCCTTTGAATCGGCTACTGAAGCATTTTGAGAAGCTTCGGTTGAAGCTTGCACTGAATTTGCATCACTTGCTAATGAATCAGCAATTGACGCTGACTTAGTAATTGATGCTTCAGTTGAAGACTTTCTTGAATCAGAAATTGACGTTGAATCCGATTCTGAAATTGAAGTCTTAAGTGAACTATTGACTGAATCTAACAATGAGTTTGATGCAGAAATAGAGGCATCCAAAGACTTCTCAATCGAAGTTGACGCTAGCTTTGAAGCTTCTTCTGAAGCCGCTGTTGAATCTAGGGCTGACTTAGAAGCAGCATCATTTGAATCCTTAATGCTTTGTGACAAAGTAATTGAAGCTTCAACTGATTCTGATTGTTGCTTTGAAAGTGAAGCCACTTCTGATTCGCTCTCAGCAATAACACGCTTTGATTCTGAAACAGAATCAGATAGTGATGTACTTGTTGAAATTGACGCTTCAACTGAACGGCTATCATCATCTGATTGCGAAGCCATTGATAGTGACATCCGATCAGATTCTGACGTTGAAGCCGAAGCACTATCAGAAGCAATTGAGGCACTCAATCGAATGCTTGCACTAACTGAAGTGTGTTCACTCAAAATCGTTGACAATGATGCTGACGCACTCTTTGAGGCATTAACAGCACTTTCATTTTCAGACAGTGATTGTGACTTTGAAGCGCTGTCAGAGGCCTTTGTTGATGCTGACGCACTGGCTGATGCCTCAGAAACGCTATCCATCACAGATTGTGACTTTACATTTGAAGCTGCTTGTGAAGCTTGCGTTGAAGCACTAGCTGAATCACTTAAGCTCTTGTCATTTGAATCAGGTGTCTTTGACTTCGAATCACGTTCAGAAATTGACGTTGATAGTGAAGCTGAGGCCGATTCACTGATATTAACATTACTATCAGCTCGGCTCTTTGAAGCTTGCGTACTCTCTGAATCGGCCTTAGAAGCTGAGACACTTTCTGAAGTTTCAGCAAGACTCTCTTGATGTGATTCAGAAATTGAAGCACTGACTGAGTTAGATAGATCAGTTGAAGCTGAAGCACTTTCTGATTCTGCAGAAATACTATCTTGAATTGACTTCATCGTGCTCTTTGAAGCATTTTCTGAATCTAACTTTGATTGTGAAGCACTTTGCGATGCATTACTTGCTGACAACGTATTTGAACGTGAATCAGCTGCTGATTGTGATTCAACTGCACGTGAACTCTCTTGCGAAGCTGACTTCTCAGTTGAAGCAGCTTCTGACTTACTCAATGACGTTGCTGCACTCTCAGATGCAGTACTTTGTGAAGCAGCAGTTGAAGCGCTCTTTGAAATTGAAACACTAGTTGAGAGTGACTTTTCAAGTGATGCACTGACTGATGCTGAAGTGTCGCTTTCTGAAATCGCCTTAGATGCAGAATCTGAAGCACTCTTTGAAATTGAAGCTGAAGCACTATCAGAAGCAGCACTCAAACTAGTACTCAATGATGCTGAATTAACAAGTGAAAGACTTGTTGACGCCTCAGTTGAGTTAGATGCTGCCGTTGAGTCAGCCTTATTCGTTGAATCTGCTGACTTTGAAGCATCTTGTGAGGCTTGTGCTGAATTACTCAATTCATTTGAAACTGAAATTGAGTCAGCAGTCGAAGCGCTTGTTGATGCATCAGATGTTGAACGTGAACTTGCCGTTGAATCAGCCTTAGAATTCTTAGCAGATGTTGATTCTGAGGTAGCCTTAGAAGCCAAGTCAGATGCTGCGTTTGAATTTGAATCCGTAATTACTGATATTGAATCCGAGAAGCTCTTTGAGCTTGAGGCGCTCGTTGACAATGATGTTGACGCCTTCGCAGATTGTGAAGCATCCTCAGCACTAATTGAAGCTGACTTACTCTTTGAAGCCACAGCACTAGCGGCATCTGAGATAGATGCACTTGCAGAGGCACTTGCATCACTGACACTCTTCACATCTGAAGCTGACTTTGAAGCACTCTTTGAAGCTGAATCTACAGTCGAAGCATTCGCTGAAGCACTCGCATCAGAAACACTATTGGCCAATGAATCACTCGTACTAATTGATTGGTTCATTGAGTCAACAGTTGATTGAGCATCTGATTCTGATGAAGGATCTGTTGTTGATTCAGTATTTGAACGTGACGTTTCAAGTGACGCTGCAACACTGTCTTCAGAATCCTTACGAGAGTTTGAAGCTGAAATTGATTGCTTAACCGATGCACTCGCAGCCTCACTTGCTGAAATTGAAGCACTTTCAGCTGATTGACTATCGCTGACTGAAGTTGAAACAGAATTTGCTTGAGACGTTGCCTTTGAATCAGCAGCAGAATTTGATTCACTTTCATTAGCAGCTGACAATGACGCTGACTTAGCAATTGAAGCTGAATCCGATGCAGATTGTGACGCAACCAATAATGTTGAAGCTGATTCTGAAAGCGAACGTGATACTGACCGTGAATTTACAGAATCAAAGATTGATTGTGACAAACTCTCCGACTTCTCAATTGAACTGTTAAGTGAGTCTTCAAGTGATGTTGACTTACTCTTTGAATCCAATAATGACTCGCTTAGCGAAGCTGAAGCTGACTTTGATGCAGCCTCTGAAGCAGCCGTTGAATCTAGGGCTGAAGTTGATGCCGCATCATTCGAATCCTTAATACTTTGTGACAAAGTGATTGATGCTTCAACCGATTCTGATTGTTGCTTTAAAAGTGAAGCCGCTTCTGATTCGCTTTCAGCAATCACACGTTTTGATTCTGAAACAGAATCAGATAGTGATGTACTTGTTGAAATTGAAGCGTCAATTGAACGACTTTCATCATCTGATTGTGAAGCAGTTGAGGCCGATACACTATCTGACAATGAAGTTGAAACAGAGGCACTATCTGAAGCAATCGATGTGCTCAATGAAATACTTGAGCTCTTTGAAGTTTGTTGACTCAACAAACCTGACAATGATGCTGAAGCACTCTTTGAAGCATCAACTGCACTTTCATTTTCAGAAATTGACTTTGAAGTTGACGCACTGGCCGAATTCTTAGTCGATGCTGAAGCACTCAATGATTCTTGAGATACACTTTCAAGTACTGATTGAGACTTTTCGGTTGAGGCCGCCTGTGAAGCTTGCGTTGAAGCGCTCGCTGACTTACTCAATGATGAGTCATTAGAACTTGGTGTCTTTGACTTTGAATCGCGTTCTGAATCAGATGTTGAAATTGAAGCAGAAATTGACGCACTTGTATCACTAATGCTGTCGCCTTGACTCTTCGAAGCGCGTGTACTCTCTGAATCAGACTTTGAAGCTGAGACACTATTAGAAATATCTGACAAGCTATCTTGTTTTGATTCAGAAATTGAAGCACTTACTGAATCAGATACATTTGTAGAATCCGAAGCTTGATTTGACGCATCAGAAATGCTGTCTTGAATTGATTGACTTGCGCTAATTGAAGCATTTTCAGAATCTAACTTTGATTGTGAAGCACTTTGTGAGTCATTGCTTGCTGACAACGTATTGGCACGTGATTCAGCGGCTGATTCTGATGTAGCATCACGTGAAGTTGATTGTGATTCAGATTTTTCAATTGAGGCCGCTTCTGATTCACTCAATGAAACTGATGCGCTGGCTGCGGCATCGCTCTTTGAGTTTGCAATATCCTCACTCTTTGACTTTGATTCACTTTCAGAAGTTGCCTTTGAAGCTGAAGCACTTTCTGACGCAGCACTCAAACTATCCATCCGTGACTTATTTTCATAGTAAGGTTCGTACTTACTAATAATTGATCCGGATGTCGAAGTTGATGTTGATGCTGACGTATCTTTATTGCTTTGAACAATTGACGCTGAAGTTGAATTACTATCAGACGTTGATGTTGAATGCGATGCATCAACTGACTTATAAACATCAGATACTGATGTTGAAAGTGAATCAGACACTGAAGGACGTTCTGCTAATGATGTGCTTTGTGAACTTCGAACTGACTCCATGCGCTTAATTGAATTAGAAGCAACTTGAGAATCGTAAGCGCTTGGATTTAAGATTCGCCAAGGCAAATTATCATAATCACTTTGGCTTTGCGCTGAATCATATTTAGAAAGACTCGTTGAGCGTGACAAAGACTGTGACGTACTACCAGAGTAAATACTATCTTCAATTGACTTTGAAGCTGAAGCTGATTGTGAATCAGCGACTGACTTTGACGTTGATGCTGAAGCTTCCAATGAAGTTAACAATGACTGGCTTCGCGAAGTATTATTAGAATCATTCAAAGATTGGTTTGCTGATAATGAAGCTGCAGTTGAGCTATCAAGATCAGCTGTACTTTGTGATTGTGAAGCTTCAACGCTAGCATCAACCAATGACTTCGAAATTGAATAACTTTCGGCAGTCTGTGACTGTGAAATTGAGAAGCTTTCTGAATCTGAAATTGATACGGCTTCAGAAAGTGACTTACTCTTTGGTGCACTATCAACGTACTTATCTGACAATGAAGCAGAATTTGAATCTGAAATACTCTTTGAATCTGAGGCACTTGCCGCACTGTTAGCTGACAATGAGGCACTAACTGAATCATCCAATGACTTCTTCAATTCTGAATTAACTTGTAGATTAAGGAAACCAGATTTAACAGCATTTGAAATACTAGTTGAAACTGACTTTGATGCAGCCGTTGATTGTTGAAGGGCAGTACTTACACTCGTTGATGTTGACTTACTCTCAGAAGTTGAAGCAGTCGAAGCTGACTTACTTGCAGTCGAAGCTGACGTTGACTCTGAACGTGAAGTACTTGTTGACGTAAGTCCATCCGTAATGCTCTTAGCCAGTGATTCTGCCGTTGCATTTGCTGTAGATGTTGAAGCAGACTTACTTGCTGATGTCGAAGCAGTTGAAATTGACTTGCTTGCTGAATCACTTTGTGACTTGTTTTGTGAATCAAGAATTGACGCACTCTTAGACACACTACTCCAGTTCTTTTCAGCAACGTCATTCCAATCAGAAACACTAATTGAGAATGAAACTGAGGCTGAGGCTGAATCAGTTAAGCTCTTTGAAAGTGACGCATCTAATGATTCTTGCGTCTCAGAGAAGCTTTGGAGTGAATCGGATCCAAATGATTCACTGTTTTGAGCCATGCTGTAACTCGTGGCCATACTATTTGAAATTGAGACATCTTGTGACTCAATCAAACTAGTAGAAGCGGATTGTGATAGTGAATCATAATCCTTAACAACTAGCGCACCTTGTACATCAGAATACTCGTAACTATTTCCAGTTCCAATTGTTGATTCATAAGCACCAGCAAGTAATTGAACTGCCCCACTAATTGATGGATAATCAGCAGAAATTCGATCAGCAATCGCTTGGATTAGACCCTTTGAACTAACACCGGCTTGGAAGTAAACAGTGTCACCTTCCTTAAAACCGTAATCAGATGGGTTAAATGGCACACTGGTCTCACCAGTAGAAGCACCCGCTAAGGCTTCAGATGAGCCGGGAACTTCTTGCCAAGCTCCTTGTCCATTGTTAGCATTTGGATTCCAGAAGTACAATGTTCCATCCATACGACCAAATGAACTGAAGAATCCTTGATTAAGCGTCACTTTAATTGTTCCAGTGGTACTGTCATAGATATAAGTCGTGGCTGAAAGAATGTCACCCACACTGGTTGACAAACCTAATTGTGACAAGCTGGTACCAAATGGCTTTAGCAATGCATCGACTCCACTCAAGAAGATGTTTCCTTGTCCTGAATCAACTCCTGAATCTACATTAGCTTGATGCCCCGGCGTAGAAGTCGAAGGTGGTACGGTTGCCTTTGTTGTAGCTTTAACCATGGCCTTACGGGTCTTTGTGGTCAAACTAGCATATTTCTTTGAATTTGAAATAGAGGTTGATGTTGAAGCCTTAATGCTATCTGCAACACTTTGTGACTTACTCATTGAACCATCAACAAAAGCCTTTGAAATTGAAGCAGATGTCCTAGTGCTGTCAGCAATTGAGGCACTTGATGAAGCGCTCGCATTCTTAGCTAAGCTTGTTGAAGCACTAATTGAGACACTAGCATTATCTTCAACACTGGCACTTGATGTGCTATTTGAGGCTACATCCGTGCTTGTCTCAGATTGACTTGCCATTGAGGCACTTTGTGTTGATTGACTGGCGGATGAACCATCTGTCTTACTCTCAGAATTTGTTGAAGTTGCACTCGTTGAAGTCTTCGAATCAGATTGACTTGTTGAAGTTTCACTATTTGAAGCTGACTTCGTAGAAGTTGACTCCGAACTAGTTGATTCAGATGTAGTTGATGTTGAAGTTGAGGCTTGCGCATCACTTTCATCAATAGCATTTGAATCAGCAGCTGGAATCGTCGCCGTATCAGTATTAGCCAAGACGCTTTGGTCATCCACCTCAACTGTCTTTGAATTTGTCGTGTCAGCGAACGCACCTGCGCCACCAAGGAAGAAACTTCCCACCACACCACTAATTGAAGCTGTACCAGAAACTAACCATTGCTTTCCGGCTTTAAACATACGATACCGAACTTTCTTATTATTATCGAAAATTTCGGAACGGCGGTTCGGATTAAACCTGCTCATACACACTCTCCTTTTTTTGATTCTACCCATTTTCGAATCATTTTTTTATAAATATAAAAAATAGTACATAGACCAATGTAATGGTATATGTACTATATTTTAAAATAAAACGATTAAAAAAACCACATTTTTATCATAATATTTAATTGTAAGGTCATTAATCTGTAAGCCTTATGGATTGCACATTACAAATCAAATGACAGAAACCTTATTTAATGGCATCTTTGCTTGCTTCAAAGCCTGATAACCTTCTTGGTCGACCAGCACTTCATTAATACTCTTTAATTTATCTTGTAAAATTAAAGCCAGATTACCACGAACAAGACCATTTTCATCTAAAACAGATTCACTCATTTGCAAGATATTATGAGATTTTGCATTACGCAATGCCGTCATCTCAATCCCCATGTAGTGAATTGTGACTGTATCGTCGGCTGTGACCATTTCTGCAACTTGGTCAATCAAAAAATCATCTAGAGTGGCATAGTCTTTAATCACTTTATGCGTCTTAGGATCTTCAATTGTAATGTAATTAATCACACCATCATAAAAGTAATATCGTAAAATACCTTCTTCATGATTATTGAAGAAAACAATCTCTTGTAAAACATCTTCTGAATAGAACAAATTACTAAACTTATTCCCATCACTAGCAAATTCTTCAATGAAATCAAGTGTGCCGTCTAAGTTCGTATAGCGGATGTCTTGCACAGCCCTCCGTGTGTTTGGGAAAAGGTATTCTCGCGCAATTTGATCACCTTGATTCAAAACAACGATACTACCATCGCTATTCATGTTAATTTTAGACCAAGTTGGTACTGGTACATCATTAAAGAAACGATATTGATCGGCTTGATACGTACGACCAGTAATTTTATCGATGATATTCACCCCATCAACGCCTTGTTCTTGCAAGATACCATAAAAATTAGGTGTTGCCGTTAACGTAATCACCTGACCATTATTTTTAGCTAAATTAGCTTTTGCGTTATCCCACGCTTCAGTGCCTGGGGCAATATTATTTACTAGTTCGTAATCCATCGATTAACTCCTTCCACTTCTCGGCTGTCACATGGTTTTGGAATGGCTCAACTGACTTTTGAGTACCTTCCTTAAGTTCCTTGTAATCAGCAGCTAGCAAACGCTCTAATCCTTCATAAATTTGGTCAACATCATAATCTTCATCGTCACGCTTGAGATCTTGCAAGAATCCGTTCACCCCATCTTGCACTAATTCTTGCGCTCCAAAACGCGCATCGAAAGTTACAACCGGCAACGCGGCATTCAAAGCTTCGATATATGTTAAGCCAAAGCCTTCTGACCAAGAGGTTGAAATGAACGCATCATATTTAGGATAGATATTCTCAAGATCGTTTGAAAGTCCCTTCATTGAAATGTAATCTTCGGCCCCAACTTCTTTGATGGTATCTTCGATTTCTTTCTTCTTTTCACCTTGACCATAGATATCAAAAATAACATCGTGTCCGGCATCATGTAATTTTGCAACCGCCTTAACGGCAATATCAACGTGCTTCTCGGCAGCGAGACGTGAAGCAGTAATCAAGCGCATTGGCTTATGCATCTTCGTTGTTTGAATCTTTTTACTATCATCACTAACCCCACCAACTGGAATTGCAACAATCTTGTCCGCATCATTTGGGAAATCAACCAACATATCCTCACGTTGCCGCTTGGTAGCCGTAATGACCTTATCCACTGCATCCATATGCTCCATCATATATTCGTAATGGTCATTCCAAAGTGGATACTTTTTATCGTCACGATTAGCTAATTGATCAGCATGGACGATATAGATAATCTTTGAGTTTGGAATCCGGTGTTGCATCAAAACATCATCAGCAAATTCACCGCGATCAATAATGAAGTTACTTTGTCCACCAAAAGCAGCATCAAGTTGTTCGAAGAAGTAACGGTGCAAACCTTCCAAATTACGGAAAAACATGTGTTGTCCATCTTGATTGAACAAGTGAATATTCGAAATGACTGACTTACGATGTGGATCATCAATTACTTCAAACATCACCTTTCGTTCACCAGTTTTGGCATTATACATTTCTGTCCGATACCGTGATACTTGTAAGATATTGTTATCAGGCTTGTGCTTATCAGGCCCCTTTACAAAGTGTTCCACATAGCGAATCCCTGAATCGGTTGTTGCTTCACGCTTCCGATGTGTATTCGTCTTATCAATCACCAATTCGCCTTCATCAGGCTTTTGACGCTTGGCCAAACCTTTGGTTAGATAATCGCCACCCAAAACTAAGTATTCCCATAAATTAATAATTTGATTATCCTTTAAATGCCAGTTATCGGCAGCTTTATGTAATTCGGGGACAAAACTCAAAAAAATGTAACGATAAGGCAATCCCGCTTGATCGAACCGATCAGCTCGATAAAATTGTGCGTGTTCTACACCGGAATTTCCCATCCCCATCGCTTGATTAATAAAGAAATTCATATCTCTTCCTACTTTCTATTCTACTTGTGTTTCTTTTAATAGCGGCTCAAATAACATTAGTACATGCTTCATAGCTGGCCCAATTCCTTGGACTTCAACTTGAATAGCAGCATCCCAACTCGTTTTAAAGTGATGAATCAGTTCCTTTAAATATGCCTCAAGTTGATCATCCGAACGCATATAACGGCTTGGTAATAAAACATTATAGATGGCATCAAATTTTGAATCAATATATCCTACATCGAGCGGTTCGTGTTGCCTTTGAAAAATCAGCTTAATTGTTTGCGGCGAAGCAACTCCACGTCGCTCGAGCGCGAGTGTATTTAATCCATCATTCTTTACAATAGCATACTTTTTCCAACAATCACTTGGCAAAAGCAATAACCAATTGAAAGTTAGTGCTGTATTATTAAACCGCACTAAATCAATTCGATAATCGACCGTGCCTTCTGGATAGACAAAATCAGCTTCCCGTTCTGTAAACACTAGGTGTTCAATCATGGTGCCAGTCCGATCAAAGAAATCCAAGGTTAACCCAATTGAATCTTGCGGTGTAGCATCAGCTGACAACACGAAATGATATGCGCGGCCTGGTTGCAAAGATGGTAAGACAACGCTTGCACGGACACCCTGGTCACCTGCTGTATTTCCCGACATATTCCGCCAGCTGTAAATCGCTTGCCCAACTGGATGTAACTCATTCTTAAAATGAACCGCGCCATTTAAATCTTTTTGGATTCTTGAACCATATGTGTAGGCATTCGCCGAGTTGGTCTCCCAAGTAAAAATATAAACTTCGTCCATGTTAAGCTCCTCTGATTATTCCTGATAGGCTTGGTTAACCTGGTTCAAATGGTATTTAAACCATTGCGCCACATCGGCCGTATTATCATTATGTCGACCTTCAAAACCTTTAGATAAAATACGAGCCTGCTCATAGCGTTTTTTAACACTCGCTTGGATGCGTCCAAAGGCTTTATCATCATAATCATCTTGTTCCATATAGGCTAGCGCAAAAGTCGTATCGTTAAAATCACCTTGATTAAAGACGCGCCAAAAGCGTTGGTTTAAACGTTCACTCGCTTCATCAGACAAATCGCCTTCATAATAAAGTTGGATATCTTCTCCGGTATGAAAATCAACCGGCCGTTTAATCCGACCATTTTGAGCAATATCACCTAAATTGGTTAATGGTTTTCCAACGACAATCGCCTTTGGATTCAGTTTAGCACCGTAATACAAGGCCCCAAATGTCCCCATCGACATCCCTGCCAAAACCACATCGTGTCGATTAAAACCGAGCAAATCTAATTTTTCTTGAATAACTTGCACTAATGTTTGTTCAAAATTCTCATCACCCATATAGAAAGCGCCACCTTCTAACCGTTCATCAGCAACCAACATATAAGGCTTCCCTGAAGATTGCATCATCCGGTTACCTTCAAAACCTTCCTTGGTTCGCCAACCAGAAAAATAAACATTCAAAGGTGGTTGCATGTCACCTGGGTCAAAATAATACGCAATATCATCGTGCAACTTGCCATTGATAATCCGTTGACCGTTTAACATAAACGTTCCAAAGTCACCACGGGAACGCCGGGTATGCATATTACCAAGCCGCACCCGTCCATGCCCTTTCGCATAAACCAAAACTTGGAAAATATAACCCGTTGCACCACCTGGCACATCTAAACCGGCAATAATATCATCACCAACGGCTTCCAAACTTTCCTCAATCTCATGATCATTCAAACGAATTTTGTTAACTTTCAATTTAAGCGTCACAGTTGGGTCCAGCAATGCATACTCTAAATTAATATGATCTACCAAGTATGGTGGCACATAGTTAGATTGATCTGCCCCTGCATCATGGTAAGCCATGATGTGCCAGTCATCATCAAAATCAACGGTATATTCCGTGTAAACATTTCCAAATCGCTCTACCGGTTGCGTAATCCCTACGCCAGCCCGAAAGTTAACGCTATTCGAACGATAACCATCCGAACCGATAAAGAAATAACACCGCAACTCCATGGCCAACCGATTCACATCTTGGAAATCAAACGCAAAAGCACCCTTAAAGTCCAATAATGCTTGTACTTCATCAGATAGTACCAATTCTGGTAAATATAAAATTTGGTTAGCAGGTAAGCGTCGCAGCATGCCAAGATTTGTTAACCAAGGAAAATCTGCATCAATTAGAAAAATTGCATTAGCAAATTGTCGGTTAAGTCGCCCCGTCTTAGGGTTCAATAACATTTTTTCAGGAAAAACTTCCAAATTTTCATCAGTTGGCGCTGCCGTACAGAAAATATAAACAAAATCAGGACCTAATAGTGTTTCATCTAGTTCTAAACGTTGTTGTCCAATGTGAATGATTGGCGTTTGTTTTTTACTGGCCATCGTGCATCACCTCTTCCCACGCATGCACCAAAACAGTTTCAGAGTATTGGTCAATTTTTTCAACATTTGTCACAACCGCCTGGTTCCAATGCTGCATATTTGATAAGAAATAATCCATTGCGGGAACAACTTCATCAATATCGCTCACCGTAACCCCATTGACCCAATTTTCAATCAATTCATTCTCCCCCATAACAATTTGAGGAATTCCAGCACTGACCGCTAACATCTGGGTCCTTTGATCAGTAATTGCATGCAAATCAATATAAAGTCGCGCCACATGTAAAATATCTTGTTGCTCATCTTCGGGCCTTTGCACAACGAAGTTAATCCGCTGTCGCATCTGATAAGCCGCCACAAATTTTTCTTGTTCATCTTCATCAATCAAAGGTTCATCATCTGATTCAGTTTGTGCGTCTAAGAAATCCAGCATTTCAGCTTCCGTTAAATCATCAAATTTTTCAAAAGCCGCTTCAAACCGTTGATAATGTTCACTCGAAAAGTTGACGGCATAATATTGACCAATCCAGGCTAATATTTTAGCCTGGAAGGCTGACGTTGCCACATCAACTGTTTCAAAATCAATTTCAAAGACTAAGCGATCATCGTCAGCAACCATCTGGCAAATCGTTTCAATAAAAACGCGTTCCTTTTGCTCAGCATAAGTGGCATAACGCAGATACACAATCGTCTGAGCTTGCTCGTTACTAGTCCCTAAATCAAGCGTTGTTGGATATTGTGCCAACACGTGACTTGTTTGTTCAAGCGGCTGTTGCTCCGTTAAGGCATCTTGCGCCTGTTGACTTGGAAAAATTAATTCAGCCTGAGCTGGCAAAGGCTGTGTGACATCAATCCCTGCTTGCATCAAGATCAAAAACTTCTTTAAACGCCCTCGCGGCTGATTGTTTAACCACTTTAGGGCCGGATGGTTCATATCCGCAATTAAGGTCCGATGGTTAGTTTGCGCATCCAAATATAAATTAACCTGCTCTGCAATTAGTTTATCCAGATTTGGATACTGCACTTGTACAAAGCGTGCTTGGTGCGCTTTAGCAATATCAACTTTCCCATCTGCATGCTGCGTCATCACAGTTTCCCCGGCTGGTGTATACCAAGTTTTTTCTAACGGCGTACCATCAGCTGCCATATGCTCTTGATATGATAAAAAGCCACGATCATCATAGTACTGCACTAATTGGCCACCATCTGATAAAAAGACTTCGACAGTTGTCACAAATTGACGTTCTTTAAGTCGTACGTGGCAAACTTTACGTCCCTGTTGATCATAATAGTAGGTTTCCGCATCATTCATAAAGGGTTCGTATTCTGCCATATCCATAATGTCACGAACCATGACTGGTTTTAATTGGCGAATCTCCACTTGTTGAATAACATCAAAAACATTCCACCAATCTAATTGTTCCAAATGTGCTTGCCGCAACATCCAGCGCAATTCAGGCTGTTCATCGACAAAAACTAATTGATTAGGTAGCGCATTGTCTTCAAACATGTCGGCAACCACTATCGCCGGGTCAAACTCTGGTCGACTAGTGGTTTGGTCAAAGTTTGGTATTAACAGTGCCATTCCAGGTCTCCTTTCTATATTTTTTAAAATAGACGATACATACCCTTTTCACGCAACGCATTAAATTGGGCAATGACATTATCCATAATCGAAATCAAAATGGCCAAGCTTCCAAAGTAAGGCGTAAAGTTCGCCCAACCTGGTTGCTTATAAACAATTGCCAACGCCATTGGCAAAATGGCTAACACAACTAAGAATAAATTACCAAAGGTGGTTAAGATGAAGAATTCACGAAATAGATAATTATTTGTTTGTTCCCCTGGAAAGACGTTAATAAAATAGTCCCCGGTTTCTTTCATATTCTTACCGATTTTTCCAGGTTGAATACTAATTAACCCAAAAGCATACCCCAAAAACATCAATACTAAGGCGTACATGAACACCCCACCCCAAGTTCGATAATCCGTTAAATGCAACAACGCTTGCATCCAATCTACATATTTAGCTCTGTGATTAAACAGCGTTTGTGGCAACATGAATAAACTCATCGAAAACATGAAAGGCATTGCTCCGGCCGTCAATAACCGCATGGGCAAATATGAATGCGTTAAATCGCCTTCCATCATTAGCCGTTCCACGGGTAAATGTCGTTCGGCATGCATTAACGCTTCCAAAATAAAAAGCACGATGACCGTTAAGCCAATTGCAACCAAAAGATGTTCATTCGTTAACGAATAGTTAGGATTACCCCAACCAGCAGTAAGCGTCTTGGGTAAGCCCAGAATAATTCCTGGCAAAATTAAAAGTGACATGCCCCCTAAACCGTATTGCGCATTTAAGTCACCCAAATAGATTGAAAACATTGTACCCGCTAATAACGTTGCTAAGACAATCACCATCGTTACCGTGACTCCACCGCCAAAAGGAAATGGTAGTAACGCTGATTTTGTGTAATACACAATTTGAATCCCTTGTAACACAGCTAATCCAACGGCTAACCACCGTTGGATATAGCTCACTTGGCGTTGTGACAGATGGTTAACGCCATCTAAATTCAAGGCACTAATGGCCTGCCAGATAATCATCCCTGTCATATATGGACCCACACCCAAAGTGAAAAGCGTTGGCAATGTGAACTGACCACCAGTCATCACACCGAATGTTTGCAAAAGTGTCCGATTCGCCAAGCTCGCTTTGGCCACTGCGGGGTCAATTAATGGCAAAGTAATTGATTGTCCCAATAAATAAACCGACACAATCAACAGCGCCCAGCTGACGCGTTTCAATAAATCATGTTGTTTTAACATTACAAATACCTTTATTTTTAATCATGGGAACTGAACATCAACCGTGCCATCTTTCTTCGGTTTAATTTCAGCTTGCATGAGATTTTGAATGGATTGTCTTTCCATTTTAGTGCGCATCTGTTGATAGCTCTTTTGGGCCTCTTTTTGATATTCAAAAAGAGGATTTCGCTGAGCAATACTGCGATTACGCGTCAATACCTTTAGCGTCTCTAAGGCATCGACTTGATCAACCCAGACATCATCAACCGCTTTCAGAAGACAAAGGCGTTGATAATAAATCCATTGTGGTTGAGCCGGTAATTCTTGATGCTTTTTTTCCATCTGCTCTTGCACTAACTTTTGTAGCGTTTGCATTAATTCACGTTGGGAAAGCTGCTTTAAATCAAGCGTGCCTTCGTAAGCACTATCAATATTTTCATAAATAAAATTAATCGGTTCAAGCGTCGTATCACCATGCTTATAAGCATGGGCATATTGCTTGAGTACTTTTTTAATAAACTTTTCAATCACCGGCTGTAAATTATTTGACCGCATCAAGGCATTCCGATATTCATAGACACTATCACGTTGAACACGGAAAATTTCACCATACTGGAGCGTTTCGAAACGATTAGCCCGCTGCTGATTCGCAACGACTTTTTGAGCCCGGTCAATCACATGATGGAAACGTCCATGTTTTTTCAAAGCTTGTTGTTGATCACCAGCATGCTTCTTAGCAAACTTCAAAACGCGCTTTGGCGCATTTTCAACCACAATTTTATCCTCAAGTGAAGAATAGAAAACACTCTCACCTGGGTTTCCTTGACGTCCGGCTCGTCCACGTAATTGGTTATCCACACGTGGGTTAAGCATGCGTTCCGTCCCGAGCACGAGCAAACCGCCTAAATTGACGACATCTTTGGAAATATTAATATCTGTTCCCCGTCCAGCCATCGAAGTTGCGACAGTGACCGCACCATATTCGCCGGCTTGAGCTACAATTTCAGCTTCTTTAGCGGCACTCCGTGCATTCAAAACACTATGCGGAATCTTTTCTCTTAATAGTAATCGTGAATATAAATTCGATAACGATAGTGATCCGGTTTCAACCAACACAGGTCGGCCTTTAGCATGCTCATCTTTAACAACTTCCAAAGATGCAAATAATTTAGCATCATTCGTGATATAGAGTTGGTCAGGATAATCAATCCGTTGATTTGGGCGATGGGTTGGAATCTTAACTACTGCTAAATTATAGACTTCCATGAACTCTGCGGCATCCGAACTCGCTGTTCCCGTCATGCCAGCCAGTTGCTTAAACATACGGAATAAGTTTTGGTAGGTGATTGAGGCCATGGCACGCTGCTGTTTTGAAATCTCAACGTGTTCTTTAGCTTCAACCGCTTGATGCATCCCTGCCTGCATTTTCATGCCAGTCAATTCACGACCATTTTCGCTATCAATCAAAACCACTTCATCATGATCTACCACATAGTCACGGTCGCGTTGCAAAGTATAATTGGCCTTCAAAGCTAATAAGGTGTGCCGATATAAATCTTTCCACTCATCGCTCAGCAAATTATCAATATCAAAATATTGTTCCATTTTGACAATTCCTTGCGGTGTAAACCAGATTTTCTTCAAATCGTCACTACGCTCATAGTCTTCATCCTCAACCATTAACTTAACCACTGAATCAGCGACTTCATAAAAGTTTGATTGCACGCGTGGTACCCCAGAAATCACTAAAGGTGTCTCGGCAGTATCTAAAAGCACCGCATCCGCTTCATCAATCAGTGCAAAATTAAAAGCCTGAATATATTGTTTTGCTGGCGTTGTGGCCAAATTATCAAAAAGATAATCAAAACCCAAGGCGCTATTAGTCGTATAAACAATGTCAGATTGGTAAATCTTCTTCAAATCACGATTTTTAGGATTTTCGCCTTCTTTGGCAACGCCTGAAGCAACGCTTAAGCCCATCCAGCGGTATAATTTACCCATTTGCTCGGCATCACGATTTGCCAAATATTCATTAGCGGTAATCAAAAAATTTCCGGGCCCTGTGAGACCATGTAAATACATCTGCATGACAGCCGTTAAGGTTTTGCCTTCCCCCGTTTTCATTTCAGCAATATTGTTATATTCCATAACAACCGCACCTAAAATTTGGACATCAAAAGGGGCCATTCCCAGAACACGTTCAGCCGCAACACATATTGCCGCATAAGCTTCGGGTAACAATTGGCGTAAGCTAGCGCCATTGGCTAGTTGCTCTCGAAATAATGCTGTCTGACTTTGCAATGTTTCATCGGACATATCAGCATATTTTAGCATTAATTTCTTGATTTTTTTTACAATGCGTTGATAGCGCTGCTCAGTATGTAAAACTTGCATATTAATCGCTAAATCCTCTCAGTTAGCTTTACAACTCATTTGTAATCAAGTTGCTTTACTTTTATAATTAGGATTATGAAAAATGACAAACAAAAATCCCTACTCGATCAAGACATTGACCAAAGAATTAAATCGGAAAACGCCGAAAAACCAAAGATTACACCACAAAAAGAGAAAGGACGTTGGCTGCAAGCTAGCTTTGCAATTCTATTAGCCATTTTGGTTTTAATTGGTATTCTCTACCCATTGTTTAATCTCAATTAGTCAATACTCACTCATATTTTTTTAATTATATCACATAGCTAACTATACCATTAAACAAAAGATGTAAGATTGCCATAATTTTATAATATTTGTTGGTATAGACTAATCAAAGCCATTAAAAAAACACCGCTCAATTATGAGAGGTGTTTTTTGTTATATACATAAGTTTTGCAATCAAAAGTGACACTCCTACTTAAGGCGCTGTCGCTTTGAAATTAATCCGCTTCTTTTTCTAAATTAACTAATACTTTGGCCTGCGTTTTATCTGTCGTAAGTAATTCGAGCCCTTGCTCGACAACGTCATCCAATTCGATTTCCTTTGTAATTAAATCTTCAACTTGAATGGTCCCGCTCGAAACCAGGTCAACAGTTTCACCAAAGGTTTTCTTTGAATAACCTAGTGAACTCGTAATTTTTACACCAGTTTCCGTCAAGTCCATGAGATTAAACTCAACTGGCTTCACAAAAATTGAGGTCACCACAACCGTTCCACGCGCCTTGGCACTGTGAACTGCTTGGATAAAGGTTGGTTGAACACCAGCCGCTTCAAAAGCAACATCGACACCACCAGGGACCAAGCGATGAATTTCAGCCACAACATCTTCAACTTCGGCCGGATTAATCACATCCGTTGCCCCAAGTTGCTTGGCCTTAGCCAAACGTTCTTCAGATAGATCAATAGCAATAATCTTAGTTGCTCCAGCTGCCTTCGCAACCGCCGCAATCAACGCGCCAATTGGACCAGCACCAAAGACTGCGACTGATTGACCAAACCGCAAGTCGCCTTCCTTAAGGGCTTGAACAGCAACAGCCGTTGGTTCAATCAAGGCTGCTAAGCGTAATGAGAAGTCTTGTGGCAAGTGGAATAGCGTTGATTCGGGTACGTTAACATATGGTGCCAAACCACCATCCGTTGAGAGGCCGATAAAGGCATAGCCATGATAGACATCTTCATCATCTGGTGCAACACCAGTCGTCAAAGTTGGATCAATTGAAACATGATCGCCAACCGCAAAGTCAGTGACATTTGAACCCACTTCAGAAACCACACCAGAAAACTCGTGCCCTAAGACAAGTGGGGCCTTATCATGCGTAATTGGATTTGGTTCATCAACCGGAATAAATGCACCATCTTCATAAGCATGGACATCGCTTCCACAAATTCCAGTATAAGCCACCCGTACCCGCACTTCATCGGGTTGAACTGGCTTAGGCTCAACTTCTTCTACACGAACATCTTTAAAATCATGCCAAACTGCTGCCTTCATCATATCTGCCTCGATTCTTAATCGTTAGAGAATTTTTACTACACCACTAGTATTATACTTCACAAAGTAACTGTCAATCTTTATTTTGGCACAAAAAAAGCACCCTTAAAAATAAAGGTGCTTTTTAGATTACTTAGTTGCTTCTTTTTGTTCGTCATTAGTTGTAATGACACTATCAACCAAACCGTATTCAAGTGATTCATCAGCATCAAGCCAGTGATCACGCTCTGTGTCAGCTTCAACCTTGTCAAATGATTGACCAGTGTTTTGAGCCAAGATGTGATTAATCTTTGAACGTGTCTTCAAAATTTCCTTAGCGGCAATTTCAATTTCAGTTTGTTGACCTTGTGCACCACCAGATGGTTGGTGAATCATGAATTGTGAATTTGGTAGCATGAAGCGTTTACCCTTAGCACCAGATGATGCAAGGACAGAGGCCATTGAAGCCGCCAAACCAACAACGATTGTTTGAACATCCGGATGGATGAAGTTCATCGTGTCGTAAATCGCCATTCCGGCATTAACCTCACCACCAGGTGAGTTGATGTACATATATACATCCTTATCTGGATCTTGGGCATCCAAGAATAGCAATTGCGCAATAATCGTCGTTGACATTTGTGAGTTAATCTCACCGGTCACCATGATAATGCGATCCTTTAACAAACGTGAAAAGATATCATATGAACGCTCACCTTGCGATGATTGTTCAATAACGTATGGAACTGGTAACATATTCATTCCTCCAATAATCGATTGAACTTGTTCTAACTATTTTAACACTTGGTCAAGAAAGGTCAAATGTTTTTTATTCTTGCTGAAGTTCCTTAGGTAAGCGACCTGTTTCGCGTAATTCGTCCGCCATCTTCGTCAATTTGCGTAAACGATGATTGACGCCAGATTTAGAGATTGGACCAGAAGGAACATAATCGCCCAATGCTGACATCGGCTCTTCCCGATGATCTAAACGCACTTGCGCAATTTCACGTAACTTTTCTGGCAATCGATTTAAACCAACTTCTGCATCAAGAAATTCAATGTCATCAATTTGTTTTTGACTAGCATTAACGGTCTTATCTAGATTAGCATTTTCTGCATTCACTAAACGATTAACCGAATTACGCATGTCGCGCATGATACGAATGTCTTCCATCTTAAGCATGGCGTTCGTGGCACCAATCACATTCAACATGTCTGCAATTTTTTCCGCTTCCTTCAGATAAACAATATAACCAGACCGTCGATCAACTACTTTGGCATTCAAATCAAAGCGGTTCATCAAATCCCCTAGCTGTTGTGCTTGCTCCTCATAGAGGGAATAAATTTCTAAATGATAACGACTCGTTTCCGGGTTATTAACCGACCCGGCTGCCAGAAAGGCACCACGCAAATATGAACGTGCCATCCCTTCTGAGGCAAGCCATTCATCTGGCGGAGTTGGCCGCATTTCATAATCATCTAAAATATAGAGGTCTTGCAGTAAACCTTCGACACCCTGCACAATCCGAACAACATATAAGTTATTCTTTTTTAATTTCATTTGACGCCGAACCGAAATTTCGGCTGGCAAATCATAAAATTTCTGCAATAAGCTGATAATCCGACGCGCAATCGCCGCATTTTCAGTCTGCACATTTAATGTAAAGTGCATGTTACTCAAACCAAGCGAGCCATTCATCCTAAGTAAAGCCGCAAGCTCAGCTCGTGCATTTTCAGGATTATTGATTTCGAGCATGGTGAGTTCTTTTTTTACATCACTGGCAAAGGACACACCTCACCCCTCCTTACTGTATGCTATTATCTCGCTTTGTCTTATCCTCAGCGATTTGCATAATTAAACTGGCAACCATATCACCATCATGAAAAGCCCCATCATCACGAAGTTGTAATAAATTACCTGTGATGGGTACCGCACCTTCTTTACGAACATCTTCTGGATCAGATTGTACTTGATGCGACACTTCATTCCAACGTTGCCAATCAATATAATCTTCCGGTACTGGTGCGGAATTCATGATCACCGCATCCACAATATTTTCACCCATATGTTGATTAATTGCGTGCACGTGATCAGATTCTGTGTAATTATCAGTCTCGCCCTTTTGGGTCATAATATTGGCTACATACGTGATTTTAGCTGGCGTCAATTTCAATGCTTCCTTCACGTTAGGCACCACCAAATTGGGCAAAACACTGGTATACAAACTTCCAGGCCCCAGCACAATTTCATCGGCATTCAAAATCGCATTAATCACCTCACTTGGTGCTTGCGCTTCTTTCATCCGAGAATTTTCTTGTGGGGTCACCCAAATATGATCAATCACTTTATGCGCTGCAGTAATCTCTGCTTCTCCAGATAATTCAGTCCCATCTTTAAACTGGGCATGTAAAACTAATGGCTCATTAGCCACTGGATAAATATGGCCTTCCACGTTCATTAACCGTGAAAGAATCTGAACGCCACGAAAAATATCATTTTCCTTTTCCGCCATTGCCGCAATAATCAAATTCCCCAGCGCATGTCCGGCAAGCATTTCATCTTCTTTTTTAAAGCGATATTGAAAAATATCAATTAATTCATCAGAAACATCTGACATCACGGCCATCACATTACGTACATCACCAGGTGGGATGATATTCAAATAATCCCGTAAGGTCCCAGATGAACCACCATCATCCGCCACAGTGATTACAGCCGTCAAATCAACATCATACTGTTTAAGCCCTTTTAAAATAATTGGCTGACCTGATCCACCGCCAATCACTACGATTCGTGGCGTATTCACGATTTCATTTTGCTTCATTGTGCATACCCTGCCTTTCGTCGGGTCCGATCACGATGATTTTCATTAACAACCCAATCTTTTCCAAGATCTTGCGCTAAGCGATGGGCAAATGCAACCGAACGATGTTGTCCGCCTGTACAGCCATACGCAATCGTTAACGTCGCCTTGCCTTCCGCCTTATATTTAGGCAACAACCAACGATAACGCTCTAAATCCATCTGATACATTTTCTCAGCATCGGCATTATCCCAGACGTAATCCCAAACCGGTTGATCAAGACCTGTTTGTTCACGCAATTCAGGTTGATAATATGGATTCTTCAAAAAGCGGACATCTTCAACAATGTCAGCATCAGTAGGTAGACCATACTTAAAGCCGAAACTCATCACTTGCACACTAAACGAAGATTGACGATCATGTTCAGAACCAAAATGATTAATAATATATTGGCGCAATTCTTTGGCATCCATTTGACTCGTATCAACATAATCCGTTGCCATATTTTTCAAATCGGCCATCAGAATTCGCTCTTGCTCTAATCCATACAAAGTCCCTTGTTGTTCTGCTAACGGATGTTGCCGACGGGTTTCTTTGTAGCGAGCGACTAATTCTTTATCATCCGCATCCAAAAATAGAATTCGTAAATTATAATCATCATGATTATTTTGGGCCATCCCAAATAATTCTTCATCCAAATCTTCAAAGAACTGGCGTGACCGCGTATCAATCATAATGGCCGCACGTTCAATATTTGGTTCGCTGGAAATCATTTGCCAAACTTGTGGTAAGAGATTAGCGGGTAAGTTTTGGGCAGTAAAATAGCCTAAATCTTCAAAGGCTTTCATTGAAACTGTTTTACCAGCCCCACTCATCCCGGTGACAATCACTAATTCTTTTTTCACCATTACAAACTCCTTTCAACTGCTGCTTGTATTATACCATTGTTACAACAAAACAAAGGCTTCTTCAGGCTTTTTATAAAAAAAGCAACCCACCGAAGTAGATTGCTTTAAAGCTTATTTTTTACCGTTCTGTCGGGCCGCATCATGCAAAGCCTTTAAAGCCAGCTTACGGGTCTTGATGTTTGGGCTCTTCATTTTGCGTCGCGCTGACGCTAAATCCATTCGTTCAGTCATGTCGTGGCCTCCTTTTAATTTACTAAAAGTAAGTATAACACTAACCCTATAAAACGCAATAGTACCAGCTACTCAACTTTTTTAAAGTGAGACGCAACACAAAACGCAACACAATATCGCGTATAGTATTAAGCATTGTCTCCCATAATTTCACTAAACTTGTCCGCCACTTCTCTCCTAGCTTTCGGTGTTACATCAGCATATATATTTGCCGTAATAGTGATGTCTTTGTGCCCTAATCTCTCCGAAACCTTTTTTATGTCCACCCCACTAGAAAGCAATAAACTAGCGTGGGTATGTCTAAAACCGTGGATATTTAATTTAGGGAGTTGAGTCTTGTGGTTTTCGTTGTACCAATCATAAAACTTATATATCGTGCTTTGAACACAAGTACGGCTGACATTGAATACAAAATCATCATCAGACATTGGACTACCAATAGCAAATGAACTAAGCCTTTTTTCGTGTTGCCACACCTTTAATTTATTGTGTACAACCTTATCAAACTCAATAGAACGTTGAGTGTCTCCATTTTTTAAACCGGGCTCATATTTCTTAGACCCCGTTGCAAATGTCATGCGTCCATTCAGAATAAGGACATCATTAGCAAAATCAATATTTTCCCACTTTAACCCTAATAGCTCTCCTACACGCATCCCCGTTCTTAATAACAACGTATAGATAGCATGGAACATAGGCTCGTTCTTAAAGTACTCCTCTATCCCTTTTTCAAATAATTTTACTTGGCGCTCGTCATAAAACTTTGTTTCACGTTTCTTAGCTTTCTTGGCTTGCACCATTTGGATGTGCTCTAATGGATTATCATCACAGGCTATCTCTTCATGATCATAAGCCCATTTAAGTACCATATTAGCGTAACTAATCATCGTTTTAGATTCGACATACTTGGGGATGAACTGATTAACACGTCGTTGTGTGTCAATCCTAGTCATTCGTTCTAAGTACAGGCCACCGAATAATTCCGGCTTTAATAGATAGTGTTCAAAGTAGTATTTGGTTTTAGCAACTGTCGCATCCGACCGACCTTGCCTACTGTAAATATCAAACCATTCATAAAAAGCCTCATCAAAGGTATAGTGTTTCTGTTCCTTGGGCTTATCCCATTCAGGTATCAACTCACCAGTTTCAACATCAGTAAGTATCTGTGCCTCTTTCAAACGTGCTTCTCGCATTGTTTCGCACGTTGCATACTTGGTTTTACGCTTTCCTGTAATATGATCATATCCAACATAAACCCGTACTTGATACTTGCCATTATTCTTTTTAGTAATTGCCATATCTCTATGTTCCTTTCACAGCCTACCAAGCTATGTATTCCAAGAAATGGATAGAATGAAATATGGTAAGAATAGGCATAGGTTTTAATAGGTTTTACGAAAAGACAATAACCGCTATTACCCAACTAAAATCCCCCTTGCATCACAATTAAGCTAAAAACTTGTTAAAACTTGTTGTTAAACCACTCCTACATTTTCCAACATTTTTATACCGAAACCCATACGGATTTCAGATAACTAACAACTGTATCACTTCTGCTATTGGTGGGGTGTCCATTAGAGGTACTATACACAAGACTATTAGGCCTACATAGCAGCTAAACCACCCAACATATCATCACGTCATCACTCGGCCATATCATTTGCTTTTTTAAGATTAGATTGCGTTTTAGATTCAATATCAGGGCTATATTTTGTATCCCCTTGTGGGTTTATTACGCCTGCATCATGGTAAGCCTTCGTTTCCTTATCAAGTTCACTAACTGATTCTTTGATTGGTCCAAATTCTACCGTAATCTCTGTAGATGTCTTAGTAGCCTTATCCTTGGGCTTGTTTACAGGGGCACTCGGGGCAACTTGTTCCTGTGGTGCTGGTGCCGACTGCTGTATTTCGTACTGCCTTAAGCTTTCTTGCTTTTCAGACTCTGCTTTCTTCGACGCCAAGCTTTCTGCCTCTCGCTTTTTTAAGCTTGCTTCTTTTTTGCTTATACTCGCCTCTTTTTGTTTACTCTTCAAACTGGATTCTTCACGCATTTTTTCTTGCCGTGCGTGATAACTGCCCGCAAACACACCACTGGCCACTAAAGCAACAGCAACTGCACAACCAATGCCAAGTTTAAACATTTTATTCATAAGCTACTCCTAAATCACCATTGACTTTATAAAGATAGGCGTTTCTTTCACTTTCTGCCACATATTTACTAATAGCACATCTTATATAATCATAAGATACTTCCGGAAAAGTCATGTATTTTTCTCTCCAACCAACCTCAATTTCTGACAAGATACCAAACCCGTTATTTTGCATTTCACTAACAAGTCTATCTGCCCGAACAAAGTCTACAGAATTTTCAAAAATTAAAAAATCCAGCAGTCTTTTTGTTAATCTTTTTGAACTTATCTCAAATTCACTTATTACCTCATTCCACGGATAATTAAATGTTATAAGTTGATCAATCGTATAACTTGGTAATAATAAAAATCCAGCGCCATAATTTGCCTCAGTCTCGCACAAACGATCATCAAACGGGTAATAATTTAAATTAATAAGTTCTGAAAACGTCTGTGTCTTCTCATTATTCATCACAGCGTGCCGATAAAAATGAACCAACTCATGAAAAAAGGCCTGGTGCTGTTCCTCAAGTTCATAATTACTATTTATAAAAATCTTTACATCTTTTTTGACAACTAACATCCCAGAAAGATGATCACCAAGATAACCACCTCTTATTGGAAATTTCTGAAACTTAAAATTTGTTATATTTTGTTTTGCATAGTAAAGATAATCGTCATAGCATAATTCACCAATCCGTTTCTGAACATAGTTAGACACTAATATTTGAATTTTTCTAACAAATTTATTCATGTACCAATAAACGTCACTATTTTGAAAGTCAATATCATTGATTTGTTTCATTTCATATCTCTTGTCAAAATTTCTTTAACTTCTTCCATTTGATCAATAACTCGTTGTCTTTCCTGTTCTGGGATATCGGATAAGTCTATCTTAAAAAAATCTTGACTTGTTTCACTATTATTATTTATTTCTCCTTTATCTTCCGTTTCACCAAGCAAATAGTCTACTGATACACCTAATACGTCAGCCACATTTTTTAAATTAGTTCCACGAGGCGTATACCTTTTCCATGCATAAATTGACTTATCCCCTAATCCAGCTTGCTTTTCTAATTGTCTAAGAGTTAAGCCACGCTCCTTTGCAATCTGTTTTGTTCTTTCAAAAAGAGTCATATTTAATCTCCAAATATTAAGAAAAAATAAAGTCGAAGTAGTTTTACTGTTTCTCACTTGAAAAGTCAAAGTAGTTTGACTATACTTTTAATTGTTAAGTAATTAATAGATAAGACGGTCAATACTAACAAATACTATATTCGCCTACCAAGCTATAAATACAGTTATATCAACCGTGTTGTACGTTCGATTACGCTTCGAATTATAGTCGAAGTAGTTTTACTTGTCAATTAACGTTAATAAGTAGAAAGGAGCAAATAAATGCCACAACATCGACCAAGAAAACAAACAGAAGAAGAAAAAGAAAGGTGCTCGACAGTCAGAGCAAATATGGAACGAGCAAATATCACATTTGGAGATTTAGCAGAACATTACCACATTTCTAAATCCAACATCACATACACACTAACAGGGCGTTATTCAAAAGATCGCACAGATACATGGCTTACTCAGTTTGAGTTCTATCTGTCTCAACAGTTAGGCGTTCGCTACATTCAACCCTACTTCAATGACCTTAACTAGGGGATGCACAAAAAAGCACCACCTCAATAAAGAGATAGTGCTGAACAACAACAAGGAGATTATAACATGGATAACGAACTCGTGTTTTACCACAACATTAAAGATGAGCCGTATACAACTAGTGATGTGATCGCTGAATTCAGTGGCGTTAGTTTACGAAGCATAAATAAGCTAACAAATGAACATAAAAAAGAGCTCGAACAATTTGGAAAGATGAGATTTGAAATCGCACCTATGCCTAGCGGGCAAAGTCGAAAAATCTGGCACTACAATCAAAGACAAGCCACTTTATTTATTACCTTCATGAAAAATACACGCCAAGTAATTAAATTCAAGATGGCTCTTGTCGACGAGTTCTTTGAAGTTAAAAAGGAACTGTCAGAAAAACGTGTTTTGCTAGAACGTAATCATCAAACTAATAAAGACTTGAGCGAAGTCATCAAAGAACACTTCCCGGACAAACCGTTTATGTATAGTACTTTCCA
The DNA here is from genome assembly GCF_016908785.1 of Weissella uvarum. Lineage (GTDB taxonomy): Bacteria > Bacillota > Bacilli > Lactobacillales > Lactobacillaceae > Weissella > Weissella uvarum. Next base: position 229,708 of record NZ_JAFBEO010000001.1, read on the forward strand.
CAAGCTAGCCTATAAAGTCGCTATCGATAAGAGCCCGAAACAAGTAAAGCAATCTCGCAAAGTTTCAAACGCTCAAGAAGCCCTTACAACTGACGAATTAAACAAGGTAGAACACTACCGGACAATCATCGCTAATTTCATTGAATTGGGGATGGACTACCAACAAATTAAGCAACAGTTAACACAATAAATAAGATACTGCGGTATCAAATCAGCTCCCAATCAAATTAAACGACCAAAAATATAAAAATGGAGAATTGAATATGACCAAAGCATACATTGAAGTAGAAGATACGTACGGAATTATCCGGACAGCGAATGAGTTGCTAAGTGCTATTTATTTCGCTGAAGCCGACCCAGATTTAAGCGTTGCGACAAGTGCCAATGTTACTGATGCATTAAGTCAGTTTGAATTACAAGCTGTAGATCTATCCCAGTCACTAGGTGGTACTCTAATGTCCTCTGACGCGTTATCAGAAGAAAATGATGTAAAACTATCCGAGCACAATAGCGAACAGCCATTCAGCGAAATGGTAACCAATATTGTATATGCATTGGAACAAGAGGTTAGCAAAGATGAGCTAAATAAGGTAGTCATTCGTTCTTTGCAACGCCAATTAGATGACGCATTAGAAATTTATCAGGGCATGTACCTAATTTCCGATGATGATGCCGATACCATCCAAATAGTAAAAGATATTAGTCACACGCTATACCGTGCGCTAGATGACTATGATGCTTTAGGTTACGTACCAAACGAAGATGGCACATCACATAAGCAAACACTCGGTGAATTAGCTGAACTATTAAGCAATCAACTATGGCAATTAAATAACATGTAGCCACACAAAAAAAGGAGCTAGACGTTATCCGCCTAACTCCATCATTCAAAGGAACATATTTATATGACTAATAATATTATAACACTAAGTCCGGGGATGGTGGCCAATCAAACACATACCGCGCAACTTGCTGATGTATCAGTACAAACAATCAGAACATGGACGAAGCAAGGTAAGTTACACCCAAATGTGGTTAATGGCGTTAAGTTGTATGACCTGGATGAATTAGCGCAACTTATCAGGCCACGCAATCCACACAGTCGCCGAAGCTATTTAATTGCCGACATCCCCGACTATCAGAACTTCATTAAGCACATTGCTAATGACGTTACCCAGCAAGTTAAAGATAGCCTACTATCAGACAACATAGCGTTATCTAAAGAACAAACGAACACGATAATTTTGGACGCCGTCAAGAAAGGACTGAATGCATGAATGTAAATCCAACACACGACCCACAAAAGCTAAAGGAACTTGTCGACACAGTTATCGAAGTCGGTGATGATCGCTTTGGCTTAGCTGTTATGGCTAATTGCTACGTCATTGAGAACGCTGATATTTCAGACGAAGCAAAAGTAAAATCATTTAAATTACTGCTTAAACAACTAGATACACTTTACTAAGGAGAAAGGAGATAGGACTATGTATACGTCATTACATGAGCTTAAAACAGCCACACTAGCGTTTTTAAATTCAGCCGAAGCAATTTATTCGCCTCACCTTAGCGCGACCGCAAAACGCTTTTTAAACCGCTTAACTACTTTAGACCGCAATAGTTTATCTCGAATTGAAGTTTATGACTTATTAATGGAGAATACAATTTTTCCTTGGCTAAAAGAACAAACTGCCCAACAACTCATGGTATTCATTCTAGGAGGTGCACAATATGCCTAAGCTTACTTCGTTACAACAAAACGTTTATGCTTTATTACCTAAAGGTGCTGAACGGCCACGGCCACAAGATGAATTGATTTACCTACTAGAACAAAGCGAGCAATTCAAAGTAACGCCTCGCTTAATTAGTCAAATTATCAACGATTTAATCGTTAAACATAATATCCCAATTGGTTCAAGCCGTACCGAACCAACTGGATATTTCCTAATTGAAACCCCACAAGAATTACAGAACGCCGTACGTCCGTTAAGTCGCCAAGCCAACGCTGAACTCAAACGAGTCGATACGTTGCTACAAATTGACTTAAACGAATTTTGGGATAAAGAAAAAGCCAATGCCTAAAATTGAATTCAAGCATCAGCTCCCAAGCGTTGCTAGTTCCGACCAAAGAGTCTAGCAACACATCCCCGTACAAATATTAAATATAAAGGACAAACTTATTATGACTGAAAATACAATTGCCAGCAACTCTTTTACAACAGAATTACGTGTTGATGCAACAAACCAATACATTAAGATGTGGCTACACCCAGACAATAATCATCGTCATGAGTATTTCATGAACGCTGTCTTGGTCGGTTGTTTTATTTATAATGCACCGGTTTCTAATAAACATGCTAAAGCAATGACAGAATCCTTAAATCAACGTTTGCACAATCCCCTTTCATCGAACGAAAAATTAACAGCGATCGAAGAAATTCGCGATTTTTTAAACGAGGATGTTTGCAAATTCCCTTTGCATTAGTCGAACAATTATATTGCAACTAAGGAAAACATGATTATGACTAAAAATAACAACATTGCTAATAATTCTGACTACTTACTAGATAATCTCACATTAGATGCCAGGGCCCTAGATGATTTAATTTTTGTTATGAATGAAATTACAAAATCACGGGTAGCTCCAAGTAACATTAATCAAAATTCATCAGGAATAGATTTAGTTACCGCTAATAAGGCCATTGACCAATATAACAAGCTCATTCACTTAATCTACCCCGCACACATCATTTCTAACAAATTAAATAACCTACTGCGGGAGTTCAAACTATGATCTATCTAACACAAGGCGTAAAACAGCTCCAGTACACACAAAGCAGTGGTAATGAATGGCAACATTTGGTGCAGTCAGTCATGCATCCCCGTGTTATTAGCAAAATCCAAGATGAAATAGATACTTTTAAAAAGGATGAGGCACCTTACGTAATTTATGGTACAAGCACTTGCCTAGATCGTGGTACAAGTGAAATAACCGGCCGAATAATTCTTTTTATAGATGTTGACGACAACGGTAAAGACTATGACAAAGAGGCTTACCACATCGATGCCGTCTTAAGTAGTTTAAATATTAAGCATGTCATCTATCCTACCATCAACAATTCAATTAAGCCGGGAGAACGTTTACGAGTCGGCATTCCATTAGACAACGAATTAGCTCCAGAAGAATATAGCAAAGTTTGGCAAGTCTTAACGTATCATCTACACCTAAATGCGGATTATTCAGGGGCTACAAGAGCCTTTAAACAGTTGCAGGGTATTTATGTTAAAACAACACAAAACGCCCAAAACGAGCCAATTATTGAGAATAACGGTACAGCTTTAAATACCGCCTTCTTTTTGAGTAAATATGAAAAACTTAACATGGAAAGTTCAAAGCAGAACCTGCCAAAACCTGCCATGAATAGCAACGCTCCTAAGTGGGCAATGAACAACCGTAAAATCATCCGTGCCTTACTTGCTCCAGAGGAGCATTACAACGCTTTCGGCGGTTGGGACAACATGTTAACCAGCATTGGTGGTTGGGTCTTTAAAAATACAAAAGGCGACATTAATTTAACTGCTGATGTTGTACAAGACACCAATAACCGAGGTACTGCCCCAATTTCAGAACAAGAACTCACTAAAAAATTTAAGAGCTGGATGCAACACTGGCATTACTAGAAAGGAACACTTTACATGACAACAGAAGCATCACGATTAGCCGATACACTAACCGATGAAGAGAAACAACAAATCACACAACAGCACGATAAGCCTCTCCATGTTAATTATTGGGAAACACGACAGCATGTTAACGATTTAATCAAACAATCCCTTGAAGTAAGCTCTGAATTGCCCACTAACTTAGATGACTTATTAGAAGAACTGAACACAATTTCCCCTAGATGGTTATCACATCACTATGATGCAAAGGCAAAACAATTAGTTCACAGTATTAACTATGAACAATTTTTAAAAATAATTCAGCACAAGATCCCTTTGATTTTCACACATCAATATAAAAACGGCATTTTATACACCGGCAAGAATTGGGAAGAATACGATAGCAAAAGAGAAGCTAAAGAATATATTAAGTCTGCATGCATTGATGAGATTGAAACCGTGAAACTTTATAGCAAGCTTTCTAACCCTATCCTGTCTAAAATCTACAGCTATGTACAAGCAGGTATGACAAAAGAGCAGTCTATCCGTTTTGATACTAAGAACTATGCAAACTTTTCCAATGGCACGCTTGATTTAGATACTAATAAAATGCATCCCCATACTAAAGACGACTACATCACTAAACTATTACCAATTGATTATGAAGGGAGCGATGAAGGTGGCCTAGTTTATGATTATGCGAAACATTTGCTTGGGGATGAAGTCCAGACCCTTAGCGAGTGGTTTGGTTATATGTTCTTTAACGATATGGCAACCATGAATAACATTGTGTTTATCCAAGGTGTCGGTGGAAATGGTAAAAGCACCCTCTTACGTGTTTTAGCCTCCGCTTTTGGTGAATATGCAAGTGGTTACTCTATCACGCAGTTATCAGGACGTGAGGGAGATCGTTATTTAGATGACTTAGCCACTAAACAAGCTAATATCATTGCAGAAAGCGACCCATACATTACCGAGAACGGACTAAATCTTATCAAACTATTAACGGGTGGCGACCCAATCGGTGCTAATCCGAAAGGTAAAAAAGCTTACACATTTACAAACACTGCCAAGTTCATTGTTTCAGCTAACTACAATTTACCAGCAATTGAAAATGAACCGGAGTTCAGACGGCGCTTTGTCTTATTGAATGCAGGATCTCCCGCTATTGCAAACATGCAAGACCCGTTAGCTTTTAAAAATAAGTTCAGTATGGACAAAATGTTAAATGACCTTCCTAAATTTGTTAGTTATTCAATTCAGCAAGCACAACATGCCTTAGATAATAAAGAACTCACTATCCTACCTGAAACCAAAGCGCGTACTGAGCAGTGGTTACAAAGTACCGACTACGTGCAACATTTCACCGATATGTTTATCGTGCCAATCACAGGGATGTACGGTGTCAGTCGTCCATATCTGATAGACCGTTTTAATGATTTTCTTGATACAGAGGCTGATAATCGTATGACCACACAAGAATTTACCCAAGCCATGAATAAGAAAGGATTTGAGTTTGAACCTAAACCCCGAAAAGGATCACGAGAAGATGAACCAACAGTTGACGATCCAGCACAACACAAACGTAACCGATTAAGAAATTATGGTTATAAAGGTTGATTATGCTTTTTTGGTAACAAAAGGAAACTCTCATGTAACGCGCATGTTACCTACCTAGAATGCTGGTATATAGGCAATTATCCATGTTCCGGTAACAAGGTAACACATTTTAAAAGTAAATATATATATTCGTTACAAACACCCCATATACATATATGCGTGTGGGGGGATATTTATAAAAAACGTCTCCTTTGTTACATTTACGCTTAAAACGTTGATATAAAAGCATTTATACAGGTAACTTGCCTGTTTCTTCTATGTTCACCAATGTTACCAACGTAAAAAAACAGTAAAGTAAGATCCAAAGGTGAACAACTTGGTGAAATAAACGTAAACAGCATAAAAGATTTGGATACAAAGAATTAATTACTAAATATCATGATTTTTTATTTTAAGAGCGCATTTTGCGCATACATAAGGAGTAATCCCACAATGTCAGAATTGGACTATGAACAATTTGAAATAATGCGATTAAATGGTATTAAAATTGCTGAAATTGCCAGAATATATGGTATCAGCCGCGATAAGATTGCCCATAAAGGATTTAATAAACGATTTAATGCAAAGTATCCCGACAAAGCTGGAAAGTGTTGCAACCCCCGTTACGCAGGTTTAAACAAAGAAGTCGTAAAAGCTCCCACACTTGAAACAACGCCCATACATAACATTGAAGTAGATACAGAATTAATTAAGCAGGTTCAACAAACTAAGTGTCGTAAAGAAAAATACGCCATCATTTGGAGCTTAAGAAAACAACTTATCGCAGATTATGGGAAAAATTTACTGAACGTCCCCAATGACGATCCAAGATTAGTCACACTCCAAAAAGCAAATCAGACATTAGAATAATCATGAAGTGAGGTTTTATGTACAATAAAATTTTTGAAGGCTTAATCGAGCTTGAAAATGAGTTTGCTAGTGGTAACGATATTCAACACAATACAAAAACAAACATTGTCTATCGAACACCACGATATAAAGCCTATAAGCAAGAACTCATAGATGCTATTGATGAACTAAATGATAAGTTCAACGTTCAAATCAGCCAAGGCACCCCTATCGGCATCTATCTTACCTTTTATCAAACAAACGTTAATCAAACTACCAGAGCAACTAAAGACCTGGACAACATGGAAAAACCCACATTAGATGCTTTACAAGAAGCTCTAGGCTTTGATGATTCACAAATTGTTACAAAATTAAGCAAGAAGAAATCGCACTTTACACGAGCACTCCGAGTTGAAATTTGGTTACTGTAAGCACTTACTTATAGCTAATGAGTTTTATAGTATGATTATGTTATTGTGATACTCCACAATGCACATAACTATACGACTAGGCCATCACACCATGGTTTAGGCACATAATATTAAAAGACCGCATCTATTGCATAGCGGTCTTTTTTTGTACGCTATTCATTACTTTTCTTCACTTATGAAGAAATATCAAACAAAAGTTAGTCATACAGGATAAATAAATGAACAAGTTAGCGCTCATAAATTACATAAGCAATTAGGAATTCAGAAATGGTTTAGCCCAATAGAAGATTATGACACCACGGATCAAAGGAACGGGCTATCGAAAAGCGTTCCAATACTACTTCACCGCTCGCTTAAATAAACTTTAAATATTAGTTGTTTAGTAATTGTTAATTACCGAAACAATACCGTTACAAACTTCATCTACTTTTAACAATAAAAAACCGCCATCCCTAAGGACAGCGGACAAGCTTAGTAGGCCAAATTATTAATTCTCACAACACAAAACGCAACACAAACACCACACAATTTGCTTAATCGTATTTATATATATTTGTCTTCGTTTGCCTATACATCAGCGTTTCTTTCACTTATTTTTAGTGAGCATAAGCCGTTTCATAACAAAAAGTAAGTATAACGCCATGCTGATAAAAATGCAAATGCCCTACTTTACATTAGCCACAGCATCCGGTCTAACTACCAAATACATGCATCAAAAGTTTAATGGTTAGCTTGAGCAGCACGTTTACGATCACGTTCCATAATTGGTCCAAGATACTGACCGGTATATGACTCAGGTACTTGCGCAATTTTCTCTGGAGTGCCAGTTGCCACAATTTGGCCACCACCCGCACCACCTTCAGGTCCGAGATCAATGACCCAGTCAGCCGTCTTAATTACATCCAGATTATGTTCAATCACCAAAACAGTATTTCCGCCATCAACCAAGCGTTCTAACACGTCAAGCAAACGGGCAATATCATCCATGTGTAAGCCAGTCGTTGGCTCATCTAAAATGTAGAAAGTTTTACCAGTTGAGCGCCGTTGTAATTCAGAAGCTAACTTCATCCGTTGGGCTTCACCACCAGACAATGTGGTTGCTGATTGACCAAGTTTCACATAACCCAGGCCAACATCCACAATCGTTTGGAGCTTACGACGAATCTTTGGAATTGGCGCAAAAAATTCAACCGCTTCTTCGGTCGTCAAATTCAAAACATCCGCGATATTCAAATCACGATACTTTACTTCCAAGGTTTCCGAATTATAACGTGTCCCATGACAAACTTCACAGGTCACATACACATCAGGTAAGAAGTTCATCTCGATCTTGATGACCCCATCACCCTTACATGCCTCACAGCGACCACCCTTGGTATTAAATGAGAATCGTCCTTTAGCGTATCCACGCAATTTGGCTTCATTAGTTTGTGCAAATAAGTCACGAATGTCATCGAAGACTCCTGTATACGTTGCTGGGTTTGAACGTGGCGTTCGACCAATTGGGCTCTGATCAATATCAACAATTTTATCGATATTCTCTTCGCCAGTCAGCTTCTTAAACTTACCTGGCTTTTCAGAATTGTGATTTAACTTCGCCTTTAGAGCCCGCTTTAGAATTGTATTAACCAAAGTCGATTTACCTGACCCTGAAACACCTGTCACAGCAATCATCTTCCCCAATGGGAAGTCAACCTTCACATTCTTTAAGTTATTTTCTTGGGCTCCAGTAATCGTAATTTTTTCGCCATTACCTTTACGTCGTTTTTCTGGAACCGGAATAAACTTCTTTCCATTTAGATACTGTCCAGTTAGTGATTCAGGATTAGCTTCCACTTCGGCTGGTGTCCCGACCGCCATGATTTCACCACCGTGTGAACCAGCACCAGGACCAACATCAATTAGATAATCAGCCGCGCGCATCGTATCTTCATCATGTTCAACCACAATCAATGTATTCCCTAAATCACGCATCGCTTTCAATGAGCGAATCAAGCGGTCATTATCCCGTTGATGCAAACCGATTGATGGTTCATCAAGCACGTACATCACACCAGATAAATTTGAACCAATCTGTGTTGCCAGACGAATTCGCTGTGCTTCACCACCAGACAAAGTCCGCGCTGAACGTGATAGGGTCAAATAATCCAACCCAACATCCTGTAAGAAATGCAAACGATCCGTAATTTCCTTGACGATTGGACGGGCAATCTGTTCATCCTGCTCCCCGAAAGTCAATTGTTGGAAGAAGGCTAATTCTTGATCAACTGGCCAATCAGAAACTTCCCCGATGTGATGTCCATCAATTTTAACAGACAAAGCAGCATCGTTAAGCCGATAACCATGACAGGCTGAACACGTCAATTCGTTCATATAACTACGCATTTGTTCACGCGTGAAATCTGAAGAAGATTCGTTATAACGCCGCTTGATGTTAGGAATTACCCCTTCGAATTCTGTATCGACATCACGGACTCCACCAAAATCGTTCTCATAGTGGAAATGGAATTTTTCATCTGAACCATAAAGAACCTTATTTTGATCCTCCTCTGAAAGGTCTTCAAATGGTACATCCATTGGAATATTGTTTTGATCGGCAAATTGACGCAATAATTCAGGATAATACTTTGATGAAATTGGATTCCAAGCTGCGATGGCGCCATCTTCTAACGTTAAACTTGGGTCAGGCACCACTAAGTCTGTATCAACTTCAAGGGTGATGCCTAATCCGCCACAAACTTCACAGGCCCCATCGGGTGCATTAAATGAAAAGAGTTGCGGTTCAAGGCCACCAACCGGATAATGTTTTAAGGCACCAGTATAGTGATCCGAGTATGTATAATCTTCACCCCGAATCACATCTACAGTAACCAACCCATCCGCCATCCGTAAGGCAGACTCAAATGCTTCATATAAACGAGCATGTGATTCAGGCTTTAAAATAATTCGATCAACAACAATCGCAATATCATGATACTTATTCTTATCCAAAGCAATGTCGTCACTCACTTCATGCATCTCACCGTCAACCATGATTCGGACAAAGCCTTCGCTTTTAATTTTATCAAGAACTGTAGCGTGTGATCCTCGCTTGTGTTGCACAATTGGCGCCAAAATTTGCATCCGACTACCGGGTTCTAATCGTTCTTCTAAATCATTAAGCATCTGATCAATCGACGTTTTAACAATTACACCATCCTTATCAGGATCAGGCTGTCCGACGCGTGCATATAGCAAACGATAATAATCATTAATTTCGGTAACTGTTCCAACCGTAGAACGGGGATTTTTTGAAGTTGTTTTTTGATCAATTGAAATTGCAGGGCTTAATCCATCAATTGAGTCCACATCAGGCTTATCCATCTGTCCCAAAAACTGACGAGCATAAGCTGATAGACTTTCAACATAACGGCGTTGTCCTTCCGCATATAAGGTATCGAAGGCCAATGAACTTTTTCCTGACCCTGATAAGCCCGTAATGACAACAAACTTATCGCGTGGAATTGCGACATCAACATTTTTTAAATTATGAGCTCGTGCTCCGTGGATTGTAATCCAATCATGTGCCATGTTGCGCTCCTTACTTTGACTTACTTTAAATTCGTTAACCATTATACAGGTATTTACGTTGAAATGTTAGGTAAAAGCTAATTTTTACGTTCATTTGTATAAATTTGTCTTTAACTTACCGCATTTTAATCACTTTAGCTACCAAATTTATTTAGTGCCCTCTATAATGAAAGCTAGATAACTACATTTTAAGGAGGAGCAGTATGAAATTTGTTGATTCCAAGCCTTGGAGCTTGAATTGGATTTTAGAACATATTGCGTCCGCAATTTTACTCCTAGCAACTGTCCTAGCAGCCGCTTCGGCGCTAACTGCCCTCATTATTGCTGTTGAGGAAATTGTCGTCTTTGTCTTTACGCACCATTTTATTAATACGTATACCAACGTTTATCACAACGCCTTACAAACTGTGTTATGGCATTTCGTGATTATTTTTGTGGTCATTACTTTTTGGTCACTATTAGATACCTTTACTATCCGACCTCAAATGGAAGCGGCTGAAGAGGCGCATCATTCTGAAGAAAACGAGCATAATCATGACTAAAGTTACTATCACCGACGTTGCCAATGAAGTTGGCATCTCAAAAACAACCGTTTCGCGCTATTTAAACGGGCAATTTGACCGCATTAATGTTAAAACCCAAGCTGCTATTCAAGAAGCCATTGACCGTCTCGGTTACGTGCCAAATCAACAGGCACGTTCATTAAAATTGAAAGAGTCTAAATTAATCGGTTTAGTCGTTGCAGATATGGCAAACGTCTATTCTTCTTATTTAATTAGTGGAATTCAAGCTGTCTTACGTGAACAAGGCTACAGTCTCATGATGTTTGATTCAGCCAATCAGCTAACGCAAGAGAAACATGCGATTCAACAAGTCATGGCCGCTAATGTTGATGGTTTAATTTTACAACCGCTGGCGCAAACAAGTGACCACTATCAATTCTTAATTGAAACGAGTTTGCCCGTTGTCCTCGTCGATCGGCAAACAACACCGGCAATTTGGCCTAGCGTGACCTCTGATAATTACAATGCATCACACAATATGGCAGAATTGTTACAAAAAAGACATTATAACCATATTATTTTCTTAGATACTGCCGGAGAAAATCCTTGGTCCAACAAATTGCGCTATGATGGGGTTTCAAGTGTAAGCAAGGCCCATCAGATGGACCTTACTTACCTGCAAATCAACGATCATGATTATCACCCACTTCTAACCCAACTCACACATACCACTCAGGATGTCCCAGCTATTTTTGCTGCAAATGGTGAAATTTTGACCGCCTGCTTGCGTTGGTTGAAAGATCAACAATTCAAGATTCCGGTTGATGTGGGAATCGCTGGTTATGATGATTCTACCCTGGGTGAGCTATTCAACCCTGGTATCACAGCAATTGAGCAGAATCCGCAATTAATTGGTCGCACAACGGCAGAGCTATTGTTAAAACGTCTTAAAGAAGCCACGGGCGATTTAGAACAAATTGAGATTCCGAGTCAACTTGTGGAACGTGCATCAATTTAATATAGTCCAATCAAGCATATCGTAATATTACGATGTGCTTTTTATATTTCAAAATAACACAAACAGATGACATAATTATCGAAATAAGTTATCTTCTCTTCATCTCTCTGAAAAACTCAATCGGTATGATGTAATTTGTTCGAGTCATACATATGCAATTCAAAAATTATTGAAAGAGAGATAGGAGCTATTTTGATGCCAAACACTAATCGTTCAAAACCGACTAATTCCGGAAAATTATGGCTAAGTGCCCTTGTGGGAACTTTTGCCCTATTAGGCGGCGCACAACACGCAGCAGCTGATGACGTTGCTAATCAAAACAACGAAAATCCTGCTACAGTTAGCAAGCAGCAAACTGCATCTACTTCAACTACCACAAACGAAATCACATTGAGCGCAACTGCTTCATCACAAGTTGTCTCAACTAGTGCAACAGCTCAAACAAGTAATCAACAATCAACAGAAGCAAAGTCAGCTGTAACTTCACAGTCTGTTACTTCTCAATCAGCTAGCGCTCAATCAACTTCTGCAACGAGTTCTCAATCTGCTTCATCACAAGCACAATCAAAGTCAGTCAGTTCTCAAGCAGTTTCATCTCAAGCTAGCTCAAAGTCAACCACTACTACACAATCAACTTCAGCATCAAGCAACGCCCAAAGCACATCGACTTCGAACAAGAGTGCTGTTGCTAAGCCACAAGTTAAGTCAACCGTTAAGAATGGTTGGGTTGCTGGAAAATACTATTTGAATGATAAACTTGCGCAAGGCGCAGTTAAGATTAACAATCAACAGTATTTCTTTGATCAAAATGGTAAGCCTATTACAGGACTCCGTTGGCGAATCGATATCAATGGTAAGAAGCAACTAGAAGCTTACGGTTCTAACTACATCCGTATTGTGAATGGTTATTACCGTCCAAATGCTAAGCAAACTTATTACTTTAACCAATATGGTAATGCCATTACTGGTACTAAGTGGCGGACTGATATCAATGGTCAAAAGCAATTAGAAGCTTTTGATAAGAATCACTTGCGTGTCGTGAATGACTATTATCGTCCAAACGCTAAGCAAGCTTATTACTTTAACCAATATGGTAATGCCATTACTGGTACTAAGTGGCGGACTGACGTCAATGGTAAGAAACAATTAGAAGCCTTTGATAAAAATCATTTGCGCATTGTGAACGGTTATTACCGTCCCAACGCCAAGCAAACTTATTACTTTAACCAATATGGTAATGCCATTACTGGTACTAAGTGGCGGACTGATATCAACGGTAAGAAGCAATTAGAAGCCTTTGATAAAAACCATTTGCGCATTGTGAACGGCTACTACCGCCCCAATGCTAAGCAAGCCTATTACCTAAACCAATATGGTAATGCCATTACTGGTACTAAGTGGCGTATTGATGCAAATGGTAAAAAGCAATTAGAAGCTTTTGATAAGAATCATTTGCGGATTACAAATAACTATTTCAAGCAAAACAACAACACCGTTTATTATTTCAATCAATACGGAAACGCCGTAACAGGCTTGCGTAAGATTTCTGGTTCAAAGTATGAATATTATGATAAGAACCACAAACGTGTGCATAATCAAACGATTGTCCTTAACGCTAACACAGCTTATCGTTTCGACAACAATGGATTGGCTAAGCGTAACAACTATGGCCAAGTCATTAACTATCGCAACGTTAAAAATGCTGGTACCATTGGTTTCTACTTCGGTGGTCATACCTACCCTCCTTACCAATGTACCGCTTTTGTGGCTAATATCTTAGCTTCACAAGGTGTTTCAAAGAGTAAGTTCTACAACCTTGGAAATGGTGCTCAATGGAGTAGCCAAGCCCGTGCTCGTGGTATCAAGGTTGATCGTAAGCCACAAGTTGGCGCTGTCATCTCATTTGCTGGTGGTGGTTATTCTGGTTACGGTCACGTTGGTTACATTAAGCAAGTTAACAGCGATGGTAGCTTTATCATTGCCGAAGGAAATTTTGCTGGACGGGCCTACAATGAACGTCGCGTTACAATGAGCGAACCAATCGCCGGGATTATTCATTTTTAATTATTAAAGAACAGGCTTAGGCCTGTTTTTTTTACGCTTAAAGCCGGCATGCTTTGCCGATTGCTTATCCTCACGATCATTAATGGCTTTTTCTTAAGCCTACAATGTCATTAGCATTAAAAGAAGATAAAAAAAGGACTGGTTTAATAACTAGTCCTTTTTTTGTCGCATTCAATACACTATAATTAATTGGTATATATTATAATTGTATATTTGATTTGTATCGATATACACAATTTAAGGAGTTAAAAAATGGGAAATAAGCAACGAGTTAAGCTATATAAGAGTGGAAAGCTCTGGGTGAGTGCACTAGTTGGATCAGCAATGTTGAGTTTGGGAGGCGTAGCAAACGCTGATGAAGTGAAGTCTAGTGTTACAACACCAGAAGCCATGCAAACAACACAAACTCAGTCTTCTGAGCAAGCATCAACAGTGGCTAACACCACAGTGAGCGCCGCAATGACCTCAGAACAAAGTGCCCCATCAATGAGCCAAGCAGTCAGTGAATCTCAAGGCAGCAAGGTAATTGACCAAAGTGCAGTGACAGAATCAAAGGCAACGAGTGAGACAAATTCAACTCAATCAAGTCAAAGCGCTACTAGCCAAGTTGAATCAAACAGCACGAAACAATCTGCTGGATCAGTAGCATCAAAAACAACGGATAAAAGTGCTACTACTTCTAACTCAATGACTACACCTAAAAGTCAAAATGCATCAACTTCAGCGACTGAAACTAAACCAACTCCCGTCGTAAAAAACGGTTGGATTAATGGTAAATATTATAAGAATGGTGTTGTGGCAACAGGTTATCAAAAAATTGGGAACCAATATTACTATTTTGATGCCAATGGGAATGCCTACAAGGGCTTGCGTCAATATAAAGATGCCAATGGTAAATTGCATTTAGAATTTTATAATAATGATTTCAGCCGGGCACAAAACAAGCGTATTTTTGCTGACAACCACTATTATTACTTTGATCAGAATGGTCAAGCGATTATCGGTTTGCGTCGATACAAGGATGCTAACAGTAAGCAATATCTAGAATTCTATAGTTCTAACTTTGCTGGTGCCCATAACAAGCGCATCAAGACCAATGATCATTATTATTACTTTGATAAGAACGGCTTGGCCATCACTGGTTTACGTCAATATAAAGATGCCAACGGCAAGCTACATTTAGAATTTTATAGTTCTAACTTTGCCGGTGCTCGTAATAAGCGCATCAAAACAGCTAACCACTACTATTTCTTCAATAAGAATGGTAAGGCCATCAATGGTGTACGTAAGTTTAAGGATTCAAAGGGTAAGCAACACTTAGAGTTCTATAGTTCAAACTTTGCTGGTGCCCGTAACAAGCGTGTTAAGACAAACGGACATTACTACTACTTGAACAACACAGGTCAAGCGATTACTGGTTTCCGTGGCTATAAAGATGCCAAGGGTAAGAACCAACTAGAATTCTACAGCTCAAACTTTGCTGGTGCTCGCAATAAGAGTATCCTCCAAAAAGGGAGCTACTACTTCTTTAATAAGTATGGCCATGCCATCACGGGTAAGCGTTACTATAAGAACACGATGGAATTTTACCAAAGCAACTTTAAGCGTCTAACAAATGCTTGGAAGACGTTGAGTAATACACGTTACCATTTCAATAGCAAGGGTCGTGTTGATCAAGCATTGTTGAACTACACATACTACTCACAATTGAACCAAGGTGCCCCACAAGGTTGTGAAGGCGCCTCAATGCAAATTGCATTGTCACACAAAAAGCGTGCTGTGCCTGGTTTGCCAAGCATCTATCGCAAGGTGCCAGTTGGTTACGGTGTTAACCCAGGTAAGGGATTCTATGGTAACCCATTTGGACACGGTAGCCGTTACACTGAAACTATCTTTGCTAATCCATTAGCAAAAGCATTTAAAAACATGGGAGCCGCTGACATCACGGGTGCTGGTACTTCACAGATTATTAAGGAGCTAACACGGTCTAATGCTGTTGTAACCTGGGCAGACTATTACTGGCGTTTGTCAGGCCAACATGCTTTCCACGTTATGACAATTGTTGGATACCGTCCTGGTCAATTCTTAATTGCTGATCCATACGCTACTAGCAAGCGCACAATGTGGGTATCACAAAGCACTTGGGCCTACATTAACAAGAACACGAAGGCACTTGGTTGGAACACACCAAAGTCTATGAACATGGTTATTCGTTAATTTACCAAAAACACTGAATGTAAATTCAGTGTTTTTTTGTAAATATGATTGTTACACAGCTGTAATTCACTCATTAAATTTTTAGTTTATACTGATGGACATTAAGGAGTGAAATACATACAAATGCAAATTAAACAACATGTAAAATTATATAAAAGCGGTAAGGTTTGGGTTAGCGCCATGGTTGGTGCCACTGCCCTTATGTTCGGTGTATCAGCAAATGCTGACACGACAAATGCTAGCTCAACCACTAACCAAACAACCGTCACTGCAGCGCAAACAACATCTGATAATGCAACTAGTCAGACCGCCACAAGTACGACAGTACAAAGCACGCAATCACAGACTGCTACTAGCGACCAAGCAAATAACCAGAGCACCTCTACCTCTGCAACAGCTACTAGCGCAACTGCAAGCCAAAGCGCAACATCAATGAGCGCAAGTAGTCAAAGTACGCAAGTTAAGTCGACTACCAGCCAAAGTGTGCAAGTTGAATCAAAAGCCAGTCAAAGCGCTAGTGCTAGTGCTAGTGCCACTTCAACCCAGACAAGTCAGACAGTTGGCAGCCAAACTAATGTAAAGAGTCAAGCGGCAACTTCTACGAAGGTCACGCAAAAAGCTGATTCAACAGTTAAAAACGGCTGGGATGGTACCAAGTATTACCGGAATAATGTCGCCGTAACTGGTAAACAAAACATTGATGGTAAATGGTATTTCTTCGGTGAAGATGGCAATGCCTTTACTGGTGTTCGTTGGCGTGTCGACATTAATGGTAAAGATCAACTTGAAGGTTACGGTAAAGATTTTGTCCGCATCGTTAATAACTATTACCGTCCCGGTGATGGTAAAGTCTATTACTTCGATCAGTGGGGTAATGCCATTACTGGTACGCAATGGCGTGTTGATATTAATGGTAAAAAGCAACTAGAGGCCTTCGGTAACGATAAGCTACGGATTGTCAATAACTACTACCGTCCCGGTGATGGTAAAGTCTATTACTTTGATCAATGGGGAAATGCCATCACTGGTACGCAATGGCGTGTTGATATTAATGGTAAAAAGCAACTAGAAGCTTTCGGTAATGATAAGTTACGGATTACCAACAACTACTACCGCCCTAGTGCCGGAAAAGCTTATTATCTTGACAAGTGGGGAAATGCCATCACTGGTACCCATTGGCGCGTTGATATTAATGGTAAAAAGCAATTAGAGGCTTTTGGTAATGATAAATTACGCATTGCCAATGATTATTACCGTCCTAGTGCTGGTAAGGCCTATTATCTTGACCAATGGGGAAATGCCATTACTGGTACCCGTTGGCGCATTGACATTAACGGAAAGAAGCAATTAGAAGCTTTTGGAAACGATAAATTACGCATTGTAAATGGTTACTATCGCCCTAGCTCTACTAAAGCCTATTACTTCGATCAATGGGGAAATGCCATCACTGGTACCCATTGGCGCGTTGATATTAACGGTAAAAAGCAATTAGAAGCTTTTGATAAGAACCATCTTCGTATTGTGAATGGCTACTATACACCAAAAGCTGGTCAAACATATTACCTTGACCAATGGGGTAATGCTGCAAGTGGTCAACGTTGGTACTATCGTGCCGATGGTAGCCGCTCATTGGAATACTATGATCCAACAACCCGACAACGTGCTACTAGCAAGTACGTAAATATTTCTGGTAAGAGCATCTACTTCAATGCCAATGGTCAAGCAACTAACACTGCGAATAATCAAAAAGAAAATGCCATTAGCTGGTTTGAAGCCCGTGCTGGTAAAGTAACTTATTCAATGTATAATCGCTTAGGACCTAACTCATACGACTGTTCAAGTTCCGTTTACCTTGCATTGAAGCAAGCTGGCTTAATGTCTGCTAACACCATGATTGGTAACACTGAAACCCTATTCGTTGATCTAGAAAGTAAGGGCTGGAAGCTTGTTCCAGCTGGATCAAAGCCACAACGTGGTGATATCTTTATTTGGGGTCAACGTGGCTACACATTAGGTGCTGGTGGCCATACTGGTATGTTCGTTAGTGATACTGATATTATCCATTGTAACTATGCCGACAATGGTATTTCACGGACTAACTATCAAAAGACTTTGGCTGGTTCAGGACTTTACTATGCATATGTCTACCGCCTCGGTAACCTATAAACTTTTAATCGATAGAACTAATCTGCGGATTAGTTCTTTTTTTTCGCATTTTGTTACAAGTCTGTGAAGTTTTTCATTTGTGAGCGGTGTAAAATAAGCAACGTTAGTTATTTGGGGAGGAAAAAATATGGAATTTCTTATGTTAGCATTGGCAATTTTGCTATTGCTCGTGTTAATTGTTAAGTTCAAACTTAATACATTCGTTGCACTTATTATCACTGCATTTGTTTTAGCTTTATTATTGGGGATGAATCCGATGGACATCCCTGGCGCCGTATTAGGCGATCAAGGGGTTGGAAATATTTTGGGTACTAATTCCGTTATTTTCATCTTTGGTGGCATGATTGGGCGCTTAGTGGCTGATGCGGGTGGCTCATACCGGATTGCGCATACTTTAATTGATTGGTTTGGCGTTAAGCGTCTCCAATGGGCAGTCCTAATCGCTTCATTTATCATTGGAATCTCAATGATCTTCGGCGTAGGAATGATTCTTTTGATTCCAATCGTGTTCGCCGTTGCTAAAGAAGCCGACGTACCACTTTTGTACCTCGGTATTCCAATGACTGCGGCCCTATCTTCAGCCCAAGGTTTCCTACCACCACAACCTGCTCCTACGGCCGTTGCAACGGCCCTTGGTGCTAATATCGGGATGATGTTAGTCCTTGGTTTGATTGTGTCAATTATCACAGCTATCGTTGGTGGACCACTTTTCACGAAGCTGGCGCAAAAGTATGCACCAGATGCTTTCCAAAAAAAGGATAGCTTGCCTGCTGCTGGTGAAGTGAAGGAATATGACATCAATGAAACCCCTTCATTTGGGCTATCAGTATTGACTTCAGTCTTTCCACTCATCTTCATGGTAATTGCCACCGTTTATAAGATGGTCTTCACTGGTGGTGTGACACCTAAGAACCCTTCAATGCTTGATTCAGTGATTGAATTTATGGCTAATCCAGCGGTCGCAATGACGATTTCATTAGTCTTTGCGATTTTCTCAATGGGTGTCATGCAAAAGCGCTCAATGAAGCAAGTTAACGCCTCAATGACCGAAGCAATTAATGCTGTTGCGAGCATCTTGCTAATCGTTGGTGGTGGTGGTGCCCTTCGTGGTGTCCTTGTTACTTCAGGTTTCTCTGATCATGTGGCCCAACTATTCTCAACCAATGGATCAATGTCACCATTGATGATTATCCTATTTGCATGGGTCGTAACAGCCGTTTTGCGTGTCTCTGTTGGTTCTGCCACAGTCGCTGGAATGACTGCGGCCGGAATCATGGTTTCAATCGTCGCTGGTCAATCAAACCCCATGATGGCAGTTTTGGTTGCTCTAGCTATTGGTTCTGGTTCACTAGTGGCTTCACATGTGAATGATGCTGGATTCTGGATTTTCCAAGAATTCTTTGATATTTCAGTTAAACAAACTTTCCAAATTTGGACTGTTTTGGAAACTGTTATTTCAATCACCGGACTCTTGATCATTTTGTTGATGACCATGGTCTTAATTTAAATTATTAATCAAAGTCCAAAACTAACATAAAAAAACACCCAGCTTGATTAGCTGGGTGTTTTTAATTACCAAATTAAATAAATTAAGCTAGTTGCGACTAACACTTGGAAAACAATCGTCACGAACCCATAGCCTAAGTAGCGGATTCCAGAAGCTTTAATCGTTGACCATTTCAGATTTAAACCAATCCCGGCCAAATTGACAACACCAAGAAATGACGCTGCTTGATGACTAAATTGACCAAGCACATGTGGTAATGGTAAAAACGTATTCATAATCACAGCAACTAAAAATGCCATAACGAACCAAGGAATTTTCAAGCCAAATGTTTGTTTACTATCAGTCGCCTTTGGTGTATTTTTAGTGGCTAAATGTGCCATATAAATTACCACCACGGACAACAGAATCACCCGGAGCATCTTGAACAAGGTCGCATACATTACAACATCTTGATTGATTAGTGCCGCTGTTCCGACCACTTGACCAACCGATTGCACAGTTCCCCCAATTAGCGCCCCCATCCACAAATCATGTTGCTGCATCAAGGTTGGCGCAATCAATGGTAGGATCAGCAACAAAGCTGTCCCCGATAAGGATACTGTTGCAACTGCTGTACGTCGTTGATCATCATTTGCCTTGATTGCTGGCGCAACTGAAGCAATGGCACTAGAACCACAGACAGCATTTCCTGAAGCCATCAACATTGCTGATTGCTGGTCAACATGAAAGAACTTTTGTCCAATCCACATCACAAACGCAATTGTCACCACCATCAACACACCAATAAAGACCAAACCTTGCCACTGCAAGGAAGCAATCGTACCTAACGTTAATGTTAATCCCAAACACGCAATTCCGACTTCAATCGGATATTTTTCAGACCACTTAATACCACTATGCCATCTTTCATCTCGAAAAACGGTATTTCCCAAAATCAGTCCAAGCATCATGGCTAATGTCTCGCTCCCCAAAGCAGGTAAAACTGGTGTCAATAACTTTGCGCCAAGCGCAACCCCGAATGTTAGTATAATGCCAGCCCACATACCATGTGTAATTTTGAACATGCTAAAGTAAACCTCCCCTTTAAACTACTTCTTTATTTTACGAGTTTCCCATTAATAAGTTAAATAAATAGATATAATCATACCGATTATGATTTATAATAGTTATAACTATACTATATCAGGTGATAATATGTTCAATTTAATTCAAAGCTTTATCGCTGTTTACGAAACTAAAAGTTTTACCAAGGCAGCCAATCAACTCTTCATCTCACAGCCGACCGTCACCACCCATATTAAAAAATTAGAAGCTGAACTAAAGGCGCCCCTCTTTGTGCGCCAAGGTAAACAAGTTATCCCAACCGCCGTTGCGGATGCTTTTTACCCTGAAGCCCATGAGTTTCGGCAGAGCTGGCTGAATACGAAACGAAATCTTAATCAGCTGGCTAATCAAAAAATCAATGTTACCATTGGGGCTTCTCACTCAGCGGCAACAACTTTATTGCCCCAATTTATTCAATTACTTGAACCCTACCTTGATCGCATTGCTTTGAGTGTTCGAATGTTAAACTCTGAACAAGTTTCACTTGGTATCTTAAATCATGAGCTCCAAATTGGCATTATTGAAAAGCCACTTCTTGATCCAAATATGACTAGCTTTCCTTTAGCAGACGATAAATTAGTCCACGCGGGGGACTTCACTTCACCAATTTGGCTAATTCGTGAAACAGGTTCTGGCATTTATCACTTCACGCATGAATATCTCGAAATGCATCAGATTCATCCCCAACGCGCAATCGAAATGGATAACAATGATATGATTTTAGCTTGCTTGAAGCGCGGTTTCGGTCAATCTTTGATTTCGTCTCGCTTCATTGACGATAGTTTTCCCTATGAAGACTTAGGCCCTGAATTCAATCGTGAATTTTATGTCTTAAATCATATCAATGAACGTGACCCACTCTTACTGGAGATGCTACAACATGTCAAACAACACGTTGACGAATTTAGTTAATCATTAGTACTTAGCCAAATATGGTATGCTGGAAGTCAGACAGAAATGATGGAGGTATTTTGACAATGGTCATGGAAAATTATTTCAAACACTTACGATCACAAATCGGCCATGAGGAAATTATTATGCCTGGCGTCGCCGGGATTTTATTTGATGAAACAAGAACTAAGATTCTACTGGAGCAACGTGGCGATGGCGAAATTGGTTGGAGTCTTGTTGGGGGCATGCAAAACCTCAACGAGAGTGCCATGACTTCATTGCAACGTGAGTTTAAAGAAGAAGCAAATATTGATGTTGCCATTAAGGCCTTAATTGGTATTGACACAAACTTCCATCACACTTTCCCAAATGGTGATAAAGCCCAAATTCCGATGACCTTATTTGAGGTTGAACAAACTGGTGGCACTCTTCATGCTGATGGAGATGAAACCACACAATTAACCTATGTGCCATTAAGCAGCCATCCGAAAATGTACAATCCACAACACCAACTAGCTGTTGATCAAATGATTCGACAAGCCCCTTATGGTTGGTATTTCTAAATAAAAAGCTCAAGTTCCTCTTTATCGGAACTTGAGCTTTTTTTAAATTTGGTTGAGATAATTTTGCAAAGCCGGTATCGCTGCCCCTGTCGCAACCGCATGTTGCTTAGCTTGACCAATTTCAATTTTGGAAGGAATCTCGGGAAAAGCGGTGATTTTCGAAATTTGAGCGCCTAATTGTTCAACGGTTACATCTGACAAATATGGCGCTAATTCGCCAGCCAGAACAATTGTATTATCAGCAAACATTTGTAAATTATTAATCGCATATGCTAAATGTTCCAAATAACTGTCCCAGCGTTTCGTCGCACTCACATCACCCGATGAAACAAGACTCATAAACTCAGGCAACGTTTCATCACGCTCATGTAGCAATGCCGAAATAGAGGCGTAAGTTTCCAAACAACCACGCCGACCACAATAACATTTACGTCCATTTTTAGAGTTAATCGTAATATGCTCCATGGTACCGCTATTTCCAAAGGCCCCGTGATAGATTTGACCATCAACAACCATCGCCGTTCCAAGATGTTCTCCAATTGACATATAAATTGCGTCATTCGACCGATGGGCAATTTGCTGTTCTGCAATGGCAACCGCATCCGCATCATGCACATAGTAGACCGGAAATTTAAAATAACGAGTAAATACATCGGTATGCAAACCCGTCATATTCAAAATTTTCCCGTACAGCACTTCCGCACCATCAGCTGACACAAGGCCTTGCACGCCGACACCCATCCCCACGATTTGGTCAGCTTGATAAATGCTATCGTCAATAAATGCTTGTATTTTTTTGCTCACTTGATCAAAATAACGCAAAGTATTTTCAAAGGGAATTTCCCAAGTCACTTGGTCAGCCACTTCAAAATCCGCTCCTACTAACACGAGCGAAATATTGCTACCAAATATTTCTAACCCAATGCTGGCAAACGCCTGCGGATTAAGTGTATACCGAACCGCTCGACGGCCCCGTTGACCGCCATAAGAACCGGCCTTTTTAATTAAACCTTGGTCCAATAAGGTGGTTAAATTCGCGGTAACCGTTGGTAAACTATTTCCCAACAGTTCCGCAATTTCATTCTTCGACAAACCAGTATGTTCATAAAATACCCGCAATGTCTCTGAAAAATTATTTTGTTGAACCGACTTCATTCCTTGATCAGCCATGTGCCTTCTCCAAACTGTGTTTCATCATACCTTTAGTGTACTTTGTCCCCTGCAAAATTACAAACTTACACTTAATTAAATAAAATCATTTTATAAAAAGGGGTTGTCTTTTTGAAAGCGCTGTCATAAACTGTAGGTGTATTCTTCGAAGAAACAAAAACATGTGATGCTTTTTAAAACCAGAAAGAGGTTTGCTTATGACAATTATGGACAAATTACGTTTGGATGGTAAGAAGATTTATATCACCGGTGGCGCACAAGGACTTGGAAAGTCAATGGCTGAAGGCCTTGCCCAAGCTGGTGCTGATCTAGCCATTGTCGACATTAATATTGATAAAGCACAAGCAACGGCAGATGAAATTGCAAATGCAACTGGCCAAAAGGTCATTGCCGTTAAAACAGATGTTACAAATCCCGAAGAAGTCGATCAAATGATTAAAACGATTGTTGCTGAATTAGGTGGCCTTGATGGGGCTTTCAACAATGCCGGCATGGTTATTAACACTCCGGCCGAAGAAATGACCTATGACCAATGGTTAAAGGTCATCAACCTTAACCTTAATTCAGTCTTCTTAACTTCACAGGCTGCTGGTAAGTATATGCTTGAGCATGGTGGTGGTTCAATCGTCAACACTGCTTCTATGTCAGCCCACATTGTAAATCGCCCTCAACCACAAGCTTCGTATAACGCTTCTAAGGCCGGTGTGATTCAACTATCAAAGTCATTGGCCATTGAATGGGCTAAACGCGGTGTCCGCGTGAATACCATCTCACCCGGCTATATGGCAACTGACCTTACGCTTAATTCCGAAGAGCTCAAGCCATTAATTGAAATTTGGAATGATTGGGCCCCTCTTGGTCGGATGGGTAAGCCAGACGAATTACAGGGCATTGCTGTTTATCTTGCTTCAGATGCAAGTAGTTTTGCAACTGGTTCAGACTTTGGTGTTGATGGTGCCTTTACGGCTTGGTAAACAACCACAATTATGAATAGGATGCGCTTATGAAATATCTAATTGGAACCGATGTCGGTACTTCCGGCACCAAAAGCGTCTTAATGGACACAAATGGACAACTCATTGCCCAAAGCTTAGTGGAATATGATGTATTAACCCCCAAGCCTCTTTGGGCGGAACAATGGGCTCAAGTGTGGCTTGATGCTACGATTAAATCAATCAAAATGGTGATTGACCAAAGTGGTGTTAACCCGACTGATATTAACGGTTTGGGTGTTTCAGCCCTCTATGGTGGTTCTGGTGTCCCTGTTGATGCTGATGGCAAGGAAGTGCGCCCAACCTTAATTTGGATGGACCGCCGGGCCGAAAATGAAGTCGCTTGGGTCAAAGCCAACCTTGACTTAGACCGACTTTCGCATATTACTGGGAATGACGTCGTTGATCCTTACTACGGCTATACCAAGATGCTCTGGATTAAAGCCAACGAGCCTGAGAATTGGGCCAAGATTAAACAACTTTTGCCACCTGATACTTTTATTGTGCAGCATTTGACTGGACAAACCGCGGTTAACCACTCAGCCGCTGGTAATATCGGTGGAGTTTATGATATTAATCAACATACCTGGTCTGATGAAATGCTCAACGCCCTTGGTATACCGCGCACAATGATGCCAGACCGGCTCGTTGATGCGACTCAGATTGTTGGTACGATTACCGATGAAGCTGCAACAGCGACGGGCTTAGCCGCTGGCACACCAGTTATCGTTGGTGGCGTTGATGTTGGTGCTGCAAATGTCGGCATGGGCGTATTAGAACCCGGTCGTTTCGTTGCAGCCATCGGAACTTCAATGAATGCCGCTTTAGTAAGCGAAAAGCCAATTAAAGGTAAGGGCTTAATTGTTTGGCCTTATCCTTACCATTCTGAACATTTAAATTATAATTTCAGTGGCTCAGCGACGGCTGGTGCCATCACCAAGTGGTTCCGCGATAACTTTGGTGAAATGGAAGTCGCTCAGCAACACGATGGTGGCAAGAATGCCTATGCCGCATTAAGCGAAGCTGCAAAGGATATTCCTGCCGGTAGTAACGGTTTAGTCGTCTTACCATACTTCATGGGTGAACGCGCGCCCATTTGGAACTCAGATGCGAAGGGTGTCATCTTTGGGCTTTCCCTCGCCCACAATAAATTAGATGTCTACCATGCCTTCCAAGAAGCAGTAGCTTATGCTTTAAGGCATTCAATTGAATTAATGGATCAAGATTTGGGTGATTACATTATCCTGGCTGGTGGTGTTACCCAATCGCCCGAATGGGTCCAAATGTTCGCCGATGTAACAGGCTATGCGATTCGCACCCCCATTGAAAATGCTGAAGCAAACCTTGGAGATGTCATGCTCGCTGGCTTAGCCACTGATACTTTGACTGTAGATGATGTTCAAAGTTGGCAAGTGCTTGGTCCTAAGGTCGAACCCGATTCAGCCAAGCATGCGATTTATAATCAATACTTTGAACTTTATCGCAAGCTCTATGATGATTTAAGTGACGATATGTCTACCTTAACCAAACTTATTTAGAGGATGACCTCCGTAACCTAGGTCAAGCTCCTTCTCTCCTGAAAAAAATAATATCACGACAGAAGTCATTTAAATCACATAAAAAAGACGTGCTAAGTAGAATTAGCACGTCTTTTCATTTGTTTTATTTATGATAATGATACTTAATCACCATTTCCTTGGTTTCACCAGCTTTAATCGTGGCATCACCAAAGTCAGGATGATTTGGTGTGTCAGGTAAAGTTTGGGCTTCTAAAGCCACAGCCATCCAAGGCTTGCTTGGTCCACGATTCAAATACTTAACTGAACCGTCAATTTGACTTTCAGTAAAGGCCACAATCGCGTTACGGTCAGAATGAATATCAACCATCCGCCCTGAATCGCGGTCCTTAACTTGCGCAGCAATATCGTTGATATCAGCTGGCACAACAAAAACATCATCGTACCCTTGTTCTGGCGTTGTATTCTTCATTTCCGGCAAGATTTGACCCAGATCATGGTGATGCTTCAAATCATAAGGGGTCCCTTGATTATCCACAAATTCCCCCGTTGGACACTTTTCTGAATCAACACCTAAGTGTTGGTCAGCGTTAATATACAAATCATGATGCATCAAATCATGGGTTGCTGGGTCTGCCAAGTTAAAGTAAGCGTGCACAGTCGGATTAAAGAGACCATCCGCCCCGCTTTGCTTTCCAGAGAAATGAATTTCAACAGTATCGTCATCCGTTAAAGTATAAGTAACCGTCAAAGCTAAATCACCTGGGTAGCGATCAATGCTTTCTTTAGCCGTATAAGTCAAAATCAAACGATTATTGGCTTCATCTGGTTGGATATTAAAGAAATGACTTTGGAAGCCTTCAGGGCCACCATGCAATGTATTATCCCCATCATTCGTCGCAACATGATACGTATGTCCATCTTGTTCCCAAGTTCCTTTAGCTAGACGACCAGCCGTACGACCAATAATACGATTAATATTGAAATTATTCTCAGAAAAGCCTTCAATCCGGTCCGAAGACAGCACTAAATTAATGCGTTGTCCCTCATCAAGTACCGAAAACTCTTGCATAATTCCGGCATAGCTTAATAAGCTTAACCGTGTTTGATTCTTATTTTCAACTGTATACCGCTCAACCGGCGTTCCCGCCACTTGTCCAAAATTGTCATGTGTAATCATCCTGATCCTCCAATCAATTTACCGATAACCATTGTTAAGGCAAATTATAAAGGAAAATAAGAAAAATGTCATATATAAATAATGATTTTATCAGCTTTTTTTACAAATTTACGCCAATTCGTAGCATCTCAGCGGGCAAATAAAAAAGCTTGCTTTGTAAAAAGCAAGCCAGATGGTCGGAGTGTGTATGAACCTAGTGGGTAGCTAGGTTGGGTTTTCCAAAACCACCATGTATGGGGTGTGCTTAGCTGTATAACTAAGTACAATATGTATTATATCATTTGTATTATGCAAATGTATGCCCATTTTTTTGAAAAATGTTCAAAAAAAAAGTACGTTAGCCTGACTAGCCAGGTTAACGTACTTATATTATAAAAAATTAATTTACTTTAACGCTTCTAGCATATCAACCCGATTAATCTTACGGGCCATTAGCCACATCACGACTAAGGCAAAGATTACAATCATCAAAGTTGAAATACCAAGATTTAGCCATGAAACACCTGGTGCACTCAATACATTTTCTGGCATAACCACCTTCATTAAGTAGGCGTGCACGGCATAACCGAAGGCAAATCCAAGTAGAATCCCAACAGCAGTCAATACAGCTGTCTCACGATAAATGTAATTAAGGACTTCCTTAGGATAGAAGCCTAACACCTTCAAAGTTGAAAGTTCCTTCATCCGTTCTGACACATTGATATTCGTCAAGGTAAACAAGACGGTAAAGGCCAACAAAGCAGCTGCCACAATAATCACGAAGACAACTTGGTTCAAACTATCTAAGACCAAATTGATGTCATTACGAATTGAACTTGATTGCGTAGCACTAACTGCTGCATCTTGCTTGTTCAACTTTGTCGTCATCGCATGCATCTTCTTTGATGATGCATTCTTCAAACGAATCAAACTTGCATTGGCATCTGCCTGATCATCAAAGACCTTTTGATAATACGTCTTATTCATCACAATCGTGTGCCCTGCATACATTTCCGCAATGGCGCCAATTTTAACCTTGTGCTTTGAACCATCTGTATTATTGACCGTCATCGTGTCGCCAACCTTCAGCTTTTCAATTTTGGCCAACTTCTCGCTAACAATGGCTTCATTATCCTTCAACTTAAGCTTGTCCTTAGTCTTGTAATCACGCAGAGTCATGTACTCATTGAAATCACTGATTTTTTCAGGGACCAACAACTGGATTGGTTGCTTTTCTTGCAAGCCCTTCACCGTCGCTGTTAAGTTATCTGTATGGACGTCGGTTGAGCCCTTAACATTCTTATCATCATTAATTGCTTGATGATAATCATCACGTTCTTGTTTAGAAGCATCCGGATTATAAACACCTGTGACATCATAATGCACTAATTGATTATATTGAAGTGGCACAATCTTATCCAAAGAATCACGGATTCCAAAGCCAGTAATCAATAACGCAATACTTCCGGCCACACCCAAAATCGTCATCCACATGCGTAACTTATAACGGAAAATATTACGGATTGTCACCTTGTTAAAGAATGACAACTTTGACCAAAGCCAAGTCCAACGTTCCAATAGGATACGTTGCCCATTAGCTGGTGGCTTAGGTAACATTTGCGTAGCGGCTTGTTCACGCATATCGTGATAAGTTGTCCGCACAGCTGGGAAAACCGTACTTAGGAGCGCCAAACCATATGAAATTAGAATTGGCCACCATGCAATATTTGTTACCACGGCACCGGTAAAGAAGTTGGAACCAAAGGCTTCGAAAATACGCTTAGGTAATACAACCAACCCAACGATGGCGCCTAAGGCTGTTCCAGTTGTAGCAACTAACACACTATAAATAATAAATTCACGGAGCGCTTGCATGTGTGAATAACCAAGCGCGCGCAACGTCCCAACTTCAGTCCGCTTAACATCGGCCATTCGTTGCATGGTTACGAAACTAACCATCAAAGCAACCGCCAAGAAGAAAATTGGGAATGTATTTGATAACTCATGGACACGATCCGCATCACTACCAAATTCACTATAACCCGTACTATAACTTTGACGCGTCTCTGACGTGTACTTCAATTGATCAATGCCATTCTTAGCATCCTTAGCTTCAGCTAACTTGGCATCAACCTTTTGCAAAGCTGCTTTGGCTTGACTAGCCATTGGTGTACCTTGGGCTGCTTGAACAGCTTGCTTAGCTTCTTTTTGCTTGCTTTCGGCTTGCTTAATCTTGGCATCAGCTTCCTTACGCTTATCGGCTTGCTTTTCTGATGAAAGGCCGCGTAATGTCTTTTGCAATTTTTCATTGTCACGACGTGCTTGATACTCATACTTATCTGAGTAAGCAGCGCCATGGACATTATTGAAGCTAACTTGCACGATATTTGGCTTACCGGTGAAGGCAGCGTTAGTCATTACACCAAAGCCATTAATTTCACCATCACCCATCTTAGTGTTAGCAAGATTATGCTTCTTCATGTATTGCGCTGAACGAACGAAACCAGTCACCTTATAAGTTTGGCCATTCAAAGTCCCAAGCTTTTTATTATGGTTATCGCCCAACTTGATGGTGTCACCAATCTTATAATCGCCCTTTAACTGTTCGCCCAAAGCAATTTCATTTTGCTGCTTAGGCAAGTGTCCCGAGATGACTTCCATCTTACTCAAGCTCTTAGGCTTTGAAATCAATTGAACTGCCGTCTGCTTACCATCAATTTTTGCATCGGTTTGATAAGCATATTCAGCCTTCTTCACATAGCTTTGTTTTTCGATTTCATTCTTTTCATGCTTACTAAAGCCATCAGAGGTTGGGTTAGTAATCTTGGCATCAGCTAGCTTTTGTTTCGTATACCCTTCCCGCACGGTATTGCGCATATCAGGACTAGTTGCTTTTAGTCCAACGAACACGAAAACTGCCAAAGCAATCAATGCTGTGATTGACCAGAAACGACCTTGTGAGCTTTTAATCTCACGCCAAATATTTGTATTTAATCTACTCTTCATGGTTTACCACTCCAAATCCTTGACGGGAGTTGGGTTGTCATTACGGGTATCTGACTTTACCTTACCGTCAAAAATCTCAATGACGTGATCCGCCATTGGCTTAATCATCCCATTGTGTGTCACGATAATAGCGTTCTTACCAGACTCGCGCACATAGTCTTGGAACATTTGTAGGACTTGCTTACCTGTGTTGTAGTCCAAGGCCCCAGTTGGCTCATCGGCCAGCAACAAACCTGGATTCTTGGCCATTGCCCGCGCAATTGAGACACGTTGTTGTTCTCCACCAGACATTTGCGCAGGGAAGTTATCCTTACGCTTATCCAAGCTAACCTTTTCCAACGCTTCGACCGCATCCATTGGGTGTTCCACCAATTGTGACGCCATTTCAACGTTTTCTTGCGCAGTAAGGTTCTCAATCAAATTGTAGAATTGGAAGACGAACCCAACTTCCGTCCGACGATAAGTCGTACGCTCGCGTTCGTTATATTCGGAAATGTTTGTGCCATCCACAATCACCTTTCCATGGGTATTAAAATCCATACCACCAAGAATGTTCAACAAGGTTGACTTACCAGCCCCTGAAGCCCCAACGATAATCGTTAGTTCACCACGATTAATATCAAAACTGATATCATCGTTGGCACGAACTTCACTTTCCTTGCCTTCATTATAAATCTTAGAACTATTCTGAACTTGAATGTACTTATCCTGTGTCATTTTGAGTTTGTCCCTCACTTCTGTATATTACATAGGTTTCCACTTGATTATAGCGAATAAGTAATTTAGTCACAATGTCTAGACCGCTTTAATGAACACTTTATGAAAAGATGTTCAGTGAATTGGTGGCCGTGCTTAATTTCAGATGTTGTTGTGGAGTAGTTTGCGTGTATTCAGCAGGCCGTTTTGAATCGTATGAAAAAAGACATTTCTCACTTGAGAAATGTCTTTGATATTGATTTACTTATCAGGTACCCTTAGCGAATAAACTAGTATGCCCAACTTTAGAAATAGCGTGCCGTCATAACCTGTTTGCCATCATCTGTAAACACTTCGATAATGTCATGATCCACAATCATTAGTATATTATCATGTTGTCCAATAGCTACCCGTTCTTCTACAATATTATTATCCCACTGTCTTCTCGATAATATTAAACTTTGACCTAATCGTTCCAAAGTCATATCCATTCCAAAATGAAGTTTCCAATTATCTTGCGTATTAATCAAATACTGGCCTACACCCAAACTTTGCATATCAGTTACATTTTTAATCTCCTTAACTTCTAAGATTTCTGGAATAGCTGTCTGAATTAACTCATCATCAATAATATGTAACTCTCTTGGTACAGTTAATACATGTGCCCAATTTTTTGATTCAATAGTTGGTAATGTCTGCTCTCGTTCTGGAGGCATAATACCAGCCCATCCCCACATAATTTGACGGCCATTTTCTAATTGCATCGTCTGTGGCGCATAAAACTCAAACCCTTGATCAAGTTCCTTAAAATTTGTTTCAGCTTCAAAATGTGCCGTTTCTTCATTGAACTTACCAACCACATAACCCGTATTGTAGATATTTTCATAGCGGTGATTGGCCTGATCAGCTGCTAATCCTTGTGGTGAAAAGATCAATACATCCTTGCCGTCTACCTTAATTAAATTAGGACACTCTAGCATATAGCCACGAACATTTTGTAATTCTCCTTCAATCAATGAACCTCTAAATCTCCATTTTAAAAAATCTGTCGATTCGTAAATAATGATGTCACCAATATTATTATTTGGTCGTGCTCCTAAGATTAGGTAATAATGTCCATTCTTACCTTGCCAGACCATTGGATCTCGCACATCCTTTGTATATCCAGTTGGGTGATCAAATATTGATCCTAACTTTTTAAAATCGATACCATCTTCACTTGCTGCTAACATTTGGGTCGAAGCAATGCTTTTACCGTTTTCGTCACGACGATTTCCTGTATAAAACAAATATAATTTCTCATCTTTAACAAAGGCAGACCCAGAATAAACTCCCCCAGCATCTTCCATTTCTGATGGCGCTAACGCCGCATCAAGGCGCACCCAATGTTTCAAATCGTCCGAAATAAAATGTCCCCAGTATTTTTGACTATGGTCACATTCATTTGGATTCCATTGATAAAAAACATGATATTTGCCTTTAAAGTATACAAGGCCATTTGGATCATTCAATAGCCCTCGTTCAGGATAAAGATGATACTGTTCATATTGCTTTTGTGTGCTGTCATTCAGTACTAACGTCATCATTAAGCCAATCCTAACTCATTTATTTCAATTAAAACAGAACCGGTTCCATCTTTGCTTTTTTCTATTGTATCCGCTTACAATAAAAAGTGCAAGTCCTCTAAGATCACCTGTCCGCAAATTAACATTCAAATATGATAGGATATTTAATATGGAAAATAAAACAACAATTAACGATATTGCTCAAGCTGCCGGCGTTGCAAAAAGCACTGTCTCTCGTTATTTAAATGGTGGTTCTGTCAGTGAAAAAACACGTCAAAAGATTGACAACATTATTGAAACAACAAATTATACTCCCAACACATTTGCCCAAAGCCTCAAGTTAAAAAACAATCACACCGTCGGCGTCATTGTGCCTCGATTAGATTCACATGCCCAAACTGAAATGTTACGTGGCCTTGACGCTGAGAATGTTAATGACACATTCTTAATCGTTAACACATATCAAGACTCAGAACGTGAATTACTCGAAATTCGTAAAATGCTGACTCGCAACGTCCGCGGGCTAATCATTCTCACTGCTAATATGACTTCAGAAATTAAAGCAACATTGTTAGATAGCAATTTACCTGTTGTCATTCAAGGTCAAGATGAACCCGAATTCAACCGTGTTGTTATGGATGACTATAACTCAGGATTGATGGTTGGGCATTATGCTAAACAATTTACGCCGCAAGCACCTTTAATTTTGACAATTCCTGAAAGACAAGATTGGGCAATTGGTCATGAACGTTTTGAAGGAATCATTTCTCAATTGGACTCTAAAAACGTAACAACTGTTGAAACTGATTTTACAATGGAAAGCTCCAAACAAGTAGCCCTAGCATTAATGCAAAATCACTCCTTTGATTTCATTATTGGCGCAACCGACCGTATTGCGATTGGTGCATTGCAAGCAGGTCTAGCTACCAATCAACATGCTAAATATATCGGCTTTGGTAAGTCTGATTTAAGCACCACGGTCACACCAAATTTAACCAGTTTCGAATATGATTTTTTCGAAACCGGCAAGCAACTTTATCAACTGTTTAACGATGTTTGTGAACACCCCCAACAAGCAATAAAGAAAATTTCCATTCAAGGCCAACTTGTAGAACGTGATTCAACTAAATAAACCCGTAACGCTTAAAACGTTACGGGTTTATTTTTTAAATTGATGATGATTGTGCGTTTTCTTCGTATACTGTCCGTTGTACCGTCAAGATAATATCTTGTGCCGCAACCGGCGTATCTTGTGTCCGTTCAATATCATCATAGGCATCTGAATTCGTTACCAAAATCAAAATATCTGAATTCAAGCCCTCGTCTTTAACTTGATCGAGATTAACCGTACCCAAAACATCTCCAGCTTTAACAGTTTGATTTGATTTCACAAGGGTTTCAAATCCCTTTCCCTTTAAATTGACGGTATCAATTCCGATATGAACTAATATTTCCATTCCATCTTCTGTTACCAAACCATATGCGTGCCCGGTATCTGCAACCAATGAAACTTGTCCATTCTGTGGTGCTAAAATATTAATTTTACCTGCATCAGTAGGCTCAATTGCTAAGCCCTTTCCCATCATGCCTGAACTAAAGACTGGATCAGGCACCTCATCTAATGGGACAATATTTCCTGCTACAGGGGCATATAAACTATTATCTTTGACATCTGTTTGTACCAAAACATTCTTAGGTGCATCAGAGCGCTCATCAGCATCATCTGCTGCCAATACTTCCTTTGGCATTGCAAAGAGATTAGTTAAGACAAATGCAACCGCGATTGTGGCGATAGATACAATGAAATAGATAATTAACATGCGGCCATTATAGATATACATCAAGTATGAAGGTAATACCGCCAAGCCATAGGTGTTGGCTTTAACCTTAAAGATACTTAATACTGCAGCACCAAGACCTGAAGTGAACACAGTCACTAATAGCGGCTTAAGATTATATCGAATCAAAACACCAAACAAGGTTGGCTCACTAACACCAAAGATTTGTGACATAAAGCCACCGGTAGCGTTCGCTTTAGCATTGTCATTACGTGCACGTAGCATCATGGCCAGTGCAACCCCCAAGTTAGCGAAACCGTACATCGCTTCCAATGTAATCAATGGGTTAAATCCAGTATTAGCAAGCAATGATGTTTCTACCATAATCATCGTATGATGTACACCAAGCAAAACCATTAATGGATACAAAGCACCAATGATGAAACCACCTATTCCAAAAGGAATATGAATAACAGCTTCAACACCTGAAACCATTTGCAATTCAATCATGTGCATAATCGGTCCAACACCCAAAATCATAATTGCAAACGTTACTAACATCGTAAAGAAAGGTGTGAAAATCTGTTCAATAACATCTGGCATATGCTTTCTAAAGAACAGTTCCAGCTTAGCTCCAATAATACCAGCAACCATCGCAGTCAAAACTGAACCTTGCGCACCAACAACGGGGATCACCCCAAATAGTTCTAATGCTTTAGCAGATCCATCAGCAACGGCATAAGCATTCGGTAGAATTGGTGAGACTAACATCAATCCAATTACCATTCCAATAATTGGTGTCCCCTTAAAATATCGGAATGTCGACCAGACAATCAAAGCTGGCAAAAACGCAAAAACGGTATCAGTCAGAACTGAAGTCAACTGTTGTACGGTCTGTGGAATATCCGAGGTGCTAGCACCAATCAAAGCCAGCACATTTTCATTAAAGAGCATGCTCTTTAGTCCCAAGAACAATCCTGTTGCTGCAATAACTGGCACAATCGGAACAAATATTCCAGATAACATAGCCATGAGACGCTTTACCCAGCCTTGATTTTCAGCTGTTTCTGGTTCGTCCTCATTATCATCTTTTCCATAAATTGTATTTACAACATTTAAATTCTCGATTGCTTCATAAACTTTATTAACAGTTCCCGTCCCAATAATGACTTGATATTGGCCTGAACCATCAAAAACTCCCTTTACATCAGGTAAAGCTTCAATTTTTTTATCGTCAACTTGTTTACGATCTTTCAAAACAAAACGTAAGCGTGTTTGACAATGTGTCACGCTAATTACATTATCTGCCCCAATTAGGTCAATTAACTGTTTTGCCTCATTTGTATAATCTTTTGCCATCATTCACACTCCATCACGATTGCTTGATATGGTTGTAATTCATTCTTATTTGTTAAAGCTTTAGACCAATTATTCAAACGAACCTGTCCCTCAGTATTTGACATTTTCTGGACCTGATTCGATAAATTAATAAGGATTTTCACCTTTTGATTTTGATAAATCCGTTGATAAGAAATCACTTCATCAGGCGTGTTCACATCGCCAATAAATTCCCCATAGGTTAAACAAAGGGCCAAGTCAGAATTGTAATGCAAATCAATCATTTCTTTGTAAAAGTTCAATGTACTGTTTGCATCGCTTTGTTGATCAGCAACATTAAATTCTGGGGCATTACCTGCTACCGCTAGCCAAGGCGTTCCAGTTGTAAAACCAACTTTAGGCGTGGCGTTCCATTGCATTGGTGTCCGCGCATTATCTCTTGAACGTCGGTTAACTGCTGCTAAGGCTGATTGTTCATCCCATCCTTCTTCAAGTGCTCGCCGATAGTTATTCCAAGTTGATATATCGTTAAATTCATCAATTTTGCTTCTTTCAGCATTCAACATGCCAATTTCTTGCCCCTGATAAATGAACGGTGTCCCACGTAGGAAGAAATATAGGGTTGCCAATGCGGTAGCGCCATAATGATTACGCCAGGCTGGGTCTTTAATGAACTTAGACGCCGAACGCGGTTGGTCATGATTTTCCAAAAAATTAGCACTCCAACCCACTTTTTGAATCTCAGTTTGGCTTTTAAAAATCCGATCGCGCCATTCATCAATTGTCCAATCACGTTGTTTGTACATCTCTGACCCAGAATAGATATCAATGTCAGCATATTTGAAGTCAAAAATCATCGAAAAATAGCCATCTTGTCCAATAAATTGGTCATATTCTTCGTATGGCACACCTGATGCTTCTCCAATCGTGACTGCATTAAATGGTTTGAATGTCTTTTCATTCAACTCTTTTAAGAACACCTCGATGCCTGGTTGATTTTCAGTCATGCGTTTTACTTTACCAAGGCCATCATTCCCATCAGGTGAAATATCTTCGAAAGATTGATTCTTTTTTATAAATGTAATTGCGTCAACCCGGAAACCGGCGATTCCTTTTTCAAGCCACCAATTAACCATGTCATAAATCTCTTCACGAACTGCCGGATTCTCCCAATTTAAATCAGGTTGTTGCGGTGAAAAAACATGGTGATACCATTCTCCTGTTTCAGGAACTTGCGTCCAAGAAGAAGCTTGACCGAAATTAGAACGCCAATTTGTTGGTGGTTCAGATTCATCAACTCCACGACCAGGCTTGAAAATATAGTAATCATGGTACTTAGAACTCGGATCAGCAATCGCCTTTTTAAACCATTCATGTTGATCAGAAGTGTGATTCACAACCAAATCTAGAATGACTTTGATGCCATGTTGTTTTGCTTCGACAATAAATTTTTCTAAGTCTTCCAACGTGCCAAACATCGGATTGACATCTCGGTAATCAGAAACGTCATATCCGTTATCCACCATTGGAGACTTATAAATTGGTGAAAGCCAAATCATCGTAATTCCTAAATCTTCTAAATAATTCAATTTCTGGGTAATACCCGGAATATCACCAATTCCATCTCCATTCGAATCTTTAAAGGACATTGGATAAATCTGATAAATAACTTCGTCTTTCCACCACTGCTTATTTTCCATAAAGTCAACTCCCAATCATTTCGGAACCGGTTCCAATTAGCTATGTTTTAATTGTAAACGCTTACAACAATCTATGCAAGTCTTTCTTCTAGGAAACCGTTCAATTAATCTTTACACAACTAAAAAGACTCTCCATTGAGGAGAGCCTTTTCATAATTACTTTACTTGTCATAGTCAGCAGGAGAATCATCCCACTTATCGACTGATCCTGTATCAACTCCGCCATTTGGCTCATACCAACCGAAGTCCTGATACCAGATACTTGCTTTATTTTCATCCAAATCATTGATTGCTTGAACTTCATCATCACTCAAACTGAAATCAAAGATGTCGGAATTTTGCGCAATGCGCTCTGGATGGGCTGACTTAGGAATCGTTACAATTCCGCGTTGCCAATCCCAACGAATAATTACTTGTGCCGTTGACTTATTATGGGCATCAGCAATCTTTTGAATCGTTGGATTATTCAAAGCTGCTCCACCACCAAGTGGTGACCATGCTTCTAATTGAATACCTTGCTCCTGAGCGAAATTCAAGATTTCCTTTTCTTGTTGCAAAGGATTGAATTCCATTTGGTTAATCACAGGCTTTACTTCAGCGTGATCCAACAAATTTTGCAAACGCTCTACATCAAAGTTAGAAACACCAATAGCGCGAACCTTACCATCATGATAAAGCTTCTCCATAGCCTTCCAAGTATCGAGATACTTGCCATCAACTGGCCAGTGAATCAATAACAAGTCAACATAATCTAGTTGAAGACGCTTCAAGCTACCTTCAAATTTATCCAAGGTACTTTGGTAACCTTGGTCACCATTGAAAACTTTCGTCGTAATGAACAAATCCTTACGGTCAAGGCCGGTCTTTTCTAACCCTTCACGGATTCCCTCACCAACACCGGTTTCATTTCCATATTGTTTAGCTGTATCAATTAAGCGGTAACCTTGTTGAATCGCTGAACTAACTGATTCCTTAGCATTAGTGTTGTTTGTCTTCCAAACACCTAAACCAAGCCGTGGCATCTCAACACCATTATTCAAACGTACTGTTGTTTCAAGACTTTCTTCAACCATGTGATACCTCCAATGTGTAAAACTAAGTTGCTAGGTGCTATATGAATTAATTCATATAACATCACTTCTTACTTCCATAATGTAAGTATAACACTTGAACTAACTTAGTCAAAATTAACAGATCGTTACAGCACGTTCTGCAATTTCTTCTGTTCTTTGGTCAATGGTGTGCGCATTCCATTCAGAATATTCGCACAAATCTTTTGCCTGCTTTAAACCAGACAAACGATATTGTTCTTTCTTTTGTTCGAAATTATGATTTTTAATGCTTGTATTCTTTTTTGAATCTAATAGTACTAGGTTACCTAAAGCCCACAAATGTTCATTAAACGTTGCGTCTTCAGTAGAACTGAATCCCCAAGTTTCAATATTTTCTGGCTTTTGTGGCATGATATGCTCAATGTGAACATCCTTATTACCATTGACTGTCTTAGTTAAATCATCTAAATGCTCAAATTTGCGTAGGATGAATCGTGCAATTTCTAAACTTCCCTCTGCATTGAACTTTAACAGAGCTTCTTTAAAGTCTTCATCCGGAATCTTAGCTGCAGCTAAGTCTTCAAGCGCCTTAACAATTGAATCATCATCTTGTAATGAAACTGCTAACTGTGCAAATGACTTCTCGTACTTATTTGCAACCTCATTTGCAATGATGACATTTCTAAACATTAATGCAACGATAGCATTTAAAACTGTAGCCATTTGTTCATTGGTAGCATCCATCAATTCAAGTGCAAACAAAATTGGCAGATATGATTTAAGATTTAATGACCTTAAATCGTGCAAAGCATTTTGTACATGCTCATCTCGATACTCAAGTAAATCTGAATCTGCGCCAGTTGCCGCCATATATGCAGGTGCTACTTTTTTGATTCCATCTAAGAAATCAAAAACATCCCCAGCACTTTTGACTTCTTTACTTACCTTAGGATACAACGAACGTTTCGTTGCAAACTTCATGTTTGTCGCATTCCAATAATAACGAATGATTTCTGTCGTATCATCATTTTCTATGACACTCTGGATTTCGTCCCATTTTTCAGCAATTGCATTAGTTTCCGCACCACTAACTTTCCCAAAGAAATCTGTCTTAATTAGATCACCTGGGTTTAAATCTTTTCCAGTTCCATTTAAGTTTTGGAAAATTTGATATCCTGTTGTCAAATCATTTGATTCAATCTCAACAACAAAGAAATTATTCAATAATGTATCCGTTAAATTCGCAACTCGTTGTGCTTTCGCATTATCATTAGGATAAATAGGTGTTTCATCATATTGAACTGCATTCAAATCATTGGTTAACCAATCCACAATCATATTGTATGCTTGCGCAATTGCATTACGCGGTGGCTTTCTTCCTTCTTTACGGGTTAGCGGTAATTTTTCAAAAACTAATTTAGGCTTTTGAATTTCATCTCTGAAGTATCCTCCAATCTCGCCACGTTGTTGTAGCTTGTAAGTTGAACCATTTCTTGAAGATTCTCGTCCGATATAATCGTGATTGATTTCCTCACAAAGTTCATTTGCATCTTCACCAGCCGTTTCTCGAATAGAATTTAAGTAATTACGTACGGCTGCTAAGAAAATCGTTATTGTTGTTAAACGTTGTTGTCCATCAATAACTTGCGCTTTTTTATGTTCTTCTTTGGCAACAACAATAGTCCAAAAAAAATAATTTTTTTCCTTCTTTTCAGAGTTTGATGAATACTCTTCAACAAGATCTTCTAAAAATTGACTAATTTGGTCATTCCCCCATGCATAACCACGTTGATAATCTGGAATTTCTGCAGACAACGCCCGCAAGTATTCTTTTAAAGTTAAATCTCTAGTTTGTATTGCCATTAGTTCTCCCATACCTACTCATAAAATTACGAACTTAATTCAGAATATAATTTACTTATTCACCTTCCGTTTGTGTTTCATTATTCATAAAACGCTCAAAAGAACCATATTGAGCAAAGTCGATCCAGACCTCTTTGAGATTATTAGGATCCTCATGCCACAATTTAACACTATCAAATCCCATTTTTTCCAGCAAATCCATCGTTACAATCTCTTGTGCTGGCTCATTGTAAATTTCTCTTTGTGGATTGTTAATTCCCAATGCATTCAGGATCCACATGCCTAATATACTCTGTGGATTAGTCTGCAAAGACTTAAAGCCCTGCTGTGCAAATATTGCTTCAAAAACTTGTCCATCAGGCATATGTAAATTAATTGCATAACTACTATTACCACCTGATTTGTAGCTAGCATAATCTGACATATCAATATTTGGATCCACCCAATGTGGCTCCTTTTTCCAGACTTCAAATGGAATTGGAATATAGGCTTCACCTGCTGGCCTTGGTTTCTCACTACCCTTATTCTTTGGTAATGCATTAAATGCATTTAAACCACTGCTTGCATGCACCGTTTTATCTCTGTATGAATATAATGGTAAATATAGATAATCTCGCTTAGACTCTTCTCCAGTTGTAAAGGAAACACTAGTCTCAGTATTCGTTCCAAAGGCCTCGTCCATAAAAACAAACGGATCTTTTAACATATTAACTGGTATGGTTTCTAAAAGTTTTGTATCATCAAGATTTGGCGAAAAATACATCCAAATTTGGCTATCACCAAAAGTATATTTATATTGTTTTACCCCGTCATTAAAGGTAAAAGAACTTTTGGTATATTTTTCCGGTTTAAGATTATCTAAGTCTACTTTGGGATAAGATGTTTCATATAACTTTAAAACTCCTTCATCACGTGTAACATAGTGATAAATATTATTTTTTTCATTCAAGCCTAATCGCTTGTAGTCAGCATCTAACTTATCATTTTTGATGTTAGAGATTTTATATGCAAGGTCTAATTGTTTATCTTTATCTATGTAAGGTGCTATTTCATCTTTGTAACTTTTTAATTGCATTACCTTCTGAAACGAAGGTGCAGAGCTCAGCCACGTCTTTATTCCAATTCCAACCCTATCGTTACCAAATTCCGAGACGATATCATGTGGCGTATTACCAATATCAGCTGTCTCCGATTCAAAACTTTTTTGCAAAAACTGTTTCTTGAAATTTAGAATCTATATATGGGGCACCAGTCTCTGAGGACTTTTGATTAAACATTGGTGACAATGCAGCCGTCATTTTCAAGTACTTAATATATTCATTCCTTTGTTGCTCAGTATACCTTTCCCAAACTGTCATTCTCTATCTCCATTCTTATTCAATAACTTAATTATACAATAAAAGAGTAGCTAACAGTGTTAACTACTCTTTTCATCTTAAACCTTCTCTATCATGTAGAATTCAGCTTGTTTTTTCTTTTGAACTAACTTCAAATAATCCTCATCTGAAATAAGAGGGACAGAATCATTCTCAATCGTATCTTTTAACTTTTCCTTCGAATCAGCATACATACGAACAAAGCTTTCACCTTCGAAACGACTATTCAAGTTAGAGTAGATCAAAGCATATTTGCCTTGTTTTATATCATTATCAATGTATTCATTACTATTCAAAGCACCCGCAATATTTTCTGCAATTCGTCGAATAACTGGAACTACAACTGAATTACCAGCTTGTTTATACAGTTGACTGTTTGCGATTTCAGGTAATTTGAAATCTTTTGGATAACCTTGTGCATTAAAGGTTTCCTTTGGTGTTAACTTTCTAATTTCTCCTGAATTAGTAAATATGATTGGTACGTTATGCCCACCGGTTCCCATATTAGCCGTTAAAGTGGGAACTAACCCCGATTTATTTTCTCTTACATATTGACGTCGCCACTGATACACAGTGTCCGTGCTATTAACATCACGCTCCAATGTACTATAAAAAGGTTGTTTTCCTTCCTTGTAATACAGAGATTCATCCTTTTTCCCATCGAAATCAATTACATCATGAATCGTATTAGTAAGTTGAATCTCATCTGGAAATTTAAAATCATTAAAATCATCAAATGACTTGAATCCAACAACATAAATACGTTCCCGATTTTGTGGTACATTTCCATAGTCTTTGCTATTAAGTACCTTCCACTTAATATAGTAGCCATTCTCTACAAGTGCTTCTCGAATAACTTTGAAAGTATTCCCTTTGTCATGAGTGACTAAATTTTTAACATTTTCAATAAAAACAACCCGAGGTCGTTTAACCTGAATCAGCTTTAGTAGCTCAAAAAACAAGTCTCCACGTTCATCTTCAAAGCCTTTTCTGTAACCTGCTATACTAAATGCTTGACAAGGGAATCCCCCCATCATAACATCAGCATCAGGTAGCTCATCAGGTTGGACATCATGTATATCACGTCCATCCAATGGTGTAGTCGGATGGTTTAATTCATATGTTTCTCTTGCATTTTTATCAAACTCATTCGCATAAACAACACTGAACTCAC
Source organism: Weissella uvarum (assembly GCF_016908785.1). Classification (GTDB taxonomy): domain Bacteria; phylum Bacillota; class Bacilli; order Lactobacillales; family Lactobacillaceae; genus Weissella; species Weissella uvarum. The sequence continues at coordinate 272,236 of NZ_JAFBEO010000001.1, forward strand.
CAGTTTGTTCGAAACCCAGCTCAATTCCACCTACTCCAGAAAAAAATGCATCAATACTATACTTCTGGTTAGAACTTACAGTTTTTGTCATGTTGAACCCCTTTTCATAAAAAACAACATTCTCAAGTATATCATTCAAAGTATGAAATTACTAAAGTAAATGAAATTAATTTGATTTAAAATATGCACTTTTACTTATAAAAAGAATAATATAGTCTTTAGGTTAATCATCTTTTTCGAAAAAACATTCTAAAGTGTTCAATTTCAATTATGGATTCATCTAATTTGGATTCATAATTAATACGATAAAAAATTGATAATAATAACCCGTGGCTACGATTGTAAAGATTTAACAATTTCGATCATACTTTCTTACTTACGTTATATTTTTACTTTTCTAGAAATTGATCCGCATGGAAGTATTAAATCACATCGTCTTATTCTCACATCTCAGCATACTTATGAAAATGAATAACCTCATCTTTTTATAACGTCAATTCATCCAACTATTCTAAAAAAACAAAATAGACACGGTAAAATTAACTACATTAGGAGTAGTAATTTCTTTCAAGCTTTATAATAACCCAGAGCGCACCTGATCATCGACTAAAACAATTTCACAAAAAAAGACACCACTCTTTCGAGTGATGTCTTTTTATTATTATCAGTTTGTGCCAATTCAGGCAAAACGCAAATATGGAAATATTAACGCTTTGAGAATTGTGAAGCCTTACGGGCCTTCTTCAAACCTGGCTTCTTACGTTCCTTCATACGAGGGTCACGTGTTAGCAAACCAGCTGACTTCAATGATGCACGGAAGTCAGGATCAACTGTCAAAAGGGCACGGGCGATACCGTGACGGATGGCACCAGCTTGACCTGAGAAACCACCACCATTAACGTTAACCTTAACATCGTATTGTCCCAATGTGTCAGTAGCGTTGAATGGTTGCACCATAACCTCACGCAAGTTAGCGAAAGGAATGTATTCTTCGGCAGGACGATCGTTGATTGTGATTGTTCCGTTACCAGGTACAAGACGTACACGGGCTACAGAGTTCTTACGACGACCAGTTCCAGAGTATTGTACATTTGCCATAATAAACTATTCTCCTTTCGTTAAATTAAATTAAATCGTTGATGTTCAACAATTCAGGTTGTTGAGCAGCATGAGTATGGTCTTCACCAGCAAAGACATGTAGCTTCAAACCTTGTTGACGACCAAGTGAGTTCTTTGGCAACATACCCTTAACTGAAAGCTCGATCAAGCGTTCTGGGTTGTTTTGACGAAGTTCACCAGCTTGGCGTTCCTTCAAACCACCAGCATAAGCTGTGTGGTGGTAATAGATCTTATCAGTAGCCTTCTTACCAGTAAGAGCGACCTTACCAGCATTAATGATGATTACGTTGTCACCAGTGTCGACGTTTGGTGTGTAAGTTGGCTTGTTCTTACCGCGCAAGATTGATGCTGCGACAGTTGACAAACGACCCAAAGGCACATCAGTAGCGTCTAAGATATACCACTTACGGTCGATCTCACCTGGCTTTGCCATATAAGTTGTACGCATGGAAAATTTCCTCCAATATTCTGTTTGTTTACTTTACCAAAAATTTTAAATAGTCGTACCAGGACATTCCCATCTGTGGTTGGTAAACAATACCGACTTACATGTTACCCTTTTTAGGGGTAGTAGTCAATGTTATTCGCCACAAATTTGTCCTGGGTTCATAAATTCTTAATAGTCGACTGAGACTAGGTATAACCCTTGTGCTGGCGCGGTAAAGCGAGCCTGTTGCCGGTCTTTAGCCGCAAGCAAACGCGGGATATCATCCACTGGACGGGCCCCATTACCAATCTCCAATAAAACTCCGACCATAATCCGAATTTGATTATATAAGAAGCCATTTCCCGAGAACTCAAACCAAATCTCATCCTCTTCAGGCTTTTCAATCATTTTAGCTGAATATACTGTCCGTACCGTCGTTTTTTGTTGGAAGCCAGATGCCACAAAGCTTAACCAATCATGTTCACCAACATAATCACCAATGGCTTGTTGCATTAATTCTGGATTTAAACGCCGTCCCCAGTGTCCAGTGTAATTACGTTTAAATGGATCAATATACTGGGTCGTTGAAAGCCGGTAACGGTAGGTTTTATTGTGTGCATTAAATTGGGCATGAAAATCATCATCAACGATTTCGACTTGCTTAATTCCAATATCATAAGGCAAAAGCGTTGAAAGACCCTTGCGCACTGAATCAGCTGGAATATCAAATGGCAAGTCAAAGTGAGCCACCTGGCCTAGCGCATGCACCCGCGCATCCGTCCGACCTGATCCTTGAACACGTAATGGCTCTTCTGGATTCTTAGCCATTGTATTAACTGCTTTTTCAAGTTCTAATTGAACGGTTCGCTTTCCTGGTTGGACCTGCCAACCAAAAAAATCAGTACCGTCATAGGCAATCGTTGCTTTATAACGTGGCATCGAATTGCCCTCCTTCTTTTTAATTTCTTAGATATAACGCGTGGCAAACAAGGCCACAGTAAAAATCACAAACGCTACGGCAGCAACGGTATCACGCTGCGTGAATTTCAACGCCCGGAATTTTGTTCGTTGCTCTCCATCACGATAACCACGTGCTTCCATCGCATCTCCAAGTTCAATTGCCCGTTTAATGGCATTCACAAACAAAGGAATTAAGAGTGGCACATAAGATTTAGCCCGCTTAATCAGACCACCTTCATTGAAGGCCACCCCACGAGCCCGTTGTGCATTCATAATCGTTTGCGCTTCATCCATTAAAGTTGGGACAAAGCGTAAAGCAATTGAAACCATCAAGGCAAGCTCAGCCACCGGCACACCAATTTTACGCAAAGGTTGCATTAAGGCTTCCATCGCATCAGCAACTTCAAGTGGTGGCGTTGTCAAAGTCAAAATTGTTGTAAACATGATGATTAACATGAAACGGACGAAAACAATGATACTATTAACCACTCCATCCGTTGTCACAGTAAAAATCCACCATTGGGCTAACACTTGACCAGTATCAATAAAGAATAATTGCAAAAAAGTGGTGATAAGCATCAACATCGCCAAAGGCTTTAACCCATCAAAAAAGACTTTAAAGCCTAAGCCCGTCATCAAAATACTAATCATGACAAACACAGCCGCCAAAAGATAACCATACACATTATTCGCCAAGAAAATGACGAAGATAAATAACATACTTAAAATGAATTTTGTACGAGCATCCAAGCGGTGCACCCATGAATCTCCAGGTAGATAACGACCTAAGATTAAATTATTCATGTGCCCCACCCCCAATCAAAGGTGCAATTTCATCAGCAAGCTGATCTAAATCAAGAGCTGGCTCAATTGGCATCCCCTTGGCTTCTAAAGCATCCGCAAATTGTGTCGCAGCCGGAACATCAAGTTGATGATCACGTAACCATTGACTGTCAGCAAAAATCTCTTCCGGCGTTCCAGTCTTGACCACAGTTCCACCATCAAAAACGAGTACATTGTCAGCATATTGCCCGACGTATTCCATTTGATGCGTGATGAGCACCACCGTCATATTGCGTGCTTGATGTAAATCAGCAAATAATTGCATTAATTCATTCTGGCCAACGGGGTCCAAACCTGCCGTCGGCTCATCCAAAATCAAGACCTCTGGTTCCATGGCTAAGACACCTGCAATCGCCACACGCCGCATCTGCCCTCCTGATAGATCAAAAGGTGACGCATCATATAAATCAGGTGCAATATGTACCAACTCCAAAGCCGCTTTAGCGGCATTGATTGCTTCGGCATCACTAAGGCCATAGTTCTTAGGCCCGAACTTCACATCGGCGAGCACGCTCTGTTCAAAAAGCTGTGATTCCGGAAATTGGAATACCATCCCGACATGTCGACGCATCTGATTCAATTGTTTTTTCTTCGTATCCGCCGTAATTGTTGTGCCAGCCATTTCAATCGAACCGGTTGTTGGTAAAATCAAGCCATCCAATTGCTGCACCATGGTCGATTTACCAGAACCCGTATGACCAATCACAGCCGTAAAACTGTGTTCAGGAATTGTGAAATTCACGTCATGTAATGCTGGTGTGGCGAAGGGAGTGCCCGCTTGGTAGGTAAACCCTACTTCTTTGAATACAATTGCCATATCCAATCGACCATCCCTTCTGTTGTTTGATAAGTGTTTGGCACTGCGATGCCTCGTTCGGCCAATTTAGCCTTTAGTTGTTCAGCAAATGGCACCGCTAGCCCCAAATCAGTTAAGGTCTGCGCGTTTGCAAAAACAACTTCAGGCGCATTAACCTCGACCAATTCGCCATCATTAATCACAACCACTTGGTCAGCTTGTGCCGCTTCATCGATATCATGTGTGATTGATAAGACGGTTAGGTCGTCTCCTAAACTAGCTTTGAGTTCACGCACAAGCGCAATCATTTCACGCCGACCTTTTGGATCTAACATTGACGTGGCTTCGTCTAGAATTAAAATCTTAGGCTCAATTGCTAAAACTGAGGCAATCGCGACACGCTGTTTTTGACCACCTGAGAGGCGCGCGGGTTCACGGCTGGCATATTGTTCCATTCCAACCCGTTCAAGCGCCTCAGGCACGATTTTAAGCATTTCTGAACGTGGTACTTGGCGATTCTCTAATCCGAACGCTACATCATCAGCCACGGTGGCACCAACGAATTGGTTATCAGGATTTTGGAATACCATACCCACTAAATCACGGACTTCATTGACATGTTCCATGTCTACCGGCACCCCGGCAACGGTAATGTTACCAGTACTAGGGACCAATAAATAATTAATCAACTTGGCAAAGGTCGATTTACCTGATCCATTATGGCCAATCACAGCCACCCAGTCTCCCTGATTAATTGTCAAATTGATATTTTGTAAAGCTGGCCGTTGGGCATTCGCATAAGTAAACGACACATCTTCAAATTTTATGATGGGCACCATCCGGCGACCCTCCTTTACAAATAATAAGTCATAGATAATCATAACAAAAATTAAGGGATAATACGCCCTTTTCCCTGATAAAATCACGTGCATTTGTTTGGCAATCTAATCAGCATACCCTATACTAGAAGAAGACTACAAAAACGAGGAGTTTTAATATGGCCCAGCGCATTACTTGGATTGACTTCGCCAAAGGGGGCGCGATTTTACTCGTGGTCCTAGGCCATGTTTTAATCGGACTATTTGATGCCAATATTTATACTGGTCTGACCCAGAAATTACTACTGATAAGTGTCGAAAGCATCTATGTCTTTCATATGCCTTTTTTCTTTGCCTTATCAGGTTATTTTTTTAAGGCCCAAACCAATTTTAAAAGCTATGGGCATTTCCTAAAAAAGCGTTTTATCAGCTTGGGGCTCCCCTATTTCGTTTTCAGCATTATTTTATGGGGCCTGAAATTTATTGGTCAAAACGCAGTGCGAACCCCCTATCCTTTTGACAGTTTATTAAGCATTTGGCGCGAACCGATTGGCCCACTTTGGTTTATCTACGTCCTTTTAGCAGTGGACGTTTTTATCGGCTTTTTAAGCATTTACATCAAGAATGTAGATGTTCTTTTCAGCCTTAGTCTCGGCCTCGCAATTCTAGCGAACCTATTCCCATCAGATATCTACATTGTACAACGGATTTTAATTTGGAGTCCGCTCTTCTTATTTGGTGGCGTGCTCAAAAAGCACCCAATCTACAAGCACAGGGCGACCATCGTATTATCTGCTGGCAGTTATCTCGCCTATTTAGCTTGGTGGATTAGCACGAATCCAACTGATCGCATTTCTTATAGTGTCCCTGGCTGGTCAATGCTGATTCTATTCATTTCCATTTTACTTGGCCTCAGTTTGTTTGTAAGAATTCCAACGCAATGGCGTGGTTACACTTACTTCACAAACATTGGTCGTACTTCAATGGCAACCTATCTCTTACATGTCCCAATCGTCAGCCTAACCCGAATTGTGCTCCTTAGCTGTGGCATTTCAAATATTTTCATTCACATTTTACTCGGCTTTAGCATCGGTTGGTTCGGAACTCAATTACTTTACCGCTTCATCCATCGTTACCCTTGGTTGGATTTTGGTATTTACCCTAATAAATATTTACAACAGAAGGAACATTAACAACTATGTCTGATATTGATTTAAGTCGTTCAAACGACTATCGAAACGTCACTGATTATTTTAAAGGCCAATCTGACCAATACATCCGAGATACGCTCGATGCTCGACGCGGAAAGATGGTCGCCATCATGCAAAATCTTACGCACGACTTCAATAAAGCCTCTGCCGTTCGGAACAGCAACGCCTTTGGTATGCGTAAACTCATTTTCTTAAACCCTGAAAACCGGACCCACCAAGATGATCCAGAAGGGGCTAAAAAATGGGATCGCCGTGGCGCCTTGGGAACACAAAACTATGAATCAATCGAGCATCACCGTGTGACTGATTATCAGGCTGTTTTCGATCAATTACATGCAGAAGGTTATACCATCTATGCAATCGACAACACACCCGGTTATAATCCTCAATCGCTTTATAAAATCCAATTCCCTGAAAAGTCAGCCTTTCTCTTTGGCGAAGAGCAACTTGGCTTAGCTGACGATCTTATTGAAGCAGCTGATGCGATGGTTTACATCCCCCAATATGGTAGTGTGCGTTCAGTAAATGTCAGTGTTGCCAATGGCATTATCGCTGCTTTCTATGCCAGCCAACATATGCCTCAAGAATAAAAAAACCGACCCGATTGCTAACGCAACCGAATCGGCTTAAGCATTAACGTTTATACGTTAGTGCTTTTTTTATTTCTTATTATTGTATTGGTCGTAGACTGACTTGTGCTTACCGTGCAAGCTAATGTCAAACTTACGCTCCAACCATGGCATTACCCAGTAGTCCAAACCAAGCACACGACCTGAACCGTTCATAACGGCCAATAGGGCTGGTGCAAGGGCGAACAACAACATACCAACTTCAAGATTTGGTTGCATAATCAAAACTAATGTCATGATAATGCCGACAAATCCAGCGGCTGAAGTAAACAAACCAAAGGTCAACAACCAACCAATGATGGTAAAGATAACCCCAACGAAAGTACCTGATAGTGCAACACTACCACCTAAGAAGATAAGGATAATTCCCAAGATAATCCGCAAAGGCACTGTGAACAATACGTTTCCGCGACGTGAAGCCCATCCGAAGAATGGTTCACGACGATCAGGTGCATTGAAGAATTCATCGCGTAGGTAGTGACCTAGGTAGTACCAGCTGTGAATTCCCAAGTAGAAGTAAATGTTAATTGCGTGCTTAAACAAGTTCGCAAAGAAACCAGATAGTCCGATTCCATTCTTACCAATCTTCATGTTACCAATTTGGTCTAGCACACCAACAGCGTAGCGTGAACCAATTGAAACTGCATAACCTTGATAACGTCCCTTAAATTGCTTACGTTCTCCCTTTTGAGTCAAATCATAAACAAGGTTAGGTACAACGGTGTTTGAAGCAGATTCGGCACCTTCAACAGTTTGTGGTGTCCAACCAGCCTTTGGATTGTTAGGATCAGCAAGCTTTGGATCTTGGTATGCAGCTGTATCACCGGCAACATAAATATCCTCTTCGCCCTTAGCACGTGAGTACTCGTCGGCCAAGAAACGCTTACCAGGTCCAAGTTCAAGACCCCATTGTGTTGTTTGGTCGTTCGCCTTAACACCGGCAGTCCAAATCAATGTATTGGTTGGGATTTCTGTACCATCCTTAAGGACAGCAGCATTTTCCTTAACTTCAGTCACTGAAGTTGATGTTGAGATATGAATATCATGATCTTCGAAGTGCTTTTGAGCCTTATCAGCCAAGTCACGCTTGCTCAACATGTTCAAGATTGAAGGCGCAGCTTCAATCACATCAATCTTGATTTCTGATTCATCAAGACCGTTTTCTTCAACTAAGCTGTGACGTTGGTCCATCAATTCACCAGCTAATTCAGCCCCAGTAAATCCAGATCCAACAATCACAAAGTGCAACATTGCTTCGCGCTTCTTAGGGTCAAGTTCGACCGCTCCACGACGCACAACATCTTCGATGTGCTTACGCAAGCGAATTGCTTCTTCATAAGACCATAGTGTGAAACCATATTCGTAAACACCAGGTGTTCCGAATGTGTTTGTGGTTCCACCAGTTGCCAAAACAAGCTTCTCATATGGGATTTCACCAACTGAAGTCTTAACAACCTTTTGGTCCTTATCAATGTCACTCACTTCAGCCGTAACCAACTTTACATTTGGATAAGGCTTGAACAATGTTTGCAAATCCTTACGCACATGTTCTGGGGTAACGCGACCAGTAGCGACTTCATGGAGTTCAGTCATGTAAGTCATGAAAGAGTGCTTATCAACTAAAACAATTTGATAATCAGTACCCTTCAACTGCTTGGCCAACTTACGGGTTGCGGTAACACCAGCGAAACCAGCTCCAACAACCACAATATTCTTAGTTGCCATAATCATATCTCCTTCGAATGAATACCATACTATATCTTTTCTATAATCAACATTTATTCTAGCTTAAATTTCACAATTTGTACAGATGATTTTAAGCATTAATTAAGCCAATTAGAGAGACTTGTATCCGCTTTCCTCACGGTTTTTGTACACTAATACACAAATAAAAATATCTGAAACATATAAAAAAGCAGCTTGCATTGCACAAACTGCTTATCTAAAACGATTTAAAATTACTTGGCTTGCTTCTCGCCCTTCATACCAGCATGAATATGATCAATATTCCATTTCATCATATCGTAATACGTATCTCCATCTTTACCCTTAGGGGCTAATGAATCGGTATAAATCTTTGAATAGATAGGCAAGTTAGTTTCCTTTGAAACCTTCTCCATTGACTTTGGTGAAACAGAACTTTCAACAAAGAGTGACTTCACATCCGAACGATGAATCTTACTCAAAACCGCCCTCATTTGTTCAGGTGTACCTTGTGACTCCGTGTTGATTTCCCAAATATAAGCCGGTGTAATCCCATAAGCCTTTGAGAAGTACTTAAATGCTCCTTCAGAAGTTACCAACAAGCGTTGCTTTTCCGGCACATCATTAAACTTTGACTTTGCTTCTTGGTCTAGTGTTTCCAACTTATCAATGTACTTGTCGGCACGGGCTTGGATCCGCTTAGCCGCCTTGTCATTTGACTTGTCCTTCAGCACTTCAGTAATCATTTCAACATACTTGATACCATTTTGGGCATCTAACCAAGCATGTGGATCTTCTTCGTTCTTGTTAGTTGTTAAATGTAATGGCTTAACATGCTTTGAAGCAGCAAAGACTTCTTCATCGTTTTGCTTATTGGCTGTCTTAATCAGCTTCTTAAACCAACCACTACCACCAGTTTCCAAATTCAAACCGTTATGGAAAATAACATCGGCATCAGTGGTTTCTCGAATATCCTTAGTAGTTGGATCATATTCGTGCGGGTCAGTCCCACGCTTAACAATACTGTAGACCTTTACATCATCACCACCGACTTGTTCAACCATGTCCTCTAGAATTGAATTCGTCGTCACAACCTTAAGTTGGCCTTCATGCTTTGATGTTTGCGCTGAACGCCCATTAACAAACCAAAATACACCGCCAACGACTACAGCTAACGCTACACAAACCAATACTAACTTCTTCATCAAACTTTCCCCCTCAACTTTTGAAAGAATCCTTGTTTTGGTGCAATAATAAATGAAATTAAGAAGATGACTGCCGCCACCAAGACGATTGCTGGACCTGATGCCCAGTTAAATGTATATGAGAAATAAAGCCCAATCGTTGACGCAATCACCCCAAAGATTGACGCCAAACCAAGCATTATTGCTAAACGGTTTGTCCATAGGAACGCCGTCGCTGCCGGTGTTACCAACATTGCCACAATCAAAATCAAACCAACCGTTTGTAAGGCTGACACTGTAACCAAAGTCAAGACGATCATCAAGGCGTATTGCATGACCGTTGTGTTCAAACCGTATGACTTGGCAAATGTGGCATCAAATGATGTAATTAATAATTCCTTATATGCAATCACCACAAATAGGACAACGACGGCCAAAATAATCACTGTCGTCAACAAATCTTGATCTGAAACCGCCAAGACATTACCAAACAATACGTGGTGCAAATTGGTTGATGAACCAGCCATAGAAATTAGAATAAATCCTAAAGCGAAGAAGGCTGAAAACACGATTCCAATTGATGTATCGTTCTTCAAATTACTATGTTGTGCTACGTAACCGATTAGCAAAGCCGCCAACACCCCAAAGACAGTTGCCCCAATCATCAGATTGATTCCTAACATATAAGCTACCGCAATTCCTGGTAACACCGAATGAGAAATCGCATCACCCATCAATGACATACCGCGCAGAATAATGAAGCTTCCAATCAATCCTGACATCACACCAACCATGATTGAAGCCATCAAGGCGCTTTGCAAGAAGTTATATTGGCCCAAAGCGCTAATAAAATCTGTAATACTCGTTAACATTTTAAGCACGCTCCTTTCCATCAAAAAGAACATTTCCTAAATCAGGTGAGAACGCATGCGCAATATTATCACGCGTATAAACTTCATCGACAGGCCCTGCGGCCACAATGCCATGGTTCATAATCACTAAATCATCAAAATATTCTGATACCTTGTTTAAATCGTGATGAATGACAATAATCGTCTTACCTTGATCACGCCATTGCTTCAAAATCGCCATAATATCAGCTTCTGATTTCATATCAATTCCAACAAATGGTTCATCCAAAATGACCACTTCGGCTTGTTGTACAACGGCTCTCGCTACAAAGACACGCTGTAATTGACCCCCTGATAATTCACCAATCTGGCGTTTCTTAAACTCAGTCAGTTTCAAGTCGCTTAAAGCATCCATTGCTTGTTGTTTTTCTTTCGCACCAGGGCTTTTGAATAATCCTAACCGACCATAGGTCCCTGTTAAAACCACGTCAAAAACGTTGATAGGAAAGCTCATATCAATATGGGCACGCTGTTCGACATAAGCCGTCTTTTGTCGCACCTTATTTACTGCTTGTCCGTCTAGCGTAACTGTTCCGGCTTGCTTTTTAATCATGCCTAGTATCGCTTTAATCAAAGTGGATTTACCAGCCCCATTGGGCCCAATAATCCCCGTAATCTTTCCCGGTTCAAATTGGACTGATAAATCCTCAAAAACCGGTGTCGCGGTATAACCTACCGTCAATCCATCCGCTCGTAACATGACATCCTCCAAAAATTTAACGTTAACAAAATCTTTTGTTTTTGCTACCTGAATAATTTACCAAACTTAGTTTAGACAAACAATCATTTTTGTTAATTTGAAAAAATAATGTAACTTCGTATCATTTTAATGACGTTTTAGCAACATTTCCACTTTTTTAGGCACAAAAAAACAGGACTCAAATCATTGAGTCCTGTTTTTAAAGTTAGTGATAACAGAATTACTTCAATTCTGCTGATCCACCAGCTTCTTCGATTTGTGACTTCAAGGCGTTGGCGTCGTCTTCTGACAAACCTTCCTTAACAACTGAAGGAGCACCGTCAACTAAGTCCTTAGCTTCCTTCAATCCCAAACCAGTAGCTTCACGAACAGCCTTGATCACCTTGATCTTAGCTGAACCAGCTGAAGTCAATTCAACATCGAATTCAGTCTTAGCAGCGGCAGCATCTCCACCAGCAGCACCAGCAGCGGCTACAGGAGCAGCAGCTGAAACACCAAATTCTTCTTCAATAGCTGAAACCAAGTCAGCCAAGTCCATGATCGTTGCTTCCTTCAATGAAGCAATGATTGAATCCTTATCAAAAGCCATGATAAATTCCTCCAAATATATTGTTACCGTATCGGTATATTTTTATTTTGTTAAAAACAAGTTTGAATCAATCAACAAACTAAACTTAAAAAATTAAGCTTCGTCGTTTGAATCTGAATCTGATGATTCAGAAGCTGATTCTGGTTCTTCTTCCTTGGCGTCCTTAACAGCGTTAACTGCATAAGCAACGTTACGGATAGGTGCTTGCAATGTTGACAACAACATTGATAGCAAACCATCGCGATCTGGCAATGAAGCAATCTTTTGAATCTCTTCAAGAGTTGCGACATGACCATCAATCACGCCACCCTTAATTTCCAATGCTTCGATTGAATCAGCGAACTTCTTCAATACACGAGCAGGGGCAATAGGGTCTTCGCTTGAGAAAGCGACCGCTGAAGGTCCAGCAAACAAGTCTTTCATGTCTGACAAATCAGCTTCGTCAACGGCACGAGTCAAAATCTTGTTCTTGATAACCTTCAATTGAACACCTTCTTGGCGCAAAGCCGCACGCAATTCAGTTGACTCTGCAACTGTCAATCCACGTACGTCAACAACAATGGCAGAAGCTGATTGCTTGAACTTGTCAGCAACTTCTTCTACTTGTTGAGCTTTTAAAGCAATAGTTGCTTCACTCATGGTATCATTCTCCTCCTGTTTAGATTTGATCCTAACTAAAACCCTCGGCACACAGTTGCGCCGAGGGTCAAAAGTCGCTTTCGCGTTTTTCACTTCCTCGGCTGGATATTAAGTCTTACGACACCTGCGTCTTAGGTAGAATCGATTTATTACTCAGATTACTATAACAGTTATCCGAGGAAGCGTCAACAACAACCCAATAAACTATCAGTTAAGATAGATTACAAAGTAGTTGGGTCGATGTTGATAGCTGGTCCAAACGTTGAAGAGATTGATACGTGTTGTACGTATGTTCCCTTAACTGATGAAGGACGGGCCTTAAGGATAAGGTCTCCCAAAGCCTTAAGGTTACCAGCAAGCTTATCAGCATCAAATGAAACCTTACCGGCAGGAACTGCAACGTTTCCGTCACGGTCTGTACGGTATGTTACTTGACCTGACTTGGCGTCAGAAACGGCCTTAGCCACGTCAAAAGTAACAGTTCCAGTCTTAGGGTTAGGCATCAAGCCCTTAGGTCCCAATGTACGTCCAACACGACCAACTTGGGCCATCATGTCAGGCGTAGCAATGGCAACGTCAAAGTCCAACCAACCGTCAGAAATGCGTTGTACCAAGTCAGCAGCACCAACAACGTCGGCACCAGCTGCTTCAGCTTCTTTAGCCTTATCACCTTGTGCAAAGACCACAACAGTTTGGTCCTTACCAGTACCGTTAGGCAAAACAACGGCACCACGCAATTGTTGATCAGCTTGACGCGTATCAACATTCAAGTTAAATGCAATTTCAACAGTTGCATCGAACTTTGCGAAATCAATGTCTTTCACTAAAGCGGCAGCTTCGTCAACAGAGTACAACTTGTCACTGTCAACTTTTTCGGCTGCTGCCAAATATTTCTTACCATACTTCTTAGCCATGGTAGCTATTCCTCCTTGCAATCGCGGTCAAATGGTCTTTTTGGACCTCCCGCTTGATCTTGCTTAGTTTCCTACGCGATCCGTACTAACGTTAATTAACCTTCGATGTTGAAGCCCATTGAACGTGCAGTACCTTCAATCATGCGAGCTGCTGCGTCTACATCAGCTGCGTTTAGATCTTGCATCTTTGTTTCTGCAATTTCACGCACTTGTGCTGCAGTCACTGTAGCAACCTTCTTCGTGTTAGGTTCTCCAGAACCCTTTTCAACACCAGCGGCCTTCTTTAGCAATACAGCTGCAGGTGGCGTCTTAGTGACGAACTCGAATGAACGATCTTCATATACAGTAATAACAACAGGAATTAGCATACCGTCTTGATCTGCAGTACGTGCATTAAATTCCTTTGCGAATCCCATGATGTTAACACCAGCTTGACCCAAAGCAGGTCCAACTGGAGGTGCAGGGGTAGCCTTACCGGCTGGAATCTGCAACTTAACAATACTTGAAACTTTCTTAGCCACGATTGTTTCCTCCTTCGTGTTTGTGGTATAAATGGCGAGTTTCGATTTCCGCCTCCCACATATACGTGTCGCCACGCATACTTGAACATTATAATAAAACCCGCAAGCTTTTGCAAGCCTACGGGTGAATTTTATTTTTAAACAACTGGCTTAACGTCAGAAAATGAAATTTCGGTTGGTGTTTCACGTCCCAAGAAGTTAACCAATACTGTGACTTCTTGCTTATCATTATCGATTTGGGTAATGGTACCTTCCATACCTTCAAATGAACCACTCGTGATATTTACCACGTCGCCCACTTCGGCATCAATATGATCAACCACGTCACGTTCAGTATCTTCAACACGCGCAAGCATCTCATCAACTTCTTCTGGCAACAATGATGTTGGCTTTGAACCACCACCGTGTGAACCCAAGAAACCAGTGACACCTGGCGTATTACGAACCACATACCAAGCTTCGTCAGTCATTACCATTTCTACCAAGACATAACCTGGGAAATCATTTTCTTTAACAACCTTGGTTTCACCGTTTTCCTTTACGGTAACTTCGCGTTCAGGGACCACAACTCGGAAAATATAATCCGTCATGCCCATTGTTTCGATACGTGACTCCAAATTAGTCTTCACACTGTTTTCATAACCTGAATAAGTGTGAATCACATACCATTGATTGTCAAAAGATTCGTCTGCCATGCTGCCTCCTAAATTTTTGTTAAATAAAAACCCCCGTTAACTGGAGGTTGTTTTGTCTTCATTGAATATTCTAATTATACCTTAGACCCATTACTTCGACAAGAAGGTAATTCCCTGCTCAAAGATCCAATCGGCGCTACCTAAGAACAAAGCAAAGAATAAGCTTGTAATGATAACAACCGTTGTATTATGAATGTTTTCGTTAAAAGTGGGCCAAGTCACTTTTTTCATTTCTTCAAAAACGCTACGAATGAACTTCATTGCTAATCTCCTTTACTTGTTCTTACATCGTTTCCCGATGAATTGTATGCTGGTCGCAGTATTTACAATATTTTTTTACTTCAAGCCGATCTGAACGATCAGGCTTTTTGTTAATCGTATAATTTCTTGAGCCGCAGACACTGCAGGCCAAGGCAATTTTCTTCGTGGTCATCAAACATCCCACCTTATTTATTTAGTTCATATCGTCTAGTGTACCACGTTTTTTCAAAAACAACAGCCTTTAATCCTCTGTTGAGCCCTCTAATCCGGTTGTTTTAAACTAACAAAATATTTTTGAATTAAGCGCCATTGCTGATAGCACCATGAGGGCGACCGGTGAAGTTGTTTAGCACACTCCTTAATGGTGTAACCCTTAAAGCGCAACACTAATAATTTTTGTTGAGTTGGTGCTAACTGATGCTTAACCTGATCAAACAGCTCTGTAAATTCTGTTTGCCGCGCTAAAGAAGTTTCTGGCACCGGACAATAAGCTAAGCATTCATCACTTAGGACTGGTCCAAACTTTGATTGATATTCCAAACGCCATACTGAGGTGATGTGATGAAACAAAGCCTGCCTAAAATACATGGTTAATACACCCCAATGTTGTTGTGGCAGTTTAGTTAAACAACGGTGCATCACGATGCGGCATTCCTGGTACCAATCAGCCGGCGCTTGCCGCACCCGCTGTTGTTGGAATTGTTGCCAAATTAAGCCATCAAATTCATGTAGCAACTCACAAAATGCTGTTTCATCCCCAAGTAGAGCCTTGTCCAAAAGTTGATTTCGTTGCTTGCTTTGCATGCCCGCCTCCTTAAAAACATCAGTATGCAAACTTTTCAAGAAAGACGCAATCTAAATAAATTTGTTTTTATTTTAATTGACACTGTGTCATTTTAGTTTTAAAGTAACCTATGTTCAAAGAATGACACTGTGTCACAAAAAATAAAACGGAGGTTTCGCATGTTTTTAGCCCGCCATGAAATGCTTTATGAAAAGTTACGCTATAGTCTAATGATCGCGGTCATTAGTTTAATCAGCTTTTTAATTTTTATTATTAGTGCCCTTGCGCTAGGTCTAGCCAATGAAAACACCGAGGCGCTATCGTCTTGGCCCACTAAACAAGTCCTCTTATCAAAAGATGCCAATGGTAACATGGGACAATCCTTGTTATCCACTGAAGCATTAAAAGCTTATCCCCATCAAAATCAACAGGCCCAAGTGGGTATCACGCCAACGACGTTAAAAGGTCAGTCGAAAAATATTTCTGTTCAATACATTGGCCTCAAATCAAATGAATATATCTATCAAGACCTTAAACTATCTTCTGGACACAAGCCCAAGCATCGTAATGAAATTGTGGTCTCTGACAAGTTAACGCAATACCAGCTTGGTAGCAAAGTTAAACTCGGTGTTAGTTCGCAAACATACACCATCGTCGGAAAAGCCCGCCATGCCCAATATAATATGGCCCCCGTAGTATATGGAAATCTCAGTAATTGGGCGCCGATTAAAGGCGTCACACCAAATTATGGCGGAAGCGGCATCATTGTTAAAGACAGCTCTGGCCTAAAACCTAAACATGCTGATGAAAAAGTACTCTCCCGCCAAGCCTTTCTAAATAAAATGCCAGGCTATGCCGCACAAAATAAAACTTTTATTTTGATGATAGTCTTTTTAGTTTTTATTTCACTGATTGTGATTACCATCTTCTTATATATTCTAACTAAGGAAAAATTAAATAACTTTGCCGTCCTGCGTGCACAAGGTGTTCCTAATCGTTATCTATTACAAAATACACTGGGCGAAACCTTCATTATGCTCTTACTGTCCGTCGGTCTTGCTAGTCTGTTAGCAGTTGTGAGCGCCATGTTAATGCCCAAACAAATTCCATTATATTTTGATTGGCAACTTGGCCTTGCCGTTGGTCTTGGTATTTTGAGCACTGGTTTATTAGGATCACTTATTCCAATGCGGATGATTACCAAAGTTGACCCAGTCTCAGCCATTGGAGGTTAAAAATGAATTCATTACTTTTAAAAGATATTAATAAAACATTTGGCCAAGGTTCAGCTACTGTAACCGCCTTAAATCACATTAATTTTAAAGCGAAAGCTGGTGAACTCACACTAATTATTGGCCCTTCTGGTTCAGGTAAGAGTACCCTTTTAACCATCTTAGGTGGCCTACAAACACCAACACAGGGCCAAGTCTTCCTTCAAGGCCAGTCATTAACTGAACTCACAAACAAACAACGCGAAAAATTACGGTTAGAGCAAATTGGCTTTGTTTTACAAGCTTATAATCTAGTCCCCTACTTACGCGTTCGCGATCAATTCGCCTTGGTAGACCAATTAACCCAACATCATTTGGCACCAGCCGCCTTCCAACAAATTACAAATAAATTAGGCATCTCAGACTTATTGAACCAATTTCCAAACGAATTATCAGGAGGCCAAACCCAACGAGTCGCCTTAGCTCGAGCCCTTTACCCTGATCCAGCGATTATTTTAGCGGATGAGTCCACTGCCGCCTTAGATAGCCAACGGGTCCTCGTGGTTGGTCAACTCTTACAAGACTTAGCCCACTCTGAAAATAAAGCAATTGTCGCTGTCACCCATGATGAACGGTTAAAGCAATTTGCTGACCATATTTATGAACTCATTGATGGTCACCTCACACCAGTCTATTAAAAATAAAAAAGCATTCCAGACAATCGTCTAGAATGCTTTTATTTTTATAATGGGTGGCGTGAGTTAAAGCCTTGATAAATTAATAGGCTGGCCGCAACCGAAGCATTTAAACTTTGGACATGCCCCACCATTGGAATTGAAAGCGTCTCATCAACAATCTTTTTCAATAATGGTGAAATACCCTTACCTTCATTACCAATAATCAAAGCCGTTGGCCCTTGCGCATCCCAACGCCGATAATCAGTTCCAGCCATATCGGTTCCAAAGACCCACAAACCAGCTTCCTTTAACTTTTCAACCGTTTGGACTAAGTTCGTTACCCGCGCCACGGGAACGTGCTCAATCGCGCCAGTTGATGTCTTTGCGACTGTGGCCGTTAATTGCACAGCCCGACGCTTAGGAATAATGATCCCGTGCACGCCAGCCGCATCAGCTGTTCGCAAAATTGATCCTAAATTATGAGGATCTTCAATTGAATCTAAAATTAGGATAAAAGGTGCCTCATCCCGCTCAGCCGCTAGCGCAAACATATCATCGATGCTGGCATAACGATACGCAGCAATTGAGAGTGCCACACCTTGATGATTCAAGCCACCCGTCAATTCATCTAACTTAGCCTTTGGGGCTTCTTGAACGATTAATCCGCGCTTTTTAGCTAACGTCGTTAATTCATTCCGCGTTTTATCCTGCAAACCACTTTGAAGCCAGACTTTGTTGATTTGTGTATCACCCTTTAAGGCTTCAGTCGCCGCATGCAACCCAAACACAAAGTCTGCACTTTCAGGCGTCGTTGACGTCTCTTTAGCTGAAGCTTGGGGACGCTTGTTTTTTTGCTTTTGATTACGATTCTGTTGATTATTTTTTGTTTGTCCCATTTGCTCTCGTCTTTCCTTCTTCAACTTGCTTGAAGACCCAAGCAATTACTTCTTCTAAACGTTGCGTTTGCTTACTAGCATACAAATAACCGATTAAAGCTTCAAATCCTGTTGAAATACGATATGTTACCACATCAGTATTCTTTGCTTTAGTATGTGAGTTCGCATTGCGACCACGTTTGAAATAAGCAAATTCATCATCTTGCAAAAAATCTTCTGCTTCCATTAAAGCGAATAATGCTGCATGCGCCTTCGCAGACACATATTTTTTTGATTGGCGTTGCAGTTGTTGTGGCCGGGTAATCCCTTGCGCCAATAGATGTTGTCGTACGTATAACTCATAGACCGCATCCCCTAAATAAGCTAAATCGAGCCCATTCATTTGTTGATAATCAAGTTCATCTGAATTCATTTATATCGTCTTTCTCTTTATGCTTTATGCCAACGGGTTCCTTGAGGCGTATCTTCCAAGATAATGCCTTCTTTCGCTAAATTGTCCCGAATCTCATCTGATCGAGCAAAATTCTTTTCGGTCCGAGCTTGGTCACGTTCATCAATCAACGCTTGAATCTTGTCGTCAGCAACTGGTGCCTCTGCTAATCCATCAACACCAAAGACACTCATCAAAGTAGCCAATTGATTTAAAATTTCGGTAACCGTACCAGCTTGTACTGCTGGCTGTTCAGTGTAGTGATTTGCTAAATCAACCAATTCAAACACAACTGCCAAGGCATTTTGGACATTAAAGTCGTCATCCATTGCAGCCTCATAGCGCGTAACTAAATCAGCAACCTGGGCTTCAACGACTTGATCATGCCCAGCTTGGGCATCTTGTTGCCGGAAAGCTAGATTACGATAACCCGTCCGAATCCGTTCCAAATTACGGGCGGCTTGCGCCATATTCTGTTCAGAAAACGCAATTGGCCGTCGATATTGTGTTGTCGCCATGAAGAAACGTAACACCATTGGGTCATCAATTTCTTGCAATAAATCATGGACAGTTGTGAAGTTACCTAATGACTTAGACATCTTTTCTTCATCGTCACCAACCGTAACAAAACCATTATGCATCCATTTATTGACAAATGTTTCACCAGTTTTAGCTTCAGACTGGGCAATTTCATTCGTATGGTGTGGGAATGCTAAATCAATCCCACCCCCATGAATATCAAAATGGTTTCCCAAATATTTAGTCGACATCACTGAGCACTCAATGTGCCAGCCTGGACGGCCAAGCCCCCATGGAGAATCCCAAGCAATTTCATCTGCGTCCTTTTGGGCCTTCCAAACTGCAAAGTCCATCGGATCTTCTTTGCGTTCTTGCTCGTCATCAGCCAAGCGTCCCGCAGCGTTATGTTCCATTTCATCCATATCTTGGTGCGCTAGCGCACCATAATGTTCGAACTTGCGTGCCCGATAATAGACATCCCCATCGATTGGATAAGCATACCCCTTATCGATTAAGGTTTGAATGAAATCAATAATCTCTGGAATGTTTTCAGTTGCTCGTGGCTGAACCGTTGCTGGTTTTACATTAAGGGGCTTGGTATCTTCAAAATATGCGGCAATATATTTATCAGCTAGTTCCTTAACTGTAATTCCCTCTTCACGAGCGGTCTTAATCATCTTGTCATCCACATCCGTGAAATTAGACACATAATTAACCTGATAACCCTTGTACTCAAAATAGCGCCGAATGGTGTCAAAAGCGATGGCGGAACGGGCATTTCCAATATGAATGTAGTTATATACTGTAGGACCACACACATACATGTTAATTTCATTAGCATGCATCGGTACGAAATCTTCCTTCGTTAAGGTCATTGTATTAAAGATCTTCATTGTCCATCCCACCTTTTTAAATTTATCTTTCTAGTCTACCATATTTAGCTATAACCCGCTGGATTTCAGCATTTTAAGCTTGCCACCACTCATCAAAAACCGTTACCGGACTTTGACGCTTATGCTCAGTGCGGGCATACCAGTTTTCAATCTTTTCAGCTACATCATCCGCAACAGATTGTCCTTCTAGGTAATTATCAATATCAGAATAGGTCACCCCTAAAGCAACTTCATCCGGCAAAGCTGGTCGATTTTCTTCCAAATCAGCCGTCGGTGTCTTCTCGTACAAATGCTTTGGAGCACCTAAATAAGCTAAAATTTCACGTCCTTGGCGCTTATCTAAACGGTGCAATGGTGTGATATCAGCCGCCCCATCTCCAAATTTGGTATAAAAACCTGTTACCGCTTCAGCAGCATGGTCAGTCCCAATCACTAATCCATTAGTACCTCCAGCGACTGCATATTGCATAATCATCCGCTGCCGGGCCTTAATATTTCCCTTATTAAAATCTGAAACAGGTACATCGGCTGCTTCAATCTGGCGCACTGTGTCTTCCGTTACATCTTGAATATTAACGCGAATCGTTTGATCAGGTTTTTGCCAGGCAATGGCATCAAGCGCATCTTGTTCATCCGCCTGTTCGTTATAAGGTAGGCGCATTGCAATGAATTGGTAAGCTTCATCACCGGTTTCAGCACGTAACTCGGTCATTGCCGTCTCAGCCATTTTTCCAGCCAAAGTTGAATCTTGGCCACCAGAGATTCCTAACACATATGTTTTCATTGGTGTCGATTGAATATAACCTTTTAGCAAATCGACTGAACGCCGAAATTCTTCAGCGGGATCAATTTGTGGCTTAACCCCTAACGCTTTAATGATTTCTGCTTGCTTTTCACGCATGTTATTATCTCCTTATTTTAGCAATTGCTAACTTTCATTATCATTATAATCACACCGCTATAAATCGGTTTGCCTTTATTTTACGTCAGAATGACACACCATACAAAAAGGTGTCATTCGAAGTGGATTTACACCCAAAACATTCAAATAACACCTTATGCGTTTCTAATTAGAAGCGATTCATTTCCTCATTGTTAGCTGTCACATCTTTGACGTAACCTTGAATCTCATCAATTAAGTCCATCTTATGTTGCCAAGCCTTCTTTGACAAATCCACCGGATACTCTTGTGGGTTCAAATCGCGACGGTATTCTGACCATAAGCTCTTCAAACTATCCATTGAGTATTGACGAATATCCTTTACCTCAGGTGATTGATAAATGACTTCACCATCGACAACCATATCCTGCAAAATTGGTCGTGCAGTATAATCCTTCACGGTCTTATTCAAATACGTATAGTTGGGGTGGAACATATACAAACCTTCTGGTAAGTTTTGGGGATCTTCGTCAGCAAGCGCAACATAATCACCTTGTGACTTACCATCCTTGTTTGAGGTAATTCGCCAAACTTGCTTCTTACCTGGTGTTGAAATTTTTTCAGCTGAACCAGAAATCTTAATCGTATCAACCATGTTACCACGCTCGTTTTCGATTGAGACCATCTTATAAACACCACCCAAAGCAGCCTGATCATAAGCAGTAATTAACTTCGTACCAATTCCCCAGACATCAATTTTTGCATCTTGACGCTTCAAGCTGGTAATCGTTTCTTCATCCAAGTCGTTCGATGCATAAATTTTAGCATCAGGATAACCGGCCCGATCCAATAGTTGGCGCACCCCCTTTGATAGATAGGCCATGTCACCACTATCAATTCGAACACCTTGGAAGTTAATCTTATCTCCAAATTCATCCGCTACTCGAATAGCTGCAGGCACACCGGAACGTAAAGTATCGTACGTATCTACTAAGAAGACCACATCATGATGTGTTTCAGCATAGGCCTTAAAGGCATCATAATCGCTACGATAAGTTTGAACGAGGCTATGTGCATGGGTCCCTGAAATTGGAATATTAAATAACTTTCCAGCCCGCACATTTGAAGTCGCATTAAATCCACCGATGTAAGCGGCCCGAGTTCCCCACAAAGCTGCATCAATTTCTTGAGCCCGGCGCGTACCAAATTCAAGCAAACCTTGATCTCCCACGACCGTCCGAATCCGGGCAGCCTTTGTAGCGATTAGAGTTTGGTAATTAACCATATTCAACAAAGGTGTTTCAATTAATTGAGCATCGAAAACCGTTCCCTCAACTTGAACAATTGGTTCATTATTGAAAACAACTTCACCTTCATAAGGCGCCCGAACAGTACCTTTAAAGCGCCAATTTTCTAGATAATCAATAAAACGTTCATCAAATTCGCCACTCTCATGTAAATAAGCAATGTCAGTTTCTGAAAAATGCAAATCCTGTAAGAATTCCAACATATGCTCTAAGCCAGCAAAAATAGCATACCCATTTTCGAAGGGCATTTTACGAAAATACATTTCAAATACAGCTTTTCGTTCATGAATCCCTTTTAGAAAATATGTTTGCATCATTGAAAGCTGATAGGCATCTGTATGTAAAGCCAAACTGTCATCTGAATACTTTTGAGTCATTAGAATTCTCCATTAAAATTGCATTATTATAGTCTAAACATCTAATTAATCAATATTGTACCACATATCCCCAAAAGCAAAGCACGAACTATCTGAATTAATAAAGCGCTTGCACAAAAAGATTAAAAATCAATTTGTAAATTTTTTTGAATAAATTTGTTGACACCCTAAATAATATCGGCTAATATACTGGACAAGGAAATAAGCAAACAAGTTGAGCAGGAAAGTAAACCTGAAACATGTGGCTCAGAGAAAACAACATTGGTGGGAGTTGTTACACATTGTTCACGTTGAAAATGGCCTGTGATTGGCATTAATGAGCAGCAAGACTGTAAGTTAATGACGTGATGGTCTACGTTACAAGACACACGAATCGGCATAGCATCATTTCGCTCCCTGCCCGCTCGTTGCCGAGGTCTAAAAGAGCAATCTTTTAGATAAAGTAGAATGGTAACACGGAGATCCGTTTCTATAAGTATCTGTATAACAGGTATCTATAGAAACGGATTTTTTTATTGTCCTACTTTAGCCTCAATGGTTTGTCAGTCGCTGTCGGAATTAGAATCACAAAGGAGATTTTATATGTCAAATTTCATTAAGTTTAGTACATTAGCCGCAACTTCTATTATCGCTGTCTCAACCTTGAGTCCTATCGCTGCAACACCTATCCACGCTGATAGTAAAGAAAAAACAGTTACGGTTGGTTTAGTTGGTTCAGATGATTTAAAGCTTTGGAAGGAAGTTGCTAAGACCGCCAAAGATAAATACAACATCAACGTGAAAACCAAGACTTTCACAGATTATAATCAACCAAATAAAGCTGTTGCTGATGGTTCAATTGATTTGAACGCCTTCCAACACAAGTACTTCTTAAGTGATTGGAACAAGCACAATGGTAATAAGGTTAAGGCCATCGGTGATACCAGCATTTCACCAATGCGGGTGTATGCTAACTCAGCTAAGAAAGTTACCGACTTTAAGAAGGGCGACACCATTGCCCTACCAAATGACCCAACTAATGAAGGTCGGGCCCTTCAAATTCTTCAATCCGCTGGTGTGCTAAAGTTGAAAAATGATAAGTTACCAACAACGAAAGATATTAAGCAAAACAAACTTGATTTGAAGTTTAAGGAACTATCAGCGGATCAAGTGGCCAATGCCTACCGTTCAAAGAACGTACAAGGCGCTGTCATTAACACAAACTACGCTCAAGAAGCCAAGATTAATTTGAAGTCAGCCATTTATGTTGAACCATTAAACAAGGATTCAAAGAAGTGGGTTAACGTCATCGCGGCTAAGAAGAGCAAGGCCAACGACGACGCTTACAAGAAGGTTGTTAAGGCTTACCAATCAAAGGCCACTAAGCAAGAAATTAAGCATGAATTCGGAGACACAGTTATCCCAGCTTGGGATCGCAAATTTCAGTAACTTTAACTCCAGGCTTTCGGCCTGGGTTAATACATAACTAAAACATAAAGGAGACTACTATGGCAGTTATTGAATTAAAAGATATCAATGTGTCTTTCAAACAAAAAGACAAAACTATCGTTGCGGTACAAAATGAAAGTTTAACGGTTGAGAAAGGCGATATTTATGGAATCGTCGGTTACTCTGGTGCCGGTAAATCAACGTTAGTTCGAACAATTAATTTACTACAAAAGCCAACACAAGGATCAGTTAAGGTCAATGGCGTTGATATGGAAAGCCTTTCAGAAGATGAATTACGTGATAGTCGTAAGAAAATCGGCATGATTTTCCAACATTTCAACTTAATGGATGAGTTAACAGTATTTGATAACATTGCCCAACCATTGAAGCACAGTAAGTTATCAAAGAAAGACAAGCATGCTAAGATCAACCATTTGTTGGACTTGGTAGGCTTGGCTGATCGCAGTTCTAACTACCCCTCACAACTTTCTGGTGGTCAAAAGCAACGAGTCGCAATTGCCCGAGCTTTGGCAAACGACCCTGAAATTTTGATTTCCGATGAAGCAACTTCTGCTTTAGACCCTAAGACCACGGTCCAAATTCTTGAAATTTTGAAGCATTTGAATGAAGAATTAGGTTTAACAATTGTTTTGATTACTCACGAGATGCAAGCCATCAAAGAAATTGCGAATAAAGTGGCGGTTATGGAAGATGGCCGGATTATCGAGCGTGGTACCCTACTTGAAATCTTCACCAATCCACAACAACAATTGACTAAAGACTTCATTAATACGGCCACAAATCGTGATGAAGCCCTTGTTAAGGTGCGTGAATTACTTGCAACGCAACCACTTAGTGCTGATGAGCGTCTCGTCCAAATTAACTACGTGGGAAATGATACAGCCCAACCACTACTATCAACAATCTATGCTGATTACGGCGTAACAACCAACATTCTATATTCTAATATGGAAATTTTAACGCAAACACCGGTTGGCTTAGCCATTGCGGTCTTCAAGGGTGAAGACCAAGGTATCAATACAGCAATTACCAGTTTGATTGATCATGGTGTACAAGTAACTGAACTCGACCCAAAGGAGGTAAATTAATATGTTAAATTGGATTGAAACAAATCTCCCTGGCGTTTATTCACTTGGTTGGGGCGGCGATTCTGGCTGGGGTACCGCTATTGGCCAAACCCTTTATATGACTCTTGGTGCCGCTTTCTTTGGTGGCATAATTGGATTGGCTTTCGGGATTGGATTGGTCATGACTGATGAAAAAGGAATTACACCTAATCGCATCCTTTTCCAAATTCTCGACAAAGTTGTTTCTGTTGGCCGTGCGATTCCATTCATCATCATGGTCGTTATTTTCTCACCTCTAACGCAATTCATTGTTGGCTCGACCATTGGGGCCACCGCAGCTTTGGTGCCATTGTCATTAGGTGTCTTCCCCTTTTACGCTCGTCAAGTTCAAGTCGCCTTATCAAGCGTTTCAGAAGGTAAGGTTGAAGCAGCTCGAGCCTTTGGTGCTAGTGATTCAGACATTATCTTTGACGTTTATCTTCGTGAAGGCCGTTCAGAGTTGATTCGTGTTTCAACGGTTACTATGATTAGTTTGGTGGGACTAACTGCCATGGCCGGTGCGATTGGTGCTGGCGGTCTTGGAACTACTGCCATTGTGACTGGTTACCAACGCTTCCAAAACGATGTGATGTGGGTAGCAACCATCTTAATTTTGCTCTTCATTGTGTTGATTCAATTTATTGGAGATATGCTTGCACGTCACTACAGCCATCATTAATAAGCTAAATAAAAAAGGAGCTATCTACTATGGATAGCTCCTTTTTTATGCTGATAACTTTATCTATCGGCCTTAGCTGATACCCTTTCTACATCAGAGACCAAATTGAATCAAATAACCTGATCAGTCACTAAACTACTTCATGTTTCAGTCAATCCTTATCACACCGCACCAAAGCATAATGATACGAAATTAATCAGATTCCATGCATCAAACCCAACTAGCGCATTAGTCTCCTACCTAGTCCACTGTCATGATCACAACCGCCACATGCTAATAGCATGACACATCTAAGGCTTCAAAATACCTATGTATACAAAAAAACCTCACACATCAGAGAGCGCGATGTTAAACACCATTCAACCTAGACTTGGTAAAAATACCATCATCGTAACGGTTTATACTCAAAGATATGAGAGATTCCATTGTTAATTATAACTAATTAACTAATAAACAAATATTAGTCAACCAATTCCAAGATGACCATTGGTGCAGCGTCTCCACGACGTTGGTCCAACTTTAAGATACGAGTGTAACCACCCGCACGGCCTTCAAAGCGTGGTGCAACATTGTCAAACAAGTATTGCACTGCGTCTTGAATCTTAACCTTGTCATCTTCGGTCGTTTGTACGTCAGCAACGACGTTACGCAAGTAAGCAGCGGCCTTACGACGAGAGTTCAAGTCACCACGCTTACCAAGTGTAATCATCTTATCTGCTGTACGACGAACTTCCTTCGCGCGAGCTTCAGTCGTTTCAATACGACCATTAATCAACAATGAAGTTGTTAAGTCACGCAACATAGCTTTACGTTGTGAGCTAGTACGTCCCAACTTACGGTATCCCATGAGTGTATCCTCCTTTTCTTGGAATTCTATTTATTTAATTTAATCTTCCTTGCGGAATCCCAAACCAAGCGCTTCGAGCTTGTCTTGGATTTCGTCAAGTGATTTACGTCCCAAATTGCGAACAGTCATCATTTGAGCTTCTGTACGATCAGTTAACTCTTGAATAGTGTTGATTCCGGCACGCTTTAGGCAGTTATATGAACGAACCGACAAGTCCAATTCTTCAATTGGCACTTCAGCATGCTTGCTGGTTGTCGCTTCTTCCTTATCTACCATAACTTGTGTTTCAACAGCACGTTCTGAAAGTTCAACGAATGGTGCCAAGTGATCAGAAAGAACACGTGCAGCAAGAGAAATAGCTTCTGTTGCTGTAAGTGAACCATCAGTCCAGATGTCCATTGTCAACTTATCAAAGTCATTACGTTGACCCACACGAGTTTCCTCAACTTGATAATTTACGCGTTCGATTGGGGTAAAGATTGAATCAATTGCTAGAACACCAATTGGCGTATCCTCATGCAATTCCTTATTCTGGTCACCAGAAACATAACCACGACCACGAACAGCAGTCACAGTCATATGCAAAGTAGCACCAGCAGCAACAGTTGCAATGTATTGATCCTTATTTAGAACCTCAACATCAGCATCACCAACTAAATCGCCGGCTGTGACTGTTGCAGGTCCATTAACATTTACTTCGAGCGTCTTCTCATCATCACTATCGATACGCATTGAAACCTTTTTAAGGTTCAAGATGATTTGCGTTACGTCTTCAACAACCCCTTCGACTGTTGAAAACTCATGCAAAACGCCATCAATTTGTACTGAGTTGATTGCCGCACCGGGCAATGAAGACAACAATACACGGCGTAGGGAGTTACCCAAAGTAGTTCCGTAACCACGTTCAAGCGGCTCAACCACAAACTTACCGTAATTACTATCCTCTTCAACCAGTGTAATCTTTGGGTTTTCGAATTCAAGCATACTGTTTGTTACCCCTTTCAAAGCATTGTGCGCTAACTAGTTGCACTAACAATTAGACACGACGACGCTTTGGTGGGCGTGAACCGTTGTGTGGCACTGGAGTAACATCTTTAATTGCTGTTACTTCCAAACCAGCAGCGGCCAACGCACGAATAGCTGACTCACGTCCTGAACCAGGACCCTTGACAGTTACTTCAACAGTCTTCATGCCACTTTCCATAGCTGCCTTTGCAGCGGCTTCAGCTGCCATTTGCGCAGCAAATGGCGTTGACTTACGGCTACCCTTGAATCCAAGAGCACCAGCTGATGACCATGATACTGCATTACCTTGAACGTCAGTAATCATGACAATCGTGTTGTTGAATGTTGCGTGAATGTGAGCTACACCACTTTCAATATTCTTCTTTACACGACGCTTACGATTTGTACGACCTGCCATAATCAAGTGATCTCCTTTCTGACAAATTTAATTACTTCTTCTTACCTGCAATTGAAACAGCTGGGCCTTTACGAGTACGTGCATTGTTCTTCGTATGTTGTCCGCGAACAGGCAAGTTACGACGATGACGTAGACCACGGTATGATCCAATTTCCTTTAGGTTCTTAATGTTCATTGAGACTTCACGACGCAAGTCACCTTCCACCTTGATACCGTCTACGACGGCACGGATGGCGTCTTCTTGGTCGGGAGTCAAGTCACGAACACGAACGTCTTCAGAAACACCAGCTTCAGAAAGAATTTTTTCTGCAGTAGTATTACCGATTCCGTATACATATGTTAATGCAATCACGATACGCTTATCGCGAGGCAAATCAACACCAGCAATACGAGCCATTACGATTACCTCCTATATAGTTTATTTGTTTCAAGAATGCAATTAAGCACCTTGACGTTGCTTGTGCTTTGGGTTTGCAGAGCAAATCACCGTAACACGACCGTTACGCTTAATCACTTTACAGTGATCGCACATAGGCTTTACAGATGGACGAACCTTCATAATATTTACCTCCCTTGGATTTTTGATCGTCAATTATTTAATATAACGATACGTAATACGACCCTTAGTCAAATCATATGGCGACATTTCTACCGTCACACGATCACCTGGCAAGATACGAATAAAGTTCTTTCGAATCTTACCTGACACGTGAGCTAAGATTGTCGCCCCGTTTTCCAATTCAACGGTAAACATGGCATTAGGCATAGTCTCTTTTACAATGCCTGAAATTTCAATAACATCTTTGGCCACGTTGCTGCCTCCTTAGTGTGACATTGGAGAACGTAACACGTTATTATATCACAGTGAATCCAATGAATTCAATATGATAATTTCGAATTACGCTTCCAAGTTATCCAATACTGCTTCAACATCGGTGAACACATCATCTAATGGTTGATCACCTTCGACTTTGTGTAAGACACCCTTTTCCGCATAAAAATCAGCAATAGGTTCTGTCAACTCACCATTGACGTTCAAACGATTTTGGATGACCTCTGGAGTATCATCAGCCCGACCACGAGCCATCATTCGTTGAACTAGAACATCGTTATCAGCAGTGAAGTACAAGACCGCATCAATTTTGCGACCTTGCTCCGCTAACATTTGTTCTAAAGCTTCAGCTTGTTCAATGTTACGTGGATAACCATCAAGGATGAATCCATTCTTTGTATCATCTTGAGCTAACCGTTCTTTTACGATACCGTTTGTAACCTCATCAGGAACAAGATTACCAGCATCCATATAAGACTTTGCTTTCATACCAAGTTCTGTTTCGTTTGCCATAGCTTCACGGAACATATCCCCAGTACTAATATGTGGCAAGTTGTAAGTTTCAACAATCTTTGCAGCTTGAGTACCCTTACCTACGCCAGGTAAACCTAGCAATACGATATTCTTGCTCATTTTGCTTTGACTCCTTCTTGAATAAAACCAACATACTGACGCTTCATTAATAGACCTTCCAACTGACGAATCAAATCAATTGCAACACCGATAACGATCAAGATTGATGTACCAGACATAGCAAGTTGACTATCTAAGCCAAAGGCATAGGTCGCTAGGATAGGGGCCAAAGCCACAAATCCTAAGAATAGTGCTCCAACAACTGACAAACGCATCAAAAGTCCAGATAACCAGCTTTCGGTTGCCTTACCAGGCCGAACACCCACGATATAACTGCCTTGCTTTTGCAAGTTTTCCGCCACCTTTTCAGGGTTAACCTGAACAAAAGCGTAGAAGAACGTAAACAAAACAATTAATGCGGTATATAGCAATCCACCTTGTACAGTATTCATATCAAGGAATTGCATCACCGTTGTATACCAAGCTGAATCGCCAAACTTAGTGGCAAACAATTGCAAAATTGTTTGCGGGGTCACCAATAATGACGATGCAAAAATCACAGGAATCACACCAGCAACATTGACCTTCAAAGGTAGATAAGACGTATTACCAGAACCCTTCGCTTGTCGCGTATATTGCATTGGGATCTTACGAATCGCTTGGTTAAACCAAGTAATAAACGCAACCACAACCAAAAATAGGATGAGGACCCCAATCATAAATGCCCAACCTCGCGCTTGGTCGGCACTCACAATGACATGTTCTCTGAACAACTTATATACAGAAGCTGGCACTCTTGCGATAATACCAGCGAAAATCAACATTGAGACACCCTGCCCAAGTCCGTGATTTGTAATCATGTCCCCAAGCCAAACAGCAAACATCGTCCCACCGGTTAGAATAAACCCGATTAGGAGGTATGTTTGCGTGTTGGGGGTGCTAACAAGATTCACTTGACTTAGTTGATTAAACCCAGCAGTAATTCCAATTGATTGGATGAATGCTAGGACAATCGTCAAATAGCGGGTCACCTGGTTCAGCTTTCGCCGACCAACTTCACCTTGTTTTGACCATTCAACAAAACGTGGCACAATATCCATCTGAAGGAGCTGTACCACGATTTGTGCAGTAACGTATGGTGAGACTCCCATTGCGAACAATGAATAATTTGTAAGACCACCACCGCTAAACATATTCAAAATGCTGCCGAGTCCAGAAGATGCAACGTCTTGTAGGGCTAACGGATTGATTCCAGGAATCGTAATCTGTGCACCTATTCTGTATACAATCAATATCGCTAAAGTAAAGAACAACTTACTACGGATGTCCTTTTCCTTAAGTGATTGGAACACGGTTTTTAGCATTAAATCACCTCAGTTTTACCACCGGCAGCTTCAATTGCTGAAACTGCTGCAGCTGAGAACTTATTAGCCTTAACAGTCAAAGACTTGTCTAGTTGACCATTAGCTAAGATCTTAATGCCGTTCAATTCGTTCTTAACGATTCCTGATTCAACCAACAATGCTGGTGTAACTTCAGTTCCGTTATCGAACTTGTTCAACGCGTCAAGGTTTACGACAGCGTAATCCTTGCGGTTGATGTTAGTAAATCCACGCTTTGGCTTAAGACGGAACAAAGGCATTTGTCCACCTTCAAAGCCCATACGTACCTTACCACGAGCCTTTTGACCTTTTTGACCACGACCTGCGGTCTTACCATTTCCTGAAGACAAACCACGTCCAACACGGTTGCGAACGTGACGTGAACCTTCAGATACTTGGAGTTCATTAAGCTTCATTAGGGTTGTACCTCCTTCAAAGCAATCTATTAGCTACTTAACTACTTCAACAGTAATTAGGTGAGCAATCTTAAATAGTGCACCACGCGTTGCTGCGTTGTCAGGCAATACGACTGATGAGTTCACCTTGTTCAAACCAAGTGACTTAACAATCGCGCGCTGATTTGGCTTACGGTGAGCAGCACTCTTAACAAGTGTAACCTTTACTTGATCGGTCATTTTCTGCCTCCTTAATCTGCCAAGTGCTCAAGTGAGACCTGACGCATTTCAGCAACTTCTTCAGCGTTCTTCAAAGACTTAATTGCTTCAAAAGTTGCGCGAACAACGTTAATTGGGGTAGCTGAACCAAGTGACTTAGCAGTCACATCGGCAACTCCAGCCAAATCCATGATGGCACGTGAAGCACCACCGGCAGCTACTCCAGAACCTTCAGCAGCGGGCTTAAGCAAAACACGTCCACCACTGTAAACACCTAGAGCATCATGAGGAAGGGTCGTACCAACCATTGGGACAGCAACCAAGTTGCGCTTTGCGTCGTCAACAGCCTTACGGATAGCTTCTGGCACTTCTTGTGCCTTACCAGTTCCGAAACCAACGTGTCCGTTGTGGTCACCAACAACTACAAGAGCTGCGAAACGTAGACGACGTCCACCCTTAACAACCTTAGTAACACGGTTGATGGCTACAACATTTTCTTCAAGCTCTCCGAGCGTTTTTGGATCGATATAAGCCATTTTGTTTCCTCCTTCCCTAGAACTTCAAGCCAGCTTCACGAGCTGCTTCAGCCAATGCTTGCACACGACCATGGTACAAGTAACCACCACGATCAAATACAGCATCTTCAATGTTAGCAGCCTTGGCGCGTTCAGCAATCAAAGCACCAACTTTAGCAGCTTGTTCAGTCTTTGGCGCCTTCTCAATTGAGTTGTCCAAAGTTGAGGCACTAGCAAGCGTCACACCCGCTACGTCATCAATTAATTGCGCGTAGATGTTCTTGTTAGAACGGTAAACGTTCAAGCGTGGGCGCTCAGCAGTACCAGAAATCTTTCCACGAACACGTGTGTGTCGGTGTTGACGCACTTTGTTCTTGTCTGACTTCGTAATCATTGTTCGTAACCTCTTTTTTCAAATATTTGAAAGATATACCAAATAAGTAAATCTGGAAACGTTGTCATTCCAGCTAAACATGTTGTTTAGATTACTTACCAGTCTTACCTTCCTTTTGTGCAACGTATTCGTTTTCGTAACGGATACCCTTACCCTTATAAGGTTCTGGGGCACGTACTGAACGGATTTCAGCAGCGAAATCACCAACGTTTTGCTTGTTGATTCCACTAACGATGATTGTCAAAGTATCAGGTACTTCAACTTCTAAGCCTTCACGGTTTTCAAATTCAACGGGATGTGAATAACCAACGTTCAACACAAGCTTGTCTCCTTGCTTGGCTGCACGGTATCCAACACCAACTAGCTTCAAAGTCTTTTTGAAGCCATTTGTAACACCCTCAACCATGTTTGCAACATTGGCACGAGTGGTTCCGTGAAGTGCCTTGATACGACCTTCATCAGAAGGACGTGTGAAAGTAACTTCGTTACCTTCTACTGTGAATTGGATTTCGGGAGCGATTTCGCGTGAAAGCTCACCCTTTGGTCCCTTAACAGTAACAGTGTTTCCGTCACGTGTAATTTCTACACCTTCAGGCAACACAACTGTTTTATTACCAATACGACTCATGAGTAGACACCTCCTTGTTAGATTTTATTTATTACCAGACGTAAGCTAATACTTCGCCACCAATACCCTTGGTGCGCGCTTCTTTATCGGTGATAACACCTTCAGAAGTTGAGATGATTGCGATACCTAATCCGTTTAACACCTTAGGTACTTCGTCTGCCTTGACGTATGAACGTAGACCTGGCTTTGAAATACGCTTCAAACCAGAAATTACGCGAGTCTTATCAGAACCGTACTTAAGGAAGACACGGATGACACCTTGCTTGTCATCTTCGATGTATTCAACGTCGCGAACAAAGCCTTCGTTCTTCAAAATCTCGGCGATGTCCATCTTGATCTTTGATGCAGGTACTTCTACTGAATCGTGACGAACCATGTTCGCATTACGAATGCGAGTCAAAAAGTCTGCAATTGGGTCAGTCATTGACATTGATGTTTGCCTCCTATTATTAATTACTGTAAATCAGTTAAAGATTACTTTGAGAAAGGCATACCCATTTGAGTAAGCAATTCACGTGCTTCTTCGTCAGTGTTGGCAGTTGTAACAACAACAATGTCCAATCCACGAACGCGATTAACAGCATCGTAATCAATTTCTGGGAAAATAAGTTGTTCACGAATTCCCAACGTGTAGTTTCCACGACCATCAAAGGCCTTTGGTGAAACTCCACGGAAGTCACGAACACGTGGCAATGAAACGTTGATTAACTTATCCAAAAAGTCATACATACGCTCACCACGCAAAGTAACCTTAGTACCGATTGCCATACCCTCACGCAAACGGAAGCCAGCGATTGACTTCTTGGCGCGAGTGATAACTGGCTTTTGACCAGCAATCAATTCTAGTTCGGCAACAGCTTCATCCAAGTTCTTTGAGTTTGAGACAGCGTCACCAACACCCATGTTCAAAACGATCTTTTCGATTTTTGGAGCTTGCATGATTGATGAGTAATCAAACTTTTCCACTAATGAAGGTGTTACTTCGTTAGTGTACTTTTCCTTTAAACGACTTGCCATGATAATGATTTCCTCCTTTCACCTAAATATTAAGCTAAAGTCTTTCCAGACTTCTTAGCGAAACGTACCTTCTTACCATCTTCAACCTTGTAACCAATCTTTGTTGGTTCGTTAGTAGAAGGGTCAAGCAATTGTACGTTTGAAACGTGGATAGGAGCTTCTTGCTCGATAATTCCACCTTGTGGATATTGGTTATTTGGCTTTTGATGCTTCTTAACCATGTTGACACCTTCAACAACAACGCGGTCTTGGTCGGCCAATGTCTTAACAATTGATCCTTCCATGCCCTTGTTCTTTCCGGCGATAACCTTAACCTTGTCACCAGTCTTCACAAACATGCGAGGCTTCCTCCTTAGATTTAATGATGGTAATTACAATACTTCAGGTGCCAATGACACAATACGCATGTAATCATTGTCACGCAATTCACGCGCAACAGGTCCGAAGATACGAGTACCTACAGGACTCTTGTCATCTTTAACGATAACAGCGGCATTTTCATCAAAGTTGATGTATGAACCATCAGCACGATGAATTGATGATACAGTACGAACGATAACGGCCTTAACGACGTCACCCTTCTTTACAGTTCCACCAGGAATTGCTTGCTTTACAGTTGCAACGATCATGTCGCCGACACCAGCAAACTTGCGGCCTGAACCACCCAAAACCTTGATAGTCAAAATTTCGCGGGCACCAGAATTGTCAGCAACCTTTAAACGACTCTCTTGTTGAATCACGATTTTATCCTCCTTCCGTTATTGGTTAGATTCGAGATTAACGATTAGATAATAACGGCCTTCTCGACGATTTCTACCAAACGGAAGCGCTTTGTAGCTGACGTTGGACGCGTCTCCATGATGCGTACGATGTCACCTTCTTTAGCTTCGTTGTTCTCATCGTGAGCCTTAAACTTCTTCGTGTACTTAACACGCTTACCATAAACTGGGTGGTTCTTGTAAGTTTCAATGGCAACAGTAATTGTCTTATCCATCTTATCTGAAACCACGCGTCCTTGATAAACTTTACGTGCGTTACGATCTTCAGTCATACCGGTCTCCTCTCTTAGTCTACTTGTTTAATTCTTCTTGACGAATCGCAGTCTTGATACGAGCAATTTGCTTGCGCACTTCAGACAATCGAGCCGTGTTCTCAAGTTGACCAGTAGCTAATTGGAAACGCAAGTTAAACAACTCTTCCTTGTAGCTCTTTTCCTTGGCAACCAACTCAGCTTGGCTGAGACCCTTGATTTCTTCTTGTAAGTCCTTAGTCTTCATTATTCACCCTCCGTTTGGCGAGTCAAAATCTTAGTTCTGACAGGCAACTTGTTAGATGCGAGACGCAAGGCTTCGCGGGCAACATCTTCAGCAACGCCACCAACTTCGAACATTACTGTACCGCGCTTGACTGGGGCAACCCAACCTTCGGGAGTACCCTTTCCGTTACCCATACGAACACCGACACCCTTAGAAGTGTATGACAAGTGTGGATAAATCTTAATCCAAACCTTACCACCACGCTTCATGTAACGTGTCATGGCAATACGAGCCGCCTCGATTTGACGATTTGTAATCCAATGTGAGTCAAGGGCTTGTAGTCCAAACTCACCAAATGTTACTGTCTTACCACCCTTAGCTTCACCACGCATGTGGCCACGATGTGGACGACGATACTTAACACGCTTTGGAACTAGCATTTGTTACTCGCCTCCTTGCTTCTTTGACTTCTTCTCTGGCAAAACATCACCACGGTAAATCCAAGTTTTAATACCTAGTTGACCGTATGTTGTTGCTGCTTCATCCCATGAGTAATCAATGTCTGCACGCAATGTGTGCAAAGGCACTGTACCCTCAGTATATTGTTCAACACGAGCAATATCTGCACCGTTCAAACGTCCAGAAACTTGTACCTTGATACCCTTGGCACCGGCACGCATTGCACGTTGGATAGCTCCACGCATAGTACGACGGAATGCCACACGGCGTTCCAAGTCGCCAGCGATTTGTGAACCTACCAAGTGGGCGTCCAAATCAGGCTTTTTAATCTCAATGATGTTGATGTGTACGCGTTCACCCTTTGCCACCATCTTTGACAATTCGCTACGCAATGCATCAACTTCTGATCCACCTTTACCAATAACCATACCTGGCTTAGCAGTGTGGATTGAGATGTTAACACGGTTAGCAGTACGTTCAATTTCGATACGTGAAACTGATGCATCCGCCAACTTAGTCTCGATATACTTACGCAATGCAAGGTCTTCATGCAAGTTATCTGCATAATTCTTCTTGTCTGCGTACCATTTAGCATCCCAGTCGCGAATGACTCCGACACGGAAACCGGTTGGGTTAATCTTTTGACCCATGACTCAATCCTCCTTACTTTTCTTTTACCACAATCGTGATGTGGCTTGTACGCTTGTTGATTGGTGAGGCAGAACCCTTAGCACGTGGACGGAAACGCTTTAGCGTTGGTCCTTCGTTTGCGTAAGCTTCTGCAACTACCAAATCTTCGCGATCTAGTGAAAAATTGTTCTCAGCGTTTGCAACTGCTGAGTTTAATACCTTATATACGTCTGCAGAAGAGTGATTTGGCATAAATTCCAAAATCGCAAATGCTTCTGCAACTGACTTTCCACGCACTTGGTCAAGCACTAAGCGGACCTTACGTGGAGCGACACGAACGATATTCGCTGTGGCGCGTGCTGACGTAACTTGTTCAGCCATTGTACTGTCCTCCTAATTACTTACGTTGCGTCTTTTTATCGTCTGCAGCGTGTCCACGGAATGTACGCGTTGGGACGAATTCACCTAACTTGTGACCAACCATATCTTCTTGAACCAAAACTGGTACGTGCTTTCGTCCGTCATAAACGGCGAAAGTTAATCCGATAAAGCTAGGGAAAATTGTTGAACGACGTGACCACGTCTTGATTACAGTTTGCTTATCTGATTCGTTGGCTTGTTCAACCTTCTTCATCAAACTGGCATCAGCAAATGGTCCTTTTTTCAGGCTACGACCCATTTTGAGTCCTCCTCTCGTTTGCTTATAAGTTGCTTAATATTCAAGATATTAAGACTACTTGCTCTTACGACCACGAACAATGAACTTAGATGATTGTGCGTTCTTGTTACGAGTCTTCTTACCAGCAGTCTTCTTACCCCATGGAGACAATGGAGATGGCATACCAACAGGAGCCTTACCTTCACCACCACCATGTGGGTGATCGTTAGGGTTCATTACAGATCCACGAACGTGTGGACGTTGACCCTTCCAACGACGACGTCCAGCCTTACCCCAATTGATCAATGAGTGTTGTTCGTTACCAACAACTCCAATTGTGGCACGGTTTTGTGCCAAGATCATACGTACTTCACCAGATTGCAGGCGAACCAATACGTACTTTCCTTCACGACCCAAAACTTGAGCTGATGCACCGGCTGAACGAACAAGTTGTCCACCCTTACCAGGCTTCAATTCAATATTGTGAATTTGAGTTCCGTCAGGAATAAGTGATAATGGCAATGCATTTCCGACCTTAAAGTCAGCATCAGGACCAGATTGAACAGTCATACCCACTTCTAATCCCTTTGGTGCCAAGATATATGACTTCACACCGTCTGTGTATTGCAACAAAGCAATGTTAGCTGAACGGTTTGGATCGTATTCGATCGCAACAACCTTAGCTGGAACATCATCTTTGGTACGCTTGAAGTCCACAACACGGTATTGGCGCTTATGTCCACCACCGCGATGGCGAACAGTCATGTGTCCGTAAGAATTACGAGCACCTGTGTTTGACTTTGATTCCAACAAGCTCTTTTCTGGCGTCGTCTTTGTAATTTCTGAAAAATCAGAACTCGTCATGTTACGACGACCATTAGAGGTTGGCTTATACTTCTTGATAGCCACGCTAAGTTCCTCCTAATTAGTTTTCGTTGAACAATTGAATGTCCTTAGAAGCTGCAGTCAACTTAACAGTTGCCTTCTTGCGCTTCTTAGTGTAACCAGTATAGCGTCCTTGACGCTTAAGCTTACCACGTACGTTTGCTGTATTGATCTTTTCAACCTTTACGTCGAAAATTTCTTCAATAGCGCGCTTGATTTGTGGCTTTGTGGCGCGAACATCAACTTCAAACGTGTAACGCTTTTCATCCAAAACGTTCATCGTTTGTTCAGTGATGACCGGGCGCAAAATGATATCGCGTGCGTCCATTATGCCAAAACCTCCTCAACTTGTGCCAAAGCTGATTGTACAACAACCAACTTATCATTGTTGATGACGTCAAGAACGTTAACACCCTTAGCAGTCATAACAGTCACGTTTTCTAAGTTACGTGCTGCCAAAGCTGCGTTTGTGTTGTTATCGTCCAAAACGACCAACGTCTTACCATCTACGTTTAAGTTATTCAAAACGTTCTTGAATTCCTTAGTCTTTGGCGCGTCAAATGACAATGCATCGACAACAACCAAATCTGAATCTTGAACCTTTTGTGATAACACTGACTTCAACGCCAAACGGTATGCCTTCTTAGGCATCTTGTAGGCATATGAACGTGGAGTAGGTCCGAAGACAATTCCACCACCACGCCATTGTGGTGAACGGATTGATCCTTGACGGGCACGTCCAGTTCCCTTTTGGCGCCATGGCTTCTTACCACCACCAGAAACAGCTGAACGATTCTTAACAGCATGAGTTCCTTGACGCATTGATGCACGTTGCATCAAAACAGCATCAGTAATAACGCTGTTATTAGGCTCAACGGCGAATACGGCGTCGTTTAATTCAACTTCACCGGCGTTTGAACCGTCTTGCTTCATTAAAGCAATCTTAGTCATGTTATATTCCTCCTTTCGTCCTTATTACTTAGCTTTGATTGAGTTCTTAACAGTAACAAGTGACTTGTTGGCACCAGGTACATTACCCTTGATCAAGATCACGTTGTTTTCAGTATCAACGCGAACGATTTGTAGGTTTTGAACAGTACGCTTGTGGTTACCCATGCGTCCAGGCAACTTCTTACCCTTGAACACACGATTGATAATGGCACCCATTGAACCTGGGCGACGGTGGTAACGAGAACCGTGAGCCATAGGTCCACGTCCTTGTCCATCCTTCTTAATGTTACCTTGGTAACCATGACCCTTTGTGATTCCAGTTACGTCAACAGCTTCACCTTCGGCAAAAATATCAACCTTAACTTCATCCCCAACATTGTATTCTCCCTCAGCGTCGCGGATTTCACGAATGTAGCGCTTAGGGGTCGTGTTTGCCTTAGCGGCGTGACCTTGCTCAGGTTTGTTGCTCAAAACGGCACGCTTGTCTTCCAAACCAAGTTGAATTGCGCTGTAACCATCGTTTTCCAAAGTCTTAACTTGGAGTACGACGTTTGGCGTTGCTTCAACCACAGTAACTGGAATAAGCTCACCATTCTCAGTGAATACCTGAGTCATGCCGACTTTGCGGCCTAAGATACCCTTAGTAGTCATGACTATCTCCTTTATAAATGTAATCTATTATTTTTGGTCAGTTAAATGCTTAACCAGGCAAAATGAGTTTGTAATGTTAATTACAACTTGATTTCAATATCAACACCACTTGGCAATTCAAGCTTTGACAAAGCATCAACTGTCTTTGAAGTTGGATTCATGATATCGATCAAACGCTTGTGTGTGCGCATTTCGAATTGTTCACGTGAATCCTTATTCTTATGTGGTGAACGTAACACCGTGTAAAGTGTACGTTCTGTAGGCAATGGAATTGGACCTGAAATTTCAGCACCAGTCCGGTTTGCCGTCTCAACAATCTTTTCTGCAGATGCGTCCAAGATTTCGTGCTCGTATGCCTTCAAACGGATACGAATCTTCTTATTTGCCATGATAAAAATTCTCCCTTCGTCCATATTGGAATATGAAACTAACTCCGTGGAAACTACCGACACCCCATCAAGATTCCATGGCCTGGATCTCGTGGCAATGCTGCCGGGTGTGTCGCAACCTCCCACATCATCGCTGTGTGTTTTTTAGACACTATTGTACTGGGTAAGTGCCCAGTCAATTAGCGTACTTGAATATAATACACAATATCAGCCTAAATAACAAGCTTTTTATCAGATAAATTCAAATCGTTTAACTAAAGTTGTTATCCGGTTTTTTCAAATTTATGATGATAGCGTTTCCTTACCAAATAAATTATATTCCTTTATATAGGAAGAAAAGTGATTTAATGTGAAACATTTCGAAATTTCACCTGACTTTTTATTTGTAATGGATT
This sequence comes from Weissella uvarum, assembly GCF_016908785.1. Classification (GTDB taxonomy): domain Bacteria; phylum Bacillota; class Bacilli; order Lactobacillales; family Lactobacillaceae; genus Weissella; species Weissella uvarum. The sequence continues at coordinate 312,864 of NZ_JAFBEO010000001.1, forward strand.
AAACTAGTATTTATGGCGAGTAAGCATAACAATATCACTTAGAACCAAAGGAGTTCGATTATCAATGCAAGATAATTCTATTCAACTAAACGCCATTTGGAATGATTTCCCATCTGTACAATCAGACCTACGGGAAGTACTAGATGTCATCCAAACTCATATCAATGCTAAAAATGCAGAAGTGCAAGACGCCTTGATTGAGATGATGACCACCGGCGGTAAATTATTAAGACCTGCATTAACGCTATTAATCGGGCAACTCACAACCAATAACCATGATGACCTTGTCCACTTAGCTGCGACCGTGGAAATGCTACATACTGCCACGTTAGTACATGATGACATTATTGATAGTTCATCCACTCGCCGACACCATCCTTCAATCCAAGCACGCTTTGGTCAGGATGTTGCTGTCTACGCGGGAGACTATCTTTTTTCAGCAACGTTTAGCACGTTAGCAAATCATACGCACGATTTAGAGACCGGACGAAAAGCAACCACCTATTTAGAACAAATTCTAAATGGGGAATTGATGCAACGCTCCCATTATTATCAATTAGACTTACCCATCGAGACCTATCTTGAACAAATTTCTGGTAAGACTGCGGCCTTGTTTGAATTAGCTGCACAATTAGGTCTATCAACCAATCAAGACAAGACCGAAGCAGATAAAGCACTCGAACCAAAAGCCATTGCCTTTGCTTACAATCTAGGTATGGCTTTCCAAATCTTAGATGATTTACTAGATTATCGTGATGATAGCGAAACATTAGGTAAGCCAACTTTGAATGACATGCGTGAGGGTATTTATTCAGCGCCATTAATTTTCGCCATTCAACGCAGTCCTCAAGTAAAAGACATTCTAAATCACCGTGAAAAAATCACAGATGCCGAAAGTCAAAAAGTAGCGGATCTTGTGCATACATCAGGCGCTTTTGATGAAGCAACTGAGTTAGCCGTTGATTACACTGATAAAGCATTAGATTTACTTGATCAGTTCCCAGAAGGACAATCTAAAGATATCTTAACTGATATTAGCGAGCGTCTGCTACATCGTAATGTATAAATTAAAAAGCCTTAATGCAGTTTTGCATTAAGGCTTTTTTTAATCATCTAAATAATCAAATTCAAGGGCTGGATTAGCATTTAACGTTAAATCAGCCCGCTTACCGTGACGATAAGCAATATCACCAGCAGCGCCAATCATGGCTCCATTATCACCAGCCAAGGCAATCGGAACTGGAATAAAGCGTGTTTTTGGAAAATGTTGCATCATTTCAGTTAATCCATCACGTAGGCCTTGATTAGCAGCAACCCCACCAGCCACAATAAATGACTTAACCGGGTATTCCGTTAAGGCCCGTTGTGTTTTAGTAACCAACACTTCAACAACAGCATCTTGAAAACTAGCGGCAAGATTATCCAGATTAACTTGCTCACCCCGTTGCTCCGCATTATGCATTAAATTAATGACCGCACTTTTCAAACCTGAGAAAGAAAAATCGAAATTATCTTCATGTAACATGGCCCGTGGCAAATCATATGTTGGTGTACCACGGTGTGCCATTTCATCAAGTGTCTTTCCGGATGGATATTGCAAGCCCATTGTCCGGCCAACCTTATCATAACATTCTCCAGCAGCATCATCTCGCGTATCACCTATTACGAGATATTCATACTCGGAACGCATCAAAACTAACTCAGTATGCCCCCCTGAAACCATTAAGGCCAGGGCAGGATATTGAATTGGTTCAACAAAATTAGCTGCACTAATGTGTCCAGCTAAATGAATTACGGGTACCAATGGTAATTGATGGGCCCATGCAATCGTCTTAGCCGCCGTAACACCAATTAACAAAGCTCCCACTAATCCAGGTCCTTGTGTCACAGCAATCGCAGTCAAATCATCATATGTCATCCCTGCATCGGTCAATGCTGCATCGGCTAGCACCGTCACTTGTTCAATGTGATGTCGGCTAGCGACTTCCGGCACAATGCCACCAAAACGTTGATGCGATTTAATTTGCGTTGCCGTTTCTAAGCTGACAATCTCATGACCATTTTTTACAATTGCGACACTCGTTTCATCTGCACTTGATTCAAATGCCATCACTAAACGATCTTCTGCCATTTTTTCACCTTTCTTTATAGGAAATAATCCATTAACAACGCATCTTCAACTGGGTTATGATAATAATCTTTACGGCGATGGTAAACATTAAATCCCAATTTTTGATAAACGTGTTGTGCGACTTCATTTGAAACACGCACTTCTAATAAGATTCGCGTTCCCGGCGGAAACTGATTAAACCATTCCATTAATAAGAGTTGTCCTAACCCGCGACCTTGAAAAGCACTTTTGACAGCAACATTACTAATAGATAATTCATCAATAATCAATGTTCCGCCCACAAAAGCGACTGGCTCACCGTGTTCTTCTAAAACTAGATAATGCGTATGCCGGCTTGCTAAATCACGTTCAAAACTTTCCAAGGGCCAAGGCTTTTCTTGGTATGCATCCTTGGCAATTTCAAATAATTCAGTTGCATCTTTTGGTTCACGAAATTCCATTAATTCATTCCTCGACCAAGCTGTTTCTTTGAAAAGACTTGCGCCATATCGTAAGCATTGCGTTGTGGCCCATAATAGTTTCGCCGTTCGCGTATAATTTGGAAATCAAATTTTTCATACAACTTAATGGCCCGTTCATTTGTTGTTTCAACTTCTAAGGACAAACGTTGAAAATGATTTTGTTTCGTTAACGTTATTAAATATGATAAGAAAAACGTACCAATTTCACGTCCTTGCCAATGTGGGGAGACCGTTAAATTAGCCAAATGAACCTCCCGAATTCCTGGGCGAAACGCTGCCCCCATAAAGCCCACTAAAGAATTCGTTTCCGGCTGGCGCAAAACAACGTATAAACGTTCGCGCGTTCGATTTAATTCATGTTCAAAAATACGACGCGGCCATGGATCGTCGCCGGCATAAGCTTCACGTTCAATCGCTTGCATATCATCGATATCAGCCATAGTTGCCCGCATCATCACAAATTCAAAACCATTAATTTGCACCGATTGCCGAAACTCTTTTAATTCTTTAGGAATCGGATGCGTATGCCAATAAACCAATTCATTAAATCTTTTCCACATAATCTGTTGTACCTGCATCAGGATTAGCTTTAGCCCAATCAGCTTCAGCCTGCGATAAGCGATGATAATTTGGCACAAAACGATGAATATCGTCCATATTCGTTAACACTTGCTTTGGGTCAACTAAGTTTGGCAAATGTGCCGCATGTGGTAAGGTGTCCGTCACAAACCGTGCATCAGGGAACGCATCCAAAATGTCCGTTTTGAAAGGTGCATATTCACCCGCAAAAACAATCGCATTTTGAACTTGTCCTAATTGTTCCAATAAAGCCGCCACATTCGTATGCGCATCAGCTAATACATTTTCTAAATGTCCCTGGCGCCATTGGTAAGCACCCGCATAAATATTATGATTACGCGCATCCATCATTGGCACAATTAACGCTTCCGTTTGATCGGCATTACTAGCCAACAAAGCTAAACTTGAAACACCCGCCAAAGCAATCTTTAACGTAAAAGCTAACGTCTTTGCTGTTGTTACCCCAATCCGCAAGCCTGTATATGATCCTGGTCCTTGACTGACGACTACTCGCGTTAAATCTTGAGGCCGCCAACCGACACCTTGCACCAATTCATCAATAAATGGCATCAATTGCGTTGAATGATTGCGTGCCACATTTGCTTCACGTTGTGCCAATAATTGTTCATCCTCAAAAATGGCAACACTAAGCGCCTGATTACTCGTATCAAACGCAATTGTTCTTTCAACCATGCTTGCCCCCTTAAATCGTTACTTCATTAACCTATTTTTAATCATTTAGACCTCAGACATTAAAAAAACCAACTTGTCTGATACTTCTCAACAAACAAGTCAGTCATCGCACCGTTTTAACGGTCTTCATAACCATGTGGGTGCTTTTGATGCCAAGTCCAAGCCGTCTTGATAATATCTTCAACGTTCTCGTACTGTGGTTGCCAACCCAAAATTTCACGCGCTTTATCTGACGAAGCCACTAATGAATCTGGATCGCCCACACGCCGTGGACCCACTTCCGCTGGAATTTCTTTTCCAGTTGCTTTGCGGGCTGCTTCTACCATTTCCTTAACAGAATACCCATTGGCTGATCCAAGATTAAATTGATTTGACGGATTACCATCAGCCAAATAATCTAAAGCTTCAATATGGGCATCGGCTAAGTCCATTACATGCACATAGTCACGAACATTAAAGCCATCCGGTGTATTGTAGTCATCACCATACATCATAATCTTATCGCGTTCGCCTAAGGCAACTTGTAAAATAATTGGCACCAAATGCGTTTCCGTTGGGTGATCTTCCCCAATTGAACCATCCGCTTTTGCACCAGCAACATTAAAGTAACGTAAGGCGACCCACTTCAACCCATAAGCTTCATCAGCCCAACGCATAATATGTTCCATTTGTAGCTTTGATTCACCATAAGGGTTAATCGGATTCTGTGGTGTTGTTTCGACAATTGGGTTATCTTCTGGAATACCATAAGTTGCCGCTGTTGATGAAAAGACGATGTTCTTGACATCATGTTTTAACATCACTTCGAGCAAATTAATCATACCACCCGTATTATTATCAAAATACTTCAAGGGATCCGCCATTGATTCAGGCACAATTGATGAGGCCGCAAAATGTACAACTTGATCAATTGGCTCTTGATCAAACACTTCGTTCAAGGCCGCCTTATCCCGAATGTCCACTTCATAAAATGGTACGTTAGCTGGCACAGCTTTTCTATGGCCAGTTAATAGATTATCAACGACCACCACATCACGGTTAGCAGCTAATAAACGGTCCACCATATGTGATCCGATATATCCTGCTCCCCCTAAGACTAAAGTTGCCATATTTTTCCTCCTATGACGCCGTATATTCTGAATTAATTATCACTCAATTTGCGTTAGTTGTCCAATCTAGCACGGCCTGTGCAGATAAGTGCCCATCGGCAAAACGAATTTCGTGAACCGTCTGTTGCGCCACTGGATCAACCGCCGCTTGAGAAGTAATGGTATCCTTTTGACCAACTTCTTTATCAAAACGAATTGCAATATGCTTCACTTCATGCTGATTTAAAAAATCAAAATCAAGCGCATTAATCATCCAGTCAAAGTAGCGTGAATTATTAACATGCTGATTAAAATCAATATCCGTATAACGCACCGTAAAATCAGCCGCATGCGTAATTTGATCTGCTGTCAGCTCAGGGATAGCATCAACACCACGCTTAATGCGCTTTACCAACGTTGGCTCATAACATGCCACCATGTCTTGCGGAATCTTGGTGATTTTACGCTTGTTCATGTCCATTAATGCAAATAAAGCATGCGCTTGCACAATAGCATTTCCATCTGCATCAATCATATTGAAATCACGCTTAGCAAAGTAATTATTAAACTCACGCGCAGTCGTACTCAAGGTGATTTCTTCATTCTCACGTGGTCGCCGAATAATATCGACTTGATATTCCAAAATAATCCAACCTAATCCCAAACTATGGACATAGGCATCTCCTACGTTCAATGCTTCTGATTGGGCATTTGACACAATCATCATGACACTAAAAATCATTGGAATACTAATTTGTTGTGTCATGTCACACTCATCATATTCGACAATGTGTGGCATTTCAAAAGTAGATGCCATTACTTTTCCTCCTCATATGCTTGGTACAATGTTTGTCGATCTAATTGACGCGCTTTGGCAATCTGCTTAACCGCTGCTGTCGTTTTCAACCCTGAAGCAACCAAAGCCTTGACTGCTTCAATTGGGGTTAATTCGGCCAAAGGGTCTGTTTTTTCTTGAGCTGCTTGTCGCCCAGTACCGCCGCCAAGCATAATCACAAATTCACCCCTGACTTCATTCTGCTGCGCCCATTCAGCAACTTCCTTAGCCGTTCCTCGAATGAACTCTTCATACTTTTTCGTCAATTCTCGGGCCAAACAAACCGGACGTTCATCACCAACCACTTGTTGGATATTGGCAAGGGTCTTAGCCAGACGATGCGGAGCTTCATAAAATAGCATTGTTTCTGGTTGGGGGGCAATCTGTTCCAAAGCAGCAATCTGTTCTGTCTGTTTCCGCGGTAAGAAACCATAAAAAGTAAATGGCTGAGGTGAAAGACCTGAAGCAATCAAAGCTGTAATCCCAGCGCTCGCTCCAGGCAATGGCACAACTGTAATATCAGCTGCAAGGGCTGCTTGAACTAATTCATGACCTGGATCAGAAATCGATGGCATCCCCGCATCAGAAACTTGTGCAATATTCATTCCGGTCACTAGCTTTTCAACTAACTCTGGAATCCGAGCTTCTTTATTATGTTCGTGAAACGAAATTTGCTTCGTTTCAATTTCAAACTGATTTAATAACTGCTGTGTATGCCGTGTATCTTCAGCAGCAATTAAATCGACATCCCTTAAGGTCTTAATCGCCCGAAAAGTCATGTCATCTAAATTACCAATTGGGGTCGGCACTAAATACAAAGTCCCCATGGTTTGTGTTGTATAACTACGTTGTTGTTGCATGCTTAACCTGCTAATACTTTCTGACTTTTAATCACAAAACTTTCGATAACCGTTTGTGTATTCAAATTCATTTCAATTGCTTGGGGCATCGCTAACGCTAAATCGGTTAAGGCCAAAATTTGCGCTTGAGTATATCGTTTTGCTAACTGTTCCCATTGTGGGAGCGTAGTAAAACCGCTCTGAATTAACCCACCTTGCAACGCCATCAATAAATCCCGACAAGCTTGGATAATCATTGCAAGGACCGCTTTAGCATCCTGCTCTTTAATTAACGGCATCACGTCGGTTTGAATCATGACAAACGCTTGATAATCCTGTTCTAATAAAGCGGTCATCAACCGTTCAACTTGTTTTAAAACACGTTGGAACCAGTCATCAACGAGCCAATTTTGCGCCACATCCAAATCATCGGTCAGCGCACTTACCAACGGAACCACATGCTGCGGATATCCTAAATCAAGCAACTGTTGGTTCCGTGCTTCCCCAGCCAAAGCCTGGAATTCAACAACTTGTGTCCGTGAAACAATCGTTGGCAAAACTTGCTGTCGACTCGTTGCAATCAAAATAATAGTCTGATGCCCTTGTGGCTCTTCAATCGACTTCAAAAGTCCATTAGCCGCACTATCGGTCATTGTTTCGGCCGCGTGTACAATGATCACCTTTTGTTCGCCTTCAACCGCTGTCTTCGTTAATTCATTTTGTAAAAAACGAATTTGATCAACTTTTAACCGCTGACCATCTGGTTCCACTTCTACAACATCTGGATGTTCATGTCGCGCAATCCGACGACATTGGTTACATGTACCATCTGGATTACCATCAGCCTGAGGGTGCAAACACAATAGACGCATTGCTAACCAATCTGCCACCTCGACTTGTCCACGACCATTGGGACCCACAAACAAAAAAGCATGACTCAATTGTTGTTTTTTGATGGCACTCTCAAATTGATGAATGATGACCGGCTGTTTAGCATTGGCTTGCGCAATCAACGTTTCAGGTGTGTTTTCAACTGCCATGTGGGTGCATTCTCACTTTCTAAACTTTAAAATTGGTGAAATTGTTCAACATCTTGAACGAAAACTGTTGCGCCACCAATTTCGACTTCCATTGGTGCCGTCACAGTTGATTCAACTGTATCCATCCCAAAGGAAGGCGTCATCATCCGATTACGTTTCTTAGCAGAATGTTTGATGATTTCTAACACATCATCCAATTTTTCATCGGAAACCCCAATCATGAAGGTCGTACTACCTGCTTTTAGAAAGCCTCCCGTTGAAGCCAGGCGTGTTGCACCGAAACCAGCCTTAACTAATGCTTTTCCTAAACGTGCTGCATCTTTATCTTGGACAACTGCTGTAACCATTTTCATTGTGCTATTCTCCTTAACCTAACTCGTCATGCAAAATTTGGTGCATTGATGCACTGGTTTGTTCAATAACTTGATCTAAAGGCTGATTGGCATCAATCACCCAAAACCGTTCTGGATTACGTTCAATTAATTCATGATAGGCTTGCGTCACTCGTTGATGAAAGGCCAAAGCTTCTACGTCCAACCGGTTCACTTCATCACTACGTTGCGTTTGAATCCGCTCCAATCCGATTTTTGGATCAAGGTCCAAATAAATGGTTGCTTGTGGTGCTAAACCATGTGTTGCAAATGTATTTAATTTAGCAATTTGCTCAACACCTAACTCACGACCGCCCCCTTGATAAGCAATTGAACTATCAACATAGCGATCCGAAAGGACTACTTTGTCATCTGCTAATGCTGGTTCAATGGTTTCCACAATATGTTGGCGTCGTGAAGCCGCATACAAGAGTGCTTCAGTCCAAGCATCCATCGTTGGTAAATTAGGATCTAATACCAAGTCGCGAATTGCTTCGGCAACCACACTACCTGTCCCACCAGGTTCACGGGTCACTAATAACCGTTCACCTAAAAGTGGTCGCAACTCAGCTAAAATCGCTTTTAAAACTGATGTTTTGCCGGCGCCATCCGGTCCTTCAATTGAAATAAACTTTCCCGTCATGATGTCTACCTTTATCCTTTAATGTTTCCTATTATACCATAGCAATAAAAAAGGACTTACCCGCTTTCTGGCAGATAAATCCATTGTCATCACTAATTCTCTGGGTGCACAAATGCTTGATGCCAACTTGCAACCACTTTACGCTGACGAGCAGCTCGCAATAAGAAGAAATACTTTTGCTTTTGTAGTGCCGTTTGCGCCACAATGTAACGCGGATCTAAATCACTTTCAAATAAAGCCTCTTCAGATAACTTGGCTTTTTCATAGTCATACTTCGCATCCGCGATACCATCTGTTAAATATTTATCATATTCACGCGGATTTAACTTTTGTTTTTTCTTTAGACCAAACATTAAAGTTCCGTTCTCCCTTCAACTGCTTTAATTAAAGTGATTTCATCAGCATAATCAATGTCACTGCCTACTGACAATCCTGTTGCCAAACGTGAAACCTTAATCCCAGCTGGCTTTAACAAACGTGATAGATACATCGCTGTCGCTTCACCTTCCGCATTTGCGTTCGTGGCTACAATCACTTCTTTAATTTCATCATTCTTTTGTAGGCGCGTTACCAATGAATCAATATTAATATCATCAGGCCCTTTTCCGGCCATTGGCGAAAGCACGCCATGTAATACATGATAAAGTCCATGATATTCGCCGGCATTTTCAATCGCCATCAAATCTTTAACTTCTTCAACCACTAACACTGTTGATTGATCACGACTAGGATCCGAACAAATAGCACATGGATCATCTTCCGTTAAATTACCACAAATACTACAAAAGGTTAAATCACGTTTAGCAGAAATCAGCGCTTGTGCAAAGCTTGTCACATCGGCTTCTGGCATGTCGATGACATAAAAGGCTAAACGGGTTGCCGTTTTAACCCCAATTCCAGGTAGTTTAGTAAAACTATCAATTAATTTGGCAACTGGTTCTGGATATTGCACAATCCTACCTTCTTTCTAACAATCAGTTTAGAAGCCCATCCCCTTTGGGGCAAATTGACCCATCCGCTTTTCAGTATCCGCATCAATTTTTTTAAGCGCATCATTAGTCGCTACCAAAATCATATCAGCCAAACCATCGGGATCTTCTGGATCGATTAATTCAGGCTTAATTTGCATATCAAGCATCTTACGGTCACCGTTAAACTTAACGACCACCATATCATCAGGTGCCTTACCTTCGTATTCTGTGTTCGCAATATCAGCTTGTTCTGATTGTACTTGCGCTTGCATCTTCTTCATTTGCTTCATCATTTGTTGCATATTTTGTCCGCCAAACATATTTTCATTCCTCTTTTCTATTTAAATTAAATTGTTTAATCTTCTTGTGTAACAACTGTATCACCGAATAATGCTTTTGCCTCAGCCACGACCGGATCATCCGTCTGATCATTGGCAGCATTAGTTTCGTCCATTAAATGTTGCAAACCTTCATCATCTGCGGTTGCCATTGGTTGTTCAACCGGACTATTAGACTGCGAATTACTCTGTGGTGTCTCAGTTTGTTCGCCACGGGTGGCTGTAACAAAATCAGACCGTAATTTAGGCCACGCATCAGTCGTAATAAAGACTAATTGCCGATCTTGTTGAGCTTGTGTCAAGATACGTAACTGCACAGTCATCTTTTGGAGTAAATCTTGATTGTGCATTGCTTGCGTTCGAATCACATCATAATCGAAAGCAACCACGAGTCCTGCCGGTGCCGCTGCAATTGGTTGCGCAACATTTAGCATCGCCTGTTGTGGCACTGCTAAACTATTAATCAAGTCACGCCAAACGCTTTGTACCCGTGTTAAATCTCCACGAGTTGCTTGACGCAAGACATTAAAGACGGCCGCCTGATCATCCAAAACGGTTACTTGTTCCCCTTGAACTTGGGCCTGTGCTTGTGCGGCAGGCGTAGCATTAGCACTGCCAGTTGTCTTATCTGCCGGTTTTGCAGTAGTCGTAACATTACTTCGTGATGGTGCTGGCTGTGTCGCCGTTTCAGACGTTACCTCTGTTTGTAGTGCTTGACTGGCTGCAACTGTTGTTGAAGCTTGTCCCACCTGCGCAGGGGCTGCCTGTGATACTGATGTCCCATTCATACCATTTTCGGTTAAACCACTCAACTTAACAGTAAGCACCTCAAGATACACACTGGGCCGGTTCGTATAACGTAATTGTTGTTGTGTGTCACTTAAGATATCAATCATTTGATACCACACACCTGCTGGTGTTGCTTGGGCTAAATTTTTAAAATTATCATCTGGTACTAAGGTGATCAAATCAGGTGCTTCAGTATATAGCAATAAATCACGTGCATAACTAATTAAATCTTCAACGAAACGATTCACATCTTTCCCAGCATCTAGGATTTCTTCCACTTTCGCTAAAGCAGCTTTGGTATCACCTTGTCGTAAAGCTTGAACATAGTCACCAAGTAATGACTGGGTAACCGACCCTGTCACAAGGAGCGCATTTTCCAAAGTAACCTCATCATCACCAAAAGATAGGACCTGGTCTAAGATACTTAGCGCGTCACGCATGCCACCATCAGCAGCATTCGCGATTACACGCAAAGCATCCTCATCATACGAATCACCAACTTCATCCAAAATATAAGCCATTCGCTCATAAGCATCCTGACTACTAATTCGCTTAAAATCAAAACGCTGGGTTCTAGAAATGATGGTAGCCGGAATTTTTTGTGGCTCCGTTGTCGCCAAGATAAAAATCACGTTGGCTGGTGGCTCTTCTAAAGTTTTCAATAAGGCATTGAATGCCCCGGTTGAAAGCATATGCACCTCATCAATAATATAAACTTTATATTTACCACGTGTTGGCGCGTAATTAACATCTTCACGAATTTGTCGAATTTCATCAACCCCGTTATTCGAGGCCGCGTCAAGTTCAATAACATCTCCAAATGAACCATCATTAATTGCTAAACAAATTTCACAGGAATCATCTGGTTCACCATTTTCAGGGTGTAGACAATTCACTGCCTTGGCGAAAATTTTAGCCGCCGAGGTTTTACCTGTTCCACGAGGACCGCTGAAAAGATACGCGTGTGTGATTTGGTCACTGATAATTGTGTTCTTCAAAGTCTGGGTCACAACTTCTTGACCAATCATGTCACTAAACTTTTGTGGACGCCAGGTCCGATATAAAGCTTGATATGCCATTTTCAACGTCCTCCTTCTTTAAAACTCATACTCATTATTTTAACAGAAATTTGCTTAAAAAAACGCCAGTTGATTAAAAATCAACTGACGACTTCATTGGTATAAAAAAGGCAAAGCACAATCTACGGTCTCCTTAGTGCTGCTGCCTTCCGACCCTGACACAATTCGAAGTGCAAACTTGCTTTACCAAAAGATATTGTATCACGGTTCAGTTATTTTGACTAGCGCTTTCTTGCATTGCTTTTCGTTCTAATTTACGACGCTTACGTACCGCTTTAAAGAAGGCTTTTAAAAGCTGACTTGCCTCGGTTTGACGGACGCCAGGATGCACCGTAACTTGATGATTTAAACGTTCATCTTCCAAAACATGATACAACGAGCGCACTGCACCTGCTTTCGGGTCATCAGCACCATAGTAAACATCCGTTATGCGTGTTTGTTGAATTAGGCCTGCACACATTAAGCACGGCTCTAAGGTGACAAATAATTGTGCTTCTGGCAAACGCCACGATTTTTCAAGCCGATTTGCTTCAGTCAACGCCAATAACTCTGCATGTTGACTAGCATCCTGCATGCGTTCCCGTAAATTAAAGCCACGACCAATAATTTTACCATCTTGAACAACAACCGCCCCAATCGGCACTTCACCAACCGCTTGCGCTTTATGGGCTTCATATAGAGCTTGCCCCATAAAGTAATCGATTTGTTCTGAGGTCAAACTAGTCGTCATACACACTCTCCATCACATAGTACCCTTTTGCTTTATCAATTGTTTGAACATTACCAAACGTTTCATCCATCAAAGCTTTAGCTGAAGGTGCGCCCTGCTTTTTCTGAAGGACAACCGTCAAAGTACCACCAGGCAATAAATGTTCATGGGCTTCCCGTAACATTGTCTGTACAACGGCTTTCCCAGCTCGTACTGGTGGATTAACCATAATCGCCGCAAATCGATCTTGAACTGCTTGATAAATATCAGATTGGACAATTTCAATTTGATCTAAGACCCGGTTGGCTTCGGCATTACGCTTAATTAAATCAACCGCACGATGATTCACCTCAGCTGCCACAAATTGACGCTCTGGCATCACCTTAGCAAGGCTAATTGCTACTGGGCCATAGCCAGCCCCTAAATCCAAAATGCGACCATCCGGAATTTTGTCAGCATCAAACGCTTCAAGCATGGTCCGCGTTCCAAAATCAATCGTTTGTTTTGAAAAAACACCGGCATCACTGGTAAATTTTAAGTCGTTGCCTAACAAATTAAATGTAAATGTATGTTCGTCATGGGCCAATGTTGGTTCAGCTGTATAATAATGATCTGTCATAAATTCTACCTCGTTTATTCACTTTTATTGTAACATGCCCACGTAAAAAGGATTGCTGTTCCCAACAATCCTTACGCGCTAATGTACATATTGATTCAAAAAACTCTTAACTTGCTTTTCATAAGCCGTTTGGTCTTTTTCATAAGCTTCCATATGGTCAGCATTATCAACTTCAAACTTGGCCTTTGGTCCGCGCGTTGCCTCGTAGACATCATTCAACATATAACTTGGCACAAAGCCATCTTGCTTACCATGAATAAATAGCATTGGTCGCGTGTTACGCTTCAAAGCTGCCACGCTGTCGGCTTGATCATATGAATAACCAGCTAATACCTTCGAATAAACTGACATAATACTAATGAGTGGGTTCGCCAACCAACGTGGAATATGATAAAGCTGGTTAGCCTCATACAATAATTCTTCACGCATACTGTTGTAACCACAGTCTTCAATATATGCTTTCACTTGCTTGGGTGGATTCATCCCCGCCAAATCCATCGTGGTTGCCCCACCAAGCGATGTACCATAAACCACAATTTCACTCTTTGGATTTTGCTTGATCAACCGTTGAATCCATTCTAAATAATCTTTAGCTTCTAAATAACCATAACCAATAAACTTACCACCAGACTTACCTGCAGCTCGGTTATCGGCCAGCAAGACATTGTAGCCTTGTTGATGCATCATATTAGCATAAGGAATGACTTCACGATGGTCAACCGCAAAACCATGAATCACAATCGCCGTTTTGTTCGATGGTTGTGCGGCCGGAACATACTGTCCCTTTAACTTCACCCCGTCTTTAGCAGTTAAATTGACGGCTTGCTTGTTTGGCACAGCCGACCAAGCCTTCTTTTGTTTGTCGAGCGGATCCGCTTTTTGTGTCTGTGACCCTCCTGTCACGAAACTCTTATCGGCACGCACTTCCACAATATAAAAGAAAACACCAGCCGCGATTAACATCGCAACGGCAATCGCAATTACCACAGAAATGACTATTTTCATCATCTTACGCATTTAATTATTCATGCTTGGCTTGTTGCTTAACCAAACATGCTCCTTTCAACTTTCATAACAGATAGCTGTAATTATATCAAAAATTCACGTTCACAACTGCTTTTTATTCCAGCACACCCCAAGAAAACTAAGCTGTTACTTGAAAATTGTGCTACACTATTAAAAAATAATGAGAAAGAGGTTGTGTTATGGTTTATTCACAAAATTGGCAACTAGCTGACCTGTACCCTGGTGGTGTTCAAGGAGATGCGTTCAAAAAGAAGTTAGCAACGATAGAACAGCAAATTCAAACATTGACCGATGAAGTTAACAACTACCAAGCAAAAAATGATCCTGATTTTAGTGAACTGGTCCGGCTAACCGAATTGGTACAAGCCATTGAAAGTGGTTTGCAAACCGTAGGGACATATATTAACGGTATGATTTCAGCCGATTATACGAACCCGCTTTATCGCCCTTTTGCGAATCAAATTCAAGGATTGGCTGCAGCCTATAACCAACCCTTAAATGCTTATCAACGACTCTTAGCTGACTTTGATGATGCAACTTTTGAGCAATTATTAAAGCACCCTGCTTTAGAACCGGTCGCCTTTACTTTGAAAGAATTGCGTCACAGTGCCCAACGTCTTCAGTCTCCGGAACAAGAAGCACTCTTAGATCAACTAAAACTGGATGGCTTAAATGCCTGGGCCAGTCATTATGATGTCATTGCTGCTAATTTAAATATGCCGTTTACCGATGAAAATGGGCAAACTCGGACCATTTCAGCCGGACAAGCCCTTAATATGCTTGATGGTTATCCGGATAATACAGCCCGGGCCAACTTAATGGATGGTTATGAAAAGATGTGGGGGGATGCGCAAGACTTGACCGCCGATACCCTTAACCACTTGGCCGGAGCGCGCTTGACCGAACAAAAAGCGCATGGTTATAAGGACTTTCTTGAAGAACCACTTGAACTCAATCGTCTCTCACGGGCAACTCTTGATACGATGTGGCAAGTTGTCGATGACAATAAGCATATGTTTAAACCTTACTTTGAACGTAAGGCACAACTACTAGGCACTGATGGCATTGGTTGGCAAGACCAAGTGGCTCCCCTTACGCATGTCGGTGACTATCAACCTAAGACACAGACCTTTGATGAAGCAGCGCAGTTTATCATCGAAAACTTCGGTAAGTATTCACCAAAGATGGCCGCTTTTGCTAAACAAGCTTTCGAGAATCAATGGATTGAAGCGGAAGATCGCCCTGGTAAGCAACCAGGCGGCTGGATGGACACCTTACCTGATATTCATGAGTCACGAATTTTCTTGACGTTTACAGGTTCAGTTAATGATGCAGCCACGATTGCACATGAACTAGGGCATGCCTTCCATTCAAGTTTGCTAACCGATTTGCCAATTTGGCGCGATGATTACGCAATGAATGTTGCCGAGACAGCTTCAACTTTTGCCGAATTGCTCATTGCTGATGCAAATGTACAACAGGCACAATCTGATGCAGAAAAAGTCGTGCTACTTGATGCTAAAATGAGTAACCCCGTTTCAATGTTCTTGAACATCCGGGCCCGATTCTTATTTGAAAAGCGTTTTTATGAAGAACGCCAAAAGGGTTATGTCCCAGCTGAAAAGCTCAATGAAATTATGGATGCAGCTCAAAAAGAAGCGTTCGATGACATTCTAAATAAGCGTCACCCTCACTTCTGGTCATCTAAGTTACACTTCTTCATGGATGATGTGCCGTTCTATAATTTCCCATACACCTTCGGTTATCTATTTAGTTCTGGTATTTATGCTTGGGCCCAAAAACAAGATAACTTCGAAGATGCTTATATCAGTTTGCTACGTGATACAGCCAATATGTCGACTGAGGAGCTGGCCCAAAAGCACTTAGGCGTTGATCTAACCAAGCCAGACTTTTGGCAAGCTGGTGCCGATCTCGTTAAAAAGGACATTGATGAATTTATTGCCCTTTCTGATCAATTTGTTTAATCAAACTATTAAAAAAGTACCTCCACAAATTCGTGGAGGTACTTTTTTATTTAGCATCTTCTAAAATAGTTGAATTTAAAAACGATAACACGCATTAAGTTCAATTATTTCATCCGAAATTTTACTACTTAATTCTAACAATTTTAAATTAAACAACTAACCTTGCTTTTTTTTGCTCAACTTATCAAATAAAATAATCATCGCTGGCAAAATTGTCAAAGCCGAAATAAGTGAGTAGGCAGTATCTAACACCGTGATCAATCCGAAAGCACTCAATGCTGGGAAATTAGCAAACATAATCGCCGCGAATCCACCAACAACAGTTAGACCAGAAACTGTAATTGCGCTACCAACTGAACTAAGTGATTTTGTAACCGCTGCTTGTGTTGATAGTCCAGCCATCTTTTCTTCTCGATAACGTTCAAGAATCAAAATTGTAAACTCTGTTCCAATTCCCAACACAAGTGAACTCAAAGCTACCGTTAGTGGATTATATGCATCACCAAGTAAGTACAAGGTAAGTGGTGATAATCCAAGCACAACCACGATTGGAATAACTGGTAATAGCGCGAATTTGAAACTCCGATATACGAGTAACAATACAACTACAATCACACTTAGCCCTGCAATAATCATCAAAGCATGCCGAGCCGTCATATTACCGACACCTGTTAACATAAGCATTTGTGGTCCAGCGGCCGCAATGTTAATTCCCTTAACATCTTTAGCTTGTTTATCAATCTTGCTCATCAACTTACGTTGATCTTCTGTACTCAAACTCGTTTTAACCTTGAAAGAAACTACTGTATAATGATTATCTTTACTCAAAGTAATCTGCTTCAGTGCCGTTGGCAAATTATTAATATTACTATTAATCGTTCTTTGACTTTGATCACTCATATTAGGATTTAAAGCTTCATACGTTGACTTTAAAGTCGTTGCATCTTCAATACCAGAATATTTATGATCAATTTTTTGTGCGAAATTGTCGACCTTAGTCAACTGCTTTTTATCTCGAACATCATCCGACTTTACCATATAAGTAAGATACGTTGTTGACCCCACCTATTTTTGTAAGCGTTTGGTATCCTTAAGCGCTTGCATATCTTGTGGCACCATTTTAAACATATCCGTTTCAACCGGAATTTTACTTTCAACTGCAAAACCAGCACCAGCAAGGATAATTCCAATAATTACCAAAACTCCTGAGTGTTTCATCACAAATTGTGCATAGTGCCCTAGCCCTTTACTCAACCAATTATCAGAACTATGTTTATCAGATAACTTTGGATTCTTGCGATCTAAGATTGATTGGATTGAGAACATCAAAACGAACTCAACGATATAACTCGTCACAACCCCGATTGCCAATGTCACACCAAACATTTGCATCATTGGTGCCTTTGACAACAACATTGTCAAAAAGCTTAATGACATCACAATCAATGCAACACCAACCGCTGGTCCCATATTAGCTGAGGAACTTTCGACTGATTTTTCACTATTTCCAGTTTTACGATACTCTTCTTCATACCGATTATGGAATTGCACACCAAAATCAGTTCCCAATCCAATAACAATTGGCAAAATGGCCATGGTAGCTAAGGTGATTGGAATACCTACCCACCCCATGATACCAAATGTCCAAATCAAACTAACAACCACGAATAGCAAAGCCAAAATACGACGACGAACCTTAAATAATAGCGATAGGACAACCACCATCATTACCAAGGCCATAGCCATCATAATCGTCATTGTATGACCAACTTGAACTTGAATATTTGACATAACAGCTGGATTACCAGCAAGTCTAATTTTTGCATGCTTAAAATCAACAGTCTTAAGATCTTGCTTCATGCTCTTTGTCATACCAACGTAAGTCGTCATATCAGACTTATTACCAGTATTTACCTTTACAAGAACACTTTTACCATTATTAGGCAACAAATCTTTGAAAGCAGATTGCACATTACCATTATCATCCAAGATAAGATCACGCAATAGTGGCGTACTCATATCCTGAACTTTAGGCAACATTTTAAACATCTTTTGTTGTAATTGTCCCTGTTGCTCTTTATTTAACTGCTTTTGCATATATGCTTGAACTTGAGCTTGCTGCTTTGACGTCAAAACTTGTTCAATTGACTTCCCTTGAGCTAAACTCATCTGTTGTTGTGATGACAACAATGACATGACATAAGCTTGCTGTGATTGCTTTTGTTCAGGTGTCAAGATGTTCTGAATGTCTTTACTTAACTGCTTTTTTTCTTTCGCAGATAAGTTTGCCTGAATATCTTTTTGAAGCTTTGCTTGCTTCTGTGGTGACATCTTTGAACCTTGTGCATTACTATTTTCATTGCTTAATTGATCATTGAGTAATGACACAACTGATGTAGTTCCAGTGATGTTATCAATTGATTTAAACTTTTGCTCCAACTTGGCGACTTTAGCCATATTCTCATGAGTTAAGTTATCTTTTTGCTTTCCCTCAATCAAAACAAAGGCTGAATCACCACCAAAGTGTTTCTGATAGGTCTCTGTATTCTTTAACACAGGTTGTTTATCATTAACAAACACTGTATTTCCCATATCCATTGTTATCTTAGGCAATCCAAGTCCTAATAACACAGTTATGGCTAAAATTAATCCAATGAAAATTTTACTATGATCATGGATTTTTCGACCAATTGTCGCGTAAATCTTCTCCATAAATCATCTCTCCTCATATGCTATGATAAAAGCATTTTACAGGATTGGAGAGTGACTCGTAAGATACAAATATTCCCAAAGTGTCGCATTTACACCATCAATTTATCAAAGACTTCTAAAATATCTTCAATTTTATACTCACGATTATACTTTACTGACATTTGAATTAATCCAACCATTGCATCCATCATAATTAAGTTGGCCCGATGTTGATGTTTTGATTCGCGTACCGCTTCCATCGTCACATCTTCACCCGGAATTGTCTCAACTAAGTTTTTAAATTGTTTCATCAATTCTTGATTTACAAGCTCCTCGAATCTTTCATTATCTTTCAACGCAACTAATACAGAGCGATTATCATCAACAATTTTATAAAGTTCAATAAAATAATCACGTAGTGATAGCTTTTGGTCAGCTAATCCTCCGATTTCATATTCAATTGTTGCAAGAATTAAATCATCTTTCGTTTCAAAATTACGATAAAATGTGCTGCGGTGAACACCTGCCTTTTCCACCACCTCGCTAACCGAGAAATCATTCTTTTGATTTCCCGATAAAAGATCCAAGGTACTTTTGATAATTTTTTCTCTAGCTTTCATTTTCAACTACCTCGTTTCTACATTCTAGATCATTCTTGGATAATTGTTATTTTACAGTTAGCATACTTTATTCTTACCCGCACCACAAATATAAAAAGCCTGAAAGAACATTGTCTCTCAGGTTTTTCATCTAGATAAAACTTCCAAAATCTATTTAACTTGGTAGATTTTTTCATCAATTAAATCAAATTGGGGTCTTGTTTGATTAAGGGTCGTTAATTCTGTTAATTTAGCGACCTGCCAAAACTGCGATGAATTAGTTGCCCCATCCTGCTCGCCGATAACTAAGAATTCCACTTCTGGATAGTTTCCCCGCATCGCTGCTAAAATTTTCACGTCAATATCACTGGTGTCTGGGGCCCAGCTCAGTAATACTACCTCTACTTGGCGTCCATAACGCTCAAGGGCCGTCATTGCATCTAAATTTTCGACGGGTATAACTGGTTCAACTGCGGTTACTGGTTGGTTAAGCCAATCCTGGTTGTCGGTGGTAATAATGGTCTGATCAGGATTTAAAGCTTTGAGACCGGCGGATAAATAACCTTGTCCAGCCATTAATTCTAAGGTGGGCCGGCCAGCCAAATACGCCGAGACTGCCTTTAAAAATTTCGGCGTTAAATAGGCGTACATATTAAAATCTTCAATGAATTCATCACGAATATTCCGTAAACAATAATCAACCTGTTCTAGCGGTTCCCGCAATTTAGTCCACAAAGCATTACCCTGATCAGCTTGGGTTGGATATTTGTTTAAAACATATGTCTCAACCTCTGTAATATCGGCTTCAGTCAACGCCATATCAAACAAGGTTGGCGGAAATTGACCTTGATTAATCAACGCAACGGCCTGATAAGCACGTTCTAACTTATGCTTAATCCCTGGTATTGACTGATAAAGCATTAAAAAATCAGCTAACGCATCTAAATAATCGATGTACATTAGCTGACGACCGGGCCCAAATGATAGCGTTTCTGCTGACATATAAGCTCCTTTTTTAAAATAGATTTTCTTGATGGTTAATGGCAACATCGCCATCATTCATCGGGGTAGCTGGATTCAAATAAGCATTAACATATTGGAAAATATCAAAGCGTTGTTGATCAGTTAAAGGCTTACCATTAAAGTCAATTTCTTTACCTGATAAGAACAACAGTGATAAATCAGTCTTTTCAGCCATGGTCCGCCCAACTAAAAAGTCGAGTGACACATCAAAGTAATCAGCTAACTTGCAAACTTCAATATAAGATGGTGAACGATCCCCACGTTCCCAATTACCAATTTGAGCCGCTGTATTTGGTTTTTGACCTGGATCTAGATTTTGATTCATCGCATCAGCCAAATTTTCCAATGTGATACCACGACCTTTTCGTAATTCACGCAAGCGATCTGGAAACATGCTGCAACACCATTTTCCTTTACTAAAATTTAATAACTAGAACCATTTTACCGAACTCTCCGTTATTTTTCCACAGTTTCCACTGAGAAATTTGTATCAATTCGTTGTCTTCACTTTTAAGATTTAGATTGACCCCTCTAAATGACAGCTGTCACATTGCTCAAAAATCAATTTAACTGTGTCAATAATTCGAACTATCCTTAACCAGCACCCAACAGTATATAAACATCTTTATTTAATCAGTATTCGCACCTTCAACATTAAATAATTCTCATCATATGATTGGGGTTATCATAATATAGTGTTAAAGTGGTTCTTATAACGTTTAGTTCCAAAATTATTTTGGCTTTCAACATACATAAACGCCAGAAAACTTTTAATGCATACGAATCAATTTAGGAAGCTAGGAAGGAAGATTAAGATGCCCTTATCTAAAAACTTAAAAGTCCGTTTAGTGGCCTCATTTTTGAATCGTATTGCTTCTTTTGCAATTGTTCCATTTATGATGCTCTTTTTCGTCCAAACATTTGGCCTAAAACTAGCGGGTTTAATCGGCATACTACAAGTTGTAATCAGCTATACTTCCAATCTAATTGGCGGTTATCTTGGCGATACCTATGATGACCGTCGCCTGATTTTCTCTAGTCAAATTGTCCAGGCCATCACGCAATTGCTTATCGGCGGGGCCGTTTTTTTAATTTCAAATCAGTGGCTAACCATCTGTTTATACTTCATAAATTTAATCGTAGCCAATCTTTATAAATCTACATTCTCATCCCTATTAATTGCATCAGTTAATGAAGAAAATAAAAAGAAAGCTTACATGTATGACTATGTTTCAGTAAATATTTCGCTTGCCCTAGGTATTTCCATTGGCTCAATGCTCTTTGGTAAATACCAATATCTAGTCTTTATACTTTCAGCGTTATTGATTATTATTGTTGCGTTCATCCTAAATAATATGTTTAATTATCAAAATATCAATCCAACAACTACAAATCATTTTTCATCGTTGAAGCATGAAATCATTGATTTAATCCGGAGCTACAAAATTCCACTCAAGGACAAGCGCTTTGTTGCTTACGTCTTAGGCAGTGCTTTTATCATGGCCTCTCCCCTTGCCATCGAAACACTCGGACAAGTACATTTTAGCGATGCTTTTACACCTGCCGACTTGGCTATTGTTCATCTACACAAAGGTCCGCAGCTTTTCGGCTTACTTCAGATTGAAAATGTGATCACGGTTGTCCTTAGTACATTTTTTCTTTCTGCGATTATCAACCGCCTAAAGGTCAGGACGATGATTGGGATGCTCCTATTTTATGTCATGAGTTACAATATCATTTATAATTCAACAAGCATCCCACTCATCCTTATGCTCACCTTTGTCGGAGGTATCGCTGAACTAAGCTATTCATCTTTTGTTCAGGCCATGCAAGTTGAACTAGTTCCAGCAGCTCATCGTTCAAAATATATTTCATTCAATTCGCTTGGTAATTATATCAGCCAACTTATTGGTTCAACTTTGCTTATCGTATTGTCCGCTTCAAATATGCTCATAACAACAATTCTTTTAATTGGCATATCGTTAATCGGTATCACCATCATCACAAAAATTGGATTATCACTACAGCATCATTCCCAAAGTAAGCCTTCTTAAAAGAATTGGGAAAATGAAAAGACGTGTCAAACCACCAAAAATAGTTTGACACGTCTTTTTTCTATCAATCATTTAAAATTCACACATCAACCACTAGAACCGTCACATCCACAGTCACTTGATCCAGCGGTGTTTGTTCGGCTAAAGCTTGAGCTTCTGGGCGGGCACCCCAATGCAACGGTGTCATATGTAACAAATCAACATAAATATCCGCTGGAATCGTCCAGGTATACTGAACACGTTGTTGAGTCGCCTGCGGATAGGTTGCCATAAAGTGATTTAATACCTTGTCATTACTGTAAGTGTGATTTTTTGAATCAACCGGATAAAGCATCTCACGTAACTCATGCAAGTATCCCGCATTTGGAATCACCTTAACTAAGCGACCACCTGGCTTCAGTACCCGATTAAATTCTTCATAGGCACTCGGCGAGAAGAATTCAACAATCGTATCAATTTGATGGTCCATAAATGGTAAATGCGCTAAATCAGCAACTAAATAGAACGCATCCGTATCTAACTGCGTTGCTAAATTTATGCCTGCTTTTGAAATATCAAAGCCTAAGCCGACATCTTGATTATTACGCTCAGCCAATAACTTAGCTAAGGGGGTGCCTTCACCAGTCCCAACATCTAAAATTGTCTGAGCTTGAGCATCTAAGGCTGTCCCAACTGCCGTCACGATTCCATCAAACAAACCAGCTGAGAGTACTTTCCGACGTGAAGCCAACATCGCATCATCATATTCCGTATCGACATTCCGGTTAAGAAAGTTGAGACTTCCCTTTTTATTGACATCTAACGTATGGTGATTCGGGCACACCAAACTATGTCCGTCGACCTCAGTATACGCCGCACGACATGTTGGGCATTGAAATAATGACAAGTGTTGCTGCACAAACGCCGTCCCACGATCTATTTTTTTCATCTGTATTCTCTTTTCATTCTAATCATGCCTACTAGTATACCGCAATTTCAGGCAACAAAAAAGCATCCTCGCATATGAGGATGCTTTTTAGCATTATTCAAAGCCGTCTGTTGTCATTGATGCTTCATAAATCTTAACCACATCAGCTGGTTGCAACTTAACATAAGCCTTTTGATCCAACTTATTCACATCAACTGCAGCCTGAGCCATTGCATCGAAATGTTCATCATTTTCAATCCCAACACCTGGCAAGGTTGTTGGAACACCTAAGTCCTTAATCCAATCGTATGTCTTTTGGATAGCAGTCTTAGCAACTTCCATATCATCATCACCAGTCAAATGCCAAACATTACGTCCATATTGCGCAAACTTAGGTGCCGTTTCAGCGCTAAGCACATAATTCATCCAACGTGGCGTTAAAATACCAAGTCCAACGCCGTGGGTAATGTCATAGTATGCTGACAACTCATGTTCAATTGGGTGAACGGTCCAAACATTTTCATTACCAACCCCGGTAATACCATTCAAAGCCATGGTAGCACCCCACATCAAGTTAGCACGGGCATCATAGTTATCAGGTTCAGCCAAGGCAATTGGGGCCCACTTAATGACCGCACGCATAATACCTTCTTTGACCCCGTCTTGGACATCCTTATTAGCCGCATTATCAAAGTATTGTTCAAACAAGTGCGACATAATATCAATTGAACCAGCTGCTGTTTGCCACTTTGACACTGAGTAAGCGAGTGTTGGATCCAAGAATGAAACGGCTGGTGAATTTGGTCCCTTTGATCCAAGCTTTTGATTTGTTTCTGGATTTGAAATTACTGAACCATAGTTCATTTCTGTTCCTGTGGCTGACAATGTCACAATATCCACAATTGGCAATTGATCAATGTCCATCCGAAGACTTGGCTTTAGAACCAAATCCCAAGGATCGCCAGCATAGAACTTTGCTGAAGCAATCATCTTACTTGCATCGATTACTGAACCACCACCGACAGCAAGAATCACATCAACATCGTTGTCTACCGCTAACTTTTGACCAGCCCGAACAGAATCAATCTTGGGATTGGGTGCAATCCCATCAAGTTCAATCACATCAAAATCAGCTAATTGTTTCATTACGCGATCATAAAGGCCACTCTTCTTAATTGAGCCACCACCATAAGTCAATAGGACACGCTTACCATAACGGGCCATGACGTCGGCTAATTCATGATCAATCCGGTTTTGGCCGAAATGCACTTCCGTCTTATTTACAAAAGTAAAATCTTGCATGTTATACCTCCAAAAATCCGTTGCTATTCATTAACAATTTGTAAGTATAATTATGGCACACTTGCTTACGTTTTTAAAGCAAAAAAGCCACTGATTTTAAAAATCAGTGGCTTTTCTTATTAGTTATTCAACTGGATTTTCCATTGAATTAGCAATATCTGAAGTAGATGGAATACCTGAAGCGGCATCATCTGTTACAACTGGGTCAGCAACGACTTCTGGTTGGATTTCTTGGTATTCCTTCATACCAGTTCCAGCAGGAATCAACTTACCAATAATAACGTTTTCCTTCAAACCAATCAAAGGATCGTTCTTTCCACGAATAGCAGCATCCGTCAAGACACGAGTAGTCTCTTGGAACGATGCAGCAGACAAGAATGAATTTGTCTCCAATGAGGCCTTGGTAATTCCAAGCAAAACTGGACGACCAGTCGCTGGCAACTTACCATCAATTAATGGCTTTTCATTGGCTTCACGGAATTCAGCAATATCCATCAAAGTACCTGGCAACAAGTCAGTGTCACCTGGATCCATAACACGGACCTTACGTAACATTTGACGGGCCATAACTTCCACGTGCTTATCGCCGATTTCAACACCTTGCATACGGTAAACCTTTTGAACTTCGTCCACAAGGTAGTTTTCTGTTGCAAGTGTATCACGAACTTCAATCATTTCCTTAGGGTCGGCTGAACCTTCGTTCAAAGTCTCACCACGATGGATATGATCTCCTTCAGCAACCTTCATCCGCGCCGTCATTGGCAATGTGTAAGTCCGCGTATCAGTTTCGCCTTCAACCGTAACTTCCTTCGTCCGGTCAGCAGGGTTCTCTTCAATTGACTTCACTTCACCAGTAACTTCACTGATAATCGCACGACCCTTAGGGTTACGTGCTTCAAAGATTTCTTGCACACGAGGAAGTCCTTGCGTGATATCGTTTCCGGCAACACCACCGGTGTGGAATGTACGCATTGTTAATTGCGTACCTGGCTCACCGATTGATTGAGCGGCAACAGTACCTGCGGCTTCACCAACTTCAACAACATCACCGGTAGCCATGTTACGACCGTAGTCCTTCACACAGACACCGTGTTCAGTATTACAAGTAAAGGCTGAACGAATGTTAACCGTTGTGATACCAGCATCAAGAATTTGTTGGGCCTTATCTTCATCAATCATTTCGTTGTGCGCAACAATGGTCTCACCAGTTTCTGGATTAATCACTGACTTTTGCGCGAAACGACCTAGAATACGATCGTACAATGGCTCAACAACTTCGTTTCCATTCATAATGGCTGAAACATCAAGTCCACGATCACTTCCACAGTCTTCTTCACGGATGATAACGTCTTGGGCCACGTCAACCAAACGACGAGTCATATAACCTGAATCGGCCGTCTTCAAAGCCGTGTCGGTCATTCCCTTACGAGCACCGTGAGTTGAGAAGAACATCTCCAACACAGAAAGTCCTTCACGGAAGTTAGAAATGATTGGCAATTCCATGATACGTCCGTTAGGAGCGGCCATCAAACCACGCATACCAGCAAGTTGAGAGAAGTTAGAGATGTTACCACGAGCTCCTGAGTCAGACATCATGAAGATGTTGTTATCAGGTTCAAAGTGCTCAATCAATTGCTCAGTAATATCATCCTTAGCCTTATTCCAAATTGCAATAACACGTTCATAACGCTCATCATCAGTAATCAAACCACGACGGAATTGCTTAGTAACTGTTGCAACTTGCTTATGAGCAGCTTCAACAATGGCTGGCTTTTCTTCCAATTCAGTAACGTCGGCCATTCCAACTGTCAAACCTGACTTAGTTGAAATATCATAACCAAGGTCCTTCATCCGGTCCAATAGCAATGATGTTTCAGTTACCTTATAAACCTTATAAATTTGGGCGATAATATCAGAAAGGAAGCCCTTCTTAAATGGCGCCAAAATTTCAGTATTATTAAAGTATTCCTTAATGTCTTGACCTTCGTCCAAGAAGAAACGATCATCAATCGCATCAAAATTACTTGAATCAGCTTCGTTCAAATATGGGAAGTCCTTTGGCAAGATTTCGTTGAAGAACAACTTACCAACTGAAGTAACCATAATCTTTGAACGTTGATCATCAGTAAATGGCTTTTCCTTAGGGAATGATGATGTTTGAATACCAACACGTGTGTGGTAGTGCACATAACCGTTTTGGAAAGCAGTCCGTGCTTCATCAACACTACTAAAGATCATACCTTCACCTTCACGTCCAGCTTCTTCGGTGGTTAGATAGTAGTTACCAATAACCATGTCCTGAGAAGGTGTAACGATTGGCTTTCCATCCTTAGGTGCCAAGATGTGACCAGCGGCAAGCATAAGCAAACGTGCTTCAGCTTGCGCTTCATCTGACAAAGGCACGTGGATGGCCATTTGGTCCCCGTCAAAGTCGGCGTTATAAGCTTCACAGACCAATGGGTGTAGACGCATCGCCTTACCTGAAACCAAGACTGGTTCAAAGGCTTGGATTCCAAGACGGTGCAACGTTGGGGCACGGTTCAATAGCACTGGGTGCTCCTTGATAACAACCTCAACCACATCCATTACGTCATCATCGCGACGATCAATCTTACGCTTAGCGGCCTTAATGTTACCAGCCAAACCACGTTCAACCAATTCATGCATGATGAATGGACGGAATAATTCAATTGCCATTGGTACTGGCAATCCCATTTGGTTCATCTTCAAGAATGGACCAACGTCAATAACTGAACGTCCAGAATAATCAACACGCTTACCAAGCAAGTTTTGACGAAAACGTCCTTGCTTACCCTTCAACATGTGTGAAAGTGACTTCAATGGACGGTTACCAGGACCAGTAACTGGACGGCCACGACGACCATTGTCGACAAGGGCGTCAGCAGCTTCTTGCAACATCCGCTTTTCGTTTTGCACGATGATACCAGGAGCATTCAATTCAAGCAAACGCTTCAAACGGTTGTTACGGTTAATCACACGACGGTACAAGTCATTCAAGTCAGATGTCGCGAAACGACCACCTTCAAGTTGCACCATTGGACGCAAATCAGGTGGGATAATTGGAATAACATCCATAATCATCCATTCAGGCTTGTTTCCAGAAGTCAAAAAGGCTTCCAAAATGTCCAAACGACGCACGGCACGGACACGCTTTTGGCCAGTTACTTCACGTAACTCAGCTTTAAGCTCTTTAACTTCAGCTTCAACATCAACGTGTGAAAGCAAAGTTTTAATCGCTTCAGCACCCATACCAGCTTGGAATTCGTCGCCGTATTGTTGCTTCAATTCACGATATTCACGTTCTGAAATGATTTGCTTTTCAGTCAATGGTGTATCACCTGGATCAGTGACAACGTATGATGCAAAGTAAATAATTTCTTCAAGTGAACGTGGTGACATATCCAAGACCAAGCCCATCCGTGATGGGATACCCTTGAAGTACCAAATATGTGATACTGGGGCAGCCAATTCAATGTGACCCATCCGTTCACGACGGACCTTAGAAGTGGTTACTTCAACACCACAACGATCACAGACAATTCCCTTATAACGAATTCGCTTATATTTACCACAAGCACATTCGTAATCTTTGGTAGGTCCGAAAATACGTTCATCAAAAAGCCCATCTTTTTCAGGCTTTAAGGTACGATAATTGATTGTCTCGGGCTTTTTTACTTCACCATAAGACCAGCTGCGAATTTTGTTGGGACTTGCCAACCCAATTTGCATGCTTTCAAACTTATTGACATCAATCAATGATTTGACCCCTTTCATAGGTTCGATAGCAATCCGGCCTAGTGAGACTAAACCTGCAGACATGAGAGCATCTCAAGTGATACCTTCATGTCCACAGGCTTAGTCTCCTAAGCCTAGAAACATTAATTTTTATTCAGCACAGGTGTAGATTAGTCTTCTTGATCCCCTGCGTTTGTAACGCCTTGGGCGTGATCAGCTGTTTCATCGGCAGTGTTAGCTGCGTCAGCATCAGCTGGCTTTGGCTTGTTGACATCAACGACAGCATCGTCGCCTTCTTCTTCATCCAAATCACGTAAATCAATTTCGTCTTGATTTGCATCAAGCACCTTCATATCAAGACCAAGGGCTTGTAATTCCTTAACCAACACACGGAATGATTCAGGCACACCTGGCTTTGGAATTTGTTCACCCTTAACAATCGCTTCGTATGTCTTCACACGACCAACCACATCATCTGACTTATAAGTCAAGATTTCTTGCAAGGTATGTGCGGCACCATAAGCTTCAAGGGCCCAAACTTCCATTTCACCGAAACGCTGTCCACCAAATTGTGCTTTACCACCAAGTGGTTGTTGCGTAACTAGTGAGTAAGGTCCGATTGAACGGGCGTGAATCTTATCGTCAACCATGTGCGCAAGCTTCATGTAGTGCATAACACCGACGGCAATCCGCTTATCAAATGGTTCACCTGTCCGTCCATCATACAAAACTGTCTTTCCATCACCTGGCAATCCAGCTTCTTCAACCGCAGCCCAGATATCAGTATCGCGGGCCCCGTCAAAGACCGGTGACGCAACGTGAATACCTAATTCACGTGCAGCCATTCCCAAGTGCAATTCAAGAACTTGTCCAATATTCATACGAGATGGCACACCCATTGGTGACAACATAATGTCGACTTGCGTTCCATCTGGCAAGTAAGGCATGTCTTCAGAAGGTACTACCATTGAAACAGTACCCTTATTTCCGTGACGACCGGCCATCTTGTCACCAACTTGAATCTTACGACGTTGGGCGATGTAAACACGAACCATCATGTTAACACCTGGTGACAATTCATCACCATTCTCACGAGTGAAGATGCGGACATCTTGAACAACTCCGCCACCACCATGAGGCACACGCAATGAGGTATCACGTACTTCACGCGCCTTTTCACCAAAGATAGCATGCAACAAACGTTCTTCGGCTGATAGCTCAGTGACACCCTTTGGTGTTACTTTACCAACCAAAATATCGCCGTCTTCAACTTCAGCTCCGACACGAATAATTCCACGTTCATCCAAATTGCGAAGTTGATCTTCACCAGTATTTGGAATTTCACGAGTAAATTCTTCAGGTCCAAGCTTTGTATCACGCGCCTCTGACTCATATTCTTCAATGTGAATTGATGTATAAACATCATCACGAATCAAACGTTCATTAATAATGATGGCATCTTCGAAGTTATATCCTTGCCAAGTCATGAAGGCAACCAATGGGTTTTGACCCAAAGCTAATTCACCTTGTTCCATTGATGGACCATCGGCAATTACTTCATCAGCATCAACCTTGTCCCCAACTGAAACAATTGGACGTTGGTTATAGTTCTTACCGGCATTTGAACGGCGGAACTTCATCAACTTGTACTTATCTAGTGAACCATCTTCACGACGAACACGGATTTCACGACCATCAACATATTCAACGGTTCCAGGATATTCAGCAACAACCGCAACTCCAGCGTCATGCGCAGCCTTGTATTCAATTCCAGTACCAATTAATGGTGCATGTGGATTGATCAATGGCACAGCTTGACGTTGCATGTTGGCTCCCATCAAGGCACGGTTAGAGTCATCGTTTTCCAAGAAAGGAATGGCAGCCGTGGCAACGGCAACCATTTGCTTAGGTGAAACGTCCATGTAGTCAACGTCTTCAATTGAAACTTCCATGTTTTCGTCCGCGTGACGAGCCAAAACAGTATCAGTCGCAAATGAACCGTCATCGTTCAAGACAGAGTTACCTTGAGCAACCACGAAGTTATCTTCTTCGTCAGCCATCAAGTAATCAATCTTATCAGTAACCTTATGCGTATCCCATGAAACACGACGGTATGGTGTTTCGATGAATCCATAACGGTTAACTCGAGCGTATGTGGCCAATGAATTGATCAATCCGATGTTAGGACCTTCAGGTGTTTCAATTGGGTCCATACGACCATAATGCGTATAGTGCACGTCTCGCACTTCATATCCGGCACGATCACGAGTCAAACCACCAGGTCCAAGGGCTGACAAACGACGCTTGTTAGTCAATTCACCCAATGGATTAGTTTGGTCCATGAATTGTGACAATTGTGATGAACCAAAGAATTCCTTGGTTGCAGCCACAACAGGACGAATGTTAATCAATTGTTGTGGTGTCACTGTGTCAGGATCTTGAATTGACATCCGTTCACGGACAACACGTTCCATCCGGCTCAAACCAATTCGGAATGTGTTTTGTAGCAATTCACCAACACGACGAACACGACGGTTACCCAAGTGATCAATATCGTCGGTTTGACCAATACCCATTTGCAAGTTCAAGAAGTAATTCATACCAGCAATGATATCAGCAGGTTGCAAATCACGCACTGATTCGTCAAAGTGTCCGTTACCAATCATTGGTAGGACCTTTTCAGGATCATTTGGATCTTCAACCATGATGCGTTGGATCAACATAGGTTCAGTCACAACGGCATCATCTGATGGAATGTGTTCTTCCATCTTAAAGTCATCACGATCAAGGTATGGTGCCAAAACGCCCATAACCTTCTTGTCGATCTTAGTACCCTTTTCAAACAAAACCTCACCAGTATCTGGATCAGCTAAGGTTTCACCAAGGGTTTGACCAATCAAACGTGACTTCAATGACAACTTTTTGTTCATCTTATAACGACCAACTGGCGCCAAATCATAGCGACGTGGGTCGAAGAAACGAGCTGTCAAAAGTGAACGTGAAGAATCTGCAGTCTTTGGTTCACCAGGACGTAGCCGCTCGTAGATGTCCTTTAGGGCCTCTTCAACACGTGAATCGTTAACATCCTTATGGACATCCTTGTCCAAAGTTAAGTTGATTGAGTCGTATTGGTCACCCAAAAGTTGCAAAATTTCAGAATCTGAACCAAAACCAAGAGCTCGTACCAATTCAGTCATTGGCAACTTACGAGTCCGGTCAATCCGGACGTAATCAAGTCCCTTCGCGTCAGTTTCGTATTCCAACCAAGCACCACGGCTTGGGATATAAGTCGCACCATAAATTGGGCGACCATTCTTATCTGGTTCTTCGTTATAGTAAACCCCAGATGAACGAACCAATTGAGAAACAATAACACGCTCGGCACCATTAATAATGAAAGTTCCTTGCGGAGTCATTAATGGGAAATCACCAAAAAAGACATCTTGTGACTTAATCTCGCCACTTTCTTTATTAGTTAAGCGTAATGTTACATGCAATGGTGCTGAATAATTCGCATCATGATTGCGCGCTTCTTCAACTGTGTACTTTGGCTCCATGAGCTTATAGTCCACAAATTCCAAAGACAACTTACCTTGGAAATCTTCGATTGGCAAAATGTCCGTAAACATTTCACGCAATCCTTCATCCAAGAACCAGTTGTATGAATCCGTTTGAATTTCAATCAAGTTAGGCAAATCAAGGACATCCTTAATTCGCGCATAACTACGACGAACACGGTGCTTACCGTATTTAACAAGCGTTCCTACCAAGTTCTCCACCTCACTTTAATTTGGCTAATTGTGCTCAAGCATACCTTACAATTGTGTTACAAATCGCAGATTTGCTCCATAAAAACCTATTTTTAAGCGCAAAAAAGACCAAAGCATCTTCTTAATTTTTAAAAAAGTGCTCCCGTCTTTCTATTCAGTCAGACGCTTGGGACAATATTTCCAAGCCATCCAGATTTTTATACACAATTAAAACTAGTTGTTATTATATATTAAAATATAGGCAAATGCAAGATTTACCCTTAAACCGTCTAGGCTTCAACTGGCTCTTGCGTTGCTTTTTGCGCTTTTTCTTTAACCGTCAACGTAATTTCACCTTGTTTAGCACCGATGACAACTTGGTTTTCGGTCGTTACCTTACCTGATAAGAGTGCTTCAGAAAGTTTATCTTCCACCTTAGTTTGTAAGGCCCGGCGAATTGGTCGTGCACCATACTCAGCATCATAACCTTCATCAGCAATAAGATCGATGGCGGCTGGTGTTAGCTTAACATCAATGCCTTGTTGCCGAACGCGATCCAACAAATCATCAGCCATCAACTTCACAACATCACGAATTTGTGGCTTCGTCAAGCTATGGAAGACGACCATTTCATCAATTCGATTGATAAATTCTGGTCGGAAAGTTTCCTTAACCGCTTCATCAATCATTGACTTCATCGCATCATAATCATCACTAGCTGAGGTTGCACCAAAGCCAACCTTCTTTTCATCACGAATTCGGGTTGCTCCCAAATTAGAAGTCATAATAATGATTGTGTTTCTAAAGTCGACCTTACGTCCCTTCGAATCGGTCAAGAATCCTTCATCGAAGACTTGCAACATTAAGTTATAAATATCTGGGTGGGCCTTCTCGGCTTCGTCTAATAGCACGACTGAATATGGATGGCGCCGAACTTGTTCAGTTAATTGACCACCTTCATCATAACCAACGTACCCTGGCGCAGAACCAACCAAACGGCTTGATGAGTATGCCTCACGGTACTCTGACATATCGACACGAATCATATTGTCACGCGAACCAAACATCGCTTCTGCCAAAGTTTTAGCTAATTCTGTTTTTCCAGTTCCAGTTGGTCCAAGGAACATAAAGGTTCCAATCGGACGGTTTGGATCCTTCAAACCAGAACGTGCTCGACGGATTGCCCGAGCAACAGCCGAAATCGCTTCATCTTGACCAACCACATGTTCATGCAAAACATCTTCCAAGTTAAGCAAACGGGTTTGTTCTGATTCTTCCATTTGAGTCAACGGAATTCCGGTTTGCTCAGCCACCACTTCATTCACATCGTGATCAGTAACCTTCAAATCATATTTCACTGGTTGATCAACGGGCGTTTGGTGCTTGGCCTGATAATCTTCAATAGCTTTACGCTGGTCAAGCTCACGTTGACGCAAACGAGCTGCCTCTTCAAAGTCCAAATCACCAATAGCTTGTTCTTTGGTCTTTTGAATCTCATTCAACTCATCCTGTAATTGAGCCAAAGGTGTCTTATGTCCTGACTCTTCAATCCGCACCTTAGCAGCCGCTTCATCCATCATATCGATGGCCTTATCAGGTAAGAAACGATCACTAATATAACGATCAGAAAGATTTACCGCATTTTCAACCGCTTGGTCAGTAATCGCTACTTGATGAAATTCTTCATAGCGTGGCCGGAGCCCTTGCAAAATTTCAATTGATTGCGCAGCAGAAGGTTCCTCAACTTGTACCTTAGCAAAACGACGCTCAAGGGCCGAGTCAGACTCAATGTACTTTTGGTACTCATCCAACGTCGTTGCTCCAATGGTTTGCAATTCGCCCCGAGCCAAGGCTGGCTTTAAGATATCCGAAGCGTCAATCGCACCATCAGCACCACCGGCACCAATCAAAGTATGCAACTCATCAATGAACAACACGACATTGCCATCTTGATGAACTTCTTCGATAATTTTCTTTACACGATCTTCAAACTCACCACGGAATTTAGTTCCCGCAACCAATGATCCCATATCTAGCATCATCAAGCGCTTATTAGCTAAGTCACTTGGCACTTCCTTAGCAACCATTCGTTGTGCTAATCCTTCAGCAATCGCCGTCTTACCAACCCCAGGTTCACCAATCAACACTGGATTGTTCTTGGTACGACGTGACAAAATCTGAATAACTCGCTTAATTTCATCATCTCGACCAATTACAGGATCCATCTTATTTTCACGAGCCTGTTGGGTCATATCACGAGCCAATGAATCCAACAAAGGCGTCCCTTCAACGGCTTCATCTTGCCCATTACCACGTGGATTACGCCCACCACGGGCATTTTTACGTTGGGCCTTAGCTGGGTTAACGCCCAACTTTGCCAAAATCATCCGACGTAGTTCACTGATATTTACCCCAAGTTCATTCAAAATGCGAGTTGCCAGAATTGATTCATCACTAATCAACGCCAACAAAATATGCTCAGTGCCAACGTGCTCTTGATTAAGTTCGTCAGCTTGCTTTTGCGCAGCCTTTAAAATTTCAGAAGCTTTTGGTGAATAAGGTAAATAACTTGTTGCATAATCACGATCCAAATTACCATAACCCGTAAAGAGTTCAATCTCATCGCGAACTGCTTCTTCAGTCACATCAACTTGCTGCAAAACTTTCGCTGCAACACCTTGCTTTTCCATCGTTAAGGCCAACAAAATGTGCTCGGTCCCAACGGCTTGATGCTTAAAATATTTAGCTTGTTCTTGTGCCATTACCAAAACGGTCTTGGCACTTTCAGTAAATTCTTTTTCCATTATGATTCACGCTCACTTTCAAATCGTAATCGATTTAGTAATTGCTTCAATAAACGTGCTCGTAACTGTTCTTGCCCATTTTTAGTAGGCAGAACCGCCAACGTTTCTTTACTTAATAACGTTTGTAGCAAACAACATTCATGCTGTGTTAATACCCCCGCTTGATTAAGTGAATCCAATACATCATTAGTCTGATTAACCGTCATAGCGTCTGGTAAATCTTGCAAAAGTGTTTCACAATACTGTGCATCAGGTCCAACCGCAACTTTAGCAATGCGAATATAGCCACTGCCACCGCGCTTAGATTCAACTAAATACCCATTTTGCAAACTAAACCGCGTCTTAATCACATAGTTAATCTGTGATGGTACCACATCAAAATGCGCCGCAATATCCGAACGCTTAATTTCAATTTGATTTTCATCCTGCATAATTGATTTTAAGTATTCTTCAATGCAGTCCGACATATTTTGCTCGGTCATTTTGATGCCTCCTTGACTAATATTGACCTTATTATAAGCATCCTTAAATCGAATGTCAACATTAGTCAAATCGAAGTCACCTTATCACAACAAAAAAAGCCATTAAGTAACTTAATGACTTTCTTCATAAATGATATGCACCTAGCAGGAGTCGAACCTGCAACCTTCTGATTCGTAGTCAGACACTCTATCCAGTTGCGCTATAGGTGCAAAATATTTAATTTTCCAACAATCAACATTGTTGTGATGCACCTAGCAGGAGTCGAACCTGCAACCTTCTGATTCGTAGTCAGACACTCTATCCAGTTGCGCTATAGGTGCAATACCATTCATACCTTACAATATGAAAATGCCGACTACTGGATTCGAACCAGCGACCCCTTCATTACTAGTGAAGTGCTCTGCCAGCTGAGCTAAGTCGGCATCAATGCGGATGACAGGAATCGAACCTGCACGCCCGAAGGCACTGGAACCTAAATCCAGCGCGTCTGCCAGTTCCGCCACATCCGCATGGCTTTGTTTATCGGTTACCCCGAAACAACTTAATAATCATAACAAGTCCACAAAACAAAGTCAACGTTTTTTAACCTTTTTTCCAAATAAAAAAGTGCCGAAAACTCGGCACCTGTTTAATTAAGCATGCAAATCAGCTTCAGGAACAATCTTTTCAGCCCCAAAGTATGGAACCAAAACAGTTGGCACGTCAACCGTGCCGTCTTCATTTTGGTAATTTTCCAAAATAGCAGCAACTGCACGTCCAACCGCCAAACCAGATCCGTTTAGGGTATGAACGTATTGTAGCTTACCATCTTCATCACGATATTGAATATGTGCACGTCGAGCTTGGAAACTTTCTGTATTTGACACAGAAGAGATTTCACGATATTGATCTTGTGCTGGCATCCAAACTTCTAAGTCATTCGTCTTAGCAGCTGAGAAGCCCATATCTCCTGTTGAAAGTGTAATCACGTGGTATGGTAGCTCCAACTTTTGTAAAATATTCTCAGCGTTAGCTACCATCTTATCCAATTCAGCATATGATTGATCAGGCTTGGCAAACTTAACCATCTCAACCTTATTAAATTGATGCATCCGAATTAATCCACGTGTATCGCGCCCCGCTGAACCTGCCTCTTCACGGAAAGCAGGAGTCAAGGCCGTCACAGAAATTGGTAACTTGTCCGCATCAATAACTTCATCGCGATAATAATTCGTCAATGGTACTTCGGCCGTTGGAATCAAAGTCATTTCTTCATTTGTACCAACTCGGTAAGCGTCATCCATAAATTTTGGATATTGACCAGTTCCATACATGGCAACATCTTTGACCAAGTATGGTGGAATCATTTCGGTGTATCCTTCTTTTTCATGTTCATCCAACATGAAGTTGTAAACCGCACGTTCTAAACGAGCGCCTTGTCCAACATAATAAACAAAACGAGAACCAGCGACTTTTCCAGCACGTTCAAAGTCTAAAATCCCCAAATCTTCACCAATTTCATAGTGGGCCTTAGGTTTAAAGTCAAACTCACGAATAGTACCACGCTTGTACTCTTCTCGGTTCGCATCCTCATCTGCTCCGACTGGAATCGTCTCATTTGGTAAGTTTGGCAAGTGCAAAGCAATTTGTTCGATTTGATCGTCAATTTGCTCAACCTGCTCATCTAATTGCTTAATTTCAGCAGAAACTGTCTGCATTTCAGCAATAACGTCACTTGCATCTTCCTTATTACGCTTTTTCAAACCAATTTGGTCAGATACCTTATTACGACGGGCTTTAAGTTCTTCCGTTTGTACCAACAATTGACGACGCTTTGCATCAGCGGCTAATAGATCATCAATTTGTTCAGCCGCTACCCCACGTGTGGCCAAGAGTTCTTTAATCATTTCTGGATTCTGACGAATCATTTTCAAATCAAGCATTTAGTCCTGTCCTCCCATGACTTACTTTAAATTTAATTCAGCTAATTTTGCATCAACTTGCTCCAATACAGCTTTGGCTGCAGCTGGGTCTTCCACAAAATCAAACTTATCACCATCAATTTTCAATTTTGGTGATTGGTCATACTCTTCAAACCAATTGGTATAACGCTCATTCAATTCCTTATAGTACTCATATAATGAAGGATCATGTTCAATTTGTTCAAAATCACGACCACGTTTCTTAATCCGTTCCAACATGGTTTCAAAGCTAACCGCTACATAAATTAACAGATCAGGATTTTTAACAACTGCCCCTTCTGAAAAATCAACCTGCTCCATCATATTACTTAATAAATCACTATATGTTTCAGCCTCAATTTGTGTGGCACGATTTAAATCAGCATTTAGTTGGAAAAGTAACCGATCTTCATAAATAGAACGATCAATGACATTCAAGGGATTATCTTGAGCTTCTTTAATTGATTCCAAGCGCTTATTCAAAAAATAATTCTGCAATAAGAAACCGTACCGCTTAGGATCTTCGTAAAACAATGGCAGAATTGGGTTATCATCCACTGATTCATAATAAGCATCACTATTTAGATGCTCCGCTAGCATCGTGGTCAAGCTGGTCTTGCCAGCGCCAATTGTTCCCGATAATACAATCATCGACTTTGTCCTACCTTCTAAATTTGTCTATTTATTATTCTACCAAAGATTAACGGCACCGGTAATCTTTTTAAACATTTATTTAGCCGAATCCTGACGCGCCATCATTTGGTGATATTCTTCTAAGGTCAAATGATGTTTCGTCATATATTTAGCATTGGCAACCCCAACATAACGGAAATGCCAACTTTCATAGGCAATCCCAGTTTGTTTTTGAGCTGACTTAGCTTTAGGATAACGCAAAACAAAACCATAATCAGGGGCATGTTGAATTAACCACTGTTGTCCCTTAGTTTGGTCTGAATTTGCTTCCAGGCTGTGATGCTTATTCCAGTATTCATTAGTCATGACATCGACCGCCAAACCCGTGGCATGTTCACTTGAACCTGGTGTTTGAATAACACTCTTCGTCTCGGCTTTAGCTTTTTTGGGTGTCATCCCTTGATTCAAATTTTCTTGATAATTCTGCTCAAAGACCTTCTTTTGATAAGCCTTTGAACGATAACCAGAAACAACCGTAGCTGGATAACCAGCAGCTTGAGCCGCTTTTAAAAAGCGCGTTAAGGGTTGATCAATTTTCTGATTATAACTGATGCCATCCGTTTCAGCTTTTTTGAATGACAAATCCTTTTTTAATGGATGTTGTTTATTAACCAAAATTAGATTTGAATTACTCAATTTAGCTGACTTGGGTAATGTCACTTTTGGTTCTGTCTGTGATCGCTGAGAGGTGGTACTTCGGTAACCAAACCAACCCGCTAGGATAAGTCCTAACAAAACCAACACCACAACGATGACCGTCCAGATATTACGTCGTTTCATAACATTCTCCCTTCACACTTAGCTATCAGTATACGCTACTTCCTTAAAAAGAAAAAAGATTCCCCCGCAAGGGAACCTTTTTTAGCTTTATTTATTACTTGCTGCATGAATCCGCGTAATCGCACGTGACAAAGCAGCCTCAGCGAGCTGTTGCTCTCGTTGGTCTTGGGCTTCTTGAAGCCGGCGCTTTGCCCGATCACGAGCACGCTCAGCACGATTGACGTCAATTTCTTCCGCCTTTTCAGCTGCATCTGCAACAACCGTCAAAGTATTATCTGAAAATTCAGTAAAACCACCATTAATGGCCAAACGTTCAACATAGTCTTCCGCTTGATTTTCAATTTTCATTTCACTTGTCGTTAGCGCCGAAATGACCGGATTGTGATTTGCCATTAAACCAAGTTCACCATCAGTTGTATGCAAGACCACAAGCGTTGCATTCGGATACGTGAATACTTCGCCACTTGGCGTCACGACGGCTACTTTAAAGCTGTGTGTATCTGCCATGGTCAACCTCACCTATCTGGCTACTTAGCCATCTTTTCAGCCTTTTCAGCTACTTGTTCAATGGCACCAACATTACGGAAGGCCTCTTCAGGATATTGGTCATACTTACCTTCAAGGATTTCCTTAAAGCTACGCACCGTATCCTCAACAGGAACATACTCTCCCTTGATACCAGTGAAAGTTTCAGCAACTGTAAATGGTTGTGACAAGAAGAATTGAATCCGGCGGGCTCGACCCACAATCGTCTTCTCTTCATCTGACAATTCATCCATTCCCAAAATTGAAATGATGTCTTGTAGTTCACGATAACGTTGCAAAGTGTGTTGAACTTCAGTTGCAACTTCATAGTGTTCTTGTCCAACGATTTCAGGCGTCAACGCAGTTGAAGTTGATGCAAGTGGATCCACGGCTGGATAAATACCTTGTTGCGTCAATGAACGCTCAAGGTTAGTTGTCGCATCCAAGTGCGCGAAAGTTGTCGCTGGCGCTGGGTCAGTATAATCATCGGCTGGCACATAAACCGCTTGAATTGATGTAACTGATCCATCCTTGGTAGACGTAATCCGTTCTTGCAATTGACCCATTTCAGTTGCCAAAGTTGGTTGGTAACCAACGGCTGATGGAATCCGTCCCAACAAGGCTGAAACTTCTGAACCAGCTTGGGTGAAACGGAAAATGTTATCAATGAACAACAACACATCCTGATGCTTTTCATCACGGAAGTATTCCGCCATTGTCAAACCAGTCAAGGCTACCCGCATCCGGGCACCTGGTGGTTCATTCATTTGTCCATAAACCATGGCTGTTTGCTTCAAAACACCCGAATCAGACATTTCATGGTACATATCATTTCCTTCACGAGTTCGTTCACCAACCCCCGTAAAGACTGAAATACCGTTATGCCCTT
Source organism: Weissella uvarum (assembly GCF_016908785.1). Taxonomy (GTDB): domain Bacteria; phylum Bacillota; class Bacilli; order Lactobacillales; family Lactobacillaceae; genus Weissella; species Weissella uvarum. Next base: position 353,255 of record NZ_JAFBEO010000001.1, read on the forward strand.
GGGCAATATTATGAATCAATTCTTGAATCAAGACAGTCTTTCCAACACCAGCTCCACCAAACAACCCAATCTTTCCACCACGAATATAAGGCGCTAGTAAATCAATAACCTTAATTCCAGTTTCTAAGACTTCAGTTGAAGTTGAAAGCTGATCATATGCTGGAGCACTGCGATGAATTGGTTCACGCTTGGCGTCAGGTCCAAATTTTGGACCATCATCAATTGGTTCACCCAACACATTGAAAACACGTCCTAATGTGTCATCTCCTACGGGGACTTCAATTGGTCCACCGGTATCTTTAACTTGCATGCCGCGTTGCAAACCATCAGTTGAATCCATCGCGATAGTTCTAACAACACCATCACCTAATTCCAATGACACCTCAACTGTTAAGTCGGGTACCCCTTCACCACGCTCAACAACTAAAGCGTTGTCGATAGCGGGTAGTTTTTCATCTGATGGGAAAGCAACGTCGACCACAGGCCCAATGATTTGAACAATTTGTCCGGTACTCATCGTTGTTTCCTTTCTCTCATGCATCCTGCTGGCAGACGTTACTCAAGAGCCGCCATACCACCAGTGATTTCCGTAATTTCAGTCGTAATTACGGCTTGCCGTGCCCGATTATATTGCAACTGCAAACCATCAATTACTTCCTTGGCATTATCTGAAGCTGAAGACATCGAGTTAACTGATGCTGAATGCTCCGCCGTCTTGGCATCTAGGATTGCTCCATAGACTAAGCTTTGCACATATTGTGGCAAAACCGTTTCCAAAACCTTTTCAGGCGAAGGATTCATATCATATTGAGCATGTACTTCATGTTCCGTCTCATCAAAGTCTTGCTCATCTACGGGCAAAATCTTCTCAAGACGTACTTCATTACTAATGCGCGTCACGTAATGTTGATAAGCCATAACAAGTTCATCATAAATCTCGTTATCATACATCGTTGTCAAAGTCTTAACAATTTCACGCACTTCATCATAGTCAGGGACGTCTGAAACACCGCGATATTCATAAGCGACATTATAACCTCGCTTTTTGAAGAAATCAGCGCCATTACCGCCCACAGCTAAGATCACCACATCATCTTGCGTTAATTGATGTTCCGTCAAAAACGACATAACACCCTTAATTAACGTTGAATTATAACCGCCAACCAAACCACGATCAGATGTAATCACCAACAATCCGACCTTTTTGATTGGGCGTTGTTCCAACAAAGTTCCTTTAACATTACCTAATTTGGCCGTTGCTAAATGGCGCACCACATTTTTTAGATGTTTGTTGTACAACTGATAACCATCCCCAGACTTTTGAATCTTAGAAAGCTTAGAAGTTGACACCATCTGCATCGCACTCGTGATTTGCCGTGTACTTTTTGTTGAATCAATTCGATGTTGAATCTCTTGCAAAGAAGCACCCATGCTTGCCCTCCTTTACGATTCTGAGTCTGTTGCAGTAAAGGTTGACTTGAATTGCTCAATCACTGCGTCTAAGGCATCCGTATCAGGTAACTGTGATGTCTCATTAATCGTATCGATTAAGTCGTGGTGTGATGCATTAACCGCACTTAGCAACTCATTTTCGAAACGTGGAATATCTTCAATTGATACGTCGTCAAGATAACCATGAGTGAGGGCATATAACACAATCACTTGGTCAGCCACTGGCATTGGCGCATGCAATGGTTGCTTTAGCAATTCCACTGTGCGACGTCCACGAGCCAACTTTGCTTGTGTTGCTTCATCCAAGTCAGAACCAAATTGCGCAAATGATTCCAATTCGTGATATGACGCTAAGTCCAAACGCAATGTTCCGGCAACCTTCTTCATAGCCTTAATCTGCGCATCTCCACCAACACGTGAAACAGAAGTTCCCGCATCAACAGCAGGTCGATTTCCGGCATAGAAAGCATCCGCATCCAAGAAAATTTGACCGTCCGTAATTGAGATAACGTTCGTTGGGATATAGGCTGAAACATCACCAGCTTGAGTTTCGATAATTGGTAGTGCAGTCATTGAACCACCACCTAATTCATCTGAAAGTTTAGCCGCCCGCTCAAGTAAACGTGAATGTAGATAGAACACGTCACCTGGGTAGGCTTCACGGCCAGGTGGACGACGTAGAATCAATGACAGCTCACGATAAGCGGAAGCTTGCTTTGATAGGTCATCATAAACAATCAAGACATGCTTACCGTTATACATGAACTCTTCACCCATTGCAGCTCCGGCATATGGGGCAAGATACAAAAGTGGCGCTGGTTCTGAAGGACCTGCAGTGACCACAATTGTATAATCTAGCGCACCCATGCGGCGCAATGTTTCAACTTGGGTCCGGACCGTTGAATCCTTTTGACCAATCGCAACATAAATCGCAATGACATCTTGGTCCTTTTGATTCAAAATTGTATCAATCGCGATTGATGTCTTACCAGTCTTACGATCTCCGATAATCAACTCACGTTGTCCACGACCAATTGGGACTAGCGCATCAATTGACTTAATTCCAGTTTGCAAAGGTTCAGAAACAGCTTGACGTTCCATAACCCCAGGTGCTTTCACCTCAACTGGTCGGGTCTTTGTGGTATTAATTGGGCCCATCCCGTCGACAGGTTGTCCCAATGTATTCACAACTCTTCCAATTAGTTCTTCACCAACGGGCACTTCCATAACCTGGCCTGTACGTGTAACCGTATCGCCTTCATGAATATCATCATAGCGACCTAGAATGATGATACCAACATCATCTGATTCCAAGTTTTGGGCCATTCCGTACGTACCATTTTCGAAGGTAATCAATTCGCCAGCAATGGCGTTTTCAAGACCATCAACCCGGGCAACCCCGTCACCAACGTAGGTAACAGTTCCCGTTTCTTTGACCTCTAATTTATCTTCGTAATTGGCTAATTGCTCTTTGATGAGAGAACTGATTTCTTCGGCTTTAATGCTCATTTCAACAGTTCCTCTTTCTACTTAATTCATCGCTACACTGACCGTGTTTAGCTCATAATGCTTTGGCGAATTTGTGCTAACTTTGTTGCAAGTGAACCATCCAAGACACGATTATGTGTTTCAATTTTGACACCACCAATGATGCTAGGATCAATCTGCTCATCGAGCACAATTGTATTTGCATCTAAGATATGCATCAACTTTTGACGTAAGCGTTCACGTTGCTGATCATCTAAAGCAATCGCCGTTGTGACATGCACTGTCACACGCTTTTCTGCTTCATCAACTAAATGTTGATATTGCTTGATAATCATTGGCAAATCAGTGATACGCCCATTTTCAAATACCATATCCACGAGATGTTGCACCAATGGTGCGGCATCTTGCGTTAAGGTCTTTAACATTTGCTTTTTATCTGACTTAGCAATGTTAACTGACGTTAGCGCTTCTAAAAGGTCTGGATTATCTGATAATACCGTTTGAATCGCTTGTAAATCGGCCAAGACGCTATCATCAGTATGATCAGGATGAGTTAGTTCAAATAATGCCCTCGCATAACGCTTACCAACAGCCGTGCTGGTTAATTTGGCCATTATTTTTCTCCTAATCCATCAATGTAGGCATCAATCAATGCCTTTTGATCATCTAAGTTCAACTCTTTTTGCATAATCTTTTGCGCGATAGTAACTGACAAATCAGCAACGTCATCCTTTACAGATGCCATGGCCTCATTGCGGTCTTGTTCGATTTGCGTCGCAGCTCGTTCTTGTAAGGCTTGTGCATTAGCTTGTGCTTCAGACACAATTTGTTGCCCTTCTTTATTAGCTGCTTGCTTAGCGTCCTTGACAATTGCATTGGCGTCAGCACGTGCGTTCGTCAAATGTTCTTGTCGTTCTTTAGCTAAAGCTTCCGCTGATTGCCGTGCTTCTTGTGCTGAATCTAAGTCATCAGCAACCTTCTTCGCACGGTCTTCCATCATCTTAACTACCGGACCCCATGCAAACTTTTTTAGCAATAGCATGAGAATTGCAAAGGCAATTAGCAAAAATAGCATATTTCCCAAAGCCAACCCTTCGCTCGCACCAGCGAAAAAGACTTGATTTAACATAATTAGTTGGCCTCCATGCTCCATTTTGACTACTTACTAAACAACATGAATGCAATGGCAATTGTAATAATTGGCACCGCTTCAACCAAGGCAACCCCAACGAACATGTTTGAACGCAACTTACCTTCCAATTCAGGTTGGCGAGCCATTCCTTCTAGCATCTTTGAGATGATAAGACCATTACCAATACCACCACCAATGGCAGCTCCGGCTGCGGCTAAGCCGACACCGATCATTGCAATACTTCCTGACATGAAAACATCCTCCTGATTAATATATAAACAACTTAACTATTCGAGTTTCTCACCGGTATAAACCATCGTCAAAACAACGAAAACATATGCTTGAATGGCCCCAATAAAGATTGAAAAGGCAATCCATAAGACCGCCAAGAGCAATCCGGGTACCATCGTCAAAATGCCAATCGATTTTGCCAAATCCCAAATCAAACCGAGCACAATTTCACCGGCAAAGATGTTACCAAACAAACGCAACCCTAGGGTCATGTAACTGGTAAATTGGTCGATGATATTGATGGGCAACAAGAAGGCATAAGGACTGAAGTACACGTTCTTGACGTATTTCTTGAAGCCTAGTTTCTCAACACTCAGGTAATGAGACAACCCGATTGACACCAAGGCCAAAATTAACGGTACCAATGGATCGGCTGTGGCACTTCGCAAATACGTAACCCCGTCATAATTAACGTGTACGATTAGGCCCAGCTGGTTGGTAACAAAAATGAATGAGAATAACACAAAAGCAAAGAACTTTAGGTTATCACCCGTTCGATTTGATAAGTTATCATCCACGATACCATTGGTGAATTCAATGATCATTTCCAACACATTCTGCTTACCAGTTGGCTTCATGGTTAATCGTCTTGCCATCCATGTAAAGACAATAAAGACAATCGCCATCGCCACGGTAATTGAAATGACCGTTGGCCAATCAAATTTAAGCCCCGCAATAACAAATGATGCGGTTTTTTCGTTCACTGAACGCTACCCCCTTTTCTCCAAGCTCATCACCGATGTCATAAGGATTAAAAAGCCCCGCACATCTGCAATACACCATTATATTAGTCCGTTTTCACAAGTAATTCAATGACCAAAAATGCAAAAAAAGAGTGCAACATCTCAAATCGGTTAAAATCAATCGATTTAGAGATTTTTTTCACAAACTTTTTTCACAAAAAAAAAGACTTTCTTTTATGAAAGCCCTTTCAAAACACGATAACGCTAGTCTTTCGCGTATTTTTTTTCAGATGCTGCCTCTTGTGGCAAGACCAAATTTAGTACAATACCTAACAAAGTTGCAATTGCTACTCCAGAAAATTGAATAATTTCATTTCCACTACCAATTTGCAAATATGCGTTACCAATTCCGATAACTAACACAGCAGATGAGATCATCAAATTACGTTTCAAATTAAAATCAACGTGGTTATCAACCAAAATTCTTAATCCTGATGCAGCAATCACACCAAATAGTAAGAATGAAATACCACCAGTTACTGCTCCGGGAATTGATTGAATCAATGCTGACAACTTACCAACAAACGAGAACAAGATTGCAAACAAGGCTGCTCCAATCAAGACGTACACGGAATGAACCTTAGTAATGGCCATCACTCCAATATTTTCCCCGTAGGATGTCACTGATGGACCACCAACTAGACCAGCAAAGATTGAGGCCGCTCCATCACCAGCCAATGTCCGTTGCAAACCTGGTTCACGCATGTAATCTCGCCCAGTCAAATCATCGAGCACCATCAAATGTCCCATGTGTTCAGTAATCGTTACCAAAGCCAATGGTGCCATAATCAAAATGGCATTCCAATAAAAATGAGGTTGATAGTTAACAAATGGAATATCAAAGGCGGGCAAAGCAAACCATTTTGCGTGCATAACGGGCGTGAAATCAACCAATCCTGCGACAACTGCCATCAAGTAACCTGCTACGATTCCCAATAAAATTGGAATCAATCCTAAGAAACCACGCAACATCATATTGAAAAAAATCGTAATTCCTAAGGTCAACATTGCAACAATGAACACCCGAATGTCATACTTCCCATTCAACAAAGTTGCTGATTGTGCGGCTGAAGGCGCTAATGATAAACCAATCACCATAACAATTGGCCCCACCACAATTGGTGGTAACAAACGATCAATCCAATTAGTACCAATCAAAGCAACGATTCCAGCAATAATCAAATAAATAATTCCGACTGAAATGACACCAGCCGCAACCCCTGGATAACCAGTAGTTTTCATTAACGAAACCATTGGGACAATAAACGCAAAACTAGAACCCATGTAAGCTGGAATTTGCCGTTTTGTGATCAAAATGTGTAGTAGCGTTCCAACCCCCGAACTAAATAACGCAATCCCTGGGTTTAAGCCCACCAATAATGGTACCAACACCGTCGAACCAAACATTGAGAACATATGTTGTAACGATAACCCGATCCACTGCCAAAAACGTGGTTTATCATCCACATCCAAAACAACATCTTTTTGATTTTCTGCCATTCCTCAATCTCCTTTTTAGGCCTAAAAAAAGCTGGTGCTTTAAAAAAGCACCAGCTAAAAAAATTCAATTCGGATCTGCACACAAAAAGCCACTCACCGAAAAACTGAACTTTTCAGTCTCGCTGGACTGAATTAAAGACCTTTTATTCTTACTTGAGTATAGCTGTTTATCTTAACTTATACAAGGGTAAATTAATCAAAGGTCACTGATTCAGGCGCTTCAACAAATGAATCTAGCAAGACTGAATCAAAAGTGAGTTCAATAATTGTTTCCGTTTCTGGGTGTGGGTGTCCTGAATGCCAACCCGGATTATCAGCAAAAAGCGCTTCAATTTCAGGCCAAGTACGTTCAGAAATACGAGCCGTAGCACGATTTGAAGACATTCGCTTGCCCCCCTCACCAGGGAGAGTCGTGAAGGCAACCTTTGGATTGGCCTTGATTTGATCAATCTTGGCTGCATCCGGCTTAGATACAATATAAAAACGGCTTGGCTGTTCTAAATCTTGTCCAAAACCAACGATACGTGCTGAAGGTTGATTATCAACGGATGTTGCTAAGACTAACAATTGCTTGGCTTGTGCCACATATTCTTTAAAATCTGCCATCTGTTTAACACTCACTTTCTATTATCAATATAATGCTATTTTAACAGTTCAAAATGAGTTTGTATCCATTTTACTTAAATAAAAAAGCCTAGGTCTCCCTAAGCTTTTTATCAATATTAATGCGTACCAAACAAACGGTCTCCGGCATCACCAAGACCTGGCACAATGTAACCATCCTCATTAAGAGAATCATCAACACTGGCAGTAAAAATGTCAACATCAGGATGAGCCTTTTGCACAGCCTCAACCCCTTCTGGAGCTGATACAAGGGTAATCAACTTAATCTTGTTGGCCCCACGCTTCTTAAGCGCATCAATCGCCATATCAGCTGATCCACCAGTTGCCAACATTGGGTCAACCAACAAAACTTCTCGTTGATCAATGTCTTCAGGCAACTTGACGAAATACTCAACTGGTTCAAGCGTTTCTTCATCACGGTACATTCCAATGTGACCAATTCGAGCCGCTGGAATTAACTTCATAATTCCATCAACCATTCCCAAGCCTGCCCGCAAGATTGGCACAATCGCTAGCTTCTTACCAGCAAGAGTCTTTTGCGTCGTTGTCGCGACAGGTGTTTCCACCTCAACTTCAGTCATTGGCAAATCACGCGTGACTTCATAAGCCATTAATGATGCAATTTCGTCAACAATCTCACGGAATTCTTTCGTTCCAACATCTTTGTTTCGGATGATGGTTAGCTTATGTTGAATCAACGGATGTTCAAATACAGTTAATTTACTCATTATCTTCATTCTCCAAATTTCATAGGTCTACACGCCAATTACTCTGCATGTTCAATTTTACTTAAAGGAAAACGATTCGTCAAAGTTAATACTTCATCCGCCACTTGTGCCAAGCCAGCTTCATCTTCAGGATGCTCTAATACTTGCACGACAAGTTCAGCAACCTTGCTCGCCTCGGCTTCTTTAAATCCACGTGTCGTAATCGCTGGTGTTCCGATTCGAATACCAGAGGTCACAAAGGGACTACGTGGATCATTTGGAATCGCTTCCTTATTAGTTGTAATGTGCACTGAATCCAACAGATTTTGGGCTTTCTTTCCTGAAATACCTGTATCCGTCAAATCTAAGTTAAACAAATGATTATCAGTACCGCCTGAAACCACCCGAATTTTTTCTGAAGCATCAAACACATCCGCCATTGCTTGTGCATTAGCGATAATCTGCTTTCCATAATCTTTAAAGCTATCCGCCTGAGCTTCCTTAAAGGCCACTGCTTTACCGGCAATGACATGTTCAAGTGGACCACCTTGGGTCCCTGGGAAAATAGCCGAGTTTAATTTTTTAGCCAAACTTTCATTGGCTAAAATCAAACCACCCCGTGGGCCACGCAAGGTCTTATGCGTCGTGGTTGTCACAACATCAGCAATTCCGACTGGAGATGGGTGGACACCAGCAGCCACTAAGCCTGCAATATGTGCCATATCAACCATCAAGTAAGCACCAACTGAATCGGCAATTTCACGGAAACGATTAAAATCAATGACCCGTGAATAAGCAGATGCTCCTGCAACAATCAATTTTGGATGGAATTCATCGGCCAAAGCTTGCACTTGGTCATAATCCAACAATTCGTTATCATCTAAACCATATTCATGGAAATGATAGGTCTTACCAGAGAAGTTAACTGCGGCACCATGAGTCAAATGCCCACCAGCATCTAAGCTCATCCCTAATACATCGTCACCAGTTTCCAACAATGCAGCATAAACGGCTGCATTAGCCTGTGAACCAGAATGTGGTTGCACATTGGCATATTCAGCTCCAAACAGCTCCTTAGCACGATCAATTGCTAACTGTTCAACTTGGTCAACATATTCGGTTCCACCATAGTAACGCTTACCTGGATACCCTTCGGCATACTTGTTGGTCAAAATACTGCCTTGCGCAGCCCGCACGCCGGCTGAAGCAATATTTTCTGATGCAATCAATTCAATGTTGTTCTCTTGACGCTCCGCTTCACGGTCGACTGCGTCCCACAATTCTGGATCATAACTACGGTAATTTGTCATTATGCCTAACCCTCCAAGTTCGGTATATACGTACATTTTTGCAATAAAATCATCAAAGGACATCAATATACGTACATTATACACTATTTTTAGCTTAATCTGCGATTAAAGATGAAACATCTTGTCCACCCGCAGCTTTATTCAAACGATTATTATACGCCGCGTTTTCTGACGTTTCAGGCATCTTTGCTACCAATATAGTTTGTACATCTGGTTTCTCGTCAAAGAAACGTAAACCAGCAAAAAGCTTAGCAGCTGCACTTTGCGCATCTGGTCCAAGTGACCATACAAAATCCATGCCCGCCAATTGATGCTCTAAAATCAAATCATTCGTCAACATCAACCCAACTGGTGCTAATTGTGATTGAGCCCAGATAATCGCTTGAGTCCACTCATCACGTTCAACCATGTATACATCCTTATCAGGCGCATAATGACGGTATTTCATACCAGGCGCTTTTGGCACTTCATCGGCCTTAACGGCATGTTGTCCAGCTTCAACTGGCACACCTAATACATCTGCAATCGCTTCTGGCGTAATTTTACCAGGCCGAAGCACTGTCGGTACGTCCGTTGATAAATCAATCACCGTTGATTCAACACCGATTCTGGTACTACCCCCATCTAAAATACCAGAAATTTTACCATGTAAATCATGATAAACGTGTTGGGCAATTGTCGGTGAAGGCCGACCTGACGTATTAGCTGATGGACCAACCAATGGCGTATCAGCATCACGAATTAGCGCCCGCGTTAAATCATTATCCGGCATGCGTACCGCTACCGTATCCAAACCACCCGTTACCGTGGCTGATAATGCACCAGGTTGAACCGGCAAAATCATGGTCAAGGGTCCGGGCCAAAAAGCCTGCATCAACTTATCTGACCATGTGTTCTTCTTAGCAAAACGCTCAACTTGTTCAGGATCAGCCACATGCACAATCAACGGGTTGTCTGACGGACGGCCTTTAGCGGCATACACTTTGCCAACCGCTTGCTCATTAAAAGCATCCGCACCTAATCCATACACGGTTTCCGTAGGAAAGGCGACGAGACCACCTCGCTTAATTGCTCGCACAGCTGCCGGCAACTCATCAGCTTTCCATATTTTTGTTTCCATCTTCTCCCCCTTTTACCACTCGCAGCATCCGATCATGACCACTCATGTCTTGGCGCAATGTCACCTCGACATCTGGCAATGCCTTAAACAGCGTTTCCAAAGCAGCACCCTGTTGGTAGCCAAGCTCAAAATAAGCAACACCGTGCACTGTCAAATGTACTAATAATTCATTCGCAATCGCCTTATATAAAGCCAACCCCTCATCAGCAGCAAACAGCGCTTGAGCTGGCTCAAAAGCTAGCACACTTGCATCCATTTGTGGCCGTTCAGCTTCACTAATATATGGCGGATTACTAACAATCACATCATACTGGCCTGGGATTTTAGCAAACAAATCGCTTTGAATAGTTTTTACAGGCACACCAAAAGTTTGCGCATTTTCTTGCGCAACTTCCAAGGCCTCAGCAGAAATATCACTTAACGTCACGTCAAAATCAGGGCGTTCCGCTCCTAACGTCACTCCGATTGCCCCAGAACCAGTTCCCAAATCCAAGACTTTTAAGCCACTTCGCTTAGCTTGGTCACGCAAAATCCAGTCCACCAATTCTTCAGTCTCTTGACGTGGAATTAAAACACGTCCATCTACTTTAAACTCACGTCCAAAAAAGGCCGCATGCCCTAAAGCATATTGAACCGGTTGTCCTTGCTTGATTGCTTTAACCGCTTGAATAAATTGATCTTTAACTTCATCTTCTAGGATTGTATTTAAATTATTAGCTAACTGGTTATAGTTCCAGTCCATCAAACCCGTTAATAAATAGTCTAACTGGGCTGCCCGCTCAACGTCATCTTGAATGTATGGCTCTAATTGCCAATCACCCCAATCACGCACCGCTTGAATCGTCCATTGTTCATCAAACATGGGCTTACCCTTGCTTTAAGTCTTCAAGTTTAGCCGTTTGGTCGGCAATAACTAATGCATCGATAATATCGTCTAATTCACCATTCATAATCCGATCTAATTTGTTCAACGTTAACCCGATGCGGTGATCAGTAACCCGGTTTTGTGGATAATTATAAGTTCGAATCCGTTCAGAACGGTCACCAGTACCAACCGCTGTTTTACGTTGTTCAGCATATTCAGCTTCGTTTTGTGAAGCATAATAGTCATAAACACGCGTCTTCAAAATCTCCATCGCTTTCGCCCGATTTTGTTGTTGTGAACGTTGGTCTTGCATGGCAACCACGATTCCAGTTGGCAAGTGGGTCATTCGTACGGCAGATGACGTCTTGTTAATATGCTGACCACCGGCACCTGATGAACGATATACATCGACACGCAAATCTTTGTCTTCAATATCAATGTCAACGTCTTCATATTCAGGCATCACACCAACTGTCGCCGTTGATGTATGCACACGTCCAGCTGATTCAGTTTCTGGCACACGTTGCACACGGTGAGCCCCGTTTTCATACTTTAGCTTTGAGTAGACGTTCTCACCAGTAATCATCAAAACGATTTCTTTATAGCCACCAATTTCAGTCTTGTTTTCATCAATGACTTCAACCTGCCAACCTTGACGTTCAGCATAACGGCTATACATATCATACAAATCAGCTGCAAACAAAGCCCCTTCGTCTCCACCAGCAGCCCCATGAATTTCCATAATAATATTCTTATCATCGTTTGGATCCTTAGGAAGCAAAAGAATCTTCAAGCGGTCTTCCAGCGTTTCTTTTTCGCTTTCCAACTCTTTCAATTCACCCTTAGTCAACTCTTCCATATCAGCATCAAGCTTTTCGCTTAATAGCTCTTGATCGTCAGCGATTTCTTTCGTGACATCTTGATAATGCTTGAAAGTTTCAACTGTTTCTCGTAATTGGCCTTCTTCTTTAGAAAGTGCCATAAAACGGTTTGTGTCTGCAATCGTCTCTGGATCAGATAGCAGTTCGTTTAATTCATCGTAGCGGTCTACAACTGATTGTAGCCGTTCAAAAATTTCATCCATCGTTCGACTCCTATTTAAATTCTAAATTGTCTTGAAAGCCATCTCCGGTCCTGCGACGTGCAATCGCAGCTAAATCAGGATGGTTATAGTGTTGCCGACAAACAGGCAAATAAGTATCATCCCCACCAATTTGCACCTGTTCACCTTCATATACAGGCAGGCCATCTTGCAGACGCAAATTCATCGTTGCTTTATGGCCACAAAATGAACAAAGGGTCTTCATTTCTTCAATTTTATCGGCATAAATTAGCAAGGCCTCTGAGCCTGGGAATAACTGATTAAATGCATCGTTTTTTAAGCCAAACGTTAACACCGGAATCTGTAATTCATCGACGACTTTCGTTAACTGAATCACTTGTTCCTTGGTCATAAATTGCGCTTCATCAATTAACACAGCTGCGATATCATTTTCGCCAGCAATCAGCTCATACAAGTCATCTTGATCAGAAATTGCTTGTGCTGGACGTGTAAGTCCAATTCTTGAAGCAATTTCGCCAACTTCAGTGCGATTGTCAAGCGCGCTGGTCAACAACAATACCTTACGTTGTTGGACTTCATAATTATGAGCCACCTTTAAAATTTCAATACTTTTGCCGCTGGCCATTGCACCATAGCGAAAAAACAATTGTGCCATGCTAACTCCTTTCGATGTTATGGCTTATTTTTGCCGATTAACACTCATTAAACAGTATAACGAAATTATGCATAGAACAAAAGTGATAAATCGTTCACGAAGCCAAAAGAAAAACGGTCCCTCAACAAATGAGTTACCGTTTTTTAATTCTTCAATTCACCTAGAATGACTCTGGCGTAATTTGGGCAATTTGTGTCGCCCAATCAACATCAGGATAGCGTCGTTCTAGCATCGTTTGTAACATCCGCAATGTCAGATTTCCATTCCGCGTCAAAATTGGTCCATGGAAATAGGTACCGTAAGTATTCTTATAGACCAGACCTTCCCCGCCATCTTCACCATTGTTTCCATTACCTTGCTTAACCATCCCAAGTGGCCGCTCATTTTCATCCAGGAACGTCCGTCCTTGATGGTTTTCAAATCCATGATAAACGTCGCCATTTGTAGGATCTTCGATCGTCACATCACCAATAAAACGGCCATGTGGTTGGTTCAAAGTATAGTGCATCATCGCTTTGATGCCTTCCACCCGAGTCCCATCAGCTAAGACAAAATAATCACCAAGCAATTGGAAACCACCACAGACGCCAAGGAATACACCATCATTTTCAATGTATTGCTTAATAGCGGGGGCTTTACTTGGCAAGTCCTTGGTCACAACCATTTGTTCATAGTCTTGACCACCACCAAAAAGGACGAAATCGTATTTATCAGCATCAAAGTCATCATCAAGTGAAATCACTTTTGAGTCAACGGCAACGCCTAATTGCTTGGCATAGAACTTCAGTGCCACGATGTTCCCATAATCACCATAGGTATTCATCAAATCACCATACAGGTGTGCTGTATGCAAAGTGTATTCAGCCATTCTTAGTTTGCCCCTTCCGTCTTATTCTTGATATAGCCTGCTTGTTTCAACTGTTCACGTAATTGCAACATCGCCGTATAAGTGGCGGCAATATAAACGTGATTAGTTGGTTGCGCTTTAATTGCATCCACAATCTTAGTCAAATCTTGATAGACAGGTTGGTCACCAAAGCCGGCCATTTTAATTCGAACATACAAGTCCTTATAGCGTTGTCCACCAGTTGAAATTGCTTGCATCTTTGTATCAGCCAATTTTTCAAAATCCGCATCCCAAATCCAGCTAGTATCAATACCATCAGCATAATTAGCATTTAATAGCGCAATTAATGAGAATGGTTGATCATCGGTTGACATCATTTGAATCACTTGGTTTGCACCAACTGGATTCTTAATCAAAACGATTGTGACATCTTTATCTTCAACTTGAACCGCTTCTTGTCGGCCAAAAATTTGTGCATTAGATTCGAAGGCATGCTTAATTTGTGCAGGTGTCACACCCATAAAGCGACCCACTGCATAAGCAGCTAGCGCATTATAGATATTATATTCTCCACCAATTTCGATTTGCATGGTCATGCCATCAATATCAAAGTTTGAATAGCGTGGCGTCATTTCATTGATCTTTGTTACCGCATAATCTAGCTCAGGACGCTTAAAATCATCAGTTGTACTGAAGTAAGAGCCTTGATTACCAAACGTTAAGAAGTGATAATGCAAAATTGAATCATCCGTTGGTGACAATACCCCATCAGTATTGTATGGTGCCCGGATATCGCCTGTTTCAGGTTCATGGTTAAAACCATAGTAAACCTTTGGATTAGGCAAGTTACCCCGCATAAAAATTGGTGAATCAGCATTGGCAATCACCGTTGCTTCTGGGAAAAGGCGAATTCCTTTGAGGATTTTTTCATAAGTTGTATAAATTTCGCCGTAACGATCCAATTGATCACGGAAAATATTTGTCAAAACAAAGGCCTTTGGCTTCAATTGACGGGCAACTTCTTCAACATTGGCTTCGTCAACTTCCAAAACAGCAACTGGCTTGCCACCATTTTTAGCTGGCTTAGCGGCCAACATTGTACCAGTAATCCCTTGCATCATATTCGATCCAGAAGGGTTGGTAATCACATTATCATATTTTTCACGAAGCACGCGGGCAGTTAAAGCCGTCGTGAGCGTCTTACCGTTGGTCCCCGTAATCAAAATAACGTCATACTTTTCAGCTAAAGTTGTCATGACATCAGGATCAACCGTCATCGCCAACTTTCCAGGTAGTGATGTTCCACCACGATGTAGCACATTGTGCAGCAAGAAATATGAGCTATTGCCGACAAATGTCGCTAATGAACTTCTTAAACTCATGTTTAACTCCTCTTTTAATTATGCATGTATTTTACAAATATTTTTAGTGTACCATTTTCACCGGCTTAGCCCAATAAAAAACTAGACTAAGTCACCACTTGGTCAGCCTAGGCTAGTTTTAAATCTGACTACAACGATTTTGGCCCTGGCGTGCCAACAACAAAGCGACCAGTTCCATTAACTTGCCAATCAGGGGCATCAGCTAACACAACAAAACTCATTCCAGGCTTCATTTCATACGCCTGACCGTCAATCGTTACTTTCATTGCACCTTCAAGCATCGTTACTAAACTATAAGGTGTTTTCTGATGCAGCGTGGCACTGCCATCTAATTGATAATCATCAACATTAAAATAATCGGCTTGTACCAATGACGTTTGTTTCACATCATCATACTGACTAACATGCGTTGTTGGTCGTTCTGGTACAAAAGGCACTTGAGTGACCGCTTTAGCATCTTCCAAATCAAGACGTCGCTTAATGCCGGTTGCTTGGTCAACACGATCAAAATCATAGACACGATAAGTTGTATCAGATGATTGTTGAATTTCTAGGGCAACCACTCCAGCCCCAAGCGCATGCAATGTACCCGCTGGAACATAGAAAAAGTCGCCTGCTTTAACTGGCACTTTTTGCAACAATTGATCCCAATCTGCTGCATCCACTTCTTGATCAAATTCTGCTTTGGTTTGTGCTGTATGGCCATAATAAATTTCAGCATCTGGCGTGGCAGCCAAAATATACCATGATTCAGTCTTACCTAGCTCACCAGCATGGGCAGCAGCATAATCATCAGCTGGATGCACCTGCACAGATAAATCAGTATGGGCATCTAAAATCTTTACTAAAAGCGGAAACGGTTGATTATCCGGATGATTACCGAACAACTCTGGATGATTTTGCCATACATCGACCAGGTTTTGCCCAGCAAAACGGCCATTTTGGACCACGGTCGGACCATTCGGATGGCCAGAAACCACCCAAGCTTCTCCAGTGTGATCACTTGGAATGTCAAAACCAAACAAATCCCGCAAGGCGGTTCCACCCCAAATTTTTTCATGCAAATCTGCTGTTAAAATCAATGGTTCTGCCATAACTGCCTCCCGTTATTATTGACCGATGTGAACATAAATGCTTGCAACCCAACCCATTTGATCCAAATGATACCAGATATTATCAGCATCATCCGTGACTTGCTCAGTAATTTGAACTGGTACCTGATTTTCAATCGTCCCAATCACTTGACCATATGGTTGATCGTAAACGTTCAGAGTCCGACCAGGTACAAAGTCAATGGTCCCTTGGGCTTGCCAACTAACTGGCTCCCAAACACGTTGCATTTGCCAACCACCATTAGGATCCTTTGCTTGACCATCATCATTGGTCAAAGCCATCTCATGCATATCAAAACGCACCCAGCGCGAGTCAGCCATTTGATACCAAAAAGTACCATCCTTAGTTGCCACACGTTTAACAACTTTAACTACCATTCCTGGCCACAATTTCACTGTCGTTGGTTCAGTCGAAAAATCATCATAAACTGGTACCGCCGTTTTAATATGTAAATATTTATCTTCAAGGTTCTGAGCCTCTAAATAACTATCAGGGCGATAATAAAATGTCACAACGTGTGTCTGTGCATCGAGGACACCACTCGTTGCCCCTTCTGATTTCACATACTGATAGCCTGGTAAGTCAGCTGGTTCAACTGCGTAACTTTCACCAACCCCACCATTAATTAAGCGGCTCGGTGCAACCGGCCGGTTATCATCAATATTTTTGGCATATACCCAAACCGGCATCCCTTGTAATTGAATTTCTGCCATGACACACCCCCGTTATTCATTACTTGTCATTAAAATGCAAAAAACATCATGATAATGCATTTTCTTTCTTGTTTATTATACGGCAAAGCGAATTCTTTGTATAATCATATTCAATGAACCTTATAAAATCATAAAGGAGGGTCTGCTAAATGCAAACAAGCTTACGTTTAGTTACATTGGCCGACTTGCCCCAGGTACAACAACTCATCCACGAAGGCCAAGCCACCTTAAAAGCAAACGGAATTCCACAATGGCAGGATGGCTATCCCGACCAGGCGACTTTAATCAATGATATTAATGAACACATGGCCTATGCCTTGGTCGATGAACAAGAACAATTCATCGGCTATGCTGCTGTGCGTCAGTCACCTGAGCCAAACTATAAAACACCGTTAACCGGCACATGGCCAGTTGATAGTGAACCTTATGTATCCATTCATCGTTTTGTCATTGGCCAAGCTTTTCAAGGACAACATCAAAGTATCAAACTTTTCAATCAGCTATTTACTCGCATCAAGCAACTTGGCTTTCAATATGCACGCATTGACACACACGCTAAAAACCAAGCGATGCAACAGCTTATTTTAAAGGTTGGCTTTACCTATGCTTGTACAATTGCCATCGATGGCGACACTACCGATCAACGTTTAGCCTACACAAAACACTTAAATATGCACCCATAAAAAAAGCTTGGTAATTGGCATGAAGCCAGATTACCAAGCTTTTTATTTTTATCCACGCGCCCGCTTGCGCCGGATTTGTGTTCCAGGATCAAGCATCACTTCAATCTTACCCATCCCCCAATCGGCAATCATTGACATGAAGGCCGTTGGCAAGGCACCAGCTAAGATAATTGCACCACCATTGGTAGCATTTGTACCACGAATAATGATATCTCCTAAACCACCAGCACCAACGAAGGCTCCGATTGCGACCACCCCGATTGCTAAGACAAGGGCATTTCGCAAACCAGCCATAATCACCGAGACCGATAGTGGTAACTTCACCATATATAACTGTTGCCAGCGAGTCATTCCCATTCCTTCACCAGCATCAAGTACATTTCGATCAACTTGATTCAATCCAGTATAGGTATTACTCAAAATAGGAAGTAAGGCATACAAGAACGTTGACATCAAGACAACCTTAACCCCCAAGCCCATTGCTAGCATCAAAATTGACACCATGGCCAAAGTTGGGACCGTTTGAATAATGCTTGCCAAACGAATCACCCATTTAGCTAATTTATGCCGTTCCGCAATGTAAATACCAAGCGGAATTGCAATCGCTGCAGCAAACAACACACCATATGCAGCCATTAAGAAATGCCGCAAAAATTGCTCAAAGACATAACCGCCATTTTGGGCAAAGTATGCAATAAATTGTTCAAATATATTCATATTTTGCATAATGCTTACTCCCCCTCAAAATAATTATGTTTCTCTAAGAATTCGTGTGCAACCACTGATGGTTCCTTCAAGTTGTTATCAACTTGATAATTCAACTCTTGCATTTGTTTAGTGGTAATCTTACCACGCAACTTCATCATGGCTTCACGCAACCCAGGCGTTGAATTTAACGTCTTGTTGTCCACAACTGGACAAGCATCGTAAGGTGGGAAGAAGCGGCGGTCATCCTTTAGCATCACTAAGTTATAACTACCAATTCGACCGTCAGTGGTATAACCCATCACGGCGTCCATCTTCTTACTTGCTACGGCTGTGTAAACTAAACCAATTTGCATAGGGTGAATTGACTTAAAGGGGAAGTACGTCTTCTTAAAGCCATCGTAACCGTCACCCTTACGTGTCATCCAAGCCGTGTCGACACCTAAGCTCAACTTATCAGCAACTTTTTCTAAATCACTGACCGTTTTCAAATGGTACTTTTTAGCGGTATCTTGACGCACTAAGACCACGTAGGTGTTTTCAAAACCATAACTTGGGAACCAAGTTTGATTAAATTTCTTTTCAAATTGATCATGAACAATATCAAAAGTCTTCTTAGGATCTTTTTCAGCCTTAAAACCAAGGGTAGTGGTCAAGTCAGTTCCCGTATAACGGGCCGCTGAAACCTGGGCATCCCCATTTGTCATGGCCTTTTGATTAATTGTTACCGTCGCCAAATTATTAATAACCCGTGTTGGGCGACCGGTATAGTGTTTAATCATTTCAGCATCAATACTTCCCAAAGTTTGTGCTTCCGAAGTGATTCCACCCGTTACGGTAATGGGCTTATTTGAGGTTTGCGGTGGTACTAACCAGAACAAACCGGCTGCTAGCGCAACTACGGCAATAATCCCAAGAACAATATAACGAATCTTCTTAGACATTATTTCTCCCTCCGTTGTGCTTCTTCTTGTTCAAGACGTGCTTGTTCTTGTTGTTCTTCTAAAATAAAGGCCTTTGGAGTAAAGACTTTTTCTAACTTAGTCAATAAGAAATCAACAAGTAAGGCCAGCACCGTCACTGGAATTGTACCGGCAAAAATTAAACTTGGTTGATAGTTATAAAGACCACTAAAAATCAAGTCTCCTAAGCCACCAGCTCCAATATATGAAGCTAGAGTTGCCCAAGAAATAACATAAATTGCTGACAAATGAATTCCAGCCATAATTGTTGGCAACGCAATTGGCAATTCAACCTGCATAATTGACTGTAAATTACTCATTCCCATTCCCTTGGCTACATCCCGGTAACCAGCATCTACGTTACTCATACCAAGATATGTGTTACGTAAAATTGGTAGCAATGAATAAATAAACAAGGCAATGATTGCCGGCGTACGACCAATTCCAAAAATTGGCAACATTAAAGTCAACAAGGCCAAAGCCGGAATCGTTTGTAACGCACTCACGATATTGATAATTGGGTTTGCCAATTTATCAGCACGTGTAAGGGCAATTCCCGCTGGTACGGCAACGATAATCCCTAAAATCAAAGCAATGGCTGAGATATAAAGATGTTGCCCACTCTTGCTGAGAATTTCCGAACCATATTCAGACATAAAGGCTTGCATATGCTAGACCTCCTGATTGGCGGTTTCTGCAGAAACATCAGAATCGTCCTGTGTTGTGTTGTCTTCTGAGCTAGTTGCATCTCCCCAGATTGTGTCATAAACCAAGTCAACTAATGATCCACGTGTCAAAATACCAACAACTCGCTTTTGTTGGTCAACCACTGGAACCGTCTTAAGTCCCAAATTCAAGATACGTTGCAAAGTATCCTTTAGATAGTCTGTTTCATAAACAAATGGTACATCGACCATAATGTCGCCTACACTTGAAGCACGACTGTGCATCTTATTTAGGTTTTGCACGTCGACAACCCCTTTAAGGACTCCAGCATTATCTGTAACAATCAATGTATCAACACGCTTTTCTTTCATAATAGTAATCGCATCGTTTAATGAACGATCCGTATGAATCGTCACGGCCCCAGGGCTCATGATTTCTTTGACCATGGTATCCTTTGGCTTTGATTGCAAAAGGCGCTCTTCACCAAGTAATTCTTCAACGAATTCATTGGCTGGATGACGCAAAACATTATCTGGTGTATCAAATTGCACAACCTTACCATGGCTCATAACAACCAAACGGCTAGCTAATTTAAGTGCTTCATCCATATCATGAGTCACGAAAATGACCGTCTTACCCAACTTTTCTTGCAAGTCCTTAACTAAGTCTTGCAATGATTCACGGGTAATCGGATCCAACGCTCCAAATGGTTCGTCCATTAAGATAATATCCTGATCAGCGGCCAAGGCACGCACAACCCCGATTCGTTGTTGCTGTCCACCTGACAATTCAAATGGGTAACGATCCAACATCTCACGTGGCAATTCAACCAAATCGATCATTTTGTTAGCCGTCTTATCCCGCTCAACTTGGCTAACCTTCATCAAACGTTGCACCAAAGTAATATTTTCACGGATTGTCATATGTGGCATCAAACCGATGCTTTGAATCACGTACCCAATTTTACGACGTAATTCAACTGGTTGTAGCTTGGCTACATCTTGCCCATCAATCAAAACCTTACCTTCGGTAGGCGTGTTCATCCGATTGATCATTCGCATCAATGTCGTCTTTCCACTACCACTGGTTCCGATAAAACAAATAAATTCACCTTTTCCAAAGCTCAAATTAACATCTTCAACGGCAACTTTATTCCCATTGTAGATTTTTGAGACATCTTGGAATTCAATAAAACCACTCATAAAACTTTTACCTCGTTTCAAATTCAATTTTTTGAATTAGAGCTCCTATTACATTATCCATCTTTGCACAATGTTGTCAAAATTACAAATAAATTACTTTTTAATAGCATTTACCTACTATATCAACATTTATATACAAAAATAATACAAAAATGAGAAAATGAGCCCTGTTTAACGTTTTATCGCCATAAATTTATATGTAATATGCAAAGGAAAGCCGAACGATAATCCAGAGAATCTGAATGTAAAATTTTTCATTACATCAAACGTTCCGATTTACAAAAAATAAGCGGATTTTGCCATGAAAAACATCAATCAACCGTTCAAAACACGAAAATTATTGATTCATGCCGAACATTGCTGTGGATAACTTGTGGATAAAAAAAGGTTAATCGTTTTAATATTATGTTCCTTTTAAGAATCCTTTGCAGTATAATTTATTTTGTAAAGAAATCGCTTACATGTAAAACTTGTCTGCTATAATTTACATCGTAGTTTTATTTCACTTTATTTCAGGAGTATAGAGAGGTCTTCTTCTAATGTTTTACATTATTGTTAACTTTCTAAGTATCTTTGTCTTTTTAGGGATTGCATACTTATTCTCAAATGACCATAAAGCTGTTAAATGGTCACGTATTTTCATCGTTGTTGCCCTACAACTTGTTCTAGCTTGGTTCTTTATGAGCTTTAGCATTGGACAAGAAATTGTTAAGGGTGCTGCTGATGGCTTTAATTGGATCGTGCAAGCTGCCAACACAGGTATTGCCTTTGCCCTTCCTGATTGGTTGAAGCCAACAACTGGTCAACCAAACTTCGTAACAAGCGCTTTGCTACCAATGTTGCTTGTTGTGCCTTTGTTTGACATCTTAACTTACATCGGTGTATTGCCATGGTTGGTTAAGTGGATTGGTCGGGCCCTTTCATTTATTACTGGCCAACCAAAGTTCGAAGCTTTCTTCTCAGTTGAAATGATGTTCTTAGGTAACACTGAAGTGCTTGCCGTTTCAGGAGCACAATTGAACGCTATGAGCGCTCGTCGTAACTATACTTTGGCTTTGATGTCAATGAGCTGTGTTACTGCTGCCATTCTTGGTGCCTATACTGCTATGGTGCCTGGTCAATACGTTATGGCCGCTGTTCCTTTGAACATTTTGGGTGCCATCATCATTTCATCATTGCTTAACCCTACTGAAGTTGCCCCAGAAGATGATGTAATTGTTTCAATTCACAAAGAAGGCGAAAAGCGCGAACCATTCTTCTCATTCTTGGGTGATTCAATCTTGAACGCTGGTCGTTTGATTTTGATTATTACTGCCACAGTTATTGCCTTCGTTGCTTTGGCTGGTTTGATTGACAAGATTTTTGCACTTACTGGTTGGCACTGGCTTTCATTGGAAAACATCTTTGGTGTCATCTTGTTCCCATTTGCTTGGCTTCTTGGTTTCAACCCCGACCAAGCTTTCCAAATCGCCCAATACATGGGTACAAAGTTGGTAACTAACGAATTCGTTGTTATGGGTAAGGTTACTAAGGACATTATGGCTGGAACCGGTTTGTTTGCTAACGAACACGCCAAGGCTGTCTTGACTGTCTTCCTTACAAGCTTTGCTAACTTTAGTACTGTTGGTATGATTCTTGGTGCCTTCAAGGGACTTGTTTCAAAGGAAAAGAGCGATTACATCGCTGCTCACGTTCCACAGATGCTTCTTTCAGGTATCTTAGTTTCAATGCTATCAGCTGCCGCAGCTGGACTATTCGTTTGGTAAGCTTTCCACAACACGGAGGTAATCACCTATGGCAAAGCCGGTTATTTTAGATATGGATCCTGGGATTGATGATGCAGCAGCCATCGCGGTTGCCGTCAATCGTCCCGATCTTGATGTTAAATTAATCACCGCAGTCGCCGGAAATGTGAGTGTTGACAAGACAACACTCAATGTCTTAAAGCTGCTCGAATTTTTCGACAAAGACATTCCTGTCGCTAGTGGAGCAAAGGCTCCGCTAAAGCGTGAATTCCAAGACGCTTCATACATTCATGGCGAATCAGGTATGTCGGGTTATGATTTCCCAACTGTCACATCAAAACCGCTTGACGCGGATGCTGTTAGTGCCATCCACGAGACATTACAAGCAAGTGCTGAACCAATTACAATTATCGCAACAGGGGCCTATACAAACATTGCCATGCTTTTACAGGCTCATCCTGAAGATACCCAATTCATTAAAGAGTTCATTTTAATGGGTGGTTCAATCTCAGGGGGTAACGTAAGTTCAGTCGCCGAATTTAATGTCTTTACGGATCCTGATGCTGCTGCAATCGTCTTTAACAGTGGTCTACCCATTACCATGATTGGCTTGGATGTCACCCTTAAAGCTTTGTTGACACCAGAGACAATTAATGAATTGGCGCATAAAGGCCGGGCTGGTGAAATGTTACACGGTATCATCACTGCGTATGAAGATGTTCATGATGGTGGTAAGCCAATGCATGATGTAAATACCATCTTGTACGCAGTTAAGCCAGAGGTTATTAAAACTGAACCATATGCGATTGATGTGGTTACTGAAGGTCCAGCCTTAGGTGCAACAGTTGCTGATACGCAACATCGTTGGCATGAAGATGGTTATACCAATGCTAATGTCGGTGTTGACATTGACGCAGCTGCTTTCAATCAATGGTTCCTCGATCAAGTTGATTTAATGAATAAATAGAGAACGGAGCAAATCATGGCTACAAAGAAAATGATTTTAGATTTGGACACTGGTGTTGATGACGCATTGGCGATTGCCTATGCCCTAGCCACTCCAGATGCCGATTTAATTGGGATTGCTGCATCATATGGAAATACATTAGTTGATACAGCTGCTGCCAACAGCTTGAAATTATTAGAGTTGCTTGGCGCAACCGATGTTCCGGTTTATCGTGGTTTTAGCCATTCATCAACCACTGATGATTTTGAAACAATGCAAATTTCAATGGACATCCACGGTAACAACGGAATTGGTAATGTTGAGTTACCTGATCCAACGCGTTCGGTTGAATCAACTTCAGCTGAAGATTTCATCATTCAAGCTGCTCATGAATACCAAGATGACTTAATCATTGTCCCAACTGGTCCCCTTACCAACTTGGCTGCGGCCATGCAAAAAGATCCAGCAATTGCTGATTTAATTGGTAATATCACACTAATGGGTGGTGCTTTGACAGTTCCTGGTAATGTGACACCTTATACTGAGGCTAACATCAACCAAGACCCTGAAGCAGCTGATTATGTTTATCGTCATGCTAAGCACTTGGTTATGGTTGGCCTTGATGTTACCTTGCAAACATTGCTTACTAAGCGTGAGACCAAGGAATGGCGTGATTTAGGCACTGAAAAAGGCCGTGTCTTCGCTGACATCTTCGATTATTATATCGATGCTTATGATCGCCTAGACATTAACAAGCATGGTGCTGCTTTGCATGACCCACTTGCTGTTGGTGTGGCCGTTGACCCTAAGTTGGTTACTTTGTTACCAATTAACATGATGGTTACCCATGATGATGGTCGTACAATCGGTGACCCCGAACGGGCTCTTGATCCAATTAAAACAGATTTTGCCGCTGTTCAAGTTGATACAGCCGCTTATCTTGAACGCTTCATGAATTACACAAACAACATTCTAAAGTAAGCGTAAAAAAAAGCCAGCAGGCATAAACCTGCTGGCTTTTTTAATACTAAACAATTCTAGATAGTCTATGCTACAATCAACTTAGACTATATAAAGGATTTGTATAACCCATGTTTTCTCAAAACTACGTCCGGTTCAGCTGTTATGCTGGTATCATTAGCCTGATTTTAATCCTCCAAAATACGAAACATTTATTAGAACCACGTTTTTACTTGATGCTAGTGACCATTTGGGTATGCCTACTCTTCTTTGCCGCCTTTGAACAGCGTCGTGATCACTTGCAGCAACGCATCAGTCACACGTTTCAGGTTTCACCTGAGCTTATCCAGCCAATTAGCACTCAGCTTGGACTGAAGCCACAAACCTTATTGAGCCTAAGGCACCCAATTCAGCTCAAATATACCACTTTAAAACAAATCGATACCTTACTTACGCAATTACGAAAGGACGCTTAAAATTATGGCTAAAATCGCTTGGCGTTTCATCACCATTCTGCTCCCCCTTGCAACCCTTGGTTGTGCCTTTATCTTCCCCCAAACTTGGGCCCGTTGGACCTTCGTCATTTTAGCATTAGTCGAAGCGGCGGTTTTCTACTTACTTGAACGTGTCCTCCGTGACCCTAACGATGATATGGATAAATACTAAAAAAAGGAGCGCCAGCAAATTAATTGCTGGCGCTCCTTTTTTATATCACGAATAAAATTAATCAAATACCATTTGATTGCGATACAACTCAGCGTAAAATCCATCAGCTGCCAATAGCTCTTGATGTGTGCCCACTTCAATGATTTGACCATTTTTTAGCACAACAATTTTATCAGCATTGAGAATTGTCTTAAGTCGATGTGCAATCACAAAGCTCGTCCGTCCCGCAATCACATTGTCCATTGCACGTTGAATTTTAGCTTCCGTAACTGTATCAACATTTGAAGTCGCTTCATCTAAAATTAACAAATCAGGATTAGTAATAATGGTACGGGCAATTGAAAGTAACTGTTTCTGTCCAGTTGAGAAAACCGAATTCTCATCAGTGACTTCAGTATCATACTGCTGCGGTAACGACATAATAAAGTCATGAATGTTAGCTTGCTTAGCTGCTGCTATAATTTCATCATCCGTGGCATCCGGACGGCCAAACGTAATATTGTAACGAATCGTCCCAGTAAAAATAACTGAATCTTGTAAGACAATTCCCACATGATCACGCAAGCTCTGCAAATCCATGTCACGTACATCAATGCCGTCAAACTTTACAGCGCCACTATCAACATCATAAAAGCGATTCAATAAATTCATCACCGTCGTTTTTCCTGATCCGGTTGGTCCAACTAACGCAACCATTTGACCCTTATTAGCCTCAATCGTAATGCCATGCAGAATTTCATTTCCCGGATTATAACTAAAATGCACATCATCTAACAAGACTTGTTGTTGAAGTCCATCAAATTTCACCCCATTTTTGGGATTCACCTCGTCTGGTTGATCAAATACTTCATCCAAACGACGTGCACCAGTCACAGCCAGTTGCAGCATATTATACGTTGACGTGATTTGACTAATTGGTTGGTAGTATTGCTGAGAAAAATTAACAAAGGTCACAATTAAGCCCAAGGCAGTTGCCCGATCTAAGCTACCATTCAAAGCCAAGTATCCACCAAAGAAAATCACAATGGCCGTATTAACTAAGCTCATCCCCATCATTAAAGGATTTAAAATTCCTGACCAGACTTGCCCATGATAAGTCGCCTGACGTACTTTTTCATTATGCTCAGTAAAACCTGCCACTGAATCTGCTTGCAAACCATTGGTGATAATCACTTTTTCACCATTAATCTGTTCATTAATATAGCCATTTAAATGCCCAACTTCTTCTTGTTGTAAATTAACATAATGCTGCGCTTGTCGAATCACCAAAACTGCGATCAATACCGTAATCGGTGTCGCTGCAATGGTCACCCAAGCCAAGGCAACATTTTGTGTAAACATCATCACTAAGATGCCAACTAAAATTGCAATCTGTGAAAACAATTGGAAGATGGCCTCATTCATCGCATTAAAAATATTATCCAAATCAGATGTAAAACGCGATAAAATTTCACCATCGCGATGCGAATCAAAATACTTGACGGTCATGCGTTGTAATTTACCAAATAAACCAGTTCGCATATCATCAACTGCCTTAGATGAAATTAAAGCTTGCATCACTGAATTAATTAATAACCCAACCCCCATCAACAAAATAAACAAAACAAACATCCAGATTGCATGATACACCTGTGTCATCGAGGCTTGAGCGGCCGTTTTTGCGTTGGCTTTTAACATCATATAATTTGCAATTTCTTGCACCGCATTTCCCATGTAAACCGGTGCTTTGACCTGAAAATACGTTGCCAACAATGTAAAGATGACGATGATTGCCAAACCTAATTTATAGTGTTTAAAATATCGCGCAAAAAATTTCATTGCATGCCATAAACTAGCCATTAGTCAATCACCTCCTGTGCTTTTTGGGTGTCATAAATTTCACGATATACTGGTGAACTGGCTAATAATTCAGCATGAGTTCCAGTCGCAATTAATTGCCCATCGGCCATGACAAAAATCCGATCGGCGTTAATAACTGATGAAATCTTCTCTGAGATTACAAACTTGGTCGTATCAACGAACTGTTCACTCAGAGCCTGTTGCACAAGCTTTTCAGAACGCGCATCCAAAGCCGAGGTTGAATCATCCAAAATCAACACTTTCGGATCGCCAATCACGCCCCGCGTAATTGATAAACGTTGCTTTTGACCGCCCGAAAAGTTAGCAGAACGTTCTTCAACCACATGATCATACGTATCAGGATAACGTTCAATGAATTCTGCGGCTTGTGCTGTCTGCGCAGCTGACTGCATATCAGAATACGTTGCATCTGCCTTACCTTGGCGTAAGTTATCTGAAATCTTACCCGAGAATAAAATCGCTTTTTGTTGTACAAAAGCTACCGCACGTCGCAATGACCCTTCATTAACTTGCTTTAAATCGACGTGACCAACTGCAACTTTACCCTCTGTTGGGTCATACAGTCTTGGAATCAATTCAGCTAGGGTTGATTTACCCGACCCGGTTGCTCCAACAATGCCAATCATTTCGCCTTGTTTAACGTCAAAAGAAATATCCTTTAAGACTGGCACTTCATCCCCAGGATAAGTAAACGATACATGATCAAATGTCACATCTCCTGATAAGTTTTGGGCTGGGGCTTCAGGATTGAAAGTCAATTCTGGATCAGTATCCAAGACTTCTTTAATTCGACGCGTTGACTCAAATCCACGCGCAGCAAACATTGACATAAATCCAGCCATCACGATTGCATTCATAATTTGCATCAAATAATTCACGAAAGAAGTTAAGGCCCCCAGCATTTGTGGATCAGCCATAATATGTTGACCAACAAATAAAATCGAAACTGCAATCGCCATTTCTCCAACCAACATGAAGGCTGGCATTAAAATACTAAATAAGTATCCAATTTTGATATTAATGTCCGTTAGCTCACCTGATGCTGCATTGAATCGCTTTTCTTCATTGCCCTCTTGATTGAATGACTTAACCACGCGAACCCCTTGTAGGTTCTCTTTAGCCATGCCGTTGGTCTTATCTAACAAACCTTGGAACTTTCCAAACAATTTGCCCATCGGTTGCATGACCATCATCGTTATGCCAACGACTAGGACAATCATCACCAAAATCACCCACCATAAGCGAGGTAAGGTCATTAAGGCCAAGCCCAAAGCACCAATAAATAAAATCGGTACCCGCAACAATGATTGGAAGAACACCATGACAATCGTTTGAACTTGTTGAATGTCATTGGTCATCCGTACCACTAAACTACCGCTTGAAAAACGTTCAATATTGGCAAATGAAAACTGCTGCACGTGTTGATACTCATCCGCTCTTAAGTCAGCGGCCGTGCCCATACCAACCTTGGTGGCAAAAATTGTATTTAATGCCCCCGCTATCAAACCAATCAACGCCACGACAATTAATTGAATCCCTAATGGGTACATTTTAGATAAATTATCATCCGCAATCGCTTGTACCACTTGTTGTAACAATTTAGGTTGCCACAAACTAGTGATAGCAGCAATTGCAATGGTCACGGTTGCCCAAATGGCATCGCGTTTGTAGCGTTTCACATAGGAGAGTAAGAATTTAATCATTGCGCTCCTCCTTTTACTATTTTTTAGTCAGTGTGCTTATTCTACCACACTCTTAAAACCAAACAATGACAACTAAATAAAAAAACAGGCCATCACAAAATGACCCGCTTTTATCTATTATTCAACAAAGTATTGAGCATAGCGACCAACTTGCGCTGGCGTCAAAACAACTGTCAACAATGTGCCTGTTTCAACATATTCAGTTGCAACAACCGTTGCCTGTTCATTTAATTCCGCCACAACTTGGCCTTGATCATAAGGTACTAAAACTTGTTTTTCTTGCAAGTCCGCAAAAATATGTTGACGAATCGTTTCAACCAACAAATCTAACGATTGATCGTCTTTAGCCGATAGCACTAAGTTGTCCCCGTCCCGTTCTGGATATGGCACATCTTCGCATCGATCAGCCTTATTGTAAACGACCACCATTGGAATATCACCAACCCCAATTTCCTTAAGCGTCTTTTCAGTCGTTTGCATCATTTCCCGATAATTTGGATCAGAATAATCAACGACTTGAACTAATAAA
Source organism: Weissella uvarum (assembly GCF_016908785.1). GTDB lineage: Bacteria > Bacillota > Bacilli > Lactobacillales > Lactobacillaceae > Weissella > Weissella uvarum. Next base: position 382,887 of record NZ_JAFBEO010000001.1, read on the forward strand.
TCAGCCTGGGCCGCTTCAGCTAAAGTTGCCCGAAAGGCTGCTACTAGTCCGTGTGGTAAATTAGATACAAAGCCAACCGTATCAGAAAGTAAAAAGCTCTGATTATCAGGCAAATTTAATTTACGTACCGAAGTCTCCAAGGTAGCAAAAAGCATATCTGCTTGAAAAACAGTCTTATCTTGATTCTCCCCGTAACGGCGTACTAAACCGTTCATAATGGTTGATTTACCCGCATTCGTATAACCAATTAAAGCAACATTTTTAATATTTTCTTTTTCACGGCGCGCACGACGGGTGACATCATCAGCTTCAATTTCAGCCAGTTCTTTCCGTAAATCAGAAATTTGATGCTCAATATGGCGTCGATTCATTTCAAGTTTTGTTTCACCGGCACCACGCGATGTAAAGCTACCACCATTACCACCAGTTTGTTGATCTAAACGTACATTCATTGATGTGCGCAAACGTGGTAATTGGTATTGCAATTGGGCAATTTCAACCTGTAGTTTTGCAATCCGCGTTTTAGCTCGTGAAGCAAAAATATCCAAAATTAAGGCCGTTCGATCGATAACCCCAACACCAGTATCCGCCTCTAAATTACGAATCTGTGAAGGCGATAACTCATCATTGGTTACCACCATATCAGCCCCATAATAATCGACAGCCTCTTTCAAAGCTTCAACCTTTCCCTTTCCAAAATAAGTTCCAGGGTTGGGACGCTCTAGTTTTTGGGTCACGGTTGCCACTGGCTCAAGTTGATTGGCTTCAACCAAATTGGCTAATTCTTCCATTTGATAATCAAAGTCGTCTGTACCACGGTTCAATCCCGCTAAAATAACTGGACGTCGTTGATCTGTTTCATTCTCTATCATGTATTATCCTAACTTACCAAACTGTTGTTGTATCATTATAGGCCTGCAATTGCATGTCATCATCTGTGACTTGCCAAACCGAAATCATGCCATTTTTTGGCGCAATGTGCGTTGTTTGCTCGTCATGATAGCGCGCCACGACATTCCGAATCAAACTTCCATGCGCCACGACTAATACCTTATCGCCATCTTGATGCTTTTGGCGCACTGCATCCATCGCTGCATCAAAGCGCTTCCAGAACATGGCTGCATCTTCAGCATCCCCAAATTCATCAAGCTCATGCATAGCATCCATCGTGCCATCCATGGTTAGATGTTGCGTCAATTCGCCATACCCAGTAATTTCATCAGCCTGGGGCATCCGCTTAGCATGCGCAATTTCTGGTGCGATATCCGCCCCACGCAAACCTTCATAGCTTCCAAAGAAAACTTCCCGGAAGCCTGGTAATTCAACTGGCTTTACCAGGTGCTGCTCTTGTTTATTTTGTTGCAAAATGAATTCGGCAGTCATCCGTGCACGACTGAGATCAGATGAATAAGCACCTTGGAAATCCACATTTGCTAAGCGTTGACCAGCAGCCTGTGCATCAGAAATACCACTTTCAGTTAAAGGGGCATCACTCCATCCTTGCATGCGTCCATACTTATTCAAATATGTTTGTCCATGTCGTACCAAATATAATGTAAAAGCCATTTTATGCGTCCTCACTTTGCAATCTGTATGCGTAAACTACCCCTTATTATAGCATTATTCCAACCCCAGATTCTAATTAGGAATCCAGTAAAAAATGATTGACAGTCGCGTTTTGACTCTGGTATAGTTAATTATTGTTGTGATGATACTTTGGCCCAATGGTCAAGTGGTCAAGACGTCGCGTTCTCAGCGCGGAATCCAGGGTTCGACTCCCTGTTGGGCTATTTTATTAGCTTAGTCAATTTATCATCATGGCCCAATGGTCAAGTGGTCAAGACGTCGCGTTCTCAGCGCGGAATCCAGGGTTCGACTCCCTGTTGGGCTATCTTAAAAAGCACACGTGCAAACGTGTGCTTTTTCTTTTACAATGACAGTATTAAGAAAAAAAGGACGGAACATTATGCCAAAGTTTATCTCTTGGAATATCGATAGTATCAACGCTGCCGTTGAACACAAGTCAGCGCGTGGTGAAATGACCTGGGCAACCCTAGAACACCTGGCTGAATTAGCACCCGATGTTTTAGCTATTCAAGAAACCAAATTACGCCCAACTGGTTTGACCAAAAAGCAAGCCCAAGCTTTGGATGATTTATTTCCTGATTATCATCGCTATTTGAACTATAGTACAGCACGAGCTGGCTATTCTGGGACGATGATGCTTAGTCGGATTGAACCGCTTGCTGTTACATATCCGACAATTGGTGCACCAGGTGAGATGGACCAAGAGGGTCGCATTATCACTTTAGAATTTGAGCATGCTTTCGTTTCCACAGTGTATACCCCTAATTCTGGTCGCGAACTCGCCCGTTTGAGTGACCGCCAAGCTTGGGATGCAGCTTATCAGCAATACATTGAAAGCTTGACGGTCCAAAAACCTGTCATTTTCTCAGGCGATTTCAATGTTGCTCATCAAGAGATTGACTTGAAAAATCCTAAGACGAATCACCATAGTGCCGGTTTCACAGATGAAGAACGTGCTGATTTCACCAATCTCCTTAACGCTGGGTATATCGATACATTCCGTACTTTAAACCCGGATACAGCCGGTGTGTACACTTGGTGGTCACAAATTGCCAAACAATCAAAAAAAAATAACGCCGGTTGGCGAATTGACTACTATTTAATCTCACAAAATCTACAGGATTATCTAACTGATTTTGAAGTCATTGATACTGGTGCTCGCCAAGATCATGCCCCCATTCAACTAACATTAGATAATTTTGAACTCAACTAAATCAGAAAATATGAAATACAACTCAAAAAATTGACGTTTATTATAATTCATTAATTGGTCGGGAATGCTTTGATAGCCTTTCCGACCAATTTTGTTTTAAGCCGTGCGCGATTGCACACTAAACGCTTCATCACTTTAATATTGAGTTGTTCAATTACAAGTCAAATCTATTTTTGATTTTATTCTCACTATAATTTACCAATTCCTCGACAGTGATATCATATTTTTCACAAAAGATTAACACTTCATCTAATACGTCAGCTAGCTCTTCAACCAAATTATCTCGTTCATCCTGCTTGCTAACCGGCCCTTCACCTGGATGATCACGACCAAATTCATATTTTCGAATCGCTTGTGAAAGCTCACCGACTTCTTCTGTCAAAAAATTCAACCTTCTTGAGGAACTTAGTTGCAACCATCCTCTTGATTTATAGAAATTTGATAACCACTGCTGATGTTCATTAATCATGATTAATCCTCCTTTTCATATTACCTGATCAAAATTGATGTTATCACATCGTAATCCTATATTAAAAATTGCTTGAAAGTCCAAAAATCTTTAACAAACAATATTAAACCCCCACTAGTGGATTACTCCAACTAATGGGGGTTTAATTTTTGATAATTTCAAATTACCAGGCTTTTTATCTTTAACAATTAAATTTCATCCAGCAACAATTGGCGAATGTCAGCCAAATAAGGTTGACGTGGGTTTGTCCCAACCGTTTGATCATCGTAAACCAAGTCCGCCAGAACATCAACGCTCTTTTCAACGGCTTCCTTTGACACCCCATTACCTGACAAGGTTGGGTTAATGTCCAAGGCATCCGTCAACTCCTTAATCTTAGCAAGCAAGGCATCTACTAAGGCTGCATCATCCTTACCAGTCAAACCAATGTAACGCGCAATATCAGCATAATCCTTTTGAGCACGATAAGTCTCGTAACGTGGATATGGCGTGCGCTTAACATTATTGGTTACTGCATTGTACTTAATCACATGTGGCATCGCAATCGTAATTGCCAAACCGTGTGGCAAATCAAATTCTCCACCAGTCTTGTGAGCAATCGCATGATTCAAACCTAAGAAGGCATTCGCAAATGACATACCCGCAAGAGTAGCTGCGTAATGCATGTTGGCACGGGCTGTTTGTCCTTCCTTAGTTGGATGTTGCGGATCATATTGATATGAAGCTTCCAAGTTTTCGAAAATCAACTTAATCGCTTGCAAAGCCCAAGGACGCGTAAAGTCAGATGCCATTACTGAAACATATGATTCAAGCGCATGTGATAGTGAATCCATACCTGAGTAAGCCACTGTCCGCTTTGGGACCGTCATCACAAATTCAGGATCAACAATGGCAACTTGTGGCGTCAAAGCATAATCAGCCAAAGGATACTTCACGTGCGTTTCATCATCAGTAATTACGGCAAACGGTGTCACTTCTGAACCAGTTCCAGAAGTGGTTGGAATGGCAATCATTTGCGTTAATGGTTGTGCTTCGAACTTGATGATACGCTTACGGATATCCATGAACTTTTGTTGCAATTGTCCAAATAATTCTTGCAAGGCAGCCATGTCATCCAAAATACCAACATGCTTTTGTGAGTATTCATAAATATAACGGGCAACCTTACCAGCATCCAAAGCAGAACCACCACCAAGCAAGATAATGCTATCAGGCTTAAATTCAGCCATTTGACGCGCAATGTCAATTGTTTGACCGAGCGTTGGGTCAGGCTTAACGGTACCGTAAACTGACGTCTTAACTGGATTCTCACGCAAAGCCAATTGATCCAAAACTTGGTCAACAAAGCCAAATTGCACCATCCCTGGGTCCGCCACGATGAAGGCCCGCTCTACATTTTCAACATCTTGCAAATATGAAATAGCATTTGATTCGTAGTAAATATTCTCTGGCAAGCGGACCCATTGTGGACGGTTACGGCGACGAGCAACCGTCTTAACATTCAACAAATCGTCTGTAGATAGATTATGTGACAATGAATTCTTCCCCCATGAACCTGTTCCAAGCGTCAATGATGGACGCATTGCATCTGAATAAACATCACCAATTCCGCCAAGTGTATCAGGTTGGTTAACCAAAATCCGTGAAGCATCAATGGCATCGGCATATTCCTTAACAAATGGATCGTTTTGGGCACCGATTTGAATGGCCACATTGTGTCCCGCACCTTGGTAGTTCAACAAAGCGCGAACAATTTCAATCGCTTCTTCACGTGAGTCCGCCTTATAAACTGACAACATTGGGCTCAACTTTTCTGAAGATAGTGGTTCACCAATGTTCTGCTTATCAAGTTCAAACAACATCAAGTCCTTGTCATCTGGAAGCTTTACACCAGCTTGATCAGCAATCCAGTGCGCTGAACGTCCGGCAACTGGTCCAGCCACGCCATAACCATCAGCACCTGGCTTAAAAGCGTAATCCGCAATCTTTTGGTAATCACGCTTTGGTACCAAATAACCACCTTGCGCTTGTAATTGCTGCATATATTCATCGTAGATTGAAGCATCAACCACAACTGAATTTTCAGCCGCACAAATCATACTGTTATCGAAACGTTTTGAAATCAATAAGTCTTCAACGGCACGATTAATATCAGCTGTCTTATCAACATAAACGGCACCATTCCCAGCTCCCACACCCATTGAAGGATTTCCTGATTTCAAGGCCGCGTTAACCATTCCCGGACCACCAGTGGCCAAGATTGAAGCAATCTTAGGGTTCGTGATTAAAGCATTCGTTGCATCAATTGATGGATTTTCAATCCATTGAATGAAGTGCTTAGGTGCCCCAGCTTTAAGCGCTGCTTCATAAACAATTTGGGCTGCATGAACGGAAGCCTTTTGTGCTTGCGGATGAAAAGCAAAAATAATGACGTTACGTGTTTTAGCTGCCATCATCGACTTAAAGATGGTCGTTGAAGTTGGATTGGTTGTAGGCACAATTCCGGCCAAAATACCTAGCGGTGCGGCAACCTTCACTTGTCCCGTCACCTTATCTTCACCAATCACACCAACTGTCTTATCATTTCGAATGGCATTGTAAACAGATTCAGACGCGAATTTATTTTTAGTGTCCTTATCTTCAATCACACCCCGGCCAGTTTCTTCATAAGCTTCATGAGCTAACCGAAGTGAGTTCTTTGATCCAGCCAAGGCCATGGCTGCCACAATCTCATCTACTTGTTCTTGCGTATATGTTTTAAATTCTTCAAAAGCAGCTTGCGCATTATCAACCAATGTTTGTACTTCTTGCTCAGCTTGTGCTTTACGTTGTGCTTTTTCTTCAGGGGTCATTTCTTTTTTCTTAGATGTATCTGCCATTGTGAGATCTCCTCTAAATTTATTGCTTGCTTTCTCTTAACAATACTTAGTGTAACATTTCACAAGGTAAAGTCAACGACTTTGTTAAAGTTTTTACATGAAGAATACAAAAAAGCCTGAACATAGCGTTCAGGCTCGTTTATATAAGATAATAATTAATGTGATTATAATCACATAGTGCCAATATTAAGAAATCATTTCCCTATTTGATTTGGCTTTATCGTCTGCTACCAAATCATGACGCGCTCTTCAGGGGCACGATACATCCCATCACCAGGTTCAACATGATAGGTTTCATAAAACTCATCAAAATTTGAAACTGGTACGTTCGTTCGATAACGATTTGGTGCATGAACATCAACGGCCGCGAGCATCTTCTCATACTCAGGTCGTGAACTTTCACGCCAAATCCGGGCCCAGTTCGTAAAGAAGGCATCCGCACTAAAATCATCATCGCGTTGTGCTGCTTGAAGCGCATCAGCCAAGCCACCCAAATCAGCCACATTTTCTGAAACCGTCAACTTCCCATTGACCTTGGTTCCAGCAATTGGCAAACCATCAAATTGATCAATCACTTTTTGCGTACGCTCCTTAAAGGCCGCAAAGTCCGCATCAGTCCACCAATTATTTAAATTACCATATTCATCAAAAGAAGAACCATTCGTATCAAAGGCGTGTGAAATTTCATGAGCAATTACCGCCCCAATCCCACCATAGTTTTCTGAAGCGCTTTGCTTCAAATCATAAAATGGCGCCTGTAAAATTGCAGCTGGGAACACGATTTGGTTTTGTTGTGGATCATAGTATGCATTGACCATATTGGCTGGCATTTGCCATTCTGATTGATCAACCGGTTGATTCCAGCGACTCCAAGCTTCCTTAACGGCTTGTTTTTGGAACTTACGTGCTGCCGTTACTAATGTGTCATCATCATTCACAACCCGCTTAGCATAACGTTCTGGCAATTGTTCAGGGTACCCAATATGGGGCTTGATGGCATTAAGCTTAACAATGGCTTTTTGTTTCGTAGCATCTGCTAACCAAGCAATTTGAGTTAAGCGTTGCTTATAAACATCAATCATCGTCTGCACCATTCGTTCGACATCTGCCTTCGCCTCAGGTGAGAACTTAGTATGGGCATACCACAAACCAAGTGGTTGATCAAAAGCACTTTGAGCTAGTGAATAGGCCGCTTTACGCTGATTCTTAGCCACAGGAATTCCTGAAACAAAGCGACCATACTCGCCCCCTAAGACCCGAATATCATCTGATAGGTAACCGGTGTAGCTATTGACGATGCTGACTAGCAAATGCGCCTTCAACAGAGGCCATGCTTCGTCAGAATAATAATCATTGGCATTTTGCCAAAACGCTTCCTCAGAAACCAAAATTTGATCAGGCACTTGGCCAATGCATGCTTTAACGAGACTTGTTACGTCAAGCGGAGCCGCCATTTTCACAAAGTCATCCCAAGCATATGGATGATATAAGTTTGTAATTTCAGAAGCTTCCTCATTACTTAAGACATGCTTAGCCACACGTTCATCAAATGCTAATGCTTTATCCAAGATATCAGCCGTTTCTTCATCAGAAAAACCAAATTGTTTGAACAACTTAGTTTGCACTTCGCGCCACTTGGCTAATAATTCCTGCTTTTGTGGATGAACATCCGCATAGTACGTCGTATCTGGTAAGATCGTGCCTAAACTATCAGCCCACAAAACATTCGTTTGCGCATCTTTAAAGTCTGGTGCAATCCCAAAAGGTAAAGCATTTGGCAATGCTGCTAGCTCTAAGTCTGCCAAATGTTGGTTATACGCTTCAAAAGAATCCAGTTGACGATACTGCTCAATTAAGTCTTGCACTGGCTGTACACCTTGCGCGTTACGCGTGTCCCAATCACTTGCTAAACGATGATATTTAACGAAATTTTGTAAAATCGCATCATCTGGAACATTTTCACCTGCCAACCATTGGTCGGTTGTTTCCAGCATCAATTTCTCAATGGCTTCATTTAAATCATTAAAGCCACCGGTCGTTGGCTTGTCTTCTGGGATAGTCGCCTGAGCTTGCCAATCCGCGTTAATTGCCGCATAAAAATCATCTTGCTTATTTGCTTTTTGCATCTAACTGCCCTCTTTTCAAAAACCTTTGCCTCTAGTCTAACACAGTCACCCACCCTGCTAAACCAAATTAAAAAGACCAAAGACCGTCATTAAACGCACCATCTTTAGTCTTTTCTAATTTATTTAACATGCCAAGCTTTCAATTGTTGCTTAATAGCTTGATTTAACTGCTTTTGATTTTGGTTAATTGCTTGGTTCACAATTTTATTTTGGAGCTGTTTTTGAGCTTTTTTGTCCTTCATAAAATCTGGATCAGCTTCAGCTTTTTGACGATAGGCCGCTTTGGTTTGACGTGAAACGCGGTCTTTTAATTTATCATTTTGTTTATCCGCAAGCTTAACTAACTTTTGATATTGATCCTTTGACACAACATGCCATGATTTTGGCATTGTCATTGTATAATCTGTATTTGATGCAACCTTAGTCTTTTGTCCGATTAACATAAAGCGATCAAACAAATTGCCTGGCTCATAATCCGTTACTTGCGTTTTCAAAGTGGCCGGATTACCATTTTTAACCGTCATATGGGTATTTTCAGCCAGCGTTTGATACGTTTTATCACCACTGCGGTAAGTATAGCGTAAATGCTTACCAACTGCTTCAGTCGTCACAAAATTATAATCACCAATTTCAGCAACCGGCTTAATTTTTTCAGTCGTTGCTTGGGTGCGCTGCTTCATAAACAAATGATTACTCTGTGATGACATGAGCCCCCACAAATTCAAAATCACTAACGCGGCCCCAATTACCAAAGTAATCCAACGGACGCGGTGATCTTGTTCATATTTTAAAAGTGTGAATAATAAGAATATAATTCCAAGTACTAATAGTACAATCATAGCAAAACTCCTCAATTCATTAGTCAAATACTAGTGTATCAGATTTAGCGTTATTTGGGGTGCTTCCTCCACTAAACTAGGCAATAAAAAAAGCTAGCAAAACACGATATGTGTTTTACTAGCTTTTATTTTTTATTGACGCAATGTTTTAATCAACAAAATGTTAATTAAACCAATGGAGTCCAAGTCCAGTCAGTGAATTCTTCGATGTCACGACCTTCGTTACGAGTTACGTCGAAGTGCTTAGCCAAGATGTCATCCATCTCCTTCAAGAAGGCACCGGCCTTTTCACCATCAATAACACCCTTGTCAGCCAAAGTAGAAACAGCATCCTTAGCTTGGTTGAAACGGTCCAATTGTGAGTATACACGCATGTCGTAAGTTGTTGTAATGTCACCATCTTCACGGTAACCATGTGGGTGCAATCCCAAGTGTTGACGCTCGTAGAAGAATGATTCAATCAAGTCTTCGTAACCGTGGAAACCAAAGATAACTGGTGTTCCTGATTCTCCGAAGTACTTTGAGAATTCTTCGTCTGACAAAGTACGATCATCGTTCATAGGACCGTTCTTTGATTGCAAACGCATCAATTCTACAACGTTAACGTAACGGAACTTAACTTCAGGGAAGGCCTTGTTAACAAGGTTCAATGCAGCCAAAGTTTCGATAGTTGGTTCAACACCGGCTGATGCAAAGACAATGTCAGCATCACCTTGTGGTGCAGTAGAAGCCCAGTCGATTACAGCCAAACCTTCGTTAGCCAATACATCGGCTTCATCAGCTGAGAACCATTGTTGACGTGGTTGCTTTGAAGCGACGATGTGGTTAACCAAGTGACGTTCTGAGAAGGCACGGTCAAAGACAGCCAACAAAGTGTTAGCATCAGCTGGCAAGTATTGGCGAATGAAGTTTGACTTCTTTTCGGCCAAGTGTGTCAACATACCTGGGTCTTGGTGTGTGTAACCGTTGTGGTCTTGTTGGAATACAGTTGAAGTTGAAATCAAGTTCAATGATGGGTAATCGTTACGCCATGGTTGTTCTGAGGCGTGACGCAACCACTTGAAGTGTTGTGTAATCATTGAATCTACAACACGCAAGAATGATTCGTATGATGCAAAGACACCAACACGACCAGTCAATGTATAAGCTTCCAACCAACCTTCAGCTTGGTGTTCTGAAAGTTGTGAATCAATAATACGACCTTCTGGTCCTACGTATTGGTCATTTGGTTCCTTAACTGGTGACATCCATTGACGGTTAGTCATTTGGAACATATCCCATAGACGGTTTGACATTGTTTCGTCAGGACCGAAGACACGGAATGATGTTGGGTTCATACGAGCTACTTCAGCAAAGTAACCTGACAAAACGTTCATGTCCATGTTGCGGTTGCTATCTGGTAGCTCCGTTCCACGGTTTTCAGCAGTAATGTCATTTGTGTAATCACGCCAGTTTGGCAAATCCAAATCCTTTGATGATTCACCCTTAGGTGCACCACCGTTAGCAATTGGGTTAGCAGCCATACGCTTGTCACCCTTAGGGGCGATTTCAGCAACTTCATCCTTCAAAGTTCCATCAGCGTTGAACAATTCTTCAGGCTTGTATGAGTTCATCCATTCTTCAAATTCAGGCAAAGTTGACATGTCCTTGGCTGACAATGAAAGTGGCACTTGGTGCGCACGGAATGAATTTTCAATTGGGTTACCCTTTGCGTCGAATTGAGGACCACCCCAACCCTTTGGCAAGCGAGCGATGATTACAGGCCATGCTGCAATTTCACCGTCTTGGTAACGACCGTTTTCACGAGCATCCTTTTGGATGGCTTGGATATCTTCGATAGCTTCATCAAAGATCTTAGCAGCCTTTTCATGGTATGCCATGTAATCATGAATGTCATCGTTTTCTAGGAAACGTGGTGACCATCCCAAACCTTCAAAGAATTCAGTCAAGTGCTTGTCATCCATACGTGAGAACAAAGTTGGATTTGAAATCTTGAATCCGTTAAGATCCAAAATAGGCAAAACCGCACCGTCTGTCTTAGGGTTCAAGAACTTGATACCATTCCAAGCAGTCATTGATGGACCAGTTTCGGCTTCACCGTCACCAACGACAGTAAATCCGATTTGGTCAGGGTTATCAAGCACAGCACCAACGGCGTGTGACAATGAGTAACCCAATTCTCCACCTTCATGCAATGAACCTGGAGTTTGTGCAGTCATGTGAGAACCAATTCCACCTGGGAATGAGAAACGCTTGAACAAACGTGTCATACCGTCGATGTCTTGGGTAATTTCTGGATAGTCTTCTGTATAAGTTCCATCAAGATATGCGTTCGTAACCATAACTTGTCCACCGTGACCTGGGCCACCGATGTAGAACATGTTCAAATCATACTTGTTGATCAAACGGTTTGCGTGAGCGTAAAGGAAAGTTTGTCCTGAGATAGTTCCCCAGTGACCGATAGGCTTAACCTTAACGTCTTCTTCAGTAATTGGTGTATCTGTAACTGAGAACAATGGGTTGCTCTTCAAAAAGATCATACCAGCTGAAAGGTAGTTGGTTGCACGCCACCAAGCGTCAACCTTACTAAGATATTCCTTAGAATCAAAATCTACTGCCATTTTGATATCTCCTTCATAAGTTGTCTGAAAATAGAGTTACGACTATAAGAGACAATTCTCCTAAGTCAACACACTAATCATAACAGATTTAAAAACGGCACACAAGAAAAAAACAACAATTGGGACGGTCCAATTTTTAAAAAGACCTTCTCTCAATTGTTGTTTTATTTTATTCGCCATCCAAGCTATCAAAACTATTATATTTCATGTATTTGTAATGAATGCGCATTGTTCCAACTTCAAAAGGTGTGCCATCATCTAAAAAGTAAATTCCGGCCATCACACCCACTGGCTCATTCTGCTTTAAAGCTAATACTTCTTGATCAGATTCAGTTGATGGTTCAGCTGAAATCGTCAAAAATGAGCGGGTCACGGCCTTTTTCGTCGTTGCCTCAGCATACTGAAATAACGAGCCTTGCAGATCAGCAGCCGTTAATTCGGGCAAAAGTTTAACCGGCACCAACGCATCTTCACGCATAAAGGTCTGACCTTTCAACTGACGCAAACGCTTAATATGATAAACCTGTTCGCCATCTTCCAAAAACAACGCTAATTGAGTATCTTCATCAGCGGCTTGCTTCTCAAAACTAATTAACTCGACGGCTGGAACTTCTCCATCAATTCGAAAAGAATCAGAAACCCCCAAGTTATGTCCCATCGATTGGAACATGGTTTGGTTTTTTAGATAGAGCGGATTGACAAATGTGCCTGATCCACGTTTTTTAAAGATAATCCCTTGTTGCACTAATACATTTAAAGCTCTTTTGATTGAACTACGCGATACATCATAAGCTGTCGCTAAAGACCGTTCATCGGGTAACTTTAAATTAGGAAATTCTTGTTGATTGATACGTTTTTTTAAGTCATTTAAGACACGCAAGTAAATTGCTTCTTTTTCCATGCTTCTTCTCCATCTGACAAGCTGCGTTCATCATAACACAAAAGTGGTCCAACCAAAAGGATTGGTTGGACCACTTTAATTTTATTGATAATCTAAGCCAGCCCACTCAGCTTTGAACTGGTCAACAAAGGTATGCATGGCTTGGTCCCGAATTGCACCAATCCGCTTGCCCTCAGTCGTATTCAGATAATCTTTCAACAAAAACAGCTTTTCATCAAAGTGATTAATCATCGTTTCACCAGCTGGATTCCGATAATCAGCCTTTGTTTTTAAATCACGCGGAGGAATATTAGGATCATATAAAACATGGTGGGCTTGGACGCCATATTGAATCACACGCGCCACCGCAATCATCCCCATCGCTTCAAGCCGATCAGCGTCTTGAACAATTTGCCCGGAAATACCCAATGGCTCTGGATTGCCGAAACGTTGCTTACTCCATGACATATTATCAATGATTTTGATAATGGCTTGCTGTTTTTCATCTGAGACCCCCAGCCGTGTCATTTCATCAAGCACGCGTTGTTTTGCCGCAGCCACATCATCAAATAACTTATCGTCATATGTGTCGTGCAAAGTGGCTGCTGCCAAAGTGATAAACTCATCCGCGGTTGGTTCCGTTTCTAAAATATGCTGCGCTAATTTAACGACTCGGTCAATATGCCCAGTATCATGGCCGCTTTCATCATTTGCCAAAATTTTCCGCATAAAAGCATCTAACGCTGTTAACTGTTCTTGCTCGATTGCCTGCATTACTTAGCCCTCCTTTAAGCGCAATACCAAATGTCCAATGACATTTAAAACGATACTCAATCCTAACATAAGGCCAAAATAAACCATAATGTAATGACCAAAGTGCAACCAAATCGGGTTAGCCGTCCCTAGCCAAAAATATAATGGTATCGCGAGCACACTCAAAAAAGTTGCGTAACTCAACATACCGCTACGAATGTTTTGCCAATCAGCACGACTCAAGTTGAGCGCTAAACAAAGTTGAATCACAACTAATAGGCCCAAACCATATTGCCACCAGACAACGCCCTGCCAGATTCCGCGAAAATCATCCATTTGCAAGGCCCAAAATAGTTGCGGCCAAACCAAATAAGTCACTCCAACTACTGTCAGACCGATTCCAAGCATCGGCCCCATGCCAATAAAAAAATTGCCTAATTGTTGATACCAACTTTTAGGATTCCAAGCATGCGATACATAGCCTAATCGATTATCAGCGTCAACTTGTTGCACCAAATGAATTTGATCAATTTTATGCCGAAAAATCAAAGCCATCAAAGCATGTGATAATTCATGCACAATAATACCCAAAAAACTAAAATAGTATTGCGCCCGATTTCCAAAACGATTAACGATCCGTTGATCAGTTGCGCCGGCCACAGCAGAAATCAAGGCACTTCCCAACAATGGCAACCCCATCGCACAGACCAAAACCATTATCCAAACTTCTACAAATGCCATCATGCTTGGACAATATCCGCAAATGTGCCATGCACAAACTGACACAATTCTTCAGGATTCAAGCGAATTGAACGTCCCAATTCACCCGCTGATACCGTAATTTGATCCGCGTGTTGGGCCGCTTCATCAATGTAGATTGGGAACTTTTTGTTTTGCCAAATCCCAACAGGGTTATTCGCGCCATGCACATACCCCGTTGTCTTTTGCAATTCTTTAGTCGGCAACATCGATACTTTCTTATTACCTGATGCGACCGCGAGCTTCTTTTCATCTAGATGTTGATCAATTGGCACAATGCCAATCACTGGGCCACTGACATTGCCCGTCAACGCCAAAGTTTTATAGATATCATGCTCAGTCAGCTGATACTGTTCCATCTCAGTAGCTTGTCGATGCAAACCATCTTGAAAAACAATGCTTTCATATGGAATGCCGGCCTTATCCAAGATTTGCTCAACTAAAATTTTTTTAATTTTATTTTTCTTTGACATACTTGGCTCCTTGTAAAAAATTCTCTTTCCCTATTCTTAAATGAAATGTTCAAAAAGACAAGTAAAAAAGGATGTCCCCAAAGGCCATCCTTTTTCATATTTATAGTTGAATATTTTGTGCTTCTAGCGCTTGTTGAACATCTGGATTGGCCATAAATTCATCAAAATCAGTATCAGCACGTTCAATCACGCCTTCTTTACCAAGCACGATAATGTGGTCGGCAATTGTTTGTGCAAATGTATGGTCATGTGATGTGAAAATCAAGCCACCCTTATAATCGATTAAACCATCATTCAAAGATGTAATTGATTCCAAATCCAAATGATTGGTTGGATCATCCATAATCAAAACATTGGGCTTCGTTAACATCAACTTTGCCAACATAACGCGGACCTTTTCACCCCCAGAAAGGACATCCAATGTCTTTTCAACATCTTCACCCTTAAAGAGCATCCGACCGAGCAAGCCTCGCAAGAATGTATTATCATCTTCATCCTTGCCAGCGAAATCACGTAAGAAATCGAGAATTGGCATGTCTGGCTTAGGGAAATTGTCATTCATATCCTTTGACAAATAATCACGTGAAGTCGTAACACCCCAAGTAACAGAACCTGTGTCAGGTTCTAGATTACCATTTAGAATATCCAACATCGCTGTCGCAGCCACGTCATTATCGGCCATAATCAAAGTCTTTTCATTTGGTCGCAAAGTGAATGAAACATTATCTAAAAGCTTAACGCCATCAACGGTCTTTGAAACATTTTCAACCCGTACCATGTCATTTCCAATCTCACGTGTAATGTCAAAATGAATGTAGGGATACTTACGGCTTGATGGTTGAATATCATCCAAAGTAATTTTATCCAATTGCTTCTTACGCGCCGTTGCTTGCTTTGACTTTGAAGCATTAGCTGAGAAGCGCGCCACGAAATCTTGCAATTCTTTGATTTTTTCTTCTTTCTTGGCGTTTTCATTTGCTTGCAAACGAGCAGCTAGTTCTGAAGATTCCTTCCAGAAATCATAATTTCCAACGAATTCGGTAATCTTTCCAAAATCAACATCCAACGTCATCGTTGAAACAGCATTCAAGAAGTGACGGTCGTGGGAAACCACAATCACGATGTTAGGATAATCGGCCAAAAAGTCTTCCAACCATGCAATCGTCTTAGTGTCCAAACCATTGGTTGGCTCGTCCAAAATCAAAATATCAGGATTACCAAAGAGAGCTTGGGCCAAAAGCACCTTCACCTTTTCAGTTTCTGACAATTCACTCATCATTGTTTGGTGCATTGACTCTGGGATTCCAACACTTTGAAGCAATTGTGAAGCATCAGACTCAGCCGTCCAACCATTCATTTCATCGAATTGCGCTGAAAGTTCACCAGCCCGAATACCATCTTCATCAGAAAAGTCAGGCTTGGCATAGATTGCATCCATCTCTGCTTTAACATCTGATAATTCCTTATAGCCTTGCAAAACGGTATCCATAACCGTGTAATCATCAAAAGCAAAGTGATCTTGTACCAATGAAGACATCCGCTCATTCGGATCCATCGTTACACTTCCCGTGGTTGGTTGTAACTTTCCTTCCAAAATCTTCAAGAAAGTTGACTTACCCGCTCCATTCGCACCAATGATGCCGTAAGTGTTCCCTGGCGTAAATTTTAAATTAACGTCTTGGTAAAGCTTTTTACCGTTAAAAGCAATCGAAACATCTGAAACTGTTAACATTTGTATTTTTACATCCTTTATATCTAGTACGTCCGGTCTGACAAAAGCATATTTGTCTCCGATAACTGTGTCCGCCCCAGTGTATCATTTCAACTCTGTCATTGTCACTTATTCATCCCGATTTATTAACGAAATAAAGTAAATCCCAGCTTCAATAATAGCAATATAAAATGACACTGGTACATTCGTCCAATACGACAAAGCTAACGCTGACCAGACACCAAAAATTCCAAAGGCAATGGCTAAACCAATCATTTGCCATACGGTCCGCCCCCAGCGCATGGCAGCACTAGCAGGCAACGTAATTAAAATGAAAATCAACAAAGAACCAACGACTTGTGAGGAAATGGCCACCGTCATTGCCATCAATACTAAGAACAAAACTTCAATCAAAAGAACATGGGGCAAACTATAAATAGCCGTATTGTAGTCAAAGGCAAAGTGGCGTAATTGACGATAAAAGAACAAGCCAACCGCAAGAACAATAACGGCCAAAATCACTACCTGGAGCACATTTTGTTGGCTAATACTGAAAATTGATCCAAATAAAATTCCCGTCGCCGCACTCGCATTTTTCTGTGATAAGGCCAAAAATGCAATTCCCAGACCAATGGCCACCGCACTAACCGCTGAAATCAAAGATTCAGAACGCCCTTCACGCATGCCGAGTTCACCAATCGTTGTTGAAGCTAAAATGGTAAACATTAGCATCCCAATCAATGGTGACCAGCCCATGAAAAGTCCAAATGAAGCACCCGCAAAACCGATTTCACTCAAAGTATGGGCCAAAAATGACATATGCCGCGCAACGACAAAGACACCAATAAAGCCACTGACAATGGCAATTAGAGTTCCGACCACAAATGCATTTTGCATAAATGAATAATTAAGCATGATCTTGATTTCCAGCCTCCAATTGTGTGATATCTAAGTCTTTAACTAACCCAAATTCGCTACCCTGTGGCTTGAGCAACAAATAATCATCAGCATATTCTTGAATAATTTCCAAATCATGACTAATCATGATGATGCTTAATTGATGATGATCTCGGTAATGTCGAACCACGTCCATTAATTCGTATTTAGCTATATTATCCAAATTAGCCGTTGCCTCATCCAAAATTAAGACCCCTGGATTAACCAGTAACGCCTGCGCTAAATAAGCACGCTGACGTTCACCACCAGAGGCGCGGTCAATCCGTCGGTTAGCCATTTGCGCTAAATTAGTATCGTTCAAAATATGCTGTAACTGCGTATTTTCTTTTTGTGTGCGCCAAGGACGCATCCCTTGGTCAAAACTTAACCCCACAAACTCAGCAATTCGCAATGGAAAATCTTGGGCATCTGGACGTTCTTGTGGTACATAGCGGACGGTTGGCTTCGGCTGTGTCCACGTTAATTGACCCGTCGTCAACTTTTGTTGACCTAAAATACTACGAATTAAAGTAGTCTTACCAACTCCATTATCCCCAATTACAGCTAGCACCCTTTGGTCACGCAATTCAAAATTTACATGTTGGTAAAGCCAACGTTCACCAAATTTAATTCCAATATTTTCTCCAGTTAACACTGTCATGATTGCACCGCCTTTTGCAATTGCTTTAATTGGTCATATTGCCAATCAATATAAGTCGTATCCTTAGGCATCGTTTCAGTTACATTCACGATTGGCACCCCGGCCTGCTTCGCTTCATTTAAAGCTTGCTTAACGAGGCGACTACTTGTTTGTTTATTATTAATCACCACCACCGCTTGATGTTGCTTAACTGCTTTTTGCCAATCTGACATCGCCGTTGGTGTCGGATCATTACCATCATCAATGGCTTGCGCAAAAGCCGGATCAAGCATTTTAACGCCTAGTCCAGACAACTGATGGTCAAATACCGGTTCCGTTGTTAAAACCCCTTTACCGGCTAACTCAGCTTTCAATTCAGCCCGTAATGTTTCAATTTTTTGAGCCTTTCGCTGGTATGCCCGCGCATTTTTTTCAAAATATTGGCGCTGACTTGGTTCAATTCGGCTGTATGTTTGCACCAATTGATTCGTTAACCGCGTCACGACATCTGGCTCATACCAGTAATGTTCATTATCACCATCGTGATAGTCATATAAGTCTGCTAAATTAATCGCATGGGCTTGGTGGTTCGCTTTGGTAAACCGTTCACTCCAAGTGTCATAACCACCACCGTTTGAAATCGTGACCGTGGCATTTTGATATAGCTTAGCGGTATTAGCTGTTGGCTCAAAATCATGCGGATCAACATTTGGATCCGTCATCACACTTTTAACTTCTCCTTGCTTACCTAAAACAGCCTGAGCCATTTCACCATAACTATCTAGTGAGCTAACAACGCGTATCGGTTGATGATTAAAACTCAAGTTACGATTTTGTTTCACACCAGTAAAAATCACTAAACCAATCAAGAATAGAACAATGCCTCCTGAAATGGTTAATAAAACCGTCCGCCATTTATTCTGCATATTTTCCGCCTCCTGCTAGCGTTTGTGAGAGCACACTCAAGAAATGCTGGATAACCAGCTGTTCTTGTGGGCTAAATTGATCCATCACCGCCCGATACTCTGCTTGCGTCGCCACATGTTCACTTTCATGCTCTTGTGCGACAGCTTTCCCCGCTGGCGTTAAAGCCCAACGATTAACACGTCCATCATCAGCATCGGCCCGTACCGTCACAAAAGGTTCAGCTTCTTTTTGCAAACCTTTCATCGCCTTAGTCACTGCTGCTGGCGAAACATTTAGCGCATGTGCTAATTCTCCATTCGTTTGATCACCACATTGTAATAACAACATCAAAAGATGGCCTTGGGTTAGGGTGATTGATGGATTGGGTTGTCCCCCTAAGAGCAACTCCCGTTGATTTTCACTCATTAATAACAATTGATTTACGAAGTCATCAATTTGCTGTGCTTGATCTGCTGATGTCATGCCAAAAACTCCTTTACCGGTTAATTAACCAGTAAAGGATATCATGCTAACATTTAGTTAGTCAACATTAATCTGTAACTAAATGCAAACGTCCTTGGCATTTCCCACATACATAACGCTGCACATTTATTTTGCGCTGTCGGTATAAATCATGCCCATTCTCACATTGATAATGCCAGCGAGCCGCCTTATCTTGACTTGGCGCATAACGTAAAGCACCTGTTTTGGCTAATGCTTGTTTAAATTCAGCATCCCGATGCTGATACGGCAACCCCTGGAGATGTAAGTGATAGTGAATCAGTTCATGTTTAATGACACCTACAAGCGTATCAAAGCCAAAATCCGTCAACATACGCGGATTAATTTCTATTGCATGATTTGAAAGTAAATAGCGTCCCCCAGTTGTCCGCAACCGATGATTAAAAT
The DNA here is from genome assembly GCF_016908785.1 of Weissella uvarum. Lineage (GTDB taxonomy): Bacteria > Bacillota > Bacilli > Lactobacillales > Lactobacillaceae > Weissella > Weissella uvarum. The sequence goes on from NZ_JAFBEO010000001.1 coordinate 402,588, forward strand.
ACGCCTGGTGTTTAAAAGGACGTTGAAAGGCTTCATTTGAAATTTTTTCAACTAATGTCTGGAGTTCTTGATCAGTCATCTGTTACCACCTTATCAGGTAAATCAATCTTTTTGCGGTGTTGCTGAGGCATCCCGTTTGTAAAATCAGCATCCATATCAATCCAACGTCCGGTTTCCAATAAAGTCAGAAAATGCTGCTCAAAGAAACGCGCAAAATAATTTAACAAGCTCATGCCCAAAGCTGTCACCACGACTTTATGTTGTCGGACTTGAATAAGCTGATGCTGGGCAAGTTGCTTAAGCGCGACTGTTTCATCGGTCGCAATTGGTTGATTGGCCCCTTTTAACCAATAAAGCCCATTTTGCTGAACCACTTTAAATTGTGCCTGTTGGTCTGCAATCATGCGCAAATAACCATACATTGCTAGCGTAAAAACTTGATAACGTTGGTTACTAAGATACCGTCGGATAAAATGAACCAACGCTTTACCACCTGAAAAATATCCGGTCCAAAGCGTATTGGCATCACTAGCATGTGGCGTCACCACTAATGTATTAAACATTGGTCGCTTTGGATGTACAAAGGCCAATACCAACCGATTATTAGCATCTAACACTGTACTACGAACCGCCATATCTGCCTGAGTAATTTTTTCAATATTTTGTTCAATAAAGTGCACCCAAACTTGGCGTTGCACGTATTCTTGATGTTGCGCAAATGGAATTCTAATTTGTTGATCAGGATCTTTTAATTCGATTTTTTGAGCAATTGGCGCCGTTAAATCTAGCAAATCTGTTTCGGCCGCCCTGCCAGCATCTCCATCCCGGCCAACTCGTAAACGGGGCGTTGTTTCGTATCGCTTCTTTTGCATCTTTTTTTCCTCAAATAAAAAACCGATGTTCCCACCGGTTTAAATACTAAGATAAACTCTTTTCAAATTCATCACTTCGGGCAATGAAGAATTCAGCCATCGTCGATTGATAATATGGCACAACATACAAGCTAGCTAAGCCTTCCGTTACACTAACTAAGAACCACCAACCAATAAAGCTAATATTCAACCATAAAAGCTGCATCCGATAGCCCCGCATGAGATTTGCCGAGGCGCGTAGATAAGCTGTAACTGATTTAATTTCACGCTGATTTTGCACATCTGAAGCATAAAGGAAAGGAGCCAATGCAAAACTCAAAGCAAAATAAATTCCTGGAATGATGAAAAAGAAGAAGCCAACCAGCATGATTAGATATCGGACTGCCATTAATACAACAACATCTTTTAGATTACGCCATTTAAAGAAACGTAAGCTTTGACGAACTGGCTTTGGTGGCCGGGTATTAAGTTGGCGCCAAAGCACAAAAGTCCAACTAGCGCCAATGGCCAAAATACCGCTGATAATGCCATCAACTAAATTACTGCCAACCAGCCCAAGCGCATAATTTTGCAATTTATTCATAAACACAGCTGAAGCAGCCGAGTTACCATTTAACACTTCAAATGATGACCGCATCAAATCATTATATTGGGGACTAATTGAATTAATTAAACTGAAAATTAGTTGCCAAGCAATCAAGCCAATACTCAATGACAACGCGGTTTGAAATGAAGCCACATCCCCGATTACGTGCTGTCGCGCGGCTTTTTTAATATCATGATTATTCTTCACGGCGATCCTCCTCTGTGCAATAAGCGCTTAAAATAAAAGGCCGGCAAGCGTAATCGCTCACCGACCTTTTTACTGGGATAGCTGGATTCGAACCAGCGATACACGGTACCAAAAACCGATGCCTTACCACTTGGCCATATCCCAATCAATGGGGGCTATAGGATTCGAACCTATGAACCCGAAGGAATGGATTTACAGTCCACCGCGTTTAACCAGACTTCGCTAAACCCCCATAACCAACTTTTATATAATAACAAGTTGGCTCAATTTTTGCAATAGTATTTTTTTAATTTTTGTTAGAATCGCGCATCAATGTTCCGGCCACAATCGCACCAATCGCACCAATCAAAGCTGCTACGCAGAAAGTTGCCACCATACTATGACTAAAGGCATGCATAATCATATTTTGCAACGCCCCAACCTGTGGCAAACTAGCTAAGCGATCACTAAAGGCAATATTATGCCCCGCAAAGGCCCCGGCCTGGTTGAAAGCATGTTGTAAGCTTGCTGACAAACCATTAGGCAAATGCAAACCAGCCCAATGTGAATTAACATAATCTTCATAGTGGTTAGCTTGCGTTAAGCCAAGCATAACGATACCAACGGTCACACCGAATTGACGGAAGACATTCATAATGCCGGAAGCCATTCCAGTTTCAGAAGGTTCAATTCCCTCTAAACCTGCACTATTAATCAATGGGTTAACCATCGCATTTGAAATTCCAACTAATAACAAACCTGGTACTAATTGACCGAAACTTAAGTCTGGGCTAATAAATAAGGCTAATAGGAGATAACCGACAACCCCTAAGCCCAAAAATCCAGCAATCATCCAGCGTTTTGAGTAACGATTTCCGAGACGACCCGTAATCGGTCCAAGGATCAAGGCCCAAATTGACATGACTAATTGATGAACACCGGTACTAAAGGCTGAATAACCCATGTAATTTTGCATCATGGTCGTCAAATAGGCATTAATCGCATAAATTCCAGCTCCAAGAGCAAAAGCAACGAAAATGGCACCTACCAGGTTAGCATGTTTAAATAATTTCAAATTCATCATCGGATGGCTTTGTTTTAATTCGACCAAAATGAAAGCAAGCAACAATACGACTCCAGCTACTAACCAAGTCCATACTCGTGCATCTGACCATGCCCATGCATAATGATGCTCCTTTTCAATCAAACCATAAACTAAGGTAAACAAGGCTGCACCGGATAATGCCATTCCTAAGAGATCCAAACGTTGGCCCTTACCATAGCTAGGCGTTTCTTTAACATACTTCCATGATAAATAGAAAGCAATCAAGCCAACTGGTACGTTGACGTAAAAAATCGATGGCCAGCCAAATGTTTCAACCAAAAAGCCACCAACGAGGGGGCCTGAAGCCGTTGATAATCCAATCACCGATCCTAAAATCCCCATCCCAGTTCCGCGAGAAGGGCCATCAAAATTAGATGCTACTAAAGCCATTGATAGTGAATTTAAGCCAGCCCCACCAATCGCTTGAAAGGCACGTCCAATCACTAAGACTGGCAAGCTCGTTGCCATTCCATTAACCGCTGAGGCCACAACAAATATCACCATACTGATTAGGAAAATTTTCTTACGGCCGTACATGTCTCCTAATTTAGAGACAATCAACAAAATAGAAGCAAATACAATCGTATAAGCATTTAATACCCATTGTAAGTTACTAAATGTCGTATTAAAGTCCTTCGCCATTGTTGGCAATGCGACATTAACCACGGTCACGTCTAATAGGGCCATAAATACCCCCATCGACATGGCTGCTAACGCAATCCATTTATGATTATTACCATCTTTTAGCGTTTGCATATTCTTATTTCTCCATTTCTTTAAAATTCAGTTGTGGGCAAGGTACTTTTTTAATCACAAAAAAAGGTAAGTACCATGGGTACTTACCTTTTGAAAACTGGGATAGCTGGATTCGAACCAGCGATACACGGTACCAAAAACCGATGCCTTACCACTTGGCCATATCCCAATCAATGGGGGCTATAGGATTCGAACCTATGAACCCGAAGGAATGGATTTACAGTCCACCGCGTTTAACCAGACTTCGCTAAACCCCCATAATCGATTTACAATAACTATTGCGCCTCAACAGATTAATAATATACAGGATATTTGCTTAAACGTCAACCATTTAAATCCAAAATTTTCAAACGAAGTTCCCAAGTGCTTAAAAAATCTGGGGTTAACCAGTCATTCCGGCGCCCAATCCCAACACTCACATTCATAAAATCAGCCTGCCCATAGTGCCGAACGGGTGCATGCATGTGCGCATGACCAAAAACCACTGCCTTCACCGCTGGATAGCTCGCTAACAATTGACCAGTTTTAGGTGACCCCATCATTGCATTTACTAATTGGCGTGGTTGATTCACATTGGGCAATAAATCATCACCAACTGGCACAAAATGCGTCATCACCAACATTTGCTTTTGAGCTTGCGTCCCGGCTTGTAACAATTGCTGTAACTGTTGATAAGAACGTTCGTAACGAATCTGATCCGAGTCATGTTGATCAATAACCCGATCATAGAAACGACCCCGATGAAATTCTGCAGCCGTTTCTGCTGGCAATGCTGGCGCAAAACCATAATCATACCAACCATTTAAACCAATAATACGCCAATTAGTTTCGGGTAAATCAACATAGCGATTGTGCAGATAATTGGGATGTTGAAAATTTTCAAGTTCATTTTCGGTCACATGCCGGCCCATATCATGATTCCCGGCCACAAAATAGACTCTAACTTTAGACAATTGGGCCTGCAAATCCTCAACAAATTGCACCGTCTTAGTAAAATCATTAAACAAATCGCCAACGATTAAATACACGTCAACGTCGGCTTGACTTAAAAATTGGGCCTGATGCGCCAGAACATCTGCAATATCTTGGCGATTTATATCTAAATGATTATCACTACTTATCGCTACCCGCACCATCACCATTCGGCCCCCTGTAAATATTAATACTTTAACGTAACACTTTTTACTTGAGCTTTCTACTTTTTTGCTATAAAATTGTGGAATGTATAATTCTAAGCGAAAAGTACATATTTTATAAATTTTAATAGTTTGGAGAGGTCTCTATTCATGGATTCTGCTGATAAAACGGCCAGTGCCGCTGACGAAAAACGCAATACTGCGTTCTTCGGTCAGCCACGTGGTCTGCGGACGCTATTCATGACCGAAATGTGGGAGCGTTTTAGCTTCTACGGTATGAAGGCGATCCTATTGTTCTATATGTGGTACCTAATCGCCGGGGGACAGCTAAATGTTAGCCGACCTACGGCTGCCTCAATTATGGCGATTTACGTATCAATGGTTTACCTAGCTGGAGCGCTAGGTGGCTTCATGGCCGACCGTGTTCTTGGTGAGCGTCGCACTGTCTTTTGGGGTGGTGTGCTTATCATGTTAGGACATATCGTCCTTGCTCTTCCAGGTGCTACAGCAGCCTTGTTTGGAGCGATGGCCCTATTGGTCCTAGGAACTGGTTTGCTAAAGCCAAACGTTTCTTCAATGGTTGGTTCCCTTTATGGGGCTGATGATCCACGCCGTGACTCAGGATTTTCTATTTTTGTTTTTGGAATTAATCTTGGTTCATTCTTAGCGCCAATCTTAGTTGGTTGGACGCAGAAAAGTTTTGGGTTCCACGCTGGATTTTCACTTGCGGCCATCGGAATGTTATTTGGACTAATCCAATTCCATTTTGGTCAAAAAGACTTATCTGAAGAAACTTTGTATGCTCCAGATCCACTACAACGTGAAGAAATCCGTCCTTTGGTCTTCAAGACCATTTTTGGAATTGTTGCATTAGCACTTGTCATTGTATTAATGAACTTAATGGGCTGGAATAGCATCAATGATTACATCAACTTGTTGACGGTAGTCGCTGTCTTGCTTCCAATTTCTTATTTCTTCATTATGACGACCAGTCCTAAAGTGACATCTTTGGAACGTTCACGAGTATTTGCTTATATTCCATTGTTCTTAGCCGCCGTTTTGTTCTGGGCGATTGAAGAACAAGGATCAATTGTTTTGGCTACATTCGCGGCTGATCGTGTTAACTATGCGGACTTACCAAATTGGTTATCATGGTTTAAGCCAGCCATGTTCCAATCAATGAACCCATTCTTCATCATGTTGTACACACCATTCTTCGCTTGGCTATGGACAGCATGGGGTAAGAAGCAACCATCTGCACCAATGAAGTTCTCAGTTGGTTTGATGTTTGCCGGTGTTTCATTCCTATTGATGGCCATCCCCGGTCACTTATGGGGAACTGCCGTTAAGGTTTCACCACTTTGGTTAATTGGCTCATGGGCCCTTGTCATTATTGGTGAAATGCTCATCTCACCAGTTGGCCTATCAGTTACGACAAAGTTAGCGCCACATGCCTTCATGTCACAAATGATGTCAATGTGGTTCCTATCTTCTTCTGCTGGTTCAGCCTTGAATGCCCAATTAGTACGTCTATACAATCCAGCTAACGAAGTAGCTTACTTCGCCATCTTTGGAATCTGTTCAGTACTACTTGGTGTGGTATTAGTCTTATTAGTACCAAAAATTAACAAATTAATGTCCGGAGTTCGTTAACTTAAGACATAAAAAAACAGCTAATCACGATTCGTGGTTAGCTGTTTTTTCGTTATCAAATGGTGCCGGCATAGCTGCAGCTCGTGCGACCAAAATAATTGAAGCAAAGACAATTACCATTAATAGCATGGCAATTCCAATATTGTTCACAATCGCTGACAATGATACAAATCCGCTCGCAAAAACCGCCCCAATTGGTTTTGTTACGGAGAACACACCCGAGTACGCGCCAATCCGGTCTGGATCCATCATATCCGCACGTAAGGTTTGGCTGGCTGGTACCCCAATCATTTCGCCAGTGGTAAAAATAATAGTCATAACAATCAAGGGCCAGAAATCCTGCAACAAGAAAGAAGCCGCGAAACCACCACCTTGTAGTAAGACCCCAATGGCAAAAGCAGGCACTAAGCGCCACTTTTCTGTCCGCCGCGTTACCCAGCCCATCACGAGCACAATCATAATCGTATTCAGAATCAACATGATTGATAGCATCCGTTGTCCATAGATATCAGCCCCAAACAAGGTATAACTATGGAAACTTTGCGACAAATGCGCCGCTAGGTAATAGTCTGGTTGTAAATAAACAATCGATGCCAATACCGATGCCAAGGCAAAGGTTAAATAACGATGATCCTTTAAGACCTCCCAATACCCTTTCAACGCACTCACAATTGAGGTCGTTTGTTCCATATGGGCTGCGCGATCCAGTGTCTCTGACATTCCAAAACGCACAATCGCATAGTTAATAATTGGAACAATCGTCATAAATATCAATAATTCAAACAAATAGTCACGGAAGAACCATCCCCCAATGGCCGCCCCCAACATGACTCCGATGTTTAAAATCCAATAAATCAACGCAAAAACAAAGCGTCGATTCTTCGGTGTCGATGAATCAATCATCATCGCTTGTTCAGCTGGATCGGCTAAAGAAGACCCAACCATTGCTAATAGAAAGCCGACAAACGTTAAATATGGATTGACATAGTGTGGCAAATTATTAGCCATCGCTAAGCCATACCCGATAAACATCGCAATTTGCCCATATTCAATCGTGCGTTTTCGACCAATCACATCGGAAATGTGTCCACCATATAGGCCAAATATCAATCCGGCAATTGATACAACCATGAGCAGAATCCCGGTCCAAAATGATCCAAAATGCTGAACATAGTAAATTGTCATATTGGGGCCAACTGAACTACCAACTAAAACAGTTAAGAAAACCGTTAAAGCTCGTAATTTCAAGTTACGATCCAGGTCCATAAATTCTCGCATTTCCCCCTCCTTTACTTACTTAATGTTAAAGACGTTATTCACAGTATAACCGAATAAAATAAAATTACTAGGTATCCGCTAAAAAAGCATGAATCCAACGATTCATGCTTTTTAATATTCATTTGGTTGCAATGGTAAGGTGATGATAAAGCTAGTTAATTCATCATCCGACACAACCTTAACTTCACCACCATGTGCTTCTACAACGCTGCTAACAATGGCCAAGCCCAAGCCTGTACCACCAGTACCCGTATTACGTGAGCCTTCGACCCGATAAAAGCGATCAAACAAACGATCGATTGATTTAGCTGGAATAGGTTCCCCATTATTGGTTACGCGCACCTCAACTAAATTACGTTCCGGCATCATCTTAGCTGACAAACGAATGAAGGTTGCACCTTTACCATACTTCAACGCATTACTAATTAAATTCATGAAGACCCGCGCTAATTGATCAGGATCTCCCATCATTTCAATACTGTCAGGCTTAGTAACCGCAGAAATCACGACCTCTTTTTGTTTAGCTTCTAATTCGTATGAAGCTGATAATTGTTGCAAAAGCGCTGCTAAATCGAGCGGTGCCCAATGTAACTTGAAGTCAACTTGTTTGACTTGTGTGTAGTCAAATAAATCTTCAACCAATGACTTCATTTGTTGCGCTTTACTAAACGCAGTCGAAGCATAATGTTTGGTTTCTTCGGGCGTCAATTCTTGAGGTTGTTCGTTTACAATCAACCCTAAATAACCCAGAATCGACGTCAACGGCGTCCTTAAATCATGGGACACGTTCGTTATCATCTCATCCTTAGAACGCTCAATATCACGTTCTTCTTCCATCGCATTTTGTGCCGCCTCATACAGATCGTCGACACTTTGAGCCAACGGCTTCAAACGATAACCCATATGTTTGGTCACTAATGCTTGTGTTTCGTCCTCTTTTTTAGCGTGCTTATCTTTTAAACGAGCCTCAAGTGCATTCACTGATTGGGTCAAGTTGGTTAATTGCATTTGAGTGTAAAAATAACGTACCGATACTAACCAAAACAAGCCAAACAGAATTAATAAGCCAAACGCCCAAACTGGCTGTTCACGGAAAAAAGCAGACCAAAGCTGTTGATCAACCACCTGATGGCGGATTAATTGCAATACCGCGGCACTACCTAGATAAGCAAGCACAAAAAATAGGGCCGAAACGACACTTTTGATTGCTAACACTAGCCATTCTAAAGTATTTTGTTTCATCCCTAATTCCTTTAATTATTATAAGACTTCAATCTTGTAACCAACGCCCCAAACAGTTTGGACCACTTGGTTACCACCAGTTGCTTCTTCCAGCTTATCCCGCAAGTGCGAAACGTGAACCATCACGGTTTTAGCTGAAACAACTGACTCTTGTTGCCAGACACGTTCGAAAATATCATCCGCGCTGAAGACCCGATTTGGATGTGATGCTAATAGATACAAAATACCAAATTCCAAGGCGGTTAAATTCACTTCAACCCCATCGGCGGTCTTAACTTCATGGCTATCCTTATTAATTGTCAAAGCACCAATGTCCAAAATTTCTGGCGCTTCTTGTTGCAAGCCATTATTTTGTGAGCGACGCAAAAGCGCACGAACACGAGCCATGACTTCCAAAGGATTGAATGGCTTGGTGACATAATCATCAGCCCCTTGAATCAAACCTTGAATTTTATCCATTGCACCTGACTTGGCTGACAACATCAAAATTGGAATTGAATTATCCTTACGAATTTCTTTGACAACTTCTGTCCCATCCATCTCAGGCATCATGATATCTAAAATCACTAACCCAACATCCGGATTTGTGCGCAACTTTTTCAAGGCATCTTTACCATTATCAGCTGAAATGGGCTCATAGCCTTCGTTCTTCACGTATATTTCAAGCAATTCTGAAATTTCATGATCATCATCAACAATCAAAATTTTCATCGTGTGCCTCCTCTTTATCCTTGTGCACCTGCATTAGGTTAGTTGCTTACTTGCGTTTTGCAGCATTGTTGCTGGTACCACCCATGAAGCCACCTTGCATGCCAGTACGACGACGCCACCATTGGAAGCCAAGAAAGGCTAGTCCAGCTAATACTAAGTAAACCCAGCCTGGTAGGATTGGATTAAACTTCAATGGAATCAAGCCAAATAACATATAAAGCAAGAACCATGTTCCAAAGATTAATAGTGATCCAATAATTCGCATCACTAAGCTCATTCGTTGGCCAGCTGCATTAGGTGCCATCAACATAGTCCAAGCAGCGAACAATACCCCACCACTAAGTGACGTCAAAACTAAGGCAGTCAGACCTAATGATCCTAATTCACCACTACCACTAAGTGATTTTGAACTAAACATTAACATGATTCCAAACATCAAGCTAAACATCATAAAGAAGACGAAAGTATTATCAATGGCAATATTCCAAAAACCATTGGCCGCATAATTCACAGTTTCTTTACCAGTTTCCACATTATGGTGGACTTCATGCCCTAAGGCTTGGTTAGGCGTGCCATAGAGTTGTTTAGCTGTTTGGCCAGACTTTTGAGCATGCAACAATTCAGTTTCAATTTCAGCTACTAGACCCGCCGCAATTTGTTCTTCAGTCGCCAAACTCTGCACTTGCCACATAAAGTCTTGGTTACGCTTTGATAGCCCACTTTGCGCCAATTCTTCGTGCGTCTTTAACTTAGGCGCTGTTTGGGCTGCTTGGGTTTCATTCTTTTCTTCAGTCATTATTTCAATCTCTCCACTATACGTTAAATAGGAATTCCATAATGTCGCCATCTTGAACGACATATTCTTTACCTTCAGAACGGCGCTTACCAGCTTCCTTGACCGCCTTCATTGAACCATATTGGTCCAAATCATCATAGGCAACCGTTTCAGCACGGATAAAGCCACGTTCGAAGTCGGAATGAATGACACCAGCTGCTTGTGGCGCTTTCATACCAGCCTTAAAAGTCCAAGCCCGGGTTTCCTTACCACCAGCAGTAAAGAACGTCCGCAAGTCCAACAAATGATAAGCCGTCCGAATCAAACGATTCAAACCTGGTTCCGTGATACCTTGCAATTCCATGAATTCTTGCTTATCTTCATCATCCATTTCAGCAATTTCTTCTTCTGCTCGCGCTGAAATTCCGATAACTTGAGCATGATCCTTTTCAGCATAATCAGCGACTTGTTGATAATATTCACTAGCCGTTGGGTCAGCCATATCATCTTCCGCCACATTCGCCACATAAAGCACTGGCTTAGCCGTTAATAGGAACAAACCTTTAACAATTTCTTCTTCTTCTTCGTTCCAATCAATTGAACGTGCGGGCTTACCAGCTTCCAATGCTGGCTTAAGCTTTTCAAGCACATCATATTCCGCAATGGCTTGCTTATCCTTAGATGTTTTAGCCATCTTTTCAACCTTAGCAAAACGCTTATCAACCGCTTCTAAATCAGCCAAAATCAATTCAGTATTAATCGTTTCAATATCGGCAATCGGGTCAACCACTCCAGTAACGTGGGTAATATCATCATCATCGAAAGCCCGCACAACATGCACAATGGCATTTACTTGACGAATATTTTCCAAGAACTTGTTTCCAAGCCCTTCACCTTGTGAAGCGCCCTTAACAATTCCCGCAATGTCAGTAAATTCAAATGTCGTTGGTACGACTTTGTCCGCCGGTACCAATTCTTGAATTCGATCTAAACGAGCATCTGGCACTTCGACCATGCCAACGTTTGGTTCGATTGTGGCAAAGGGGTAGTTCGCCATTTCAGCGCCAGCCTTTGTGATTGCGTTAAATAAAGTTGACTTACCAACGTTAGGTAGTCCAACAATCCCTGCTGTTAAAGCCATGTTAGTTATCCTCTCTCATTTCCATTAATTTTCTTCGTCTGTATCAGCGTGTTTCAAAACTTTTTTAAAACGCTTATCAAAATCATGTCGGGGCATGGTCACTTGATGCTGACAACCCTGGCAAACCAGTTTCATATCAGCACCAATTCGAACAATCTCCCATTCATTGGCACCACATGGATGCCCTTTACGCATCTGAACAATATCATGTAAATCGTACATTATCCTGCTCCTTCAATTAATCCATTGAAATATCAAGCACTTCAAGAATTCGATTTAAATCGTCATCAGACAAATAAGAAATTTCAATTTTTCCAGCCCCATTCCGGTTCCGTGTCATATTAACCTTCGTCCCAAACTTGTCTTCCAAGACATGCTGGGCTTCTTCCAAATAAGCAGATTGTGGCTTTGGTGTTTCAACTGTTTGCGCTTGTTCATTAAGTTGGTTCACTAACTGTTCAACTTGTCGCACCGTCATACCTTCGCGCACAACTCTCTTCGCTACTGGAACAATCCGGCGCTTATTATGCAAACCTAACAAAGTACGTGCTTGTCCCATTGAAAGCGAACCGTCATTGACCATTGTTTTAACTTCATCTGGCAAATTCAATAGTCGCAACAAATTGGCAACCGCTGAACGCGCCTTTCCTAGGCGCTTAGCAACTTGATCTTGCGTCAAGTTCATCGCCGTCATCATTTGCTTATAAGCTTCAGCTTCTTCTAACGGAGTCAAATCCTCACGTTGCAAATTTTCAAGAATCGAAGCTTGTAGCATCTGGTCATCATCTAATTTACGAACAATCGCTGGCACTTCAGTCAATCCGGCTAATTGACTCGCACGCCAACGCCGCTCACCAGCCAGAATTTCATATTGTTGCCCATCTTTAGGGGCATGCCGCACGATAATTGGTTGCAAAACCCCGTTTTCTTTGATTGAGGCAGCTAAATCATTTAAAGCTGCTTCATCAAAAATTCGCCGTGGTTGATAGGGGTTTGCTACAATCGCTGTGACTTCAATGTCGCGAACCGTATCGTCTTTGGCCACACTTGTATCGACGCCTTGATCAGCAAACAAAGCTCCTAATCCGCCGCCATCGCCTAAAACAGACTTTTTCTTACTTTTCACCATGCGCAGCTAAAACCTCCTTTGCCAAATCTAAATAGACCTCAGCTCCACGTGATTTAGCATCATAATCAATAATTGGCAAACCATGTGATGGTGCTTCTGATAAGCGAATATTTCTTGGAATGGTTGTTTGGTAAACTTCGCTACCAAAATAATCGCGAACACTTTCAACGACTTCATTGGCTAGATTCGTTCGTGTATCAACCATCGTCAATAAAACGCCTTCGATTTCCAAATCAGGATTAAAATGTTGCTTAACCAATTGCATATTATTCATCAATTGGCCCAATCCTTCCAAGGCATAATATTCAGCTTGGACAGGAATTAAAATCGAATCCGCAGCTGAGAAGGTGTTAATGGTTACCAATCCTAACGAAGGTGGATTATCTATTAAAATATAGTCATATTGATCACGCACTTGGTCTACAGCTTGCTTCAATCGTAATTCACGAGCCATGACTGGAGCTAATTCAAGTTCAGCCCCAGCTAATCGAATTGTCGCCGGTACAATATCCATGTCGGGATGTGCCGTAGGTAAAATTGCCTCTTCAATTGGCATTTCACTCACTAATACGTCATAAACATCTCGTTCAATTGTTGATTTATGGATCCCTGACCCTGACGTCGCATTTCCTTGTGCGTCTGTATCAATCAGCAAAACTTTCTTGCCCAGAGTCGCCAATGACGCCCCGAGATTTACTGTGGTAGTTGTTTTACCAACACCACCTTTTTGATTTGCTAGTGCAATAACATGTCCCATCAGATCATCCTTTCTCCTTAATTATAACGGCTTGCGAACTGGGTCGCCTGGTTTACGTGGATACTTCTTTGGTGTTGGCTTAACCTTTTGAACCACAATAATCGTTCGTGGATCACCATTAGGTAAGGTCACATCGACTTCTTGTTTCACTTCACCACCCAAAGTTTGCAAAGCAGGTTTTGCTTGCGCTAATTCATCTTCAGCTTGACTACCTTTCATTGCTAAGAGCACGCCTTGCTCTTTAACAAAAGGCAACGTTAATTCACCTAACACATTTAAACGTGCAAGCGCCCGAGCAGTTGCTACATCATATTGCTCACGTTCGGGGCTCTTTTTACCCCCGAATTCTTCAGCACGCGCATGGACCACCCGAACACCATCCAACTGTAATTCAGCGACCAATTCCTGTAAAAAATTAATCCGCTTATTCAATGAATCAATAATCGTCACTTTCAATTGTGGAAAGACAATTTTTAAAGGTAACGATGGAAAGCCAGCCCCAGCTCCCACATCAATCATTGATAAAGGTTCTGTTTGCAACTTAGGATAAGCAAACGCTAACGTCAATGAATCATAAAAGTGCTTCAAAAAAACTTCATCATGATCCGTAATCGCCGTTAAATTCATGTACTCATTGACGGCCACTAAACGCTCATAATATGTATTAAATTGTTCTAGTTGGTGGTCATCTAAGGCCACCCCATTTTCACGTAAAGCCGCCGCAAATTCTTCTGAGTTCATCTAATTTCTCCATAGTGATTCCAATATTAAAAGAATAGCGCAAAATGCCTTTGTTATCAACACTTACAATCACGTAAAACAAAATTGTTTCATGTGAAACACTCTGCTTAGTCTAAAGCGCGCCATATTTTTTCTTGTATTTTAGGCTGTGGATCTTTAACCGTATCCTGCATCGTGCGCCATATCCCTTTTCGTAAAGGCTGTGGTGCATCCATTTCCCCTGCAAAAACTGTCACTGCCCATTTTTGATGTGTATAAACATGCGTAATTGGCTTCAATGGCATCTTTTCTAAATGCGCTTTCACGCCATAATCTTGAAACAATCTTTTCTCTAGGGCTCGCTCTAGTTCAGCATCTGTCCATTCAATATCTGGGTCATTCATAAAATCATCTATCTTAAATAAGGGGAAAGTCCAGAAATTAGCCAACAGTCCATCTTGAGGCCGCTGTTCCCAAACAACTTGTTGCCCAGATTTCAAATAAATTGCCGCATACGCCATTTTTTGAGCTGGTTTAGCTTTAGATTTTACCGGATATAGATCTGTTACCCCATCTTGATAAGCTGCATCAAATGCTTTCACAGGTGAATGCGCTGGATCACTATTTTTAGCACGCATATATGATGAACCCAAATCCATAATCGCTTGATTAAAATCACCTGGTCGTTCCGGATCAATTAATTGATTTCCCAAGTCAAAGAATTCTTTACGTGTTGCTGGCGCAGCAATATCGGAATCAATTTCAAATAGGCGCGCAAAAACACGAAAGGCATTCCCATCAATCGCCGCCACTGGTTCATTGAAAGCAATGCTGGCAATGGCGGCCGCCGTATACGGTCCAACCCCCTTTAGTTTCTGCAGAGTTCGCATCGTCGTTGGCCATTGTCCAGCATAATCATTCACAATTTGTTGCGCCGCCTTTTGCATATTGCGCACCCGTGAATAATAGCCAAGACCTTCCCACGCTTTTAGAATGTCTGCTTCTGGAGCGGCAGCTAGATCTGCCACGGTTGGAAACATATCCATAAAACGTTCAAAATATGGTATCACTGTATTCACTTGTGTTTGTTGTAACATAATTTCAGATACCCAAACACGGTACGGATTATGATCTTGACGCCAAGGTAAGTCATTACGTCCAGCTTCGTCATACCAGCTTAAAAGCGTTTGGCGAAAATCATGAATTTTTTCATCATCCCACATTTCAATCATTGAAAAGCTCCCTTTTTTAATCAATAAAAAAGTAGCGTTTTTCGCGCTACTTTTCTTTAGTACCATTTCTTGTTTTAGCAATTTTAGGTAACACTATATTAAACGTTGTTCCATGTGGAACAGTATCAGTCACCTGGATTGTTCCGTGATGACCTTGCACAATCCACTTAGCAATCGATAAGCCTAAGCCATGGCCCCCCGTCGAACGAGAACGTGCTTTATCAACACGATAAAAACGATCAAACAAATGCTTCTTTTGTTCATCAGTAACGCCTCCTCCAGTATCAGAAACCGAAAGGCGAATGGAATTGTTTTTGGGCTCTGCTTTGACTGTCACGACACTATCTGGTCCAGCATATTTTTGAGCATTGTCGACTAAGATAACTAATAATTGGCGCATCCGTTGGGCATCCCCATACATTGGTAGGTGTTCAGGTACATCAATCACTAATTGTTGTTGCTTCTCATCAGCACTAAATTTATAGATATCGCCAACTTCACGGGCCAAATCTGCTAAATCAAAATCGTCAAATTTGAACATTGGTACATCAGCATCCGATTGTGCCAGCGTCAGCATATCACCAACCAATGCATTCAAATGACGAACTTCAGTTAAAGCCCCTGCCACATTTTCTACTTGATCCATGACTGTATCTTGCGGATGTTCAAGCATCCGTTCCAAATCGCTTTGAATCACCGTCATTGGTGTCTTAAATTCATGCGCAGCGTCGGCTACGAAGCGCCGTTGCTGTTTCCATGAGCGCATAATTGGACGCATATTTGAACGCGTCAATGCCATCGCCATTAGTAACAACGCAATTTCAGATAAACCAAAAATCCACAATAAGTGTCTAGAGACGCGTTCAAGAATTTCATGTTCATTGGTAACGTCCAAGTAAGCTAACTTATCCCCTTGGCGTTCAAAAAAGAACCACTTCCCATTAAACTGTTTCAACACGACTTTGCTTTGCGACTTAAGCTCCAACACCTTTGCTAGCGTTGGCGTATAATCCAAAATTGGTGCTGGCTCAACACGATCGCGCGGATCAGCTGGTGGCGTAAAACTTTGTGCCACACGTTGCTCAGCCGGATCATACATAATTTGCCGAAACTGACTCACAGCAAAAATACTAATCAGTGCAAACACGATCGTAAACCCCAAGACCATTAGGATTGTCATTTTTTCTTGTTGGGTTAACGATTCACGAATCCGCTGGAGTGGCTTTGGTAATTTTAATTTTTCATAGTTAGGCGCTTGATACGGTGCATAGGCCGTTTCATGCGCCTGATTCTTTTTACCCATGCTATATTCTAGTCCTCATCAACAGGAGATAACGTGTATCCGACATTCCGGAGCGTCTTGATTGTCACGGATGCATTCGCTTGTCGTAGATTTTTACGTAAGTTACTCATATAAACTTCCACAACGGTTAATGATGTATCTGAATCAAAGCCCCAGAGGCGATCAAAGATTTGATCTTTAGTAACGATTTGGCCGACATGTTGCATCAAATAAACCAACAGACCAAATTCACGCCCTTGCAAATTAACTTCTTTGCCATCAATCAACACTTTATGTTGGTCAACATACACTTGAATATTACCAACCTCTAAAGCACCATCTTGCCCCAAAACACCAGTATGGCGCAACAAAGTCTTTAAACGAGCTAGTAGCTCTTCCTTATAAAATGGTTTTGTAATGTATTCATCAGCCCCCAGGTCAAAGCCTTGCATCTTATCGGCTAACTCACCTTTGGCCGTTAACATCAAGATTGGCAAATTAGGAAATTCTTCCTTGGCCTTCTTCAAGATTGAAAAGCCATCTTCACCCGGTAACATGACGTCCAAAATGACCGCATCATAAACCCCTGATTGAATTTCAAAAAGTCCTTCATCTCCATCATGAACTTGCGTAACTTCACCAAGTTCACTAATCGTGTCACGCACAGTATCATTTAATGCATAATCATCTTCGACAACTAATAACTTAATTGTATTTCCTGCCATCACTAGCCTCGTTTCCTACTTCGTTTATTTCATTATTTTAATTTAAATTTGAATATGGTTACTTTAGCCTACCGCCACTAGCTTTATCCAGGCTTTAAAAAAAATGCGTTGATTATGAAAATAATCAACGCATCCGGACTGTAATAGTTACCTATTACAGACACTGCTGTATTTAACAGACCGTGTCGCCCTTGTTTCCTTTACAAGGGCGACACGATTTGTTGTATTTCTACATTATTCAAATCGTATCACCCCCTTTCCTAGAATACTTACATTATAACATCATCTAAATGAATCGCAAAAATTAATCTAATTCGGATAGTTGTGATAACTGCTGCCTTAACTGGAAACGCTGAATCTTACCACTAGCGGTTTTAGGCCAATCATCAACTAACTGGTAAAAATGTCGTGGCACCTTGTAATGCGCAATCTGTGACCGTCCGTACGCTTGCAGCTCTGCAGCAGAAATATGCTGATAATCAGCCAACTCTACGATTGCCACTGGTTGCTGTCCCCAGCGTTCATCCGGTACTCCTACAACCGCAATTTCCTTCACTGCAGGCAACTCTCGATAAACAGCTTCAACTTCATCGGGAAAAATGTTCTCCCCACCGGATGAAATCATGTCACCTTCTCGACCAGCTAAAAACAAAAACTGCTCATCATCAAGATAGCCCATATCGCCAGTATCAAACCAACCATCATCAAAACTATCTTCATATTTTTGTGCTTGATTTAAATAGCCAACCGTTAAAGTTGGTGATTTAACCTGAACCCGGCCAATCCCATGTTCATCTGGATTTTTAATTTTTAGTTCAACCGGAAACAATGGTTTACCAACTGACCCGACTTTACGTTTTGCATCTTTGGGATCCAAAGCAATAATTTGTGAGGCCGTCTCAGTCATTCCATATGATTGAACAATATTTACACCAGCTGCCTGGGCTTGCTTCAAGGTTTTTAAATCGGTCGGCCCGCCTCCCAATAGCATCGTTTTAAAATGAACTGGATACCGTTCGCCTGTGGATAATTGGGCTAATAATTCCTTTAACATCGTTGGGACAACTGAAATCGTTGTCACCATTCCTTGCATTAGACAGGCGTGAATTTTAGGAGCATCAAAACGCTCAAATAAATAAACTGGAATACCATAAATCAACGAACGCATCATAATCGATAAGCCACTGATATGAAAAATCGGTACGGTTGCCAACCAACTATCATCCGCACTCAACCCTAAATTCAACATTGAACCAATCGCCGAATAAAAGTGATTACCAAAGGTTTGCTGAACACCCTTAGGTTTTCCAGTGGTTCCTGACGTGTACATAATCGTTGTCACAGCATCTAAATCAAAATTATCAATTGGTACAACCGCTTGATGTCCCGCTGATAAAATTTCAGAAAAAGTAATCGTGGTTACATCTGACAATACTTGTGATGCATTATCATCCATAAGCACTTGCGAAACCCGGGCATCTTGTAACTGATAGGCCAGTTCAACTGACGATAAACGGTTATTTAACAAAACCACTTGGCGCCCTAATTGTTGTAAAGCCAAAATCAATTCATAGCCTACCTTACTATTATTGGTTAACAAGCCAACCCGTGGATTATCATCTAAGACCATCGCTAATTGCTCTGCTAGACTTAGCACTTCTGTTTGTAATTCCTCAAAAGTTAAACGCTGGTCATCAACTACAAGTGCCGTTTGTTGTGGACTTAAATCAACCCGTTTGGTCAACCAATTTTGCATCGCCGCTTAACCTCCTCTTTTTGAACATAAAAAGCTCCAAATCATCACTGATTGGAGCTAACCCCGTTTATGGGAACTTTGGAAATTGATCAAAATCAGGATCGCGCTTTTCCAAAAAGGCATCACGCCCTTCTTTTCCTTCATCGGTTGTATAGTAAAGCATTGTCGCATCACCAGCAAATTGTTGCAAACCAGCCAAACCATCTGTATCAGCGTTCATCGCTGCCTTAATAAAGCGCAGTGCTGTTGGTGACTTCTTTAAAATTTCGTTTGCCCATTCCATTGTGGCATCTTCAACTTCCGCCAATGGCACAACCCGGTTAATCCAGCCCATATCCATCGCCTCTTCAGCCGTATAGAATTTGTTTAAGAACCAGACTTCCTTAGCTCGTTTATGACCAATCACGCGAGCTAGGTAACCTGAACCATAGCCAGCATCAAATGAGCCAACCTTTGGTCCAGTTTGACCAAATTTAGCATTATCTGCAGCCACCGTTAAATCACAAACTAATTGCAAAATATTACCGCCACCAACTGACCAGCCCTTAACCATCGCGATCACCGGCTTTGGAATAATCCGAATCAAACGTTGTAGATCCAATACGTTTAGACGAGCTACTTGATCAGGTCCAACATAACCACCATTTCCACGAACTGATTGATCACCACCAGATGAAAAGGCTTCATCACCTGCACCAGTCAAAATAATCACACCAATCGTCGGATCATCACGACAATTATTAAAGGCGTCGATTAATTCCTCAATTGTTACTGGCGTAAAGGCATTACGCTTTTCTGGACGATTGATCGTCAACTTAGCGACTTTACCTGACCGCTCAAACAAAATTTCTGAATATTCTTTCACTGGCGTCCATGCCGTTTCACTCATTTCTTGCACCCCGTCTTTCTAACACATTTAATCTTAGTAAACATGTGTAAGTGAATATCTAACATTTTACCACGTTATACACTAAGCTGTATTTTCAAAAATATTTATCGTACAATATGGTTAAACAAATTCCGACCTAAAGCAAGTGGAGGCGCACGGCATGAATGCAGTCGAATTATTTGATATACAAACAATCGTCAATGACTATCGTAAAGTGGTCCTTAGCATGCCCGTGAGCGAGCAAACTTTACAACCTTTCGGTATGTTACACGGCGGGATTAGTGCCATGCTAGCAGAAACTGCCGCTAGCATGGGCGCTAACACTGTGCTAAACGACACCAATCAATTTGCTGTCGGTGTTGATTTAAATATTCATCATCTCAATAGTGTCAGTCAAGGCACCCTTGAAGCAGTCGCCATCCCCTTACATACAGGTCGTCGCATTCAAACCTGGCAAGTTGATATTTATGAAACACAGCAACACAATCAAATTGCCTCAGCAACTGTCACCCTTACGAATCACCAAAAGAAGGAGTAATGATTATGGAAGCCCTTTTAATTATTGACTATACCAACGACTTTGTTGCCGATGATGGTGCCTTAACATGTGGCAAGCCTGGCCAAGCAATTGCCGACCGCATTGTTACCTTGGCTGACGAATTTTTACAACGCGGTGATGCCGTCATTTTACCAACAGACTTGCACGAATTAAACGATCCATATCATCCTGAAAGCAAACTCTTTCCACCCCACAATTTAGCAAACACACCCGGCCGAGAGTTTTATGGACCATTAGCCGATTGGGTCGCTAAACATCAAGATGACGAGCATGTGTATATCTATCCCAAGAATCGCTACAGTAGTTTTGCCAATAGCAATCTCGATAACTACTTACGCTCACGTCACATCCAATCATTACATCTTACCGGTGTTTGCACAGATATCTGTGTCTTACATACAGCTGTCGACGCTTATAATTTAGATTACCAACTTACGGTCCATGCCGATGCTGTTGCTAGTTTCTCTGCCCCAGGTCATGAGTGGGCTTTGGATCACTTCCAAAACTCACTTGGTGCTAATGTTGTCGATCG
Source organism: Weissella uvarum (assembly GCF_016908785.1). Taxonomy (GTDB): domain Bacteria; phylum Bacillota; class Bacilli; order Lactobacillales; family Lactobacillaceae; genus Weissella; species Weissella uvarum. The sequence continues at coordinate 423,610 of NZ_JAFBEO010000001.1, forward strand.
TTAAAAAATCTAAACAAATGAACCAGCCTATCTCTAGGTTGGTTTTTTAATGCTCAATTTCAATTAAAATTATCGGCCAACTATCATGCCAACGCTTCCATCGTAGCTCCTTGCTAGTAAAATCCACCAACACAGCTAATTCACGTTCCCACCCCGGCTGACTAGTTAAGCGAAGCATTTGCCAATAACCATTTGGTATACATAACCTCAATTGATTTGGATAAACCAAAATCACTGGCTTAACCTGTGCTCGTAATAAATCTAAGGCTCCTCTTAAATATTTTTGGTGCATTTGTTCTGGCTTAGCTGTGGCAATGATCGCAAAAACTTGGTGGACCAGCTCAATTACCACTAGTTTGACTTGAGGTCCAAGAGCACGATACCAAATTCGAACAATTGCTGGTCGGCACAATAAAGCTTGTCCAACATGGTACTGCGCATAAAGACACGTGGTCCAAAATACTCCTGACCATGCTTTTTCAAAAAAGCGTTGGCATTGATAGGCCCCATTGTCTTGGTATAGACGCGTAATTCCGTCAGCTAATAAATAATGATCAAGTGCTACCCCTGCTCGAAAGCTCTGCTGATGTTGCTCAACACCAACAAATAACACCAAGTCAATTTGCTTTTGCTGAACTTGTTGAGCAAGTTGTTGATATTGCTGTTCACTTCGACTATTCCCTTTATCAACTATCACCATGCGCATCGCTTCAACCCCATTTCCTACTACTTCTGGAACACGTATATTACGCAGTTAAGTCCGCATGCACAATAAAGTTGACGCTTTTTTGATCTAAATTTTGCTTCCTAGTTGCTATTTGTTAATAGGGTTAACAAATATTATTTTTGAGTATCAGCCTTTTATTCAATTGCATACCCCCCTAAATAATTAACAGGGTTAACAATTCCGGCATATAAAAAGAACGCAGACTTTGTCTGCGCTCTTTTTAAAAATCATTTAATTTACCCCAAGCTGGTTTTTCTGATGTCGCTGCTTGTGGCTCATCTTCACTGTCATCCAATTCAGTTGGAGCAACTGGTGCCGTTTCAGGGGCTAACACTGTCTCTAACGCTTGATCTAATTTGACTAACTCGGCATGGGTCAGTGTAATACCCTTACCCATTTTTTTATGGTCAGGGGACCACGTCCGCAAATCAAACTTTGGTTGATTATCGCCCCACTGCACGAAATTCAATTCCAAATTCCAACCACTTTTACTAGTTGAAAGTGTCCCAAATTGTTGCATGATCTCAAATTTCAAATCTGCCATATGTTGCCCCTCTTTCATTAAACAAAGTCTAAATCATGTGCGATTGGCTTTTGCATCATTACCTTAATCGTATCCATATTCTTAGTTTGCGCCAATACCCACATTAATTTGGCAACCACCGCTTCGGTATTCATATCACCCACTGAAATACCACCAGCTTGGGCAACTTGTTGCCCAACTTCATAAAGATAAATATCTTGCCCTTCTTGAAGAATTTGAGTTGTGATAATGACTGGAATCCCAGCATCAGTTAAACGCGCAATCCCAGGTACTAGATTACGATTTTCAAAAGGCAGCCCACCATTCCCAAAACTTTCAATAATCAATCCATCAATGTGTTCACCTAAGTAATCAATGATTTCTGGTTGTAAACCTGGAAAAGCCTTTAATACAAAGACATTGGTATCTAACTTTAACTCACTTGGCATCACTTTATCATTAGGATCCGGTTCAAAAAGATTAAACAATTCACCATCTTGGACTTGGGCGATGTATGGAAAATTCACACTTTCAAAAGCATCATAACTTTTAGTTTTAGTTTTAATGGCCCGGGTCCCGGCAATCACCACCCCATTAAACACAACATAGACGCCATTCAACGGCGTTTTAATTGCAAAAGTTAAAGCATCATTTAAATTGCGTACTGCGTCAGTTTCATCCATCCCCAATGGCACTTGCGAACCAGTCAAAACCACTGGACAATCAATCCCATTCAACAGATACGATAGCCCTGCTGCTGTATAACCCATTGTGTCTGTTCCATGCGTAATAATAAAGGCATCATAATCATCTTGATCATTTCGAATCCGGTCAGCTAACGTTACCCAATCTTCTGGCTGCATATTAGTTGAGTCTTTATTCATGACGCTTTCAGCTGATAATTGTACCTCGGCTGGCACATCAAAATAACTCAATAACACATCATCAGCCATTCCAGGTGCTAACCCGTTCTCAGTTTTATGTGACGCAATTGTTCCACCTGTGGTTAAAACTAATATTTTTTGCATGACCATTCTCTCCACATCTTTTTTCGCTAAGCACTATTATCGCACATAAAAAAGAAGTTAGGTATGTCATCCTCCTAACTTCTTTAATTAAATTAATTCAATTATTCTGACTTTGTTTTTGTTTTGGAACTATGTTGCATCCCGTAAATAAAGTATACAATCATCCCAATCAATAACCAACCAGCCATTAAGAACAGTGCGTCCTTATTCAAAGTGAAGAATAAGCCAACCGCTGACAAAGCCGCTAGGGCTGGTATCACTGGATAACCAGGCACCTTATAACCCGTATTGGGAATATCCTTGCGCTTCCGCAATACTAGTACACTCAATGAAGCCATCATAAAGGCCACAAGCGTCCCCGCTGAAACCAAATTAGATAAGATATCAATTGGGAAAATAGAACCCAACAAGATTCCTGCTACTAACATCAAAATTGTGGCGTTCCGTGGTAATTCATTCTTATCCAATTTTCCAAATTGACGTGGGATTAAACCATCTCGTCCAAAAGCATATAGTAACCGTGAACCACCAACCATCAAAGCAATTAAACCAGTAAACATCCCAACAAGGGCGACAACTGAAAGCAAATTAGCCGTAAAGAAATGTCCCGCTTGGCGCAAAGCCCAAGCTGCTGGTTCTGCATTTCCGGCATACTTTTGATATGGGAACATTCCCGTCAAAACCGCTGCCACGGCCACAAACAAAATTGTAGCAACTAACAAAGTCCCCATAATCGCCCGTGGCATCGTTTTCTGTGGGTTTTTAACTTCGGCAGAATTCGCTGCAATCGTGTCAAAACCTATATAAGCGAAAAATACCTGTGACGCACCATGTAAAATTCCAATGCCACCACCAAAATCCGTTCCTGCTTGATGCGCTGGAATAAATGGTACCCAATTATTCACTTGAACCGCTGTTAAACCAACGACTAAGAAAATCACAATCACAGCAACTTTCAAAACAACCAACCAATTTTCAACAATGGCTGCCGCCTTCATGCCTTTAATCACTAATAGACCAACACCTAACAAGGCCAAGGCACCGAACAAGTCAATGACTTGCCCTTTCGCTGGATTAAAAGATCCGGCAATCACGCTAGGAATTTGCACGCCTAAGCTTTTCACAAAGCCCTGAAAATACGATGACCATGCTGATGACACAAAAGCTAAGGCAATCAAATATTCAGAAAGCACTGCCCAACCAGCAATCCAGCCCATGAATTCCCCAAAAATCACGTTAGCCCATGAATAGATTGAGCCAGCAAATGGCATTGCTGAAGCTAATTCAGAATATGATAAAGCTGATAAACCAGCCACTAATGCGGCTAAAATAAATGAAATCACAACCGCTGGACCAGCATAATCAGCTGCAACAATTCCGGGAATGGTAAAAATTCCGGCCCCGACAACAGTTCCAATCCCCATGGCCATCATATCTTTAAAGCCAAGCACTGGTTTTAAGCCGCCATCCTTGTCAGCATAATCACTGGGATTTTCTTTACGTCCCATTTTCTGTAAAACGTTCATTTCACTCATTTACATCCCCCTTTTTTTGATAATACCAATAAACAGGTAAACCTAATAATACAAACAGAATTGATAACAATGATGACACAAAATCATCCATTAAGGAACTCATTAGCACAAATAATGCCCCCGCAATTGCAATAAATGGCACAATTGGATACCCAGGCACCACAAAATTATGCTGCTGCTCATTTGTGCTCTTTTTGTTATGCTGCTCGCGATAACGTAAAATAAACAATCCAACAAAGACAGCGGTATAAAAAATCCAAATGACGAACACAGCAATATTTGAAAGCCAATCAGCTGAAGCCGTAAATTGTAATAAAATACCAGTGACAGTTAAAAATAAAATTGATCCGATTGGCTCATTGAAACGATTCATTTTAGCTAACCATTTTGGTAAGACACCATGTTCAGCCATCGCAAACGTCATCCGTGGCAAGGCCATTAACTTCCCATTCAACGTTCCCAGAATTGAAATCAGAATCGCTAATGTTAACAAGCGCCCGCCAATATTACCAAAGGCCTTTGTAATCACACCAAAAGTAGCATTGTCGCCTAAACGCACAATTTCATTTGCTGGAAGCGCCCGCATCATGCCATATGAAATCCCGACATATGCCAAAACAACAATCAGAATTCCCCCCACAATCGCACGAGGTAAATTCTTTTGTGGATTCTTTAATTCACCACCCATATTAGTCAGAGTTGCCCAACCATCATAAGCGAATAAAGTAGCCAAAACAGCCATCCCAAAACCACCAGAAGCCTGGTTTGACGCCGTTGCCACCGTCTGATGCAAGGCCGAAACATGACCAAAAAACAAACCATAGATGATGACGACCAAAATTGGTAGCAACTTCACGGAAGTCGTCAAAACAGCAAAGCCGGCCGGAACCCGATTATCAAGCAAGTTAATCGCCGTAATCATCAAAATGACCCCGATTGCCACTGGGATATTCCAGGTTGCGGTTAAACCAAAAAAATTATTAAATAAAATAGCAAAATAAGCTGATAATGACGCAACAATTGCTGGCCCATATAGCACCGTCTGGGTCCAACCGGTCAAAAATCCCCAAACTTTTCCATATATTTGTTCAATATAAACATATAAACCACCTGTTAATGGAATCTTGGCACCAATTTCTGAAATTGTTAGACCACCCGCTAAGGTAATCACCCCACCGACTATCCAAGCCATTAAAGCTGCGGTTGTCCCCCCTGCTGTGGTCAAGACTTGGGCTTGTTTAAAAAAGATACCGGATCCGATTACCGTTCCAACGACAAGTGAAATTCCGGCCGTAACGCCCATTGAGCGCTGTAAAGTTTCGTCTTTGTGCATGCGGCTTTGCGCTCCTTTAGAAAAATAAAAAAACCAACTGATTTAAAACGGGAAAATGCGCCGTAATCCTAATCAATTGGTTGAGGTATACTATCAATTTTTATCAAGTCAAATATCCTCAACGCATCGTAATGACACTTGAGGTAAAGGTGAATGTATTTACAAAAGCTTGCGATAGCTGCTTATTCATTGGTAACACCTCATTTACTCGACAAATTTAAGAATGATTCAAATTCTATCATTTAACTTTAATATAAACAAGTCAATTCAGATTAAAATTCCCCTTTTTACCGAACTTTTTTATTTTTCACAGATAAATTAATCGCATTTAACGTCCAAAATCCTTACAATAGGACTATAAAGTAAAAAAGGAGGTGCCCAAATGCAAGCAATTATGCTGAAACAATTTGGCTCAGTCGACCAGCTAGAGCAAAGCGAGGTACCGACACCTGAACTCAAACCAAAACAAGTTTTAGTTCAAAACCATGCAGTCGCCCTTGATCCTTATGACGTGAAGTTTGTAGCTGGTCAGATGGGCAAAGCTGATAAATTACCACTTATCCCAGGTTCAAGTGTGGTCGGCACCGTGGTTGCTGTTGGTAATAAAGTCACTGATTTTAAGCCTGGCGATCGGGTTGCTGCTAATCGCCACCACCAAACCTATGCTGAGTTTGTCCCTGTTGGACAATCGGCCCTAGCCCGCGTTCCTGATACACTTGATGATGCAACGGCTGTCGCCGCTGTATTGGGAGCAACCACTGGTTATCAAGCCGTCACACAAGATTTAAATGTCCAAGCAGGTGAAAAGGTCTTCATCCAAGGTGGCACAGGTAGCGTTGGTTTAACGGCCGTACAAGCTGCGCTCAATCGTGGCGCCAAAGTTTATGCTTCTGCGAGTTCGGCCCATTTTGCATTTCTCAAACAATTTGGTGATGTCCATCCTATTGATTACCATGATGCTTACGAGCTTAATTTGCATGACTTTGATGCCGTCCTAGACCCCTTTGGTGGGCAAAGCGCTTTAAAATCAGCCCAAATTCTAAAAGTCGGTGCCCGTTTACGTAATTTGAGTGACGATCCTAATTTAGAACAACTTTCAAAGCAATATCAAATTGATGCACAAAGCATGTATCTAGCTGGCAAGGGACCTTTACTAGCTGATCTACTTCAACAAGTCGTTAATGGTAAAATCACCCTACCAATCGCAAAAAAACAAGCCTTTACCCTAGAGAACTTACGGAATGCGCACGAAAAACTCAGACATGCGTCTCCACTTGGCAAAATTATTCTGACATTTTAAAACAAAAGGAGTTTCACAATGGCTAATCCAACCCCTGATTATTATGATGATGTTCTGGCTGCCCTTAAGGCCCGTGGTGTCACTTTAGAAACCCTCGCTCCCATGGTGATTGAAGGTCAAAGTGATCATTTTGCTGTCACTCACGATGAAGCGATTGACTCGTTAGAGCACGTCTTACACAAAACCGAATCACAAGATGCCATTTTAACTGGCCTGGCCCTCGATGATTTAGCCCAAGCAAAAGCGCTTCCTGAACCCTTGCAAACTCGCATTGCTGAGGATTCAGGAACATATGGTGTCGATGAACAATTGGTCATGTCCATTCTTGGACTCTATGGTACGATTTCATGGACCAATTTTGGCTTCCTGGATCGAACTAAACCAGGGATTATCGGTGAATTAAATAACGCACAAAAAAATGGTGGTCGTGTGAATACTTTTATTGACGACCTTGTCGCAGCCATTGTTGCAGCTGCAGAAGCGCGACTCGCCCACGAATTAACGTAAAAAAACACGGTTGGTTTATAAAACCAACCGTGTTTTTTTATTGTTTTTCAAGCATTGAAACATGTGTTGCAAGCTCCCCATGTAAAGCTTTAACAAACCGTTGAATAAAATCAGCCATCTTCACTTGACCATCAACTGTGTTATCAGCCTTTAATGGCGCATAAGCATGCTCCGGATCCATTTGAAAATGAGCCATCTGGATTAAACCATTTGCAATGGCTTCTGGTACATGGTTAGCTGCCATCCCTGCTCGATTTTGCTCATCTGATAATTGCTCAAATTTTAAATCTGGAATCTGAGCGGCTTCTGCCAAAGCTGGTACAAAATCACGCATTGTAAAGGTATCACTCACAACATACCTTCCCGTAATGCCAATTGGCGTATTTTCAAGCAGACCAATGACAACCTGGGCGATATCACTGGGGTCGGCAAACTTTTGCATCGTATCTTCGGGCAAGTTTCCCGTTACCACATGCTTTTTTTGAACACTATCAATTTGATTATATAAATTATTATAAAAACCAGCCGGCCGAACAAAAGCAATGTTAACATCCGTTAACTCAGACAAAATTTGCTCTAAAACGGCATAAGCATGCAATGCGCCCGCTTCAGGTCCTGCTTGTGCACCAACACTGCTTAATTGCACCACATTCTTAACTTGAGCCTGCGTTATTGCATCCTTAAAAATCGTAGCTTGTTCTTGCATATCTGTAGCCAAATCAGTACCTTGACTACCTGAAATCATTAGATAAACAGCATCTTGTTGTTTAAACGCCTGTGCTAGAAAGTCACGGTCGCGCATTGAACCAATCGCCGCTTTTGCTCCCAAAGCTTCAATTTGGGCTACCCGATTAGGATTAGACGATACTACCGTCACTAGATGTCCATCATTAACTAACTGTGGAATAACATATTGATTAATATTTCCTGTTGAACCTAATAAAGTTATTTTCATCATATTACGCCTGCTTCCTTATAAAAGATAGGATTATCTTTAAACAAGCTAAATTATAAGAGATAGTCCTATCTTTGTCAACAATTGCAATGACTCCGGGGTTCACTTATACTAAAGGCATGAAAAAGAAAGATGACTCAAAAGCACAAAAAATTTTAGATGCCGCAGCACAAATTATCTTAACGCAAGGTGTCACTAATTTATCAACCATTAAAATTGCCAAAAACGTGGGCATCGCCCAATCCAACGTCTATGCCTACTTTGAAAATAAGCAAACATTATTAACTAACCTATATGAACGAGAATTAAACCGGATTGACCAATTTGATGATTTTGCAAGTGTACTCACTTCTGAACATGCTTTAAACACGCGAATCGAAGCATATGTACATGCTGTTTGCCACTATGCCGTCACTAATCCAGATAGTTTAACCCTCATCGAAGCAATTAAATCAATTGATACCATTGAACCATCAGTAGCCGAGCGTCAAACAAAAATCACGTCACTCCTAAACGAAGGGATTGAACAAGGTTATTTAAAACCCGTCCCAATTAATTTAATGTTAGCAACTGTGTTTCACATTGCCCATCAACACGGTCTCAATATTCAAAATCATCAATACACGCGCGACACTTATCCCCTGGAAAAAATTGAAAATATGATTTTAGATGCGATTAAAGTCGTATAAAAAATGACAATAAAAAACGGGATGATTATCTATCATCCCGTTTTTTTACTGTACTCGTGAAACGTTACCATATGGATCAACATGATAAACGCCCAATACACCATTAACTTGGCTTGATGAAACATTAACCGTGTAACCCTGTCCATTATCAGCTGGATGGGCACTCAAATTGAAACGATTTGGATCAAAACCTTGATTGGTCCGAATATAGCCCGCAACCGCTGACGTCGCTTGTCCTTCTGACGTTACATACGTATTTGGATCAGACGTTACCGCACCTTGTGGATTACGGTTACCACGATTGTTTGATGTAGCTGCTTGATTTTGTGAACCATTACTTTGTTGTTCTGTTTGGGTTGCTTGTCCTTGACTAGCATTCGTAGCATCACTGCTCTGACTATCCCCCGTAGCTGATGCATTGTCACTTGAAGCAGACTTTTGAATATTTGATGACTCATCATCCGTTGACGCCTCACTAGTTGTCTCACTTGATTTTGATTGTGATGACTTTTCATGATGCTTACTATGCTTCACTTGATGACTTGACTCTGTTTTTGAATCTTTATGTTGATCAGAATTACCATACCAAGCGACACCACCGACAACGATGATTGCTGCAACAATAATACCAATCAACCATTTAACAAATTTAGACATACCATCCCCCTTGTACATAATTGCTAAACTATTTTCATCATTATAACTGATTTCCACAAAAAAAGTCCAAACGGCAAACCGTTTGAACTATTAAAAGCATTACGCCTCTTCCGAACCTAGGAACTTAGCCACTAAGGCCGCCAATGCAGCCCCAGCAAGTGGTCCAAGTAGGTAAACCCCGATTTGTGACATGGCAGTTGATGAACCGTAGATAAGCATCATCAAAGCGGGTCCAAATGAACGAGCAGGATTAAGTGAAGCACCGGTTGCTGAAATACCAAGTAAAATCAAAGCAACCAAAGTGAATCCAACGACAATTGGCGTTAGATTGCCAGCAGCATACTTCTTTGAAGTTACCATCATAACAACCAAGACCAACATAAAGGTCAACAAGAATTCAATCAATGTTGCCCCTAAGAAGCTAACTGGTTGTTGGAAAGTTGTTTGACCAAAACCAATTTGTTGAATCGCTTCTTTCTTGGCACCAAAAGCAGCAAAGAAACCAGCCACAACAGCTGAACCAGCTACTGCTCCAAGCACTTGGGCAACAACATAGCCTAAGAAATCAAGCCAACCTAAGCGATTATTAATCGCCATGGCCAATGATACCGCTGGATTCAAATGACCACCAGACACACCACCGATAGCGTAAATGGCTGCCATAGCACCAAGACCAAAGGCCAAAGCAACTGGTAGTGGGCCAGCTTGCGTGCCAACAAATACAACAACACCAGTTCCAATTGCAACCAGCATCAACGTTCCAATAAATTCGGCTAAGTAAATCCGAGCCTTTTCCATAAAATACCTCCAATAATAAAAAACAATATTTAGTTTATATCATGTATAAAGTTAATGAACCTTAAAATCTAACCGCAACGTGGGCCAACTTATCGACCAATAATTCGTCCAGCTTCGTTATCAAGCTTGAACCACAAGCGACTAGGATTCTCTTTAAACTGTTCTACGAAACTAGGTTCTCCCTCTGCAGGTTTGGTTTCACCTTCTAGCTCATCATCAAACCCAACCAATTGCAAAGCATTTAAATCAGCATCCCAACGCACTGTGTCGTAATTTCCGTCTAAACGGTCATCGACAATTGATTGAAAACCTAATTTCAATGCTTCTTGAATCACGTCTTCCGGTGTTACATCAAACCCACGTGCTTGCATTAAGGTTACTTGGTCATTCACTTCTTGCATATCCTGCGGAATTTTTTCAGCCATGTTAGCACCTCCATCATTTTTTTGCCAATACACATTGTAACACGCACAGCACCAATCAGATAATTGATTTGTTAGGAACCCCCATTCCGTTTATAATAGGTTTGATTGAATTAAAAATAAAGGAGGTTACATTTCATGGTTGAAGCTGTAACCGCACAAGAAATGCAACTATTAGATCGTTATACGGTCGATACAATTGGGATGCCTGCCTTGGTATTGATGGAGCGCACAGCCCAATCAGTAATTGAAGTGCTGGCCTCAGGTAAATATGATCTGTCAAAAGTTCTCGTCATTGCAGGACTTAGTAATAACGGTGGTGACGGCATTGTCATTTCCCGTTTACTCAGTCAAAAAGCAGTTAATGTCGATTTGCTCATTTTAGGAGATGAAAAGCGCGCTACTCCTAATACTGCCACTCAATTAAAAATTGCACGCAATTACGGAATTGAACCCAAACATCGCGTCCATGATTTCAAACATTATAGCGTCATTATTGATGCCCTCTTCGGGATTGGTTTGTCTAAGCCCGTGCCTGTTAAACTAGGTGAAATTATTAAGCGGGTTAACGCCGCAAACATTCCCGTCATTTCTGTCGACGTCCCTTCTGGTTTAAATGCCACAACTGGTGAAATTTTGGGCTCAGCAATTCGTGCTGATGCAACCGTCACCTTTGGCTATCCCAAAACAGGCTTGCTTCAAAATGAAGGCCTCAAACGTTCTGGTGATATTTACGTCAAGGATATTGGTATCTATCGTCCTGAAAATCTCGATGAATTCCTAAAATCACAACAGGAAGGTTAGTAATGTAATGAAGATTGTATTAATCGGCGCTGGTCCGCGCAATTTAGTGCTAGTTGAACGTCTAATCGCATATGCAAAGGCTACCGCAGGATTACATGACATTACCATTGCCGATGCATATCCAATTGGTGGTGCTGTTTGGAACCCGGATCAAAATCCCCGTTTCATGGCAAACACGATTAGTCAACAATTAACATTATTTACAGACGATTCCGTCAAAAAACAAGTTTCTGGTTTAACTGGTCCTAATTTTTACGAATGGGCCCACACTGATGCAAGCGATTATCTAACAACGCATCATTTTAAAAATGAACAGGCCTTTCGTGCTGAAATAGCGATTTTAAACCCAAACCACTTCGCTTCAAGAGCATTATTTGGTTTATACGCTAATTATTATTTTGAAACGCTTCAAAAGCATTTACCAGATAATACGCAACTGCAGTTTAAGCAACAATACGTCACGCACGTGCACCCACAAGCTGATGAAACTTTTAGCATCACTTTTGCGGATGGTTCAACACAAACCGCTGACGTCGTCGTTTACACCCCTGGTTATACCAACGTTGATCCGACTGATGAAGAAAAACAGTTTAAACAACATGCTAAGACCCATCAGTTAGTCTACCTACCACCAATGCACCCGAGTGATGCACCTCTTGCCGAAATCAAAGGCAACCAAAATGTGATTATCCGTGGTTTAGGCTTAAGCTTTTTTGATTACTTAGCTGAGTTAACCATCGGTCGGGGTGGGCAGTTTGTTCGGTCCGCTGATGATACACTGACTTACCAACCTTCTGGACAAGAGCCTCATCTCATCGCTGGCTCTCGTAGCGGTACTCTACCACGTTCAAAAGCCTATAATCAAAAGGCCCAAGCCGAATCATATCAAGCACTCTTTTTCACACCTGAAAAGATTCAAGCCCGTATGATTGATGGTCATATTAGTTATGACGATTTTTATGATTTGTTCCAAAAAGAAATGACTTACAAGTATTACTTTAATTTGATGAGTGATACAGCCATCACTTGGCCCTTTGACCGTGCAGATTTCTTAACGAGTCTACAAAATAGCCAAGATTTGAATGCCACTGCGCGTGCGTTTGGCATTCCTGAAGAACAAATCATCAACTGGGACGCGATTTTAAATCCAGTTGCTGGTGAACACCCTGACTATCAAAAGTTTATCACGGACATGCTACAAGTAGATATTACTGACGCACGCAAGGGTAACGACTTGGCTCCTTTTGCCGGCGCCTTTGAGCTATTAAAAGATTTACGAGGACGCTTACGTGAATATCTCAATCAGGATTACTTAACGCCTGACGAATATGAAAAGTTCCTCAAACAATTTAATCCAATTAATCGGCTCTTAAATATCGGTCCACCAGTTTTGCGAATTGAACAATTGCAAGCTTTAATTAAGGCGGGAATTGTGACCATCGCTGCCCCTGGAATCAAGGTACAAACAACAACCGAAGGCTTTGTGGCTACAGATAGTCAAAAGCATCGTTTTGAAAGCCGACAATTAGTTGACGCCCGTCTTCCAGCGATTACTGTCGCCCATACAGCCGACTCGGTCATGCACGACTTAAAGGATAACGGCTTATTAACTGATGTACAGCTTAATAAAGCAGACGGTACCACGTTCACGATTGATGCTGCTTACAATGATCGTAAAACCTTACAAGCGATTGATGCTAATGGTCAATTAGTTAAAAACCTCTTCATCCATGGTACGCCCACGGAAAATTGGAATTGGTTTACTTCCTTTGCGCCACGGCCCAACGTTAATGATAAGAATCTGCGTGACGCAGAAATTATGGCACAACAAATTTTTAACTAACTTTATCGGCAACTATCGCCCTGGATGCAACAGGACTGTAGTTGCCTTTTTTTATGAAACCCCCGCATCGATACTCAAAAAAGCTCCCCTAAATTGCACGTCTCTGTCCAAATTAGGGGAGCTTATCACTTACCATACAAGTAAGCCTTTTAGCCTTTATCTAATAAAGTCACTCGAATAAAAATTGCTGCAAGGAGCATTAAGGTTGCAGGAACAATCAAGAAAAATACAAACAAAACAAGCGCACCATACCCTACTAAACTAACCACTAAACCAGTTCGTTCTTGATTCGTCATTTTATTGGTTACCAAGATGAAAACTGATAACACTGCACCCGTGATGACTAGCATAGCTATGATTGCCCAGTACATTACGCCCATAAAACTGTCTAATGTATAAATATCTAACCACGAAATTTCACGTACAGTATTGTAAAACGTATTTGCCATAAAGCCACCCATAAATAAAATTGTATTCAAAATATCAATAAAGAATACAATCTTAACTAAAGTTTGTCGCATAGTTGAAGTTCCCTTTCAGTAAACGTGTATATATAAATTAATTATTATCATAACATACCGTCAGTAACTCTGGCCGACATATGCTCTTTTGTTACACCAATTGTTGTCTTTATGTCTAATCAACTATAAATGTCTTAACTAAAAATCCATCAGCTAGAACAAACTAACTGATGGGCTTCTATATTTTCTAAAGAATCCAACTGAAAATTATCTCAACTTTCTAAGCAACACCATTAAAAATATATTGTCCCGGTGCCCTTCACAAGTCTAAAATTTATGAAGGCTTTTACTTAACATCATAAAATTAGCTCCCAACCGGACCAACATAACCATCATTCTATTTCCGTAAACTTATTCGTCGGATTACGATCCGTCGATAAGCTGCGTAATTTCATTACATTCATCATTGATGTCTTACTTTGTACTCCCACAAAATCTTGAGGAATATAATATGTTTTTTTATTAACAATGCCTTCTACTATCTCAAAGAAATTTTGTTTTTGATTAAAACGAATCGTTGTTAACATCGGTTTAGCAAAGACAGGTATCAATGTCATCAGGATAATTACTGGAATGAATCCAAACAAACTATATACTATACACAAGAGAAAAATGCACAACATCAAATAAATGATCATCAAGACAAGTTTTGTTGTCGACCATTGTTGTGTGACATCTACATCAACAAATTTGTATTCTGGTAAATATTTTTCAATCAGTTTCATTTTTCCCTTATTAGAAACCAGTGGAAAAATATAGTTTTTAGTACTATTTTCACCCTCGGATTCATCATTCAAAATGGCGGATACCGTACATAAACCTAAAATACGCAATCCAATATTTCGATCAATTTGGATGCCAGCAATATCATGTTTTAAAATTATATTTTCATCAGTATTTATAAAGCCATTGCGTACCACAAACTCATTTGAATAATCCATTATATTAAATTGAGAGAACTTCAAATACTGAACAACGATGGTAAACACCGGTACCATCAACACTATTAAAATAATTAAAATGTTGTCGATATGCAAACTAATACTTAGATACTTGCTAAGGGCCTCTCTAAATTCATTTAAATCTAATAAAAAAGGTACTAATAAAATATAGTTTGCGGAAAAAAGGCCAGTTAGAATCATCTTCTTAGGTGTGATTTTAACCTCAGGAATAGAACGATCACCACTACTATCCAAATTTTGTGTGTTTTTTGGTAACCCCTGCTCTATTTCTTGGAGATTACTATCATAGCAAGCTAAAAAACTAATTTCTTTTTGTTCTTCACCATTTTTAAAAAAGATTGTAATACCCGTTACCTTTAAAACCCTTTGCAGCCAATCCTGCTCTTTTCTATAATTTAAAATTCCTTTTTGTTGACTAATTTCTAGAATATGCTTTTCTAACTTACCATAACTTATGGTTAAGTTCCCATCGTGAGTAGCGTAAGTTGTATTCCAGTATTCTAGCAAAGCCGATAAAATTTTAAAACTGAAAAAAGCAATAACCACGCTGAATACAATGATACCCTTATGCAACCAAGCATTTAACAAATGTACTATGGGAATTAATATAATTGCATCCTGTATTAACTCCTTTAGTTTTATAACAAAATATAATGCTGACTGTCTTTTTTTCATACATTTTCTTCCAACAAATAATAATTATTAATGATTCTTTCCAAATCTTCCCGTATTAATCCATGAAACACATACTGTTTTGCTGCTGTTTGAATTTCTAAATCATAGATATGAAACAAATTTTGAATAATATTTGTTTTTTCAGAGACACCATAGATTTTGTCAAAAGGGATATAAGTTTTCTTGCTAATGAATCTTCCTCGCGTTAACTCAAAAGACTGCTTCTTTGCTAATTCCTTAATTTGAGCGGTTTGATAATAATTCTGATTTAAAAATGCTTCAAAAATGTAGCCTGCCACAAAAAATATCAGAACCATCATTTGGAACCACCCATTTATATTAAATACATTTAAAATCGCAATCAAAACACCTAATATACTGCCATCAATCAGTAAAGTGATTAAATTTAAATAATAAACTACTCGGTAACTTGGTTTCCATTTTTGATTATTGGTATCAAAATTCGCCATGATTAATTTTTCCTGCTTTTCTTTAATCTCATCTACTAAAAAGACATTCTTCGACATAAAAACATGAATGCATATAGCAAATACAATAGATCCATCAATATCGGATGCTTACAATTTGCAAAACAGCTAGTATTTAAAGTTTCTCACCTTTCTATCTCCTCCATTTATGTAAACGAACAAAGCAACAAAAATACTCTTGTAGTATACCAATATCCGTACTTTAATCAAGTTAATTCCTGTTTTTATAAATTCCTGCCGAATTTTTTATTTTAAGTCTTTTTTCAAATTTAAATTGCTGTTTACTATAATATTTTTATTTCTTAAAAATTAATTTTTCTGATAACAACAGGGTTTATTTTGATTTTTAAAAGTCAATAGTTCTCGAAATAAATCAAGCTTATATAATTGCATTATTAAGAGGGATATCCACTTTTAATACGAATTCTTCACACTTCTTTTACAAGAATGCCGGACATGATTGTAATCTCTATACACTAGTTGGCCGCTAGTTATTCATTCAAAACTTGTTTGTAAATTAAAGGAGATTTTTATTTATGAGTATCGCTTTACGTTTAGCTGCTAAATATGGAATGAGAAACTACAGGCGCATTATGCGTTGGATTGGTCAAGGCTACTCTGTAAATTGGATCGAAAAGAAACTTCGCGGACGCCATTAGTATCGACAGTATGAAATAAGAGGAGATTGTACCAATGGGAATTGCTTTACGATTGTCTGCCAAATATGGCAGACGGTATTATAGGAAAATTATGCAGTTACTAGGGGCAGGATGGACGATTAATCAAATTGAAAAATGGTTACGCCGTCACTAAATCATGATGGCATCAAAATATTGTTGCCTATACGGTTAGCTACTAAAAGTAGCGCTAAATTAAACTAGTAAATACTATCAACATATTCTTCGCCTAATTGAACAATCAACAATTCAAATACAAGCTACAATTTCATTAGCTAAAAAGCCGAAAAATCTGTGGCAACATACCGAAGATTTTTCGACTAACTCAGGCCTTAAAACAAAGCGTTTTTATAGCCATCATATTAATTTGAATTTAGTTTCGAATGACGCATCCCATAAGTAAAGTAGATGATTAATCCAATGACAAACCAAATTGCTGCCGCTACCAATGTATCTAATCGTAATTGGGTCATCAAAAAGAAAGAAAAGCCAGCTGCCACCAATGGCAAAATGGGATACCATGGCATCTTATAACCATCATGATTCAAATCCTTACGTTTCCGTAATGGGATAATCCCAAGCGACACAACCATAAAGGCTAACAATGTCCCCATATTAACCAAATCAACCAAGCGATCCAATGGTACAAATCCAGCAAACAAGGCCACAATCACTGTTGCGACCACCAACGCACGTCGTGGTTCTTCTTTTTGGTTCAATTGACCTAATTTACCAGGTAATAGGCCATCACGACCAATCGCATAGACTAAGCGCGATGAAGCATAGAGCATGGTATACATCATCGTAAACATACCGATTAGTGCCCCTATTGTAATAATTAGGGCCACCCCGTTTTGGCCAACCTTTTGCAAGGCTAATGCAACTGGATCCGCAACGTTAAGATCACGATAATTCATCATCCCCGTTAACACAAAAGCCACAGCAGCATACAATAAGGCTGCAATCGCTAACGTTCCAAAAATGCCAATTGGCATATTCTTTTTAGGATTTTTTACCTCGGCCGCTGAAGATGATAAAGCGTCAAAGCCTAAGAAAGCGAAGAATACCATCGCCGTCCCTGTTAAAATACCTTTTATACCGTACGCACCATGTGCACGGGCTGGAATAAAGGGTTGATAATTATTAGCTTTAATATAAAAGAAACCAACGACAACGAATAGGATTATAATACCAATTTTTACTAACACCATGACATTTTGGAAACGCTTTGATTCCTTCATCCCACCAGATAATAGAACGGCCAAACATAGTACAATTAATACTGCTACTAAATCAACATACGTTCCTTGACCAGGATTAAATGAACCAGCTAACGCTTGGGGCATCTTGAAGATTGGGCGCACTAAATTAGCAAAATAAGCAGACCAACCCGTTGCAACGGCAGCGACCGCCAAAAAATATTCCAAAATTAGGGCCCAGCCTAAAATCCAACCAATAATTTCACCAAAAATAATATTTCCATAGGAATACGCTGATCCGGCAACCGGTAAAGCCGAAGCCATTTCCGAATAAGCCATGGCAACTAACCCTGAAATCAAAGCTGCCAAAATAAAACTAATGACGACCCCTGGCCCAGCAGTCGTTGCAGCAACTGTCCCAGGTAAAATAAAGATACCAGTTCCAATCACAGCACCAATTCCTAAGCCCAATAAATCTTTTGCACCCAACGTTTTCGCAAAATGTTGGTCACTCTGCATATAATTTGACAGCGTCTCTTTTTTAAATATCCGTTTCAATAACTGCATATCTTTCTCCTCAAAAATCATAAAAAAAGTGCGATGGATTAATGACCAAACCCATCACACTTTAACCGACGCTATCATACCCCACGAGTAATCCAATGCTGTAAAGTTTCGGGATTGATCACCGAAACCCTACATAAAGAAACTTTACCTAGTTTTCGGAATACTTACCAAAAAAAGTAAAGTTTTTAAATGATTCAAGTGTCATCATTGTCTTTTGCATTGAACTTTCCCCCTCTTATTTAATGCTTATTCTAAACAAATTAATTATTGGTGTCAATATTCTAATCATAATCTCATTTAACTTTTTCACCATTTTTTATAAAATTGTCCGTCTATTGACATCCCTTTTCAGTAAGTTATATTAGTACTTGTTGTTATAGAACCAATTACTTTTAGTAATTTAAATAAAATATTTGAAAGGATTCTCTCATGGTACAAGCAAAATCTGCATTTTGGCAGAATATTGTCGATGCTGCACAACAGCATCCGGCCGTAGAAGGATTAGATAAGCTTCCTTTCTTTACTCTCGCCCCCATGGAAGCGGTCACTGATACCGTTTTCCGGCGCGTTGTCGCAAAAGCCGCGGCGCCCGATGCATTCTATACTGAATTCACCAACGCTCGTAGTATTTCACATCCTAAAGCTAAATTCACTGTTCAAGGCCGCCTATTTTTTGTTCCTGAAGAACAGACACCCATTGCCCAACTCTGGGGTGATCGCCCAATTGACTTCGAACTCGGCGTTGCTGATTGTAAAGCG
This sequence comes from Weissella uvarum, assembly GCF_016908785.1. Classification (GTDB taxonomy): domain Bacteria; phylum Bacillota; class Bacilli; order Lactobacillales; family Lactobacillaceae; genus Weissella; species Weissella uvarum. The sequence goes on from NZ_JAFBEO010000001.1 coordinate 442,579, forward strand.
CGCGGTTTTGAAGCCGTTGATATCAACATGGGGTGCCCTGATTCTACTGTCATTAAAAACGGTGGGGGCTCTGGCTTAATTAAAGACCCTGACCGGGCTGCTGAATTAATTGCAGCGGCCAAGACAGCTGGCCTACCTATTTCAGTTAAAACCCGCCTTGGTTTCAATAAACTTGATACTTTCCGTGAATGGATTCCATTCTTACTTAAGCAAGATATCCAAGTGCTCACAATTCATCTCCGCACACGAAAGGAAATGTCAAAAGTACCAGCGCACTTTGAATTTATCGATGAAATTCTAAAAATGCGTGACGAAATTGCTCCTGATACCTTAATCCAAATCAATGGTGATATTAAAGATCGTCAACAAGGATTAGAATTAGCCAAAGCACACCCTGGCATTGATGGGATTATGATTGGTCGTGGAATTTTTGAAAGCCCCTTTGCTTTTGAAGACACCCCTGTTGAACATACACTAGATGATTCATTAAATCTTTTGCGGATGCAATTAGATTTACATGATGAGTTTGATGCTCAATTCGGACCTACTAATTTCCAAAAACTCAAGCGTTTCTTCAAGATTTATGTCCGTGGCTTTTCATATGCCTCTGACTTACGAATTGCACTTATGGAAACAAAGTCTACTGATGAAGTTCGTCAAATCTTAAATGATTTCGATCAGCAATGGCAAGAAAAAAAGCAGAACAAAAATGAATAACAAAAAGCGCCTTTGGTTGTAAAACCAAAGACGTTTTTTTATTTATTAATAAAGTCACGATCTTCAAGCAAGGATGTAATCCATGCAATCATAATCTGAGCAATCACCATAATCACCGCAATCACATTAAGATATATCAACAAGACTAACAATGAACTCAAAGATTGATAAAAACTAACATTCTTTAACGCATGTGATGTATAAATACCAAATAGTGAATTTAATATGAAAATTAGCGCAATTTCAATTAACGATCCTAAAACCACTGGTTTCCAATGCATTTTTTCTGCTGGAATCACGTAATTAAACAATGACAATAAAATAACCAACGCAATAAAAGTATAGATGCCACTTTGTGACGCAATCTTCTTCAAAATGTCCAATCCTGAAATTGATGGTAGCATTTTAACCACCGTTGGTAAAATCGAATTCATCGCAATCACAGCAATTGAGGCTAATAGCAAAACCAGCATCCATAGAAAGCTCATAATCCGTGTTAATATGCCATTCTCTTCTGCATTAGAACCATAAATCGCATTGAACGCTTTACGAATTGTCGACAAAATACTACTTGCACTCCAAATCGCTACAATTACTGAAAGTGAAAGGGTACCAACACCTCCACTTAAAACTGAATCAACAATTGGAATCACAATATTTGCGACGCCAGTTGGCATTTGCAATTTCATCGTTTCATGAATTTGACCTTTGTCAACGCCAAGCAGACTAACCACTGACCCAATCGTCATAATCAAGGGTACCAATGACACAATCGTATAATAAGCAATTGTTGGACCAACCATTGTCGCATTACCACGCTGCCAATAAATCGCTAACTGAGGGAGATTCCACTTGTTAGCAAAGTTTTTGAGTTTGTTAACCCACTCCTTCATTCCTAACTCCTTTGTTTCACATGAAACATTTACCCATTGTTTTGGCCATCTAGATAATCCTTAACATAGTGATAAAAGCTCACCACCAATGAAAAGAAGTCCAAACCTGGGAAGAAAATAATATACATCCATTTTGTTGTTGCATCCATGGGTTTAAACATGGTACTAAACAACATATACATTAAGATATCAATCAATAATGAATATAAAAGCTGTCGTGGAGAAGCCCTTAAAAAGGTTCCTCGTGCTGAATTAAACATGTTATACCTCTAACCATTTCTTTAAGAAATCTGCTTTTACTTGAGTTAAGTGTTCACCCATATAATCATCAGGACCATGCACGCCATCTTCAATAATATAATATGGTGTTTTATCGGCCCCAATTTGGTCACGCGCAGCTGCCATCATATTTACCGTTTGTTGATATGGTACTACAGGATCTGCTCGGCCCACCATCGCAAGCATTGGTGGTAAATCAGGTGAAAAATAAGTGACCGGATTTACCGCCTCAACTAGTTCTGGTACATCTTTAGGGGCTCGTTGTCCAAATAATTGCCCTTGGAAAGAAATTGCTGTCCCCGTTTCTGGATACTTTGATTGCACGCCTGATTCGGCAAACTGTTCCTTGAATTTATCAAATTCATATGGGCCATACATCGCAATCACGGCTTGCACATCTTCAGAGACATCTGGATATTGACCAAAGTCGAGCTTTTCCATTGCGTTTACACCATGCGTTGCTGCAGTTGTCACGGCTAATTGAGCCCCTGAAGACTCACCCATCAAAGCAATCTGATTAGGGTTCAAATGATATTTTTCAGCATTCGCCCGGATGTAACGGATCACCGCTTTAACTTCATAAATCTGCGTTGGGAAAGGCGCATCATGCAATAATGAATAATCCATACTGACAACTGCAAACCCATCTTGACGTAATAAGCGTAAAGCTGGTTCTAACTTATGTGAGCTTTTATCACCAAAATAAAGACCGCCACCAAAAATATCAATAATGACTGGATAAGTTGTAGCCGTTTGGTTTGGTAAATAAATATCTAATTGATGTCGGTTTCCCGCCATATATGGAATATCCAACCACTTTGTCTGAATATCATCGACTTTTGCATATGAACGTTGGTAGTTACGATCAATAAATCTTTCGGCCATCCTGCTTTCCCCCACAAAAATTGTTTACTAGCCATTCTACCACTAAACCAGACTCCGTTTATACATTGGCATAAAAAAAATCAGTCGATTCCGACTGATTTACTTTACTTATAATTTTTTAGGTAAGCGTAGACTAATGACAGTCATAATTGCAAACCAGACTAATGCCAATACCGCCGTCAATTGTGTTTCCTTCGTAATCAACAAGATAATGTAAATTCCAATTAAGAACGCAATCGTCAAGTAATCAGTGTAAGGTGCCCCAGGCATCTTAAACTTCTTCTCACCATTAGCGTAATCGTCACTCTTACGGAAAACTAAGTGCGATACGACCAACACAGCATAAATAACAACGAACGCTGCAGAGGCAACTGATGTAATAATTTCAAATGCGCCATCTGGTGAAACATAATTAATCAACGCTGCAAATCCAATCAATAACGTTGAAATCGTAATACCATTAAATGGTAACTTACTCTTATTCAACTTATGGAAACGTGATGTCTCTGGTGTTAGTGAATACAACATCCGACCGGTAGTAAACAAGGCACTGTTCAAAGATGAAGCAGCTGCTGTCAACACAACGAAATTAATAATTCCAGCTGCTGCTGTGATTCCAATTCCTGAGAAGACTTGCACGAATGGTGATTGTGCTGCTGAGTAATTCGTCCAAGGTTGGATACTCATAATGGCAATCAAAGCACCGATATAGAAAATCAAGATCCGCACGATAATAGAATTAATCGCTTTCGGAATGACCTTGTTAGGATCCTTGGCTTCAGCCGCTGTAATTCCAACGAATTCAATTCCTAGGAAAGCAAAGAAGACCATTTGGAACGCTGACAAAATTTGATGTCCATGATGGGCAACAAATCCATATTTCCAAAGATTTGAAAGGCTTGCCACACCAGCAGACGTCTTGGTGTGCATTACCACCATAATAAATCCAGTTAGAATCATGGCTAGAATGGCAATAATTTTAATCATTGAGAACCAATATTCGGTTTCACCAAAGGCACCCACCGCAATAATATTAATTAAGTACAAGACCACTAAGAAACCTAATGCCCAGATCCAAACCGGAATGGTTGGGAACCAGAATTTCATATAAGTTCCAATCGCGGTTAGTTCAGCCATGGCAATCGTGACCCAGCCCAACCAATAGGTCCAGCCAATCACAAAACCAGTTCGTAATCCTAAATATTTCTCAATAAAACCAACAAAAGTTGGTTGGTCTGTATCCGTTAGTAATAATTCACCTAAGGCTCGCATCATCCAGAACATAAACAAGCCTGTAATGATATAAATTAATAGGATTGAAGGTCCAGCCGCACTGATTGACTTTCCAGCTCCTAAGAACAATCCAGTTCCGATTGTTCCACCTAAGGCGATCATCTCAACATGTCGTCCAGATAGTCCGCGTTCAAATCCTTGCGACGGACCGTCATTTTGAGTAGACATAACTTAAGCCTCACTTTCTCTATTCCATTTTTTTACGCTTATGGCGTACTAGTTAGTTATTCATTATAAATTACTCACATTATTTTGCAATACATTAACCAAACAGCATTTGTATCTTTGATAAATTTTTAACAAACAACTTTACTTACAATTTTTTTCAATAAAAAAAGACGGAATCCGTCTCTTTTTACCATGAATTTATTCATTAACCGTTTTTGCTGTTTCATTCGCTGAATCAGATTTATGCACCTTCCAGAGTTGCCAAGCATACACAACCAAAGTCCGTACAATCGCGTATGCTGGCACAGCTAGAATCATCCCTGGAATACCAGCAATATTTCCAGCTGCTAACAACAAGACCAAAATTGTTAGTGGATGAATTTGCAATGTATTTCCAATAATTTTTGGATAAATGACATTACTATCGATTTGTTGAACAACCAACACAATAATTGTGACAAAGATAAATTGCTTTAAGCCACCTTGCATCAAGGCAACAATCGCAGCAGGTATATAACCAATATATGGCCCAACGTATGGAATCATATTAGTTAACCCAGCGACTACTCCCAACAAAAGGGCATACTCTTGACCAATTAAGAAATAACCAATAGTGGTAAAAACTCCCACAAACAACATTTCGATGGCTTGCCCACTGATATAGTTTGAGATGGTTTTATCTAGACGTTGCAAAATATCTGCCACTTTTTCTTTATTCTTAGGAGCAAAGAACTTTTGCAAGAATGGAGAAAGCTTATTACCATCCAACAGCATATAAATCGTCATCACGGGTACCGTAATGGCAGTAACAACCACTGTGGTTAACGTACCTACTAATGAACCAACACTGTTAGCAGTGCCCATGACAAACTTACCAGCATGCTTTTGAACTTGGCGTTGAATTTTTCCAAAATCAATTTCCTGGCTCAAGCGTTGAATCATCTCATGATCATTAAGGCTATTTAACCAATGTTGTAACGCAGTAATCGTACTTGGCAAGCTAGCCACAATCTTAGTGAGTTGTTGCACCAAACTAGGAATAAACATCAAAGCCGCTAATGCAATAATTGCTAAGAATAAAATCATCACAATCGCCACACTCAAGCCACGGCTGAGTTGAAATTTACCAAGCTTTACCTTGTTAAGTAATTTGACCAATGGATTCATCAAATAATACAAGAATCCTGATAGCAACAATGGGACAAAAACGGCCCCAATAAACTGTCCAATGGGTTGTAATAAAAACTGTAACTGCGACAAAACCCAAATCAATACGACAATTGCCAATACTTCAAGCGTCCAGAATAACAATTTTGATTGTTTCAGACGTTCCATAAATCGTCTCCTCTTCTGATGTTAATAATATTTTTGAATACGAAAAAATCAATTCTACTATACAAATAATGCAATAATCAAACCAATTCCCAAAGTAACGGAAATTGCCACCACATTTTTGATAGCCAAGGGGAAGTTTTTCTTTTGTGGATCAGCTTGGAAACGCTGCACATTTTTGTAAACCACTGGAATCGAAATCAGAGCTAATAAAGCAGGCCAAGGCAAAATATTTAGTACCACCGCCACTAACAATACGAGATAACCAGCAGCGTAGACGTAACCAAACAGCTTTAAAGCCCGTGGCTTTCCTAAATGAGCCACAAGTGTGTGCCGACCTTCAGCCAAATCTTCCTCATAGTCACCAATATTGTTAGCCAACATAATATCCGCAATCGCAAACCATGCAATCGCCGAAGCTAACATAGCATGCCAGACCAACGTCCAATTAAGTAATGGCGCTACATTCACATAAACAGCAGCTAGGAAAATCAAATATCCCATCGTTAAGCCTGAGGCCAATTCACCAAATGGCGTCCGTGATAAGGGCAACGGCGTTCCAGCATACCAATATGCCACTAAGAAACCAATCAAGCCCATCACTAAGAGGGGCCAACCCGTTCTAGTTACCAGCCATAAACCGATGACTCCCGCAAAAGCGACTAAGCTTAGCAAAACCACCCAAACTTGCTTTTGCGTATAGCCAGCAGCACCAACAATGTTATTAACACCTTGTTTCCATTCTTCACTCTTAGCTGAACGATAGTCCTGCAAATTATTCCAAACATTAACGCCCATCTGTAGTGCAAAAGCAACTAAGGCAAACATGACCGCATTCATCCCATTAAATTGATGATATTCATTTAATGTCCATAAATAACCCAACAATAATGGTAGGGCACTGGCGACTAATGATTGGATTTCAACCAATTTCAAAAATTGTTTCACCGTATTTTCCTCATTTCAAAAACTTATATCTCTCAAATTATGCACCTTGATAGCGTTTACAGACAAGCCCCAGTTAGGGAAGCCGACATGCTTGCCCCGCTTCAAAATAAAAAGGTCATTTGTTGAACAAATGACCTTTAAATATTTTAGTATTGATTATTTCTTGTCATCGTGATCTTTCTTCACTGACTTACTACCACTTAAGTCCTTGTCAAAGTACTTCTTAGAAAGCTTCGTCAAAGTACCATCCTTCTTAAGCTTGTCTTGTGCCTTCGTGATGCGCTTTGCCAATTGCTTGTCATCCTTGTTTAGCATTGGGGCCGCATTTGAACTATCCAAATCCTTCGTTGGGATTGCCTTCAAATCGGTCTTTGGATGTTGCTTCTTATACACACCCCAGGCATCTTCAGCGTTCAAGGTTGCATCAGCCTTACCAGAGTTCACCAAATCAAGCGATTCAGCAAATCCAGGCGCACTTACGATATTTGCCTTCGCCTTTAAGGCTGCTTGTCCATAGTTTGATGAAGTTGTTTGAGCCGCCTTCTTACCCTTTAATTGGCTAACCTTATGAATATCTGAATCCTTTTTAACGATAATCACTGCTTGAGACTTCAAATAGTCACCACCAAAGGCGTAGTGCTTCTCACGTTGCTTGGTTTTACCCATATCATTGTAGACAACGTCATACTTGTTTGAATCCAATCCTGAAACCAATGAATCAAATTTTGTTTGCACGAAAACTGGCTTAAGGCCCATTTCCTTGGCAACTGCTTTGGCTACTTCAACATCATAACCAACTAACTTACCAGACTTATCCTTATATGAGAATGGAGCGTAAGTTCCTTCCAACCCAATCGTTAGTTCACCCTTATGCTTTAATTGTGACTTATAAGAATCCGCTGAGGCCGTATTAGTATACAAACCTAAGCCCAAGACACCAGTAGCAGCAACAGCAACAGTTGTTTTAATTAGTTTATTCATGATTAATTCCGATCCTTTATTAATTTTTGATTACAACTATACAAATTCAATAAATTTATTCAGAAAGCCAACATCGTTTGCTTAACATGATCATGATGATTTCTCTTTTCCCTTTTGATTATGCCCACAGCATAACGATGTTTTTTTAAACTGTCAAACGCTTTTTTAAGCTATCGTCCATCCCTTGATGGGAGATAGCCTGCCGTATCAAGTTTTTTGAGTACTAATAAAAAGTTAATAATTTTATTTAGACCAAATCCGGGCGGTTTCTTGCTTTTTGTTAGTAAGTTAAATATAATTAAAGACATATACAAAGCAGTTGGAGGACCGAACAGATGCAACATACTTACACACAAACATTAAACTGCATCTGCCTAACGCGCGTTATGCGTTAGGTCGTTTTGGTGAACCATTCGATAGAACGTATTAAGCGCGCTAGGACCAATTTAGGATCTTAGGCGCTTTTTCTTTTGCTTAGTGAATTTTGAAAGGACAACATCATGTTAGATTTTATTAAAACATATGCCCCCCAATTAATTGTGGCCGGTTTAAAATATACCATCCCCCTCGCCCTCATTTCCTTTGCCATCGCTTTAGTACTGGCAGGATTAGTGGGTGTCTTACGTTCCTATCATCCTCAAACAACCGGCCTTAAGCGCCTGCCTTGGCGTCTTTTAGATGCTGTGCTAGGTGTTTACGTTTGGGCGTTTCGTTCAACACCAATGCTAGTACAGCTCTTTGTGGTCTTCTATGGTCTTCCTAAATTAGGCATCGCTTGGCTCCAACCTTCCGCTTGGCTAGCTGCGGTCGCTGTTCTTTCACTTAACACTGGTGCTTATGCCAGTGAAGCTATTCGAGCCGCAATATCGTCGATCCCAGATACGCAACGAGAAGCTGCTGCTGCACTTGGTATGACCGATCGCCAAACCTTTGTGCGCATTATTTTGCCACAAGCAGCTCGAATTTCAATTCCAACCTTGGCTAATTCATTTATTTCCCTCATCAAGGATACTTCATTAGCTTCAACTGTGACGATTGTTGAAATGTTCTATCTTTCACAGCAATTGGCTGCTGCAACGTTCGAGCCATTACAGATGTACCTATTGGTAGCTGCGCTTTATGCCATTTTCGTCACAATTCTTTCAATCCCACAACGTTACATCCAACGTTGGGCTGATCGCTTTGTTAAATAAGAAAGGACGCATTATGTTAAAACTAGAAAATGTTAATAAGACCTATACCGAACATCAAGCCCTTAAAGACATCAATGTGACCTTTAACCCCAACGAAACGACCGTCATTGTTGGGCCCTCTGGCTCTGGTAAATCAACCTTATTGCGATCATTAAACTTATTAGAAGAGCCTGAAACCGGTACTTACACTATTGATGATCAAACCATTAACTTTAATGAACCCATCGATAAGTCAACCTTGCTATGGGTTCGACGTAAAACTGGCATGGTCTTTCAACAACCACGGATGTTTGACCATTTAACTGTTCTTGGCAATATTATTGAAGCCCCAGTGCATGTTTTGAAACAATCAAAGGCTGATGCACGCAAAGAAGCCACAAAACTGCTTGAAGAAGTTGGTTTGGCTGATACGGCTAAACGTTACCCCTATCAATTGTCTGGTGGTCAAACGCAAAGAATTGCGATTGCGCGCGCTTTAGCTATGCATCCGGATTATTTGTTGTTGGATGAACCAACTTCAGCTCTTGACCCAGAAATTGAAGCACAAATCTTACGTATTCTTAAGCAGCTAGCAAATGAACATGAATCACTCATTATTGTGACTCATAATATGGAATTTGCGAAAAATGCTGCTGATCGAATGCTCTTCTTAGAAGATGGCGCGATTGGCTTTGATGGTACTCCTGATGAATTTTTCAATCATCCAACCGATCGTATTAATCGCTTCTTGAACGCTTATAAAATTTAAAAAAGCTTCTATAATAGATTAGATAGAAATATAAAAGGGACTTCGCTAAGCGAAGTCCCTTTTTTTATCCTATTTTTGTTGCCAAGGCTGTCCTTTATTAATGTGACTCGCATGTTCAAGGGTCTCATTGATGATATCCAAGACGTGTGGATCATCCAAGGCATAATAAATTGACTTACCCACACGTTCCATCTTAATCAGATGACCTTCTCGTAATAGCGCTAACTGATGAGAAATTGCTGACTGTTCCCCATCCAATAACTCAACAATTTCACTGACATTTAAAGCTTTTTGCTCTAGGATATATAAAATTTGCAAACGGGTTGGATTACTGAGCAATTTAAAAATATCATGCGCAGCCTCTAACTCTTCTGGATTAATTAATTGAACCTCATCTGCCATTACACATTCCCCTCGTGTTTTTATCCTCTATATCTTAACACACTAACTAATAATTAGCATAATATCAGGCTTTTATCCCTTGTAAAGCACTAAAACACATGATAATATTTACATATGAACAAAAGATAATATATAAATCAAACGAGGTGAACTATGACTAAGAAAGGAACATCACTAAGACTAAGTGCAACGCAAAAGCAACAAATCCTAGTGCTGATTGCAAGTGTCGTTTTTGGGATTGTCGCTTATTTATTGCCACATAACGCATGGCAGATTACATTTTATTTAATCGCCTATCTCCTAGCTGGAGGGCCTGTCCTCTTAAATGCCATTAAGCATATCGCCCATGGTGATTTCTTTGATGAAAACACCTTGATGAGTATTGCCACCATCGGTGCACTCATCTTAGGCCAATATCCTGAAGCGATTGCCGTCATGTTATTCTTTGAAATCGGCGAATTAATTGAAGAAACAGCCGTTGACCGCTCAAAGCGTTCAATCAAAGATTTGATTGCAATCAAACCCGAATATGCAAATCTTAAAGTAGATGATCATTATGAACAAGTTGCCCCTGAAAAAGTACAAGTCGGCGATGTACTCATGATTAAGCCCGGCGAAAAAGTTCCAGTCGATGGTGTGGTTATTCAAGGAACTTCCACTTTGAATACAGCTGCTTTGACGGGTGAATCGCTACCACGCAATACCCAGCCGGGTGAAGACGTCCTCAGCGGCTCAATTAATCTAGATGGCACACTGCAAATTGAAGTCACACATGCTTACGCAGATTCTACCGTTGCAAAAATTCTTGATCTTGTTGAAAATTCTGATTCAAATAAGGCTAAAACTGAAAAGTTCATTACCAAATTTGCTCATATTTACACGCCTGTCGTGGTCGGCATCGCTGCCTTATTGGGAATCATTCCACCCATCTTCTTTGGTGGTGACTGGTCAATGTGGATTCAACGCGCCCTCGTCTTCCTAGTCATTTCATGTCCCTGTGCCCTTGTCCTCTCGGTTCCCCTCGCATTCTTTGCTGGATTAGGTGCAACGTCTAAAAACGGCGTCTTGATTAAGGGAAGCAATTATCTTGAAGAACTGAATGACGTTAAAACGGTTGTCTTTGACAAAACGGGTACTTTAACCCAGGGTAGTTTTACTGTTACTAAGCTCCTACCAGTTGCTGGCGTCAATCAAAAGGATTTGCTTGATTATGCAGCAGCCGTTGAACAAAATTCAACCCATCCGATTGCCCGCTCAATTGTCCAAAGTTGTCCTGATGATTTAAGTCAGTTTACCGTCACTGATAGTCATGAAACATCTGGTCATGGTATTAGTGCCACTGTTAATGGCCATCAAGTTATCGTTGGTAATGAAAAAGCCATGGTCGACATCCCTCAAGCTGCAATTGAACTTGATGCCACTGGTACGACAGTTCTCGTTGCCGTCGACCAAACTTTCTGGGGTAGTATCGTCGTTGCCGATGAACCTAAGCAAGACGCCAAAAAGACGATTCAAGCGCTTAAAGCACAAGGGATTCAAACTGTCATGTTAACTGGTGATAATCAAAGCGTCGGTCAAAGTGTGGCCAAAGAACTAGGCCTAGACCAAGTCGTCACGAATCTATTACCAGCTGACAAAGTGACCGAAATTAAGAAATTACAACAAAGTACCGCACCGAATAAAGTTGCTTTCGTTGGAGATGGGATTAACGATGCCCCCGTCTTAATTCAAGCTGATGTTGGAATGGCCATGGGTAGTCTTGGTTCAGATGCAGCCGTTGAAGCAGCAGACATGGTGATTATGGATGATCAACCTAGTCGGATTCCAACGACTCAAAATATTGCAAAGTATACCCGTACCATTGTGATTGAAAATATTGTATTTGCCCTCGCAGTTAAAACCATTTTCCTATTACTAGGTGCCTTTGGTTTGGCCAACATGTGGGAAGCCGTCTTCTCTGATGTTGGGGTTACAGTCTTAGCTGTTCTCAACTCAATGCGGATTCTCCATCATAAAGTTTAAAAAGTTTCACATGAAACAAAAAAGCGACGTTCAAATGAACGTCGTTTTTATTTTAGTTTAATTAAGCTGCGGCATCTTCATCAGGTACCTTCACAATCCCGTAAATAATTCCGGAAGCCAAAGCACCAATTGCGATGTACAACAAGTACATCCATGGTGAATTAGTTAAAGCAACCACGAAGATACCACCATGCGGAGCAAGTAATTTGATACCTGACATACCAACCAAACCACCAGTCACTGCAGCACCAATCGCAAAACTTGGAATTGAACGAATTGGATCAGCAGCAGCAAATGGGATGGCTCCTTCAGTAATAAAGCTCAAGCCCATGACGATATTAGTCATACCAGCTTCACGATTCTTCTTACCAAACTTATTCTTAAAGAGCATCGTCGCCACAAAGATTGCCAAAGGTGGCACCATTCCACCAGCCATAACTGAAGCCATCACACTTGAGCCACCAGTTGAAACGGTTTGTGCTAATGTACCAGTTGCAAAGACATAAGCCGCCTTGTTAATTGGGCCACCCATATCGATTGCCATCATACCACCTAGTAATGCCCCTAATAGGATTGCATTCGTTCCATTCATGCTATCTAGGAAGTTATTCAAACCAGTGTTAATAGCTGACATTGGGATGTTAATCAAAAGCATCAAGAATCCAGTAATCAAGACTCCAAAGACTGGGTAGAACAAAATTGACTTAATCCCATCAAGTGACTTAGGAAGCTTAGCCAAAGCTTTCTTAAGTAGCAAAACGACACCACCAGCAACGAATCCACCAACTAATGCGCCCAAGAATCCTGATGGCACCGGCATATTATTTGGATCCAAACCAACATTGTTAATGTTAAAGCCATTTGCAGCTAGAGCACCTGCTAAGAAACCAACTACTAATCCAGGTTTTTCAGCAATTGAATAAGCAATATATCCAGCCAAAACTGGCAACATAAAGTTAAAGGCAGTCGCTCCAATTTGCTTAAAGAAAGCTGCAGCAGGATGATATGTTCCTAAGTTAGCTAATTGACTGTGGGGAACCCCCATCGTTTGGTCAATTAAGAAGGCCAACGCAATGGCAATTCCACCACCAATCACGAATGGTAGCATGTTCGATACACCACTCATCAGATGACGGTAAAAGGCTTTCCCAATTGAAGCTCCCGTCATTGAACCACTATGTTCTTGACTTGAACTTGTGGTCGTTGCACCACCGTTACCATCTTTAGCATGGTAAACCGGTGCAGATCCATCAAGAGCTTCATCAATCAACTCTTCCGGATGACGGATACCTTCCGCAACCGGTTGGTTAACCAAGTGTTTGCCATCAAAACGATCCATCGCCACCTTCTTATCAGCGGCCACAATGACTCCTTTGGCTTCAGCAATTTCAGCATCGGTTAATTGATTGCCAACGCCACTAGCCCCATTTGTTTCAACACGAATCCGCACACCCATTTCAGTTGCTTGTTTCTTAAGTGACTCTTCAGCCATATAAGTATGGGCAATCCCAGTGGTACATGCGGTTACTGCAACAACCAGTGGTACATCTGGAGATTCTAGCTCCGTTTGTTGTGTGGCATCTTCATCAGATAATGCTTCCCCTTCATCTGCAAATAACTGGCGAACGTCTTCAGGCGTTTGAGCTTCCATTAAGGCATCACTAAAGCCATCCTTTAATAGATAACGTGATAGACTCGCCAACGCTTGCAAATGCGTATCACTCGCCGTATCGGGAACCGCAATCATGAACAACAAATGAACTGGTTTGCCATCCATAGCTTGGTAATCAACCCCTGGCTTTGAACGGGCAAAGACAATCGTTGGTCGCTTTACCGCTGCGTTCTTAGCGTGTGGAATCGCAATCCCGTCACCAAGGCCAGTCGTCGTTTGTTCTTCACGAGCTAAAATACCTTTTAAAAATTCATCTCGATCAGTGATGCGACCTGCATCATACAACTTATCGATCGTTTCTTTAAAGGCACCCGTTTTATCCGTCGCCTTTAAATCCATCACCATTGTTTCTGCTAATAACAAATCATTAATTCGCATAATTGAACTCCTCTAATCCAAGGCTTGGATTTCTACTTGCGTCAACATTTTCTCAATCATTTCCTTTTTGGCGATGTCGGCACTAAACGCCGTTCCACTACCACTAGCCACAGCGTGCTTAAAACTTTCCACCGCATCACGTTGCTTTAACCACTCTCCCACGAATCCGGCAATCATCGAATCACCAGCTCCGACAGAATTAACGACTTGACCTTTAATCGCTGGTGCAAAATAATCTCCGGCAGGCGTAAATAGTAAAGCTCCATCCCCAGCCATCGAAATAATTGCATTTTGCGCTCCATCAGCGAGCAAGCGATGTCCAGCCGCCTTTAAAGTTGCTAATGAATCGACTGGCGTCTGGTACAATTCAGCAATTTCATCCCGATTTGGTTTTACCAATAATGGATGCTTAGGTAGTGCCTGTGCTAAGGCTGCACCTGTCGTATCAATGACAAAATTAGCTCCGTGGGCCTGAATTTGATCGATTAGCTCATGATAAATTTCTGGAGCAACTCCAGTGGGAATACTACCAGAAAGAATGACCACATCGGCATCAGTTAATTGCTCAAACTTGGCTTTAAAATCTGCTAATTCTGCGGCCGTAATCTCTGGCCCACCACCGTTGATTTCGGTTTCTTGGTCGGCTTTTATTTTGATATTAATGCGACTCGGTGCACTGACCGGCGTGAAATCAGCTTGCATGGCTTCATTTTCTAAATTTTTTAGAATAAAATCGCCGGTAAAATTACCTAAGAAGCCCCACATAGTTGAAGGAATCCCTTGTTGATTCAACAAGCGACTAACATTAATGCCTTTCCCTCCAGGAAAGAAAGTCGTACTTTTGGCACGATTTGTTTCGCCTAATTGTAAATCGTCCACTTGGACAATATAATCAATCGACGGATTTAGAGTTACTGTATAAATCATTGTTCATCCTCCGTAATTATTAAATCAGTTTGTCGAGCCATTTCATCAATATCAAGCATTCCCTTCGTCGCCTGATTAGTGATTAACATTGCCGCCGATAAATCTGCAACTTTACTAAAGTCATCTCGCTTAAACTTACTTGTATCCGCTAACACAATCGCCTGGCGACTTCGCTGCATCACGTGTCGTTTCATCGCAGCTTCTTCTAAATCAGGTGTGGTATACCCTTGCTGTAAAGACACGCCATTAATTCCTAAAAAGCTCACATCAAAGGTCAACTGTTGAATTTGGGATAAAGCATCCGTCCCAATAATTGCATTCGTTGTTAACTTCAAGCGTCCACCAATCATCAAGACAGCAATCCCCAAATCAGCTAATTTAGCAGCATGATTAACAGAATTCGTCACAACCGTCACGCTTGGTCTAATATCTGCTAATAATGGAATCATTGCGTCTGTTGTCGTACCAGCATCTAAATAGATATTTTCGCCACCTTGCAAAAGCTTCACAGCTTGTTGTGCAATGGCTTGCTTAGCTACACGATTATTCCCTTGCTTTTCTAATAACGTTGGCTCAGCCACTGCTGGTTGATCATTAACTAATTCAACCCCACCATGAATCCGCCGAACCTGTTGATTAGCTTCTAAATGTGCTAAATCACGCCGTAACGTCGATTTTGAAACTAATAATAAGTCAGCTAATTCATTGACCGAAAGGCGCTGACGCTTCTTTAACAGCTTTAGAATTTTATCGTAACGTTCCGCAATCATCGTCTGGCCCCTTTAATTTGTAAGCGCTTTCTTTATTGAATAACTATACTATACTCACTTATGATTGTTTTAGCAAGCAATTTGCACCAAAAGTGCGCAAAAAAGGTGGACCATGTTCAAAACATCGTCCACCACAATTAATTATTATTCCCAATGCGCCTTTTCAAAAGATGCTTTATCCCCATGTAACTGATAGGTTTGGTCCGCATTTGCCTTTGCAATCGCAGCCCGCAATTCCGGTTGTTCCCGATAATACTTGGCAACCGTTTGTAAAAATGGCACTAAATCTTCTGTCCAAACCAATTTAGGATCCATCCCATATTGCAACCAGTAACTATCAGCCTGTTCATCATCCCAGGCACTAGCGCCATGATAGGGCCGATCGTCCAGCAAAATTCCGCCACCTTGGTGCACCAAGCCCTTATCATGGGCCATCACGACACGCTTATAAAAAGGATTCGACGCATCCTCACCAAAATAAGCTTTTAACCAATAAATTTTATCTTGCCAGGCACTTGGATTATTCCAAGGCGCTGTTGATAGGATATACAAATCAAAATCTTCCGCCAAAACTCGAATGGCTTCCAACGCACCAGCAATTGGCTTTAAATCACGAAAGATTCCAGGAATTTGATCTGGTTTCGCCACACTCTGCTTGCTCATATCTTGCGCATTCAAAACCGGCAAGGTATCAACAATTGTATTATCCATATCTAAAAACAGTTTTGGCTTGGCCATATTCTGCTACCTCATATCGTATTTAATTTCAAACTGACAAATCACAATCATTATAACGGTATTCAGGCATAAGGTGAAGCCACCAAAAAATAATCTTCACAAAAAAACAGCCAGAAGTGTGGCTGTTTTAATTAATTTTAGTCATTTTTTGCGTCACTTTGACTCACAATTGGTTTGATTTCCAACCAGGTTGATTCAAAGAGTGTTTTTAACAATGGATCCTGCCACGCGTTAACGAAATAAGGATGGTAAAACATCACAAAGGTTTGCATGACCGTTACTCCACGCTGGTGCCGGAATGTGTCCCAAGCCATAATATTTTCAACAATCTCAGAAAAGCTAACTAACCGTTGATTTAACAGCTCATGATTAGCTCGTAAGCGTTCTGCGAATAGCTTTGTTAGTTCTGGTTCATCAATAAAATGTTGTTGCCGCTGTGAGGCCAATAACCACAACCAATCGTGCAAACGGTCTTCACGCTCATCTGGCTTAGCGCGCTCATTTGCATCAAAAATTGGTTGATCAACTTTATCAATCCAGTCTTGTAACGTTTCATCAAATAAGTCTTCCTTATTTTTGAAATGCTTATATAAAGCTGCAGAGGTAATGTCCAATTTACGCGCAACATCAGCTAATCGGGCCTTATCGTACCCTTCTTCATTTAATACTTCACGTGCTGCCGCAAAGATTTGCGCTTCATTCACTTTAACCATGTAATTAAATTCCCACCTAAATTAAATTGCAACTTCCAATCCTAAAAACAATATAGCACAATTTTACCAGATTAAAAAAGGGTAAACCCATTAAGATTAAAATACAAAAAATATAGAAAAATTCATTTTCCACTTAATTTCCGGCTAAAAACCCCTTGGATTCGTTTATTTAGTTTCCTTTTTTAAAATTGTGAAATAAATTTCAATGTTCCTTTATTACTCTATCATGTTTAATTTTTATTTGTAAGGCTCAATCCCCTGTTAAATCACATCTTTTCAATATACCAATCATGTGTCTATAATTTAAAAAGACAGCTTAACCTAATTAGCATTGGAGGATTAACCTATGACACCAACTGAATTAACCAACTTAATCCAAAATGAACCCACTGTTTTTATTGTGGGCGCTGGTTTATCAACCGCTTCTGGTATCCGCGATTTTGCCAGCTTACAACAAGAATTTGATACAACCACACTGTTAAGCACTGAAGGATATTATCAACATTATTGGGACCAACATGATTTTATGGCGACTTATTTAATGCAACAAGATGCTAAACCTAACCTAGGCCATCAGTGGTTAGCCAAGCTTAGCCAGCAACCAAATATCCAACTCATTAGTCAAAACATCGATGATTTATTAGAAGCAGCCCACGTTAATTTAGACCACTTGCTAAAAATTCATGGTTCCCTCAATCGCTTTATTGACCGAAATGGCACTCCCGTGGATATGACACCTGCAGATTATGTTCGGTTAGATCACCAAAATCATCATAATTTTGTCCGCCCCGACATTGTCTTTTATGGCGAAAACGTTAAAGAAATGGATCGCGCACTGGCTTTAATGGCCCAAGCAAAATATTTAGTGGTTATTGGTTCACGCTTAAATGTCGCACCAGTTAACCAATTAGCTACATTTGCAAACCAACTTAAACAAATTATTGTCATCAATGATGAACCGGTCATGCCACTATTAACTCAAGCAGTCCCTGTTGAACAAATTACAACCAAGATTAATGACTGGTTAGCGCCTGCTAACTAAAAAAGGTGTCGGGAAAGATTTCCTGACATCTTTTTTGTTTCACGTGAAACGCTTAGCGTAAACTGAATTTTACGACACCTTCCCAGCGTGCAGTTTGTGGGAACATATCGATTGATTGAATATACTCAACTTGGTACACCTTGGTAAGGTCCACCAAATCACGCGCTAAAGTAGACGCATTACATGAAATATAGACAAACTTTTCTGGTTTGGTTTCCAAAATTGTTTTACGTAAGGGTGCTTCAAGGCCAGTTCGTGGCGGATCAACAACCAACGCATCCGCAATCCAGCCTTCGTCTGCCCAACGCGGAATTAATGTCTCAGCTTCACCAACATAATAATGCGCATTAGTTATCCCATTATCACGTGCATTCATATTGGCGTCCGCAATCGCTTCTGGAACAGTGTCCATCCCACGTACTTCTTCAACTTGATCAGCTAACGAAAGACCAATTGTACCAACACCTGAGTAAGCGTCAATCAGTTTGTCAGCATGGGTCAAGTCTAAGGCTGCAATTGCTTCTTGATACAGCCGTGCTGTTTGCTTAGGATTTAATTGCAAAAACGCCCGTGGTGATAATTTGAAATGCTTACCATTAATTGTTTCTGTAATATATTCTTGACCCCAGAGATGTTTAGTTTCATCTCCCCAGACCAATGAAGTCTTACCTTTATTAATATTTTGATCAATTGAAACAACTTCTGGTAATTGTTCCTGAACTGCCTCAATGAATTGATGCGCTTTTGGTAATTTGGGTGAATTGGTCACAAGCGTTAATTGAACCTCACCCGTCGACTCAGAAACACGTGCGATTAACGTTTTCACGATTCCTGAATTTGTTTTTTCGTCATAAATGGGAACTTGCAACGCTTGCAAAATATCACGCACCGTTCGCACAACTTTCAAGGTTTCAGGATTTTGCGTTGAAATTTTAGGCAAATCAACCAGCTCATGTGATTGACGCTTATACATACCCACCGCTAATTGATCACCTTGTTGCCGAATTGGAAACTGCGCTTTATTACGGTAGCCACTTGGTTCATCCATGCCAATCGTTGGTTTCAAATCATAATTTCGATAACCCCGTGGCTGATACTTTTCCAATGCTTGGCGAATCACATCTTGTTTAAACACCAATTGTTGATCATAACGTAAATGCCCTAACTCAGCTCCACCAACCGTTTGATCATCTTGAGGTTCAACTCGATTAGGTGATTTTTGTTTAATTTTATGAATTTGCGCCTCAATAAATTTTGGATTCACCGCCGTCACAACAGCCTCAACGACTTCACCTGGCAAAGCATTGGGAATAAACGTAATCTTGCGTTTATAATAGCCAATCCCTTCCCCATTAATCCCTAAACGCTTGATTGTGATTAATAATTTATCACCAACGTTTACTTGCACATCATTTGCTTGCTTGTCCTTAACTGGTCGTGTTGGTCGCTTATTGGAACCATTTTTTTGTTTATCGTATGCCATTCGTTCTACAAAAGTCTCTTTCTATCTATTAATAGCCCCATTTTAACATAGCTAATACTTTAAAACCGGACTAAAAAAAGTTATGATGAGATGGTAAATTAATCCTTACGTGCGATTAGCCATAACAAGGGGAAGCAATGTCAAAATTCTTTAAAAATTTATTTAAATGCCTACTACTATTATTCATCGTTGCAATCGTTGGAGCCGGTATCTATGTTTGGACCGTGATCGACGATGCACCAACAGTGACAACAGCACAATTAAAAGCTAAGCCCAATCCTGAAGGTCAGCGTACCTATATTAAAGCAAAGGCCATACCACAGCGCTACCGTGATGCCGTGGTATCTACTGAAGATGCAACCTTTGAGACCAATAATGGTATCAATACCGATGGCT
Organism: Weissella uvarum; assembly: GCF_016908785.1. GTDB lineage: Bacteria > Bacillota > Bacilli > Lactobacillales > Lactobacillaceae > Weissella > Weissella uvarum. The sequence goes on from NZ_JAFBEO010000001.1 coordinate 462,559, forward strand.
TACGCGCCCTAATTGAAAGTAATATTAAAGCACTATTTGGTAATGGTGTTGGCCGTGGTGGTTCATCAATCACCCAACAATTAGTAAAATTAACGGCCTTTCAAAATAACGCCGAGCCAACCCCTAAGCGTAAAATTCAAGAACTCTATTTAGCCCTTAAAATCAATCGCGCCTATTCAAAGGACCAAATTTTTGAATTTTATGTTAATAAAATTTTCGAAGGTTACAACCGTTATGGGGCCGAAACGATTGCCAAATTCTATTATCATAAGTCATTAAATCAACTTAGCCTTGATCAACAAGCCACAATAGCGGGTCTCGGCCAAAGTCCAACAACTTTTAACTTGTACACCAATCAAGATACTGTTAAAAAGCGTCGGAATATTGTATTAGCGGCGATGGCCAACAATAATAAAATTTCAAAAAAGCAATACAACCAAGCGGTTAACACGCCCATCACCCATGGCTTAGCTAAAAATCAATAATTAAAAGGCCAAAGGATTCCTGCGGTCTTTTTTTGGTAAAGAGACCGAACAATCATAAAATCACGTTTGCTTATTGGCGTGATTCCCGTATAATGGAAACAATTATTAAAAAGGAGGCCACCATGGCGAACGAGCGACAACACGACACCATTTTGGTATTGGATTTTGGTTCACAATACAACCAACTGATTGCACGACGTATTCGTGAATTAGGCGTTTATTCTGAACTAAAGCCCCATACCCTCACAGCAGAGCAAATCAAAGAGATTAATCCGCAAGGAATTATTTTTTCTGGTGGACCTAATTCAGTTTATGCTGAAGATGCCTTCACGATTGACCCTGAAATTTTCAACCTAGGGCTTCCAATTCTTGGCGTTTGTTACGGGATGCAATTAATGGCTCACATGTTGCCAGGCGGTAAAGTTGTTGCTGCTGACAACACAGCCGAATATGGTGAAACAACCATTAAAATTACTGACCCAGATACGTTGCTATTTGCGGATACGCCAGCAGAACAGACCGTTTTGATGTCACACGGTGACAAAATCGAAGCAATTCCTGATGGCTTTGAGGTCGTTGCAACATCTGATCAAACACCATTTGCAGCGATGGAAGACCGTGAACATAACTTCTTTGGCGTTCAATTCCACCCGGAAGTCCGTCAAACACAAGAAGGTATGCACATTCTTGAAAACTTTATCGATAAGGCCGTCCACGCCAACCGCGACTGGTCAATGGATGACTTTATTACCGAACAAGTCGAAGCAATTCGTGAAAAGGTTGGCGATAAGAAAGTTTTGCTAGGCCTTTCTGGTGGTGTTGATTCATCTGTTGTTGGCGTGCTTTTACACCGCGCCATTGGTGATCAACTTGTCTCAATTTTCGTTGACCACGGTTTGCTACGTAAGAATGAAGCAAACGAAGTCATGGATGCTTTGGGTGGTAAATTCGGTCTTAATATTATCAAAGTGGATGCCCAAGATCGCTTCCTTAATAAATTAGCCGGTGTTACCGATCCAGAAGAAAAGCGTAAAATCATTGGAAATGAATTTATTCAAGTCTTCGATGAAGAAGCTACCAAATTGCATGGCATTGATTTCTTAGCTCAAGGTACCCTTTATACCGACGTTATCGAATCAGGAACTGATACCGCGCAGACCATTAAGTCACACCACAACGTCGGTGGTTTGCCAGAAGACATGCAATTCCAACTTATCGAACCTTTGAACACACTTTTCAAAGATGAAGTTCGTGAGTTAGGTGAAAAGCTTGGTATTCCGCATGACTTAGTTTGGCGTCAACCATTCCCTGGTCCTGGACTAGGAATTCGTGTCCTTGGTGACGTTACTGAAGACAAGCTCAAGATTGTCCGCGATTCAGATGTCATCTTACGTGAAGAAATCGCTAAGCATGGTCTTGATGATGAAATTTGGCAATACTTCACGGTGCTAACTGGCGTTCGTTCAGTTGGTGTGATGGGTGATATTCGTACCTACGATTACACCATTGCGATCCGTGCCATCACTTCTGTTGATGGTATGACAGCTGAATTTGCTCGCATCCCTTGGGATGTCCTAAACGAAATTTCACGTCGTATCGTCAATGAAGTCGACCACGTTAACCGCGTAGTCTACGATATTACAGCTAAGCCACCAGCAACTGTTGAGTGGGAATAAAAATAAAACAGCTAACCAGAAATGGTTAGCTGTTTTTTTGTTTCACGTGAAACGTTATTTATTAAATTTCAAAAATTAAAATGAACTAAATAATTATTTGCGTAACCTATTTATACCTTTACATTAATTAAATATCAGGTTCCTGAGTTAGTTTTTGTATTCAAACTTTTCATTACTCAAATGTACGACTTAAATCCATCAAATAAAACTAAATTCACTACTTTTTATAAAAAAGAATCATAACTATTAAAAATGACTCATTGTAACCAACGTATCACTTTTATATTTTAATGACGAGCAAATCCAAATCCGTGTCCAGCACTCTCTCCCCATGCATGAGCTGAAACATGCCCTACTCCATGCCAAGCTTGTGCCCAATTAATCCATGTTTTTTTACCACGAGTATATACCCCATTACCATAGTAATGTGTCTTTGCACGCTTCTTTTTTCCTCCCTTAACAGATGCTAACTCATTAACGTTCATTGTAGAAAAACCATCTAATTGTTTAAACATAGTCTACCACCTTTCAAGACAACTAATATATTTCTGAATACACTCTTAATTATAAATAATGGTCTGTCCCAAATTCAAACATATTGGGTATACGCAATGTACAATTTACTTTACAATTCATCATCTAGTAAGAAATGTAAATCTACACCTAAAGCGACTTCTATATCAATTAAAATTTCAATATCAGGTTTCCTGGTCCCATTTTCATAATGAGATAGGGTATTTACTGAAACGTTTATTTCATTTGCCAACTCCTTTTCTGTTAAGTCTCTCAACAATCTCACTCTCTTTATTTTCTCCCCTAATTTTGGACAATGACTATTTTTATACATAATCTCTCTCCTATATTTAAAAGTTAAAAATAACATATATCTTTCTTTCAATAACTATAAATATAACCTATAGTATACGTAGAACTTATAAACACATTCGTAAATTACAATCTAAATTTTAGGTGATTATATGCAGTTTAAATATATTAGTCAAGTCGATGAAAGAGATTGTGGCGCTGCTTGCCTCGCAATGATAACTAAATCGTACAATCATAATGTCTCCATATCAACAATTAGAGATTTAGAAAAAACTGATCTAAATGGCTCCACGGCCCTAGGAATTAAAAAGGCAGCTGAATCACTTGGATTTGAAACAAAAGCCATCAAGGCGGATATGTCTTTATTTGATGACTACAAAGAGATCCCTTATCCCTTTATTGCTCATGTTGAAAAAATGGATGATGGTGAATTAATTGAACACTACTATGTAGTTTATAAAGCAACCAAACTTTATATTTATATTGCTGATCCTGATCCAGATGTCAAAAAGAGAAAAATGTCTTACAAACAATTTTCTAAAGAGTGGACAGGTGTTGCTCTATTCTTCGCCCCAAGTCCAGAATTTAAACCAAATACTGATAAACAAGCTGGTTTTAAATCATTCTTTCCCATCATTTTTAAACAAAAAGGCTTAGTCACTAATATTGTTGTAGCTTCATTAATCGTAACTTTAATTAGCATTGCCGGATCGTACTTCTTACAAATTTTGATTGATGATTACATTCCAAATGGTATGTTCACTACATTAAGTATCATGGCAGTGGGACTGATTACTGCTTATGTATTTCAACAAATCATGAGTTATGTACAACAATACTTGTTGATTGTATTAGGCCAACGTTTATCCATCGATTTGATTTTGTCTTATGTTAAGCATCTATTTGAATTACCTATGAATTTCTTCTATACACGGCGTGTTGGAGAAATTACTTCTCGGTTCAATGACGCTAATACGATTATTGAGGCTGTAGCCAGTTCTATTCTGTCTATGCTTCTCGATGTTGGTATCGTGCTAATTATGGCAGTAGTTCTCTTCGCCTATAATGCTGATATGTTCCTTATCTCGGTCCTTGCGATCCCAATCTATGCTATTGTGATGTATCTATTTGCTAAGCCATTCCATCAATATAATATGGATGAGATGAAGTCAGGTGCTAGCCTAGAATCTTCAATTATAGAAAGTCTTAATGGCATGGAAACTATTAAAGCTTTAGGTGCTGAAGAGAATAGTTATGATAAGGTTGATAAAGATTATGTACACTTCTTAAAGCGATCATTTAAGACAGCTCGACTAACTTCTATTCAAGAGGCAATTAAAGATGGCCTCAAGTTAATCTTTGAAGTTCTTGTCCTTTGGTACGGTGCTAATTTAGTCATGCAAAACAAATTAAGTGTTGGTCAGCTCATGGCTTTTAATGCTTTACTCGGCTATTTTACAGATCCACTACAATCAATTATTGATTTACAAAGCAAGATCCAATCAGCAATTGTTGCCGCGCATCGTTTAAATGAAGTATTTGAAGTACCATCTGAGTTTAAAAACGATGGACAAACAACACTACCTATTAAAGTTGATACTGATATTACTATAGCTTTTACTGACGTTTCCTTTGAATATCAATACAACAAACCTGTTTTAGATGGTCTCTCTTTAACTATTACTAATCATGAAAAGTTAGCATTAGTTGGTGTTAGTGGTTCTGGTAAATCCACCCTGGCTAAACTATTAGTACGTTTTTATGACTTAGCTAATGATAACGGTAAAATAACTTTAAATAATACCAATATCCAAAATATTGATAAACAAAAGCTACGAGAAATTATTACCTATGTACCCCAAGAGCCCCATATTTTTACTGGAAAAGTCATTGATAACCTATTGCTAGGCGCTAAGTCTGGAACTACCTTTGATGACGTCCTAAAGGCAACTGAAATTGCTGAAATTAGAACAGACATTGAAAAACTCTCTCAAGGATTTGAGACAGAAATTTCCGAATCGGGCAGCCTATCTGGTGGTCAACGCCAACGTATTTCGTTAGCTCGAGCACTATTAACAGATTCTCCAATTTTAATTTTAGATGAATCTACCAGTAACTTGGATCTACTCACAGAAAAAAATGTCGTAGATAATCTAATGGAACTCTCTGACAAAACTATTGTCTTTGTCGCCCACCGTTTAACAATTGCTGAACGTGTTCCACGTCTAGTCATGCTTGAAAATGGTAAAATCGTTGCTGATGGCGCTCATGACCAATTACTTGGAAACAACGCTGCCTACACTAACCTAGTTCAGAAATAGGATTGAGGTAATTTATGTTAGATAATAATCAATTTGAAAGTTCTGAATTTTATAATCGTCGCTACGGAACCTTTACGACTAAATTAATCTGGCCCATTGTTGTTGGACTGATTCTCTTGGTACTTTTTATGTGCTTTACTAAAAAAGAGATTGTAGTCAAATCCGTGGGCTCAATTGAGCCAGCTAAAACACTAGCCGTAATTCAATCACCTAGTAACAACCCCATTACTAAGAATAATCTCAAAGAGGGTAAACAAGTTCAAAAAGGGGACGTCCTTGTTGAATTCGATAATCGTGATACTAAGAATGACGAAACAGTAAACAATGCTAAAATCAATAAAACTGACGCTAAATTAGCTAGTCTCAATACGTTCAAACAAAGTGTCCAAACAAATCAAGATTTGTTTAACGGTAATGATGATTATGGCTACGCTGATCAGTTTCATGATTATCAAGCTCAATTGGCTGATTTACAGAACTCATCAGCTCAAAATAATGCCGATATTTCATCTAGCGATAATAACACACGTACAAAAAATAATAATCTATACCGTGCCAATCAATCTCTTAACAATAAAGAAAATTCTCTTAAAGCAAAAACACTTGCAGATATTAATAATGAAATCAGCAATTTACAAGATAATAAAGTTGAATTAACTGGACAATCAAAAAACATTGATACAGACATGTTAAACCAAGAACTTTTGTCTCCAACCACTGGTACTCTACATGTGCCAAATAATAAAACTGAAACAAAGTATTTACAAAGTGGTTCTGAAATTGCTGAAATCTACCCAAATCTTAATTCTCATACAAAACTAACAGCAACATTTTATATTCCGACTAATAAAATGAACGGTATTAAAACCGGACAAAAAATCAGATTTAAAGCTAATCAAGATGGTCCAAAACCTCTCCTAATAACAGGTAAAATTATAAAAATAGATAGTGCGGAAACAAATACCAAAGATGGATCCGCCTATCAAGTTACAGCAACCCTAAACCCTAAAAAGACCGATTATAAACAAATTCACTATGGTCTAAGCGGTAATCTCTCAGTAATTACTGGTAAAAAAACATGGTTTAACTATGTAAAAGACCTAATATTCCAATCAGCATAAATAATAAAACGAAATTGTTTTCTGTACTCACCTCTTTCGTAGTACTTAATAGGCTAAATAATAAAATTAGACGGCTTAATACAGCACTTCTTCTTCCAATAAAGTGCTGTATATACATTTTGTAAATGTACAAAAAAGCATGAAGAACTACTATATTTAAATATAGCTATCGTGAAAAATGATTGTTTGCTGAAAAGAGCTACTATTATTCGCTGTTTCTTAATTGGGGTACATCAACTTACAGAGGTCTAGTAAATATGAAATCAGAGCAAAGAGACATATTAGTATTATGCGGAATATACATTCCATGTTTGTTAATCGGATCAATAACCCATCAAACTGAGTTACTCCATGTAATTAATGTCATTTTCCTTATTCTAGTGATTATACTTTCATGTCGAATAATTTTTAATCTTTATAAAGAACACTCTAAATAGATATGATTTAAAAAAAGCTTGAATAGTTAACTATTCAAGCTTTTTTAGCCTTATAATTTAATTACTCGTACTCACTTCATCCTATTCAAAAGATGATGCATACCCTTATTTTGCTGATTTTTCACCCTCATAATATACCGAAATTAGAGACAACAACAATAACATTGGCATTAAGACATCTTGAATCGATTTAAATGAAATATTTCCTGTAAACAATAATATAAACCAAAATATAATGACAAACACTGGCAAAATTGATCCAAGAATACCTTTGCGATGCTTACCAAGTACATATTGAATGACACATATTAAGGTCGCCACAATCAAAAAAATAATGAATTCCATTGACTTCTCCTAAAACCATTTATTTAGAACACCCTATTTGTTATTTTATTTTTAATTATACCAACACATTTAGTCTCTATACCAGGTATAGACGCTTCAAATATCTACAACATCAAAAAACACGCTAGCTGGATTTTTCCAACTAGCGTGCGCTTTTTATAAATTAGTTTTGAGGTCAGAATTCACAACTTGCTATGGTTGCCAAGGCGTCCATGGATCCCATGGTGTCCATACGGCTGCGTTCCAATCTATGACGTTTTGCTTTTGATTATTTGAATACATATACAATTACCTCGTTTCTGTGATAGGTGATATATTCTTATTTATTAGAGCTAAACGTCTTTAACTCTATGACATGTATTATCAATGTTACACCCTAAACCAAGGTTAATCTAAGCACAAAGTAAACATAAATATCCACAAAAACTATCAATGCATTATAAATACATTTATCTTAAAAGATAAAAACACGCTAGCTGGATTTTCCCAACTAGCGTGCGCTTTTTATAAATTAGTTTTGAGGTCAGGATTCACAACTTGCTATGGTTGCCAAGGCGTCCATGGATCCCATGGTGTCCATACAGCTGTGTTCCAATCTATGACGTTTTGCTTTTGATTATTTGAATACATATACAATTACCTCGTTTCTGTGATAGGCGATATGTTCTCGTTTACTAGAGTTAAACGTCTTTAACTCTATGACATGTATTATCAATGTTCCACCCTAAAGTAAGTTTAATGCAAGCACAAAGTAAACATAAATTTCAAAAAAATCAGAAATAATGAGGCATTAGCTATTAAAAATGGTTATCGCCTTTACCTATAATCGCTTCTCTAAAATCAAATCCCGTTGCGGCTTCTTTCCCATCATAAAAACATGATCGTCCACTGGCTCAAAACCAAATTGTTGGTAAAATGCGATGGCTTTTGTGTTTTGTTCCCATACCCCAAGCCAAACTTTACTTTTGTGGGCCGCTTGCGCTAATTTAAGTGCCTCTTCCATCAAAAGCTTACCATAGCCGTGCCTTTGCGCCCCAGCTAATACATAAATGCGTTGTACTTCTAGACTGTCATCCCCGCGTTCTTCAGTTTGCGCATCCCCGACATTAACCTTTAAATACGCCACCGGCTCCCCTGCAACCATGAGAAAAAACCACTGACTATTCTCGTCCCTTAATTCGTCCCTTAATTGATCTAATGCATAAGCTCGTTGCACGTATTGTTCAACGTCTTCAGTGTCATTAAAAGGTAAAAAAGTTTCTTTAAATGTTTGAGCACTAATGGTTTGCAGCGCCACTACATCCTGTTGTGTTACTGGCACCAATTTGGCCTTTGCATATTCTGTCATCCCATTCATTCCTTAGCTTTATTATCCGATTCTATTGTAAAAATTTCACCAACCAGTCAGCACCATAAACTAAGGCGAAACTATAAGCAGCAATGCTAGCCGGCTTCCCGAGTAAGATAATCAAGGTGAATTCTTTCCAACTCATTTTGGTTAACGCTGTCAATAAGACTAACGCGTCATCCGGAGCAACTGGCAAAAATATCAACAGTGCAAAAGTAAAACGCCAACCTTTTGAATCAAGTTTATCCATATATTTATCGAGCGTTTTTTCTGAAACAAAGATATCAATAATCTTATGTCCATAACGGCGGCCCAAGCCAAACAAAATCAACGAGCCTAAAATAATTCCAATATAGTTATAAACAAAGCCCCACCACGCACCAAAAATAACGACGCCAGCCGCTAAAGAGATACCGCCAGGAATAATCGGAATCACCACTTGAATAATTTGAATTAAAATAAAAACAAGGGGTCCCCAAATACCAGCTCGTTCAACGAATTGCTCTAAAACATGTGTATTTGTAAAGGCGCCAATCCGGTATAACCATATGGCTAAAATAATCATCACTGCGATGCCAAAATAAGAAATATAATTTACGATTCGTCGCTTTGTTTCCAGTTTCATCAGGGTTACCTTTCTAACTACAGACATACTTATAATATTAAAGTACCATCCTTAAAGTATGGTAAAACTTTTAGAAAAGTTCAATTCGTGCTATAGTTAGGGTCTTGAGGATTAAAAATAGTTACTAAAGATTGATTAGCAGGAGACAACACTTATGTATGAAAAAGATGGAGAAAAACGTGAGCTCACAATAGCCGAAGTCATTGGTTTTTTAATGATTGGCTTGCTGCTCAATGCAATTGGTAATGGTTTAACCGTTGCGACTAACATGGGGTCAGCCCCTTGGACTGCCGCTGCCGCTAACCTGTCAAACGTTACGACCTTACCCATCGATGTATTTTTGTTCAGTTTCGGTCTTTTTGCTGCCCTAGCTGTTGTCATCATCTTACGCCATTTTGATGCAGGCCGTTTCTTTAGAAACTTGGCATTTGTGTTCATCTTTAGTGTCGTCATTGGTGCCACGGCCCGTGGGTTTAAAACCATCGGCGTCGGTGAATTAAACTATTGGTTACGTCTGCTCTTAGATATATTCGGAATTACCATGATCGGGATGGGAATCTCAGTCACACAACGTTTAGCTAAATTTATCCATCCCTTGGATGATTTAACAAATGTGACTCGCTTCAAATACTTCCATGGAAATGTCGTGGTTGCGCAAACATTGAATTTTGCCATTCCAATGACGATTTCATTGGTAGTTTGGTTAGTAACCGGCAAGTTAGTTGCCATTAACATTGGTACCTTTTTCTCATTCTTCTGCCAAGGCATGGTAATCAGTCGAGCGGATCATTTCTTAATTCCACACCTAAAACACCGCTCATCACTATAAATAAACAATTCAAGGAAATCCGATCTCACATTCGGATTTTTTTATGTCATTAGGAGGCCATTCAAATGAAAACATATGCCATTGTCGGAAATGAACACGAGGGGATCTACACGGCCCCATGGTCACAAGTCCAACCTCTTACACAAACTAAACCAGCCCCTAAATATAAAGGCTTTAATTCCAAAGCAGAGGCGCAAGCTTGGTTCAATGCGCAAAACAGCTCCGCCCGCCAATACCAAACAGCTTATAACGGTGATTTTAAAGCTAATCCAAGCCATTTTTATATGTTTACTGACGGTGGTAGCCGCAACACTGGTAATCATGCCGGTGGCCACGTTAACACCCACGACAAAGCTGCTTGGGCGTTAGCCATCTATGCTGGAACTGATCTAAATCAAGCCATTTATACCGACAGCAAAGCTTACTTTGGTCGTACCAACAATGAGATGGAACTACTAGGCTTAATTAATGCCCTCCTCCAAGCTCAACGTACAGATGCACCTGTAACCATTGTTAGCGACTCAAAGTACGTTTTAGACGGCGTTACCAATTGGATGTACAACTGGCAAGCCAATGGTTGGCAAAAAAGCTCCGGCGAAATTGCCAACTTAACGGCCTGGCAACAAATCTATGATTTGGTTCAAACGCTCGCGGACCGTCTCCACTTCATCTGGGTCAAAGGTCACGCAACCAGCCAAGGCAATGTACTTGTTGATGAGCTATTAAATCAAGCGATGGATCAACTCTCGTAAAACCGAAAGCACCCTACAAAAGTGGGGTGTCTTTTTGCGCCTTTTTTCACAAGTTATTCAATCACCAAACAAATTCCAAACAAACAACGCGAACAAAAAAATAAGGTGGTTTAAACATTTGTAACCTTTCAAGTTAAGGAATTCACAATATAGGGTAATAAAAAAGACTAGACCCGCAAGCCTAATCTTTATGCGTCTATCCAATCATAATTTCTTCTGTTGGATAACGATGATGTGAACTTTGTTGATGAATGTTAAGGACTGAGAACATTACCGTATAAAGACCGACACGTCCAATAAACATAACCAGCATAATCACAATTTTACCAATCAGCGTCAAATGAGGCGTCAAGCCCAACGAGAAGCCTGCCGTTGAAAAAGCAGCAATGACTTCAAACGTGATATATTCAACACCAAATCCATGCGGAATTGTTTCTGTGACAGCCAAAATCAAAGATGCTCCCAAAACAAAGGCTAATGACAACACTGTTAACATCAACGCTTTAATAATGTTTGCTTGACTAATTTGACGATCACCATAATTCACACGTTCTTGGCCACGTAGCGCAGCAATTGATTGACGCCACAAAATCCCGAGAGTGGTCGTTTTAATACCTCCAGAGGTTGATCCTGGCGTGCCACCAACGAACATGAGGAACATAACAATAATGAGTCCTCCAGCTGACAAACTCGTCATTGGTACAATCGCAAAACCAGCTGTACGTGGTGAAATGGCTAAGAACAATGTATCAATCAAACGATTAAACAAATTGCCACCAGTATGTGGCAAACCTTTTTCAGTAATTAAGAAGCCAACAAATCCTAACAAAATCAACCAACTTGAGGTTGATAAGGCAATCCGTGTATGTAAACTCAAACGATGGTGCTTATGGTTAAAGAGCGACATCAAGTCTCGCCAAACAAGGAAACCTAAAGAACCCGCTAAAATCAAGAACATCCAAACCACTAAGACATACGGACTGTTTTGAAAACTATCTACTGACTGAGGGAAGAAAATAAACCCTGCATTTCCAAAGGCCGAAATAGAGTGGGCAACACTATAGTACAAACCATGGGCCCATCCAAAACGAGGAACAAAATCAAATGACAGCAAGATAGCACCAATGACTTGAATAATGACAGATAGTGAGAAAACATAGGACAACATGACCTTAACATCGGCTAAATTCCGTAAATTCAAGGCATCTTGCATCAATAAGCGCGCTTTCAAATCAATTTTTTGTCGTGTAATGGTCAATAATAGGACCGTAAAGGTCATAAAACCAAGCGCTCCGATTTCAATCATAATTAAAATCACAACTTGGCCAAACCAAGACCAGGTCGTTGCCGTATTCAGCGTTGTTAATCCTGTAATCGCTGTTGCTGAAACCGCCGTAAATAGTGCATCAATAAAGGAAACATGCACACCAGCTTGATGCGCAATTGGTAATTGTAAAATAGTCGCCCCACAGATAATAACCATCAAAAATCCGAAGGTTAAAATTTGTGGTGGTGTTAGTCGATCAATAAATTTCTTCATAGTTAATTAACTCCCAACTTTGCTACTTCATTATACAGAAGTTTCCACAAAGATTTACACATCTTTTCCATAATTCTTGTGGATAACTGAGGATATTTATCCACGTCTGTGGATAACTTGTGTATAAATACGCTATTTTTACCCAAGAAAACGCCAAGATGGGGATAACATTCCTGTGGATAACCATCATTTCAATCCTTGTGATTTACAAAATGCCCGTCTTAACCGCTTTATTTTTCAAAATTAGCTTTAAGCTAACTTAAAACGGTGGAAAACTCAGTGCCAAGGTTAAAAAAGCAGGCTTAGTTCGTCATTTAACCAAACATTCGCTAATTTGTTATTAACAATTTAGCGATTATCAAACTATAGCCGAACGTTTGTCACATTAATCGTCAATATTTATGGTCTTAACTTAAATCTAGCTAAAATACATGATCACTTTTTGGGGATAAATCAAAAAATCACGGCTAGCGTTCTAAATTATGGTAAGCTATAAGTACCCATTTAATCACTTTTTCACTGGTTTTCCACAGGTGAATTCACTTTTGTGGAAAAGTTAACTGAATGACCATACGCGAACATAATATGTGCTGATTTATCAACGTTTTAAGCGCTTTTAAAAAACGATATGTTCGTGTGGAAATCTGTAATTTTTAACAATTATTAACAAGTTATCCACATCAGTTAAATTAAAAATAAAAGTTTAAAGATTTATATAAAGAAAGAGGGAACCATGAACATCAAAATTGTGTGTGTCGGGAAATTAAAAGAAAAATATTTGAAAGATGGCATCGCCGAGTATGCTAAACGCTTGCAAAAGTTCGGAAAATTCGAAATTGTGGAAGTCCCAGATGAAAAGGCCCCTGAACAACTGTCACAATCTGAAACGGATCAAGTGATGGCTAAAGAAGGCGAACGAATTTTGAGTAAAATTAAAGATCGCGAGTATGTCTTTGCGCTAGCCATCCTAGGTAAAGAACGTAGTAGTGAAGAATTGGCTCAAGAAATCAACCAATTAGCGCTACATGGACAATCAGATTTAACTTTCATCATTGGTGGATCATTAGGCTTATCCCCAGCCGTACTCAAACGAGCTGATACTCAGATTAGTTTTGGAAAATTCACCTTACCGCACCAATTAATGCGTCTGGTATTAACGGAACAAATTTATCGTGCTTTCATGATTAATGAAGGCTCGCCTTATCACAAATAAAAAAAGCTGATTCAAATTGAATCAGCTTTTTCTTGTTTATTTAGCTTTTTTCTTTTGCCACACCGTATAACCAACCAGCATAAGCAAGAAATAAATGACTGTCGCAATCACCGAAAGCTGGGTGGCCTTATTAAACACCATTACCACCAAAACAGCTAAGAAGAATAAAATCGTTGCATATGATCCCATTGGGAACCAAGGCATTTTATAAGTCGATTGCGCACTTTCAGCGCTACGACGATATTTGATATGAGCAAACATAATAATAATCCAAACAAAGATAAAACTCATCGTTGCCACACCAGTAATCAAAACAAAGACCTTTGATGGGAAATAATAATTCAAAACAACCACTGCCAAGAAAATGGCTGCTGAAGCCAACATACCATTAACTGGTACATCTTGCTTTGATAACTTACTAAAAGCCTTTGGCGCTTGTTTATTCTTTCCAAGAATATACAATGTTCGCGATGTTGAGAAAATGGCTGAGTTAGCCGCTGACATGGCTGAAGTCAAAACAACAAAATTAACGAAATCAGCCGCAGCTGGCAATCCAAGACCAGCAAAGACCTGCACAAAAGGTGATTGGTGCGGATTCAATTGATTCCAAGGGAACACTGACATAATAATAATCATCGATCCAACATAGAACAAAGCAATCCGAACTGGTACGGCATGAATGGCCTTAGGCAAATCAACTTGTGGATTCTTCGTTTCACCAGCTGTTAACCCAACCATTTCAATTCCCGTAAAGGCAAAAATCACCATCGGGAAGGCCATAATAAAGCCAGATACACCGGTCGCAAAGAAACCACCATGACTAACTAAGTTAGCAAATGAAGCGGTTGTGCCATGCGTTTGAAAGCCAGTCGCAATCATCCATAAACCACCGACAATTAAGGCCAAAATCGCAAAAATTTTGATACTAGCAAAGCCTGATTCAAACTCGCCAAACAATCCGACATTAATCAAATTCGCTAAGACTAAAATGGCAACCACAATAAGGGGTGTCACCCACTGCGGCAATTGTGGGAACCAATAGCGCATATAAATCCCCGTTGCTGTTAAATCAGCCATCGCTAAACTGGCCCAGCTCAACCAATAAGCCCAGCCAATCGCGAATTCCCAGCGATCGCCCAAGTAAACTCGTACAAAATCAATGAATGAACGTAATTTGGGGTTTGAGAGCAATAATTCACCGACCGCCCGCATCATTAAGTAAGCAAAGAATCCTGTAATTGCATAAGCCAAAATCAAAGCTGGCCCAGCACTATGGATGGCTTCACCCGATCCTAAGAAGAGCCCTGTCCCAATGGCTCCTCCAATGGCAATCATCTGCACATGTCGTGAGGTTAAGCCACGCGATAACTCGCGCTCATTTTCCTGTTTTTCCATCTGGTACCTCCCTGGGCATAGGAACACAAAAAACGTCCCTATGCCAAATAAATTTGACATAGGGACGTTAATTAACGCGGTTCCACCCTATTTTTTAGCATCACTGCTAAACAACTTAATTCAGGTAATATCGTATCTCTCCCAAAGCACCAAACAATTGTCTCTGTTACTCTTTTTCAGCGGCCGAGCTCTCTATAAACAGGCTAACAATTATTTTTCTTTGTTCATCGAAACTATCAATATGGAAATATATACTAACAGTAATTATTACTTGCGTCAATATCCGCTACTTTGCAGAATCCAAAACTTCTTCAAAACGTTGCACATCATGATGCGTGCCGATCACTGTAATAATATCGCCAATTTGGACAACCGTATCCGCATCCGGCGATACCGTCACTTTATTTTGTGACTTGATTGCGACAATCGTTAATCCATACTTTTTACGAATATCCAAATCAGTAATCGTTTGATTTGAAAAACGCAAATTAGCAATCTTAATTTCACCAACTGCCACCTCATCACCCAAGTTAATGAAGCTTAATAGGTTGGGTGACATTAACTGTTCAGCCAACCGTTGCGCCATTTCCGTTTCCGGACGTACAACTTGATCGGCTCCGACCTTATCAAGCACCCGGGCGTGTAGCTTATTTTCCGCTTTCGCAATGACATTACTTACGCCCAAATCTTTTAACAAGATTGTTGTTAAAATTGACGCTTGTTGATTATGTCCAATACAAACAATCACATGATCAAAGCTAGTTAAATCTAATTCTGTAAGGGCTTCTTCTTCTTGAGCATCCGCAATGACGGCATGTGTGGCAACTTCCATTAAATCTTCCACACGTTCTGGATCTTTATCAATCGCTAACACTTCTTGGTTTGCATTAATCAAGTCTTCCAATAAAGAACTCCCAAAACGCCCTAACCCGATAATGGCAAATGTCTGTTGCATAAGCGTCTCCTTTATATGTTATTTCACTCTATTCTACCATTCTGCACAATAAAAAGCGCACTATCTGTACGATAAAAGCGCATTAAATCACAAAGTGCTTTTCTATTACAATTTTAAAAATGACATTTATTAGTGATTTGTTCAAAGTTTTCGCCTGAAAGCCTGTTGTTTTCCTATTTAATGACCTATAATAGAGAAAGTTATGATGCAATTAGGATATAGAAAATGATTTAAAGGGAGTAGAAAATATAATTATGCGACTCACAGATAAAGTAGCATTGCTATTTTCAAGCGCTGTTTTCGGAGCGACATTTGCCTTTGCAGCACCACAAGTTAGTCAAGCCGATACTGCTACAAGTCATGCTGCAACAGCTACAACTACAAGTGTTGCGACAACAACATCAGCAAAAGCCTTGGAAGATGGCACATACGAGATTCCAATTGCCTTCCAAAAAACAGGTACCAAAGAAGAATCAACGATGGCTAATTTCATGGATTCTAAGGGCTCTGTCATCATCAAGGGCGATGAAGCGACGCTAACCTTTACGTCGCCAACTGAACAAAAAGCCGACATGTTGACTAAGTTTACCATTAACAACTATGTGGCGACCCGTGATGGTTTAAATTGGACCGTTACTTTACCTACTAAAGATTTAAGCAAACTATTGAAGGGGTATGTTGAAGTTAGCGTACCTGCCATTGATTTCACAGAAAAGCAAACCGTTGATATTCAACCAAATATTTCTGCTATTCCAGTAAAACCTGGTCAACCAACCGATTCAAGCAGTTCTACAACTGACAATTCAGCTGAAGCTTCTAAACAAAAATCAATTGAAGAGTCAAAGAAGGCTTCTGAATCAAAGAAAGCAGCTGAGGCTTCTAAGCAAAAGGCCGCCTCAATCTCTAAGCAAAAAGCAGCTTCTATTTCAAAACAAAAAGCTGCTGAAGCTTCAAAGAAGAAGGCCGCTTCTATTTCAAAGCAGAAAGCTGACGCCAAAAAGAAGGCCGATGCTAAGAAAAAAGCTGAGGCTAAAAAGAAGGCTGAGGCTAAGAAGAAAGCTGATGCTAAAAAGAAAGCAACAGCCAAAAAGAAGGCCGCCGCTAAGAAAAAAGCTGATGCCAAGAAGAAAGCTAATGCTAAACACCATGCACCCAAAAAAACTGCTGCTAAGAAACGTTAATCCGATCTTTTGAGTCGAGCTAACTAACCCAGCAAGCTAATGTAAAAACTAAAATAAAGGAGAAAAAGAAAATCATGCGACTCACAAATAAAGCAGCCTTGCTCTTTTCAAGTGCTGCGCTCGGTGTAACTTTCGCTTTTGTAGCTCCCCAAGCCACCCAAGAAGTGCACGCGAATACTGCAGCTACTCAAGCAACAACTACAGCTGCAACCACGCGTCAACTTAAAGATGGTACTTACCAAATTCCCGTAAAGTTCATTAAAACAGGTACCAACGAGACTTCAACAATGGCTAAGTTTATGAACTCTCAAGCGAAGGTTACAATCGCAAACGGTGAAGCAAAAGTAATCTTTACTTCACCAAGCGAGCAAAAAGCTGACATGCTAACGAAGTTTACAGTTAATAAAAAGGTCGCGGTCCGTAATGGTTTAAATTGGACCGTTACTCTACCCGTTAATGATTTAAGTAAGCTTATGAAAGGTTATGTTGAAGTCAACGTTCCTTCAATCAGTTTCTCAGAAAAGCAAACGGTTGATATCAAGCCAAACATTACCTCAATTCCATCAAAACCAACAACGCCTTCAAAGCCAAAAACACCATCTAATAATAGTTCAGCCGAAGCTTCAAGAAAGAAGGCTGCTTCAATTTCAAAGCAAAAGGCCGCTGAGTCATCAAAGAAGAAGGCCGAGTCTAAAAAGAAGGCTGACGCTAAGAAAAAATCTGAAGCTAAAAAGAAGGCTGACGCCAAAAAGAAAGCAGATGCCAAGAAAAAGGCCACTGCTAAAAAGCACTCAAGCAAATCAGTCAAACATACCCAAGTAACTTATCGTGCTGATTATTGGAAGAAGGGGACTCGTTCAACTTCAACCATGCAACAATTTATGAATCACTCTGCCAAGATGTATAAGCAAGGTAAGGATCAAATTGTTGTCATTAATGCCAATAGCGCTAAGTCAGCGAATATGATTACAAAGATTACGCTTAATGGCAGTGTTGGTACTCGTCATGGTAATGCGTTCTACTTTAATTTAGGTCATAGCAACCTTCAAAGTAAGAAGTCACTTACGCTTAGCGGTCAAGTTGCAGTTAGTGTGCCATCAATCGGCTTCACTGAAAAGCAACCTTACACAGTCCACTTGAGCAATGGTAAGACCCATTACGTTAAGACAAATGGCCCAAAGGTCGCTCATAAAACTGGTCATATCAATACCAAGTCAGGTTCAAATGGATCAGCAGCAGCTGGGACTGCGGCTGCCACAGCCGGTGGATCTAGTGCCGCAGGTGTTCGTGCCTCAAAGAATAGTTACTACAACTATTCAGCCCAATACTTAAAGGCCGGTACAAGTCAAACTTCTGTCATGGCTGGTTATATGTTGAATGCCGCGCATGTGGTCATTCACGGTAATCAAGCAACGGTTACAATCTTTGCTAATAGTGCCAAGTCAGCGAATATGATTACACACCTATCGCTTAATGGCCAAACGGCTAGCCGTTCAGGTAATGGTTATACCGTTACCTTGGCTAAGTCAGCTTTGAGTAGCATTATTGCGGGTCACGTGAACGTGGATGTCCCTGGTGTCATTCATGAGTCACAACCATTCTCACTTCGCTTAACACCTGGTTTCAATGGAACACCATCTTCAAATAGCTCCGCTAGTGATGAAGCTACTGGTGGTGCTGACGCTGCTGCCATGGCTGGTGGAGCATTCGGAGCTACTGGTGATACAACTGGTGCTGCTGGTGCCTTCCCAATGGGGGCTGCCTCAAACCTAAATGCCGCCAATGCCGATGAAATTGCCCAAGCTAAAAAGGCTGCCAAGCAAAAGAATGGCGACAATAAGAATCAAGATAATATCAATAATCCAGATCCAAATGCCCAAGCTAAGGCTAAGCAACAAAGTAACGAACGAAATACCTTCCTTTCAATCGGTGGGATTATTTCAGCTTTCCTTGGCTATCTAGGTACAACATTAGGCTGGAACGTCTTTAAGAACTAGGAGCACACATGAAACTAAATAAACTAACTTGGCTCTTTGCTTTTTTGAGCGCATTAACCTTATTTAGTCTTCCAAAACCTGTTGCCGCTGATAGTCATACGGTGCCTCTACAAGTTTTAAAGGCTGGAACTAATCAAACATCATATGCTGCATCATACTTTGCACATTCTGCCACGGTTACCTCAAATGGCAACGGTGTTTATACCGTCACTTCAACCGTTACTACCAGTAAGAAGTTAGGTAGTTATCCGGTCCAGATGCTTAACATCGATGGTAGTGGCGTTAATGTTACAAAATCAGCTGATGCTGGTTCAGATACCATTACGTATTCTTTCCAAACCAATGATTTGAAACGGCGTCATAATGCTGTGATTAAAGTTGATATTAATAATATGAATTATCATCATGTGTATAACGTTGGATTGGTCATGGATACAAGTTCATTGCCAAAGGATGAACAAACAACGCAGAATAAGGCCCAAGCTCAAACAAAGCAAAGTAATGCCAAAGATGCGAATAACACCAATAATAATCAATCAAACAATAACCAATCGAACAACAAACAATCGGATGAAAAAAATAATTCCAATCAAGATGAGAATAGCTCAGACGACAACAGTCAACCAGCTGCCTCATCTGATAGCGATAGCGCTACCGTCACCCAACAAGGTGCTGACGACGCTGACTTCATGAAAAAAGCCTTAGCCATTGTTGGTGGTGGTTTAGGCCTTGGAATTATTGCCGCTGGATTAACAATTTGGTTCAAATCAAGGAAGTAGTCTAACATGTCAAAAAAGCAAACTCGTCTTTTAGCACTTTGTTTTATTTTGTTACTCGTTCTAGCTGGCGGCTGGCTATGGTTAGCCTTTAGCCAAACCACTGGTGGTAACAACAAAGATTTCAAGCGTGTGGTTACAACAACCAATGCCCAAAATCAAGTTTTCGCCCAACTAGGCATTAAACAAGTCGTTGGTGTTGCGACTCCAGGCGAAAAGCAAAGTGTCCCAGATCAATACAAAGGCTTACCAGAAGTTGGTAACCACGTAAAACCTAACATTGAAAAAATTGTCTCATTAAAGCCTGATGCTGTTTATGTCGATCAAGCCTTAGTCGATGACTATAAGAACAAGTTGAATGCTGAAAATGTTCATACTGAGATTCTTAATTTACAAACCGTTAGTGATTTACAAAACACCATTACCAGCCTTGGAAATACTTACCACAAGCCAATTAAGGCGGCTCAAATGCGGCATGAATTAGACTTGAAGGATTCAAAGACCAAACATCATCCCAAGGTGCTTTTGTTGATGGGGATGCCTGGTGGTTCATTCTTAGCTGGTACTAAATACAGCTACGTTGGCGATTTAATTGAACGTGCTGGTGGCCGCGTTGTTACTAAAAGCTCTGCGAAGAGCGATTATGTGCAACCTAACACTGAACAAATTGCCAAGGAGCAACCAGACGTGATTATCACAATGGCTCACGCTATGGATAAAAGTGTCTTTGATAGCTTTAAGACCCAATTCAAGTCAAACAATTGGAAAAACATTAAGGCTGTCAAGGAACATCACGTGTACCAAGCTAAAGAACCAACCTTCAGTATGACTGCGAATATGAATGCCCCTAAGGCTTTCAAGCAGATTCAAAAATGGTTGGCTGAAAGTAATTAAACAATACAAGGAGTCTACGTTATGCATAAAGCATACAATGGCATCCTAACTGCCGCCCTTATCGTCAGTATCGGGGCGGCTTTATTGTTAGGAAGCACCCATTTATCATTGACCGCTTTACTTCAAGGTAATGCTGATGCCTGGCAATTAGCAATCAATTACCGTTTCCCACGGATTATTGTTGGTCTCATCGGGGGCGCAATGATTGGCTTAAGCGGAATTCTATTACAATTAGCCTTACGCAATCAGCTCGTTGATGCATCGATTCTCGGAATTATGAATGGCTCACAGTTCTTGACGCTCTGTGTCATTGTCTTATTTCCATTCTTAACCACGAGTAATGTTTTCATCGCTAGTGTATGTGGTATCATTCTCTTAATTGCTTGGCGGATGATCATGCCTAATCAGCGGACCACCATGCAATTAATCTTAGTCGGCATCGCAACCGCGATGACCTTCCAATCATTAACCCAACTAACCAGTGAGGGCTTTGGGGTTCCATTACCTTCACTTAGCACGGTCACTTGGAGTCAAACTTGGCAACTCCTAATTATTTTTATCATTGGTCTAATGCTCTTAATCGTCGTTTGGCCGAATTTGAAATATTTTGCTCTATCATCTGAGCAACTCCGACTCCTAAAGGTACCAGAAAATCGAATTTTGTATCTCGTATTAGCCATCGTTGGGCTATGGTCAGGTGCCGTCACAGGCTTGCTCGGTGTAATTTTCTTCCTTGGAGCTGTATTACCCCAAATCTCTCGTTTAATGGCGCCAAACACAAAATCTCAAGCACTCTTCCTACCAACTAGCTTATGGGGGAGCTTGCTATTAATTAATTCTGATACAATTGCTCGGACAATTGTTGCACCAACTGAATTACCAACGAGTGCCGTCTTATTAGCAATCAGTGGTCCATTATTTATTCTCATGCTTATCCGAGGAGGTCGGCGTCATGCTTAAACTTGAACATATCAATTACCAAGTCGGGGATAAAGTCATTTTTGAAGATATGAATGCGACCTTACATGATCATGAAATCACTTGTTTAATTGGTCCCAACGGAATTGGAAAATCAACCTTATTCAATTTAATTACGCAAAGTATTCAACCGCAAAGTGGAACCATTACCGATATCCCAAATAAGATTGCTTTATTAGCGCAAAAGAATGAATTGTTCGAACCTTTGACCGTTCGTGAATTATTAACCATCCAAAGCAATGATTTGGATGAAGAAGTCCTAGAATTACTCCAATTAACGGATTTACTCGATCGCCCAATTGATGTCTTATCGGGTGGACAACGACAACTCGTTTGGCTGGGCTATGTGTTACATCAACAACCAGAATTACTCTTACTTGATGAACCAACCACTTACTTGGACTTAAAGTACCAACAAATTTTCTTGAATGCCTTAACCACTTTACAAAAAAAGCGTCAATTCACGGTGCTCATGATTTTGCATGACTTAACTCAAGCTTTCAATTACAGTCAAAACATTTGGTTGATCAATGAAAATCACCAATTAACAACTGGTTCAAGCCATGAAGTCTTAGATGCCGAATTACTGTCAGCAACATTTAATTTACCTTTGACCATTGTTGAAACAGCAGGGCATCCACTCATTATTCCAGCGATTTAAAATCGATAATGTTTCATGTGAAACATACAAAAAAGCGTGCAATTTTAAGATTGCACGCTTTTTTAATTTTCAACATCATCCTCATATGGGAACTCTTCACTTGAATCAGATAAATCAACATTTTGAGCAATCTTATCAATCGTGGCAGTGTTCTTATTATACAAACGCATCATATCACGTTTTGATGTTGTGCCAGCTTCTTCCCATACATAGTTAGAAGAAGCACCATGCTCACCATTTTCATTCGTGTCACTAATGCGATACCTTGTATAAGTGCCATCATGATTGTCATAGTATTTCTCAGTATGCTTGTCAAAACCACCCACACCAGATGGAGTATAAAGAATAATTTCATTAGGCTTTGACATGTAAACTTCTAGCGTTTTAGATAAAGTCAACGCATAATCAGCATCGTCACTATTGCGACTAGGTGAGGCTAGCAACAGTGCTAATTGAGTCTGTTGATCTAAACTATCAAAGTCACTGTCCTCAGCATTCGCAGAAGAACGCGATTTACTTGATGAATCCGACGCACGATGTGCGCGAGTCGCCGTTGTATCTTCACCTTGGACAATTACGAGGTCCTCAATGCTTGATACTAAATCAGAATTTTTTTGCAAATTATTTTGCATTTCGTCATTGGTTAATGTCAACCCATCTTTCATCACACTAGCATAAGTAGACACATTTTGTGCGCCATATACAGTTGCTTGCTTGTCACCAATTAAAATTAACGACTGCGCATTGTTAACTGATGGATCTAACGCAAATAATTTAAAATCTCCTGCTGGCAAATCTTTAATGTATTCACTTGGATTATCTACTTGTTTAGCCGTTAACAATGAGACTGATTTGCTAGGCATGTTTTCACTACCAGGTCCTCTATAATCATATTGGCCAGCTTGCAATTGTTCCGCGCTCAGTGTCCGATGATCTAAATTTGAATCAACCATCAAAGCGATAATTTTATTCTTAGTATCCAACTCAAATTCAGTCTTTTCTGAAGAACTTTCAGCTTTTTCAGTCTTTGCGCTTGAATGCACTTCTGACTTTTCCGACTGTTTTTTACTACTTTGCTCTGAATGCTGTTGTGCAGCCTTTTCTTCCTGTTTATTTTCATAAACATTATACGCCGCATAACCACCACCGCCCAAAACGGCGGCAGCCACTAAAATCCCAATAATATTCTTCATTACCCTACTCCCATTTAATATATGCCTTAATCCATCATACTAAAGTAGTATAGTAAAAAATAAGATTATTTTAATTAAAATTTGGTGAAAAAATATAATTACGTGCATTTTTTCATATGTTTTTACCAATTATTAGCCATATCAATATCATTGGACGAATATAGAAACAGATCTAATCTACAATTATCAACAAAAAAACTGCCAACAATAAACAATATCGCTGACAGTTTTTCTATTTAATATTAACTTATTGTGGCTAACCCATTTTTATTCAAAATAGTGCTTCCATTGATCATTAATCTTAGCCTTTTTATTACTGTTATCCCAGAATGGCACTTTGACAACCCCAGTAACCTTGTTTTTATCAACAAAGCCCCAGTAACGTGAGTCGTTTGATACCGAACGGTGGTCTCCCAAAACAAAATACTTACCCTTAGGGACCTTCACCGAAGGAGTCTTTTGCCACTCCATCCGTGTTCCCAATTGCTTCAAATTAGTCCAGTTCCCAATATCGGTTGGTCCAGGATAATTCGTTGCATACTGTTCGCTTTCACTAATGTAATTCTGGTTAACAACTTTACCATTAACCTTAATTTGTCCATTATTTGCACTAACGGTATCACCAGGTACGGCAATGACACGCTTCACGTACTTCTTCTCCGACTTTACTGAAGGATCTTCACCCTCTGCATTAAAGACAATGACGCTACCACGACGCACCTTACCATTAACTAATTGGACGACACGTTCATTGTTTGAAAGGTTAGGAGCCATAGACGTCCCATCGACCCGAACAAAACTAACCACGAAATGGGTAACTAGTCCTGCAATGACTAGCCCAATCACAACTGGAATGATCCATGATAAGATATTTTTTATTGTTTTCATTTATCGACTCCTTAACACAATCTCTTATCCTACTACTATAAGCCATCTAGCCAATTTTGACCTTAAAAAAAGGCTAGTTTAAGCAAAAACTAACCTTTTTTCTTATATTTGTATTGATTTTTAACGCTTCTTTGAACGCTTGGCCTTCCGAATTGCCCGTTGGCGATCACGTTCAGCTTGTTTCTTAGCTTCTCTTTGCTCACGCAACTTAATTGGGTTTTGCAACGTCCATGTTTGAGCCACTTGGAACGCATTTGAAACCACCCAGTAAAGTGACAAAACTGATGGTACGTTAATGGCAAAAATGAAAATCATAATTGGCATTAAGAAAGTCATTGCCGTAGTCATACCATTTTTTTCAGGTTGTCCAGCCATCACAATATATGATGAAAGGAAAGTAAAGACAGCCGCTAGTAGGGGCAAAATAAAGTAAGGATCACGTTCACCCAATTGCACCCACAAGAAAGTTCCATGTTGCAAAGCTTGGGTTGATTGAATAGCTGAATACAAAGCCATCAAAATTGGCAATTGCACCAACAATGGAATGAAGCTAGCAAATGGGTTGACCCCAGCAGCCTTATACAAAGCTTTTTGCTCAGCTTGCATCGCCATCATTGATTCTTCATCGCGTGAAGAATACTTCTTTTGCAATGCTTGTAATTCTGGTTGAATCTCTTGCATTTTAATTGTTGATTCAGTTTGATTAGCCATCAAAGGCAAAATCAATAAACGAATCAAAATCGTATAAGCAATAATACCTAAACCATAATTATTCCCTAGCCACGCTGATACACCTAAGATTGAACGTGAAAAGGCATAAACGATTACGCCGCTCCATAGCCCAGATCCAGATCCAACTGGTCCAGAATAGGTAATTCCTGCAACAATCATCACGATTAATGCAATCACAGCCAAGGGGAATGACCGCATGAACACAAATTTCTTTAATGTCTTTGTGAATGTCTCCATCATTTATTTATTCTCCGTTGTTGTCGCACGCATTTGTTCATCAGAATCAACAAAAAGATGTGCCAAATTAAATACATGTTCTAAATTTTGCTTGATGGTTGCCATATCTTGATCATGCGCACTTGGGCGAGCAATTACTAAAATATCCATATCAGTCCGCAAACGTGGCTTAAATTCCAACACACTTTGCCGAATGCGCCGTTTAACCCAGACGCGTTCATGTCCACGTAGTCCGACTTTTTTAGAAATAGAGATACCTAACCGAAAATGGGTAGGTTGCTCGCGTTGCATGGTATAAACAATAAACATTTTATTGGCAACCGAATGATGTTGATCAAAAACCTTTTGAAAATCAGCTTCTGATTTAACACGATAACTTTTTCTCATTTTTTCTCCCTAGCCCTATAAAAGGGCAAAAAGAAAACGCGCAGTGCAACCATTCCTGGCCGCACCACGCGAATCATTTATCAGTTTCCTAGTAAAGGTAGGTCCTACTTAGGCTGACAATGCCTTACGGCCCTTTTGGCGGCGACGTGCTAATACCTTACGTCCGTTGCTAGTGCTCATGCGCTTACGAAAACCATGTACACGTGAGCGATGACGCTTCTTAGGTTGATATGTACGCTTCATATGAATACACCTCTCATTCGTAGTTAGATTTGGCCTGCGGTTGGCAAGGCCAAACCACAATTCATATTCCATACTAACATTGCAAATACGACAATTCAAGTAAAAGTCTCATTATATAGAAAAAAACTCATGACGACTTCAGATGATTTAGTAATCATAACAGAAATAAGCAAAATAAAACTTAAAAAGATGACCTTAATAAAATCTTTGAAGATAGAAAGTTATCCCAAATCTAACGCTCTGTTACGTGGATAAACCAAGCGCACCTAACAGTGTGTTAGGTAGTTTTTCCACAATATCCACACTTTATCCACATTCTCCACAGTGGTGGAAAGTTTCGTTGTGAGTAACCTGTGAATATGTGTAAAACTCTCTTAAAGCTTGTTCTTAAAGCTTCCAGTTATCCACAATTTCCTCTGGAAAACTTAAAATTCGTCGAGTTATCCACAATCATCCACAGATAGACACTTTTTTTTAAGCACACCCCTGTGAGAAGTGGGATAACTTTTTCCACAGGCTGTTAATATCTCTATTTGTTATTTGTAGGGTTGTTGACGCCCTAGTTTATGCGGTTCTGGCTGTGGAAAACTCTGAATTTCCCTGTTACAATTGTTGACTGTGATAAGTGTTATTCACAGCTTTGCCTGTGGAAAAATAAGTTTCACCAGTTAATTCTTTTTAGGAGGTCGTCCAAAATGGATCCATTCCAACTTTGGAACGCCATCAAAGAAGATTTGAGAAAGACAACATCCGAATTTTCATATGCAACCTTCATCGATAGTCTGACACCGGTTGCCGTGGTTGAAAACGAGAATAATACCGTTACCCTTCAATTAACCAGTAACCATGAAGATGTTGCAAAAGAATGGCAGGGCGATACAAGCTCATACCGTGAATCTTTCATCCAATCCGCAATGATGGCAACCATGTCGCTTAACGGTCAGCCCAGTTTTGTTATGCCGTCTGTTACTTATGTTGAACCACAACCAACTCAACTATCTTTTGATGCTCAATCGCAAACTGCGGAACCTACCGTTGAAGAAAGTGATTCAAATGCATCTGCATCAAACTTTATTACCAACGCAACATTAAATTCAGAATTCCGTTTTGATACTTTCGTTTCATCTGATGAAAATCGTGAAGCTTATTCTGTGGCTCAAGCGGTTGCAGATAATCCAGGGACTCAATGGAATCCTTTGTTAATTTACGGTGGCGTTGGTTTGGGCAAAACCCACTTGATGCAATCAATTGGAAATGCTGTTCTAGCGCGCACTCCAGAGGCTAAAGTCAAATTCATCACCACCGAAGATTTCATTAATGACTTTACTGAAGCTTTGCGCCGTGGTCCAAAAGCAACTGAAGCTTTCAAACGCGAATACCGTAGTACTGATTTATTAATGGTTGACGATGTCCAATTCCTAGCTGGTAAAGAAAAAATCCAAGAAGAATTTTTTAATACGTTCAATGCTATTACCCGTGAAAATAATCAAATTGTTTTAACGTCTGATAAATTGCCCAAAGAAATTCCTGGTTTAGAAATGCGATTGGTCACACGCTTTGGTCAGGGTTACTCTGCCAATATTACCAAACCTGACTTACCAACCCGTGTTGCCATCTTGCGCAATAAATCTGATCAAGAAAATTTGAACATTCCAAATGACGTCATTGATGAAATTGCTGCTGCAGTCGATACCAATGTGCGTGATTTAGAAGGAGTCTTCAACCAAGTTGTTGGTAAGATGCGGTTTAGTAAAGCACCGATTACCGTTGAAACTGCCCGAGCTATCCTTGAAACCATGAGTTTTAAGCGCCAACGGACTATCACTGTCCCAATTATTCAAGATACGGTTGCTAATTACTTTGGTGTGACTGTCAGCGACCTCAATGGTAAAAAACGAAATAAGGAAATTGTAGTTCCACGCCAAATTGCCATGTATCTCGCTCGCGAATTAACGCAAGATTCATTACCACAAATTGGGCGTACTTTCGGCGGTAAAGATCATACAACGGTGATGCATTCAACTGAAAAAATTGAAAAAAAGATTGCTGAAGATGAATCTTTGCAACGCCAAGTCGAAGAAATTCGTCAAAAACTACGCGACTAATTAAAAAGGGCCTGTGGAAAACAAATCATTTCAAAAAAAGTTTTCCCCAAGTTAGTCCACATGTACCAATTATTGGTATAATCATGGATATAACAGTTATGCACAGTTTCCACACCCCTTATTACTATTATTATTTTTTATATTTATAAATAAATCATGCATAAGCATCGCTGATGCATGGACATGAGGAGAAGCAGATGCAATTTACAATTAATCGTTCAGAATTTATTAAAGCCATGAATCATGTCAGCCGAGCAATTTCTTCTCGGACATCAATGCCGATTTTAACTGGTGTAAAATTAGAATTAGATGAGACAGGGTTAACTTTAACCGGATCTAATACTGACATTTCGATTGAAACAAAGATTCCATTTTCAGATGATCAAGCTCATTTAGAGAATACACAACCAGGCTCACTTGTTTTACCAGCTGCATTTTTCTCTAACATTGTTAAGCGTTTGCCTGGAGAAACCTTTACGTTATTAAATAACGACGGTTTACAAGCAAAAATCACTTCAGAAAGTGCAGAATTTGATATTAATGGTCAAGATGCACAAAGTTATCCGCATTTACCAGAAATTGAAGTGACAAACCACTTAATTTTGCCCGCTGAAACATTAACAGAAGTGATCAGTCAAACTGTTATTGCAGTTTCAAAGCAACTTAGTCAACCAATTTTGACAGGGGTTCACTTTATTATTACTGGTGGAAACTTAACTGCAGTGGCAACTGATCGTCACCGTTTAGCACAACGGACTGTGACGTTTGGTGAATCTGATGTTAACGCGGATATCATTATTCCTGGAACGTCATTGACTCAACTTCAAGCAATGCTTGATGAAGTTGAAACAGTCGATGTCCGAGTGGCTGAAAATCAAGTGATTTTCCAACTAGGGGATAATACTGTCTTCTATTCTCGTTTGTTAGAAGGTAATTACCCAGATGCATCACGCCTAATCCCAACTGAAAAGCGTACAACGTTGACCATCAATGCACGTGATTTACTCCAAACCATCGAACGTGCTGCTTTGTTGAGTCATGAAGGTCGTTCGAATGTCATTCAATTTACAGTTAGTGATGCGCGTTCAACAATTTCATCAAACTCACCCGAAGTAGGACGTGTTGAAGAAGAGATTTTTGCTGCACAAACTTCTGGAGATGAATTAACGATTTCATTTAACCCAGATTACATGCGGGAAGCATTAAAGTCATTTGGTGATGAAGAAATCCAAATTGGATTCAAAACGCCACTTGATCCGTTTACATTGGTGCCAACGAATAATGAAACAAACTTTATTCAATTGATTACGCCAGTACGAACATATTAATTATGCAATATAAGCCGAAAATAGCCTTTTGAGAATGAAACAGCTATTTTCGGCTTTTTTGTCGTTTTTGTTTTAAATTTATCAGCGTGGCTTACACTGGCTTTTTTAGATTGTGAAACCACTATTTTAGGCGTATAATGGGGGACAAGACGAAAAGACGATTAGTCCGATAGGAGGGGTTCAATTGGCTGAAGAAATCAATATCCAAACAGCATACATCACATTAGGTCAGTTATTAAAAGAGACCAGTGTGATTGCAACTGGCGGTCAAGCAAAATGGTATCTACGTGAGAATACCGTGTTAGTAAATCAAGAACCTGATGAGCGCCGAGGCCGTAAGTTATATCCTGGCGATGTTGTGGCTGTACCAACCGGTGAACGCTTTGTCATTAATGGGATGGGCGCAGAAGATTAATGTTTTTAACGGAGTTAAAGTTAAAAAATTTTCGTAATTACCAAGATACACATGTGACTTTTTCACCAGGGGTAAATGTGTTTTTGGGTGCTAACGCTCAAGGTAAGACGAATTTATTAGAAGCTATTTATGTTTTAGCTTTGACGCGCTCCCATCGGACAAATACAGATAAAGACCTCATACGCATGGGGGAACAAAGTGCCAAAGTGGCTGGAGTTGTTGAAAAGCAAAGTGGAACAGTACCACTATCTTTGACCTTCACCAATAAAGGTAAGCAGGCGCGAGTTAATCATTTAAATCAATCTAAGTTGGCAGATTATGTTGGTAATTTAAATGTTATTTTGTTTGCGCCCGAAGATTTAGCTTTAGTAAAAGGTTCGCCGGCAGTTCGGCGGAATTTTATTGATCGTGAATTTAGTCAAATGAGTCCAAAATATTTGTATGTCGCAAATCAATATCGGGCTAGTTTGAAACAACGTAATCAATACCTCAAGCAGTTGCAAAGTAATAAACAATCCGACCAGCTTTTCTTAGAAGTGCTGACAGAACGGTTGGTTATTTTCGCTGCTGAACTGATTGTTCGTCGGATAGCTTTATTAAAGGATTTGAATCGAGCGGCACAGCCAATTCAATCCGAAATCACGCAAGGGCAAGAACAATTAGAAATTGAATACGTTTCACAAATTACTGACGTTGATCAAATGGATGAAGAACAAATCAAAGCCGCTCTGGTTAAAGAGTTTGAGCGAGTTAACAAGCGTGAATTAATGGAAGGTGTGACAAAAGTTGGTCCACATCGCGATGATTTGCGTTTTTTGGTTAATGGTGTTGATGTGGCAACCTTTGGTTCACAAGGGCAACAAAGAACGACGGCGTTAGCTGTGAAGCTGGCTGAAATTGATTTAATGAAAGAACAAACCGGTGAATATCCAGTCTTGTTGTTGGATGATGTTCTTTCTGAATTAGATGCAAGTCGCCAAACCCATTTGTTAAAAGCTATGCAAAATAAAGTGCAGACTTTTATTACAACACCATCATTAAGCGATGTTGCTAAGCAACTTATCGCAGATCCAAAGGTGTTTAAAGTGTCAGCTGGACAATTACAAGAAAAAAACGATGATTAGAAGGGGATAAAGATGGCTGAAGAAGATACACAAATGCATACACAAGCCGATGACTATGATGCGAGCCAAATCCAAGTTCTAGAAGGATTGGAAGCCGTACGTAAGCGACCTGGAATGTATATTGGAACAACCTCAAGTCAAGGTTTGCACCATCTCGTATGGGAAATTGTTGATAATGGAATTGACGAAGCTTTGGCAGGCTTTGCGGATCACATTACAGTGACGGTCGAAAAAGATAACTCAATTACTGTTACCGATAATGGACGTGGTATTCCGATTGATGTTCAAAAGAAGACGGGCAAATCCGCCTTGGAAACAGTTTTCACTGTTTTGCACGCCGGAGGAAAATTTGGCGGTGGCGGATATAAAGTGTCTGGTGGGTTACACGGAGTGGGGGCCTCAGTTGTTAATGCTTTATCAACTGAATTAGACGTTGTTGTTGTCCGTGATGATGCCGCTTATGCAATGGATTTTGAGCGTGGTCATGTTAAGACAGCCATGCATGAAGTTGATCCCAATGGGCTTGCTGTTTCACGTGGAACAATTGTACATTTCACGCCAGATCCTGATATTTTCCAAGAAACAACAACTTATGATATTAAGACATTAACGAACCGTGTCCGTGAGTTGGCTTTCTTGAATAAAGGCTTGCGGATTTCAATTACGGATAATCGTCCTGAGGAACCAGTTACGGAATCATTCCACTTTGAGGGTGGAATTAAAGAGTATGTAGATTACCTAGATGTGAATAAGGATGTCTTATTTAACGATCCAGTCTATGTTGAAGGCATTGAAAACGGAATTTCTGTCGAAGTAGCCTTACAATATACAGACGATTTCCACTCAAATATGATGTCATTTGCTAATAACATTCATACTTACGAAGGTGGAACACATGAGACCGGATTTAAGTCTGCTTTGACGCGAGTAATTAATGATTACGCACGTAAGAATGGTTTGATTAAGGAAGGCGATGAAGCTCTTTCTGGTGAAGATGTTCGTGAAGGTTTAACTGCGATTGTTTCAGTCAAACATCCAGATCCACAATTTGAAGGACAAACTAAGACTAAGCTTGGAAACTCAGATGCCCGGACGGCTGTTGATCGGATGTTCTCAGATACATTCTCACGCTTCATGATGGAAAACCCATCCGTTGCTAAAGAAATTGTTGATAAAGGTTTGCTCGCTAACAAGGCCCGTAAGGCAGCTAAGCGCGCCCGTGAAGCAACACGTAAGAAGAGTGGTTTGGAAATTTCAAACCTTCCAGGTAAATTGGCTGACAATACCTCAAAAGATCCTGAAATTTCAGAATTATTTATTGTTGAGGGTGACTCAGCCGGCGGTTCAGCCAAGCAAGGTCGTGAACGGTTGACCCAAGCTATCTTGCCAATTCGTGGAAAAATTTTGAACGTTGAAAAGGCTAGCATCGATAAAATTTTAGCTAATGAAGAAATTCGGTCATTGTTTACGGCTATGGGAACTGGGTTTGGTGAAGAATTCGATGTCTCTAAGGCTAAGTACCACAAGTTGATTATCATGACTGATGCCGACGTTGACGGTGCGCATATTCGAACACTACTGTTAACTTTGATTTATCGTTATATGCGGCCACTTTTGGAAAAGGGTTATGTGTACATTGCACAACCACCTCTTTACCAAGTGCGCCAAGGTAAGTATGTACAGTACTTAGATTCTGATGAAGAACTAAATGCTTTGTTACCAACCTTGAATGCATCGCCAAAGCCATCAATTCAACGCTATAAGGGACTTGGAGAAATGGACGCCAGTCAACTTTGGGAGACTACAATGGATCCTGAGAACCGACGTTTGTTGCGAGTTGAATTGGATGATGGTGTTGAAGCAGATCGTATTTTCTCAATGTTAATGGGTGACAATGTTGAACCACGTCGTGAATTTATTGAAGAAAATGCACAATACGCAGAATTAGATATTTAATGTATTGGACACTTTTTGAGTAAGAAAAGAAAGGGTTAAGAATGGCTGAAGAAAAGCAACAAGACAGTCGCATCTCAAGCGCCAATCTGGGCGAGCAGATGAAAACGTCCTTTTTGGACTATGCGATGTCAGTTATTGTCGCACGTGCTTTGCCAGATGTACGTGATGGGTTAAAGCCTGTTCATCGTCGTATTCTTTACGGTATGAATGAATTGGGTGTGACGCCAGATAAGCCGCATAAAAAGTCAGCCCGTATTGTTGGAGATGTCATGGGTAAGTACCACCCCCATGGAGACTCAGCGATTTATGAATCAATGGTGCGGATGGCTCAGGACTTTAGTTACCGTTACATGTTGGTTGATGGACACGGTAACTTCGGATCAATTGACGGAGATTCTGCGGCGGCGATGCGTTATACCGAGGCGCGTTTAAGTAAAATTTCTGTGGAGATGCTCCGCGATATTAATAAGGATACCGTTAATTTCATCGATAACTATGATGGAACTGATCATGAACCAGAAGTATTACCAGCTCGTTTCCCTAATTTATTAGTTAATGGAACAAATGGTATTGCGGTTGGAATGGCAACAAATATTCCACCACATAATTTAGGTGAAGTGATTTCGGCTATCCATATGTTGATGGATAATCCTGACGTGACAACGGCTGAATTGATGGAAGCGGTCCCTGGACCAGATTTTCCAACTGGTGGAATCGTCATGGGCAAGGCCGGCATTCGAAAGGCGTATGAGACTGGAAAAGGTCATATTACGGTGCGGGCGAAGGTTGATATTGAAACTGACAAGAAGTCAGGGCATGAACGAATCGTCGTAACTGAGTTACCTTATATGGTCAACAAGGCCCGTTTGATTGAACGGATTGCTGACCTAGGTCGTGATAAGCGAATTGACGGTATTACAGCTGTTAATGATGAATCAGACAAAGAAGGATATCGAATTACTATTGATGTTCGTCGTGATGTTTCAGCTTCTGTTGTTCTAAATAATTTGTACAAGGATACCCTTTTGCAAACTAACTTTAGTTTCAACATGTTGGCAGTTCAAAATGGTGCTCCAAAGCTCTTTAGTTTGAAAGAAATTTTGGTGGCTTACCTTGAGCACCAACAAGAAGTCATTCGTCGTCGAACTGAATTTGATTTAAAGAAGGCAGAAGCGCGAGCCCATATCCTTGAAGGATTACGGATTGCGTTGGATCATATTGATGCGATTATTAACATTATTCGTGGTTCAAAGACAGCCGAAATTGCTAAGACGCAGTTGATTAAAGATTACGCTTTGTCAGATAAGCAAGCGCAAGCTATTTTGGATATGCGTTTGGTGCGTTTGACTGGATTGGAACGTGAGAAGGTTGAGGATGAATACCAAGAGTTAGTGGCAAAGATTGCTGACTTTAAGGATATTTTGGCTAAGCCTGAACGAATCGACGCCATTATTTATGAAGAGTTATTGGATATTCAAGAACGCTTTGGCGATGAACGTCGGACGGAACTACAAGTAGGTGATGTAACTTCAATCGAAGATGAAGATTTGATTGAAGAAGAGGACGTCCTAGTATCATTAACGCGTGGTGGTTACATTAAGCGGATGCCACAAAGTGAATTCCGTGCGCAAAACCGTGGTGGCCGTGGTGTTCAAGGAATGGGTGTGCATGATGATGACTTTATTGATCAAATGGTTTCATCATCAACTCATGATACATTGCTCTTCTTTACAAATGCCGGACGCGTTTACCGTTTGAAGGGCTATGAAGTTCCTGAATATAGCCGGACCGCCAAGGGAATTCCAGTGGTTAATTTGCTGGGATTGGCTGAAGATGAATCAATTCAAACTGTTATTAGTGTGCAAGGGGATGCTTCAGAAAGTGAAGATTACCTCTTCTTTACGACTCGTCAAGGAGTAGTAAAGCGAACGCCAGTAGCAGAGTTCGGTAATATTCGAACAAATGGTTTGCGAGCAATCAATCTCCATGATAATGATGAATTGATTAATGTTTTGGTTGCAGATGGTGAGAGTAATATCTTAATTGGAACGCACGCTGGTTATGCGGTGTCATTCAACTCAACTGCAGTTCGATCAATGGGTCGAACTGCTGCTGGAGTGCGCGGTATTAACTTACGTGACGATGATTATGTGATTGGAGCACAACCATTACGTGATGACCAATACGTCTTAGTAATCACTGAAAATGGTTATGGAAAGAAGACACCTGTTTCAGAATACCCAATTAAGGGTCGTGGTGGTAAGGGAATTAAAACAGCCCAAATCACCGAAAAGAATGGTCCTGTTGCCGGTATTGCCGTTGTTAGAAACGATGAAGATGTCATGCTAACGACAAATATGGGTGTGATGATTCGCTTTAGAGTTGAGGATGTTTCTGAAACTGGTCGTTCAACTCAAGGAGTACGTTTGATTCGTCTTGATGGTGAATCAAAGGTAGCAACATTCACAACGGTTGATCCAGAAGTTGAAGAAGCTGAGGGTCTTGAACCAGCTGAAAGTCTTGAGACGAGTGATTCAGGTGATGAGGAAACGCCAGTTACTGATGATGAACACAAAGCAGAACAAGTAGCAGCTTTACTTGATCGTGCAGAGGACGATTCAGTGGCAGACGATTCTGATAATCAAGAATAACAAATAAACTGTCGATGGATTTGATTCATCGACAGTTTTTTTGTTAGAGGTGTCTAACCATTTTCACATGAGAGATGCCAGCTTCCTCAAATGGTTCGCCTTGAGGCTGAAAATCTAAATGTTGATAAAAAGTTTGGGCCGGTAGTTGGGCGTCTAGCACTAAGGTATTAATTTTAGGATGTTGCTGGAAAAACGCAATGATGGACAATAGTAAAGTTGTACCGAAATGCTGTGATCGATAGGGCGGTAGAGTTGCAACGCGTTGCAATTTTGCGACGCGTTTTTCTGGAAAAAGTAAGACCCGACAGGTGGTAACGGGGATGTTATTTAAATATCCAACCCAATGCATCGCCTGTGCATCAAGCTGGTCAAATTCTAATGCTTGTGAGATACCTTGTTCTTTAACAAAAACGGTTTGCCTGATCGACTGCGCATCAGTCTGAATGGAAGATGCGCCGACATGGTGTTTAATGACGAGATCTGTTGCTGGCATAAGGGCCTCCTTTATGGGTCGTTTAACATTCATTCGCTATGATAGATTGGTTATATTCATAAATACAACGAAGCTATTTTAGCGTATAATGAAATAGATATGATATAAAAATTTAAAAGGGAAAGTGCTTTATGAAACAGAGACATATTTCAGATTGGTTGAAATCAAGAATTGGTTTTATTACTATCTTGGTTGCTCTGTTGTGGGCCAAGACGCAAATGGCCAACATAATGGATTTCCGTCTTTACGAAGGCGCTTCTATTGTGCAATGGCTAACATTGCTAATAAATCCAATTCCAATCGCCTTTTTGTTATTGAGTATTGCGCTGTATTTTAAATCATCGAAATTATTCTATCCAATATCGCTGTTAATCTATATTGTGAACGTTGTTTTAATTCAACTCAATGTTATTTATTATCGCGAATTCACTGATTTCATGTCAGTCTCCGTGATGTTGGGTTACGATAAGGTGAATCAAGGCCTTGGTGCTTCAGGACTTGCTTTGAGTTCGTTTCATGATATCTTCTTTTGGCTTGATATCGTTGTCTTATTAATTTTGGTTATTTTCAAAAAAGTAAGACTTAATGCCCAGACGGTGGCAACTTTTAAGGCCTTTAGTGTAACTTCTTTTGCTATGTTAGCATCCATGTTGGTACTAATGGTCAGTGAAATGGAACGACCACAGCTGATTACGAGACAGTTTGATAGCAAGATGTTAGTTAAATATCTGGGGTTAGATACTTATACGGTTTTTGATGCTATTCGAGCGCGCAATGTGTCAGAACTTAAGAGTAGTGCGAAGACTTCGGATATTGATAAAGTTCGGCAATATATTAAAAAACATAATGTACCAGCAAATGCGAAATATGCTGGAATTGCAAAGGGACGCAATGTTTTCGTTATTCATCTCGAATCGACACAACAGTTCTCAATTGATCATAAAATTGATGGTCAAGCGGTAACGCCATTTTTGAATAGCATCTATCACTCAAAGGATACGATTGCTTTTGATAATTTCTTTAATCAAGTCGGCCAAGGAAAAACTTCTGATGCCGAGAATTTGTTAGAAACTTCAACCTTTGGTTTGCCACAAGGGTCACTTTTTGCAACCCAAGGTAGCGATCACACTTTCCAAGCGATGCCTAGTATTTTAAAGCAAACTTTGGGATATTCATCAGCCGTTTTCCATGGAAACAATGCTAGTTTCTGGAATCGAAATAATGTGTACAAGAATATGGGTTATCAATATTTCTTTGATGCTAGTTATTTTGATACTTCTGGTGATAAGGCCACTGGCTATGGGTTGAAGGATAAATTACTCTTTAAAGACTCAATTCCATACCTTGAACGATTGCAACAGCCTTTCTATGCCAAGTATATTACGGTAACGAATCACTTCCCATATAGTCTCGATCAAGAAGACAAAGATCCTAATTTCCATACGACGAATAGTGGGTCTTCTGTGGTTGATGGTTATTTTGAGACAAACCACTATATGGACCAATCAGTTGAAGAATTCTTCCGTTACTTAAAGAAGTCGGGCTTATACGATAATTCCATTATCGTGCTGTATGGTGACCACTACGGTATCTCCAACTCAGAGAATAAGTATCTCGCACCGCTATTAGGTAAAAATGCAGATGATTGGAATGCAAATGATAATGCGCAGTTACAGCGAGTACCATTTATGATTAATATCCCGGGTTATAATAAGGGATTTATTGATCATACCTATGGGGGCGAAATCGATGTGATGCCAACACTTTTGCATTTATTGGGTGTTGAAAATACAGAGAAATATGTTCAACTTGGACAAGATTTGTTAAATCCAAAACGTTCGCAGGTTGTTGCCACCCGTGATGGAGATGTGATTACACCAAAGTATAGTTACGTTAATTCGGTTATTTATGATAATAAAACGGATAAGCCAGTCGAGAGTCCATCACAGTCATTACAAGACTATATGGATAAGGCGCGTGATAAGGCCAAAGAGCAACTCAGCATTTCAGATTCTGTGACGCAAAAAGACTTACTACGTTTCTATACACCAAAGGGCTTTAAGCCAGTTGATGCAAAAGATTATAACTATTCTAATGGGTTGAATAAATTGAAGAAGCTTGAAAAAGATCGTGGAAAGAATTCTCGTGATTTGTATACTATCAACGGTGATAAATCGACACAGTCGTTGTACAAGACAGATGCACCGGAACAAAATAAGCCAAGATCAAATACTTCGCGGATTCAACAAGTTAATCCGGACCAAGGCGATACATCAGAAAGTGATGATAAGCCAAATCCATAACAGCTAAAAAAACCAGCTAATTTTTATTAGTTGGTTTTTTTGCTAGTATCTTGTAAGATTGAACATAGATGTTAAACAGGTTGACATACATGTCAGTAGATAGAATTTAATAGGTACCGGAATGTCATATTTAGATCGAAAAGAAACGTTGAATAATGTTTTTAAGCCGGATGTGCTGAAGTTTAGAATTGGTGAATTATCCAAAATGACTGGCGTCTCAACGCGACAATTGCGTTATTGGGAATCAAAAGGAATCGTTAATTCATTACAACGTGAGGGAACCCATGATGCCCGTATTTATGATTACGAGACTTTCCATCGGGTGAAAGCCATCAAATATTTCCTTGATGAGGGGTATACTTTAAAACGCGCCACTGAAAAGACAAATAATTTGCTTGAGGTGATGAAGACGACATACGCCATTATGAGTCACGCTGTTAGTGGTATTTCAGAAATCGACGGACAAACGATGTTGGATTTAGGTGAATTCAACCAACAAGATGGTAGTCATTTATGGGCCTCAATTGATGATCAAGAACAAGTCCATTATCATGTAAGAAGCGAGGATAGATAGATGAATTGGTCGGGCTTTTATAAATTAGATTGGCCGGAACGGATTGAAAAATTACGTGTGGCAGGCTTGCTTGATGATCAACAAGTGGCCTATATGCAGGCACATTATGATGCAATTGGTGATCAACAAGTTGAAAACTATTTGTACAATTTTGGAGTGCCAACGGGTATCTTAACGGATATTTTAATTGATGGTCATCATTACACTGTCCCAATGACGACAGAAGAACCTAGTGTGATTGCGGCGGCCAATAATGGCGCCCGTATGATGAATACTGGTACGGGTGTGCAGACAAATTTTCCTGAGCGGTTGGTGCGGGGACAAATTGTCGTAACCGACTTAGAGAATCCAACAGTTTTTATTGATGACGTTAAAGAGCAAACGCAAGCAATCTTAAAGCTTGCTAATGACGCTTATCCTTCAATGTTGGCTCGTGGTGCAGGTGCTAAAAAGCTTGAATTTGAAAGCTTAGATGCAACAACTGTTGCAGTAGATTTGTTAGTTGATCCAAGTGAAGCCATGGGAGCTAACGTGGTGAATACAATGGCAGAAGCGGTTGCAAAATCATTTTCACAGCGCGGTTACCATGTTTTGATGGGAATTTTATCGAATTATGCTACGGAAGCTGTAATTTCTGCAAAAGTGGCTATTCCAGTTGACCAGCTCAAGACCAAGCAAGGTCAAGCTGGTTTGTCTGTTGCTAAGGCGATTGCGCAAGCTAGTCAGATTGAAAATTTGAGCCCGTATCGTGCAGTCACTGCAAATAAAGGAATTATGAATGGTGTCGAAGCGGTGGTCTTAGCTAGCGGGAATGATACCCGAGCGATTAATGCTAGTATGCATGCGTATGCTAGTGCGCATGGTCAATACCGTGGTTTAGCAAATTGGCAATTAGATTCAGAAAATACCCAGTTAATTGGACAGATTAGTTTCCCAATTATGGTTGGGGTTGTCGGGGGTTCAATTGGTATTGTTCCGGCTGTGAAAATTAACCAAGCATTGATGGATAATCCAACGGCTAAACAGTTAAGTGCAATTGTGGCAGGGGTTGCGTTGGCTCAAAATCTGGCTGCATTGCGGGCGCTTGTTTCAACGGGAATTCAAGCTGGACATATGAGTCTGCAAGCAAAGTCTTTGGCGTTGCAAGTAGGCGCAGAACTTGATGAAGTACCAAAATTAGTTGATGCTTTACAGACGGCTGATCAAATGAATCAGCAAACAGCTAAAGCTCTATTAGATCAGATTCGAAATGAAAAGGACAAATAAGATGCAATTTTCTCAAGATACTTTACGTTTATTAGACCAAGTTAATACTATTTACCCTGGGACTGTTTTGTTACGGGCAAATGGGGACGCAAGTGGTGTTATTAATCATGACCAAGTTAGTTCAGAAGTTTTAGGTAGTCGGATGGCAATTGAGGTTGAAGATACGACTGCGCCAGATTTTACGGCAACCCATGAGTTATTGCATATGTTATTAGCACTTAATGGCTATCCACAATTGTTTTTCCAATTGAAAGTACCAGATGACGATGCATTGACAGAACAAATGATTGTTATGGCGACATATTTGTATCGTCCAGCTATTCACGCCATTATTTATCGCGAACAATTGAAGCATGGATTGTTAACTGATGCGGTAGTGTCAGCTTATGTAAAAGGTGTTCAACAAGAATTAACGCCGGAAACAGGTGATAACGATAATGATCAAATGGCTTTGCGGATTATGCTCTTATTAGACGCTAAAGTTTTCTTATCAGTTGTTGATGATACAAAGTATCAAGCAGAATTAGCTGAACTTTATCCTCAAGCGGATGCCTCAGCAAACAATATTTATGAGGCCATGAATATTGATAAGATTACAGATGCATTTACATTACATCGAGCAGTAGTGGCTGCCTTTACAACTTTTGATACTGAAATGAGTAAACATGGATTGCCACTCCTTAATGCAAAAGAATTTGCTACGCTAACTCCGGTCCTTTCTGAGCGACAAATGCGTTTGACGGTTAACCAAGTTTTCAATATTAAACATGTTGAATTATTAGATGAGCAAACAATGCAACCAGCTTATATTGGAATCAGTAAGCAAGATGAACAAAATAGTTTTGTACTGTCAGCACCGGAAGATGAACAAAAGCGGGTTGAGTTTTTCAAAGAACTCTATCAACTTTCAGTTTCTGAATTATTTGAACAAATTAAACAGCCGTTTACGCTTCGTAGTTAATTAAATCAGTGATTAGACAAACAAATTATTTTGTTTGTCTTTTTTTATTGACAAGTAGGGTCCAGGTCTGTAATATAGTTTGAGTTCCTTTCTTGAAGCACAACAAATTTGGTTATGAAAATAATGAAACAAGTTGTTGACTTTGGTACTCAAGCGAGTATAATTAATCAAGTTGGGTCGTGAGAGGCAGATGTCGCTCGTCTAACAAGTAGATCATTGAAAACTGAATATCGTTTCGATATTAACAAATGTGTAGGGTCACCAACATAGTTGGTGCAAAACATTTGCGAAGTCAATTCGCT
>NZ_JAFBEO010000002.1 GCF_016908785.1 Weissella uvarum
CTTGGCAGCATCTTTCTTTTCTTGGAGACTCTTATCACCCTTATTATTCTTGTTCTTTTCGGCTTGCTTCTTGGCTTCATCGATAATCTTATCAATACCATCAGTCGTAGTAGCGCCCTCGATTTGCTTCTTGGCATCTTCCTTTTCCTTATCGGTCAAGTTACCCATGCCGTCGATTTCTTTCTTGGCACCATCCTTTTTATCTTGCAAGTTCTTTTCGGCTTGCTTCTTGGTCTCGTCGATAATCTTGTCAACGCCATCAGTCGTTGTCGCACCATCGATTTGCTTCTTGGCATCTTCCTTTTCCTTATCAGTCAAGTTACCCATGCCATCGATTTCTTTCTTGGCACCATCCTTTTTGTCTTGTAAATCTTTGTCACCCGTTTTAATGCCATCGATAATCTTATCAATACCATCAGTCGTAGTAGCGCCATCGATTTGCTTCTTGGCATCTTCCTTTTCCTTATCGGTCAAGTTACCCATGCCGTCGATTTCTTTCTTGGCACCATCCTTTTTATCTTGCAAGTTCTTTTCGGCTTGCTTCTTGGTCTCGTCGATAATCTTGTCAACACCATCAGTTGTTGTCGTACCATCGATTTGTCTCTTGGCATCTTCCTTTTCCTTATCGGTCAAGTTACCCATGCCGTCAATTTCCTTCTTACCTTGATCTTTCTTATCTTTCAAGTCTTTATCAGCTTTATTCTTAGCATCTTGTTTCTTGGCTTCGTCAACTACCTTGTCAATACTGTCAGTTGTCGTCGCACCATCAACTTGGTTTTTAAAGTCTTCTTTTTCTTTAGTTGTTAGATTACCAAGCGCATCGATATCCTTCTTAGCTTGATTTTTCTTTTCCTTTAAATCAGTCTCATTCTTAAGATTTTGAGCATCTGTCACAATCTTATCAATCTGAGGGATGGTTGTGGAACCATCAACTTGATTTTTAAAATCTTGTTTTTGTTTCACTGTTAAGTTATTCAGAGTATCAATTGTCTTTTTTGCAGCATCCTTAGCATTTTGAATATCTTCAATCTCTTGTGCCTTAACCCATCGATCAGCCAAGTTAAGTGATTCTAAATCTAAAGAACCTGCGGCAAGCTTATCACCCACATCTTTGTTTTTTTCCGTCAATTTTTTACTATTTCTGACATATTCTTGAAGTTCAATAATTTTATCCTTAAATTGTTGTTCACTAAATGCAGTTGACTCATCAACAATACTAGTAACATCTTCTTCGCTTTTAGCTTCATCAATCTTTTTTTTGTATTCTTCCTTTTGTTCAGCAGTTAAGTTTTTATTCGTATCAACTGAAGATTTTGCACTTTCCTTAAACATCTTCATCTGAGTAGAATCATCTTCTGCGCGTGTTGCCGCCTTTAAGCCAACCTTGTTGGAAGCATTAACCTTATTTGTACGCCCACTAGCTGACTGACTGGTTGTAATAAGCGTTGTTTGGCTCCCAACCTCACTCACGGCTTGGCTCTTAGATTCACTCGATGTTGCTTTTTTTTCTTCACTGATTGTTTGGCTCCCAACCTCGCTCACGGCTTGGCTCTTAGATTCACTCGATGTTGCTTTTTTTTCTTCACTGATTGTTTTACTCTGTTCTGCTTCAGTGCTTATCTTACTTGTGACTTGACTTGTTGATTGACTCTTGTCTGTGCTAACTGCTAAGCTACTATCTTCACTCTTCACTTGGTTTGTTACTTGTCTTCTAGTGCTTGTTTGACTTTGCACTTCACTTGTCACTGTCTTTTCAACTGGTTTGGCATTAATTAAACCATTTTTGGTCGTAATAGAACTGGCATCTTTTGACTCTTGTACTGATACATCGGCAAGTACATTTGAGTTAAGGCCAATTGTCAAACCAATCATCACTGATCCAACACCTACACTCAATTTACGAATTGCATATTTCGGCTTTTCCATCTTATCAAAATACATAGTTTACTACCCCATCTTTCTAGGCTGGTTATTTTACGTCACAAATATTTCATTTGTAACGACATCGTAACATCAGAATCAACACTTGAACACCCTAAAAATGATGATTATTTAATAGATTAATCAATATCCATATATACCATTCGACATCATTAGACGAATCATCTCAAATTCAAAAATTACGTTTTCCCAATCTAAATATGGGTAAAACCATTCAAAATATCTGCAATAACAATTTATAAATAGCACTAACCATTAAAAATGTTTTTTCTATCATTCACTGTTATAAACAATGATTTTAATACAAAATCACATTTCATGCGTTATGTCAAGGAACTAAATATAAAAACAAAAAATGAATA
Source organism: Weissella uvarum (assembly GCF_016908785.1). Lineage (GTDB taxonomy): Bacteria > Bacillota > Bacilli > Lactobacillales > Lactobacillaceae > Weissella > Weissella uvarum. The sequence continues at coordinate 2,304 of NZ_JAFBEO010000002.1, forward strand.
TTTTTAACGAAACGTCCGAAAAACATAACGTGTTATTTTTTTTAATTTGAATAAGTATGTCGTTACTTAGTTCAAAATATCCAAAGTACCCCTATTCTGATCAACTGTACAAGAAAAGTTAAACACTTGTGCAATAATTTAATCAGTAGAGGAACTTATTTCATGAAAAATTCTTCCGGAAAACGTTATTCAAATGATTTTAAAGAGCGCATTGTCAAATTATACTTAAATGGTCATCAATCTATGATCGCTTTATCATATGAATATGGTGTAAAGACAAGTAACATTTCAAATTGGGCCAAATTGATCATATTGCTCCTATACTGATAAATGGTACAAGAAAAGTTAGACCCCTTGTGAGATAATTTAATTAGTATAGGAGCTTATTTTATGAAAAAATCTTCAGGTAAACATTATTCAAATGATTTTAAAGAACGCATTGTCAGATTATATTTAGACGGTCATCAATCGATGACCGCTTTATCGCGGGAATATGGTGTCACAACAAGTACCATTTCAAAATGGGGTCAAGCGGCTAAACCCATTCAACTAACAAATGGTATAGAAATTAACCAAACGGAAATTAATGCCTTAATTAAAGAGAACGAACAATTGAAAGAAGAAAATGAAATTTTAAAATTAGCGGCGGTATTACTCGGCAAGCGCTAAATGGCACGACAGGGTTAAGGCTTATACAACAGTTGCGTCAACGAGGATACCGCTTAATATTGATTCTTCAGAAACTTTGTATTCCACGACAAACGTATTATAACTGGGTTCACCATGAACCCTCACAACGTGCACAAGATGATCAATGGATTAGTAACCTCCTGTTGCGCATTTGGCGCGAGAATTATAAAGTCTATGGCCGTCCGCGCTTACAATTGACCTTACGGTCATTTGGTATTAAGATTGGGACAGCACGATTAGTTAGGTTGATGCGTCAATTTGGTGTTCGGTCACTCATGTGCCGTCGGTTTAAGAAGCCTGGGACGCATGTTGATTATGCGCAACGACCTAACTTAATTAAAGATTGTCAAAAGACCGCTTCAATTTGGCGAACAGATATTACTTATTATAGAAGAACATCCAGGCCACTGGGTTTATTTAAGCAGTGTCTATAATAATGATGATCACAAAATCATTGCTTATAAAGTCGCTTCTCAAATGACGAGCGACCTCGTTACGGACACATTAAAATTGGCATTGGCTCATCATAAAAATCCAGATTTTGTTCACTCTGATATGGGGAGTCAGTACACTAGTCATCAATTTGAACGATTACTTAATAAATTTAAAATACGTCATTCGTATTCGCTGAAAGGACATCCATATGATAACGGTCCAATCGAAGCTTTTCATTCGATTCTCAAACGTGAGTTTGTTTAACCAAGTTTAAAAACGATGATGATCTGATTCTAAAAATTGAAAATTATATGTATTGGTACAATCACAGTAGAATTCGGATGGCTGTCTAACTATTTATGTACCATTTATTGACATAGGAGCATATTGACATTAGCGGTACGTATATTAAACTCATACAATAACTTTGACTCTAACATAATTATGCCAAGACTTAATTTAAAAAATAAAAAGGGCCATGCATTAAATTTAATGCATGGCCCTTTTTATAAATTTAGAAACCGTTATTCTTCAATATAAAACCGATTCTTTGCCTGTGTTAATTGTGATAGATAATCGAATTTTGCTTGTGCCGTCTTCAAATCCATTAGTTTTTGTTCAAGCGTATCAAATGAAAGTTGTTCTTCTGCGTCAGCTTCATAAATATAGCAGGGATCGTCATAATGTGCATATTTTGCAGTATCTTTCTCATCAAAAGCATGCACATTTGGACGAAGCCAAAAAATATCACGTTTCAACTGCTTAGCTGGACTACCACCAAAAATTGTATTAGAAGGCACTGATTTCGTTAACACGGATTCAGCGGCAATAATACTACCTGATCCAATGTTAACTCCCTTCAAAATACGAGTATTTTGGCCAATCCAAACATGGTCGCCAATATAAATACTTTTACTAGGATTGACCCGATCCATACTTTCAGTTGAATAAATCAAATGTGGATCAGCTACTCGAACATCAATATCATACGACATCATATTATCGTCGCCAATTAAAATATTCTTATATTCTGAGAGTCGAAAAGCCGCTCGAACCAAATTAATCGAATTATTTTTCCCCATGTAAAAAACAGAATTATGATAAATATCCACTAAAAATGGGCACCCGTGATTTGTCTTTCGAATATAAACAAGCGAGTTATTTCCTCGCATATTAATTTCAACATTTTTCAAAGTTGTGCCAGGATCAATATAAACAATATTGTCTTCCCCTTTAAACCAAATGGTTGAGTCTTCCAAAACCACTTTGTCAGCAAGTAAAGTATTATTTCCAACTTCAGGTTGCTCTGTTAAATCACTAATGAGGTAATCCATGTTTTTGCTCCTAATTATCATTTCATATACTTAAATCTTAGTGCCCTGGCAAAACTTAGCTCACTAGCAACTACGATTTTAATCGTCTATACTTGTATAATATAAATATATTATACAAGCTGCATTGACTAACTGATCTGGATTTTTAACATATTATCCTATTATAACTCATAAAATGACTAAGCATCACTTTCTTTTATAATCAATTTATGACATAAAGAACACTAATTCACATTAATCAGCACTTTTATATAAATATAAATTTATTACGCCTTACCATTTGAACCAAAGACAGTGATGCGATCTTCACACATCGCCTGAATAGCTTCCGTACCAGTTTCTAAGAATCTACGTGGGTCATAGTTCTTTCCTTCCAAATCCTTATCTGCCTGCACAAAATTACGAATGGCTTTGTGGAAAGCTAACTGTCCTTCCGTATTCACATTAACTTTAGAAATTCCTAGCTTAATAGCTGCTTGAACTTGATCATCCGGAATTCCTGAACCACCGTGTAAGACCAACGGCAAATCATAGCCTAATTTATCATATAGCATATCCGAAATAGATTTCAAATGTGCTAAATTCAAGCCCTTCCAATTATCTGGATAAGGTCCATGGATATTTCCGATCCCAACTGCCAATGAGTCTACACCAGCTTGAGCCACCTTTAGTGTATCTTCCAATGATGCTAACTCTCCATCAGCAATCACACCATCTTCTTCTCCGCCAATCGTGCCCACTTCACCCTCTAATTGCTTGTTATGTATATGGACTTTCTTAGCAACTTCCGACGTTTTCGCAACATTTTCTTCCAACGGCAATGATGAACCATCAAACATAATTGACGTGAAATCTGCATCTAAGGCTTCATCGACTTCTGCGTAAGTTCCATGATCCAAATGAATTGACACTGGTACCGTTGCGCCTAAAGCTTCATACATATCTGCAATTAAATCATGTGCAACCTTGAAGTTACCCATGTATTTAGCGGCGCCACCCGTCACCTGCATAATAACTGGTGATTGCATTTTTTCACAGGCTAAAATAATAGCCTTAGCCCATTCTAGATTATTGACATTAAAAGCTGGAACAGCATAATGCTCAGCGCGTGCTTTTTGCAACATTTCGACACCATTTGTAATCATTAATTTTACTCCTTTATTTCTGTGACACTAACTTTGACCAATCGATTGACCCATTAGTTACAGAATAACATTTTTCACAAATTAACTAAACCAATCATATGATTAAAAATCGCCTCTTTAAATTAGAAATCCGTCTCGTTTGGTACTCGGACAACCTGATCATGCACTAGTTGTTCTACAATCTCAACCCTATTACAAGCAACTCCCTTCAACAAGTTATGTGAAACAACCCATGCCTAGAATGAGCCTGAATTTTCTAAATCTGAACGGCCACGCCCAACAAATGTGTTTTCTGGTACATCTTGCGTAACCACCGTGCCAGCTACCACCACAGCATCTTTCCCCACTTGGACACCTTTAATCACAACTGCACCAGCCCCAATTAAGACATCATTGCCAAATTCGCACCGGGTTTGCTGAAGTTTGTTCAACAACACCAGCTAGCACTGCATTCGCTCCAATATGCGCATGATTACCAACAATTGCACGTCCGCCCAAGACTGCTCCCATCATAATGACCGCATTTTTTACAATGACGACTTGATCTCGATTGATGGATCCAGGTTCAATCCGCGCTGGTACATCAGCATAATTTAACATGGGGACTCCTGAATTACGTGCCTGTAATTCAACCTGCATATGGTAAATTTGCACATGATTTTGCTCTAAAATAGGCCGGATATCCTTTAAGTCACCATAAATGACCGCTGTCTCTGTATTTGCAAAAGCCTCAGCCGCTTCAAGGAAATCCAATTCATTCAATCGATTACCTGCTAAGTCAATTCGAACTGGTGTTAACTCTGGAACTTTTACAATTGTTTCAATAATGTCTTCTGCTGATAATTCCGCCATATGATTTCTCCTTCTTATTTAACTAGTTTAGAAAAACATCCTTATTCTGCTTCATAATACCGATTTTGGTGCTGGACAAGGTCAACCCTAACTACACTGTTTCATTAGATGATGCATTTAGATTCAGTTCAGCCATCTACGTTGAAATTCAAAAACAGTACTTTTCAAACGAAATTCCTTTTAGTCAAGCAACTGATATGTTTTCTTCTGTATATCCATCTGTTTCAAAGAAAATTTTCGAATTGCTGGATCATTTAAAGTCTAAGATTACGTTAAATCAGATTCAATTAGAGCATCTATATTTTGTCATTGTGATTGAAGTCATGACTTCAATCCGTTAATTGAATTGGATTATGTTGAGATTTGCGTATCATTTTGTAGAGGACAAAATACAACAAAATGGGTTACGCAAAATTTAGAAGATTACAGTTATTTGAATTTGCACATTGTAAATGAAATTAGCTCAACAACAGATTTATATGTGGGTGATGTTCCGTTAGAATCTAATCCTTATCATCTCTATCAAGTGATTTGGAATAAGCCGACTTACCCACCAGACTGGTATGATATCGAAGAATTAATCTGCGTCATAAAAAATATAATGGACAAGAACAACCAAATTTCAATTAAAGAGACAACTTAGTCATTCAACACTAGGTTGTTTTTTTTATTGTCACTTAGTGGACTTGCATTCATCTCTGTCTCCTTTATTTTTTCGAAAAAAGCCCCTCCATAACTAGTTTTTTTTGAACTAATTATTGAGGGGATCTTTAATCATTTTATTTAATTTCGCAATTCATACATGTTTTTAATTAACTATCTTTGCGCTTTCGTGATACACCAAATCTTGTCAATCTAACTGCAAGTAATACGCTGACAATTGACCATACCGCGCTTTCTTTAATTCCAGTTTCTGGCAATATCACTTGCTTTGCATTATCACAAGCTCATGAATTTCCTTTGCTGACTTTGCATTTGAAATTGCATCTGTCACCTTTGCTTTTTCATCTGGGGTAAGATTCTTCATCTCTTAAACACTCTTTTCCCCGATTTGCTTCAAATGATTCAACTTTCCATTTGCACCGTCTGTTGTACGATTTCCTGGTTCTGTTGTTTTAGGATTAGTCTCCTTATTACCTGTATTACCAGGAATTTCAACTTCAGGTACAAGTTTAGGAGTCTTATCCGGTGTCTCCTTATTACCCCGTTTTGCCAGGAATCTCAACTTCAGGTTCAGGCTTCTTATCCTTTGACGTGTATGGAATTTCGATACTCTTTCCCGCTTCTGGAATGGTCACTTCGATTGGCTTTGAAGTCTTATTGTAACCTGGAATTTCAGGCATTTCCTTTGGATCAATCGTTAGCTTATCACCTGGCTTACCTGGGAACTTAGGGAACTTAGGGAACTTAGGGAACTTAGGGAACTCGATTCCAGTATGTGAGATTTCCTTACCAGTTTCCTTATCAACGGGGGTTGATGGGGTCTCTGTTTGTTTATCTGGAACATCTGGAATATATGTCACTTCTGTGTCGACACCTGGATTGTTCTTATCAATTGGGTAAGGTGTTCCAGGTGTTAAAGGCTTTCCATCCTTATCGATTGGCTTAAATCCTGGAATATTAAGAATTGTAGGTTCACCAACAGTGAAAGGATTATCAGGATCATTTGGATATGGAACAGGGTCAACTCCGGGCATTGGCTTTCCATTTTTATCAACTGGAATCAAGCGTCCAACATCATCATAGCGATAAATGACATCTGAACTTGGGATAAATGGATTAATTAGATTAATGTATCTACCGTCGCCCTTTGGAATTGCCTTATTTGTATTAGCTTCTAACGTGTAAGTTCCAATATAGCGACCATTGTTAGTAACCGTTCCTTCCATCCGACCTGAATGGTCTAATAACTTCCAAGTAACTTGGGTTCCGTCTCCAAATGAAATTTTCCAAATATCTCCGATGTTTTTAAATGGTGATAGACGACCAGATTGAGGCGCCTTATCTCGATCTAATAGAACCTTACCATTAATGACAGGCAATTTTGGATTAACTTCAAAGATTTGTCCATCCATACCTTCTTGACGAATTGGATATAACAAATCTTTGCCAGTTTTAGCATCCACAAAATGAATTTCTTGCTTATTTTGCTTAGAAATCAGGCGTCCAACATATGAGAAGCTTGAACTACCATCATCTGGTTGAACTTCAATATTATTGAACAAATTATTGAGCACTTGATTTCTAGGTGCATTAATTTGGAAAGAATCTCCAAGATTTACATATTCAAAGTTCCAATCACTTTTAACACGTTGGCCCTGTTGAACTTCGTAACTCTTAACTAATTTACCATCATCAACTTCACTGAAGAATAATGTACCATTTTTGGCTGTTCGACTAGTTGACATGATAATTTGTTTATTAGTGCCCTTAACCTTCATGGCACCAAAAGTGAAATGATCCTTATTTTGATCTACCCACATATTTGAAGGATATGCTGGGTCTTTAAGATTTAACGTTGCTTCATTTTTAACTTGCTGCTGTTTTACAGACGCTTTGACTATATTAGCCTTGTTTTGATGAGTACTAATCTTTTGGTTTGTTGCCTTTGTGGCCGCCTTAGTGCGAGCCGCTTGTTTCCCTACTTTTTAATTTGTCGTTGCTTTTGCATTCACTTGCTTGTCAACTGACGTTGCGGGTGCCTTTTTATTTGAATCAGTAGCGACCTGCTTGTCCACAGGATCGATTTCAACTTGCTTGCTTGTCGCATTAGTGTTTGTTTCTGTCACACCTTGCTTATCTGTAGCAGTTTCACTTGCTTCTTTATCGTTGGCAGCTTCAGCAGACTGAGTTGTATACTTTACGCCATCAACTTCTTGTTCATCGAACGCTGCTTGCGAATCACTCAGCGAATTCTCAGTCGCTTACGAATTTGTACTAGCTTCATCAGCCGACACTGGGCCTCCTGATAAAAGTCCTCCTGAAGCCAAGACTAATGTTGAAATTCCAGCATAAAGCCATAGCTTTCCCAATTTATACATCTTGTAGTGCATCTTATTTTCCGGCATAATATTCTCCTTTAAGAATATTTTAACTTGTCGACCACGAATAGATTTGGTCAATTTTTAGTGCTTACGATGGCTAACTGAAAAATTGATCATTTTCGTAGCTATCAGAAGCACGGATAAATTAAACCATGTGTGCGCCATTTAAAATTCAAAATTCGAAAAATACCGTCTCTGAAATTTAAAAATTTAAAAAAGTTACACCGGTATAAATTAAAATGCAGTATGCCAATCCATAAAACGTTCAAGAACACCTATTCAACCCACTTTTCCACCTTTAGTTTAAGGAAAATTAGAGATTATATAATTAATAAATCGAACAAGTAAATACGCAAATTTTTCTAATTAATTAGCTTCCACTTTTTATCGATTACTTTCTCAGTATTTTTATTTTCCATTTTTGAAAATAGACTAAACCGAAAAGTAGCTATTAGCTTCCAACTTTTAAAGTCAATACCAATTTAAACTGGACACTTCTCTCACCTTCACCATTATTTTTAAATTTACACGCTGTCTCATCACATTGTCGCTAAAATATTTACCATACTAAAAAGGTCGAAAGCGCAATTGCACTTTCGACCTTTTCAATTTACATTTTATTAACCGTGATACCGCGTACCTGATTGCATCTCCAAGAATTGCAAGACATAATTCGTTGTTCCAGTCTTACCATCGGTACCTGACATATTGAAACCACCAAATGGGTGTTGGTAAACCAACGCTCCAGTCGTCTTATGATTGATGTACAAATTACCAACGTAGAAATGATCAACCGCAGCTTGAATGTGTTCCTCATTTTGTGAATACACCGCTCCAATCAAGCCATAAATCGTATCGTTAGCCAAATCCAAATCTTCTTGATATGTTTGAACCTTCATCACACCCAAAACAGGTCCAAAGATTTCTTCAGTGAAGATCCGTGAATCTGGGGTCACTTCAAATAATGTCGGTTCAATAAACCAACCTACTGACTCATCATAGTCACCACCGACCAGGAAAGTATTCTTATCAGGATTTTCCTTACCATAGTCAATGTAGCTCGTGATTTTATCAAAAGCATGTTGGGCAACTACTGGTCCAACATCCCCGTTTTCACGAGCAGGCTTATGAGTCAATTCACCCATCTTTGTCTTTACCTTATCCACCAATTCATCATAAACTGCATCCAAGACAATTAAACGTGAACCAGCTGAACACTTCTGACCTTGCATCAAGAAAGCTGATTGAACAATTCCAGTCGCAACCAAATCTAAGTCAGCATCTTCATCAACAATAATTGCGTTCTTACCACCCATTTCAGCAACAACACGCTTAATCCATTTTTGTCCCTCTTGAGGAGTGGCTGCTAATTGATTGATGTGCAAACCAACATTCATTGAACCAGTGAAGTTAATGAAACGAATCTGTGGATGGGCAACAACATAGTCTCCAATTTCTTCGTTTTCACCCATGACAAAGTTTACCAACCCTGTTGGAAACCCAGCTTCTTCAATCATTTCAAATAGCTTATAACCAACAAACGCCGTATCAGCCGATGGCTTCATTAACATGCCGTTTCCATCCAAGACAGCGCCCATCACCATGCCACCAAGGATGGAAGCGGGGAAATTCCAAGGTGAAATTGCTACACCAACACCAATTGGAATATAGCGGGCTTCACGATCTTCGACCGATGAGGGTATCAAATAATCCAAGCCATCCTTCAAGTCATCCACACCAATCATATAAGCATGGATGAAATCAATCAATTCACAAATTTCACCATCGGCTTCAGAAATGTTTTTACCGCTTTCTTCAACCATCCAAGCAATCATCTCATAACGGTGGTCTTCAATAACATCAACTAATTTACCGCCAAGTGCAATCCGTTCCTCTGCTGGTACGAACTTCCATTCATCAAAAGCAGCTTGACTGGCTTTAATCGCTTCATCAACATTTTCTTTCGTACCAAGTGATAGTTCGCCAATCACTTCCGCCTTCTTGGCTGGGTTAACACTAGCTTGTGTTTTATCCGTATAGATACGCTTACCATATTACAATTAAAGGAATCTTTTGACCCTTTTCACTGTCTACTTTATTGAATGCATCTGTCAACTTTTGTTGAACAGTTGCATTATTCAAATCTAATTCTACTTCATTCTTAAATTTCATAAGATCCTCGCTTTCAGGGTTCGGTGCAGAATTTACTATAGCTATCTAGCTGACCATAGTATAGCATCTCCCTCATTTTCATAGAAGCGCTTTCAGGGTTTTACACAAAAAAACAGTCTCCTTAAATTGAGACTGTTTAAAATCATGCTTTATTTTCATCCTTAATCAGATAACTTGATGGTATGTGGTTGATCTGTGCTGAGTCCTTGTTCAAGAATTTCAATCACACTCAACATTTGTTCATCACTCACCAATTTTTCCGCATGGTTGACCAACGTATCATAGACCGCATCATAAACACGCCCGTAATCCCCCGGAATGGTTGGAACCGTCTTCTCAATCCGATCATGGTTCTGATTATAATACACCAATTGACCATAATCTTGAGGTGCATCTAAACCAAAATTAGCCTGTCCTGGCATAATGCCACTCTTTAAATCATATTCTTGTTGATCAATATTGTATTTAATATATGTGCCTTTTGTTCCTTGTAAGATCCACTTTGGGTAAGCCACTGCTGCTAACTCAGTCGCTTGGACAGTCACTTTAAAAGCATGATCATAAAACAATTGTGCTTCAAATTGATCATCTAATGGCGCATCTAAGATGCGGGTTGCACGTACATCATAATTCACAAATTTAGGACGACCAAACAAGCTCACCATCTGGTCAACCAAATGAACACCATGCCCATACCAATCGCCATCCATTGTGTCACCTGCTTTACCGCCATCATTTGGACGATAATGATCCATATGCACTTCTAAATCAATTGGCCGAGCAACATAACCAGTTTGCAAAACATGTTGTAAAGTCAAAAAGTCACTGTCAAAGCGTCGATTCTGGAACGGCATCACAAACAGATTATTTTGTTTAGCTAAGCCGACAAGCGTTTTTGCTTCCTCCAATGTTCGTGTCATTGGCTTATCAACCATGACATTTTTACCATGTTCTAACAGCGTTTTTACCATCTCAAAATGCGAAGGTGCTGGTGTAACAACAACTACTAAATCAAGACTATTGTCATTTAAAACATCATCTAAGTTTTCAGTAAAAGTCGTCCCTTTTGCTTCCCAAGCAGCCTCATCTTCTGGACGCTTACCAAGATGGCGGGCATAAATTGTTTTAACGTTAAAACGATCTAGACGCTGTGCGATATATGGTAAATGGTAACGATTCGTACTTTTACCAAAACCAACATAAGCAATATTTAACATAAATTTCCTCCCCAAGTTTTGTAGCCGAACTGATTGAATCCGGCCCAATTAGTAATTATCATACCATATCTACACTTACTTTTACCAAGGGGCCTCTCAGCATTAGTCCAAGCAAACAATTTTTGACCCATGAACTTCTTCCACACCTAAAAAGTCACAGATTGCTTCACAATTTTGATACGTAATTCCTCCACCTGGTAAAATGGTTAAATTTGCTGGTGCTTGCTGACATAGCCAGGTTAAATGCGGTAAATTTTCTTGAATTGTTTGCTGCATCGCGCCACCATGGGTCAACACTCGCTTGACTTGATGTCGTTCCAACCAATCCAAAGCAAAAACTTGTTGTTCTGAAGTGATCGTATCAAAAGCCATATGAAAAATTACATCCATAGGCTGGGCAGCTTCCAGTAGTTTCACCATATTTGCCCGATCAAGTTTGCCATCAGACAAAACAGCCCCAAAAGTAACTGCTTCAACGCCTAAACTACGTAGACGTTTCAATGTGTCACACATTTTTTCAATTTCCCGATGTGAATATACAAAGTCTCCAGGCCTAGGGCGTACCATCACAGCGACTGGCACTCCAAAAGTATCAGCAACTGCTAAAGTTTGTTCAATCATCGATTGACTAGGTGTTAAGCCACCCACTGCTAAGTTTTCATTTAATTCAATGCGTGCAACGCCTCGTTTAATTGCCCGTTCTAACTGGTCCGTCGAACCGACAGCCATTTCTTTTAGCATGGTCCCCTCCACATTTTGATAACGCTTACATTAACATCTCCTATCAAATTAACATAGCCACCTTAAAGAAAGATAGCCCGTTACGATTTTTATAGAGATTCTTAATATGACTAGGCATTAAAAAAAGCCTGCTCTCAGTGAGTAGGCTTTTTAACTTAACTTTGTTGAACTTCAGCGGGTTGTTCTTCCTCAACTGAATGATCAAATTTAAATAAATAACGCAACAAAAGTGGACCAATAATTGTTGCCAAGATAATGATAATTAGCAGCATCCCTTGTTGGTCAGAATTAATAACTCCGGCTGCCAAGCCCATTTGAGCAATAACAATTGAGAATTCGCCCCGTGGCACTGTTCCTGTTCCAATGATGGCCGAGTCGACCCAGGAATATCCAGTTAATTTAGCACCCATTCCACTACCAACTAACTTTGAAAGGATGGCTAAAATCGTTCCGACAATAATCAATGGTAGATAATCCATGATTTTGTCTAAATGAACATGGAGCCCAACTGAAACTAAGAAAATTGGAATAAAGAATGTATATGATACAACATTGGAAGCTTTTTCCACCCGATGAGCCACATCTGTTTCCGCAATTGCCACACCTGAGAAGAAAGTCCCAATAATCGCTGAAAGCCCAAATAATTCTGCTAAACTAGCCAGTGTAAATAACATAATGAAAGCGCCTAAGATATCACTATATGGGAAATCTAATTTTTCAAACCAGTTCATTACTGGTGTTGCAACCCAACGAATAATTGAAAATGCAAGAATGAAGAATAATACCTGTAATAATAATGTCATGCCAATCCCATGTGAAGGACCATGTCCATCGACCGGTGCACCATTCGTAAAAAATACTAAGAAGACTGACAATAAACTAATTGCAAACACATCGTCAAAAATCGCTGCTCCAAGAATTGTTTGACCATTTTTAGTCTTCAAGCGCTTAAATTCTTTCAAGACATCAACAGTAATTGACGTTGACATCGCGGCAAACACAATTCCAAAGAAAATCGAAACACCAATTGATTCATGCAAAAATGAAGTTCCAAACCAGTAGAACGTCGCAACCGGAATGATAGCCCCAAATGTCGCCACTGAAATTGCAGGAATCAAATATTTCTTTAATAACCGCAGATCACTCTCAAGTCCGGCAATAAACATCAAGGTCATTACCCCAATTTCAGCCAAAAATTCTATATCACTTGTTGGTTTAACCCAATTCAACATTGCTGGTCCAACCACAACCCCGACAACTAATTGACCAACTACCGACGGCAAACCAATTTTCCTAAATAAAGTTCCTGATAACAATGCTGCAAGCAAAATTATCGCAATCATACCAAAGTCGCCCATGCAACTACCTCCGTGTTTAATGTGAATTTTTTTATCTTGACGCTAAAACGTCTTTTTATACGTCTTAAAAAAACTGCCTAAAGTTATGATAACATTAATTTAATTACTTTTATAGAACTTATTCTGAATTCATTAATCTTTTTATAGTTACTATATTAAAAAAGCGATTGCCTATATAGACAATCGCTTTTTTTAAATCAAATTTTGATTAACCAGCACCACCCTCGAAGGCTGGGTACAAGGCCATACCACCATCAACAAATAGTGAAGTACCTGTTACGTAGTGGGCTTGTTCTGAAGCAAGGAATGCAGCAGCATCAGCAACGTATGAAGGCTTACCAATTTCCTTCATTGGGACCATGCTTTCTGTCTTAGCCTTTTGCTTTGGATCAGCAAACTTCTTAGCATTGATTGGTGTATCAATGGCACCAGGACAAATATCGTTGACACGGATACCTTGTTCTGCATATTCAAGCGCTACAGTTTCAGTGAACATCTTAGTTCCACCCTTTGAAGCTGCATAATGTGCAAATGTTGGCCAAGGAATTTGTTGGTGAACAGATGACATATTGATAATGCTTCCCTTAGTTGAGTTCTTTTGGAAGTCGCGCAAAGCAGCACGTGTTCCCAAGAAAACACCACCCAAGTTAACATCAATAACCTTTTGCCATTCGTCATATGGCATGTCAGCAGTTGCAAATGGCTTTTCAATTCCAGCATTGTTTACCCAAACATCAATTGAACCGAAGTTATCAGTTGCTGCCTTAGCAAGAGAGTCAACATCGTCTTCGTTTGAGACATCAGCTTGTGCCAAAACAAGCTTCTTACCATACTTGTCTTGAAGCGCCTTCAAGTCGTCAGTCATCTTCAATTCACCAACATAGTCAGCGACAACGTTCATGCCTTCTTCGAGGTAACGTTCTACAATTGACATACCTAAACCAGTCGTACCACCAGTAACGACAGCAGTCTTACCTTGCAAATCTGTATACATATCCGTACACTCCTTTAGAATAGAAATTTCGATTGGCTGCGAATCTCATTGAAACAATCGCCAACAATTTGAACCCAAATAATGGTTTAATCACCAATTTTTTAAGCAAACAATAAAAATCGCTACAAAAATGACTAAAAAATGAATTTTTGATTAATTTATACCCCACTAGACATTAGCATCAGCTTAATCAAAAATACACCTTTGTGTTTTACTTTTGTAAAGCACAAATTGTCCGCGTAACAACCTTTACATCCGAAAGGAATAGTTCAGCTATAGCTACAAAAGATATTCCCAAGAATTCAAGCTCTTGAATGATTGAATCAACCACATTCATACATTAGTAACTATCTCGTTACCAATTGGTCACATTATAGCATACAACTTCTATTTTTATCCAACATTATTTCAAAAAAATGACAAAAATAAGAAAATAAAATTATTGAACTTGTTTAAAAGTGAGAAAAAATACATTTCATGACAATTCTAACGTTTGTATATGGCAATTGGTTAAATGTTTTACTCATTTTAAGCTTTCCTGGCACACCATTCAAGCCCAATTAAAATTTAAGAACTTAAAATTTTTAGATATTTAGGCTCGCTTTTTTTAAGGCAAAGAAATGATTTTAATGCTATAATGAAAAACAGAATATCGAGATGAGGAGAAATTAAATTATGCGTAAAGGTCTTATCGCAGCTGCTGCATTGTTAACAATCGGTGGTGCGGGTACTTATGGTGTTGTTGAAGCAAATAATCAACACCAAGCCCAAGTTGCAAGTAGTGAATCATCACACTCAGCATCAGTCAAGTCATCATCACGTGCCGAATCTAAGAAGCAAGCGGTTGCAAATAATAAATCAGCAAATGCATCAACAACTCAAAAGGATGCAAGTTCTGATAGTGACACAACTCAAACAAGCAGTTCTGAAGTCGCTCAATCATCAAGTGATCAAGCAAATTCAGCTACGACAACTGACAGTAATTCAAACAATCAAGCTACTAGCAACAACGATCAAGCTCAACAAACTCAAGCAACGAGTGATCAACAAGCTCAATCAGCTGCTACTAACCAACAAACTCAAGGCAGTGACGTTTCAAACATGTCAACTGACCAACAAGTTTCAAGTATTCACGAGCAAGCAAGTCAAAATCCTCAACGCTATAAGCTAGATGATGCTTTGACTCAAGGCTATTCAAACAGTGCTATTCGTCAAATTCCAGCTTGGTCACACTACACTGATCAACAGTTGAACCAATTCCGTAAGGACAATGGTCAATAAACAATCATAAAAAAAGACGCGAGGGTTAACCTGGCGTCTTTTTTTATGATTGTTTATTGATAAATTTTATATTCTTGCCCGGTTTGCTGTCCGACAACACTTTTAACAAACGCATTCGCAACTTTAGAAATAGGCACAGGTGTGAAACCCATAAACGTATCTTTTTGTTGCTCAAAACTTTCTTCAACAATATTTGGACTAACCGAATTAATCCGTAGACCCCGTGGCAGTTCAATAGCTGCTGTCTTCACAAAGGCTGTTATTCCACCATTTGCCATCGCAGCCGAAGCACCACCAACAATTGGATCATCTTTCTTTACGCCGGTTGTCAATGTGAAACCACCGCCATCATTAATGATATGCTGACCCAACAATACTAAGTTAATTTGTCCTAATAATTTACTGTCAATCGACAATTGATTATCTGTTGGTTTCATTTCAACCAGAGGCTTTGCCGTTGTTTGACCCGCTGTCGAAATAACATGGTCAATGTTTTCAACTGTTGCATACATTTGTTCAATACTTTCGGGTAAAGTTAGGTCAACATATACGTCGGCCTCATGCCGTCCAGCAACCAACACCTCATGCCCTAAATCCTTTAATTTTTCAACAACTGCCTTACCCAGCGTACCATTTCCACCAACAACTAATATTTTCATTTCAGTGACTCCTTTTCGTTCAACATCATCGATACATTATTTTGATGTGTCCATTCCATTGAGTATGCACCTAAGCGAGTGTTAATTCAATTTTTTCATTCTTACCAATGGCCAAGCGCTTTAACCGTTGAACAGAATCGATATCCAAAAACTCAATCATATCTGGCAAGATATTTAATTGGATTGTCACAACGGGTAGTTCATCCGCTTTAACTAAATAAATATTCACTTGATAAGTGTGTTCTTGATTTAATTGCCCAACGTCAACTTTGACTGCTTCACGACTAGTTATTTCTAAAGACCACCCATCTGGTAAAGCCGTTTGTGTAACTTGCGATTCCATGTAAAAGCACCTCCCATTTTTACTATCTTTATTATACCGAACAAAAGCAAAAATTTGTCGAAACACACATTAAATAATTATTCACTTATTGAAGTGCGCATAAATTCGCGCGCATTACCTTTAATTTGGGGTATAATATACCTATTCTTTTAGAAAGTGATTTAATATTATGCAAATATCTCCCCTTTATTGGGTTGGCTTCTTCGTCTTTGTAGCAATCATGTTATTTTTAGACTTAAAAGTCTTTAACCGTGAGGATAAAACTCCTACCATCAAAGGTTCATTAATTACCAGTGGTTTTTGGATTGTTTTGGCGCTTTTATTCTCATTCGTCATTTTCCATTTAGGTGGAAAAACACCAACAATTGATTACCTCACTACGTATACGCTTGAACTATCACTTAGTTTAGATAATTTATTTGTTTTCATCTTGGTCTTTACTTATTTCCATATTGATCAAAAATATCAACATCGTGTCCTCTTCTGGGGAGTCTTCAGCGCAATTATTTTGCGAGTCCTCTTCATTCTTGGAGGCGCGGCCATTCTAAGTCGATTCCAATGGCTAATGTATGTTCTAGGTGCTTTCCTACTTTATGCTGGTATTAAAATGTTTTTTGAAAAAAGTAATCAAAATGACAACTTAGACGACAGTCGTTTGATGCAATTTTTAAACAAGATTTTACCCATTGAAACCACAGATGAAGGGCCTAAGTTTTTCATTAAGGATCATGGCAAGTGGTATGTGACACAATTCATGGTTGCCTTGATCTTTATTGAATTATCAGACATCATTTTTGCCTTTGATTCAATTCCTGCTTCTTTGGCGGTCACACAAAATACATTTGTCGTGATCACGTCAAACATCTTTGCATTAATGGGCCTTCGTTCATTCTATGCTGCATTATCAATCATTTTACCCATGTTTAAATATATCAAATATGGACTTGCTAGTATCTTAGCTTTCATTGGCCTAAAAATGATTATCAACGAAATTGCTAAAACAGTTGGTTGGCATTTTGAAATTTCAAACGCTGCTTCCCTTGGCTTTATTGTGCTTGCCTTAGGTATCGCAATTATTGCTTCTCTCATTTCAAATCGGCGTAAGAAACAAGCATAAATAAAAAAACTGCCAAATTGGCAGTTTTTTTTATTGTATATCATATTAATGTTTTGTATAATTTTGCTTTGTGTTAAAACCAATACGTGTAAGCGATTCACGTTAAAAGCGCCCGGAGAACCTTGATATGTCTCAAGATCAAACAACCCCCGCCCCAAATCATACCAAAGCTAAAGGCTTTGCCATCACTACTGCTGTTTTAGCAGTCATTAGTATCATCTTAGGACTTTTCCCTTACGCCAATATTGCTGGTAGCATTCTTGGTGCCCTAAGTCTGATTTTTGCTATTATTGTACTTTGCTTGAATTTAAAAAATCCAGAGCGCCTCTCAAAAATCACGTTACTATTAGCCATTTTTGGACTTGTCGTGCCAATTGCAACACAATTTGTTTACCATACAACGCCCAATGCAGTGTTAACAAAAATTGAAGACACCAAGCGTAAAGAACTTTATGAAAATTCAGATTTGAAAACTTCATATAATTCATATGCCGAAGTCTATAATGATACCGCTAAGGAAGCTAAGGCTCAAATGGAAAAGAGTAAGCCTGAAATTGAAAAAGCCTCAGATATTAATATGTCTGACCAAGAAACTGATCACATTATCGATACCGAAGTCGACAAGATGGAGAAAATCTTTGATCGCGGTGATAAAAACATGGAAAACGTGCTTTTCAAGCACGTCGTTCAAAACAAAAACAATGACATTATTGATTTGGAAGATGCCTATTCTGATAACAAGGCATATGCTAGCGATGCCCGTCGCGTTGACCCTAACGAATATAAAGAATATGAAAAGTGGGAAAAAAAGCTTGCTGATTTAGCTGAACAAGAAATGAAATAATTAAAAAGCAGACAATTTAGATTGTCTGCTTTTTTTTAGTTCTTTTGCAAATTAATTTTTTTGGCCTTAATATTTTCAATAAAGGTCTGATCGTGTTCAACGATTAACATCGTTGGTTGCATCTTTAAAATAACCTGTTCCAACTGTCCTTGATTAAACACATCAAGATAATTCAATGGTTCATCCCAAATATATAATTCGGCCGGCGTTACCAAAGCTCGAGCCAATTCAACACGCTTTCGCTCCCCTTGACTCATTGCTTCAATTCTTGTTGCAAAATTCTTTCGATCAACCCCTAACTTATGAAGGACATTTAAAAATAGTGCTTGATCTAAGCGATTTAACTCACAAAATTCAGTGAGACTACCATTTAAATCGTTTGGTTCTTGACGCATGGTACTAATTTGGTGAGCTTGGCATACAACATCTCCCGTAATCTGGCCGGTGAATTGTCCTAAGACCGCTTTTAACAGTGAAGACTTTCCTAACCCATTTTCACCAGTAAGCGCAACGACTTCACCAGGTTTAATTTGGAATGAGATTGGTGCAAACAAATTGCCTGCTCCATAATTTAAAGTTAAGTCCTTTACTTGTACAAGTTCTTTTTGATGCGTGGACTGTACATTCATCATTAAAGGCTCTTGGCGTTCAAGATCATGCAACAAGCTTTGCTTCTCCGTGATTTCTTGATCACGTCGTCGTTCAATTTGTTTAGATTTTTTCATCATCCGGGCCGCACGCGCTGTTTCAAAGCCACGGTCACCATGATTACCACTACCTTGTTCTCGTGGATTACCATTAATGCTTGCTTCACGTTGTCTTGACCAATCAGCTTTTTGACGCGCCGTCCGCTTTAAGACCTGAATATCTTTTTGCAAATGCTCATGCTTTTCAAGTTCATACTGATCCCGCGCGGCTTTCTCCTGTTCATACACAGCAAAATTGCCACCATATAAGACTAAATTTGTTTTTTCAATTGCCATAATATGGTTAGTGACTGCATTTAAAAACTGTCGATCGTGACTAACCACAAGATAGCCTGCTTTTTGTTTAAGATAACCCTCAACTTGCTTTCGCGTGGCTTGATCCAAATGATTTGTTGGCTCATCCAATAACACATAGCCATTAGAATCCGCAAAGCAAAGTGCTAATAGCACCTTCGTTTGCTCACCACCCGATAATGTCGCAAAAGGACGATACAAAATATCATCTGGTAACCCCAGTAATGACATCTCACGGTCTACCTGCCAACGTTCTCCACCAATCGGACATAAATCATCAATGACATAATCTACCAACATTTGTTCATCATGAACATCTTGTGGAAAATAATTAATTGCCACCGGAACATCCACTTCACCTGCTGGTTTCAATTTCCCTTGAATGATATTCAACAGTGTCGTCTTACCCCGACCATTTCTACCGACCAAACCTAGTTGCCAACTTGTATCAAGGTTTAAATTCACATCTTCAAATAAGGGTTCGTTTCCAGCATAAGCAAAGGTCATATTTTTTATTGTTATTTTCGACATATAAAACCTCCAAAAAAAGACACCAGTCTACAATTAAATAGACTGGTGTCTTCGTTATTGAGGCCATTATACGCCCCCCTCGAAGAATCACTAATCTTGAAAATTGCAGACTCTCCCCGTTAACTACAGGGAAAACTTCATTTCAACATTAGCTTAATTCTTCAACGGACACATACCTCACTTGTTTTGATTATTTAGAAGCTTAACATAACTTACTAAACAAGAGCAACTATTTACTTTTTGAGATAACATTAATCGGCTGACAACGCATCAATTGGATTTAACTTTGAAGCCCGACGCGCTGGTAATAACGCTGCGAAAAATGAAATCAAAATGGCGAGCACAATCACCAAGACGATATTTTCCCAGTGGATTTGAACCATATTAAATTTGGCAATTTTGTAAAGGCCAGCATTGAAGACCGCTCCCAAACTATAACCCAACACAATCGATAAGAGAGCCGCTGACAAACCAATCATTAATGATTCGCTAGTAAAAAGTCGGCGAATATCTTGTTTTGATTCACCTAGGGCCCGTAAAATGCCAATTTCCTTGGTTCGCTCTGAAACTGACATATACATCGTTACAATAATCATCAAGGCGGAAACCACTAATGAAATTGCTGCAATAATGGACAACACATTCGTTGCTAAATCGACAAATGTATTGATTTGACTCAACATTGATCCTGCCGTCATGGCAGTAAAGGCCTTTTTACCATCTGGCGTGCGAATTGCTTCAACGTCCTTTTGAACTTGATTGACATCATTACGATTTTTCACCATCATCGATACAAAATTAGCATCTGAAATAGCACCAGCCTGCTTCAAGCCATTTTGAAGAGTCTTATAATTCATCACATTTGTTGCACCAGTACTACCCATGTCGATGACACCAGATACTTTCACAGTCGTTTTGACTGGAACGGGCATGCCCTTTTTGTTGGCACCCGCATAATACAAGGTGATTTTCTTACCAATAATTGCGCGCCAATCTTTGGCATTATATTTCTGAGCCACCGTCTTTTTATCAACTACAATCTCGTTGTTTCCCGGCTTGTGCCCAGCTTTTAAACTGTCCTTTTTGATACTACTTGACCAAGTTTGCACTTGTGATAAACGAATCTGTTTTCTAGTAACTCCATTCGCCTTAACACCAGCTAATTGAATCCCTGGCTCAATTGTTCCAGCATTTTTGATGTGCTTTAATTCCTGAAGCTGAGCTGCTGAAATATATTGCGGATCAGTATATTGCGCACTTTGATCGCCATCATCACTATAACGTAAGACATTCACGGAACGTGGATTAACTAACGAATTAACCTGGTCATTAATATAGGCTTTAACCCCATTCCCCAGGCCACCAAATAATAGTACTGCGAACAATCCAATCGCGGTCCCCAAAATAATGAGCGAATTACGCCAAAAATTATGTTTGAAATGCTTAAAAGCATTGCCATAGCTTGCCCAACGACTCAACTTTTTCGAACCAATTTGCGCTTGTTTTGTTGGTAACGGATATTTTGTTCGTAATGGTTGATCATCATCAATCTTACCATCTGCTAGATGGACAATCCGGGTTCCAGCGTCTGCCACAATTTGCGAATGGGTCACCGCAATCACAAGTTTCCCCTGTGCCGCAATTTGGTTCAAAATTTCCAATACTTCATTGGTATTCTGTGAATCCAAAGCTCCCGTGGGTTCATCAGCAATAATAACCTTTGGATTCTTAGCTAACGCACGCGCAATCGCGACACGTTGCTTTTGTCCACCAGATAATTGACTAGGCAATTTGTTAATTTGATCACCTAAACCAACATCATCCAATAATTGTTTAGCACGGCTCTCTCGTTCATCACGCGTTAAATCGGTCATGTCTAAGGAAACCATCACATTGTCTAGAACAGATAAGTGGCTAACCAGATTGTATGATTGATAAATATACCCAACCGTACCGCGCCGATAAGCATCCAAGGCTTTTTCTTGGTGATGATCCAAAACATTGCCATTTACCGTGACAGTTCCTTCAAAATTACGATCTAAACCACCAATAATATTCATTAAAGTCGACTTACCGCCACCAGACTCACCTAGAATTGATACAAACTCACCTAATTCGAAATCTAAATCAATTCCTTTCAAGACGGGAAAGACTTCATCACCTAAATAATAAGATTTTTGAATATCCCGTAAACTCATAAATGCCATCGAAATTCTCCCTTGGCTTATTTTTTTGAACGTTTAACTTGATTGCATTATAACTGATAATAGTCTATTTGTAATTAACGAATATGCTTTTATTAGCCCCCGCCCCCTTTTTATAAGTATGTTTTTCATTAAATTCTTATCATTATTACCTTACATTCTGCTCTTAAAATTGATACCATGAAAAAGTATGTTTAAAAAATAAAATAAATCTTTGAAAGGTCCTGAATATGCAAATACCAAAACACTCATTGTTGGCACGTTTACTTGCATTTGCTTTAGTAATCGGAATTATTGGAAATATCATTAATCCAATGAATCCCAACTTTTTACAAAGCCTCATTGTATTATTTGTGGCAACTGTTGGCTGGTTTACGCTAAAGGGCATTAAACCATTCATCGCCCGTCTCACGCCTAGACAAGTTAAAGGTAGTGTCATTGGCGCCTTAGTCATCATGGTGGTCTTACAAATTTTAATATTGTGGTTCTTGCCAGTGACAATTTATCATGATCCTTATCGTGTTCTAACCCAAGCTGATGCACTAAGTCACCATGTATCGGGTTGGACATCAAATTATTTTTGGCGTTACCCTAATAACGTTTCAATTGCTTACTTGATGACGCTGTGGTTGAAATTCACGCAGTCATTTGGTTTAACAACCAACACTGCGCTACATATCTTATCTTTCATTACCTTAGATACGTTCATCGTGTTAATGTTGAAAACAATGTATGACGTCAGCCATCATAATCGCAATGTGTTATTTGGTGGCTTGGCCTTCATGGTGGCTTCACCTTTCGCTTATACCTATTTCTTACAAGTCTTCTATTCTGACTTACCTTCGTTGTTAGTTCTCTTGATTATTTTCAATGTGCTTTATCGTTGGCCTCATTTTTCAACGAACCAACGCATTGGATCAGGGATTGTCCTAACGCTAGTGGTTTGCTTGGGTCAACTCTTAAAGCCCAATCTAATTGTCTTAATTCCAGCTTTCGTGATTGTTTTTGCGCTTGTGTTTTATCATCATAATTTCAATAAGCTTAAGATTATCGTCCCAACACTTTTAATCTTAGTTGGGTTTGGGCTAAGCGTACCGGCTAAACAAGTTATTTTTAATGCAACTCATTTTGAAAATAACGAAAAATACGAACTACCAACCGTTTCCTGGATCGCAATGGGCCTAAACAAGGAGACCCGTGGTGTCTATAATGGTGACGACATCGCTTATGAAATTGGTCTGCCAGATAAAGACACCCGCCAAGATTTTGAAACTCAATTAGTCAAAGATCGCGTGCATGAACTTGGACCATTTGGCTTAATTCAACAGTGGACGATTAAGCTAGCAATCCTATTAAACGCTGAAAATCCACAGGATTTTTACAATGGTGGTTTAATTCAAAAGCCAGGCTGGATCGCTCGTCACGGTAACTTCTATTCACGATTAGTTAGTTTAATTTACCAAGTCGCCACAATTCTATTGTTCGCTTCGCTGGTGACTCGTCTGTGGCATTGGCGCTCACGTTATGATAATCAAGCGCAAGTCGTGACATTACTTTCAATTGTCACCATCTTAGGTTATATGGGATTCCACAGTCTTGTTTGGGAAACTGAACCTCGTTATGGTCAAATCGTCCTACCATTAGTGATGTTTGCCTTAGCTGCACTCCCTGCACCAGCCAAACAAGTGACCGTACCTCTTAAAACGAAGTATCAAAGTTTCATGCCTGTAGTTGGTTTAGTAACGCTACTACTAGGTGCATACGGTCTTAAACTAACAAGTGGTCAACCACAAATTATTGCGGCCCAACGTAGTCAACTATCAAAGCAATATGGTAGCAAACAAACTACTCCCATTAATCATCACGATGTTGTCACACAAAGGGTCGACTTTAAAGCACCGGTGCGTTACTTCTCACTACTCAGTAATTCAAAAACAATTTTGATTAATACTCAAACGCATATGACCTATCAGCTGACGTCTCAGCCTAATACAAACTCACATGTTTATAAAGGATTGTTGCCAGCCGGTAGTTATGAAATTCGTGTCACAAATAGTTCCGCTGAAAATGAAAATTTGGATATTATCAAGACCCAGAATTACCGTTTAGCTCCGTACCCACTTTACTTTAATAATCATCAGCAAAAATTTGCTTCATTGATTTATAAAGCTGTTAATTAATTTCTAACATAAAAAAAGCCCCTCAGTTGGACAAAATTGTTTAACTGCAGGGGTATTTTTTATGAGGGAGTATTCAAATGTCCACCCTAAAAAGCCATGGTGTACTTCAATAAAAATCTATCATTATAAATTTGACAAAAAAACACCGTAAGAGAAAGTAAAGTCCTTACCCCTACGGTGTTTATCTTCATTCATTTTAATCGTTTAGATTATAACGTAAAGTCATATTGGCTGATCCCAAGTTAACCATCTCACCTAATAATTTCGTTTGACGAGTAACAGACTCATCAGCAAGCTTTTGGTTCGCTTCCGCTAAGACATCATCAACCGGTTCACCAGCAATGACTGCTGCATCAGCTGTATGTTGAACTTGTCGATAGGCCGTCATTGCCTCTAGCTCGAAACTATTCCTTAAATCAACATACAAATCATAATTGGTATCACCTAGCAACGCCGTTGTACAACTCAACCAGTACATATTATTAAGATCAAATGTTGCACTGGCATCTCGATATGAAGCCGGCGTATCATTCACATTTGCATAAAATGGCACCACTGCATTAAAAGTATTTGCACCAAAAGCAAGCCAATGCACCCCTGCAATTGCAGCAGGAACATTATTGCGTATTTGCAAAATATGCACATTATGGTTTCGATTTAGACCCATTGGTCGGAATAATTTACGATCACTTGCGCTCCCATTACCATACGGGTCATATGGTGTATTTTCATAGTGCGCACTCAAGACAAATTTGACATCCTCAATTGAAATTTTGCGATCAGCATACGCAATAAATGGTAAATCTTGTTCCTGCGGTTCATGTTCGACTCCCGGTGTTAAGTATTTTTGACCGTACCAAACGCGTGGATTATTATAAACCGTATCTTTAATTGAGGCCGAGCCAAAGATATGGCGTAAATTATAAACATCAAAATCTGGATTTAATTGATTATCATCGATAAATTTTTTCAAATCGGCTGATGACAAAGTATCATCCCCATCAAAATCAAAAGTATCAATGCTCATCCGATTTGCTGCAACCACATAGGCATCATCGGGTATACGCACTGCTGCCCAATGATGTCCACCGATTGTCTCTAACCACCACACTTCATCTTGGTCAGCAAAGGCAATCCCATTTGGTTCATATGTCCCATATGCTTCAAGCAACATCCCTAAACGTTGTACACCTTCTTTAGCAGAGTGAATATAAGGTAACACCAACGTGACAATATCTTCTTCACCAATGCCGTTATCAATAAACGGATCCAAAGCTTGCACCCGTGGATTTGTAGTAATCGTTTCCGTTGCCGACATCGCCACGTTTTCAGCATTAATTCCTGCGGCGGGCCAAATGCCATCCGTCAAAACCGCATTAGGCATTGACGTGTAACGCATTGGATTATCCGGTAAATCAATGGACACATGACTCAAAACAGAGTCATAGTGACGTGGTTGCTCATCTGGAGTAACAACGGTGAATCTTTGAGGATCCAGCGCTTCATGCCCGTCATCATTACGTGAAATAATTGTTGATCCATCTAAAGACGCCTTCTTACCTACTAGAACCGTCGTACATGAACCATGCACTCTATCTGTCATCTGTATACCATCCTTTACTTATTAATAGTTTCAGTATAAACCTTTTTCAAAACTTCTGCTGGACGCACCATACCTGAAAATCAATCCAAAATCCATAGATTTCACATGTGCTAGCCTGTTCTAATACACTTTTTACACCCGATTGGGCTAAATTTCGCAAAACAAATCGACAAGCTATAACTAAAGAACTGTTACATCTTTTTTTGCATAAGAAAACCCATTAGTTGAACCACTTCAACTAATGGGTTTATTTCTTCCTACCAGTATTGCTCGAATTTACTTAAATCTCACAAGTACACCAGTTTTTAAGTTGACTAGCTGGAACTGTTTGCGTTTCGCCACCTTCAAAGCGTACTTGATAAGTGTCTGCTTGCGCATCATGTCCCATAACTAAAGCCGGGGTTTGTTCCTTACCAGTTTCTAAAACCTGAACTGAACTACCAATTAAAAAATCTGACATTCGGCACCTCTTTCTCGTCTTTACATGCTTCAATGACTGACTGCTAATGTTACTTTATGCAACAATTCATCTAAAATATCCTGTGGTAATTCTTCAACTAATTGCCAATCTCGCGCTTGAAAATCAAAGGCTTTCAATTGTTCAGTGTAAATTGTGCCATCAATTTTAGTGCGATCATCTAAAGCAACATGCAACGGATACTCTTGGCCATCATAACGGCCGTGTGAGATTGGTACTACCCAGGCCAAAATGTGAGGTTTCCATAATAATATTATTACTGATGACCACTGCTGGCCGACGCTTAATGATCTCATGCCCCGCTGAAGGTGAAAAATTAATATAGATGATTTGTCCTTGGCGTGGATAATGTCGTTCTACCATTTCGATTCCTCATCCTCTACCCATTCATCAAATTCAGGCTCATAGATACCTTGCCAATTTTTAAACAACTCTTCTAAGAGGACGTTGTTAGCTAAATTAGCTTTAGGCACGGGATGAAGAATGACAGTGTCAGCAACACCTTTCACAACATCGTACTGATCATCCTTCTTTGCTTGCACTTCTTTTGGCAAACGAATGTAGGTGCCTTGTTGATCTTCTTCTACACGTTCAATCATCATAACCTCCTCACCCCAGTAAATTAAAGCCTAGTCACTAGGCAATAAGTACTTTGCATCAAATTCAGGATCTTGACTGGTCAAAATCTTAGGACCATCCTTGGTGACAACTAAAGTATGCTCATATTGACAAGACCATGAACCATCAGCTGTTTCGACAGTCCATCCATCATCCTCGCGTGGTGGCTTAACTTCCCAACTACCCATATTAATCATTGGTTCAATCGTTAAAGTCATCCCTTCCTTCAAACGGGTACCGTGTCCGGCAACGCCATAGTGTGGCACAGCAGGATCTTCATGCATCGTTGGTTGAATACCATGGCCAATATAGTCACGGACATTCCCATAACCAGTTGTATCAATATAACTTTGAATGGCATTTCCAATGTCACCAATTCGGTTACCAACCAGAGCTTGGTCAATTCCCAAGTACAAAGCTTTCAATGTTACATCCATCAAATTTTGGACTTCTGGTGAAACTTCACCAATGGCATAGGCCCAAGCCGAATCAGAGTAATATCCATCTAAGTCAATTACCGTATCAACTTTAACCAAGTCGCCATTCTTTAAAATACGCTTCTTACTTGGGACGGCGTGTGCAACTTCATTGTTAACCGCCACACAAGTTGCATATTTATAACCTTCAAACCCAAGTTCGGCTGGACGGCCACCTCGGTCCTCAATAAACTTACGACAGAAGTTCTCAACATCCATCGTTGAAAGACCTGCCTTCAAATAACCGCGGAGAGCAATATGCATATCAGCCAATAGTTTACCTGACTTTGCCATGCCCTTAATTTCACGTTCAGATTTTAATGTAATCATTTAGTCTTCTCTCCAATTAATTTAAACTTCACCCTATAGTTATACCACATTTTCTATACGACTTATAGCCCGCCCCCTACAACGACAGACAAAAGAAGTTCACGGATAAATTAAAACAAAATGATTGACGACTCACCTCTTTCTTAGATAAAATTACTATTCAATAGATATTGTATAGGTGCAATTCTAATTCACCGAAAAACCCGGAGGAGTTTCTTATGAGTCAAACTAATTCAAACCCCAAGCCACAAACTGAAAAAAGTAAAGCTGTAGCTTATATCTTGGCTATCTTACTTGGTTACTTTGGTGCCCACCGCTTTTATCTTGGTAAAACCAAGTCAGCAGTTGCGATGCTATTAATTGCCGTCTTGACAGCTGGTGCTGGTACGCTATTTACTTTCTTCTGGGTCCTATATGACCTATTCAAGATTCCTGGTTGGGTTGACGAGCATAATCGTAGCATTTAACCAACTTGGTGATAACGTCATAAAAACGGTCTGATTTGTTTCCTAAGCTAGGACGCAAACACAGACCGTTATTTCTTTTTTGCATGCCGACTACCGCGGTATCCATAAGCTTAAATTTATAAATTGCAAATTCAAGGGAGCTAGTAGATTCATATGGAAAGAAATCTAACATCACGACAAGTTCAAATGATTGCATTAGGCGGTACCATTGGTGTCGGCCTATTCATGGGAGCTTCTTCAACAATCAAATGGACGGGGCCATCCGTCCTAATTGCCTATATCATTGCTGGTGGCTTCTTATACCTGATTATGCGAGCCCTTGGTGAAATGTTGTATGTTGATCCAACAAGTGGTTCATTCGCCAAATATGCAGCTGAATACATTCATCCAGTCTGGGGCTATCTAACCGCTTGGAGCAATATTTTCCAATATATCGTGGTCGGAATTAGCGAAATGATTGCCGTTGGTGGCTATATGCAATATTGGTGGCCACACTTACCAGGTTGGTTACCTGGCTTAATCGCTGTTACTTGCCTTTGCTTAGCTAATATCGCCTCGGTTAAGATGTTTGGAGAACTAGAATTTTGGTTCGCTTTAATTAAAGTTGTCACCATTATTCTATTCATTATTCTCGGCCTAGGAGTCATTCTATTAGGAGTGGGCAACCAATGGCATCCTGTTGGTTTTTCAAATCTATGGTCGCATGGTTTCTTTACTGGTGGCGTAACTGGCTTTATTTTCGCCCTAGCCTTAGTATTAACATCATATCAAGGTATTGAATTAATTGGTGTTACTGCTGGTGAAGCCCAAGACCCTCAAAACACACTCGTTAAAGCCATTCATTCAACTGTTTATCGGATTTTAATTTTCTATGTTGGTGCAATTTTTGTGATCTTATGTATCTACCCTTGGGACCAACTTAGTTCAGTCGGATCACCATTTGTTCAAACTTTTGCAAAAATAGGCATTACTGGTGCGGCAACAATTATTAATTTCGTTGTTTTGACGGCGGCCCTTTCTGGGACCAACTCTGGTATCTATAGCGCTAGTCGCATGACTTATAACTTAGCCGAAGCGCATGAATTACCAAAGTTTTATACCAAATTAAATCGACATGGTGTGCCTGCTTACGCCGTGTTTGCAATCTCATTTGGGATTTTCCTTGGCATCGTCATTAACGCAATTGCCCCACTCTTCTTTAAAAATGCGGGGAATGCCTTCGTGATTGTTTATAGTTCGAGTACTTTGCCAGGAATGATTCCATGGTTCGTTATTTTGGTCAGCCAAATGCGTTTCCGAAAAGCGCATCCTGAATTAATCAAAAATCATCCATTCAAAATGCCATGGTCTCCCTATTCAAACTACATTACTTTGCTTTTCTTATTGATTACTTTAATCTTTATGTTTTTTAACCCCGAAACCCGCTTATCATTGACGGTCGGCTTAGTCTTCTTAAGTGTCATGGCCATCGTCTTCTTTATCCAACGCGGTAAAAAGCGACATGCATAAATAAACCCCTGACTTTGTTTGAAGCATTTAACAAAGTTAGGGGTTCTTTTTTACGCTTCAATACTAATGGGCTAGCATTTAATCTGCCTAATCATAATTTTAAAACGTTAAAAAAACGAAGGTTGTTATTTAAATTTTTAAACACTTTCTTTTTCATAGTACGACATCTATAATGTGTAGAAATATAGCTAGGTTCATTCCGATTTATTTGGCATGATAAATTTCAATGGAGGCATCGGCCATGCACACATTCAAAAGTACAAGCTTACCAACTCAATTAACCACAGATTTGATTTCGGAACATGTCGGCATCGAAATTGAAGAACACCGTGTTCAAATTCCACAAACACGTTTATCACGGCATCCCCATGCCCCTGCACTCGGTGACCGGCGTGTTGAGCCAAATTACCAAACTGACTTTTCTGAAAGCCAAGAAGAATTAGTCACCAATCCCCAACAAAATACCACTGATGCACTCGCGCAACTGCATCAATTACAAAATACACTCACACACTATCTAAACGCTGATGAAATTATTTGGCCCCTTTCAATGCCCCCATATTTGTCCGAAAGCGATTTAACTTTCCTGGATACACATTTCGAGCGTCCCTGGTATCAAGACTATCGTCGTTTTTTGATTGAACAATATGGTTATTATCAGCATATTATGACTGGTATCCATGTCAATTACTCACTTTCTAACCAATTAATGAACCAACTCATTGCAAAGCGAGCTTACCCTAATCGCAATGCTATTTACTTTCAAACCCTCAAGCAAGTTTCCACATATCGTTGGCTAATTACCTATTTATTTGGCGCCAGTCCCCTCACCGAAAATCCTGATACAGATCAGCTTTTAACTCGACGGCCTGACATTACTGAACCAGTCCGTTCGTGGCGCTCAAGCTCAGCTGGCTTTGCGAATCATCCAGAGCTCGCCTTA
Source organism: Weissella uvarum (assembly GCF_016908785.1). GTDB lineage: Bacteria > Bacillota > Bacilli > Lactobacillales > Lactobacillaceae > Weissella > Weissella uvarum. The sequence goes on from NZ_JAFBEO010000002.1 coordinate 32,870, forward strand.
AATTTTTCATCCTTAGACCAATTTTTTGCTAGCTTAAATACTCTAATTGATGATGGCACCCTATTTGATTTGAGTGAGTATTATGGGCCGGTCCGTGTCAAAGCGACTGAAACCTATCATGAACAACACCACCATGCCGTTGAATATCTAGAATTTTGCCTTTTTGATTTGAACCCTTACAGTACAGATGGCATCAGCGATACCATGCTGACCATTTTAGAGCTATTAATTTTAGATGCAGTGTTTTATCCACAAAACATCGACAATGCAAAAATTAAAGAGTCTGTTGTCAAAAATGATTCGATTGCGCTCCAAAATCCAGAAACGCCGCTAACACAACCTTTACAACAGGAACTGACCGATTTACTAACACGCTTAGAAACATTATCTGCAATCGCAACTCCCGACCTTGCTGCTAAATGACAATCGGCTATTCAGTTCATCCAGGCAAATCTCGATCGCCCAACTTCTACCATTTCCCAACAAATATTAGCTGAAATTCAAGCTGGTTCATTGAAAGAATTTGCAATTCAACGCGGGAAAATTTGGAAAGAACAGCATCTTTCTATTTGAAAAATCTCATAATCTCATTTGACTTTTATAATTTATGTTTGTATGATTTATCTATACCCATTAAACAAAGTGATCAGGAAAGTAATTAAGCATCTGCGTCTCAGAAAACTAGTGGTTGATGTGAACTAGCCCAAGATACCTAATGAAAATGACTTGTGATTGGTACACGCGAATAATGAGCGTGTAACGGATTGGCCCCCGTTATCTCGGCACACCATTCGGTAATATTTTACCCGATGGTTAGCAAGTGAAGTATGGCAACATGACTTCAATTTCAGAATGGAAACGCAACTATGATTTTAGCTGCTTCTGAATTCAAACTTTTGGTTTGGATTTGGGAGTGGCTTTTTTGTTAAATTTAGGAGGATTGTCGATGGAACCACACGAAAAATATTTAAACTTACTCCAAGACCTCGTCGCAATTCCCAGCGTATCAGCTAAAGAAGCGCATTTACCAGAAGCGGCCCAGAAAGTCGCTCAAGCGCTCACCGAATTAGGTGCCGCAGTCACATATGACGATACCTATTTTGCACCACTTGTCATTGGAAGACTTTACAGTTCTCAGCCTGATGCTGAAACCGTGATTCTATATAACCATTATGATGTGCAACCCGCGGAACCTTTCGAACTTTGGGATAGTGACCCTTGGATGTTAACGCAAACAGATGATAAATTAGTTGGCCGAGGCGTCAACGATGACAAGGGAAACATCACCGCCCGTCTAACTGCTGTCGCTGAATATTTGGATGAACATCAACAGGTCTTACCAGTCAATATTATTTTCTTAATTGAAGGCTCCGAAGAAACTGCTTCTCGACATCTAGATAGCTATTTGGCTAAACATGCCGATGCCTTACAGGCAGACTTAGTCATTTGGGAATCCGGTGAAAAAAATAACGATGGTCGCATTGAAATCATGGGTGGCAACAAAGGGATTGTGACTTTCACCATTGAAGCTACGACGGCCCAAAAAGACTTACACTCTTCCTTAGCTGCCGTGGTCGATTCTGCAGCCTGGCGTCTATCACAAGCTTTGGCGACTCTATATGACCAAGCTGGTCATATTCAAGTACCTGGTTTTTATGATGACGTCATTGCTCCAAATCAACGTGAACGCGATTTAACTGCAGCAATCCCGTTCACTCGAGAAGCATTCGTAGCACAACACGAAATCAAAGCACCATTACTAACAGATAAAACCAAAGCTGATTTAAAAGAAACGCTTTATTTTCAACCAACCCTTAGTATCGAAGGCATCACATCTGGTTGGCAAGGCACTGGCGTTAAAACCGTATTACCAGCACATGCCCAAGCCAAGCTGGAAGCCCGCTTAGTTCCCGGTATGGACCCCGATAAAACATTCAACCAAATTCAGGCCTACCTAAAACAACAAGGCTTCGATGATCTCGTTTTAACCAAAACCCTTGGACAACCAGGGTATCGTAGCGATATGTCTGATCCTGAGATTGGTCGCGTGGTGCAAAGTGCCCAAAAAATCTATCCTGAGGCACCCATTGTTGCACCGTCCGATGCCGGAACTGGACCAATGTATTATGTTCATGAAGTGGTTCAGGCTCCAATCGCGACGCTCGGCATCGGATATTCTCATAATCTAGACCATGCGCCCAATGAAAATATTCGTTTAATCGATTATGACCAAAATATTGCCGTTATTAAACATCTCATTGCAAGTTATGAAAAATAGCTATACTCATGATAAATAACTGAAACAACTCAGTCATTAGCATTGGAGGCTCTTTATGTCAGATACAACGCAAAGTATCCATTCACTTTATAATCTTAAAGCTTTAGCACAATTAGCTGAGGTTAACGGATCAGTTTACGCCGTGCAAAGCCAACTACGTGAAGTTGAAAATGATACACATCACACATTAATTCAATTTAATACAGATTTTAGTGACTTCAACATCGTCGCTGAAAACGCAACCCACCCAACTGCCGTCTTTAATGACTTAGCTTACTTGAAAGATGGTCAACTTTATTATGCTGACACACAACAAACAGCTTTGAAACACGGCATAAGCACCTTTGTCGGTCATCCTGGTAGCCCAGTTGTGACATATTTAACAACCTTAGTGACCGAGCCAGCTATCATTGATGAACAATCTAATCGCCCTGACCCACGTCGCATTACGCAAACTTATTACAAAGCTGATGGATACGGCTTAATTGACGAAAATGCGATTACTGAAATTCATCAATTAGATTTAACCACTGGAACTGATCAACTCATCTACCGTACCAATGAAAATATTGAACTCCTGGACGTCGCTTCAGATAACCGCCACATTATTTTCACGCAGACAGATGATGCGATTGGGGCGAATGAAAATAATCATTTGTTATCACTATCAATCGACGATGGTGATATAACCGATTTATTGCATCAAAGCTTACCTGGTGGACAAATCATTGATGCCCGTTTCTCACCCGATGACCAACACATATTGTTGGTTGGTCATGATGCGCAATATCCAAATGCACGAATTTCTAGTATCTTTGATTATAATTTTCAAACTGCTGAGCTTTCAGTCCTATTTGATGAAGATGTTGACGCCCTTCATGATTTTGGTTCAGACTTTTCATTTTTACGCGATGCCCACAGTCTTCGCTGGATTGATCAGAACACCTTTGAATTTATCGCCTCATATCACGGATATAATCGGATTTACACTGGTAATTTAGACGGAAACATTCAGCTAACATCGAATGTCACTCGAAGCATTGTTTCGTTGTCTGACCATTACTTAATTGAAACAACGAGTTCAGTGCCAGCTCAAATCATTAAACGCGATGATGAAACTGTCGTCTTTAACCCCAATCAAGAGCTTACCTTTACATCCGCTCGACCATATCATTTTCAGTCAGAGGATGGATCAACGGTCTATGGCTGGTTCTTACCAGCTACTCATGCCGCCCAAAAACCCGCACCCGTCTTACTATATGTTCACGGTGGCCCTGCTTCAGCATACTCAGAAGCCTTCTTCTGGGAATTTCAAGTTTGGTCAGCGTTAGGTTATAACGTTGTTTACATTAATCCCCACGGTTCCACCACCTATGGTCAAGCATTTGAAAACGCAGTCATCAACCATTATGGAGAACAGGATTATCGTGATATTATAACTGGTTTCGAAACTGCCCTTACAACTTTCTCTGACCAAATCGATACGAACCGCCAATATCTTGCGGGTGGTTCATACGGCGGCTTCATGACAACTTGGATTATCGGTCATGATCATCGTTTTTCAGCTGCCGTAGCTCAACGTGCCGTGATTGACTGGATTAGTATGGCTGGTACAAGTGATGTTGGGTACCCCTTCGTCCGCGATGAACTTGGTTCTGATATCAGCACTCCTGAAAACATTCCGTATCTCTGGAAAAAATCACCGATTGCCTATGCCGGTCAAGTAACCACACCAACGTTGCTCCAACATGGCGATTTTGATGCCCGCGTACCTTTAGGACAAGCTGAAGAATACTACACTGCCGTTAAAACACAGACAAATACACCAATTGAACTATTACGTTTCCCTCAATCATGGCATGGCCTATCTCGCACAGGTCTCCCATCCCTACGGATTGACCGAATTCAAGCAATGTACGCTTGGTTTGAAAAATATTAGAAAAAAGCCCCAGTTTATATAAACTAGGGCTTTTTGCTTTATTTTTAATGATTGTACCTGTGTTCATCTTGAATTATAGCCAATAAGATCGCTCTACCATTCCAATCGCAATCTTCTGATTTTCAATCAACTGAATTAGTTGTGGGTGCTTAAAGCTACTTTACTTGTGATGTCACTTTGCCGTTCACATCAACATGTAATTGTTGTTGAACGCCATTGCCTTGACCTTGTTCTGCAAGGCGCTTGTTACGAATTAAAACGTCGTAACCACCATTAGCGCTAGGCGTCGTTCCAACTTGTAGTCCACTCAAATCCATCCCGTTTTGACGAGCATAAGCCATTGCGGCGCTAGTAGCCTGGCCTTGCGCATCTGTTCGAGGCTCAACGGCTGGTTGTTGAGATTGATCAACCGTTTGCTTTGGTGCATTAGTAGCTGGAGATGCAGTCTGACGTACAGGTGCGGTAGTCGTTCCCTTAGCTGCAACATTCGCTGTAGTTGCTTGTACGGTTTGATCGGCAACTGGCGTCGTCGTTGTTGGTTGAGTTGCTGTAGTTGCAACATGCTTCTGACTCTTCACAGCAGTCGTTGCTTTTGGTGCAACCATTGATTGACTATTTGACGCAGTTTGTGGTGTTGCGTCTGTATTTTGCTCAGCAAGTACCTGCTTAGCTGCCTTTTGTGCTGCCTTCGTAGCGACCTGGCGCGCTTCTTGTTTACTATCTTTTTGAGTAACGTGAACGGACGTGGCTGATTGAACTTCCTGTGTACTATTAGCACCGATTGCAGCCACACTGCCACCAGCAACTAATACTGCAACTGCCATACTCACAAGCATTCCAAACTTCTTTGTCATCGCGCTATCCTCTTTTCTACATTACTATCTCTTATCTATGTTTCAATTATATTACGATAACGTCACAAAAAGCAATACTGAAGAGATTAATATTACAAAAACACTCATGCCGGAGCATCAATGCTTTTTATTTATAGACGTCGTTGACCAGTATATTCAATTGATGGGAAAAGATAAATAAAACGTTGTAACTGGGTTCGGTTCAACTGCATTTCAATCATTGGGACAAAAGTATTAATACTATTCACCGCCTCATGACTCATTTCAGCTGCGCCAACCAACACATCGTTTTGATTAAAAATTAATGTCAAATAGGCTTGGGTTTCATTTCCGACTTGACGGAACCAATCACTTTGATAGTCAACATCTTCAACTCGATATAAGTCTGGGTGCTCGGCCGCCTCCGCCACTGATATGCCGACCTGTGCAATTCGTGGCGATGTGAAAGCAACCGTTGAAATTGCTGGATAATCAATAGGTGCATCTGACTTCCCCATAAAACGAGCGGCCAAATAGCGTGACTCAAACGCAGCTACAGGCGTAATCTTTGGCAAGTCATGATCCACTACATCTCCAGCCGCATAAATATTATCCACATTGGTTTGCAAATATTCATTGACCAAAATGCCTCGGTCAGTCGTTGCAACACCAACCGCTGCCAAGTTTAATTCATCATGATTTGGAATCCGACCTGTTGCATCAAGGACATAATCAGTGGTTAATTCTAACCCGTTTTGTCCATACACCACAAATTCGTCATAGCCCGCTAAATCGCTAATCGCCTCGACACTCGTAATTTCTTGACTCGGAATAAACCGTACCCCACGTTGTTTCAAGTCAGCCACCACCAGCTTGACATACTTTTGAGGAAATGAACGCAAATAAGTATTCGAACGAGTAATAACATCAACCTTTGCGCCAGCCGCATTAGCAATTGTGGCAAATTCTAAAGCAATAAAGCCACCACCAAAAATCGTAACATGTTCAGGCATCTCTGGAATTGATAGAAAATCCGTTGAATCATGCACATATTCAGCACCTTCAATTTCAAGTCGATGTGGCCGCTGACCAGTCGCAATCACAATTTTATCCGCAGTAATCGTTTGTCCTGAAACACTAATTGTATGTTGATCAACAAAGGTCGCATGGCCCTTGATAACTTTGATACCAGCATTTGTTAACCGATCTTCGTTATGTTGTGATTGTGGATCAATTAATTCATGCTTATGCGCCATGGCATCAGCCCAATCAATTTCGATATCGCCAGTCACACCGTGATCTTGCATCGCTTCAACTTGCCGCGTTAATTCCACGGGATAATCTAACGCAATTTTCGCATTACAACCATAATTTGAACAAATACCACCGAATAGCGCCTCTTCAACTACGGCAACATTTACCCCCGCTTGCGCCAAGGGAACGGCCCCATTCCAAGTGGCTTGGCCACTTCCAATATACAAAACATCAAAGTCCATATTATTCCTCGCTAAATTCTTTTGTTGGCATTATACCAGTTTAAAAAAAATAAGCTAATCCAAATTGGATTCGCTTATTTTAATTAAATTATTAATTAGTTAACACGAGTAGCTGATGTGTTTGAAGCTTGTTGTGATTGTTGCTTCTTTGAATCATCATCTGACTTACGTGATTCTTGAATCTTATCTTGAACTGACTTGCTGTTAGCTTCGTATTCAGCCTTTGTTTGAATATCAACAACTTCAACGTTGAATTCTACAAGGTCCAAACCAGTCATCTTCTTGATTTGTTCTGAAACAATTTCCTTCATTTGTGAGTAAATGACGCGGGCATCCTTACCGTATTCAACAACGATTTGCATGTCTGCAGCAACTTGCTTCTCACCAACTTCAGTACTGATTCCTGAAGTAACGTTGTCAGTGTTGACCAACTTTTCAGTCATGTTTGAGAAGAAACCACCATCAACAGTCAACAGACCGTCAACACGTTCCAATGAAATTCCGATAATCTTTTGAACAACCTTGTCATCAAATGAAAGCTTACCAGAAACACCGTTTTGTGCTTGCTTGTTATCTTTTACGTTTACGTTTTCGTTTGTCATAATCTCTTCCCTCCGATTTATGAAATATTATAGACGTGGGTCGTCATCTTGGCGTCGATCACCAAAGTAACCTTGAGCTTGAAGATAAAGCCCGCCAGCGACACCCGCTGCAACTAGAACAACAACTAACATGGTTTTCCAAAAACCAAATTCTAAGAATAGAATTGCGACAATTAAGCCGATAATTCCACCGATAATAGGCCACCGATAGGCAGACCATACTTGCTTAATAGTATCCATATGCATCAACTCCTCTAAACCACTCGAGATTTCTTTGGTGCATTACGTTCAACACTAGACTTTTTGGCAGGCTTTGTATTCACAATATGAACTTTAATCTTCTTCTTTTGTGTAATACCAAGCATGTCATTCAAATCTTGCGCCAACTTCTCTGCCCAACGCTTTTCCAAATCTGTTAAATCAGATGCTGAATTAGTTAAACTACCTTTAACTTCAATCAACAACTTACGCTTGCGAACATTAAGCTTTACCTTTGGATTAGATACAACTTTTTGATCAGCAAGACTTGATGTAACAAATCCAGCAATTGCTTTACGACTAATTCGTAACTTACTCTTGCTCTTTTTGTCCTTAAAAACGTAGGCATCAATCTGACGTGGATAGATTAGCACAATAATAAAGGCAATTACTGCCACAACTGCAATCGCAACTGCGACCCAGAACATAAATTGTTGCCAATAAGGATCCGTCATGATAAAGCTATGTGCTTCGACATAGGGTTTACCCGTGAATTTAAAGTTAGCCGGAGCAACCTTATAGTAAGAGAGAATCAGTGTGCCAGAAAACAAGATTAGGATTAGTAAGCCAAGCAAGTAACCTAATTTTTTACTTCTCTTCACAACATCACCTCCTGTAGCTATATAATACATTAATTTATTTCAATATGCAATTTAAATAAAAGGGTTTTCATAAATTACTCATAATTTAGCGAATTAATCGATACGATTTTAAGTATTCATGCGCGACCCGTTGGGCTTTTTCGTGCTTTACCGTCACTTTATAATTCATTTCTATCATTTCCGATTCTGAAATCCGGTTATGTAAGCGATTTAAACTCTTTTGAATTTCTGGGTGTCTCTTAATTAACTCATTTCGCACTAATGGCGCCCCTTGGTATGGTGGGAAGAAGGCTAAATCATCCTTTAAAACCACGAGTTTTTGGACTTTGATTTGTGGATCTGTTGTGTAAGCATCCACCACTTGGACCTGATGATTTTTTAAAGCCTCATAACGGAGACTAGGCTCCATACTTTTCACATTTTTGAAATGTAGCTGATATTTTCGTTTTAAACCCTGATAACCATCTTGCTGATGATAAAAATCATTTTCAAACGCCGCTGATAGTTGTGGGCTAACCCGGGCTAAATCTGAAACCGTCTTCAAGTGATAACGTTTAGCCGTCTGTTGATCAACTGCGAGCGCATATCGATTTTCATAAGCCATCGGCTTTAAATAAGTTAAATCTGATTTTTCTTGAATCACTTGATGGGCCTGTTGATACACTTGAGCCGGATTATGACTCTTTAATTTTTCAGGGTACAAATTTTGCAATACGGTCCCCGTAAACTCAGGATAAATATCGACTTGTTTGTTCTGTAAGGCTCTAAAAATAAAAGTCGTATTCCCAAAATTAGGTTTTAAAGTGACCTTTAGTTTTGGATTTTCTTGCTGAATCAATTCACGATACATATTCATTAAGATTTCAGGCTCACCACCAAGCTTACCGGCAATCACAACTTCTTGATGCTGTTGCTGCTGATATGCTTGAAAGCCAAAGGCACCACCGAGCCCAACAATTAAAAGGCCAATCACCAGCGCCAATTTTTTTAATGATAAATGACTCAACAGGCGTAACCCAATTGAGAAGATAATTGCTAAAGCGGCCGAACACACAGCTCCAACTAATAATTCTGTATTATTATTATTTTGGATTCCCTGCATAATGAACGTACCCAGGCCACCACCACCAATTAAGGATGCCAAAGTTGCGGTTCCAATCACTAAAACTAAAGCAATCCGAATCCCTGAGAAAATCAAGGGCAACGCTAACGGTAACCTGATTTTAAAGAGTTTGTACCACCACGACAAACCGAAAGCATCCGCGGCCTCCAACAAATTTGCATCGATTTGTGTTAAGCCAGCATACGTATTTTGGAAAATGGGCATCAACGCATATAGCACTAAAGCAATAATCGCTGGCACCGTGCCGATACCAACAATGGGAATCAGTAAACCTAAAATTGCTAAACTTGGAATCGTTTGAATAACGCCCGTGATTTGCAACATAACTTCACCGAGACGTGGATGGTTCATCAATGCAATTGCTAATGGAATGGCAATTAGCATCGCTAAAGCTACTGATACCAATGATAAACCGATATGCGTGAATAAAGCATTGCGTAGCGTGTCACCCTGAGCTTGAATAAAATTAATAAAACTTGTCATCGCCCCCTCCTATTCTTGTTGATTAGCCATGTATTCCAAATACAGAGCTTGGGTAATGACTTGATTTTGATTAACCAAAACAGCTGCGTTTGGCGCATCTAACAGCGCTTGCGCTAAATCAGCTAACGTTTGTTCAACGGTCACGCGGGGAATTTCATCTCCATTTCCTGTTTCATAATAACCGTGCGCAATCACATCACTAACAGTATGCCCATGCTGTTGTAAAAACAATTTTGATACAGCTGAATTTTTAGGCTTTTGCAACAAGACACTTGGGGCATCCACTTGTTCCAAATGGCCTTGATGCATCACCCCAATGCGTGTCCCTAAGCGTAAAGTTTCATCCATGTCATGGGTTACAAAGACAATCGTGGTTTGTCTTTTTTCATGTAAGTTCAAGACAAGATCTTGCAATTGCTTCCGCGACACTGGATCTAAGGCACTGAAAGGTTCATCCATTAAAATAACTTGTGGATTAGCTACTAATGCTCGCACGATGCCCACCCGTTGCTGCTCTCCTCCGGACAATTCTTTAGGATAACGATTTAGATAGCGCGCTGGATCAAGACCAACTTCATCTAATAATGAAGCAACTTGCGGTTTCGCATCTTTAGTCGAAACACCGATTGCATTTAAAGTCATCGCTGCATTTTCAAGAACTGTTAAATGAGGAAATAACGCTCCATCCTGCAAAACATATCCAATTTGATGTCTTAAGTCATTAACTGATTGATCAACAAGCGGACGTCCTGCAAAGGTAATTGTCCCTGCCGTCGGTTCAATCAAGCGATTAATCATTTTTAATGTGGTCGTTTTTCCACTACCACTAGCACCAACTAATACAAAAAATTCACCCGCTCGAATGGATAAGTTTAAATTATGCACCGCAAACTGCTTCTGATAAGCCTTATCAACATGGGTAAACTCGATTAAAGGCGCTGTTTCTACATTTGTATTACGCATTCCAACTCCTTTTTGTACCTATTTTGCCTTATTATAGCCTAGCTCTAAGTTAAAATCATACAAATTTCATTTTTATTACTGATATTTAAGTTGACACAGTGTCACGTTTAGTTAGAGAATAGAGGTAATCAATACTAAAAGGAGTAGTAACATGGTATCATCAACATTTGAAAAATTAAATCCCGATAAAAAGCGAAAGTTGAAACAAGTCTTAATCGACGAGTTTTCAAATTATACCCTTGATCAAGCGCAGGTTGCACGGATTGTCAAAACGGCGGGTATTTCACGGGGCTCATTTTACACCTACTTTGATGATCTTTATGACGCCTATATGTGGGTCTTGCGTGAAATTTTAATGACCGTCCATCAGCACCATTCAGCTGACCCTTTCCAAGGTACCATTGCGTTTATTAAGGCCTTGCCTAAAAATCCATACTACGACTTCCTAGATAAATATTTCCAAGTCAATGAAAGCCTGATTAAATCAAATGACCCCAAAGCAGCAAGTCGGTACGCTCAGATGCTACCTGATTTAGACGAAGATGCTTCGAACCAAGATGTTACGGCTTGGCTCGCTTTAGTTAGCACCCACCAATTAATCCAGGATCGGTTTGCCTATCCAGATCATGCTGATGATATCCTAAAAACCCTAAGCCAACTCAGTGTATGGCTTAAAGATCGCCAAGATTAAAATAAAACCGTCTCTTAAAAGAGACGGTTTTATTTTTTTGTAATGCTTTAATTATCTTCAACGACAACTGAATCATTCAATGGTAAGGCTTCCTTAAAGTACCGCCCCTTAAATGATGTTCGAACACCCCAGGCATAGAAGCCCAATGATCCAATAATGACAATCACGAAGTCCCATGGATAGTGTAGCCAGTTTAAGCCATTAAATTCGGTTGACCCAATAAATGACACAAACGAGATAAAGACTAAGTAACCTAACATCCACAAACTACTCTTAAACGCATTTTTAGTATTTGGATAACCTAACTTCTTTTCATAGTAAAAGTAGAATGGTAATCCCAATAAAATCACAACGATGACTTGAAGTGTTGTTGGGAACATGGCCCAATATGTTGCCAATGATGCTAACACAAACGCAACCGGTGCCATTACCGGCATCAACTTTCCCTTAAAGGGACGTTTCAAATCAGGCGCAACCCGGCGCAAGCTCATAACTGAGACAGGTCCCGTCAAATATGCAATCAAAGTTGAGGTCGAAATCACACTAGCCAAAGCACTCCATGATGGGAAAATGACGACCAAAATAATACTCAAAATCGCGTTAACGACCATAGCAATCCGTGGAATCCCGTAGCGTTCATTAATTTTACCAATAAACTTTGGCATATGGTTGTTTGAGACCATCGCGGCAAGAGTTCGACTAGCTGTCGCCGCGAATGAAACACCAGTTCCAAATGGAGAAACAAAGGCATCCATATACAACAGAACTGATAACCAATGCAAACCAAGCATCAATGCTAAATCAGCAAAAGGTGACTGGAAGTTAATACCATGCCAACCAGTTTCAGCAATAAAAGATGGCTTAAGTGACGTAATATACGTACTTTGCAAAAGCACATAAATCACCGTCGCAATTCCCAAAGAAATCGCAATCCCTAACCCAATGTTTCGTTCAGGCTTTTTAATCTCACTTCCCATATTAATAACCGTTTGAAAGGCATTAAATGAAAAAATGATTCCGGCAACAGTTGTCGCAGCAAAAATCGGTGCCGTTCCGTATGGCATAAATTCACCAAGTGAATGACCATAATTACCCGGATGGAAACCACTCATCGTAAACATCACGATAACTAAGGCCGGAATCCCAATTTTAAAAATAGAAATAAAACTAGTGAAACGCGTTAACAAGTTCACAGACCAAAAGTTCAGCAACGTAAACACAATGATGAACAGCACGACTGCCACATAACCGGTGAAAGTTAAGCTGCCTTGTTCAAAAAAATGATTCGTCCAAGTTGCCCAGTCCCAAGGCCATGACCCCATATACTGCACGGCCGCAATGGATTCAATCGGAATTAAGGCAATCAATGACACCCAATTCGCCCAAGCGGCAATAAAGCCTAGTAATGAACCATGACTGATTTGAGCGTATTTACTCATCCCACCCGATTCAGGAAACATCGTTCCTAATTCAACATAGTTGTAGGCAATCGTCCCAATCACGACCGCTCCAATAATCCAAGAAAAAATTGCGGCAGGTCCCGCAACTTTGGTGGCCTCCCATGATCCAAATAGCCAACCTGAGCCAATCAAAGCTCCTAAGGCCAACATCACAATCTGGAATAGGCCCATTTTTTGATTCTTCATAAAGTTAATTACTCCTCCTCAAATTCATTCGCTAATTCGCAAATGAAATGAATACGCATAGCTTATGAGTAAACATGATAACAAAAAAGAAAGTTAAATTCAATTTTTCATAATGCGATTCCATATTCACAAATATCCAAAAAATGTAAAAAATATTTTATTCATCATTTTTAATTCAGAAGCCTAAAAATAAATTCAAATATTCAATTTGATAGTATCAGTGATACTCTTTAACAAAAAACACCACAACTGCGCTTAATTTGACAGAAAAAATATAATAATTGAAATAGGGAAAATTTCATCTCCTTTTAACACAACATATAAAAAAAGGTCGTGTAATTTGGTCATCACTATCAACCATGGCTTGTGGTGTCCCAGCAAACATTAGTTGTCCACCATTAATACCGCCCTCTGGTCCCATTTCAATCAGCCAATCGGCTGCTTTCATGACATCCGTATGGTGATCCATAATAAACAAAGTACTACCATCTGCGACCATTTGCTTGAATAAGTTAATAATATGACTAATGTCAGCCAAATGAAGTCCATCAGTTGGTTCATCCAAAATGTAAATGGCTGGATCTTGGCTCAAGTAACGAGCTAATTTCAATCGTTGTAGTTCGCCACCTGACAAGGTTGAAAGGCTTTGATTCAAATGCAAATATCCTAAACCAACATCAACTAATGACTGCAAGTCGCCATCAAATTTTTCACCCGCGAAAAATTCAGTCCCTTCATCAATTGTCATCGCTAATACGTCAACAATAGACTTACCATGGTATTTATAATCGGCCATTTCAGGCTTATAGCGTGTACCATGACACACGTCACATGGCATCGTGACATCATCCATAAAGGCCATTTCAGTTTTAATCACACCTTTACCGTTACATGCCGGACATGCGCCATCACCATTATAACTAAATTCACTCGCACTTAGGCCGGTTGCATCAGCAAATAACTTACGAATTTTTTCAAAAATATTCAAATAAGTTAGTGGTGTTGACCGTAGGTTCACCCCAACAGTTTTTTGGCCAATACTGATGACATCCATATCCCGTGCTTGAAGTTGCTGATAAATAGCTTGCGACAAGCTACTCTTCCCAGATCCCGCAACACCGCAGACCACTGTCATTACGCCCATTGGAACTTCCAAACTCAAATCATGCACATTATTTTGTTGAACATGTTCAATTGGAATCCATTCCGTTGGTTGCTTTGGATCCGTATTCAATGGATATTTTTGACGTAATAAATTGCTGGTCAACGTATCAGCATTTTTAAATTCGTCATAAGGTCCATCAAAAATCAATTCACCACCATTTGCACCTGAACCTGGTCCAATTTCAATAATATAATCGGCTGATTCAATAATAATTGGATTATGCTCAACCACAATGACGGTATTGCCTTTGTCACGCAGTTTCAATAAGGCCGCTTTAAACCGTGTCACATCTTTAGGATGTAGCCCAGCACTTGGTTCATCTAAGATGTACATCATATCAGTTAATTCACTATTCATGTACTTAGAAATTTTTACTCGCTGTGCTTCTCCACCAGAAAGCGTCCCCGTTTCACGGCTCAATGTTAGATAACCTAGTCCTAAATCAACCAAAGCTTGTACGCGTTCTTGGATTTGATGCTTCATTTCATCAGCAACCGGATCATTAATTTCGGCCAAGAAGTCGTCGATAATTGTATCAACTGGCATCTCAACCACATCCCCGATGTTTTTACCGTTAATCTTACATGACAAAACCCGTTCACTTACGCGCGTTCCATGACAAACTGGACAAGTTTTAACAGTCACAAAACGATCAACATCTTTTTGATGGCGCTTACCTTCATCTTTATGTAAGACGCTCCGTTCCATCCGTGGGACAACCCCTTCATAAAGCGCAGTTTTTGGCCATTCCTTTGGTGGATTTTCTAACTTTGTTTGTGGTTGATAAAGTAACAAATACAATTCGTGTTCATCATAATCTTTAATTGGTTTATCTAAATCAAACAAACCACTATAAGCATAGCGCTTCCAGCGCCAACCATGCTTGAAGGTTGGAAAATCGATGGCATCCTCATTTAAAGACTTATCAAAATCAATCAATTTATGCACATCAATCTCAGTAACTGTTCCTAATCCATCACACTCTGGACACTTTCCTTCGGGGTTATTGAATGAAAATGTATTCGAATAACCTACAAATGGTTCACCCACGCGTGAGAATAATAAACGAAGATATGTATAAATATCAGTATACGTTCCAACCGTTGAGCGCGCATTTGAAGATAGCTTCTTTTGATCGACCACAATTGCAACTGGAAGATTTTCGATTTTTTGCACATCCGGACGGTCATATTTTGGCAAATATTGTTGGACAAAGGTTGCAAA
Organism: Weissella uvarum; assembly: GCF_016908785.1. Lineage (GTDB taxonomy): Bacteria > Bacillota > Bacilli > Lactobacillales > Lactobacillaceae > Weissella > Weissella uvarum. Next base: position 48,173 of record NZ_JAFBEO010000002.1, read on the forward strand.
AGTATCATTTAATTGGCGTCGTGAAGCAGCTGCTAAAGTATCAAACACTAATGATGATTTACCAGACCCTGATAAACCAGTCACAACCACAAATTCGTGTTTTGGAATTTTAACAGAAACATCTTTCAAATTATTTTGTACTGCATGTTCAATGGAAATCCACTCGGTCATATCCAAATTGCCTCGTTTCACATTTTTTCTAATACTGTAGTATAAGGTATGTATACGATATCATAGTTTAACTTGCAAAAAAAGCGCCCCACCAATGTGGGAACGCTTTTTATTAATATTATGCTAATTTTTTAATTAGGGCTGAAACACCCATACCGCCACCAATACACAAGGCTGCGACACCGAGACTATCACTTGGCATTTCATGCAATAAGGTTACAAGCACGCGTGCCCCGGAAGCACCCACCGGATGCCCCAATGCAATTGCGCCTCCATTTGGATTTACACGCGTTTGGTCAAGTTGCAACAACTGATTTGAAGCGAGTGCTTGCGCAGCATAAGCTTCATTCAATTCAAAGGTTGCCACATCGTCCAAATTGAAGTCTGGTTGACGATCTAAGAGTGCCTTAATAGCATAGTAAGGTCCGATACCCATGAATTTTGGATCAAGACCAACTAATCCAGCATCAAGCCATTCCGCCAATGGCTTTAAATTATATTTTTCGACTGCTGCTTCACTAGCCAAAACTAAAGCGGCCGCACCATCATTAATTCCAGAAGAATTTCCAGCGGTTACCTTACCATCGGCTTGGAAGGCTGGCTTTAGTTTGGCCAATTTCTCCATTGACGTGTCTGGACGTGGTGCTTCATCAGTATTGACCACCACATCGCCCTTCTTTTGATGCACTGTCACATCAACAATTTCATCTGCAAAACGTCCTTGTTCAATCGCATCAACTGCCCGTTGATGACTCTGCAAAGCATATTCATCCATTGCTTGTCGGCTAATACCATATTTTTCAGCAATATTTTCAGCAGTAATGCCCATATGAAAGCCATCTTGGGCATCCGTCAATGCGTCAGACAAAAGCGTGTCTTTCAATTGCCCGTCGCCCATACGATAACCAAAACGGGCTTTATCAAGCACATAAGGGGCATTCGACATACTTTCCATACCACCAGCCACCATAATATCAGCCTGACCGGCTTGGATTAAGGCAGCGGCAGTATTAATACTTGATAAACCTGATCCACACACATCATTTAAGGTGATTGCTGGTGTTTGATCACCTAGACCGGCCAATTGGCTGGCCTGCCGAGCTGGGTTTTGACCCAATCCCGCTTGTAAAACATTTCCCATCATCACTTGGTCAACCGGAAAAGCTTCCCCATGCTCATTTGCCTGATGCATAGCGCCCTTAATCGCGGTTGCTCCTAATTCTGGTGCTGAAATTGACGCTAATATTCCACCGAATTTACCAATTGCGGTACGTTTAGCGCCGACAATATATACTTTTGCCATTTTCATGCCCTCAACTTTTCCCAATCAAAATTTACCTAATTAATTATAAGTAGCTAAGCTTGAAGTTAGCTAAAATTACCATCAATTTTTAGTTTATTGCTCGATACGAAACGAAAAGTCTTAAGTGTCTGACCTGCCAAGACGCACTTAAGACTTTTTATTTTTCATTACTATCAAAATATAATCTTCTGATTAAACTCCAAAAATACCGACTGCATATCCAAGAATTCCAACAACGAAGATACCAAAGATAATGACGATTGGTGAAACGTTCTTACGTAGCAACCAAAGTACTAAGAACAAAGCAAGTAATGGCATCAATCCAGGGATAAGTTGATTAAAGACATCCCCTAATGTCGTTACCTTATAATTACCAAAGACCTTACCACTAGTTAACTCTTGAGCCAACTTAGTAATATCAGCTCCAGTAACATTGTGCTTTTGAATGACTTCATTCACGTGATCAATGCTAATCACATTTCGTGGGTCATTCTTAATCTTAGAAATAACAAGTGGGAAGTTCATCGTCGTCCAACGTGGCACCAAAACTCCCATCATAAACATACCCATGGTTGAAGCCCCTTGGGTCACCTTTTGCATAAGGCCACCTGAAAGGTTCATCCCAATGTTGGTTCCTTGTTCGTAGCCAAACTTTTGACCATACCATAGGGTTGCCAAACGAATCGCATTCCAAGCAAAGAAGAAGATAAATGGCCCCATCATTGATCCTTGGGCCGCAAATGATGCAGCTAAAGCTCCGATTACGGGACGCAATGTACCCCAATAAAGTGGATCTCCGACACCAGCAACTGGTCCCATCATTCCAACCTTAACTGAACTAATTGTAGCGTCATCAATTGGCGCACCCTTAGCACGTTGCTCTTCCATGGCCATTGAAACCCCAATAATAGGTGAAGCCAAGTAAGGATGAGTGTTAAAGAATTCAAGGTGACGCTTTAGACCAGCCGCAAATTCTTCTGGTTGATCCTTATATAAGCGGCGAAGTGTTGGCATCATGATATAAGCAACACCCATGTTTTGCATACGCTCATAGTTGAATGAACCAAGCAAGAAACTTTGACGCAAGAATGTTGAAATTTGATCGCGCTTCGTCAACAAAGGCTTGGCTCGTTCTTCTTCTGATTCGATTGAAACATCACGAGGTTGTTCACCAACTTCAACATTGTCATACTTTGTTAATTGCACAACAATCAAAGCCAAAGCCGCTCCAATAATACCCATGGCAGTCAAGTTCAACTCGGTGACTGCTGATAGCGCAAAGCCAAGGAACAAGAATGGCCAAAGTGACTTAGATGCCATCATGTTAACAACCATGGCATAACCAACAATCACGATAAAGCCACCAGCAACTTGCAATCCATTCGTAATAACGGATGGTATCGCATTAATCGCACTGGTAATTGTAGTAGTTGGCAAAGCCAAAATCAAAATAGCTGGGATTGCTACGCGCAAACCTTGAATAAATAGACCCGTGAAGTGTAAGATTTCAATCTTACGCGCTTCACCGCGCTTCGCAAAAGCATCCGCCATATGCGTGAAAGTAACCATTAATGTACGAACGAAAATCGTCAACATTTGCCCAGCGACCGCCAAAGGAATCGCCAAAGTAACTCCTTGAATTACTGATAACTGTGCTGGACCAGTAACTAAGACTGCCCCTGCAACTGCAGCTAAGGCTGTATCGGGAGCCATCGCCGCCCCAACGTTCATCCAGCCCAAAGTAACCAACTGTAAGGAACCACCTAACATCAACCCTTCAACGGGATGACCGGTTACAATTCCGATTAAACTCGCCGCCAAAATCGGTTGATGAAATTCCCAAGCATCCAAAACCGATTCCATACCAGCAAGCATCGCAATGATAAAAATTAAAATATTCGTGACCATATGCTCTACTCCTGTATTTTTTCAATGAATAATATCACTCAATTAGTGTAACCGTTTTCACAAGCCAAAACAAGCCTTTTTAGCCCAAATTGTATGAAAAAAATCAAACTAGTCCAATTCATAAAAAAAAGACGATTTCAAAATCGTCTTTTCAGTGGTCTAGTTTGTTAATTTACCATCAGCGATGTCCGCTAAGAGGTCACGCGATGGAATAAAATAAAGTTGGCCGCTCAATAAAGTTGAAAATGTTAACAAGAAGTCGCTTTGGTCCACCATATTAATCAGCATATTCTTGGTGACATGCCAATAACGAGAATAACCAATAAAATAAGTTCCCGTGGCATCATTAGCCGGATCAGAAAAGGGGACATTCATCCGGACAATCTTCTGTTCTTCCCCATTTGGCTCATATTTAGACGCAACGTTGTGGGCATTTTTAAATTTTTCTTCATCCTCAAGCTCTAAATCATTAAACTTCTCACGCCCTACCGCCTTTTCTTGCGTTTCTGTCGATTGATTTTCCCAGAAAGACATATCATGCAGCCATTTTTGAGCAAAGGCGTATGACCCATTAATGAACTCTGGATCTTCGTGACCGATAATGGCATATTCAGCCGCATCTTGCACTTCAGGTGCTTCAGTTCCATCAATGAAGCCAATAATTGCGCGACCTTCAAAGTAACGAAAACCTTTTGTCTCATCGACAACTGTTGTGAAATCTTTCAAAAAGCGGCGATATTGCGATACTACTTCATAAACAGTTGCTTCTGTTTTAGCTCGAACATGTAAAAAGATATCACCTGCACTGGCAGGCATACTATATTCAGGACCAGATACACCAGTAAAGGTTTCGAGTTCCTTAGGTTTAGCTGCATTGGGAAACAAGTAATCCCATGCGGCATTACTAAAGCCAATTGCAACCTTTAGATTATCCTCCGCTGCTCGGATGCGTAAAGAGCGAATAATCGCTTGACTGCGGTCAGCAAACTCTTCAATTCCTGCTTGGGCCGCTGCTTGATCAGCGCGGGTTAATGACAAGACCACGAAATCGACATGTTCACCGACGTCCTTCCAAACGTCCTGTGCTTTAGCTGGATTAATCGAAACCATCTCTGAAACCTCCTAATGTTTATACCCTTATTTGAGCGACACAATTTTGCTTGTTCGTTCATTCACTATGTTATCACAAATTAGAATGAAACTAAATTACAATTCAATGTATTTACTTTTGATTCTCTAATTTACGTTGACATTCTGGACACAATCCTTTTACTGTCGCCTCATAACCGGTTATGAGATACCCGGTCTCATTTGCAGCAGTATTTGGGAGTTGACTAAAATCAAAATTCTCTCCATCAACAATCCGTCCACAATTCGTACAAATGGCATGATAATGCGGATGACCAAAGTAATCATAATGGCGCTTACCATCTTGATCACTATCAATGGCCAATACCAATTGTGTACCTAACAGCATTTCTAAAGTGTTATACACCGTTGCCAAACTAATCTGTTCATCTTGTTGTTGCAAATCTTGATAAATCATTTCCGCTGTGGGATGCGTCTCGTGATTAATCAAATAATCTAATATCAATTTCCGTTGCGGGGTCATCTTATAACCCGCTGCTTTAACTTGTTGTAAGGCATGTTCTAATTCCTCTGCCAAATTCCTTACCTCGTAATTTCTGATAATTTTGACATATATACTTACTTAGCCTTTGGCAAAGTGAGTTGCCAATGTCCATTATAAAAGCGCCGAGTCGCCATATAACTACCATAGACTGATGCAATGCCAGTTGCAGAAAGCAACATGAAGACAACGACAATTTGATACTTAATCGCATGAATTGGATCTACACCAGCCATGATTAACCCTGTCATCATCCCTGGTAAAGAAACCAACCCATAAGTCCGAACTGAATCAATTGTTGGTTGCATCCCCGTTCGAATGGCTTCTTTAGCAATATCACCCGTAGCTAGCTTAGGACTAGCTCCCAAAGCTAAACGTTCTTGTACCACTTCTTGTTGATCATTAAATTGCTGATTTAAGTTTCTAAAGACAAGTCCCATCGCCGTCATAGAATTTCCCGCGACCATTCCAGTCACCGGAATTAATTGATATGGTGCAAATTTAATCACACCCGTTAAGACCAAAATCCCCACAGTGATAACCGTCGATAAACTCAATCCAACAGCTGCAATCCCAAAGGCTCCAGGAATTCCATTACTGCGATACTTGGCATTGCGCGCAGCGTTGAAGACAATCAAAGCTGCCATAATTAACGTTAGCCAAGTGTTATCAATTTGGAAGACAAACTTCAATAAATATCCAACAATGATTAATTGAATAATTGCGCGGGCAACTGAAATAATTGTATCTTTCTCTAAATGTAGCTTTTGTTGATAACTGATTGCCAATGAAATAAAGACTAACCCAAATGACAAAATCAGTGACCAATTACTGACATTAATTTGCGTATTCATAAACCTCCGCCTTTCCATTTTCTAAACGCATTAACTGATTAGCATGTTTAATTTCATCGCCATCATGCGTAACTGACAACACCGCAAAATGATATTTTGTCTGCATGCTTTGAATTAAGGACCAAATTGTGTGTTTTGTATCTTCATCAAGTCCCGTTGAAATTTCATCTAACAACAATACCTTAGGTGGAAACAGCAAGTTACGGGCCACCCCAACTCTTTGCCGTTGCCCCCCAGATAATTCGTGCACATTTTTATCAATAAAATCTTCGGGTAATTCCATCGCCCGGAGTAAGGTCAATTGCCGTTGCTCATCTGGTTTTTGATTTCGTACGTCAAATGGCAAATTCAAATTATCACGGACTGTTTGACCAAATAATTGAGCAGATTGCACCGCATATGACACCTCCTGGCGATATTCACTAATGTCATAATCCCATTGTGGCTTACCTTCAAGTTTTACGATGCCACGATCTGCGTCTAAAAGCCCCGCAATCACTCGGAGTAAGGTACTTTTTCCACTCCCCGACTCTCCTGTAATGGTTAACCAATCATCATCTTGAACACTAAAATTAACGTGATCAAATACTGAAACGTTGTCATAACTGACACCTAAATCATCAACTTGTAATTGCATCATTGCCCTCCATTTATTTTGTTGCTCATATTATAACTCTAAATTAGAATGGTTACAAATTAGAAAAATATAAAAGAAAAGCCATCCAATTTTTGAATGACTTTTCTTTTTAATTATTTAACAATTTCACAGAACTCAACAATTTGCTTGTCAGGTCCTTGAATGTTGAAAAACTTAATCCCGTTATCCCAGAATGGCAAGTGTTGCACTTCGTCATTTAATAGGACAAAATCTGATTTTTGGAACTCCTTAAAGAGCGCATCAGCATCAGTGGTGTCCAATGAAATGTGGTTAATTGCACCAACCGTTTCATTAGCCTCTTCGTCTGTGCCTTCCCAAGCCTCAATGACAACACCCTTATACTCAAAGAATTTCACTTGAACATCACCGTTCATAAATTCTCCTTTGATGTTAAAGCCCAGCTTAGTCCAAAATTCTTTAGTAGCTTCCATGTCACGAGTTGGAATCCCGATATGTTGCAAGCCTGTTGTATATTCGTTTACTTCATTTTGCATTATTTAGTCTCCCCGACTTCTAGTCGTTGATGCTTTAGATTTGGAAAGACATGCTTATCACCCCAGCCAGTAATGCTACCCTGGAAGAAGAAAGCAAAGATCGTTCCCAAACCAAAGTTTTGGAATGTGTGATTAATCAAATAGGCAATGATTGCCATAATGGTTGGCGGAATATATGAAGCCCACATGGCAATTCCCGCTTTACCATTAAAGTACTTAAACCGTAGAATTTGCATTAAATCATCGGCAGGATGCAATACCAAATTTACACGTTGATAGATTGAAATGGCAATTCCAATGAAGAAAACACCCAAGAAATTAATCGCAGTATATAAAATCCACATTGGCCACGTCTTTGCATCAGGTAGCAGAGGCATGAAGAAACCTGAAAATACTTGAATCAAAGCGGAAAATGGTACCATGAAAATTAAGTTACCCAAAATCCGCTTGATATCAAATTTACCAACTAGTAAGGCATTTAATAATGAGATTAACATCCCAAAGATTAAAAACGTCCAGAATAGATTCCAGTGAAGCGCGATTCCCAAGTTGTTTTGGGCTGCCGTCCAATACGCTGATCCCAAAAATCCAGGAATCACATGTGCACTAGTCACGATTGTTAAGACATTCCCCAACGAATTAATGACCAATGACAACACAAAATACATAATTGATGCAGTCATTGAAATTTTCGTATTGGATTCATTTTCTGTCATTACTTTGCTCCGCTGACCTTAGCAATGGCCTTTGAAACACCTGTAATTTCTCCATCTAAGTAACTTTGAACTTCAGAAAGATCCAACTCATGTGAAATCAATGGTTCAACATCTAACTTACCTGATGAAAGCAAAGCCAATGAATCTTCAAAGGCATGTGGGTTAATGAATGAACCTTGGATAGTAAGTTGCTTCTTGAAGACTTGGTATGTGTTCATTGAGAAAGTTTGCTCAGGCTTTCCAACACCAAACATCATGACTTGAGCACCCTTCTTGGTTGCTTCAATGGCTTCTTCTTGAGTTTGTGGCATTCCAACCGCCTCAATGACAACATCATAGTCAGCTGGAATCTTATCACCATTTGCAGTATTGAAAGTATTTGTTACTCCAAACTTTTCTTGGTTGAAGTCCAACTTTTCTTGAACAACACCAGCCAAGTCAACTTGGTGGACACCATAAGCTTGCAATAATTGTACAAATAACTCACCCATGAAGCCATCACCAATAACTAATGCCTTTTGATATGGTGTAAACTTTAACAATTTCATACCGTGGACAGCACATGAAATTGGCTCAGTTACAGCTGCGGCACGCAATGAAACATTATCTGGCACATGGTAAACCACTGAAGCTGGTGCAGTAAAGCTTTCTTCGAAACCACCATTCCGTGTCACACCAACGGCGTCCAAGTTATCACATAATTCTGGACGACCCGTACGGCAGTACTCACAAGTACCATCATAAATGTTAGGGTCAACAGTCACACGATCACCAACTTTAAAATCAGTCACATTTGAACCAACTTCAGAAATAACTCCTGAATTTTCGTGGCCTAGCACAATTGGTGGAACCGCATCAGCTGATCCAGGTAGTCCAGCATACAAACCTTTATCAGTTCCACAGATACCAGCATATGCAGTATCGACACGGACCTCATTTGGTTTTAACTCAGGCTTTTGAATATCCTCAATTGCCATTTCTTTAATGCCATTTAATACTAAAGCACGCATTGTAACATCCTCCATAAATTCTGAACTCTAACTTCAGTGAAGCGCCAAAGTTATGAAACCGTTTACATTTACTATAATAAACTCATTTTATTAAATTTCAACCCACTTGGTTGAAGATTTAAAAAAATTGGTTACTCAACTAAATCCGCTTCGCCTTGTTTAGTTAGTTAATTACTTCACAAATATTATTCTAGAACATCTTTTTGTTTTTACAAGCCTTTTATGCAATCGATTGGCAAAGTTTCACAATATTTTATTATTACTAATAACCTTATTTAATATATCTATATTAATAAATAAATTTAGGGTGCTTGTTTATTCCATTCAACCCCAATGCGCTTAATATGTTTATGATTTCGTTTATAAGTTATATATTTCACAATAAAATCTACAAAAAAAGCCTCTTTAGCAAGACTTATGAGCAGAAATAAAATCTAAAATGATTGGATTAACTGCTTCTGGCTTTTCAACATGTGGTAAATGCCCCGTTTCTGGGATATTAGTTGCCTCAATCGTTCCTTCAGCAAAATTTTGACAAGCCTGCACATATTTATTTGACCACAAGGGGGATTCCCCACCCGTTACCATCAAGTGTGGACTAGTTGCTTTAGCAGCAACGACATCACGCCAATCTTGTACCAAATGATCTAACAATAATGGTTCCGTCGCTTGGTAATCAAATGGGTAATCTGCTTGCAAAGCGCGAATAGCATGATAAGTATCATCTGGAAGACGTTGTACCGTCATTTTGATTTGTTGAATCTTTTTTAAACTCTGTTCCAGATTATCTAGCCGTGTATCTAATAGCCCAAATGACCATTCTGCATCATTGAGTGCCTTCGGTGATTCATCGATTGTGACAATACTAGCGACATTTGTATTGGAGAAATTGTTTAAATAGGACCAAACCGTCGCTGCCCCCATTGAATGTCCAATTAAAATGACTTGATCTAAAGCTAAGGTATCGATGAGCTCTGCTAAATCTGCGCCTAATCGGGCTACCCGCATGCCCCTATGTGTCCGCCCTGACCTACCATGATTACGCAGATCATAACTAATGACACGATAGTCAAACGCGCTAAAATAACGCACTTGTTCTAAATATTCAGCATGGCTTCCACCATAACCATGAATCAAAATCATCGGTTGGCCTTGTGGGTTTCCTGCCTCTTCATAATAAATTTGTACCTGATCTTGCGTCGTTAAATATGCCATCATCATCCTCCATCTTCATACAATTTTACTACATTATCTGAGCACATAAAAAAAGACGACTCTTTAGTCGTCTAATTAAATATGAATTGCTTTTATTTGAATGGCATAAACAATCATTGAAATGAACGCTAGACCGGCCAAGCTAACTGTAAAAATACCTGCCCGGTCTAAGATGAAAGTAAAATCAGTCCCAAATTGGAATAATTGGAACCCTACAAGTGGGACAAATACCAACATCAATCCAATCAAGAGTGCGATTGTGAATCCGATTTTTAAATACTCGACGATACCAGGCTTAACACGTAAGGCCCGATTCATTTTTTCATTGGTTTGATAATACATGCCAACAAATTTTAAGTAGGCTTCGCGTTGACGAATTTTGTCTGACGCATTCTGGACCGCAATTGCCTGATTTCGTAAATCTGCTAGCACATCATTAAATCCATTCACATCAATCGCAACCACAAATCGATTAAGTTTATCCATTTGCAGACTCGCGTTGAAGCGATACAGTGTAAACAATTCACGAAGCGTGATATTGTTATTCGTTATTTGTAGTTTTTTACGCTTATTTTTTTCTGTAAAGAACATTAACAACATTAATCCAACTGAGGAAATAATGATCGTTACGATTCCGTAGACGGCAATTAAGTTCATCCAGTACCTCCCTAAAAATTTAGTAAATCTTACTCAATAAATTCATTGTACCACTGAATATAAAACGTATACTTTCTTCTATTAACACTTCGATTAAGAGCTAATGACGCTTTGTCGTATTTTTGCAATATTCAGTGATTAGATTACAAAATGAAGCATATTCCGAAATTTTTGTTAAGGGAAAAACATAACACAATTGTTTAAGCATCTTTCATCATGCTTCCTTAATTATGTTACAATAGTATGAAATTATAGTTAGATGGAGGTCTCAACAATGGAAGTTGGTATGATTGGTGTTGGCCATATGGGTCAAGCCATTGTAAATGGTTTATTAAACAAGATGGATGGTTCTGATTTAATTCTTAGCAACCATCGACTCAACTCAGCAATGCAAAACTATGCTGATAAGCAAAACGTTAAAGTTGTCACTGATAATCAAGAATTAGTTGCTGCAAAGCCTAAGTTCTTAATCTTTACAACTCCTGCTCCCATCACGCTTGATGTGATGAAAGAGATTTCAGGCTTGGACGAAGAAACCATTATTTTGTCAGCAGCTGGTGGTGTAAAATTGGATGATATCCAAGAAATTTTCCCAAACAACCCAGTTGCTTTGCTAATGCCTAACACCCCAGTCGAAGTCAACCAAGGAACTTTAGGCGTTGCCCTTGGTAACCAAGTTAAAGATGCTGATGAAATTGAAGCATTCTTGCAACAATTAGGTGATGTCTTTATTGTGCCTGAAAAGCAATTTAATATCTTCGGTACAGTAACCGGCTGTGGCCCTGCCTTTGTTGATGTCTTCTTAGCTGCACTCGGTGATGCTGCAGTTAAAAATGGTCTTAGCCGTGATCTTGCGTATCAGGCAGCTGCAAGCATGGTCAAGGGTAGTGCAACACTGATGCAAGAAACTAAGACAGCCCCAGACGTTCTTAAGGATCAAGTTACTACCCCAGGTGGTTCAACGATTCGTGGTGTCGTTGCCTTAGAAAAGAATGCATTCCGTTCAGCAGTTATTGATGCCATTGATGCCGCTAATAACTAAACGAAAAGACTCGAAAAGCTAACTGCTTTTCGAGTCTTTTTTATATTATTTAGCAACACGTAATTTATTTACGTAGAACGTATAACGTTGATTGAAGGTCCGAGTCACTTCATCAATTGAATGTTTTTGAACACCCATACAGATCTTAGCGTCATCACCACAAACGACACAAGCTTTTTCAGGAAAACCAAGTTCGTGTCTTGAAAATTGATTTGCCGCAGGATCTAAATTGACCACATCAAGATTAAACATATACCCCAAAGGATCAGTTTGTTCAAAACGATATGTCAACATTTGTACCGCCGTTTGGCATTCATTCAATACCAAAAAAGCTTCTGGTCCTGTTACCCGTTGTAAATCATCTACCCGGTAAGTCAACATTGGTCGAAATAGTCGCTCTAAGCGCCGCATACTATCACTAAAAATATCAACCAAAGTTGGGCTTTGCTTAATCAAGCCAGGTACATCAAGCCTAAATGAAAGGATAGTTTGTTCAGGATATTGTTTTGATAACTCATTTTCTTGCCGCTCACGCCAAGCATTATTCGTCATAATTGCTTCTAAACTCGTCGGTTCACCTGCGTCAAAGATATCGGTCATTATGTTTCCCCCTATAAAACGTAACAGACCAATAGTGTACCATAAATTTGATAAAGGAAAAATCAAAAACTAACATTTTTTGTGAAATGTCTTCGAAGAGTACATTTTACTTTTAACAGCAGTCTAATTTCAAAATATTAAGCTACCTAGGATATTCGGGAGTAATCATGTATGCATCCAAAGTAACCTTATTTTAATGCCGATTGTGGTTGGATTCGCCAGCATAGAAAAAACCTCATCCGTTAGCTTTCTTTAACGAATAAGGTTCATCTTGTACTTTTACTTTTTAATCCGATTAGGCACGTGTGCCACGACCATTGGCATCAAAGGTGTATTTAACCCCATTAATTACCATAGTCGTATTTTTAACTTGTGCGCCCGTTGCTGGGTCATAATACTCAATTGTGTTTGCGTCTAATACACGGACTCCGTGCACCATCGCCCCAATTGCATCAAAATAATAAGTTTTTCCATCAATGGTTACTTGCTTATTTTCAACACGACCATAAGTTTTAGGATCATAGTATTCCGTATCATTGGTAACCGTTTTATGAAAACCAGTTACCGCATAACCGGCTGGTGCAAAGAAGTAAGTTGTACCATCAATATTAATCTTACGGTTACGGGCCAAAATATTGTTGTTGGCATCATAATAACCCAACTTACCATTAACCGTCTTAAAGCCACTGTAAGCTAAACCATTCTTTTGGAAATAATACGTATTGCCCTTAACGGTAATCGTCTTGTCTTCAACACGAGCCTTAGTCGTTGGATCAAAGTATTGCAACGCATTATTAGCATCTCGATGGAATCCAGATACTGCTGCCCCATTGCTCTTGAAAGTATAGTACTTTCCGTCAATGGTTAATGATTTATTTTCAACTCGACCATACGTTTCAGGATCATAATATTCAATATCACCTGTAACCGTCTTGTGGAAACCAGTTACGGCATAGCCACCAGGTGCAAAGAAATATGTCGTGCCATCAATATTAATCTTACGGTTACGGGCCAAAATATTGTTGTTGGCATCGTAGTAGCCCAACTTACCATTAACCGTCTTGAAACCACTATAAGCCAAACCATTCTTTTGGAAATAGTACGTATTGCCCTTAATGGTAATCGTCTTATCTTCAACACGCGCCTTAGTCGTTGGATCAAAATATTGCAAAGCCTTATTGGCATTACGGTAGAAGCCAGACGCTGCCGCCCCATTACTCTTGAAGGTATAGTACTTTCCATCAATCGTTAGTGATTTATTTTCAACACGCGCATGCGTTTGTGGATCATAATATTCAATATCACCCGTGACAGTCTTGTGGAAGCCAGTTACAGCATAACCACCTGGCGCAAAGAAGTAGGTCTTACCACCAATCTTAATCTTACGGTTACGGGCCAAGATATTGTTGTTGGCATCATAATAACCCAACTTACCATTAACCGTCTTGAAACCACTATAAGCTAGACCATTCTTTTGGAAATAATACGTATTGCCCTTAATGGTAATCGTCTTATCTTGAAGACGAGCCTTAGTCGTTGGATCAAAGTATTGCAAAGCCTTGTTGGCATTACGGTAGAAGCCAGACGCTGCTGCTCCATTACTCTTAAAGGTATAGTACTTGCCATTAATCGTTAATGACTTGTTTTCAGTCCGTACCTTCGTGGTTGGGTTATAGTACTCAATGTCATTTGAAACAGTCTTGTGGAAACCAGTTACAGCATAACCAGCTGGCGCAAAGAAGTAGGTCTTACCACCAATATTAATCTTACGGTTGCGCGCTAAGATATTCGTCTTAGCATCATAATAACCTAACTTACCATCAACCGTCTTGAAACCACTATAAGCTAAACCATTCTTTTGGAAATAATACGTATTGCCCTTAACGGTAATCGTCTTGTTCTCAACACGAGCCTTGGTCGTTGGATCAAAGTACTCCAAAGCCTTATTGGCATTGCGATGGAAACCACTAATCTTTTGTCCTGAGGCATTGTAGAAATAAGTTTTACCATTAACAGTCTTATAACCTGTTGTGACGTCAAATTGAGCCAAATAGTTATACCAATACGTCGCAATATTACCGCGAACAGGTTGGTAAGAATCATATGGACGTTCATAATTATTCATGAAGACCATCGCCAAGTTAAAGGCTGAATCCTTACTCTTCATGTATTGCGCAGCCGTCATACTACTATAGTAACTTGGGAAGAACTGCTTATTATGCGTCATCTCATATTGAATCATGGCTGCTTGGCCAGTTAGTGTTCGATAGTCGTAACCATTAGCTTTACACCAATTGATCAACTTACTTGCTGGGGTCCATTGCACAAGGCCATAACCGCCACCACCACCAATTTCAGTGATGTCTGGTAACAAATAACTTTCAATAGTCATATTTCCAAGCATACCGGCAACGGCATTACGAGTCCAACCGCGGGCCTTAAAGTACTTATACAAATCGCGAGCATTTGCTTTTTGCGTTGCTGAATAGTTATAAGTACTTGCAGTTTGAACTGACTTTTTCGTAACCGTCGTCGTCTTCTTAACGCTTGTTGTACTTGATTGTGCAGCCGTAGATTTGCTAGTTGCTGAAGTCGTTGACTTTGTTGCTGTAGACTTGGCAGCACTCGTTGTTGCCTTTTGACTTGTCGCTGTAGACTTAGCAGCACTCGTTGATGTCTTTTGACTTGTTGCCGTAGACTTAGCAACACTCGTTGATGTCTTTTGACTTGTTGCCGTAGACTTAGCAGCACTCGTTGAACTTACTGTACTCTTTTGTGTTGACTCAGCTACAGATTGACTACTTGCAGTACTCTTTTGCGTTGAAGTCGTTGCTGAAGTTTGTGTTGATGCAGCCTTTGATTCTGTTTGAACACTTTGACTAGCATTTGCACTTGATGCAGTAGCTGATTGACTGGCTGCTTGTTGACTTGCAGTTGAAGTAGCAGCTGCTGATTGATCAGTAGAAGACTTGGCTTCACTTTGTTGTGAAGTTGTACTTTGTGACTGCTCAGTACTTGTTTGTGCATTCGTTGGATTTGCTTGCATGGCTGCTTCAATTTGTGTTTGTAAATCCGCAACTGAAGCAACAGCATCATCCCCATCAGCATTATTAGTTGTGCCAGTCGTTGTCTTTTGGTTAGCATTGGCATTTGTGTCAGTAGCATCGGCATGGGCTGAACTTGCACCACCAACTAGGGCTGCAGCAGCTCCAAGGGTTGTTACTACTGAACTTACCCAAAACTTACCACTTTTGTACATCTTAATGTGTTCCATAATTGCTCCTTGATGATAACTTGCCGTTATCATTTGGTTCTTTATTACTTCTTTATTTTTTATTAAATATCTTTAGATTTTCTTAACAAGTTCATGTTACCGCACTTCTATTTTTCGGTCAAACAGAATTATATCGTTTTAATACGGTACCTATTTAGTGTAGCAATCAAAAATCACAGGTATATGCCATTGAGGTTTCAAATGTTAGAAAACACGTAATATTAAAATTACAAAACTGTAACATTGCGCCCGAAAGCTGACTCCAATGCACTTTTACGACTCTTGTTATGAGAGATAATCTCATATTTCCCTTTAAAAAAGGGCATATCAATTGGTATATCACTGCGAGCATGGTCAGACTAATCTTTTGGGCTTGTTTAAGAAAATTAAACTATATTTCATTTTTGAAATTAACTGTGTTAATCTAAAAGTCAGCATTTATTTATACAAAAGGAACCCCAAAGCAATATGCCAGATAAGTCAAATCAACATGAACTATTAGCTAATTTAGCGCAAGATTATTATCTTTCACAACTATCATTAGCGGAGCTTTCTGAAAAGTACCATTTAAGTCGTTATTTAATTAATAAATATTTAGACGATGCACGGCGGGAAGGCATAGTGACAATTAACATTGCAGCGCCAAACCCACGTAATCTAGAATTAGAGAAAACTTTCCAAAAAGAGTTCGCAATCCCACATATTTATATTTTAAAAGATAATATTAGTCCGACTGAGACGATTGATAATGTCTTAAATTATGCCGCACACCAACTAGCGCCCATGATTAGCCAAAGCAAAATCGTTGGCCTAACTTGGGGTGGAACAATTTTTAATATTATTAACTACTTCCCAGCCTCTGTATTAGAAAATGTAACTTTCACCCAATTTATTGGGGAAAATATGAAGTATAAATCAGCAGCCGGATCAATGCGCATGGTTGAATTAGCTGCTGCTAAATTTTCAGCGGAATATTTAACCATGACTGGCCCCTTATACATTATTGATGACAATGTCCGTAATACCATGGCACAAGAAATTGCCGTTAAACCGGCTTTTGAAGCTGCTCGGAAAATGGATTTGTTATTTACAGCTCTAGGAACGCTTAGTTCACTAGATAGTATTCCGACTTGGCAAGAAAACCGCTCTGCCATTCTCGAAGATGTTAATCCAGATGAAATTGCCGGTATGTTATATGGTCGTCCATATGATAAAAACGGACAATTTCTTACATCAGAGCATGATAAAGTTTTTGGACTATCAATTCCAGAAATTTTAGCCACACCGCGTCGTTTTGGCGTCGTAAAAAGTAAATTTAAGACTCAAGCTGCCTTAGGTGCTTTACGCGGTAACCTTCTAACCGACTTAGTCACAACTGAATCGATTGCTCGCCGTATTTTAAGCGATGCGCAACAAGACAAATAAAAAAAGCCGCTTTGAGCGGCTTTTTTTTATTTAACTTCCCGTGCAATATAAATCGGTCGGTGCTTGGTCTCCAAATAAATGGCTGCCACGTATCGACCAACAATTCCTAAACTCAACAACTGAATGCCACCCATAAATAGGATAATCACAACCAATGATGGCCAACCACCAACGGCTGAGTGCGGTACGAGCAACGCGCGCAAAAAGATAAGCAATGCACCTATGATTGATGTAATAAACGAAACCACTCCCAAAATTCCAATCACGGTAAGTGGCACTTGTGAGAACGCCACAATCCCTTCGACTGAATACTTTAATAATGACCAAAATGACCAAGACGTTTTGCCGGCCACTCGTTCAACATTTTCAAACGGAATATACTTTTGTCGAAAACCAACCCAAGCCACGATTCCCTTTGAAAACCGGTTATACTCACCATCACTTAAAATTGCATTCACAACTTGGCGATTCATGACACGGTAATCACGAGCACCATTTACTAAATGGGTTGCTGAAATTTTGTTGATCAACTTATAAAACAAATTTGAGAAAAATGTGCGCACCGGTGGCTCACCAACACGGTTAATTCTGCGCGAACCAACCATATCCCATTCATCCGATGCCACGCCATCCAACATTTCAGGAAGTAATTCCGGCGGATCTTGTAAATCCACGTCCATGAGCGCCACATAATCGCCGCTAGCATGTTCTAATCCAGCGTAAATGGCCGCCTCCTTACCAAAATTTCTTGAAAATTGCACATAATGCACCCATTCACTTTGCGTTTGTAGTTGCTTTATTGCTGACATGGATTGATCAGTTGATCCATCATCAATAAACCAATATTCAAAGTCGTATTCTGATAAATTTTGGTGTACTCGTTCAATTGCCTGAAAGAATATTGGAATTGCTTCTTCCTCATTAAAGACCGGCACGACAATTGATAATTTTGACATACTTGTTCCTCTAATCTACTTTCCTCTAACTTGAGGACCTTTTTTGTCATGAAGCCAGTTGACTTGTGACAGCTTGTTCCCTTTATTGTAGCACAATCACTGCCCTATCAGGCATCAACAAAAACTATGCTTGGCTTAGGCATTTGGAAACAATGCTAAAATACTGTGGCTTGGTGCCACTGCAGTTGGGTAGTCACTTAAAACTTGGACAGCTTGTAAATAATCTTCGACCGTCACTCGCACATCAGAACGCATCAAATGGTAAATACCACCAAAAGCACGTGAGGCAAATCCTGAATCGGTCACTTGATTTTTTTCATAAAAGGCATACCGACGCTCCCGTTGTTCAGCATTTTCAGCCTCTGGCGTCCGATACTCAGCTTCTAAAATAATACCTTCATCAAATTTGGCTTTTAAAGCTGTCAAAATCTTTGAACCGAAGCCACCGCCACGTAAACTTTGATCAACTGCAAAATAGAGGATAAAAGCCTTATGTGTGGTAATTTCAACCCACACCAGCAAGCCAATTGGCTTAGCATCCTGCATAATTGTACGCATTTTAATCTGAGACTTTTCGTCAGCTAACGCCTTCAATTCTGCATATGGAGTCCGCTCGCGCTCAGGAAATGCTTCTAGGTAAATTTTTTCCCAGTATTGTTCATCCATAATTGGTTCAAATGTAATCATGTCATCCCTCTTTTCCGACAAATTCAAATTAATCTAAATTATACCTGATTAACTTTTTAATTGCTCAATACTAATGATAAAATGCTTATAATTAGCTTACATAGCTTAACTGCAAATTCAAAGAGGACCTTATGTCAAAAGAACAAAAATATATCCGTAACTTTGCCATCATTGCCCATATCGATCACGGAAAATCGACCTTAGCTGACCGGATTATGGAATCCACTAATACCGTCAGTTCACGCGAAACTAGTGATCAATTACTAGATGACTTGGCCGTCGAACAATTGCATGGTGTTACCGTTAAATCAAGAACAGTCCGTAATTATTACGTTGATCCAGATGGTGTTGAATATGAATACAACTTAATCGATACACCTGGCCACGTCGATTTTAACTATGAGGTTTCACGTAGTCTGTCAGCGACTGATGGTGTCCTCCTACTGGTTGACGCAACCAAAGGGGTTCAAGCACAAACTGTCGCTAATTATCGTCTTGCCAAGGATGCTAATCTGACCATCATCCCCATTATCAACAAAATTGATAATCAAATGGCTGATATTGAGAAAACACAGGCGGAACTGCTTGATTTAGATGCTAATTTTACTGAAGCAGCCACCTTACGCATTTCTGCTAAGAGTGGACTCGGGGTTGATGACGTCTTACTCGCCATCCTTGACCGTCTCCCTGCCCCCGCTGGTAATCCAGAAGCCCCCTTAAAAGGCTTAATTTTTGATACAAAATTTGATCCTTATCAAGGCATTTTGGTCCAAGCACGTATTTTTGACGGTGTCTTAACCAAAAATATGATGTTGAATTTTATGGCCCAAAATGTGAATGCCCAACCAAAAGAAATTGGCTTCTATACGCCATTAGCCACACCAACCGATGAATTGTCAGCCGGCGATGTTGGCTATATTATGACTGGAATTAAAGATGCGCATGCGATTCAAGTCGGAGATACAGTAACGGATAAAAAGCAACCAACAGCTAATCCTTTCCCAGGTTATCAGACGATTGAGCCGATGGTGTATGCGGGAATTTATCCCCATGATGGTGAATATAAGGAACTTAAAATTGCGATTGAAAAATTAGCACTAAACGACGCTGCGTTCCACTATGAGCCCGAACAATCTGAAGCACTTGGCATGGGCTTCCGTGGCGGTTTCTTAGGTATTTTCCATTTGCAAATTATTCGTGAACGGCTTCAAGCTGAATTTGGCTTAGATGTTTTAACGACAATGCCTAATTCAACCTATCGTGTTAGTGTCAAAAATGAAGCCAAGCCCCTATATATTGAAAATCCAACCCAATTCCCAGATTATCATTTGATTACCAAAGTTGAGGAGCCATACGTGATGGCCAAAATCACCGCCCCTGATCACCAGCTTAATGACATTATGCGCTTAGCAGAAAGCCGTCGGGGGACGCTTCAAGATTTAGAAACCATTGGCGACATGCTCCTCATTACCTATAAAATGCCCATTTCTGAAATTGCTTATGATTTTTTCAACGAACTTAAATCCGTTTCTCACGGTTTCGCAACGCTATCAACCGAACGAGATGACTATGATGAATCAGATTTAGTCCGTCTCGATATTCAGATTGATTATACGCCAGTCGATGCGCTAACTTTTGTCATGCACCGTCTCCGCGTTGATCAATTTGCGCAAGACATTGTCCAAAAGTTAACTGAATTAGTACCACGTAAATTGCAGCAAATGCCTGTCCAAGCACTTGTGGAAGGTCGTGTGATTAGTCGTGGTAATATTCCACCTCTACGGAAAGCTGCTGCTGCTTCAAGCAAGACCTCAAAGAAACAACAACAAATGCGCCGTCAAGGACAAAAAAATCAAGTTGAGCTTCCACAGTCTGTATTTGATGCGATTCTTGATATGAACCGCCATTAACTTCCTGAAAGGATTTAATCATGAATAACTTAGCAACTTTACGTGAATTGTTTAAACTCTCAAGCCAAACTGTGGCCGACGCAACTGGGCTAAGCATTGACCAACTACATGCTTTTGAAAATGAGAGCCAACAACCTAACATTGCTGAATGGCAAAAACTGGCTGAATACTATGCTGATCAATATCATGTTGAGCAAACTCAGGCCGAATTAGTTGAGCCCATTCATTTCCGCTTAAGTGTCGATTACCTAATGAATATTGGTTTAACCATTAACGATTTATTGGCCATGCAATGGTATTTTGCCAATACACGCCCAGAATTAGGACCACTTAGCATCGCTCTCTTCAACCCAGCTGATCATCATGAAATTGAACGGATTACCACTGACTTGCATCATGTCATCGATGAATTCGCTGCTTATCTTTTGCTCAATCATGATGGTACGTTAAACCAATTTATTGATGAACGTAACAATAATCATGTGAGTGATTGGCGACTCCTACTTTACAAGCGGGCTGACAACTATGTTGATGTCACTGATATTGTCAGCTATTTCGTTGACTTACCTGATTTAACCAAGATTTAAAATAAAAGCAGCTGCCTTAATTTGAAGGCAACTGCTTTTTATTTATTTAATTGTCCAACCACCATCAAGGGTTATAACTTGCCCTTGCATATAACTCGCTTGCGGACTAGTTAAATATAATGTTAAATCTGCCACCTCTTGTGGTTGCGCCCAACGTTGCACTGGAGTATCAGCTGCTACTGATTTAGCCATTGCTCCATCACCGGCAAAATCGGCCGCATTCATTGGTGTATCAATTGCTCCGGGTGCAATTGCATTCACATGTAACCCCGCCTTGGCATAATCTAAGGCCAACTGACGCATCCAACCGACTAAGGCATGCTTTGAGGTCGTATAGGCCGCACCGCCACCACCAGCAATTAGGCCAGCAATGGAAGCCATATACACAATTTGCGGATCATCTTTTTTAAGTAAGTCAGGTAATAAGGCCATCGTAATTTGAATTGGTGCCAAGGCGTTGACTTGCATCACTTCTTTAAATAAAGTCTCGCTCTCGGCTAAAGCTGGTTGAAAGGCATCTAAAATACCAGCGGTACTTAGAAAAATCTCTACTTGAGCTAATAAAGTTTTTTGATCATTTAACCAACTTTTCAACGCATCTGGCTGTGCTAAATCAAGTTGAAAACTTTTTAAATGTGGCCGTTCATTAATCGCAACACGATCAATAGCAATGACATCAGCACCGGCAGATAAATATGTTTCCATCTGCGCAGCGCCAATTCCCGAGGCAGCTCCCGTAATTAAAACTGTTTTATTTTGATAATCTTGTTCAATCATTATGCTGATAGATCAACCCTCTTGTTAATAAAATAGACGACAATTGCTCCCAAAACGAGCGTAATAAATTCACCTAATGCGACTGTACCAAACGTAATCCAGAATGGGGCTGAAGCAAAAATATGTAGCTCCAAAGCCACCGCCCACATCATGAGGGTATCAACCACAGTACTAATCGCTAAGCGCTTGATGACTGATTGCACATGGCGCGTTAAGTAATAACTCAAACTCAACATGACCACCGTCCCTAAAGTTCCAAAGACCATATCAATGACCCCTAAGGAAGATTGCGTATTAGCAATAAAGACACCAATCGAAATTGCCACGATATAGCGTTTATTAAAAACAGCTAAATGGTTCAATCCTTCTGAAATTCGTAATTGAATGCTGCCATAAGCAAATGGTGCAATCAATAATGTGAGTACAACATATAAGGCCGCTACAACGGCCATCATCGTTAAGTCGTAAACTCGACTCTGACGTTTCTCCATAATTAACATATCTCCTAGTTTTTTTTGAATGTGGGATGGTTACGAACCACATATCTGCAATGATACCACAATTTAACTGATCATTTTGTCGATATTTTAAAGCAATATCCTACCATATTCATTAAACTTTGCTTTGTCAGCCACCCTACATTTAAACAAGCATCACTGATAATTGTGATAAAATTTCTCATGAAGGAATAAATATCGATCAGTGTTTTCGCCAGTTTAGAATAGTTGTACTAAAATAAAATGCTTATTTTATTTATGTTAAAGGAGTTTGTTATGTAGAAAACCAAATTACGTACGGTAATCCGCTTTGCTATCGCCAATACAGTTGCGGCATCTATAATTCAATTCGTCATGAACTTGATTGGCCACCAGCCCCTGTTATCTAATTTTAACTCCGTCATACTATTTATAATTTTTTTCACGGCCTTTGAATATTTTATTGCGTCGTCATCCCATAAATAATATAAAAACAATAAAAAAGCGCCGAAAGGCGCTTTTTTATTAAAATAATTATTATTCACTTTCAATTGGTTTAACATTTGAAGCACTATCTGATGCCGGATCATCAGGCATTGGTCCACCTGAATGGTCCAAAATACGTGCCATAATAATTTGAAGCACCTCATTATTTTGCGGCAAATTAGAATGTTGCGTATCATTTCCCGTTAGCGTCACCTCAGTATAACTTTTGGTTTGATTTTGGAAAATATATTTACCAGCACGCACTGAAGCATCCGGCACAATGCCATCGGATGTATAGGTTTCATTTCCTGCTAACGTATAAACATCTAAGTCCTTTGACAAATATTTACGCTTTTTGATGAAATCAGAAAGCATTTGTGTTCGGTGTTTGATATTACTCTCTTCGAAATTGTACGGCGTACCAATCGTCAATAACCGTTTCATTTTAACTTCCGGATAATTAGAGGCATCGTTTTCTAAGAAGGCAGTATAAACCAAGCCACCATTCGAATGACCAATTCCTTTATAATTATTAAACCGATATTTATCTTGTAACATCGAAAAGGCATCATTAAACATATTGGCCTGCTTTTTGATATTACCATATCCATCATGATTATTTTCAAACCCAACGACAATGAAAGGTTCATTATCATTTTTCAGCTTTTTTCCACGTAATGAGATATGCCCGTCATTCCAAACTTTAACTTTAATCAGACTGTGTTTCGTTTCAGATCTTTCATTAATTTTGGCAACCATACCGTCAAAACGATTCTCAGTTGCCGAACTACCTGGAATACAGATAACTGGTGACAATTTGGAATTATAAAAGCGATCCATGTTCTTAACATTCGCTTGAGTCCACCAATAAGCCGGAATCAAACTTAATATCAATAACACGCACAAGAAAATTCCAATCCATTTTAATTTTCGTTTCATTCCTATCATAATTATGACTCACTTGTCCTGGTAGCTTTCATTTTATTATCTAATTTAACAAATGGCATGTAGATTAAGACATCCAATACAAACAATCCAAACCCGAACACAAATGTGGCAATGTTGCCCCCTGAACCAATAAAACCAATCAACGGTCCAGGTGTTCCAATTGGTACCGGGTAAATGGCCGGGGGAATCACCTTCAAAGCCACTAAGCCTGCAGCAATGATAACGTTAACGGCTGGTGCCAAGACAAATGGAATCAAATAAAGTGGATTCAACAACACGGGTAGGCCAATTAATAGCGCTTCACTACTACCAAAAAAAGCCGGTCCACTCGCAAGCGCTGAAATTTGTAGCGTCCGCTTATCCCGTGTAAACAACCATAAAGCCACAATTAAAGCCAGTCCACCACCAACACCGGCATATATTCCAAAACTATCGTACAAAGTTTCTTCTGTAAATGGATATGGCACATGCCAAGGTGAATGATGCTCTAAGGCATACATCAAGTTTGAATTTGCCGCGCCACTAGTGAAGCTACTATCAAAATCAAAGAAACCAGTTAATCCAAACCAACGCAACATGCTCGTTCCAATACTACCTAGCAAAGTCATCAAGAATGACCCTTGGCTAGCTAATCCCGAGACACTAAAGCTTGAAGTAGAGATATTGAATTGCTTAGCCACAACGGATAACGAAACGTTAATCAAAAAAGCCGCCCCCAAAACAAGGATCACACCACTCGTTGCGCTGGTAACTTTCTCTTGATGCATATGTCGCTTCTGCCGTTTAGCTAACCAATTCCAGAACCAGCCAATCAGATAACCAAATAGAAGCCCCAATAGTAAACCATGTATACCAAATGGCGTCATCCCACTAAAACTTGGTAATGCTAGTCGCGGATTGCGATGTGGGTTCAACAACACAATAAAAGCGAGTGCCGCTGTGATACCAGCCTCATAGTGATAGGGCTTCTTAGCAGTTAACATTGCCATATAATAGGCACTTAAAATTGCCAAAATACCTAAGGTTAATTGCGTCAGTGTCTGGGCATATGCATTAACGGCATGGTAATACGGGAACCAAGCCGGCACATTAAAAACATTATTAATGAACCCTTCGTCATCCAAAACTGTCTTACGGAAAGCTGCAATCACGCTACCAAACAGCGCGAACGGAAATAATTTTTGTAACGTACTTTGTACTAAACGGACTAACGGTACTTGCTGTAACCGCATAAAAAGGGAAGATATATTTGCCTGCATGTACCCATTCCATCCTAAGTAAAATTATATTATGAATTTATTCATACATAGTGTAAGTGTATCACAATTCACCTCATTTGCCGTATTTCGTCACCATCACCCTATAAAAAAAGACCACCAGCAAAATTGCTCGTGATCTTTGTCGATTTTTGCATTAAATTACAATTGACCGTAAACGTCAAAACCAATACTTGGGAAAATATAAACTAAGCGCTCTAATTGTTCTGGTGTGTAACCAAATTCAATGGCTGGCAACAAAGCATTGATACTATCTTCAGCTCGTTCAGAAATTTCAGTTGCACCAACCAATTGATGTTGTTGATTAAAAATCAAAGTCAACTTAGCATCTTGTTCATAATCAACCGCA
The DNA here is from genome assembly GCF_016908785.1 of Weissella uvarum. Taxonomy (GTDB): domain Bacteria; phylum Bacillota; class Bacilli; order Lactobacillales; family Lactobacillaceae; genus Weissella; species Weissella uvarum. Next base: position 73,583 of record NZ_JAFBEO010000002.1, read on the forward strand.
CGGTACCAGTTACCATTTTGATCATTTTCTTGCACTGTGTATTGTTCAGGGGCCGCTTTGGCTTCAGCCACCGTTACACCTGCTTGAGCAATCCGTGGTGTGGTGAAGACATTCGTTGCGATTGCAGGATAGTCAATTGCAGCGTCTGATTCACCAGCAAAACGGTGCATCAAATACGTTGATTCAAACTGAGCGGTTGGTGTCAACTTTGGTTGTGTCTTATCAATTACATCACCAGAAGCATAAACACTAGGCACAGCCGTTTGAAGATACTCATTGACCTTAATTCCCTTGTCACTATATGCAATGCCTAATTCATCAAGGCCAAGGTTTTCGACATTAGCTTGACGACCAGTAGCATCAAGCACCCAATCAGTTGTGATTGTACCATCAGTCAAAGCCACATCAATTTGTGAACCGTTCTCAGTTAAGCTAGCAACGGTTTGGTTGCGCATAATCTTAACACCACGGTCTTCAAGATCTGACAAAACTTGTTCAACATATGGTTGATGGAAACCGCGCAAAGCTTTGTCACCGTGCAAAACCAAAGTTACATTGGCATCAGCTGCATTGGCCATCGTTGCAAATTCAACCCCAATATAGCCACCACCAATGACCACCAAATTCTTTGGCATTTCAGTTAACGCCATAAACTCCTTTGAATCATGCGTCAATTCTGAACCAGTCACATCAAGCTTACGAGGACGCAAACCAGTTGAAATCACGATATTTTCAGCAGTAAGCGTCTCGTCACCTACTTGTACTGTATGTGCATCAGTCAAGCGACCACTTCCAAAATACATCTTAATCCCAACAGATTCCATGTTGCCCTTAAGCATGTTTGGAATGCCATCAATTGCTGCTTGTTTGTGATCATGGTTTTTGGCCCAATCAATGCGACCATCCCCGCTCACAATCCCATCTGAGGCGCGCAAAGTGTGTTGCAAAGCAACAGCTTGGTCGAGCAAGATTTTTGCATTACATCCCCAATTAGGGCATGTACCACCAACTGTATCAGCTTCAATAACAGCAACGTGCTTACCCTTTGCGGCTAAAGGAATGGCACCATCAAACGTACCATGTCCACTTCCAATGTATACTACATCATAATCATATGCTGTCATAATAACCTCCTGTGTGATTACACTTTAAAAATCGCCCGAGTTGCCATACCAATCAATTGATCAAGCTCAGCTGCTGTCACCGGAACTTGGTGTTGTGCTCGCACCTGATACAACCATTGTAATGGTTGTAAGGCCTGGGCCACAATTAAATCAACATTATGCGTGACCAATTGATCAGCCTGATAAGCTCGTTTGATTACAGTTAACATCGCTGGCCCCAGTAAAGTCGTATTTGTCTGTAAATCTTCAGGCAAATACTCTGGGTTAGCTGCTAAAGCAGCCATAAAATTTAATGCTTTTGGGTTTTGATCAAAATTATGAGCATATGCCTGCATCACTTGGGCAAATTGCTGCGTGATTGGTAAGCTGGCATCTGGCGCTTCAATTTGTTCAATCAGTGTATTTTGCATTGATTGATACAAATGGCCTAATAAATCTGATTTATTTTCAAAGTAAATATAGGCCGTTGCGACAGAAACGCCAGCTCTTTTGGCTAATTTATTAATACTGAGCTGACTAAGTCCATTTTCTTGAACTAAATCTAGCGCAGCTTGTTCCAATGCTATTAATTTATTCTCATCCCGTTTTCGCATGCTAAGTTTAACCAGCCCCCAGTAGCACTAAAACTACTGCGTTAGGGTCCTCCTCACTTCTTTTAATTAAAACCCTTGCTAGTATTCTAACATAATTTGTCTTTCCTAGCTTGCACGTGCTAGGGGGATCTGCTAATTCCAAAATAAAAAAGCGACCTAATTAGGTCACTTTTTTATTACTACTTTATTGTCATCATATTGGCTATGCCCCAGTTGTGAATTTCAAACCAACGGCGCCAATCACAATCATACTAATAAATAAAATGCGTTTCCAATCATGTGATTCATGATAGAACAACATGCCAACAATCGTTCCACCGGCTGCACCGATGCCAGTCCAAATCGCATAACCTGTTCCCATCGGAATAGAACGTAAGGCAAATCCAAGCAAACTCACACTTAACATCATAAAGACGGCCATAAATATAATTAAATAAGGTCGTTTCTTTCGATTATACTCATTTAAGGTTACCACACCACTAACTTCCATTAAGCCTGCTAAAAATAATACGAACCATGCCATTAGTCTTGATCCTCCTCAACTAGCTTCAAACCGATCACGCCGACCAGTAAGATGAGCAAAAAGATTAACTGAGTTACCGTCAATCCGTCACCAAAAACTAACCATCCAATTAATACTGTCGCGGCTGACCCTAAGCCAACAAACACAGCATACGTCGTACCAACTGGTAAATGCCGACTAGCCAATAGGTACAACCCAAATGACGTTACCAACGATGCAATCGTTAAAATCCATTCGATTGGTGTATGGGCATATTTTATTCCCACAACCCAACCACTTTCAAAAACAATCGCAATTAAAATGGTCCACCAGGGATTCTTTAAAATAAAACGCATGTACACGACCCTCCTCTGTTTAATGTGATTATGTATAAAAAAGAGCACCCACCAGAAGTGGATGCTCTCTTTTGAACCTATCGTAATCTGCCGATTACCATGAGGCCTTTTTAACACCAGGAATTTGACCCTTGTGTGCCAATTGACGGAAGTTCAAACGTGACATTCCAAATTCACGCATGTAAGCGTGTGGACGTCCGTCGATACGATCACGATTGTGGGCACGAACAGGTGAAGCGTTACGAGGCAACTTTGACAAACCTTCGTAATCACCAGCAGCCTTCAAAGCAGCACGCTTTTCAGCGTACTTCTCAACTGTGGCTTCAATCTTCTTTTCCTTAGCAATCTTTGACTTCTTAGCCATAATTACTTAACCTCCTTGAACACAGTAACACGACGCAACTTTGGAGAATACTTCTTAAGCTCCAAGCGATCAGGTGTGTTACGGCGATTCTTAGAAGTTAGATACATACGTTCGCCAGACTCTGCTGACTCTAATAAAATGTTAATGCGCATTAACATAACTCCTTTAAATGTATTTTGTGAGATGCCTCTCACCTACCGATTGAACGACAGGTCTGGCTGCATGGGCCAAACCCCAAGCTTGCGCCGTTACAATAGCTAGTAAATTACAAAAGATAACTATACAGAATCTTAAGGAAAAATTCAAGGCTTTCGTCAAAATTTCTCTTATTTATCAAAATATCCATGACGCCAGAACCAAATCGTAGCAATAATCATCAAGATAACTGTAATGATAATCGTAATTAACCAGCTATAATGACTCATCGACAATGGCAAATATTTAACGTTTTGTCCGTAAAAACCAGTTACGATGGTTGGAATCGTCAAAACAACCGAATACACGGTCAAAATTTGCATAACCCAATTCAAATTACGATCATTACGAGCAGAATATGAATCAGAAATATTATTAATCACTGACGTAATGATATCAGACATTTTATCTGCTTGCTCTAATTCAATCTTTAACCGACTCTTCAATTGTTCTAGATTATGGGTCCACTTAACTTCCTTAAAATGCGCCGTCCAATCCTTGATAACCCCTTCATTATCTTCAAGCGAAGCATCAATGTATAGGAGTGCATTTTTAACGGTGGCAATGCTATCTAAATCACCAGAAAAGCCATGCGTTTTCTTATAGAAGCGCTTTTGGAAATGACGTCGTAGATTATCTAATTTACCAAGAACTTTTTCATAATCTTGATAAATCACTAATAATGATTCCAAGAGCGCCTCAGTTGGCGTAGCTTGCTCGTCTAGTTTACCTAACATATCAGTGATATCTTTAACTAGCCCCTCTAATGATTCACGCGCAAACATTAGCACCCGATGCTCATTGAATTGGACAATAAACGGTACTGCTTCAGTGTGATAAGCGCCTTCTGATGGCACATCATGATCAGCAACAACCGCATCCACGAACATCACCAATTCTTGATTTTCTTCAGAAAAGTGCCAACGGGCCGCTTCATTTTCATCACTAACATCGCGCAAGGCGCTTTCAGAGATGTGAAGCGACTTAACTTCGTCTGGCTTCAAATCGTCAACTTGATAATACGATACACTTTTACCCGCAAAAAGTTCTTTTAACATGTTTTATGCTCCTATTTAGCTCAATTAAAATTTTCAAACCCTTTGATAAAATTAAATTGCCTGTCGCATGAAATACCAACTTAAGAAACCAAAGCCTAAAGCAATCGCATCTAAAGCTAATATGTCAAAAAATCCACGAAATGGCCAATTGATCATTTGCATGCCAAATTCCAAAAAATTAAATAACACAAAAAGCAAAGCCATGACTGTCAAAACATTGCGCAACGACCACCAGGTCAATTTTGTCACTTCATTGGCATAACCCAAGATAGTCCCAGCAAGTACAATAATCAAAATGCCAAGCACGCCATCTTTTACTGTCATTCCGGTTGGCAAAACATAGGCCGCCATTTTAGCATTAGGCCAAAAATTGACCACTAATAACCATGTCACCCAGGCCAGTAACATGGCACCACTCCATCGGGTCATCATGCGTTCACTTTGAAAACGGTGATACGAATAAACGGCCAGCAAAGCAATTACGATTAAGAGCCCCGCCAAAACTTGTGCAACCAAAAAGCCACCCCGGTAAGGCGCACCTTGCGCTGTCAAAATGGCTAGTGGATACGCCATGGGTTGATAGGCCGGCCATAATAAGACGCCCAAGATACTTTCAAGTACATAAGTTAACGCGCCAACTAAGCCTAACCCAAAAAATAATTTATGTTGCCACCATTGCTGTTGCATATTTCACCTCGATAAATCTGAATGTTTATAGTTTATCATATTTTAAATCAGTAAAATCAATAAAAAAAGCATGCTACCTTAGCATGCTTTTTACGTTTACGCTTCTAAAATCATCAATAAATCACCAGTTTGAATCCCATCACCGGCTTGTACGCATACTTCTGTAATGGTTCCATCAATTGGTGCTTGTAGCGTTGTTTCCATCTTCATCGCTTCAGTAATCGCTAAAGTATCACCCTTTTTTACAACATCGCCAACTGATACTTCAACTGAAACTACTTCACCTGCCATCATCGCCGCAATTTCACCAGTCTGCTTTGGATCAGCCTTTCGTCTCATCTTAGTAGCTGGTTCGTTTTGCTTTAAGCCTTGTTGCATCACAGAAATGGTTGTTGGCCGACCATCAAGCATGACCGTTAAGTCCATTTCTTGGGTTTGCAAGTTTGGTTGCATACCAACCAACTCCACCGTCATCGTTCGCCCAGGTGCTAGCGTCACTTCAATCTCTTCATTCAATGGTAATCCGTAGAAAAAGCTTGGGGTATCAAGCTTCGTCACCGGACCATATTGAGCTTGCTTAGCTAGATAATCACTATAAACTTCAGGATATAAGGCCTTTGAAATCACTTGTTCAGGGGTTGGTTCATAGCCCAATTCTTCAGCTAACTCTGCCTTTACCTGTGACAAATCAAGGGGTTCCGCTAAGGCACCTGGTCGTGTCGTTAATGGTTGTTGCCCTTTAAGGACAATTCTTTGTAACTTCTCAGGGAAACCGCCAACGGGTTGTCCGAGCTTACCAGCAAAGAAATCAATCACTGACTGTGGGAAATCAATTTGATCACCTTGTTCGTAAACCTCTTCTGGGGTCAAGTTATTTTGAACCATGAACAGTGTCATATCACCAACCACCTTTGAAGATGGCGTGACTTTAATAATATCGCCAAACATTTGGTTAACTTGAGCATACATCTTTTTAATATCATCCCAACGATCACCCAACTGCATTGATTGCGCCTGTTGTTGCAAGTTAGAATACTGACCACCAGGCATTTCAACTTCAAAGATGTCTGTTTGTGGTGTTCGCATCCCATTATCAAAGGCATCATAATACGTCGAAACACCCTGCCAATAATGGTTAAGTTGCTCAACACCGGCCATATCTAATTCAGGTTGCCGCTCACTACCACTCAAAGCATAATACGTCGATGAAAGTGATGGTTGCGAGGTACTTCCTGACATCGCTGATGCAGCAACATCAATAATATCTACCCCAGCCTTCACGGCTTGCGTATAAGTTGCAACACCAACGCCAGTGGTATCATGTGTATGCAAATGAATTGGAATATCAATTGTCGACTTCAACGTGTCAATTAATCGATATGCCGCTTCAGGCTTGAGCAAGCCTGACATATCTTTAATCGCTAAAATATGGGCCCCAGCTGCTTCGATTTCTTTAGCAAAATCACGATAATATTGCAAAGTATATTTCGTTTGAGCTGGGTCCAATACATCCCCAGTATAAGCCATGGTAACTTCCGCAATTTTATTTTCATCACGAACCGCTTGGATTGATTGTTCCATTTGAGGCAACCAATTCAAACTATCAAAAATACGAAATACGTCCATCCCATTTTTCGCGGCTAGATGAATAAATTCACGAATCACATTGTCGGGATAATTGGCATAGCCCACCGCATTTGAACCACGGAAAAGCATTTGAAGCAAGGTACGTGGCATTTTTTCACGCAAAGCACGGAGACGTTCCCAGGGGTCTTCATCTAAGAAACGATAAGCTGTATCAAATGTTGCCCCACCCCACATCTCGTTGGAGAATAATTCTGGCAAAATTGCTTGCGTCTCGCGCGCCACGTCAGTCATATCTTTCGTTCGCATGCGGGTCGCAAAACGAGATTGATGAGCATCACGCATCGTTGTATCGCTCAATAACACTTCTTTTTGGTCTAAGACCCATTGACTGACTGCTTCAGGACCTTTTGCCTCGAGAACATCTTTTGCTGTCACAATCCCAGATGGCATCGTTTCACCAGATGGCATCGTTTCAATAGTTGGTTTTTGAGCTACCACTTGTGGGCGAGTCGCTTGTTGATCAAGACCTGGGAACCCATTTACCGTAATCTCAGCCAAATAGTCCAACAATTTTTGATTATCATTAACATTATCTGCCTGGGTTAATTCTGGAAGATGTTCGTCAATGAACGTCGTTGAAGCTTGTAACTTTAAGAAACGTTCATCAGAGAAAACAGCCTGCAAGAAGGCTGTATTTGTTTTGACACCAGTAATTTCTAATTCATCTAAAGCACGTCGCATCCGAGCTGCCGCCGCTTCAAAATCACTCGCACTAGCAATAATCTTTAATAGAAGTGAATCAAAATAGGGAGTCACCACTGCCCCAGGATAAACCGTTCCCGCATCAATGCGGATACCAGGCCCTGCCGGTTGTTGATAACTACGAATCGTTCCTGAATCAGGCATAAAGTCTTGCTTAGGATCTTCGGTCGTAATTCGAGCTTGAATTGCGACACCATTGGCTTTAATTTGTGACTGCTCGGGCAAGTTCAATACTGAATCATCCAAAGCATAACCCATTGCAATCAGAATTTGGCTCTTTACAATATCTACATCTGTCACGGCTTCTGTCACAGTGTGTTCAACTTGAACCCGTGGATTAACTTCAATGAAATAAAATTCATCGCCTGCAACCAAAAACTCGACTGTGGCTGCACTTTGATAATGTACACTTTCCATTAGGCGGACTGCTGCTTGTTGCAATTGTTCACGCAATTTAGTTGATACTGAAACAGCTGGTGCAAATTCAATAATCTTTTGATGCCGCCGTTGAATCGATGAATCACGTTCTAACAAATGCATCACGTGTCCGTGTTCATCAGCCAAAATTTGAACTTCCACGTGCTTGGGGTGTTCCAAATACTTTTCTAAATAAACATCACTTTTCCCAAATGATGCCTTTGCTTCTGAGGCTGCCCGTTCAAAGGCATCTTTAAGTTCTTCCGCATGATTAACAACGCGCATCCCGCGACCACCACCACCAGCAGCCGATTTAACAAATAATGGATAGCCGAATTGCTCACCAATGGCCAAAGCTTCCTCAACTGTCTCTACTGGCTCGGAGGTTCCGGGAACATCTGCAACATTCGCAGCTTCCGCAGCTTGCTTAGCTTTAATTTTGTCGCCAAAGATAGCCAAATGTTCGGCCGTTGGCCCAATAAATTTAATGCCCGCCCGATCCAAGGCGCTTGCAAAATCAGCATTTTCAGAAAGGAAGCCATATCCTGGATGCACAGCATCAACGTCATGGGCTTGGGCTAAAGCGACGATGCCATCGATATCTAAATAAGCTTCAATCGCCATCCCAGCTCCACCGATTTGATAAGCTTCATCAGCAGCAAAACGGTGAGCACTGTGCTTGTCCTGATCAGCATAAATAGCAACTGTCTTTAGGCCAAGTTCCTTGGCAGCACGAATAATTCTAATGGCAATCTCGCCACGATTTGCGACTAATAGCTTCTCCATAAACAGCCTCATTTCTAAAATCTTATCTTTCCACTAGCTAACAATATAGCGCAAATTAATGAAAATCGCTAGTGCTTTTTAACACAATCTTCGGAAACTAGCAACGTAAAACGTATTACCAGCATCATTGTTCTTTTTTTAATATTTGGCAGTGCACCTATTTACTTCACTACTACAAAAAAACAGCCACGCTAAACATTAGCATGACTGTTCTTATTTATTAGTTACTTTTTAGTTGTATGCACTTCTTCGAATTGACCATCAAAGACTTGCTTACTACTGTTAGCCGTTGTTTGGCGACCCGCAGCTTTATCAAAAGCCTCCCGGTAAGGATCCATCTGCTTACTAAAGTTAGCAAACATTCGGCGGGCCCGTCGACGTACGTATAGTACACCGAAAACGGTCAGCATAATTAATAGCAATAGACTCATCTAGATCCTCCTTTATGACTAACCATATTATGGCAGTTCAACCATAAACGAAGTTAAAAGCACATCCGAAAAGTATTTTAACGCTTATTGCTCGTTCTTCAAGCGTTCAACGTCACGGGCAATTTCAAGCTCTTCATTAGTTGGCACAACCAAAACCTTAGCAGTTGAATCATCCGTTGAAATAATGCGTTCCTTACCACGAACTTGGTTAGCTTCTGGGTCAACCTTGATACCCATAAAGTTCAAACGCTCACCAACCATGCGACGAACGATATCTGAATTTTCACCAATACCAGCCGTGAATGTAATGGCATCAACCCCACCTAATTCAACGATGTATTGACCAATATAACGCATGACACTGTCAACAAACATATCAACCGCCAACTTAGCATGATCATTTGTGTCCATAACATCTTCCAAATCACGCATATCAGATGCAATAGTTGAGATACCAAGCAAACCAGATTTGTTATTCAAAACATAAAGCATCTCTTCGTTTGACAATCCTTCACGTTCTTGGATGTAGTAAACCAATGAAGGGTCAACATCACCTGAACGAGTAGCCATCGTCACACCAGCCAATGGTGTGAAGCCCATTGACGTATCAAATGACTTACCATCCTTAATGGCCGTGATTGAGGCACCAGCACCCAAGTGTAGCGTAATCAACTTAAGGTCTTCTAGTGGCTTGTCCAAAATTTCAGCAGTGCGTTCTGAAACATAACGGTGTGAAGTTCCGTGGGCACCATACTTACGTGCACCATACTTGGTGTAGTATTCATATGGTAGTGAGTACAAGTAGTTCTCACGTGGCATTGTTTGATGGAAAGCTGTGTCAAAGACCGCAACTGAAATAGCATTTGGCAACAACTCACGGAAAATTTCAATTCCAGCAGCGTTAGCTGGGTTGTGCAAAGGTGCATAAGCAGATAGACGCTTAATCTTATCTAGAACCTCGTCGTCAACAACAACTGACTTGTTAAACCATTCTCCACCAGCAACAACACGGTGTCCCACACCAGTAATTTCTGATAGGTCGTTAATGACTTGCTTTTCCTTAAATTGGGTTAGCATCTCTTCAATGGCTGCCCGATGATCTGGGAAATCCTTGGTAATTTCAGTTTTTTCACCGTTAAACTTGAGAGTGAAAATTCCATCATCCAAACCAATCCGTTCGACTTGACCCTTGGCAATAACCTCTTCTGCAGGCATTTCCAATAGTTGGAACTTCAATGATGATGACCCAGCATTAATCGCTAATGTTTTAGACATGCTTAAACTCCTTTGATGTGCAAATTAAATTAAAATGATACATTCCATTGCCCACTTCGCTTAGTTCAACACTAAATAAAACGCGGACATACTGAAATGCTTTATTCCAATTATATAGATATATGGCGCTAGTTACAATTTAAAAAACAAAAAAACGTTAAAAATCACAAGATTTATTTGCTTAAGGGCTTTCTTAGCCTCCCAATTTTCGGATTGCTCCGAATTTTCAGTACTCAGCAAAAAAGGAACGTCCCTAGACGTCCCCTCTTAGTTATTTCTAAATTTCAGTCGCATCGTTAACATTCAATTCATTAATTTTGAGCATTGTATCAACAGCTTGCTTCATCACCCGCGTTGAAACATACTCAAAGCGTCCATGCATATTTTCAGCACCAGCAAAGATATTTGGTGTTGGTAGGCCTAAGAAAGTAATCTTTGACCCATCCGTCCCACCACGAACCGGTTCAATAATTGGTTCAATCTCCAAATCCGTCATCGCTTGCTCAGCCAAATGAACGGGTTGCATGTTATCCTTCAAGATTTCACCCATATTATAGTATTGGTCGTTCATATCAAGTTGCACACGAGGCTGGTCAAGTTTGGCATTCATATCATCCACAATCTTTTGCAACAAAGCCTTCTTTTCTTCAAACTTAGCGCGATCGTGATCACGAATAATATATGACATTGACGCTGCATCTGGTGTACCTTCCAACTTCAAAAGATGGAAGAAACCTTCACGTCCCTCAGTGTGCTCAGGACGATCATGTTCTGGTAATTGATTGTGGATATCAATCGCTAATTGAAGCGCATTAATCATCGTATCCTTAGCATCACCAGGATGAACATTCAAACCTTGAATCTTGATATCAGCTGAAGCAGCAGAGAAAGTCTCCCACTCTAGTTCACCTAATGGACCACCATCCATCGTATACGCGAAATCAGCACCAAATTCTTCAACATGAAAATGATCAGCACCAATACCAATTTCTTCATCAGGACCAAAGGCAAAGTGTAAGTCCCCATGCTTAACATCTGGATGACTTGTCAAATATTCAGCCATTGTCACTAATTCAGCAACACCTGATTTATCATCTGAACCTAACAGAGTCGTTCCATCAGTTGTAATCAAAGTATGTCCAGCATACTTTTTCAAAGATGGGAAAGCAGCTGGATCAAGGGTAAATTCATCATTCAACTTAATTGGTGACTTACCATCATAGTCTTCGACAAATTGTGGGTTAACATGTTCTGAATTAAAATCAGCCGTATCCACGTGAGAAATAAAGCCAATTGAAGGAATATCTCCATCAACATTTGCTGGTAAATCAGCAAATAGGTAACCATCGGACATCGTCCGGATATTTTGCAAGCCAAATTCCTTAAGTTCATCAGCTAAGTCAGCCAAAAAAGCGACTTCCTTTGAATCTGATGGAACTGTTTGTGAATCCTCATTTGAACGTGTGTTTACTTTAGCGTAGCGCACAAAGCGATCAATTAAATTAGGATAAACCGCTGCAATGTCTGTTAATTCAGTCATGAAACTACCTCTTTCCTATAGATACGTATAAGGATCAGTATTTGTTTGACTCGCAAATACTGCTTCTAGTTGCCAGTTATACTTATTTTGCCACTTTTCAACCAATGTGACCATCCTAGATTTAGCATTTGCTTCCATATGATGATCTGGATCAATCACAACCATATCATGGGCCAAAATATCATGCCCTGTGTGATAGTAAACATCTGCCGTCACAAAAGCATCGGCCCCCTTCGCTTGCGCCGTTAAATAATCGTCGCCACCATCCCCACCAAGGACGGCCACCCGCTTAATTGGGCGCTGTAAATCACGCGCAATAATCCGGACTGTCTTAACATTGAAAACATCGCGAACCTTCTTAGCAAACTCTGCTACGGTCGTCGTCTCAGCTAATGCACCGATCCGTCCAATTCCAGTCACACCATCGGCATTTGGCAATAATGGCTCTATATCATCAACAATTCCTAAATCTTCCGCTAACCAATCATTCATACCAGGTTTTGCCGCATCCAAATTTGTATGGGCGGCATACACAACAATCTGATGATTCAATAATTTAGCATACATGGCGTTTTGCGGATCACTTAAATCAAGGGTTTTAGCGGCATGAAACATCATGGGATGATGTGCAAAAATAAAATCTGCTCCCCGTTCAATCGCTTCATCAACCACCTCGGGGCGCACATCGAGAGTGGTCATAACCCGATGAATCTCTTGATTTGAATCACCTAACTGCAACCCAATCCGATCTTTCTCCCAGCCGATTGACTTAGGCGCATAATCTTCAATAGTCGCCATCAACTCACTCGCTCGCATGTGTTAATACCTCCTGAATTTGGGCTACTTGTTGCGCATAATTAGCGTAAGCAGCAGACTGTTGCTGATTTTGGTCAGCAAGCTGCTGCATAATCGACTGTAACCGTTGCTGTTCTCGTTGCCAATATTCACGCCAAACAGACGCTTGCTCTGCAATATTTAATGGCCCAAATTGTAAGGCTTGATCACTATATTCAGCCATACCTGGTTCAGCCACAACGATTTCATAATAATGACCATCATCTAAAATCATTCGTTCAGCAGTGATGCGATAATGATGCTTCATCAACCACGACCGAACAGCTGCAACGTCAGTGTTGGCTTGTAAAATCAAATGCGCATAATGTTCACCATGTTGGTGCCCCGCTTCCAAAATATTAGTAATTAAACGGCCACCCATCCCGGCAATCACCACGGTATCGATATCGTCCTCAGGCATCACGGCCGCCAAACCATCTGCTAGCCGTGGTTTCAAAACATCTGTTAGATGATGCCGGGCAATTTCCTCTTCAGCATTCTGTAAAGGTCCTTTGGCAACTTCACCAGCAATTGCGAAGTTAATCCGTTGGTTTAATAATAAATTCGCAGGTAGGTAGGCATGATCAGAACCAATATCAGCCAACCGAGCTCCGTCAGGAACGTATGCTGCCACAGCAGCTAAGCGATCTGATAAGTGCAATGCATCCATAATTCATTCTCGTTCTTTCCAATTAATATGTTCATTCTAACATAGCCCTACACATAAAATAAAAAAGCTGGTATAAACCAGCTTTTCATTAATATAAATCATCATCATTATCTTGTAACGCTAATTGTTCTTGTTCATCTAACATTTCATAATCATCAGGAACAAGCTTCAAATATAATGATAGCGTCTCTTTGGCGAAGTTTCGTTCACCAGCTTCTCTAAAGAAGTAGTAAGCTTCCTTTAGGAAGGTAGCGTCAGTTTCAAAGAATGGCAAAGCAGCTTGATAGTAACGATCCGCCATTTCAAAGTCTTCAATTGCAGCATAACTTTGCGCTAAATTGCGGTAGAAAGCTGGATCCATGTCAGCTTCTTCATCTTCAAAATAATCATTAATCAGATTGATATTCTCTTCATATTGCTCGTGTTGGGTCAACCAATCTGAATAATCCAAAGTTAAGGTTGTATCTTCAGGGTTATGCTCCAACCCTTCTTTAAAGAAGCTTTGGGCTTCTTGGCTCTCGCCTAAGCGTTCGCTGACAATTGCAGCTCGTTCGTACATTTTTGGATTATATTGATCAATTGCTAAGCCGGCTTGGTAAGTTTCCAAAGCCTGCTCATCCTTATGCTCAGTTTCATATAACTCACCTAGTGGCTCATACAACGTCGCATAATCAGGATCAAGTTTCTTCAATTCCTCAAAGCCATCAATCGCTTTATCACGTGTCTCTTCATCTGTCGCATACAGCATCGCTAATTGGAAACGTACATCAGAGGTCATATTCGAAGCATCAATTTGTTCCAAATAACCGAGGGCACGATCGACATCGCCAACTAGGGCATAAGCGACCCCAATCCGTGACGCAATATCTAAGCCAGAGAAGAAACGTTCCCCTTGTTCCAAAAGCGTCCGGTAATAAGGAATCGCTTGGCGATAATCAGCAATGGCAAAATAATATTCACCAAGGGCAAATAAAATAACGGGTTCAGTTGGCGCTAATTCATAAGCTTCTTTCAACTTACCTTCCGCAGCTTCATAGATGCCTTCTGACTGATATAAATCAGCCATCACCAATAAGGCTTGCAAATAGGCATCTGAATCAGGCTTAATTTCAGCAAGATAATTCACAGCTGTTTCGGCATCATCTTCATCCACCGCAATATCAGCCAATGCTGTCCGCAATTCATCGGCATCTGGATACTTGTCCAATAATTTTTTATATGCCCGCTTAGCTTGGTTAATAAAACCAAGTCCATACAACTCTTCCGCTAAAGAATAAATTGTATCATCATCGTCATGCCGTAATGATAATGCATATGACTTTTTGGCCGCCTCGGTCTGTCCAAGTTCTAATTCATCGAGCATCCGCTCTGCATAGCTTGCCATCTGCCTACCTCCAATAATCGTGGTTACTTGTCTGCTTTATTTTGTGCCTTTTGCTTGGCCTGTTCTAGTAAAGCCGCCCGCTTAGCTTTTTTTTGCTCAGCCGAGACCTGTCCTTTACTAGCCGCTCCCTGTGCAAAATCGTTCGATTTAATCGTTCCTTTTGTTGACATCTTCATCACCTTTTAAAAAATGTTGTTAAACTATTATACGCGTCTTTAAGCCGAAAAGCCAGGGCTTTAAGCCAATTGGTAGTGAATCTCACTTTGCCCATTTCCAAGCTTTTTAACTTGAATTTGTTGTGGAATTTGGGCTTTCATTGATTCAACGTGTGAAATCACTCCCACGAGACGTCCAGTATTTTCAACATTTCCCAACGCGGTCATCGCTTGTTCAAGTGTCTGACCATCTAATGAACCAAACCCTTCATCAATAAACAAGGCATCAATTTGAGCCCCACCGGCCCGTAACTGAACCACTTCCGCCATCGATAAAGCAATTGATAATGCAGCAATGAATGACTCACCACCCGACAGGGTATCAGTGCTCCGCCGATTTTGCGTCTCTTGATCAATAACATCAATATCCAAGCCATTTTGGTTGGCACGTCCAGACTTGTTTTCACTCAAAGCAAAAGCATAACGATTTCCTGAGAACTGTTGAATGTAATGGGCATTGGCATATTCCAACACTGTCTTCAAGAAATTACGTAGAATATAAGGTTCTAATTTCAATTTATCGGGATTATCTCCGTCCACTGCCGCGGTTAGAGCCAATAGGTCTTGCTGCGTTGTCACCTTTTGTTCAATCGTTTGCGTCAATGTTTGGACCTGCGCAGATGCTTTTTGCAATTGATCAGCGGTTAGTTGCGCTTTTTGCAACTGAGCCTGCTGTTCACTATATTGCGCTTCAGCTTGTTCAGTGGCCGTTTGCATCGCCACCATATCTGGTGCCGTCTGTCCTCCAATTTTTTCAGCTAAGCTAGCCAACTCACTTTTAACATGTCGCACATCACTTTCATAAGTTTGAATAGTCGTTCGCCAGGCCGTTCGTGGATCAGCTTGGACAATTTGCTGCATCCCCTGCGCAAATTGTACTGGTGCTACTTCTGTTTGCGAAGCTAATTGTGCTAGCAACGCTTCATGCTGCACAACTTGAGTCTGACGTGCTTCCTGTTGTTGCTCTTCTTGACGCGTGATTTGTTCTGTTAAACTCTTCAATTGACCTGTAACACTAGCCTGAATTTGCTTTAATTCAGCCAAATCATGTTCATAAACTTCAACGAATTGTTCCAACTCATCTAATTGCTGTTGGTAATCAGTCACTGATTTTAACTCATCCGGCAATTGCCCTTGCTCAGCTGCCAAATCCTTCAATTGTTGCGTAAGGCCACGCTGCGCTTCGGCACGTTCAGCTGTTTGCTGTGCAATCTCCATTAACGCTTGTTGCGTCGCTTCTGCTTGTTGCGTAATCGTCTCACGTTCAGCTAACGCTTGCTCTAAATCCTTTTTTAAAGTTGCATATGTGCCTTCAAATTGCGCAACATCCATAAAATCAAAACCGGCTGCCTTGGCTTGCTTTTGGAAGTCCTGTTGCGCCTCAGCTAAAACTTGCGTGGCTTCATTTTGATTTTGTGTGCGCTCGTTTACATCTGCCTGTAGTTGGGCCTGCTTTGTTTGTAAGGCCGTTAATGCTTGTTGGGCCTCCATCAATTGATTTTGAGCTGCTTCCACATCAGCCATGGCCGCTTTTAGTTCCGCTTCAGTATGCTGGCTCACATCTTTTTCTTGCTTAGCATGTTCATTCGGCTCATAGGGCATCCCACAGACTGGACAAGCTTCACCTGGTTCCAAATCCGCTTGTAACTGCGCAATCAAGGCTACTTTTCGTAAATCTTTTTTCGCAGTATTCTCAGCTTCAGCGTCTACTACAACTTGCTTAGCTCCTTGAACTTGCTCATTCAATTGGTCTAAAGCAAGCTTTTGTTCTTCCTGCTTTTGCTTTAACTGTTCCAACTGTTTTTGTTGGCTGAGCAAGCTTTCAAGTGGCGCCCGTAAATCTTGTAAGGCCGTTAAGCGCGTATTCACATCTTTCAACTCTTCCAAACGAGCTTTAGCATGGGCCTCTTTTTCCTGCAGTTCTACATGCTCTTTTTCGGCGGCTTCCGTAGCTTGCGTTAATGCTACTTGGCGTTGGTTTAATTTTGCTTGTTGTTGCTTTAATTCTGCCTGACGCTGCGCTTGAGGCATCAAAGTTTGTTGAATCTTTTTAATAGACGCCTTTTTTGCATCAATTTGCCCCTGTTGTTGTGTTAAATCGGTCAATTTGTCTTCAGTGTGTTCTAACTCAGCCTGTAGTTGCCTCTCCTTCGTTAAACTCGTTTGCAACTGTTGCGTCACTTGTTGTAATTGCTCTTCCAACGTCTCAATTTGTTGCACCAAAGGCTGCTGATCGGCAATCCAGTCTAACTGTGCTAAAGCTTCGCGCTGTTGATCAATCTGATTTGCTTGAGCCAACAGTTCAGATTGTTGTGCCATTAAACTTTTTTGACGTGCAAAATCATTTTCTAGAATCTTGCCCTGGTTTAAGGCATCTTGTGCTTTTTGCCAATCTGCTTTAGCAACCTGAACTTGTTTTGTTAATGTTTCGACGTATTGGTCTTGTTTAGTCGCTAAATCCTGCAATTGTGTGAATTGCTCAGCGTAACCTAATCCAGTTAAAGCATCTGCATCAAGGTAATCATCAAAGATTCGCTGTCGTTCTGCAACTAACTTATCTGTCGCAATACGAGCCTGTTTACTTTGTTCTTTCAAATCATCCACGAAGGCTTGAAAAATTTCACTACCATAGAGGCTGCGCAAAATAGTTAATTTATCATCGCTACCAGCCGCCAAGAAATCACGAAACTGATTTTGCGGTAATAAGATAATTTTACGGAATTGATCATCGGTAAGATGTAATAAATCAAGTACGGCTTGATTCACTTCTTTTTGGCGATTACCTAACGCCTTGATGGGGGTTTTTAAATCATCCGCCAATTCGCTGAAAGAGACTTTAGCCGTTTCCGTTTTCAATCCGTTATTTTTTTCAGTCTTACGCTTAGCCTGTAGTGTTTGCTTGGGACTACGTTCAATTTGATAAAAATGTCCATTGTGTTCAAATAAAAAGCTAACACTGGTTGCTTGATCTTGAGGCGCAAATTCACTACGCATCGCTTCTGCGCCACGGTCACCCGAAGTCGTCCCATATAGCGCATAAGTCATCCCATCAAACATAGTTGTCTTTCCGGCACCTGTATCGCCTGTAATCAAGAACAGACTGCCCTGATCAAATTTTTGAAAATCAATGGTCGTATTTGCATACGGTCCAAAATAATGCATGGTTAATGACAGTGGTCGCATTTTAATCCTCCTTACCCTGTAAGCGAGTGAGCGTTTCATCGATAATCGCGGCTTGACCAGCACTTAATGACGTTTGTGTGACTTGCTCATAAAATTCTCCAATCAAATCTTGATCAGACTTTTCTTCTTGAGCAATCAAATTTTGTTCATCAAAAGCCAACGTATTCGCGTTTTGTTGGTATTGAATTTCAACAATTTCGCCATAAATATCGCTTAATTGCCGTCGTAAATCAGCAACATGAGCTGGTTTAGTCAACTTAATACTAAAGAGATTCGCTCCCATCCGCTCATAATTTTGATAAAAAGTAGGATCGGTTAATTCTTCGAAAGTACCTTCCAACAAAATCAAATCTTTCTTAGGCACTAACGGCACCCACTTTGATGTCACACCAGTTTCAGTTACATCAACAATGTAAACACCTTTTTGGCTTTGCGCCTCTTTGGTATTAAATTTAATTGGTGAACCAGCATATTGGACGGTCGTACTAGGACTTGCTTCGCGCAAATGCAAATGTCCCAAAGCCACGTAGTCAAATCCATTAAATTGATTAACGTCAATACTTTTAAGGCCACCCACCTTTGAAGTTGTTTCACTTGTTAAGTCATAATCAGCATTTTGAGTGCCACTCACATAATAATGCGTGACCAAAATGTGTCGTTTATCTGGTAGGAATTGTGCCTCCATATCAGGAATCACGCGAGCCATAACGTCATTAATTGTTCTTAACTCGTTCGACTCGTTATCAATTTGATAGTAAACCCGAGCTTCCAGCGGATCAATGAATGGTAGCATGAACACT
Organism: Weissella uvarum; assembly: GCF_016908785.1. Lineage (GTDB taxonomy): Bacteria > Bacillota > Bacilli > Lactobacillales > Lactobacillaceae > Weissella > Weissella uvarum. The sequence continues at coordinate 92,346 of NZ_JAFBEO010000002.1, forward strand.
TGTACATCCCCAAAGACAACTGGCTCAAAAGCCTCCGCTAATGTTGTCTTCATGTACAATTGATTTTCTTCACGCCATTCCTTGCCTGCTCCTAACCGGGTCGGTCCATCATGATTTCCTGACACAGCAAAAATTGGTAAGTTCGCTTCTAAGTTCATTCGGCGTAGCATTTGTTCTAGAGCTTCAACCGCTGCAACCGGTGGAATACTGCGATCATATAAATCACCAGCTAACAAAACGGCATCAACCTGTTCGTCTTGTGCAATCGTCAACATCTGCTCAAAAGCGGTTTGTTGCTGTTCTAATAAAGAATACGCTCCCAGTTCTTTACCAATATGCCAGTCGGCGGTATGTAGAAATTTCATAACTACTCCTTCACTTCTTATGCGATAAAAAAGGTTGTCAATCACGAATGATTCACAACCTTTTCCCCTTAATCAAGCGTTGCTTGTAATTGCTCATATTGATCAACAATGTAATCGTGCGATGCTTGTAATTTTTCAACTTCTGCTGCAGTTAAATCCAATTGGCATTGCTCAACAACCCCAGTCTTACCAATAATGGCCGGATAAGATAGATATACTTCATTTTCTGGTCGCAAATTTGACACAACTAATTCTTCTCGAGCATCAGAAATAACTGCCTTGGCAATCCGGATGGCTGCAGTGGCAACCCCATAACTTGTAAAGCCTTTACCGTTAACGATGGCATAGCCACCCTTCTTGGTATCTGCTTCAATTTGCGCTAAATCAAGTTGGCGCGTCTCTGCTAATTTAAGCATTGGTTGCCCAAGCGCACGTACTGTCGACCAGGCTACAAATTGAGTATTTCCATGTTCACCCAAAGTATAACCAGCTACTGAGCGTGGATCAATATTTAGTTGTTCACCAATAATTCGCTTCATTCGAGCTGTATCCAATAGCGCTCCTGTACCAATCACTTGGTTAGCTGGCAAGCCTGTAACATCTTTAAACATTGTCGTGATGACATCGACTGGATTAGAAATAACAATTAAGACACCATTAAAGCCACTCGCTTTAATATTTTCTCCGACTGATTGCACCATTGAACTTGTGAACTTCAATTCAGCAAAGCGATCACCGGTGGGATTATTTTGTTGCAAAGCCATATTGCCCAATGTTGAAATCACCACATCAGCATCATGCAAGGCATCCCAATCATTAACGACAATATTCGCGTGCGTTTCAAGATTAGCCATCGCATCTTCAAAATCTAATTGATTAGCAACAACTTTATCCAAGCCTCGATTGATAAAAACATAATCATCTGCCAAACCTTGTGCGATCATCCCATGCGCAATTGCACTACCAACACTACCTAATCCAATAATTCCAATTTTACGTGCCATAATATATCCTTCCTTTTGCAATCCACTATTGAGATTATTTTACTTACCCCGTCTTAAACCAAACGTTAATTTTCAAAAATGCGCTTTACTCGCACCACCATCAAGGTCAAAGTGACTAAGATGACCACCAAAATTAAATAAACAATATTTTGTAAATTACCTGTGGGATGTGTAGCAAAGGCAACCCCATACAGCGTTGGTCCCATGGCTGAAATCAAATATCCACCCGATTGGGCCATCCCAGAAACCGTGGCCGTCTCTTGAGGTGTTTGTGTTTTGTCTGCAAACATTGTCATACCAATCAAAAAGAAAAATGAAGTCAAGAAGCCCATCAACACTGCTAAAATCAACCAAAACAGACTTGAACTTGTATTTTGATTAAACAGCATACCAGCTGAAACTAAGCCAAAGACGCCCACCCCGATAACACATGCTGATAACCATTTAGTTGATAAATGCGTAATCAAACTTGGCACAAGCAGTGAAACAAACATGCCAATCATTGAATAGAGTGCCATAAGTGAGCCGATAGTTGTCGCCGAAACATGATGGTATGCCATTAAGCTTGGCATCCATGCGACATATGTATAATTAATTAAAGCTTGTAACCCAAAAACAATTAATAGCGCCCATGCGCGTGGGTTTGACCATACATGTAGTTTAACCTTGCTCTTCGTTTCAGCCGGTTGATCAGTTGTAATCGCTGGCTGCGCAAATTGACTCGTAATCCACCAAACCAATAATGCTAACGCTGGCAAAAGAACTAAAATCCACATCACCGCATGCCAACCAAATTGACCAACAATTGGTGCTGTCATGATGTTAAAAATGGCAGTTCCAAGCATATTTGACATCGTATAGAGTGATGTATACAACCCCACCTTCTGTGGGAAGAACGCCGTCACAAAGGAAGGCATAAAAACATTTAAATGCGCAATTCCAACACCAATAAACGCCGTTCCTAAATACATCGCAACGGTTGTCGTCATTAAACGCAATCCTGAACCAATTAAAATCAGAATTACTGAAAAGGTAATCGCTCGTTTCAAGCCTAACCACTGCATTGTCTTGACTGCAAAATTTGATACCAAAACAAACATTAGTAGCGGAATCGTTGTTAACAATCCCAACTGGCCGGGCTGAACCGACAAGCTATGGGCAATCTCACCTAACATTAAAGGCAACGTTGTAATTGGTGCCCGCATATTCATCCCAACCAAAACAAGGCTAAGTACTAGCAATGTTAAAACCGGCGTCGTATATTTTTTCTGCAAAAGTAAACTTCCCTCCTAATCATTTTCTACAGAGGTTAATAATTTATTGACTGGCTTATTCACAATCAGTGCAACCACAAAGCCAACTAAGACTTGCATCACATTCGCAGGAATTTCGCTAGCACTTGCACCTAGGGCCGCCATAATTTGCATATTCATGCCACCCATCAACCAGTTCAATGCTGCACCACCAAGCCAGTAGCCAACTACCATGACAATTCCACCAACTAACGTGAACTTTGCCCGGTCAAGCCAAGTTGCTTCACTAACACCATAGATATAACCTTCAGTGCCGTGAATAATCAATGACAAAATCATCCATTGTGGATATCCGGCTAATAAATCCAATAATAAACCAGTTAAGCCACCGACAACTGCACCACTGCGTGGTCCAAAATTCCAGGCGGCCAAAAAAATACCTACTTCAACCAGTGATACAAAGCCGGTTGGCGTTGGCAAGCGTACAAAGTTACTGAGGACCAAATTAATTGCAATAATGATTGCTAGAATTGTAATTCTTTTAATTTTCATGAGTTAACCTTTCCATTTTTCATACGCCGTGCACCTTGCCAAACATTTCCAACTTTAAAGTCATGATTTAAAGGTACCCCATCCGCAATCGCATCGTGCACAAAAGTTTGCGCATCTTTAACAGCAACATTAATCGCTTGATTATCACCTAACCCACTTGCAACGGCTGAAGATAAGGTACATCCAGCACCATTATTTGTTTCAGCTGGGATACGCTCTTGATTCATGATAATTGGGGCCCCATTTTGTTGAACTAGCACATCATGAATCTGTTGGTCAGCCAAACGTGCGCCCCCTTTAACTAACACGGCATTGGGTCCATCCTGTAAAATCTGTTGACCCATTCGAATTAAATCATCAACTGACTCAGCAGTTTTTCCAGTTAACAGCTCCGCCTCAGTTAAATTTGGCGTTGTAATCGTTGCAAGCGGTAGTAAATCACGTCTTAAGCTTGTTACAAGCTCATGCACATCAACTGTATCTGTTTCTTTAAAAGCCATGACCGGATCAACAACGATTGGGCAGGTTAACCCTTGCTGTTTAAGAAAATCAGCAACTAATTTAACATGGTCAGCAGTTGGTAATAAGCCAATTTTAATGGCAGCAATATCATCAAGAGCGAAAATAGACTTAAGTTGTTCTAGCACAAGCTCTAAGTCAACCGGATGAATTTGAAAATCATCACCAATCACAGTCACAATACTCGTAATAGCGCTTAAACCTTGATAACCATATTCATCAAAAGTCGCTAAATCGGCCTGAATACCACCTCCGGCTAAACTATCCGAACCAGCAATCGTGACGATTTTTTTCACTACCATACCACCTGCCTCCAAATCTGTTTACATACTATCTTACCTTAATCTAAACTAAAATAACAAGCATGGTTCTGACCAGCTTTTGACATAAAAAAAGGCAATCCAGCTCACACTGAATTGCCTTTCGAGTATAAATTTTATCTTACCACCAACCGTTAGCTTGACGGAAGGCAACGGCATTTTCAACTGAACCATAGCGTGATGAGGCATAGTTAAGCATACCCTTAGTTTGTTGCGCAACTGATCCAGTTCCCCATGCTTCCTTAGTTTGACCTAAGCCACGGTAACCGTTAGATGAAACCGCATTAGGGTTTCCACCTGATTCTGGACGAACGATAGCATCCCACAATGCAGGAGTTCCACCATTTGCGATGAATTGTTCGTAAGTTGAACCTGAAGCAGCAGGTGCAGCTGTTGCTTGAGCAACTGGCTTAGCTTGTTGAGCAGGTGCAACCGCAGTAGTTTCTTCCTTTACAGGAGCTGAAACAGTAGCTTGTTGTTGAACAGGAGCAACTTGTTGTACAGGTGCTTGTTGGGCTGCAACAGCAGTTCCTTCAGTTTCAAGCGTTTCACCAGCAAAAATCAAGTCAGGGTTAGTAATCTTGTTAATAGCGGCCAAATTATCAGTTGTTGTTCCATAAGTTTGAGCAATTTCAGCAAGTGTATCACCTGACTTAATTGTAACTGTATCAGCAGAAGCAGCTCCAGTTGCTCCCAATACTCCAGCTGCAGTGGCACTTGTCAAAACGACGGCTTTTTTAACATCCATGATTAACTCTCTCCTTGAATCCTACTTTTAATTTTTTTACTTTTAATTTTTATATAATGTTTTATCAACAGTGATAACTATAACGCTTTTATGCTGTTTGTATGTATCAACACACTTAAGGTTATGTTACAAGTGTTTCAAAAAGCAAACGTTATGATTATATTAAACTGCTTAAGATATTGATATATAAGCATTTATAGCCTGTTACATTTTTTGAAATATAAGGTCCATTTTTCTAATTTTTTTAGAAAAAAGTTCAAAAAAAGACTTTACTGATTACTCGGTAAAGTCTTTTCCAATCGTTTAAATTAAATCTTACCACCAACCGTTAGCTTGACGGAAGGCAACGGCATTTGAAACTGAACCGTAACGTGAGTTAGCGTAGTTAACCATACCTTGTGTTTGTTGAGCAACTGATCCAGTTCCCCAGCTTTCCTTAGTTTGGCCTAATCCACGGTATCCATTAGCTGATACGGCGTTAGCATTTCCACCTGATTCAGGCATCACAACAGCTTGCCACAAAGCGGCTGATCCACCGTTAGCAATGAATTGGGCGTAAGTTGAACCACCAGCGTTTGTTGCTTGCGCTGTGTTAGTAGTTGTTTGTTGCGTTGAAGCAGCTTGTTGCTGAGCTGGTGCAGCCGCTGTAGTGGTTTGGGCTGCTTGTTGCTTTGGTGCTGTAGCAACAGTTTGTGTAGCTTGTTGCTTAGGAGCAGCCACTTGAGCTGTTTGCGTAGCTTGTTGCTTTGATGCAGCTTGCGTTGCAACTTGTTGAGTAGCAGCAGGCGCAGCGGCAACAGTTGTTGTAGCTTGGGCTGAACCTTCGGTTTCAAGTGTTTCACCAGCATAAATGATGTCTGGGTTTTCAATGTTATTAATTTCAGCCAACTTATCAGCTGTCGTGTTGTAGTTTTGTGCGATAGATGCAAGAGTATCACCTGACTTGATTGTTACTTGATCAGCAGATGCAATTCCAGTTGCACCCAAAAGCCCGGCGGCAGTTGCAGTTGTCATTAAGATAGCTTGTTTAATATTCATGTGAATTAATACCCCTTTTGAATTCGTTTTTTGTTTAATGTTTAATTTATCGTTTTATGTCGTTGCTTTATCAACAATGAATACTATACGGGAATCTCCCCACTTAAACATAACAAGGCAATAACGCTTTATGACATTCTTTACAACAACATGACTGTTAAACGTTTTAAATTCGATTCATCACTGCCATAGAGCCATCTATATTGTCATAAAAATACTGATTTTTTTTGAAAAAAATGCGATATTTTGCAATTTATTTTAAAAATTGTGAGTATTTACGTGTTTTTAGCCTTTCATTTCAAAATAAGACAAAGCTAAAAGTAAATAAAATGCATTTTATACAACTTATGGATGACACTTTTGAACAAAGTGTTCAAAAATTATGAATTTCAAGCTTAATTAACCTCTTTTTTGCACTAATTTAGGCCATGTCGGCTTTCCAGACCATAAAATTGCTTGATTCTACCCATAAAAAGACGGAAAAATTCCATATATATGCAAAATTGGGCCTGTTAGTTAATAAATAACGCACACCGGTTTAAAATCACAGTGTTCTGGATGAGTGATGCTTTAATACGATTACACAAATATCACCAATGCAAACTTTAACCCTTATTGCATACAACGTAGCTAACTGAATTTATTCATAAAAAAGAGCTAATCCAAATTGGATTAGCTCTCTTTTGTTATTAAAAGACAAAATAGTCTCTAAATTATACCGATTAAATAATTAACCACTTATCGGTCAAAATTACTTAACAGCATCCTTCAAAGCCTTACCAGGCTTGAATGCAGGAATCTTTGATGCTGGAATTTCGATTTCTTCCTTAGTTTGTGGGTTACGGCCCTTACGTGCGGCACGTGAACGAACTTCGAAGTTACCAAATCCAATCAATTGAACCTTTTCACCCTTTGCCAAAGTGTCTTGGATTGATGAGAATACGGCGTCAACTGCAGCAGTTGCGTCCTTCTTTGTCAAACCAGTTGCTGTTGCAACATCGTTTACCAATTCTTGCTTGTTAGCCATGAGAATCTTCCTCCTGCGTAATCACTATACTGTATGGTTTAAAATCAAAAATATGCGAAACATATTTCAATTTCGATATTTAGGATAGCATAACTAAAACAGATAAACAAGATTTTTTAGCCGAAAACGTTGATATAACAGCTTTTTTAAAGATTTTGCTGAAATAACAAACTCTTTTTCTAAAAAAATGTCAAGACTTAGTTATAATATTCCTATTTTCTAGCCCGCTTAATCAGATGAATTGGTGTCCCTGTAAAGTCAAAGGCTTTACGAATTTGGTTCTCCAAGAAACGTTCATAAGAAAAATGCATAAGCTCTGGATCATTCACGAAAACCACAAATGTTGGTGGTTGAATGGCCACTTGTGTTGCATAGTAAACACGTAGCCGCTTCCCATGCACCGTTGGAGTTGGATTAAGGGCCAAAGCATCCATAATCACTTCATTCAATGTTGCAGACTGGATACGACGCTTATGGTTTTCATCAACTTGCTTGATTAAATCAGGCAACTTGTTTAAGCGTTGCTTCGTTTTAGCAGAAACAAACACAATTGGTGCATATGAAAGATATTGGAATTCATTGCGGATATGTTGTTCAAAATCACGCATCGTATCCGTTGTCTTGTCTAGCGTATCCCATTTATTAACAACGATAATGATTGCTCGTCCCGCTTCGTGCGCATAACCAGCAACGTGCTTATCTTGTTCACGAATACCTTCTTCAGCATTCAAAACCATCAACACGACGTTGGAATCATCAATGGCCCGCATGGCCCGCATAACAGAATACTTTTCAGTATTTTCGTAAACTTTACCCCGCTTTCGAATCCCGGCCGTATCGACCATCACAAATTCATCACCATCTGGTGTTGTAAAACGTGTATCGACAGCATCACGAGTTGTCCCAGCCACATCAGACACAATCACACGGTCCTCACCAAGCAAAGCATTGACGATTGAAGACTTACCGACATTAGGCCGTCCAATCAAAGAGAAACGGATTGCATCGTCATCATCTTCAGCTTCAACATCAGGAAATTCACTAACGATCTTATCTAGCAAATCACCAACACCCGTTCGGTGAGTTCCTGAAATTGGATATGGATCGCCAAAGCCAAGCGCATAGAAATCATAAATTTCAGCACGTTTTTCCGGATTATCAACTTTGTTTACTGCTAAAATAACGGGCTTGTCTGTTCGATAAAGGATCTTAGCGACATTTTCATCAGCTTCCGTTAAACCTTCCTTGGCTGAAACCATGAAAACAATCACATCAGCTTCATCAATTGCAATTTCAGCTTGTTGTTTGATTTGAGACATAAATGGCTCATCGCTCATCTCAATTCCGCCAGTGTCAATTAGACGGAATTCCTGGGTTAGCCATTCAGCACGTGTATAAATACGATCACGTGTTACCCCAGGGGTATCTTCAACGATTGAAATTCGATCGCCAGCCATTTCATTAAAGATGGTTGATTTTCCCACATTGGGGCGACCAACAATCGCTACTACTGGTAGTGCCATAGTTACTACCTCCTTGAAACTTCATTATTAATTGTAATATTACTATATTTTACGGGATTTGTCCCCTAAATAAAATTAAGCGTGCGTCAGGCTACCCCAACACACGCTTAAATTTAGTTCTTATTCAAAAATTAGTTAAAATCCTTGAAAATATCAGCAAAGGCATCACCCAAAGTTGCATTACCTTCTTCTTCAGAAGTTGAGTAATTCTTTGGTGCACGGTCTTGACGTGGACGACGTGCTTGACGACGTGGACGGTCACCACCATTGTTGTTTGATGATGAACGCTTTGTCTCTTCTTCACCTTCAGGAGCATCTTCCAAAGCCTTGATTGACAATGACAAGCGTTGCTTTTCAGGATTTACATCCAAAACCTTCACTTGAACCTTGTCGCCAGCCTTCAAAACATCAGCTGGGTTATCGATGTGCTTGTGTGAGATTTGTGAAACGTGAACCAAACCTTCAACACCTGGGAATACTTCCACAAAGGCACCAAAGTCAACAACACGCTTAACAGTTCCTTCTAGCACAGCACCAACTGGAGCCTTTTCTTCAATGTCATCCCAAGGACCTGGTTCAGTTGCCTTGATTGACAATGAAATACGCTCACGTTCTGGGTCCAATCCCAAAACCTTAACCTTAACATCTTGACCAACAGACAAAACATCTGAAGGTTGAGAAACGCGATCATGTGAGATTTCAGATACATGAACCAATCCATCAACACCGCCAAGGTCGATGAAGGCACCAAAGTTGGTCATACGAGCAACCTTACCTTCAACTTCATCACCAACTGACAAGTCTTCGAAGACATGCTTCAAAGCTTCTTCACGTTCAGCGTTCAATACGTCACGACGTGACAAAATCAAACGACTTTCGGCTGGGTCGATTTCAATAATCTTTGCGCGGATAGTTTGACCCTTATATTGGTTCAAATCTTGCACAAAACGGTTTTCGATCATTGAAGCAGGTACGAATCCACGTACACCATCAACATCGACAACCAAACCACCCTTAACAACTTGTGTTACTGGTGCTTCAACAATATCACCCTCGTTATACTTGCTTGCGACTTCCTCCCAAGCACGACGAGCTTCAAGGCGACGCTTTGACAATAGGTATGATCCACCTTCTTTGTCTGAACCGATAGTTGATACGACTACCAAATCCAAAACATCACCAACCTTAACAAGATCATTAACGTCAGCATCACGGTCAGAAGATAGCTCACGCATTGGGATTACTCCTTCAACACCGGCACCTTCAATACCTACAATCACTTGACGATTATCATCAATTGCTAAGACTTCACCCTTAACGACATCGCCCACTTTAACTTCGGCTACGCTATCAAGAGCTGCCAATAGCTCGTTGTTCTCTTCGTTCATTACAATATATCCTCCTGGTCACACGACTCTAAGCGTTATTATACAATACCACTAAATAAATGGCTAGCCCTTATCATGTTTATTTTATATAAATTATTTAATTTAATTTCTGAGCAATAATTTCTTTGGCCTTATCCACAACTTGTTCAATTGATAACCCAGTTGTATCAAGTTCAACCGCATCAGACGCCTTTTTCAAAGGTGAAATTTCACGGTGTGAATCCAAATAGTCTCGCTCTTCAATTGCCTTTTTTAAATCAGCCAAACTGGTTTGTGTATCAATCCCCTTGGCTTGGTTTTCACGGTAACGACGTTCAGCTCGTTCTTGAACTGATGCAATTAAGAAAATCTTGACTGCTGCATCTGGCAATACAGTTGTTCCGATATCACGTCCGTCCATTACAACCCCGTTGTCTTTGGCAATCTGACGTTGTAATTGCGTCATTGCTTCACGTACTTGGGCATAAGCAGCAACCTGTGAAACATTTTTAGCAACACGATCGGTCCGAATTGCCTCAGTGACATCATTGTCATTTAAAAAGACTTGTTGCTCTGATGCACCAGGCTTAAAGGTAATCTTTAATTCGGGCAACAACTTCGTAACCGCTTGTTCATCAGCTGGATCAATACCCGCTTCCAACACGGCTAATGTGACACAACGGTACATCGCACCGGTATCAACGTAAACAAAGCTTAAATCGTTCGCTAAAATCTTGGCAATGGTTGATTTACCAGCTGAAGCTGGCCCATCAATCGCAATTTGAATTGATTTCATTCTGACATCCTTAAATATTTTATTTATCTCTACATTTTACGCTATTCAGCAGGTAATGTGAATGTCAATACAGAAAAAACCATCAGAATTCTGATGGTTTTGTAATAATCATTATTTAACGCGCAAACGTTGTCCGGCATGTACAGCACTAAGATCAACCCCTGGGTTTAATTCTTGTAGCTTAGATTGTGAAATACCAGCGTTTGTCGCAACACGGAAGGCACCTTGTCCAGCTGCAACAGTTGTATACTGCTTATCACCTTGTGAAGACTGACTAGATGCACGTTGCGAACTTGCTTGACTAGCTTGTTGCGCCTTTGAACTAGCTGCAGCCGCTTTGGCACTACTCTCAGATGCAGCTTTAGCAGCCGCTTTTGATGAAGCTTCAGCTGATTTCTTTGAGGCCTGTGCCTTTGACTCCGAAGCAGCCTTTACAGACTTAGACTTTGAGGCTGCCTTTGATGAGGCTTGCTTTGATTTTGATGAATCAGTAATCTTCGTACTTGATGTAGAAGCTGATGACCATGTTTGTTCGGCATTGGTAGGCTTATTCAAAGTTTGTAGGTATTCATAAATTGGCACAAAAGACAATCCAATCACTACAGCGACAAGAACACCAATCGTCCAACTAACGCGTTGCGTCTTCTTACGATGTTCCGTTCGTGAATATTGGTCCGGTTGGTCTTCTTTAAAAGACTCGCCCCATGGCTCCGGTTTTTTATCTTGATCGGTCATGTCAGCCCTCCTAATCTCAAATTTACTAAGGGTTATCGTACACCAAAAAAATCATTGATGCCATCCTTGTTGCACTTTCTTAACTTTCATTTAAACAGTTGCTTTAAAATATCAGGCCAATGTTGTGCTGGCAACGAATTTTTAGCTGCTAACTGCGCGGGTAAGCCCACTACATTCAAATTAAATGCTGCCGGTCCCACTGATTCGAAGTCCAAAGAAGTCGGTGCATCATCAAAATATTGCAAGAGATAATTACGCAAGTCTTCCGGCTGTCTAGCGTAGTTCACCATACTTTGCAACGCTTGACTGCGAACAATTCGTCTTTCTTTAAACAAGGATTGCATTTGCTCAAGGCCTAAATGCTTGGCGATATAATAATCAATCAAACGTGCTCGCTCTACCCCGATAGAGGCCGCATCAATTTGCTTATCCATATATTGCGCTAACATTGTATCAGTTGGCAAAGAAGCATCTAATAAGTGATATTGAATCCGCTCATCACCTGGGACGTACAATAATACTGCCAAAGCCGCTTGGTTATCGCGACCGGCCCGGCCAATTTCTTGCATATAACTAGCCAGATCTTGACTGAGGTGGTAATGAATAATAAAGCGAATATCATCCTTATCAATCCCCATCCCAAAAGCAGAGGTTGCTACGATGACATCCAAATCATTTTGCATAAATTGCTGTTGTAGACGATAACGCGCCACATTATCCAAACCACCATGGTAGGCTGCGACATGCCGTCCTGTCGTCTGTTTCAATTGTTCCGCCAGTGTATTGGCTAACTTTCGACTCGAAACATAGACAATTCCAGCACCAGGGATTTGTTTGACTAAGGTCGTTAAGCGGTCATCCTTATCCGCATTTGTATCTAAAACTTCATTGTGCAAATAAATGTTTGGTCGATCAACAGATTGGGCATACACATACCATTGTTCCATTGGGACATTAAACCTTTGCATTAAATCAGCTTGCATTGCTTTGGTGGCCGTTGCCGTCAATAAAAGCAATGGTGGAAAGCCTAACTGTTCATGAATTAATGGCAAATCTAAATAATCTGGTCGAAAATCAGGCCCCCAACTCAGAATCGTATGCGCTTCATCAATCACAAATGTATTAATATTGATATTCGCAAAGGCCTTTAAGACCGCTTCTTGATTCAACATCTCCGGTGAAATCAAGACAAAACGATAATTGTTTAAATGATGTAAGACAGAATATTTCTCTTGAGCATCCATCAATGAGCTTAAGGCAATGACTGACTTTTCTCCCATGTAATTAAAGCGCGACACTTGGTCCTGCATCAGCGATAGTAAAGGTGTCACAATGACCACTGTGCCTGGACGTAAATATCCCATCATTTGATAAATCAAACTTTTCCCACCGCCGGTCGGTAGCATTCCCAAGGCATTTTTATTTTCAAGAAGGGCTGAGATAATTTCAGCTTGGCCTGGTCGAAAATCATCGAACCCAAACTTTTCTTTCAACACTGCGTGCATTTTTTCATGCTTGTTCATGCGCTTGCTCCTGCTTTGTCTGCCAAATTTCATAAAGTCTGAACAGAAAAAATTCTGTAATATCATCCGACGTACGCACCATATTAAAACGCCATTGGTCAATGTCTGCATCTGTTAAATGTTGAGCTAGATAATCAGTTACCGCGGGCGTCAAATATGAATCATATGGGAATTCAGCAAATGGCAACCAAATTGCAGCCGTTAACAAATGCTCTTGAACGGTTCCCAACTTCAGTTTGCGGTGTTGGGCAATTTCAGGTAATGTTTGGCCGGCTTTGGCCGCTTCATAACTTGCTTTAATACTATCTGACAAATACGAACGCGGTCCGACCAATTGATATAGTTGCGCCATTGGATGTTGGCCATGTAAATTTTCTTCAATGTAGCTAATCAATTGTGTATATAAATCGAGCTGCCAAAGATAAAAATCAAAATCAGTCCACTGTGGATTCATTTGTAACTGATCAAAATTCAAACCAGTTAAGCCATGGCCAATCCATGTTTGAGCTAAATGATCAGCATCTACTGCTGGTAGCGTTTCTAAGAAGCCAACTAGCCCCTCACGCCAATCATCAATTAATTGTTTTTTATCCTGCTGGCGAAACCAGCTTTTAATGAGCTGACGTTCTTTTAAGCTAACTTGAATTGGATAATAATGCTGATTCCGATAAGCGTATTCAGAAACAATCTGATTGGCTAGCAAGAATAGTGGCATAAAACTAGCTGTTTGCTTTAAATATCGGTCAGCTGGTTGTTTAAGTTGATAGTGTTGAGCTTGATAAGCAACTTTAGCCCGACGCCCTTTCTCCGTTAAGGCATATAGCCCAGGTTCAGTTTTATAAAGTAAACGTTCTTTCAATAAATCCGCCACCACTTTTTCAAAGTCGGGTTTATTCATTTTGGGCAGTAGCCCTAACCAATCTAATAGTTGGTAACGTAAACCCCAGTATTCAGTTGAACCGGTTGTTTTTTGGCTTAGGATTGCGAAAATGACGTGGCTCCGCCGCGGTTGTTTTTCTGAAAAAAATGTTAACAAAAATGTTGAATCCACGGCGTTCTCCTTTTAGTTAATTATAGTTGACGCATTAAACGAACAAATACATTTTTAAATGGTAAGAGAATTAATCCACTCACCAAGGTGAGCAAAATTCCTTCCACTAAGTTAAATGGTAACACCATATAAAGCAAATATACTTTTGTCCCAATGGTCTTGGCAATATCAAAGTTCGCAAAACGTGCATATAGTGGGATTCCATAAACCAAATTCATGATTACCATGGCGATGGTTAGCATGATGGTCCCAATCACACCACCCAATAATAGCCGGCGCCAATTCCATTGTTTACCTTTTTGCATCCCATAGTAAAGTCCGATTAGCAATACGGCTAACCCAACCATATTCATTGGTAATCCAATATAATCATTTACACCTGCACCATCCAAAAGTAACTTAAGCAAAGAGCGTAGGATCAGCACCATAAAACCAGCGCGTAGATCTAATAGGATGGCTCCTATGAAGATCGGCACAAATGAAAAGTCCATTTTTAGGAAGGTTGCACCTGGAATTAATGGGATTTGTCCCACGAGCATTAATAGAAATGAAATTGCCGCCAATAAGGCGATGACACTTAAGCGTTGTGTTTCACGCATTTGTATTCTCCCTTATAAACAAAAAAGCTTCTTTAGGTTTCAGGGCAACCTAAAGAAGACAGTTTTAGCTTATCTGTAAAATATCTTCTGCCTACCAGACTATACTGTCGGTTATGGATTCTCACCATATCAATCAAATCATCATCGATTTGAGTCGCGGACTTACATCTAAGATGCTCACCACCGGTCGGGAATTTCACCCTGCCCTGAAGAAATTATTCAATTTATTTTAGTTTAGACTTTCAGCTTATCATTTGTCAATAAAAGCATCACCTAACTTGTATACTAATACCTTAACTAGCAATTTGTTACTTCCATAATTGCAGTTTTAAAATAGCGCACGAATTATCATTTTTTCATCAGCAATAACATCTTCTAATATTAATTAGTTTACCTAAAGTTGATTTCAGACAAGCTAATCTTTGTTTCAGGACTTAGCATTTTAATGTATTCGCCTAGGTAATTAACATTTTGCGTGTTATTTGGTCCTAATAGAATTTTACTATATGATATCTGCAAATCTTTTAAATATGTGTATATCATATATTTATCATCGTTTGGCTGTACCATTTTTTGGATACTATTTGTTTCTGCTTTTATAATGCGATATTCGTTTTCATAGTTATACTCATACGACTTAAATAAAAATGCAAGCTTATCAAAATAGTGAAAAAATTGATTGGGAGTAACATCCTCTAAGCCTTCTTTTTCTCCAAAAGTATCATTCGATTCTTTTAAAGCTGACTCAGTTTTACTTATTAAATCATTAAGCATCTCTTCAATTGATTCAGGCTCATTTTCACCGTGCTTCTTTCTATCTTCTTTATAAACTTTATAATTTTCCAAACCAGGAACACTAATTTTGAACGGAGCTTCCTCTGAAACTCCAATTTTAATATAACAAACATGATATAGATACTTTTGAACTTCCCGGATATAATCTTCTGAAAAAACTGCACATATACCTCGCGCATTATCCCCATATTGTTGCCACATCGGCAATTCGTCCGTATTCGAAGTTAATGAAGCCAAAAAGTTGTCTGTACCTTTATAATCACTAGCATCTAGATGCAATTTTAAAAATGAAAGCAGTATCTTTCCTTCCATAGGATCGTTTAATTGGTTTCCATTCGTAAGTCTCAAAAAATTTTGTGGATCACCATCGATAGTCCGGGGTAACACATATTGCAAAGTTGAATTCGACGTATACTGACCTAATGCTGGTAATTCAACTTCGTCATTAATTTTTAATGCATCTTCAAGTTTGGAAATCGATCTCAATAAGGCAATATTTGCGTCACCATAAATTTTTGCATATTCACTTTTAATACTGTCATCTGTATACAACTGATCAAAAATAGAACGTAGTCCATCCCATGTGTTTTTATCATTTTTTGTAGGCTTTTTACTATTTGTAATCTTCTGTATTTGTGATGTGCTAGAACGCATAAAATCTATGAAAAATGTTCTAGCTCCGCTATGATCTTTTAGTAAATTTATAAAATTTTTAGTGAACGTATCATCTGCCAATTTTTCTAATAAATATTTATCTTTAGTTACTTTATTGAATAAGTTAAATAATTCAACATCTCCACCTACATTATATTTAAACTTCGCAAATTTCTCACCTGTCCCATATCTAAATAAACCATTTACATATTCCCTGTCATTAAAATTAACTTTTTCAATCAGTTCTTTATATGTATTTTTGAAATTAAGGTCATTTAATTTAGTAAAAAGGGCATTGAATTCATCTTCTTCTAAGTGATTAGCACAAAAATAATATAGGTCCAATTCTCCTACACCAAATAAATCTATATTTTCTATTTCATCGCTTTCTTTCTCACAAAAATTATATTGGACGTAACTCTTATTAGAGTCTAATCCTAATATCTTATAATCAAATTTCCCTTTATTTTTATCTATTTCAACAAAAATATGATAAGAAAGATACATACCATAATCATTCCAGCCATCACTTTCTATTTTTACATGTTTGGTCACTTGTTCGGTTACTTCTTTTCTCTTTCCCATAACAATCCTCAATAGATAAAAATTCGCACACTATGAATCAGTTAACTGAATCTTTAGGCGCTCCAACTCTTAAAGCATTACTTATTACTCTATACGCACACCAATTCTAAAAAATGTAAATCTATAAAACTAATTCGATTAACTACTAAAAAACCTGATAGCCGATATACACTGAGAAACCCAATAAACCAAAACCAATCAGCAAAACCAAGAATAAATAAATTTTCTGCATTTTAGAACGCTTAGGTTTATGTTGGTTACTACGGGTCTGTCCTTCTTTTTCCTGCATAATCTGTACCCCATCATTAAATTTTCGCTACTATTAATTTCTCATCACTGGATTATTACTAAATACAATCGGATCATTAATACCTTCAATTTGATTCCAATTTGCAAAAGCAATAATCATAAAGCAATAGCCCACAAAAAGCACGACAAAAATCATTGAAGATCGTAAATCATGATGTCTAATTGCAGAAATTATGTATGCACCCAAAATGATGACCACAATAATATTAAAAGCAATGAGGAAATGTAAGGTGTCTACACCCGTTTCAAATACTTTCATTTTTGTTATCCTTCAATCCATACATCGTAATTGGTGTACCTATTTATTTAAAATATGTTCTATCATTATCTTATATTAAAAACAAAAAAACTGCTAGTTTTACTAGCAGTTTTTCGCATCTTTTATAGTCGTCCAGCAGAACGACGATATTGTTTACCTTGTTTCAAGGCCTTCACTTCATCATATGTTAATTCGCGATATTCACCTGGTGCCAAGTTAGCAACATCCAACATCCCATATTGTTCACGCGTCAACTTTAAGACTGGATGTCCCACAGCCTTAAGCATTTCCTTGACCTGATGATAACGGCCCTCATGAATGGTTAAACGCACAATCGCAGTTTGCTTTTCCTTATCAACACTTTCAATTTCAGCTTTCGCTGGTGCTGCATGATAAGTTTTATGGCGCTTATTCTCGATAGTATGAACGGTCACACCCAAACGCAATACCTTCAAATCATCATTGCTAGGAATACCTTTAACTTTAGCCACGTAAACTTTATCAATATTAAATTTTGGATGCATCAATTGATTGGCCAATGCACCATCATTAGTTAATAGCAATGCTCCGGTTGTATCATAATCCAAACGGCCAACTGGATAAACACGTTGTGGCACATCAGATAAGATATCCAAAACTGTTGCTCGATTTTTATCATCTGAGGCAGCGGTAATTACTTCTCGAGGCTTATTCAACAAGAAATAAACTAATTTTTCATTGCCTTCAATTGGTTCTCCATTCACTTCCACATGATCATGTGGTTCAACTTTAGTACCCAATTCTGTGACTTTTTTACCATTAACCGTCACGTGACCATCGGCAATCAACTTTTCTGAGGCGCGTCGTGATGCAACCCCCGCTTGGGCCATCACTTTCTGTAAACGTTCTGCCATCTTTATTCTTTCTCACTTTCATCAATCAAATCAGTCGCAAAGGCTGAGGGATGCTCTTCAAACAAAGGCACTTCTTCTGGAACAGCTTCACTACTCTGTAAATTCTGCAAAGTTTGCGCAGTTCCCAAATCAGGTAGATCCGTAATCTGATCTAATCCAAAATAATCAAGAAAATAATCGGTTGTGCCGTATAAATTAGGCCGACCCACTTCATCCGAACGTCCTTGTACGCTAATTAAGTTTCGTAATACTAATTTTTGTAACATCGCGTGTGACTTCACACCACGAATTTCATCGACTGCAATTCGAGTAATCGGCTGCTGATATGCCACGATTGCCAAGACCTCTAACGCTGATTGCGATAAATTCGAAGTAATTGGCGCCGTAAAATAATTGTGAATAATTGTGGCTAAAGCCGCCTTGGTAACCAATTGATATTGATCACCATGTTTAACTAACATCAAACTTGACTCATCATCATGCTCATATTTCTCTTGTAACTTCTGCAGCGTGGCTAACACTGTATCAGCTGACAACTCAGTTGCTGCCGTCATTTCAGATAACTTAATGCCTTCATCCCCTGAAACAAATAATAAGGCTTCAATTTGTGCTTCGTTAGACATACTCTTACTCGCTTAATTCCTGTTTTTCTAAAATAATTTCATCAAAGTTGGCATCCTGCTGCACCGCTAACTGTTGATGCCGGACTAGCTCCAAAACACCCAAGAAAGTCACGATGACATCTGCTTTTGTTTGATGCTCCGCAAATAATGCTTCAAAAGTTAACCGCGGAGTTGTCGCAAATTGATCCATAATATGCGTCATTTTGTGCTCAATCGAAGGCCGCGCTGGTGCCAACGATCGCATTTTTTGCTTATCAACCTGCAACTGACGACGATCTAATAATTTTGCAAAGGCTTGTTGCAAATCGGCAATTTGGAGCCCCACTGGAGTTGGAATGGGTGTTTGTTCATCAGCTAAAGGATCCACCGTTTCCGGAGCCCGTGAAAATTGTAATTGCCGATCTTCTTCCATTTCACGTAATTGCGTTGCTGCGGCTTGATACTGTTGATATTCCAACAACTGTTGCATTAAATCGGCCTTTGGATCTGGTTCATCGACCACATTCGCTAAATCATCATCGACCGGATCCATCGTTGGTAACAAATCATTGGACTTAATTGCCATTAGGTTCGCCGCCATCACCAAGAAATCACCCGCAATGTCCAAATTGCGTTCCTCAGCTTGATGAATAAATTCAAGATACTGTTGCGTGATTTCAACAATCTGGATATCAAAAATATCCATCTCATTCACTCGAATCAGGTGCAACAACAAATCTAATGGGCCGTCAAAATCTTCCAAATGATAATTTAAGGTCTCACTCAATGTGCCCAGCCTCCCGCCAGTCATTAATAATGTGTTGGGTTTTAACCGTTCCCATAATCGTCTTTTTTGGATACTGCACACTTAAAGCATCTAAAATAGCTTGACGCAAATCCAAACGTTCCTTGGGAGTCACTTCAACACTAAAAATCAATTGATGCACAACAATCGCATCATACAAATACTCAAGACCTAAAAAGGCAATATAGTGCCGGCTTGCGGTATCTTGCCACAAAAGTAATTGGCGGTTAGCATCATTTTGATACCAATCAATTTCACGTTGGGCGGCCGAAATGTCCTTATACTCCGGTAAATAAGATAAAAAGCCCATGGCAATTTTAAGCTGATCTTCTCTTACTGTAATTAACATCGGTCCTCCCCTTTCACTAACTATGCACGTGGATGCGTCTTATCATACACTTCAGTTAGTCGTTTATCAGAAATATGTGTATAAATTTGGGTGGTTGAAATGTCTGAATGGCCCAATAATTCTTGAACAATTCGTAAATCAGCCCCATTTTCCAAAATATGCGTTGCAAAGGAATGCCGTAAGGTGTGCGGCGAAACATCCTTGGTAATGCCTGCTTGGCGCACCATCTGCTTGATTAATTTCCAAACACCTTGGCGGGTCAATTGCCGTCCATGATCATTTAAAAAGATCACATCAGCAACTTGTTGCTTACCTAAAAACGGCCGTCCTTCTGCCAAATAGCGACGTAACCAATCGGTTGCAATATCCCCGATTGGAATCACTCGCTCTTTATCACCTTTCCCCAAGGTTTTAATGAGCCCAATTTCCAAGTGTAAATCATCTAGTTTGAGATTCACAAGTTCACTGACCCGTAGCCCCGTGGCATACATGACCTCCAGCAAAGTGCGATTCCGTAAGCCCAACGGTGTATTGGTATCTGGCACTGCTAACAAAGCATCCACTTCATCCACAGTAAGTACTGCTGGTAAATGTTGCGCTTTCTTAGGTGGATCAACTTGATCCATTGGATTTTTCTCAATCATTTCTTGCGCATATGCATACTCGAAAAATTTTCGTAGAGACGAAACCATATGAATCACTGAATTTCGCGATTTACCTTCAGTTTCCAATTGTTTCAAAAAATCTAAAATGGTAAAACGATCAACATCATTTAAGGCACACGCATCTTTGGCTTTAATCAAGTACTGAAAAAGCTGTGTCAAATCTTGCTGATATGAAGTCCGTGTGTTGGCCGACAAGCCACGTTCCACAGTGACATAATGCAGATAATCAGCTAATTGATCAGTATATGGTCCGACCGTTGGTGCTTTTTGTGCCATCATTTATGCCTCATCATTCTCCGTTAAATAGACCCCATTTTCATCTTGGGTAATCAAACGTTGTTTATACAAATTGCCCAATGCGCGCTTAAATTGTCCCTTCGACATATTAAAATATTGCTTAATTGCCTTTGGATCAGACTTATCGTTATATGGCAACATATGCTTGGGGTTCGCCTTGAGTAGATTTAGAATCATTTGGGCATCATCGCCAATTGATTCATAAGCCCGTGGCCGTAATGATAGATTTAACGTGCCATCATCACGAACACCAATGACGCGAGCAGCGACATGTTCGCCCAAGCGTGGTTCGCGATAGCGTTCATCCGGATGGATAAAGCCAAAATGGTAATCATCCGTTAACACGTAAGTCCCAACCATTTTCAAACGATAAACGGTCGCCTTCACATTTTTATTTTGCATATTCTTCTTAGCTGGAACACGCATGGCTTGATAAACCTCAGCAGGAGCTAATTCCCCCCAAAGGCGTTCTTTATTATCAACACGCAAAGTGATTAACAATTGATCGCCACGTTGCGGCCATAACTCTTTTAAGGTTGGTAGCTCATCTAGTGATACCACGACATCCTTATCTGGCAAACCAATATCCACAAAAACGCCTAAATCACGACGAATATCTGTAACCGTACCATAAGCAAAATGTCCTAAGCGCACTGCTGGTATTTCTAAACTAAGCGCTAAATCATGTTGATTATTTTCATAAGTAAATCCTTCAACCACTTGTCCCACTTCAGCTGGTACATCTAACTGTTTTTTTTCAAGCGTATAAGTGATGCCATCAACTTGCGCAAAAAAAGCGGTTTGATTTTCATCAATAATTTTGGCTTGGACGACTTCGCCGACTGTGTGTGTCATCGCGTGTACTCCTTATATTCTTAACTTTATTTTTCGTTACTTGTAATTATTTATTCCAATAGTTTAGTGTAACAGAAATCAGCGATAATATCGCCTGCCATCGGTGAGATATTCAAAAGAAAAGTAGAAATTAGCATGCAAGCCCCCCGTGGATTTGCTAGAATGGATTGAATTATCATAAAGAAAGTTGGAAAACAATATGCAAGCAGTTGGTATGGAACCACAAGTATTAATTGATATCTTAGTTGGCGCTAAAAAAGGTGTTATCTATGATTTCAATACAGATCACCGCGGCGATTTACTCATCACATCATACGCCCTTAAGGAAACTGGCCTACCTTCTAACATGGCCGGGGCCGTTGTACAATTAGAAGACGTTGAAAAAACCGAAGATGGTCAATACATTTGGAAATTTAACCCAGATGTCAAATTAATTCGTCCCTTCAAGGTTCATGGCACAATGGAACTATTTGAAGTGCCAGATGAAAAAATTCAATACGAACCAACAAATTGGTTTAATGTTGAAGCAGAAAATGCCGGACACGAAAAAATTCAAAATTGGATGGCCGACTATATTGCTAAGCATCCTGACTTAGATCGGATTCCACGTGAAGACATCCCTGATGATATTGCTGAATTAGCAGCTTCATTTGATGATTGGCGTGCTGCTTACTTCTCATTTTTGTACAAGCCAACTAAAGCCCAGCGTAAAGAACTTCGGACACCACGTTACGAAGTAGAACCTAAAAAAGACTAATAAAAAAAGGAATCAATCATAACTGATTGATTCCTTTTTATTTTGCGCTGTAAATGGGAATCAAGTGATCTAACATAAACTGTCCAGTTTCACTATCTTCCTCGACTAACTTCAACTGAGGCACATCAGGCTTCTGTTGGCGATATTTATCCCAAAACGTCTGCACTGATGCTTTTAAATCGTCTGTCCAAGGTTCTAACATAAGGGCATATTCAACTTCATTATTTTGAATAATTTTTCCTAAGTAAGCTTTCTTAACATGCTTTTCTAACCATGGTGCTAGGCGGTCTTCCAACTGCAAATCATCTGTTTCTTGGTCATCAAGTGGCGCAAGTAGCGTTTTCGAATGAGGTGCAAAAGCATTTTTTGGTAAATAATGTTTTTGGTTCAGCATGATGCCCTGAATGCTATCAACTTCCAAAATATGGTACATCAATGCTTCAAAAGTCATCGTAAATACGGCTTCATCACCGGTTAACTGGGCCCAATTTGTGTATGCATCAATCGCTAACTGTTGTGCATCACCATTTACTGGCACCAAATCAAAATCATAGGTGTCATCCGTTTCGTGTCCGCGAACTAACAATGTGGCATCCGCCAATAGCCGATGTAACTGTTCGTTTTGGACATCTAGTTCGTCAACATCCAATGCTTTGAGCAAAGCATCGTTCATAATTGGCTGAATCATTCTCTATCCTCTTTCGTCTATCCGATATTCAGACACTAGTATACTGCATTTACCTGATCGATAGCAATTTGGACCGCACAACTTTTCTAGTCAGTCACTTTGTTCAAAAGTGGTCGCAACATAATTGGGGCAATAATCGTCGACAAAATAATCACAATCACAAAGCTTGAGAATTCCATTTCATTAATGATATTAGCCCCCAAACCAATTTGAACAATGACGAGCGCCATCTCACCACGTGACACCATTCCAGCACCAACCGCACGACTATCGACCGCACTGATTCCACCGAGACGGGCTCCCCAAACCGAACCAAAATACTTTGTTGCCACAGCAGCAACTGTTAGAATAACCAATAATAAAATTTCATTCATGAAATTATCAAAGCTAATCATCAAACCGATTGAGCCAAAGAAAATGGGGAACAAAGTCCATTTTCCAAAAGTATCACTCAACTCCAGGAATTTATCCGAGTGAGCCCAACGGCGCATCAAAATACCGACGGCAAAAGCGACTAATGGCATCACTGAATCTAAGCCTAAACCTGATCCACCCAAGAACATGGTAAAGACAGCTACTAACAACAACGCGATAATATCATCCAGTACCGCTGCCCCCAAAATCACAGCTCCTGGTGTACTCGTCAACTTTCCCTGCTCATTGAGCACCGCCAAAGTAATTGAAACTGATGTTGCGGCAAAGACAATTCCCCAAAAAATTGCCGTCTTCCAGTTAATCCCAAAGACTAAGGCTAAAGCTG
This sequence comes from Weissella uvarum, assembly GCF_016908785.1. GTDB lineage: Bacteria > Bacillota > Bacilli > Lactobacillales > Lactobacillaceae > Weissella > Weissella uvarum. The sequence continues at coordinate 116,039 of NZ_JAFBEO010000002.1, forward strand.
GGAAAACAATTAAAGGTAGCAAAACCCCAAAGATAGCTGCCAAAGATGCTGGCTTCATATTCTCTTTTAATTGTTTCACATCAGTTTCGAGTCCCGCATTCAACATTAGCAAAAGCACGCCCAACTCCCCAAACGTATGGATACTGTGGAGGCTTGGTACCCAATTTAACATAGCTGGTCCCACAACGATTCCAGCAATCAATTGACCTACCACATTTGATAGGCCCAACTTAGTGGCAATTTTCCCCCCCACTAGTGCAGCAACAATTAAAATTAAAAACGCAATAATTTGCATACTCCCTCACTTTCTCTAAAAAAAATACTTCAAGAATGACTATTCCCCCAAATAGTCGATCTTGAAGCATTTTGCTCAACCGAAGTTTTTTATTTACTTTCCTGAAAACAAGTTATCAAATGGTGATTGACCTGTATTAGCAACTTGCGTCAAAAAGATCTTAATTGCAGTTTGAGTCGTTAACCCTTGTGCTTTAAAGATTTCATCGGCTTTATCCTTAACACTGTCTTCAACGCGAAGTTGAATCAACTTTTCTGACATAACATTCTCCCCTTTTTATGATTAAGTTAATTACATGTACCATTATAACAAATTCCGAAAGAATTTTCTTTCAAAAAAATTACAAATACATAAAACTTATATTAACATACGTTATATCCAGTCGCAACATTCACATCAACGTATCATTTATTTTCAGTATCCAGTACAAGGGTCGCCGGCCCCTCATTCACTAAAGCAACTTGCATATCGGCACCAAAACGGCCTGTCGCAACGGCTAGACCCGTCTCACGCAATTTAGCATTAAAGGTCTCGTACATTTACTTGGCAAAGTCAGGCGCTCCAGCATCGGTGAAACTAGGCCGATTTCCCTTACGCGTATTGGCATACAATGTAAATTGAGAGATTGATAATATTGAACCACCTACATCTCTTATACTTAAGTTCATTTTTGATGATGCGTCTTCAAAAAATCTTAAATTCACTATCTTGCGAACTAGATAATCGACATCCTCAAGCGTGTCCGAATCTCGGATAGCCACCAATAAAACATAACCTATACCAATCTGGCCCAAGCACTCATCATCCACTGAAACTTCTGCAGATTTCACACGTTGTAGCACAATTTTCATTTATTTAAACACTCGCTCAACTTCATAAATATCAGGCACACTGCGAATAACGTCCATTAAATGTTCCAGTTGATCTAAATTACGCACACCAACAGTTAACGAAATATGGGCTTCATTTTTATTTTCAATCCGACCATTGATTGATAATAACTTCTTCGTATTCGCGGTTACGGCCCGCATGACATCACTTAATAATTTTTCACGGTTCATACCACGAACACTTAAGTCGGCCTCAAATTCTTCATTATTAACCTCAGCCTGCTCATCCCAAGTCACATCGATTAAACGTTGGCCTTGATCAGCGGCTGCTTGTAAATTCGGACATCCAAGCCGGTGGACTGAAACCCCCCGGCCGCGCGTAATATAACCTTTGATTGCATCCCCCGGCACTGGCGTACAACAGTGTCCTAAGCGAATTAATAGATTATCCACACCATCAATAACCACCCGATCTTTTTTCCCACGTTGCTCTTTATCAGGCTTGCTATCATTTTCAATGGTCTCGTGTTCTTCTAGAATCGCCTTCTGCTCGGCTTCTTGTCGTTCAACTTCTAACTCAGCTCGCTTAGCTTCTGTAAATTTATTTGCAACACCCTGTGGTTTAGTGTCACCAAAACCAATACTAGCGTAGAGATCATCTGGACTATTGAAATGCGTTTTTTCAGTCGCCACAGCTTCGTTTTCAGGCGTTAAAATTTCAACCGGATTGTAGCCTTCGTTTTTTAACCAATCAGTTAACATGGCCTTACCAGCTTCAACATTTTCGTCACGATCCTGTTTACGGAAATATTGTCGAATTTTATTGCGGGCACGGCGCGTTGACACTAAATCAAGCCAATCACGGCTGGGCTTAGCAGTTGGTGAAGTGATAATCTCAACGATATCCCCAGTCTTTAGTTGATAATCCAATGGCACGATATGTTCATTAACCCGCGCCCCAGTTGTATGATTACCAATATTTGTGTGAATAGCATAGGCCATATCTAATGGTCCGGATCCTTTAGCCAACTCAATCACATCACCTTGTGGAGTAAAAGCGTACACGCGATCTGAGAATAGATCTCCTTTAACGGATTCCATAAAGTCATCGGCATCACGGGCATCATCTTTCAAATCTAGGATACCTTGAATCACATTCAACTTTTGTTCATCGTTGTCTGATACATCTGCACCATCAGTATTACCCTCTTTATAGGCCCAATGGGCAGCAACTCCATATTCAGCCACTTCATGCATTTGATGGGTCCGAATCTGCACTTCCAAAGGCCGTCCACTCGGTCCAATCACCGTTGTATGTAACGATTGATAACCATTAGCCTTTGGTAACGCAATGTAATCCTTAAACCGCCCCGGCATTGGTGTCCAACGGGCATGGATTGAGCCTAAGACCGCGTAACAATCTGGAATGGAATCCACGATAACCCGAATTGCTGATAAATCATAAATCTCATCAAAGTTCTTTTTCTTATCCACCATCTTACGATAGATAGAATAAATATGCTTTGGTCGTCCATAGACATCTACATTTTCCAAGTGCAAGTCTTGAATAGTTTGTTCGATTTCTGCCACAGCTTGTTCAACAATGTCCAGGCGTTCTTGCCGGCGCATTTTCATGGCACTGGCGATTTCATGATACGCTTCTGAGTCCAAATAGCGTAAAGATAAATCTTCCAGTTCCCATTTAATCGTCATAATACCTAAACGATCAGCCAAAGGTGCGTAAATCTCTAACGTCTCTGAAGCAATTCGTTTTTGCTTTTCAGGCCGCAAGGCATCCAGCGTACGCATATTATGTAAACGATCGGCTAATTTTACAATAATCACCCGAATATCGTTTGACATGGCTAAGAGCAGCTTACGATGATTTTCGGCCAACTGCTCACGAGATGACTTATATTTAATTTTTGAAATTTTGGAAACGCCATCAACAATGTTGGCCACATCCGCCCCAAATTGGTCCGTTAATTGTTCCAGCGTTGCGTCAGTATCTTCAATGACATCATGCAAATAACCAGCTGCAATGGTGTCTGCATCCATTTTTAGGTCAGCCAGAATCCCAGCAACCTGGATGGGGTGCATAATATACGGCTCACCAGACTGACGGCTTTGATTTTCATGTAAATTTGCAGCGAAAGCATATGCCCGATCGACCTTATCGACCTGGTCAGCATCCATATAACTAGCAACAGTTTGATGCACATCTTCTGCTGTAACAACTTTTGCTTCTACCATATTATTCCCCAATTCGTTTATGAAGCGCTTTTTAATTCAGTAAATCATTTTATTCATATTATTGTAACGCATGTCGCACTATCCTTATAGCTTACTTTTCAAATTGTAAAGTATTTGTTACCAAAGGCAGCGCTAGCAAAAAAAGGTTTACAACCAACGCGTGTTGTAAACCTATTCTGTTGACGCTTTAAACACCACATTATTTTGACCTAATAATCCCTGTAAAGCTTGTTGAGTTGCTGGCTGATTATCTAGACGTTGATTATCCGCTAGAACAATCTTTTTGCCAGTTTGCTCATCCACCACCAAAACCGGGTTAGTTCCATGATGTTGACTAATAATGTTTTGAAGCTCCTGTAACACTGCTTCAGACGGAGCAGCTGCCGGTATTCTCAAGAACCAACGGCCAGTAACTGAATTAGTCTCAGACTCAGCACCAGCTGGCGCCTGCGCTAAGCTAATGTGATTGGCAATCACCTGTAAAGCATCCCGACCACGCTGTTGCTCAACTTTACCTTCAATTAATAGGGTCACCCCTGCTTTCAGTTCAAAGTTAAGTTGTTGGAATAAGCGGGGGAATACCGTAATCGATATTTCGCCCGTTAAATCCATCACATCCACAAAAGCCATCTGATCGCCTTTTTTAGTCCGAATCACTTTCACATTTTGAATATAACCAATCAGCTTAGCATGTTCCATACCCGTAACCAAAGTATTAATATCTTGATGCGCTTGACCAAGATAAGCTTCAATTGGATGGCCACTTAAATAAACACCAAGATAATCATGTTCATATGCCAATTTCTCAGAATCCGAAAAGTCGGCAATATCACGGACTTTAGGCGTCAAGGTCTTAAAAAGTGACATTGAATCACCAGCTAAACCGACTGCATCTAGATAAGCCTGCAATGATTCCAATAAAGCCCGTCGATTTGAGTTAAATTCATCGAACGCTCCAACATAAACCAACGGCTCTAATTGAGCAACTTTTCGATATTTATTAGGTAAACTACCTATAAATTGCGTCAAGTCAGCAAACCCATGGTGCTCCTGTCGAGCCGTGATAATCGCTTCACGAAAATCCCGACGCAAGCCACTAATTGATGCTAGTCCCATCTGTAATTGACCTTGCTGGTTAACACTGTAACCTTGCCAGCTTTGGTTAATGCTAGGTCCTTTCACTGTGACCCCTGCAGAACGTGCTTCAGCAATATATGTGCTAATCTTTGTCTTATCAGCAATTGCATCATTTAAAACCGCTTTGAAGAAAGCCAATGGATAATGCACCTTTACATAGGCAATTTGAAAAGCTAACTTAGAATATGCCACCGCATGCGAACGGTTGAAGCCATACTGCGCAAAAGTCTCAATATAACTATAAACTTCTTGGGCTAATTGTTCCGTATGTCCCAGCTTAATTGCACCGGCCACAAAATCATCCTTTAAAGTTGCTAACTTATTTGAATCTTTTTTCGACATCGCCCGTCGTAACAAATCGGCTTGTCCCAATGAAAAACCAGCAAATTGCTCAGCTACTCGCATCACTTGCTCTTGATATACAATAATGCCATACGTAGGCGCTAGAATTTCTTCTAAGCTTGGATCTGGCACGGCTTGTGCTTCTTGACCATGTTTTCGCGCAATAAAGTGGCCAATATTTTGACTTGGACCGGGTCGAAAGAGCGCATTTGCTGCCACGATATCCTCAAAACTATCCGGATGCATTTGACGTAGCATATTCTTCATGCCCGCTGACTCAAATTGGAAAACCCCATTGGTTTGTCCTTTTTGAAACAAGGCCAAGGTTTGCGGATCATTTAAATCAATTTCATTAATATTAAAATCAGGCGTTTGTTTTTGGACTTCGCGTAAAGCTGTATCCAAAATATTTAAGTTAGAAAGGGCTAAGAAATCCATTTTAAGCATGCCTAACGCTTCAACTGGCCCTTTCGGGAATTGGGTCACTAAGCGACCATCTTCACCTAATTGCACCGGAATTGTTTCTTGAATAGGCGTTGCAGATAAGACTACCCCCGCCGCATGGAGGGAAGCATTACGTGGCAACCCTTCTAACCGTTTCGCAGTATCAAATAAAAGTTCACCATCGACTGGCAAATCGTATAAAGCATTCCGAAACGCCTGTGATTCTTGATAAGCAGCATCCAGTGTCAAATTTAACTGACGTGGAATCGTCTTGGATAGTTGATCAATTTGACTTGGATTTAAACCAAAGACTCGAGCTACATCACGAATAACAGCTCGTGCACTCATCGTCGAAAAGGTAATAATCTGTGCAACTTGTTCATGCCCATATTTTTCGTGCAAATAGTTCAAGACTTGTTCCCGACGATTGTCTGGAATATCAATATCTATATCCGGCATTTGAGCCCGTTCGGGATTCAAAAAACGTTCAAAGAGTAAATCATACTGAATTGGATCGACATCGGTAATTCCCAATGCATAAGCCACGAGTGAACCCGCAACTGATCCACGTCCGGGGCCAGTGCGAATATCTTCTTGATGCATGTAATTCATGACATCCCACACAATCAAAAAGTAGTCATCAAAGCCTAATTCATCAATAACGCTCAATTCATAAGCTAAACGCTCTTGATATTTTTCATCCGAATCCGGAACCCGTTGCATTAAGCCTTGCTGGGCTAATTGTTGTAAATATTGCTTGGGCGTTGTATCAGCCGGTAAATCAATTGATGGTAAATTGTTACTTTGCACCTTGGGCTCAAAAAAGCTATGCTCAGCCAACCAATCTGACATAGCAACTGCATCACTTAACCCGGCTTGGTTAAAGGCATTCGCCCAATCATTAGCTTCTGGTAAATAACCTTCTGCAGGCTGAGCCTGTACCTGGCCAATATTTTGAATTACCTCACCCTGCCCAATTTTTTCAATAACTTCTAACGCAAAATGATCTTGAGGTTCAGCATAGGCCACTTCTTGAAAAGCAACAAAAGGAATTGACTGTGCCTGTGCCAATTGCCGTAAACTAGCTAAACGCTCCGATGCCATTTGTGGACTAACACCAATCAAGAGATGTTCTGCTGGCACAATGGCTTGTGTCGCCTCCAAAAGTTGTGCCGCCTCCGTTTCTCCTGAACTTAGCAGTACTGATAATTCACTAACCGTTGGAAAAACGACATACAAACCTTCCAATAAGTCTTGGATATCGGCAAGCGTTGGTTGTTGTGTCTGTGTCATCACCCGACTACTTAACGCCAAAAGATTGGCATAACCAGTCTGATTTTCAACTAGAAAAACAAGCGGATAAGTCTGTGATAGCACCGTTCCCGTCAGATTAGCGGTTAAGCCCATGATTGGTTTAATATCACTCTTTTGTGCTTCTTGATAAAAATCATTTAGGCCATACAATGTGTTAATGTCAGTCAAGGCAACTGCTGAATAACCCTTTTGTTTCGCTGCTTGTACCAATTGTTGTGGCAGCATCGGGCTTTTTAGCAAACTATAGGCTGACGTTGTTTTTAATGGTACCATCACGTCCCTCCTTTCTAGCATCGCTTTTAATTTAGTGCTTTAATCATAGCATTTTTAGGAAAAAACAGAAAATAAAAAAACCAATCTCATAAAAGATTGATTTCTTTTCTTTAATCTTGATGTTGATGGATTTTTGGCGTTGATGACTTTGAAATCAACAACGCAACGATTGCTGCCACTGAAGCAATGATTGCTGAAAACAGCGAAACAGTCGTTGCATCATAACTCACTGCCATTAAGGCACTCGCAATATAACCTAAGACCTCACCCAAAATAAAGGTCCAAAAGAACAATGTTACATACTTCATAAGCTTCACCACCTATCCAATCATTTACCTATAGTTTACGCCTTTTTTTGCAAGAAGTCATGTTTCATGTGAAGAAAAACGCAATTTGATTAACGTCGGGTATAAGCTACCGTTTCAAAATCATAATCATCCTCATCATTATGCACACCTTGCGCGATTTGTTCACCTTGCCAAACCGTCTTATCAACTGTTGGCATCTGGACATCACCGGTAAAGTCAGTATCTAAATACGTAACATACAGTGTATTGGCAACATCATAGAAGGCCTCATAAATTGGCTTACCACCGATTACCGCCAAATCTTGGTCAGCAGCTTCCATCAATTCTAATACCTCAGCCACGGAGTAAACCTTTTGAAAGCCTTCTGGTACAACCAAATCGTGATCATGCGTTAATACTAAATTGGTCCGTTTAGGCAATGGCCGACCATTAAAACTTTCCATCGTATGACGCCCCATCACCACAATTTTATTCAAAGTTAACTTCTTAAAGAGTTGTAAATCAGATTTTTCATGCCAAGGAATCGCACGCTTTAGGGCAATTGTGCCATCATTCGTCTGCGCCCAAATCATTGAAATATTTCCCATTTATTCATCCTCCATGCGTTCAGATAATTCTGCCCAACGATCCATTTTTGCTTCTAAATCAGCATTTGTTGCATCTAACTCACGTTGTAAATCACCTAATTTGGTGAAATCGGCCCCATTCTCATTCATTGCGCCTTCAATTTCTTCAACTTTAGCCTCAAGCTGGGCAATCTCATCTTCAATCGTTTCCCATTCGTGCTTTTCAGCCCAAGTTAGTTTCTTCTTTTTAGGCGCTTCTGCTACTGGCTTAACTTCATCGGCCGGTTGTTCTGACACTGGCGTTGCATTTTCCTTAGCATTCACGGGTGCATTTTCAAAGGTTGGTGCACCATACTGCTTCAAATAATCAGAGAAAAGCCCATCATAACGGCTAATCCGACCTTGACCATGCAGAATCAACAAATGATCAGCCACTTTATCCAAGAAGTAACGATCATGCGACACCGTAATGACCGTACCCACGAACTTTTGTAAATAATCTTCCAAAACCGTTAACGTACTAATATCCAAATCATTCGTTGGCTCGTCTAATAACAAAACATTTGGCGCTTGCATTAAGAGCTTAAGCAAGTAAAGCCGCCGCTTTTCGCCCCCAGACAACTTACGAATCAAGGTACCATGCATCATGCTTGGAAACAAAAATTGTTCCAATAATTCTGAAACTGAGACCCGGTTACCATCTTGGTCGGTGACACTCTCAGCAACATCACTCAAATATTCAATGACCCGCTTGTCTTCAGGAATTGGCTCAGTTTGCTGCGTATAAAAAGCCATGCGGACTGTCTCACCAATATCAACAATTCCTGAATCTAATGGCTGACGTCCTGCAATCACATTCAACAAAGTTGACTTCCCAGTTCCATTTGGTCCTGTAATCCCAATCCGTTGATGCGCTTGGATCAATTCATTAAAATCATCCAAGATAACTTTATCATCAAATTTCAAATCAGCATGTTCAACATTAATAACCTTTTTCCCCAAGCGTGACTGTCCTAGTGACACCTCCACTTCATCATCAAGTTGCAAGGTTCCACGCTTGTCGGCAATTTCAGCAAAGCGATTTTCACGAGCCTTTTGCTTAGTTGACCGGGCCTTTGTGCCCGTCTTCATCCAAGCCAATTCTTTTTTATATAATTGTTCATTTTTATGATCCGCAACCTTAGATGCGGCAACCCGTTCAGCCTTGGCTTCAACGAAAGCTTGATAGTTACCGGTATATTCATATAGATGACCGAATGAAAGTTCAAAAATACGATTCGTCACATTATCCAAGAAATAACGATCATGCGTTACCGTCATCACGGCCCCACGATATTCACTTAGATATTTTTCCAACCAAGCAATGGAATCGAAATCCAAATGATTCGTTGGTTCATCCAATAGCAATAAATCAGGGGCCTGAATTAGCACTTGGGCTAAGCCCACACGCTTACGTTGCCCACCAGATAATTGGCCAACTTTTAAATTCAAATCAGGCAAATGCAATTGCGTGAGAATAGCTTTCACTTCTGATTCAGCTAGCCAAGCATCATCTTGATCCATTTGCGCTTGTAAACGCGTAAAATTAGCTTCAACTTTCTTATCCTCAGGATTGGTGGCATATGCATCCAGAGCAGCCTCATAATCACGAATCAACTGAAAAACTGGTTGTGCACCAGAAAAAATGGCATCTAGTACCTTTTTATTATCATCTAATTGTGGATCTTGTTGTAAATACCCAATCGTATAATCGTTTGGTGTCTCAATCGTGCCTGAATCGGCTGGGTTTACCCCGGCAATGGCATTAAGGAGTGTTGTTTTTCCTGATCCATTAACCCCAATCACCCCAATCCGATCACCGGTTTCAACTAGGAATGAGACATGATCTAGTTGTGTTTTTTCACCATAGACACTGGTTAAATCTGTTGCACGTAGTTGTTTCATAGTTTACTTCTTTTCTTTATTCGTTAATTCAACAATGCGATAAAGCAATGCTGTTTTATCATTAGCAATTTGGTTTTCAACGACCTCATGCTCAACCTGACTTAATAATTGCCCAATTTGCGGACCTGGTTGCATTTGTAGAGTCTGCATTAAATCCGCCCCCGTTACAGCCAATTCCTTCTTACTATGAATTGGTAAGGCATCATAACGTTGCGCCAAACGATCTGTATCCACGACTAATTCAGATAAATCAGCAACTGCCAATGCGGTTTGAATGTCTGACCCCACGGAATAAAGCTGCCAATTTGAGACATCGTCTAAGCGCAATGCGTTCAAAAGCGTGATACTGCGGCTAGCCGTATTAATCATCTCACGACTATGCTTCCATTGGCGCAAGAAACTGGCTGTGTCATCGGGCGTCAAACCTAATTCAAAGGCGAGTAACACCCATGCTTGTTGGTCATTTGCCGGCTGGGCCTGTTTCAATAAATCCGCATAGCCCAACAAATCAATATCAGCTGCCTCTAACCCATACATATATAAATTAAGTCGTCCCCGCAAAAGTTCCAAGAGACCATAATTTGCTGCTGGTCCTTGCATCAATTTTGTAAATTCAACATTCACGCGTTCAACAGAAATATGCGCCAATAGTTGCGCATTATCTTTAATCGCGGCTTGCGTCTCTGGTTCAATTTCAAAACCTAATTGAGCAGCAAAACGAGCGGCTCGCATCATTCGTAAAGCATCTTCGTGAAAGCGTTCTTCGGGCTTACCAACTGCTCGTAAAATATGGTGTTCTAAGTCCTGTAGCCCATCAAATAAATCGACAACTGTACCATCTGGCTTTAAGGCTAAAGCATTGACCGTAAAATCACGTCGCTTTAAATCTTCCTCTAACGAACGAACAAAAGTCACTTCGTCTGGGCGCCGATAATCAGTATAATCTGATTCCGTTCGGAATGTCGTTGTTTCATATCCCTGCCCATGATCTAAAATCATGACCGTTCCATGTTCAATCCCGGTATCAACCGTCTTTTTAAATAAAGCTTTCACCTCGGCTGGAAAAGCTGACGTTGCAATATCGACATCATGGATAGGCTTGTTTAATAAGGTATCACGTACCGAGCCACCGACAAAATAAGCTTCATAACCGGCAGCTTCCAATGTTTGTAAGATTGGTAAAGCGGCTTCAAACTCCGCAGGTAATGATGCTAATTTCATGGCACTCTCCTTTTAGTTGCGCATCAAGTTAATTGATGTTATCACGTTTTAATTCTAATTCATTATAGCAGTTTTTAAGCGCCCTGCGAGCCTGGTTCCACTTAAAAAAAACAAACTAATTGTAGCATGTAGTAAAAAAACACATTAAACGATTCCACGCCAGCGTGTCTCATCAAATGTGTTTTAGTTTAATTTGTTTATTGCACAGTCACTGACTTAGCCAAGTTACGAGGATGGTCAACATCCAAACCACGTAGCTTTGAAGTATAGTAAGCAAGTAATTGTGTTGGTACAACCGCTAGCAATGGCGCTAGCAATGGATCAACATCTGGCAAAACATAGCCATTGTCACCATCTTCAGCCAAAGCCTTAGTTGTAATTGTGTAAGTATTTGCACCACGTGCTTCAGTTTCAGCAATATTACCACGAACCAAACCAGCCGTCTTTGGTTGCGTCATCAAAGCAATAACTGGTGTACCATCTTCAATCAATGCCAAAGTACCATGCTTCAATTCACCAGCGGCAAATCCTTCAGCTTGTACATATGAAACTTCCTTAAGCTTCAAGGCAGCTTCAAGAGATACATCCGCATCAGCACCACGGCCAATGTAGAAAGTGCTGTGAGCTGGAACAAGCAACTTTTGTGCGACTTCTTCGAAGACAGCCTTATCGTCAACAATTGCTTGAATATCAACCGCAATCTTTGATAGTTCTTGTTCAAGATCTAGATCAGTCCGATCTGATAATGCATAGGCCAAAATAGATTGCAAGGCAACTTGGGCAACATACGCCTTAGTTGAAGCCACGGCAATTTCTGGTCCAGCATACAAAGGCAATGCATAAGTAGCTTCACGCCACAAAGTTGACTTTTCAACGTTAGTCATCGTCAATGACTTGAAGCCAGCACGGTTAACGTTTTGCAAAACTTCACGTGAGTCAGCTGTTTCCCCAGATTGTGAAAGGAAGATAAAGAATGGCTTGTCTGAAAGTAGTGGTTGCTCATAAGCAAATTCTGAAGAAACATGCACTTCAGTTGGTACACCAGCCCACTTTTCAAACATCCGCGCACCAATCAAACCAGCATGGTAAGATGTTCCAGCTGCAATGATATAAATACGATCAGATGCCTTAACGTCCTCAAGCAATTGATCACCAATCAAAATTTCACCATTATCACCAAAATACTTATCAAGCAAGCGACGAATGGCAACTGGTTGCTCATCGATTTCCTTAAGCATGTAGTACTCGTAAGTACCCTTATCAGTTTCAGAAGCATCAATATCCACATGGAATGGTTCACGATGAATTTCGTTACCATCCTTATCGAACAGTTGAACAGATTCTGGCTTAATAATACCAATTTCATCGTCATTTAATTCAATGAAGTCGTGCGTTTCATCAAGCATGGCAACCGCATCAGAAGTTACAACATTGAAGTCTTTTCCAATTCCAATCAAAAGTGGTGACTTACGCTTAGCAACATACATCGTGTCAGGCTCTTGGTCATCCATCAACAAGAAACCGTACGCTGAATTATCAGCCAAAAGACTAGTCATCTTTTGCAAAGCATCAAACGTAGAAAGTCCTTCATCAACAAACTTAGCCACCAATTGCACGGCCACTTCTGTGTCAGTATCAGAAACAAATGGTACATCTGTTAAATACTTATGCTTCAATTCAAGATAGTTTTCAATCACCCCGTTGTGCACAAGATAGAAGCGCTCGTTGGCACTACGTTGTGGGTGTGCATTTTCAACAGATGGGCTACCATGTGTGGCCCAACGAGTGTGAGCAATACCAGATGTTCCCTTAACTTCAGAACGATCGACCAAATCAGCTAATTCAGAGACACGGCCCTTTTCTTTCACCCATTGGTCCTCGTTATCAGCAACATCAGGCACAAAGATACCAGCTGAATCATAACCCCGGTACTCTAGCTTTTGTAGTCCTTTCAAAAGGATTGGCGCTGATTGATAATTTAATCCAGTATAACCAACAATTCCACAATACATATTTATAATCTCCTTACCTAGAAGCTTTTACTTTTATTATTACAAACTTCATTGTAACAGAGCTAAAATGGTATAGTCAACAAAATATCGTTTGGATTGGTATAGAACAAACATTGAAAAGCTTTGTTGCCAGGACCTGTTTTCAAATTGGTATATACGAAAAAGAACGTGAACCAAATTTGGTTCACGCTCTTTTACCCTAATTGCCTAGCGTTCAATTCGTATTTTGACCAACAACTTCACCAGTATTTGTATCAGCAGTTTGCGCTGCAACATCTGTTGAATCTTGTCCAGTTGACAACTGCATTGACTCCGTCAATGTTGGTACACCGGCACTTTGGATATCAGCATCAGAAATATTTCCTGAATACAAATTACCTGTTTCCTTCTTTGGTAAATCAAGTGACTTACGCAAAACATCGGTGGCACGTTGTTGTTCACCACGATAAACAACTTCAGTTGATCCAGAAGATAGTGAATAACTATTTCCTTGGATATGGTCTGATTTGATTTCTTGCGTTGCACCAAGATACTTCATACCAATTTTCATAACTTGGCTAAACTTCATATCAGTTTGCGTAGACTTTCCAATCTCTTCAATAAAGTTACTTGAAAGCACCTTAGTTGGATCCTTTTTAATCTTATCCAAGATACCTTGCATCACTAAGCGTTGACGCTCTTGACGACCGTAATCACCGTTTGGATCAGCATAACGCATTCTTGAGAAAGCGAGCGCAGCCTTTCCATCCATTGTGTCATACGTCTTCTTTTGACCATCTTTACCAGTGTGTGAGTATGTCGATGATCCCTTGGTAAAGTCGTAAAGGTTTCCTGGATCAGCATGAGCTGTATCCGGGTTAAAACTAAATGTTAGCGGTGACTTCACTTGAATCCCACCAACTTGATTAACAACCTTTTCAAGACCACCCATATTCACGAGGGCATAGAAATCAATTGGTACATTTAACCAATTTTGAACGGTTTGAATTGTTGTAGCAGCCGAACCGTCTTCATAAGCCCCATTAATCTTACTTGGGAACTGATTCTCAAAGCCAGGAATGGCAACCAATGTATCACGAGGAATTGACATAATCGTTGTCTTCTTTTCCTTTGGATTAACCGTTACCAACATCATTGAATCAGTCCGTCCCTTATAATCACGTCCCAATTCACCTGTGTCTGTTCCAAGCAACAAAACTGAGAAAGGCTTACCCTCTTTCAAAATTTTGTCAACATCACGTGCTTTTTGAATTTTAGCCGGCTTATATGAATTATCAGCAGCATTCTTCGACTTGGCATATAATGCTCCGGCAGCACATACGAGGACAATAATTAAGGCGATTAGTACTAACCATAACCAACGCCAAGGACGACGTTTCTTTTGTTTCGGTTCTTTCGGCGCTTTTGAGTGTTTAGGACCTTTTGAACTAATCTCTTCACGTGTATTTTTGGCTTTCTCACCATTCTCATCCGCCCGTCGTTGCATGTCCTCTTCATGCTTTCGACGTTCAGATCTTGATTGATACTCGTTTGCCATGATTAAATCCTCATTTCAATTTCTTATCATTCACTTTACTTTATGAACATAATAGGAATATTCTACCACAATCATATTAAAGAATACATAAAAAAAGCACATCGCCCTTTTGGGCCATGTGCTTGAAAATTAAATTGTTAACAATTCTTTTTCCTTTTCGGCTGAAATCTCGTCCACGCGCTTAACGCCAAGGTCAGTCGCCTTTTGGATGTCATCTTCTAATTGATGTGCTTCATCTTCTGAAATTTCACTATCTTTCAAAGCCTTCTTAACGGCATCCATAGCATCACGCCGAGCTGAACGCACCGCAACCTTAGACTTCTCAGCAACTCCCTTAACTTCTTTAGCTAAGTCTTTACGACTTTCTTCTGTTAAAGCAGGGATTACCAAACGAATGACAGAACCGTCATTAGCTGGTGTTAAGCCAAGATCAGCTGAGAAAATTGCTTGTTCAATATTCTTTAAAGCTGACTTATCAAAAGGTGTAATCAACAATACTCGTGCTTCAGGCACAGTAATTGATGCGATTTGGTTCAATGGCGTTTCTGCGCCATAATATTCAACATTTACGCCTCGCAAAATTGAAGGATTAGCCACACCAGCGCGAATTTCGCTTAATTCACGTTGTAATGAATCTGTGGCTTTTTCCATCTTTTCATTTGCTTGCTCAACAATTTTGTTCGCCATTAATGCTTTGCCTCCACTGTTGTTCCAACATTGTCACCTTCAACAACTCGCTTAATATTGCCTTGGGTGTTCATGTTGAAAATAACTAAGTTAATATCATTATCTCTTGCCAAGGTTGAAGCAGTTGAGTCCATAACCTTAAGATCTTTTTCTAAAATATCTTCATGGGTCAATGATTCAAACATCTTTGCATCAGGATTTGTCCGTGGATCGTCTGAATAAACGCCATCAACACCGTTCTTTGCCATCAAGATGGCTTCGGCATTAATCTCGGCTGCACGCAAAGCTGCAGTCGTATCGGTTGAGAAATATGGTGAGCCAGTTCCAGCTCCAAAAATAACAACCCGACCCTTTTCAAGATGACGGACAGCCTTACGACGGACATATGGTTCGGCGACTTGCCGCATTTCAATGGCCGTTTGAACCCGAGTTGGTACATTAGCAGTTTCTAATGCATCCTGCAAGGCAAGTGCATTCATAGTCGTTCCAAGCATGCCAACGTAATCAGCTTGAGCTCGTTCCATCCCCATTTGTGCGCCTGCTTCACCACGCCATAAGTTGCCACCTCCGACAACAATCGCGATTTCGATGCCTAGTTCATATACGTCCTTAATTTCAGACGCAACCCGCGTGACGGTTTCAGGATCAATTCCAAAACCACGCTCACCTGCCAAGGCTTCCCCAGACAACTTTAATAGAATTCGCTTGTATTTAACATTTGACATGATTTATCTCGATTCTTCGTTTAGGCTTAGCCCATTTGTGCTGCAACTTCAGCGGCAAAGTCGTTTTCAGCCTTTTCCATACCTTCACCAACTTCGTAACGGACGAAGTCAACTACCTTACCACCCTTAGCAGCAACGTAAGCTTCAACAGTTTCCTTACCATCACCCTTAACGAATGGTTGGTCATTCAATGAAATTTCAGCTAGGTACTTGTGCAAACGTCCTTCAACCATCTTTTCCTTGATGTTTTCTGGCTTACCTTCAAGGTCTTCAGCATTCATCAAGACTTCCTTTTCATGTGCTAATACGTCAGCAGGAACGTCTTGGCTGGCAAGATACTTAGGGTTGATGGCTGCAACGTGCATAGCAACGTCCTTGGCAGTTGCTTCATCAGCACCTTCCAAAACAACAACAGCAGAGATACGTCCACCCATGTGTGAGTATGATGCCATCACTTGGTTAGCACCCTTCTTTAGGATCTTAAAGCGACGCAAAGTAATCTTTTCACCAGTCACTTGAGTTGTGTGGATGATCAATTCATTCATTGTTTGACCATCAACATCCAAGTTCAAAGCTTCTTCAACATCAGCTGGTTCCTTTTCAACGATTGTTTGTGCAACAGTATGCAACAAATCGTTAAATTCTTTGTTTCCAGCCACGAAATCAGTTTGTGAGTTCAATTCGATGATAGCAGCCTTGTCGCCTTCTTCAGCAACATATGTCATACCTTCAGCAGCAACGGCATCAGCTTTCTTAGCAGCCTTGGCCATTCCCTTTTCACGCAAGGCATCAACAGCCTTTTCCATGTCACCTTCAGTTTCAACTAAGGCCTTCTTGGCGTCCATCATTCCGACACCAGTCATTTCACGTAATTCTTTAACTTGAGCAGCTTTAATTGCCATGTTGTGTTCTCCTTAATAAATGCATAATTTTATCTAATTCAGTATAACTGAAATCACTATAAATTTCTAGCAATTCCGTTAGATTAGTCATAAAACCCACGATTTTTTGACACAAAAAAACTACAAGCCAAAGCTTGTAGTTTTTAGTAGATTAAACTTCCTTGTTGCCTTCAACAATTTCAGTCAAATCTTCGATTGAATCTACGCGATCACCTTCATCAGCATTAACAGAAGTCATTTCTTCTTCAACTGAATCTTCACCTTGGTTACCTTCAATAACGGCATCAGCCATCTTTGCAGTAATCAAACGAACGGCACGAATAGCGTCATCGTTAGAAGGGATGATAACATCGATTTGGTCAGGATCAGCATTTGTGTCGACCATAGCCACGATAGGAATGTTCAACTTGTGTGCTTCTTCAACAGCCAATTGTTCCTTATGTGGATCAACAATGTACATTACGTCAGGAATCTTAGGCATATCAGCGATACCACCCAAGAACTTCTCCAACTTTTCACGTTGCTTGATCAACAATGAAACTTCCTTCTTTGGCAAAACATCAAAAGTACCATCTTCTGACATTGCGCGCAATTCCTTCAAACGTGCAACACGCTTTTGGATTGTTTCCCAGTTAGTCAAAGTTCCACCCAACCAACGGTGGTTAACGTAGTATTGGTTTGCACGTGTTGCTTCTTCAGCAATAGCATCTTGTGCTTGCTTCTTTGTTCCAACGAACAAAACAACAGCACCGTTTGCAGCTTCATCACGCATAAAGTTGTAAGCCTTATCAACCAACTTAACTGTCTTTTGCAAATCGATGATGTAAATACCATTACGTTCAGTAAAGATATATTCCTTCATCTTAGGGTTCCAGCGACGTGTTTGGTGTCCAAAATGTACACCAGCTTCAAGCAATTGCTTCATTGAGATAACTGCCATGAGTATCTTCCTCCAAATGTTTTTCCACCTAATCTCGCCTGTAATCCGACGACCCGAATGGGGCACCTGCCAAACTATTGAAATTAGTGCGTATTTTTTGTTCATCACGAACAATTTACAATTTTACTAAACATTGTCCACAAGTGCAAGTTAAAAATCATGAACATCGTGTGCATGTAAATATGCTTCTTTTTGGGCTCGGGTTAATTTTTTAAAAGCTGCTTCTGCTTTTAACGCCTCACCTTTCGTTTCGTAGGCCTCAGCGTGTAACAAGCGTAGCGGTCGACGACTTTTAGGACGGGTAAACTTAGCCCCTTTACCGGCATTGTGTGTTGCCAGACGTTTTCCCACATCGTCAGTATAACCTGTATAAAAATAGCCATCTGCCGTCAATAAGACATACACATAGTAAATTTTATTCATCTTGATTTTTGCCTTCATAAATATCTAAAATTTCTTGACGATATGTACCATCCGGATTATGCGTAATAATTGGTGGCAAAATCCGTGCCCCCGTTCCATCCCCATCTTTAATTGCATCAATTAGCACAATATTAGCCTCAGTCCCTGGTTTTGGATAGACAAACTGCATCTTTTTGGGGCTTAAATGTGCTGCACGCAAAGCGTCTACAATTTCAAATAAACGATCAGGACGGTGGACCATAAAGAAATGGGCTTTATTCTTCAATAATTTATTTGCTGTTTTCGTCACTAAAGCTAAGTCAGCTTTGATTTCATGACGCGCAATAGCATAATGCTCATCCTCTTTTATAACCGTTTTTTCTGAATCAACGGCAAAATAGGGTGGATTCGAGACCACCGTATCTGCACTACCAGGACGCACCGTGTCAAAAATATCCCGCATATCTGCATTTAAAATGTCAATTTGATCATTCAACCCATTCAACGCCACTGACCGTTTAGCCATATCTGCTAACTGTGGTTGAATTTCGACTCCCAAGATTTTACCTTGCACTTTATGAGCCATAAATAATGGAATGGCTCCATTGCCAGTGCCAAGGTCGACCGTTAAGCCACGGCCTTGTTTACGCGGGTTAGCAAAATTAGCCAATAAAACTGCATCCAAAGAAAAGGAAAACACATCTTTGCTTTGAATAATATGTACTTTATCAGAATAAAGCATGTCTAAGCGCTCACCAGGTTTCAGTTGCGTATGTTCCATATCTTTTCTCCATTCTTCCTTCATTTGCTAAGGTTGTCTCTGTGTGGGATAATAGGCTGTTATTATTCTAGGAGGTTATCTTATGTTTTATTTCTTAGGCCGTTACTTTGTTACCTTTATTTTATGGCTATTTAACGGACGCTACCATGTCATCGGTAAAGAAAAATTACCAAAAGAAGGCAATTATATTATCGTTGGTCCTCACCGGGCCTTGTGGGATATGTTTTATTTTGCCACGATGGCTTGGCCAAAGCGTTTTGCCTTCATGGCTAAAAAAGAATTATTCAAAAATCCTATTTTACGCTGGCTCCTTGAACATGGCAATGCCTTCCCCGTTGATCGTCAAAACCCAGGCATCTCAGCAATCAAAAAGCCAGTTGATATTTTGAAGAAAACTGATTTAAGTTTGATTATGTTCCCTTCAGGTTCTCGCCACACGCAAAAGTTAAAAGGTGGGTCTGTCGTTATCGCCAAAACTTCAGGCAAGCCATTAGTTCCGATGGTTTACCAAGGCCCCGTAACTTTAGGTGACTTCCTTAATCCTTTCAAGCGTGGTCAAGTGCACCTAGCCGTTGGAGAACCAATTCAAATTGATCGCAAGATGAAATTGAATGACGAAAACACTGCTAAAATTGACCAACAACTTTTACAAGCTTTTGATGATTTAGATGATGAAATTGATCCAAATTATGTCTACGTTGACCCTAAAGCCAAAAAGTAAAAAGTAAGTAATAAAAAAGCTAGCCCCATCGGCTAGCTTTTTTATTACTTCTTATTTGATTGAGCCTTCATTTGTTGCATCATTTGATTCAACTTCTTTTGTGAAGGCTTTTGTCCCATTGATGTCATCATTGAACGCATCATTTCTTCACTGATTGGTGGGTTCTTCTTCAAGTAGTTCTCCATTGTCTTACGAGCGATAAAGAAACCAGCAACAGCACCAAGGATGGCTGCAATAACAACAATTAAAATCCAAATTCCTGTACTCATGACATACTCCAATAAATTTATTCTCAATTAATGCTAACAGAATTAGCACCATTTGACTAGCTTAATCGTCACGTAATCCCTTATCACGTTGGATTTGCTTAACCTTTTCTGGAGTTACTTCGTTACCATCGTCATCATAGACTTGTAACATTTCAATTTGTGAGCGGAATGAATTACGGAAGTTTTCTAAGAATTCTTCACGCAACTCAGCACGTTCCTTCGTTTCTTCTTCAGTCAAGCCTTCATCAGTCTTAGCCTTGGCTGCTAATTCGTTAATCCGAGTGCGGACCGCTTCCATGTGCTCATTGGCAGGGTTTTGTTCGTTCTCTGCTTCAGAAGGATCATGTTCCAGCGTTTCATCTGTTACCGCTTCAATATCCTTAGGATCAATTGCATCTTCATCATGCTTTACATCTTCACTCATTATGTCACCTCCGCAAATTTCTAATTTGTTTCTCTCTATTTTACCATGTCTGCCACAGAATTAATTGTCAATTCATATTATTTTACCTAAAATATATATCAAATAAACAAGAGGAACCGTCATATGGCTAGTAAACAAAATGCAATTTTACGCTTTATTTATGAACAACAACAAAACCAAGGTTACGCACCAACAATTCGTGAAATCGGCGAACACGTCGGTTTATCTTCCAGCGCCACTGTGCATGGTTATATCAATCGCCTCATTAAAAAGGGCTATTTGACCCGACAACAAACCAAATCGCGCGCTTTAAAATTGACCTCGCGTGGCATTGCGGCAATTAATACCGCCAACCCCGTCAATTACGTCCCCGTCTTGGCTGAAAACAGTGATATCGATGAACCCAATGCTGACGAACTCGATTTTTTACCATTTCCTGAACAATTAATCACAGATCATAATGATTTATTCATGATTCACCAAAGCAATGAAACCATGATTAATATTGGCATTTATCCTGACGATGTGTTGATTGTGCATCGCCAAACACAAGCAAACAATGGTGATATCATCGTTACCGACCTACCAGACGCCTCTAAACAAGTCTATCGTTTCTTTCATGAAGCTGACCACTATCGCCTTGAACCTGAAAATGCACAGATGAAGCCGGTCGTACTAGGCGAAGTGCATATATTAGGGAAAGTTGTGAGTCTATTCCGTAGCCATATCCAATAAAAAGAGCCCCCTCATCTAAGTGAGGAGGCTCTTTTATTTTTAATAAATTAATATTCAAGCAAGGCTAAAATATCGTAACCTTCTAAGCGATCACGGCCTTTAAGCTCGGCTAACTCAATAAAGAATGCTAACCCAACCACTTCTCCGCCAAGAGCTTCGACCAACTTAATTGTGGCTTCAATAGTACCACCAGTCGCCAAAAGATCATCAGTAATCAACACCTTATCACCGGGCTTGATTGCATCTGTATGCATTTCAAGGCTTGCAGTCCCATATTCCAATGAGTAGCTTTCACTAACCACTTCACGTGGTAATTTACCAGGCTTACGAGCTGGTACTAGTCCAACACCAAGTTCATCAGCGACTGGAGCGCCGACCAAAAAGCCACGCGACTCTGGACCAACAATCACATTTACACCACGCTCCCGTGCATACTGCGCAATTTGTTGCGTTGCTTGATGATAAGCGGCCCCATCAGATAGTAGTGGTGTAATATCCCGGAAAATAATCCCTGGCTCAGGGAAATCGGGAATTGATTCAATATAATCATGTAAATCTAACATTTACTTTAATTCTCCTGCTTGCTTAAATCTGAAAGCAACGCCTCTAGTTCTGCAGTAGAACTATAAATTAATTGCTTTTCCAGTTCACGACGCGCCATAAACGCTTTGTAAGGTTTCGTTTCGGTTAACACAACCTTGTTAGGATTAGGAACCGGATTTAAGAAACCATTTTCTATTGTAACAAACTCCGCCTCTAAAAACACCTTAAATATCAAATTCAATAAAGCTGGCTCCATCTCTAAATGTTGGGCCACTTGGCGGAACTGGCCTGAAAGATCAACGTTCTGAAAACTCTGCACAAAACGAAAAACTTTTGCAAAATCACTTTTATCAGGTACTTTCAAGAGATACATTGACTGCTTTGTATAAAAGATTGGCGCAATTGCCTGGGCAGGTACAAACTTTAACAAATCTGATAATTGTTCTAACGAGTCCGGTAAATCAACTAAAGCCATTGTCCGCAATTGCGTATAGTTGAAGGCATCATCAATAAAGATAGCTCGCCCTTTTGCTCCAACTTGTGGCGCTAATTGCTCATACAACTTACGGTTAAAGAACACATAATCCGCATTTTGTTGCAAAACCGTATTGGTCAACTTACTGGTACGCCAATCCATTATTGATGAACCATTGGCGGCTAAATCTTTCAGCATTAGTTGATATGTCGTCATGCCTCGATAAACATTTTCGCTCATCGTACCGACTAACTCGATTGTTTGAAAATGGCCTTGCAATTGTTCGGCTAAAGCACCAAAACCAAAACCAACCACTGGTAAATCACCATGATCCGTTTCAGCAGTAAAACGAATATGCTTACCATTTGACATCGTCTTAACCTGTTTGACTCGCGTAACATTCACTTTAAAGTTAGGTTCAGGATTGCCATTTCCAAACGGTGCTAATACCTGCATCGTTTCAAACGTATCGCGCTTAAAATCAGCCGCATCAACTGTATCTAATACCATTAACGCTGGCTTAGCTTGATTGGCTAAATCTTGATCCACCGCCGCCTGATCTAACGTCTTTTGCAATTCAGGAACTTGGTCCACCGGCAAAGTCATCCCAGCTGCACTCGCATGTCCGCCAAAAGCCTTAAACATTTCACGTTTTGCATCTAATGGCGTAAACAAGTCAAACCCATCCACTGACCGAGCCGAACCTTTTGCAGTTCCCTCATTTTCCGATAATACAATACTAGGCTTACCCGTAGCATCAACTAAACGACTAGCAACAATACCTAATACACCTTCGTGCCACCCGGTCCCCATGACTACATTAACAGCATGAGCTGGGTCGACCGCTTGCAAAGCTTGTTCGGTAATGCTATCAACCATTTTTTGCCGCTGTTGATTCAATTGCTCCACTTGTTCAGCCAAAGTTTCAGCTTCGGCTGGATCTTCAGCTAATAATAGTTGCACCCCTAAGGCAGGATCCGCAAGGCGTCCAACAGCATTTAAACGTGGTCCAATCGTAAAGCCAATACTATTGGCATCTAATTCAGTGTAATTTTGTCCTGCTTGACCCAGCAGAGCCAAAATACCGGGTCGTGGATCCTCTCGCATTGTTGCTAGACCGCCCGCAACGATGACACGATTTTCATCCGTTAATGGCATAACGTCCGCAACCGTCCCTAGGGCAGCTAAATCAAGCAACTCATCAGCCGGCGCATCTAGCAAGGCCGACGCAACTTTAAAAGCCACGCCTGCTCCTGATAAATCACCGAATGGATAACTTGGTTCCTCAACTGGCAAGCGTGGATGAACAATTGCATATGCATCTGGTAGTTCCGCTGGCAGCTCATGATGGTCCGTCACAATTGTGTCAATGCCCTGACTCTTAAGCCAAGCAATCGGTTCTTTACCAGTCACCCCATTATCAACCGTAATCAAAAGCTGCATCCCTTCAGCTTGAAGTTCTTGATATTTCTCCAGATTTGGGCCATAGCCTTGTTCAAAGCGATTAGGCACAAAGTAAGTCACATTGGCTCCTAAAATTTCCAAGGCCGAGACCATAATGCTGGTACTGGTCATACCATCAACATCGTAATCACCATAAACAACAATCTTTTCTTGCTGTTCAATCGCCAGTCCAATTCGTCCCAACGCTTGTTCCAGATCATGCAACTGATATGGATCATGCAACTGTTCTACGTCTGGATTTAAAAATCGTTCAATTTCATCTGGTTGCTGGTAACCTTGCCGGGTCACGTAGCGTGCTACCAGTTTGGGTAACCCATAATCTGAAATCAGCTCTTGCGTAAACGCTGGCTGGGGTTGTTCAGTTTGCCAGACGTACTTTGCCTCAATCATTTCTGTTACTCCTCCGCATCTACTTGATCTAATTTAATTGGGCGACTATTCGTTTGCTTGCCAAAAGGCACATCATAAATATCAAAATCATTCACAACCCGCGTGTTTTCAAAAATATCACGAGCTTGATAAGCCAAATTATTAGCTGATTTTCCAGCATATCGTGCAGAAATATGCGTTAGCAAAAGTCGCCCAACATTGGCCTGCTTAGCGATTTCGGCAGCTTGCAAACTCGTTGAGTGGTAATGATTACGGGCTTGCTTGCCTTCTCCCTTACCATAGGTTGCTTCATGGACTAACACATCGGCATCCTTAGCCAAAGCAATTGTTTGATCAGTCTTACGCGTATCTCCCAAAACAACTACCGAACGACCTTTTTTAGCCGGACCGATAACATCTAAACTCTTAACAACTGTTCCATCATCTAAGGTTACATCATGCCCACGTTTAAGCTGACCATATAACGGACCAGCCGGCACGTTGAGTGCTTGCAGTTTATCAACTTGTAACTCGCCCACCATGTCATGTTCATCAACACGGTAACCAAAAGAAAGGATTTTATGGTCCAGTGGCATCGCTGTAACTGTCATTTGATTATCTTCATAAATAACGCCCGCTTGGTCAGTTAATTCCACAAACTCCAATGGATAGGTTAAATGAGTTTGCGAAACGCGCAAACTTGTTTCAACAAATTGCTTAATGCCCCGTGGTCCATAAATCGTTAATTTGTCTTCTCCACCTTGAAATGAACGCGACGCTAACAAACCAGGCAAGCCAAAAATATGATCACCATGTAAATGTGTAATGAAAATTTTATCTATTTTGCGAGGTCGAATGCTTGAACTAAGCATTTGGATTTGCGTCCCTTCACCCGCATCGAATAACCACACTGAATTCAGTTCATCCAGCAAACGAAGTGCAACACTGGTTACATTACGAAAGCGCGCTGGCGTACCAGCGCCAGTTCCCAAGAATTCAAGTTGCATCGTTTTATTCCTCCATTTGTATCGAACATAAAAAAACCGCTTAAAGCGGTTTTAGCCATAGTATTCATTTTAACATTTTCACAAAGCGACTTTCACTTGTTTTACAGATTAACTTTGATTTTTTTAGTCTTTTCACTAATTTGCTGACCCGACTCATTATAGGTTGAGGCAAATTCAAGATTAATCGCTGTTAAATGCTTAGCATCACGTTTAGGAACGTACGCCACTACATAACCGCTTTGTGCCGTTCCAGGTTCAACACCTTCATTCGCCAATTGCGCACCATTAACCATGCCACCAAGTGACGTCATCACATCGCCTTTCGGATATGATAATGTCGCCATACCATCCGTAATCAGCTTCTGTTGGGCATGATTAGTCAACTGATAGTGCACTTCAACAGTTGTATAATGTTTTGGTAATTTTGGATAATCCATGGCACGTCGAGCAGCCCGTTTAGCATTATCCGTTCGAGCATAATTATCAAGCACTCTAATTTCATTAATGTGATATATTACTGGGCCGCTACTGATTGTCTGATTTAACTGCACTTTTTGCTTAAGTTTCACTTGAACACCTTGTGAGGTGACCGTATAATCGCCAACTTTATTTGGTGTAATATCTTGCACAAAATGCTTTGATTTTAAATCAGATTTAGGCACTTGGTAGAGTTGCTCCGTCTTTTGATCACTCCCCTGTTTAGGTGTCTTATTGTCCGATTGCACTAAATCAGGCCGGTCCATCCAAACATAGCCCAAGCCAATCAAAATCAAGGCTGCCATGGAAAAAGCAAAATACATCGTGCTCTTTTTCATTCTGAATCCCTCTATCCTAAAATTAACTGATCATCCACGACTCGGTATCCATATATTGGAAATAAATTTCCCTTTTCATCAATACCACGCAAGATTAAATCATCTGCCACATCCGGAAAATCAGCTAAAGTTAATCCATCTGCCACTTGCGAAACGATTAATAAATCTAAATACTCTTCACCAAACTCAAATTGCACCACCGGAGCAACAGACTGCTTCTCAGGACCGATATGTACATATAGTCGATTGGTCAAACACATGCCTGTCACGCTCAATTTAAAGTCTTTTACTCGCATAATCTTTTCCTTATGCTCAATCCTAGCGAAGCAACCTTAAATAAACAAAAAAATAGCTTACACATCGTAATGTGTAAGCTATTTTTAATTAACTAAAGAAACCATGATGACCGGAATTACCATCCATAGTTTCTTGGTAAGCAGTCAATGCCTTCTTTTGTTCTTTATTCAACTTCTTAGGAACATCAATATAGACCGTCACAATTTGATCCCCATTTCCGTTACCACGCATAACTGGCGCACCCTTGCCACGCAAACGGAAGTTAGTTTCAGTTTGTGTTCCAGCCGGAATCTTCAATTGGACACTACCATGAACAGTTTCAACTGAGATCTCACCACCTAATGCAGCGGTTGCAAAATCAATTGGTACTCGTGAGTAAATTGTTGAGCCATCCCGTTCAAAGCCTGACTTTGAAGGTGAAACATAGAAGACAACATACAAATCACCGTATGGGCCACCATTGATACCAGCTTCACCTTGTCCAGACAAACGCATTTGTTGTCCATCTTCAACACCAGCTGGAATGGTAATCTTAAGCTCTTTATGCTCTTGCTCACCGTTTTCACCTTGACGATTATATTTAATTGTCGTTTCTTTACCAAAGATTGCATCTTCAAATGACAAATTCATCCGATATTGCAAATCACGTCCTTGGCGAGGACGGTTAGGATCAGAAGAGAAGCCACCACCGAACATTTGCTCAAACAAATCGTTCAAGTCGCCACTGAATTGCGCACCCTGGCCACCGCCAAAGCCACCAAATCCACCAAAATCGCCGAAGCCTTGGCCACCACCGAAGCCACCATCAGCTCCAGCTTTTCCATATTGATCATACATTTGACGCTTCTTTTCATCGCCTAATGTTTCATATGCTTCCTGGATTGCCTTATACTTTTCTTCGGCGCCTTCTTCGTGGTTAATATCAGGATGATATTTCTTTGATAACTTACGATAAGCCTTTTTAATTTCATCTTGAGATGCGTCCTTCGACACGCCCAACGTATCATAATATTCAGTGTTGTTCATGAAGCATCCCTCCTTTTTTATTTATTATGTATCATAGGGCAGCCGAAAAGCCGCCCTATGTTGTGTAACGATTTAAGTGTCGTAAACTCTACTCTATTTTAAATTACTTGTCAGACTCGTCAGTGAAGTCACCATCAACAGTTCCGTCATCTGAAGCAGAACCATCGGCAGCTTGTCCTTGATCAGCTTGTTGTTGATACAACTTCATTGCTAATTCTTGGGCAACCTTCTCCAAAGCTTCCTTCTTTTCCTTCATTGCATCAAGATCATCTGATTCCTTAGCAGCCTTCAAAGCTTCAACAGCATCTTGAACTGGCTTCTTTTCATCATCGCTAACCTTATCAGCAACATCTTCAAGCGTCTTTTCTGAGCTAAAGATCAATTGGTCAACTTCGTTGCGCAAATCAGCTTCTTCCTTACGCTTCTTGTCGGCTTCTTCATTGGCCTTAGCATCGTTCATCATACGCTCGATATCTTCATCTGACAATGATCCAGAATCTTGGATAGTAATCTTTTGTTCCTTGTTAGTACCCAAATCCTTGGCTGAAACTGACACAATACCATTACGGTCGATGTCAAATGTCACTTCGATTTGTGGTACACCACGTGGAGCGGCTGGAATATCAGTCAATTGGAATTGTCCCAATGTCTTGTTATCAGCAGCCATTGCACGTTCACCTTGTAGAACATGGATATCAACAGCTGGTTGATTATCAGCAGCAGTTGAGAATGTTTGTGACTTTGAAGTTGGAATTGTCGTGTTGCGATCAATCAACTTTGTGAAGACACCACCCATAGTTTCAATACCAAGTGATAGTGGCGTAACATCAAGCAAAACAACATCCTTAACATCACCAGTTAGCACACCAGCTTGAACTGCGGCACCCAAAGCAACAGCTTCGTCAGGGTTGATTGAATGATCAGGATCTTGACCAGTCATCTTCTTAACAGACTCTTGAACAGCTGGGATACGAGTTGATCCACCATTTAGGATAACCTTATCAATATCACTCATTGACAATCCAGCATCCTTCAAAGCGTTCTTAACAGGACCTTCAGCGCGTTCAACCAAGTCTGAAGTCATTTGGTTGAATTGGCTACGAGTCAATGTCTTTTGAATGTGAAGTGGTCCATCATCGGTAGCAGTGATGAATGGCAAATCAATTTGTGCTTCAGTTGCTTGTGACAACGTCTTCTTTGCTGTTTCAGCAGCATCCTTCAAACGTTGTAGAGCTAACTTGTCATCACGCAAGTCAATGCCATTTTCCTTCTTAAAGTCATCAGCTAACCAGTCAATGATCTTTTGGTCAAAGTCGTCACCACCAAGATGAGTATCACCATTTGTTGACAAAACTTCAAAGACACCATCACCTAATTCAAGGATTGAAACGTCAAATGTTCCACCACCTAAGTCGTAAACCAAAATCTTTTCATCCTTGTCATCACCATCAAGACCGTAAGCCAAAGAAGCGGCCGTAGGTTCGTTAATGATACGCTTTACATCAAGGCCAGCAATCTTACCAGCATCCTTAGTAGCTTGACGTTGTGCGTCGTTAAAGTAAGCAGGAACAGTAATAACTGCTTCAGTTACCTTTTCGCCCAAGTAGTCTTCAGCGTAACCCTTCAAGTATTGCAAAATCATTGCTGAGATTTCTTGTGGCTTGTATTTCTTACCATCAATATCAACTGTATAGTTGGCGTCACCCATGTGTGACTTGATTGATGAAACCGTGTTAGGGTTAGTGATTGCTTGACGCTTTGCAGTATCACCTACTTGCGTCTCACCATTCTTAAATGAAACAACAGAAGGAGTTGTCCGTCCACCGTTTGGATTTGTAATCACCTTAGGTGAGTCACCTTCCATAACCGCAACGGCTGAATTTGTAGTTCCTAAATCAATTCCAATAATCTTTGACATAATTCAATTACCTCTCTTTTAATTCATTAATTTAATCTGGTATCAGTCTAATTAATTATAGACAGCGACCATCGCTGGACGAATGACACGATCTTCGAGCATATAGCCCTTTTGCATCA
This sequence comes from Weissella uvarum, assembly GCF_016908785.1. Classification (GTDB taxonomy): domain Bacteria; phylum Bacillota; class Bacilli; order Lactobacillales; family Lactobacillaceae; genus Weissella; species Weissella uvarum. The sequence goes on from NZ_JAFBEO010000002.1 coordinate 145,134, forward strand.
CTTCCGCGATTGTATCAGCTGGATGCTCATCATCGGCTGGCACAGACTGGATTGCCTGAGCATAATTTGGATCAAAATCATCACCAACTTTGCCAACTTCCTTGATGCCATTGTCTTCAAGAGCTTTTTGCAAAGTATTAAATACCATTTGCACACCCTTTTGCAATTGCTCAGAAGCATCATCATCTGCTTGGACTTGAAGCGCCCGTTCCAAATTATCAAGAGCAGGCAACACTGCCAAACCTAATTTTTGGTTGGCGTACTTCAAAGCTTGAGCTTGTTCATTAGCAAGTCGTGCTTGCATGTTTTGCATTTCAGCTTGTGACCGCAAGAACTTTTCTTCAGCATCGTTTAACTTTCGTTTCAAATCAGCAACTTCATCATCTGAACTTGCTTGATTGTCATCACCCGGTGTTGTAGCATCCGCATCGGTTGAAGAATCAGATTCTGGTTCTGCCTCTGCGCCAAATTCCATTGTCGCATCAGTTTCAGATGTCTGGTCACTTTCAACTTCTGTTCCAGCTTCTGGCTTAGCTTCAGCACCAAATTCTACTGTTGCATCTGCCGTCGACTGTGATGTTGCTTGTTCTTGATTATCAACAACTGCTTCATCATCTGTAGATTGTTTATCCTCTGCCATCCTGACACCTCTTTTCATTAATAATATTCAACTAATTTTTGAGCCAACGCATCTCTAAACTGGCCAACCGTCGCTACTGTTTTTGCATATGGCATCCGTGTTGGACCTAAGATTGCGATTGCTCCTGCTCCATGACTTGGTACATGATACGTCGCCGATACCAAACTATAGTTATCTAACAAGTCGCTGATGTTTTCTTCACCAATCTGAACCATCACGCCTTCATTGGCAGTACCAATAGCTTGACGCATAGCCTTTGGTGATTGAATCAACTCGAAAACTTTTTTGATATCCTGCAAACTTGAATCATCAGTGTAGTCCAAGAGATTGAGCTGCCCTCCGATGAAAATCTTTTCGCTAATCGAACGAGCCAACACATCTCCAAACAATTGCAAGAATGCAGCCGGTGTCCGAATAACACGTTCCATCGTTAATGGTAAATCGCCGCTCAACGTCTTCAATACATCAACGACCAAATGATCAACCAATGTATTATTAATGTAAGCGACCATCCCATCCAAGTCTGAAACTTGCATTCCATCGGGAAGCCTAAAACTTTGACTTGTAACTTCGCCATCATTTGTAACAACAATTGCAAGAATTTGTTGTCCATCAAGCGGTACCAGTCGGAATCCCGAGAGGCGAGCCCCAATCGCTTCAGGTTTCAAAGCGATTGCCGTGTAACCAGTTAAATTAACTAATTCATCAACCGATTGTTGCAACAAATCATCAACTTGTTGAAAATTTCTAGCAAAGACACGATGCAACGCTTGTTGAATCTCTTCATCATGTTCATCAGTATCCATTAACTGATCAACATAATAACGATAACCCCGTTGCGATGGCACCCGACCAGAAGAAGTGTGTTCCTTTTGCAACAATCCTTGATTCTCTAACTGAGCCATTTCATTGCGAATTGTTGCAGAACTAACACTCAACTGCAAATCATGAAGCAATGTTTTCGAACCGACCGCTTTACCAGCCTTGGCATAGCCAACGACGATTGCCGCTAAAATTAATCTCTGCCTATCTGTTAACATTTACTTCACCTCTCTCATTAGCACTCATTACCATTTCCTGCTAACATCTATTATAGTACACGCCTCCAAGACAAATGTCAACACTTTTAGCACTTAAATATGCAGACTGCTAAAAGGCTGTATATCAACGTTTATGCCGATTTTCCAGAAAAAGTGCACAAAAAAAACATGGTTTTTTCACCATGTTTTTTAAAAATGTGTTTTAGCCGGCTGATTTTTAAGGAACTTACGCTTTAAAAATTGCGTTCCTTTATCAATCCAGTTCGTTTTCTCAGTTGTTACTAATGGAAACTCACGATAAGTCAATTGATTTGTTTCAAGCCATACGTCCTTTAAACGCTCTGCTAAGAATCCAAATACGCGCGCATCCTGACCTTGGTAATCTTGGTACGGAATTTGTGCTTGCACCTTTTCTAATACACCAAACAAGAAGTCCGTATATGATTGAAAATGCCCTTGCTTCATAATACTCATATTATATAGATGAATTTTACTTGACGCTTCCATCCGTCGAAAGGCTGGTAAGTAACTTGGGTAATCTAACTCAATGACTTTTTCCAGCACAAAGAAAGGTTCATTTAAATGCGCATTCAAATAATGATCACGTTGATTATCAATCACATAATTGCGATGCTTTGGTAAAAGCACGTCCACCTCAGCTAAAGCGCTATTAATGTCTGATTCAGACAAAACATCTGCTAAATCATGACTGCTTTTACGACCTAAGTAACGCCGATAGTGGGCCAAGCCCAACACATCCTCATCTTGTAAATTATATTTAGCCCAATATAGCGCCGTTAATTCATTATAATAAGGATTCATTTCCGATATATTTTGCCCAGTATCATCGCCCACATAGCCCGCTGGCATATCATCCTTTAAGGCACTACCAACGTAAACGGGTAGATAAATATCGGACTTAGGCATCTGATAGGGCTTATGTGCTGCCACAATAATTTTCATAACTATATCTCCCGATTAATGTTTTTAATGCTTCAGCATCTTCGGATTTTTGTGAACGTACGTCACAACCGATTGATTCTCTGCTTTAGCACGACTACTAATTTGCGCAAGTTGGGCATCTGATACCCCATCAGTTTTAATGCCAGCTTTGTTTAGAGTGTGCCGAGTTTGTTGGGCTTTTTGCTTTCGATCAGATTGGACCTGTTCAACCTGTCGACTATGTACATTTTGAACATAATAGCTGCCCAGGGCCATGATTAACAATAGTCCAACAATCGTTATACCCAAAACGCGATTTCGCTGCTTTTCTGTCATATCCATCCCTCTCAGCACTATCCGTACTACATCGCACCAACTTTTTTAAAAATAGCCTTGATGGTCATAAAAATAATTTTGAAATCAAACCACATATTCGCGTGCGTCGCATACTCGATTTCCAATTGTGCCCGTTCGGGATATTGAATGGTACTGCGTCCACTTGCCTGCCAAAGCCCCATGGCTCCAGGCAAAACTGATAAGAACACATCGACCTCATCCCCGTATTCGCATAACTCTTTTTCAACTACCGGTCGGGGGCCAATAATACTCATATCCCCCTTTAAGATATTGATAAATTGTGGCAATTCATCAATTGACGTCCGGCGCAGAAAGGCTCCCAACTTTGTAATTCTAGGATCCTCATCCGTGGGTAGTTTATACCCATTATCAACGAACTTTTTGTACAATTCTTTATTTTCATAAAGTCGTTGATCGGCTCCAACAACCATCGAACGAAATTTATAAATTTGAAAAGGTTTATGATTTAAACCAATCCGTGTTTGTTGGTAAAAGACAGGCCCACGATTATCTCCAAACAAATACAAAAAAGCGACAAAAGCGAAAACCGGCGCTAAAACAATCAAGGCGAATACCGCCACTGATATATCTAAGAACCGTTTCCAAAATATATAACTTTTACTCTTCTTCGTCATCGACCTACCTCTTTTTCGTGATAGTGTATTCACTTTTTAAAAAACTATCACATCTTATTTAAGCCTTTTTCCATCCCCAATAGATTACCTTTTTGACGTATGAAATACCACTAATTAAATGAAATTTTGGCGTTTTTTAAAGATTTTCATTAAAGATCTGCCTCAACGCTGCAATCGTCTGTTCAGTCGTATGTGGGTCATAGGTCGTTTCTAAATTAGCCACCGCTTCCATCGAGCACGATGCTTGAGCTAACTGTTGTTGCAATTCATCAAATGTTCGGGCCATCGGCAAATGTAACGTCGCTGGATCCAACGCCAGACCTCTTTCACTACGATAAGTTTCTAAATCAGGCACATATAGATAAATAGGTTTCTGCCAATATGCAAAATCAAATAAAATACTTGAATAATCCGTAATCAACAAATCCGCCTGAGCGAAAATTTGGTAAACATCATAATTATTGCCATCAATTAACCCCGGCAGTTGTTGATGTTCTGAAAAATAATGGCCCCGATAAATAACCTGATAATTTTCCATCAGTTTAGTTAACTCAGTGGCTGACAAAAATCCTGTGTCATCATCACTTCCACGATAGGTAGGTGCATACAGCAAAACTGGCTTATTGGAGTTTAGCGCTCCTAATAACTGTTGATCTGGACTTTTAGCTGCACTTTGGGAAAGCCATTTACGTAATTGTCCTTGTACCACAAGGTGTTTTGTTTTCGGAAACAATTCATGCAATCGCTCTGCATCATAGTCACAATATGCAAACAAATAATCAATTGGTACATTGTCATACCAATGTTGAACTAACCACGAAAGATCTTTTTCCGCATGGCCAAGTGTCTTCATCGGCATGCCATGCCAAAATTGAATATAAATTTGTTCTGGTCTTTTAACATTCAATAATCGTTCAATCGAACTATTAGCAATCCAATACTTAGACGCCAATAAATTCCAAAAGTAACTGAATGAATTCATTTTAACAATCTTAACATCTGACATTTCAGTGAAATTCTCAGGATGCTGGACGGCCCAAACAAAATCATAATTAGCAAAGCTTGGGTCATTTTTTAAAATTTGAAAAGCCGCCCAAGGCGTATCCGAAATTTGACGTCCACTATAAGAAGCCAGCATGACTTGCTTAGACCGAATTGATACAAATACACGCAAGACGCGTAAAAGGATCTGCATACCAGCACTAAATATCATCCCCAAAAGTTTCGAGTTCTTTACAACATTTTTTATTTTTTTCATTGGTTATATCCTTGCCAGGTAATTTAATTAAGTAGTCTAAAACACACCTAATTAATAAAAAACACCTGTCGCGTGACAAGTGTCCTCAAATAAGAAATTCAAGCATATACTTATAAGTCAGCAGTTCCATCAGTTACTAATGACTTATCATTCAAATCTTGCTTAATTTGGGTCGTTGAAATTTCAGGTGTCCGATCCAAGTAAGTCACCTTCACACCTGTTTCTTCTTCAAGATAGTCAAACTTACCACGCCAATCACCACCCATGACAAACTCATCGGCTTGGTACAACTCAATGTCCTTTGGCTTTTGGTCCCATGATTCTTCAGGAATCACAAGATCCACGTAACGAATTGCTTCTAACAATTGCTTACGCTTTTCGTAGCTGAAATAAGTCTTCTTTTGCTTAGAGTCCCAATTAAATTCATCCGTTGAAAGACCAACAATTAAATAGTCACCACGTTCCTTGGCACGACGCAATAAATTAATATGTCCATAATGCAACATATCAAATGTTCCATATGTAATTACTCGTTTCATTACTTTTCTCCTCTTGTCATCAAGTTCAACCATTATTTTATCATATTCAACACATACCTGGCATTTTATCATACAAATTATAAATAACTTTAGAAAAGTAGCGCCTTACATAGAAGTATTGTAGAATTGAAGCAATTTAAATAAAAGCGAGGCCTGAAGATGACAATCAAAAACTTTGATTTATTATTAGAAAAATATGCAAAACTCGTGATTAACCTTGGAGTCAACATTCGCCGGGGTCAGAATGTCTTGATTTACGCCGATATTGAACAAGCACAACTCGTCCATGCTTTAACTGATGCAGCCTACACCCGTGGCGCTGATAAAGTCGATGTCGAATGGTCTGACGTCCACACAAAACGCGCTTTCCTTGAAAACGCACCTGAAGATGCTTTAACAGCCACACCCACTTGGGTACCGGTAAGAGCCCAAAATATTGCTGATGCCAACACAACACGGATTTCAATTCTTTCAACCGATCCAGATGCTTTTAGTCATATTGATAGCAACCGTGTCTCTTTGCTTGAACAAACATTCCGCCGAGCCAATCAACCAGTTCAAAAGGCAACCATGAATAATGATTTAGATTGGATTGTTATTGGCGCTGCCGGCCAAGCCTGGGCTGAAAAAGTCTTTCCTGAACTAGACGCAGCTGCCACCAAAGACCGCCTTTGGGAAGAAATCTTTAAGGTCACCCGAGTGACAGTTGATAATGACCCAATTGCCGATTGGCAAGCTCACGTCAACCAACTTAAGACCAAAGCAAACTGGCTCGATGAGCAAAATTTCAAAGCTTTACACTTCAAGTCGCCAATTACTGATTTGACAGTTGGTCTTGCCCGAGATCATCGCTGGGAAGCCTCTGATTCCTCTGATAAAGCTGGCTATACGTTTATCGCCAACATGCCAACTGAAGAAGTTTTTACTTCACCAGATGCACATCACATTGATGGCTACGTTCAATCAACGAAACCACTTTCTTATAGCGGAACGTTAATTCAGGATATCAAGCTAACCTTTAAAGATGGGCACGTGACCGAAGCCGATGCTTCAACAGGGCGCGACATCTTAAAACAATTGCTGCAAACAGATTCTGGAGCCAACTCTTTGGGTGAAGTATCATTGGTACCAGATCCTTCACCAATTTCGCAATCTGGCATTATTTTCTATAACACCTTATTCGACGAGAATGCCTCTGATCATCTCGCACTAGGTGCCGCTTACCCTTCAAATATCAAGGGAGGTACACAAATGCCTTTAGCAGAACGCCAAGCACACGGCCAAAATGATTCACTTGTTCATGTTGATTTCATGATTGGATCAGCCGATATGGATGTTGACGGACTAACACAAGATGGTCAAGTTGTTCCAGTCTTCAGAAATGGTGATTGGGCATAAGAAAAAAAGCTCTCGCATGCGCGAGAGCTTTTTTTGTTTTTATTTAACATGTCTAACAACATTGACATCACGCTCTTCATCTCGATCGATATCCGATTGACGAAATACCTTGCCAATTGTTTTCAAAACAATCTTTAAGTCAAGCATGAACGAAACATGCTCTGCATATTCTTGATCATACGCCGCTTTTTGTTCATCCGAAATGTTATTGCGCCCGTTCACTTGGGCTAATCCTGAGATACCAGGTCGCACTTGATCAGCACCATTCATTTTTCGCAAATCAATTACTCGATAATCCGAATCCGCTAGAGGACGGGGCCCGATAAAACTCATGTCGCCCTTCAAAACATTCAACAATTGAGGCATTTCATCTAATGAAGTACGTCGTAACAATTTACCAATAGTAGTCAAATAATTATCCATATCATCAAAGCGTTGATTTGCTCGTTCTGGCGCATCTGGTACCATCGATCGATACTTATAAACTTTAAAAGGGCGACTGTCAACCGTGTAGCGTTTCTGCCGGAAAAGGACCGGCCCATGAGAGGTCAACCTCACCATCAGTGCAATCAACAACATCGGCAAGCCAAAAATAGTTAATAGCCCAATTGCGCCGACAATATCCAGCGCCCTTTTTCCAAATTTGCGATAAAACATACACCCCTCCGAAGACCCCATACATTTAAGCCCATTTATTAAAGAATGATTAGTTTTCACTAATTTCAACCGCATTTAATTATACCATTTCATGAAAATAATCAAAGTATATATTAAGCTAATTCACATCATCAGTCTATACCAATTTAAAATATTAAAAAACACACTTGTGAATTAATAAAATCACAAGTGTGTTAAGAGGTTTAATTTTAACTTTATTCTGCTAATCCAACAATGGTATTACCGACTTGAGCAAAACCAACTTTACTATAATTAGCGTTCATTTCCCAGTTACGGTGACCAGGAGCACCCACCATATTAGTTTCGTTATACCAGGCATTGATTACAGGCGTACCTGCATTCCAACCAATAGCAATCACTTCATTACCTGAACCCGTAAAGTGATCTGCAGGGACTGTTTGAGTCGCGTTAATTTGAGCAGCTCGAGCGCTGGCTTTTGCCGCCAAACCAGCATCCCAAGTCAACGGTGCTAACCCATTAATTTGGCGCAACTGATTCAAAGCAGCAAAAGTTGCATCTGAAGTTTGCGTAACCGCTGTGTTGGTTTGTGTATCAGCTTGTTGATTGGTGTTTGTTGCCTTTGTATTTGATTGCGTTGTTTGTTTTTGTTGTTGTGTTGCTTGAACTTGGGCTTGATTAGTTTGAGCTTCCTTCGCTTGTGCTACTTGAGCATCACGAGCCTTTGACTCAGCCGTTTGCTTAGCTTGTGTTGCAACAGCTTGTTGATTAGCAGCAACGGCTGCTTGTGAACGCGCTTGAATTTGAGCATCACGCTTAGCCTGCACTTGCTTAGCTTGCGCAACCTTTTGCTCAGCCACTGCTTTAGCTTGTGCTGCTTCATTTGCCTTAGCTTGTGCTGTTTGCGCTTGTTGCTTAGCCACAGTTGCTTCAGAAACCTTCTGGGCTGCTACTTGCTTAGCTTGCGTATTAGCTGCTGTCGCTTGGTTTACTTGTGCTGTTTGTGCTGTTTGTGCTGCCTGAGTTGCTTGACTAGCCGTCACAACACCATGACTACTCAAATTCAATGTTGAGCCAGCGTAGATTAAGTCAGGGTTTTGGATCCCATTACGTTGCGCTAAAGTGGCAACTGATTGATTTGTAGCTTGTGACAAGGCCCAAAGTGTATCACCATTATGCACACCATATTGCGCTGGATTAGATGCATTCACTTGTTGCTTTACTGTTGCTACTGAATTGGCCTGCCAAGTACCATCAGCAGATGCATCGACTTGGTTAACAAAAATTCCTGCTGCAAACAAAGTTGAAGCAAGCAAACTTGTCTTACCTACTGACTTCATCAAACGTTGTTGATTTTCCATCGTTAAAACCACCTTTAATTTTCTTAATTGCTATGTACAAGCATAACTGATGCAATTTAATAGAAGATTACAGTTTTTTAACTTTTCTTAACAATGGCGCTAAAGTCAGCTGTAATAGGCGCTTTAACCGAAATTTCTTTCTGAGAAAAAGGCAATTTAAAACTAATTTTTGCTGCATGTAACATTAAACGGGACGAATTTGTCGCTGGATTGTAATAAACATCGCCAACGATTGGATGGCCGATTGCCTGCATATGCACTCGAATTTGATGCGTCCGTCCCGTCTCTAATTCAAGTTGCAGTAAAGTTGCCGTCTCTCGTTTTTCTAACACTTGCCAATGGGTCCGAGCAGCTTGTGATTTAACCCCATTCACCTTACGCAAGCGTACGTGCTCTGGATCAATGCCAATTGGTAAATCAACAACGCCTTGTTTCTGCGTAACTGTTCCCATTACCAACGCAACGTATTGACGCGTTATCTGCTTCGTTTTTAATTGTGCATTTAAGATTGAAACGGCCACTGGATTTTTCGCAATCACAATTGCCCCTGATGTCGCACCATCTAAACGGTGCACCATATATGCCGAGCTATTCGGTTGATTTGCCAAATAGGCTTGCGCTAAATTCATCAACGTCCCCGTTTCGCCAGGGGAGTTAGGGTGTGTCTTTATCCCAGCCGGCTTGTTAGCAACCAATACATCCTCATTTTCCCACAACACTTCTAATTGACCCGTTGCTTCAGCCGCATATTGCGACGTGGCGGTCATAAAATCTGTCGCTAGAAAAGTCATTTCTAAACGGTCACCTGGCTTCAAATGCGTCTGCATATTTTGATAACGGCCATTTAGCAAAACACGTCGATTTTGTCTTAACTGTCCCTGAATCCTTCTTGGCAGCGCCCAAGCGGTTAACTGTTCGCGTAAAGTAACATCGGGTTGATCAACCGGCAATTCAATTGTTTTTAACCATTTTTGCATTTCAGTCTACCCTGTCATTTTTAAATCAATAAAAAAGAACAGTTCCGAAGAACTGTTCTTTTTTTGCTAATTAAAGCTTTGTAACGTCAGCAGCTTGTAATCCGCGGTCACCTTCGGTAACGTTGAATTCAACTTTTTGACCTTCGTCCAATGACTTGAATCCGTCACCTTGGATAGCTGAGAAATGTACGAACACATCGTCTCCGTTATCACGTGCGATAAATCCAAATCCCTTATCTGCGTTAAACCACTTAACTGTTCCTTGTTCCATTGTTACGAACCTCCTGGCATACTGCCAAATTTTTTAAATAATCTAAAACACCCATGCCATATTTCAAAAAGGATCGAAACATAAAACAAAAATCTTTCAAACTATATTTATATGATAGCACCTTCTTCAGTAAAAAGAAAGGCATATCATTAATTTGTTACTTTAATTCACTTAGTTGCTGCTTAACCGCAGTTGTCGCCATTTCAGATGAGATGGCCTTCGTTTGCGCCTTTTGTTGTGCAGCGGTAGCATCGGGATGCGCTTGCATGTAGGCCGTCATCTTCTGCGTCACAGCCTGTTTCATTTGGGCTTGTTGCATTTGTTGCATCTTTGGTGACATTTGCTTTTGCTTGGCACCTAATTGCTTAGCTTGTTCAGGCGTTAGAACTACCCAAGTCTTGCTTGGTACTGTAACAACAGTCCGTTGCTTAACGAGCTTATTTTGTTGCTCGCTAATACCAAACATCATCTTATAGAAATCATTCTTGAAACGCAAACGCGTTGTAGTCGTCTTGACCGTAGCATGATCCGTTTGCTTGGTATGATACGTACCAGTCTTCTTGATTGCTTCAGTAATATGCTTTGAATCCGGCTTATTGTGAACCTTTGCCTTTTTATCATCAGCATGGTTACGATAAACCATGACATAATTGTTGGAATCATCTCCAACTTCTTTGGCAATCAGCATATTTGCGGGTGACTTTGTATCGCCAGCTGTATAAATCTTTTGTTCCTTAACTGTCGTGACTTCCTTCATCCCAAGTTGATTAGTGAAGTTCAAAGTAATTGCTAACACACTAAGCGCCATGCCTAGTAGGGCCAAACTACCTGCCAATACACGTAAGGTAATTGGCTTAATGTAAATCCAGGCTAAGAAGGTTAAAACAACAAAAAGTAATAATATAACAATAATCATGAATTAACCCTCCTTTGTTTCATTTGAGTTGTTGCTTTCGGCGATAATCTTACCCTTACGTAGGAAGAGTGCCACAATCAATCCAGCAACCGCGAACAAGAAACCAATCAAGAATGAGACTTGGAATCCATCCATTGACGCATTCAACATCTTCTCACCATACTTCAATGGATTGGCATCTCGTAAGGCAGCGCCTGGCTTATTTGTATTAATAATATTCTGTATAACAGAAGTTAGCAAAGCGACAACAACAGCTGAGGCCAATTGACGTGCTGTGTTATTTGATGCAGTTGCATGATTAGCCTCTTCAGGTGGCAAAGCTGACATCGCTGAAGCCGTTAATGGCATCATCACAATGGCGACACCAAACATTCGTGCTGTATACAAAGCCGTAATATAGTGTGTTGGTGTCTCTGGTGTTAGGAACATAAATGGTACTGTTCCGATTGCTAACAAGCTAAATCCAACCAAAGCCAAACGACGGGCACCAACCTTATCATAAGCCATACCAGCAATTGGTGACATAATTCCCATCATCAAAGCTCCAGGTAATAGCGTTAGTCCTGAACGCAAAGCAGATAGATTATGCACATTTTGCATATATGTTGGCAACATCATTTCAACACCCATCATGGCCATCATTGCTAACATAACCGCAATCGTGGTGACAGTAAATTGTTTATTCTTAAACACCGTCACATTCAAGAAAGGCTCATCCATATGCAATTGACGCATGATAAAGATAGTAATGAAAATCACCCCAATGACGATTGGTGTAATAACAGTCTTCACATCACCCCAACCATCAGTTCCAACATTTGTGAAGCCTAATAGGAAACTTCCAAATCCAATAACCGAGTAGATAAATGAAATAATATCAAGCTTAACCTTGCTTGTTGGCAAAACATCCCGCAAGAAGAACAAACTAAAGATTAAATCAATGCCTAACACAATCATTGGTACGTAAAAAATTGAACGCCAAGAATCTGTTAGGGTCAAACCGAAAATGACATGATTTTGATCCAAAATCCAACCAGATAAGGTTGGTCCAATCGCTGGTGCCATTCCGACAACCAGTCCACCAAGCCCCATGGCAACACCACGTTGCTCAGGTGGAAAAATATTAACTAAAACAACTTGCATCAAGGGCATTGAAATTCCAACTCCTAAGGCAGCCGAAACACGACCAGCCAAGAAGAGCCACCACATATCATGTTGTTCAGGGGTAAAGGCTGTAATCGCCATTCCAGCCCAAAGCAAACTAAATGCAGCTAAATATAACCATTTCGTGGGAACCCGACTTGTTAAATAAGCCGAAACCGGAATCATGACCCCGTTAGCTAACAAGAACCATGTTGTGGCTTGTTGCGCGGTTGCCAAGTTAATATCAAAAGCGTGCATTAAGGTTGGAATCGCAGTCCCAAGTGACGTCTGCATTAAGACACCTGAAAATGTCGCAACCAAAATAACAATAACCATAATGGTTCGATTATATGGCTTTCCGTGCACATCAACCGGACGCGCGTGCGTCGTATCTGACATATATTCATCACCTTCCATTTCATTTTTAAATAAATTCTCTTACCAGTAGTTAGTAAAAAGTTGACAATGTACAATTATATCCCAATCATGCATAATTTCAAGTGCTTTTTGTTAAACAAGTTGACAAGCTTCTTTAAAAAATAAAAAAAGAGCGGCAAGCCACTCTTTTTAATTATGCTCTATTTTGATTACCACCAACCATTGGCTTGGCGGAAAGCAATCGCATTTTCTACTGAACCATAACGTGAGTTGGCATAATTTACCATTCCCTTAGTTTGGTCAGCAACTGAACCTGTTCCCCAAGCTTCCTTAGTTTGACCTAGGCCTTGGTAACCATTTGATGAAACCGCATTTGGGTTTCCACCTGATTCAGGTTGAACAATTGTTTGCCACATTGCTTCAGTTCCACCATTAGCAATGAATTGATCATGCGTTGAACCAGAAGCAGCGGCGGCAGCTGGCTTTGCGTCTGTTGTTTGAGCAACAGTTGCTGGCTCTTCACTAGCTGGTTGCGCTTTTTCAACACTGGCAGTAGCAACTGGCTTTGCTTGAGCTACTTGCTTTGGTTCTTCAGCATGCTTTGCTGCAGGTTGTTGCTTAGCAACACTCGTTGCTACCGTATTTGCTGCGGCTTGAGCTGCTTGTTGTGAGCTAGCCTTAGTTGCAACATCAGACTTAACATCATCTGATGAAACTTCAATCTTTTGAGTTGTAAAAATTAGATTTTTATCAGTAATATTGTTCTTCTTAACAAGATCATCGATTGAAACATTGAACTTACTTGCAATTTCAGATAATGTATCACCCTTTTGAACAGTGTAAGTTGCCGCGTTTGCGACTGTTTGACCAGCTGCAAATACAGTAGCCAAACCTGCCATTGTTAACGCTGCATTCTTAGTCTTATTACTCATGAAAAATAGTCTCCAATAATTTTTATAATTTATAATCGCTAACTTGCGTTGCTTTGAACTAGACATGTTACCTCTCGTAACAACATCAACTAGTTTACCAACTTAAGCTTTCTATAAGTTACGCAAATATTACATCTTGTTATAAAGGATTACTTTTTTGTAATTTTCTAGCAATACAGCTTAAAAAACACTTGTAACAAGCAATATATCAGGCCTTTTTAAGTCATACACCTACTAGTAGATTTGAAATTATCTTGATAATCACCAAAAAAAACTAGTGATTCGTCTATAAATCACTAGTTAAAACGTTTTTGTTACATAACTGTCACTTAAACAAGTTACTTTTTAGAATTTTCGTAACCAAATTTCATCAATGACGTGGCCCACAGTCTTATGCAAGACTAAATCAGCTCGCTCTCGAGTAGGTAAAATATAGTCATTTAAGTTAGGCAAATTCACATCGCGCCAAACTTCTTCAGCTTGTTGTACCGCTTCATTGAATGGAATTTGCGTCCAAGGGTAGAAATAATTATTTGGATCCTGAGATTCTGCAGTCTGCTTTAACAATGCCACAAAACGATCCAAATACCAATGTTCAATCAAATCAGTCTTCGCATCTAAATAAATCGACAAATCAAAGAAATCTGACAAATAAATGGGAGATTCAGGACTCATCTGTAGGGTATTGATACCTTCAATAATAAAAATCTTTGGTCGTTGAATATAATCATACTCACCTTCCAAAACATCCGAAATATCATGCGAATATTTAGGTGCTTTAATCTCTTCAACGCCATCTTTAATCGTATCCATAAAATTCAGCAAAGCTGGCATATCATACGATTCGGGAAAACCTTTACGATCAAATAACCCCTGCGCCTTCAAATCCGCATTAGAACGTAAGAAGCCATCCGTTGTAACCAACGCAACCTCATCATTCCCAAATTCTGCTTGTAACAAATATTGTAAAAGCTGAGCTGTCGTTGTTTTACCAACCGCCACTGAGCCAGCAATACCAATCACAAATGGGCTCGGCGTTTGTTCTTCACGTAAAAAATTCATGCGTGCCTGCCGTGTTCGTTCATATTGTGCATATTCCATCTTAATATAATCAACCAGTGGCACATAGATTGCATTCACTTCACCCAGTGAAATTTGGTCGTTAAACGCCTTTAAGCCATCTAAGACTTTAGGTGTTAATTGCGAATCTGCAACATTTGTGTCGGTCGATCCAAGTTTACGCCACTGTTCACGACTGAATACTTCATAATTCATTGATGCTTCTGTCATTTTTTAACCCTCGATATATAAATCTTGGTCAATGTCACGCAACAATGGAGACAAAGTTTGGTTCGCCAAGATGGTTAGTTGGTGCATTGCCCGAGAAGCAATCGTATAGACAAGTTGACGCTCATCATCTTCATGGTAGACCGCTTCACTGGCATCCCACATAATAACAGCATCAAATTCCAGCCCTTTAGCTAAGTATGCTGGTACAATAATCGTTCCTGGCACCAATCGTTGATTTTCTGTCCGAATGATTGTCACATCCATCGCATCCCGCAATTGCGCATAAGCACGCTCAGCTTCCGCCAAAGTTTTAGTAATAATCGCTGTCGTTTCATGTAATGCGTGATTATCTGCAACTTGCTGAATTGCATAATCGACCATCGCTTGTTCAGAAGGCAAAACAGCTACCGTTGGCTTACTTCCCTCTCGTTCAAACGCGTTAATCGTAGCACCGTCAATTAAAATTGCTTTGGCATAATCTGTAATTTGTTGAGTTGACCGGTACGTATCAGTCAATTCAATATATTCTGATTTCTCAGGATCAAAGAGATGTGACAAGTCATCTTGTAGGCTTGTTGCATTCTCTTTGGTAAAAATCGCCTGATTCAAGTCTCCTAGCATCGTAAAACGTGCCTTAGGGAAACTATGCTTCAAAAAGGCCAACTGGAAAGGTGTGTAATCTTGAATCTCATCAATGAACAAGAATCGAATATCACGCTCACCATGTGCACCTTTAATCAAATCAAATAACAACATAAAAGGCGTCATATCGGCCAAATTCAAACGGCCTTCCTTCATGCCATTAACCGTGCGCTTCACCCCTTCTTGCCAATCAGCTTCTTCAATACCGTATTTTGCTAAATCAACCAATTGTGGTACTTGTTCCAAGAAGTGTACAAATTGACGATTAATATTGATGAATCGATTGCGGTTGATTCCTTTAACCAAAGGCGCCATCTCGTCCGTCACAATTTTCTTAGCGACATAATTATGTTCTTCTTGGTCTGACTTAAAGTCCTTTTCTTCATCCCCCATCATTGAATCATATTCTTCCTTTGATAGGTTCTCAATGCGTTCATCAACCCAGTCAGATTGCATTTCCTTACGCACTTGTGATTGTAGAATTTTTAGCAAACGTTCTTTGGTGGCAAAGAGACGATTCCCAAGATTATAGTTTTCATTGAAACTATAATAAATTTCTTTAATGCGGTCCGTACTAATCAATTCTTCACCATGGAATTTAATTGGACGGACCTGAATATCAGATTGATTTAAACTCTTAGCATAAGCCTGCATCACATCGAAATAGTCCAGAGTACCTTTAAAATCAATAATTTGTTTTTCTTTTGGACCTGGTTGCGCCTCAAATCGTTCTTGAAGCGTTTCAATTTCAAAACGTGGTAAACGGCGTGATGCATATTGATAGTAGGTCATCTGCACCATGTTTTGTTCACCCAATTCGGGCAACACCTGGTCAATATAATCATTAAACAACTGGTTTGGTGAAAACATCACAACTTGGCCTGACGTTAATTGACCACGGTAGCGATACAATAAATAAGCCACACGTTGCAACACAGCCGAAGTTTTACCAGATCCAGCTGCTCCTTGCACAAACAATAAGTCCGCCGATGTGTTTCGAATAATCTTATTTTGCTCACGCTGAATCGTCGTCACGATTGATTGCATCTTAGTCGTTGATTCGCCAGATAGCGCATCCAATAACATTTGATCACCAACTGCTTCATCAGTATCAAAGATGGTCACAATTTTATCGTTTTCAATTTGAAATTGACGCTTTAAATGCACTGTCGCATGCTGAGTCCCATCAGGCGTTTCATAATCAACTTCTCCAACCCCATCATCATAGTAAATAGAAGAAATAGGAGCCCGCCAATCATATATCAAAAAATGATCCGGCTTGTCTGAAAACGAAGCCAAGCCAATATAGATTGGCTCAGTCACTGAAGAACCCGCATCCTGTACATCAATTCGCGCAAAGTATGGTCGTTCTCGTAAGCGTTCAAGGACCTCAGCTTGATGATCCACAGAATTCATTTCAGCTTCACGTTGCTCTAACATCTGTTGCTGTTGTCGCACAGACATGGCCGTTTCAAATAAGCCACTATAAGTTGATGACTTATAGCGGACATCCTGCCAACCAGCATCGACTTCAGCCTTTTTTTGATCCGCATGACCGCGTTCTAATTCATTTGCAACTTTAGCATCTTGAATCTTTTCCAAAACATGGTCAAGACGGCGCTGCTCTGATTCGTATGGTTCTGTCATCTGAATTCCTCCAACAAATTTATCGTTATATGATACACCTTTTCCCGAGAAAAAGCTATTTTGCATATTATTCTATAAAAAAACCCAGCCCATAAACTGGGCTAGGTTTAATTTCTTTATTTCAAAAGATCAATTTCATCACCGTCATCTGGTTCGGTTCCAGCATCATCAGTACTTTCTTCCAAATTAGCTTCATCAGAACCATCATTTTCTCCAAGATAAGTGCTGCGAATCTTGTCATAAATTTCATCATAGACAGCCTTATGTTCAGGATCTTCAAGCCAACGAATCACATTGACCTTTCCTTGACCAATCTTTTCACCATTGTATGAGAACCATGATCCTGACTTATTGATAATATCCTTATCAACTGCCAAATCAATCATCTCACCAGTCTTAGAAATCCCCTTACCAAACATGATTTCCAATTCAACTTCTCTAAATGGTGCTGCCACCTTGTTCTTAACGACCTTAATCCGTGTCAAATTTCCAATTGACTTCACATCGTCACCATCGGCCTTGGTAGCATCAATACCACCCTTACGACGAACATCCAAACGAACTGATGAATAAAATTTAAGCGCACGACCACCAGGTGTTGTTTCAGGATTACCAAACATCACACCAATCTTTTCACGTAATTGGTTAATAAAGATAACCGTTGTGCCAGTCTTCAAAATTGAACCTGACATTTTACGCAAAGCTTGTGACATCATCCGGGCTTGCAATCCAACCGTTGAATCCCCGATTTCACCATCGATTTCGGCCTTTGGCGTCAAGGCGGCCACCGAATCAATAACAACCAGGTCAACTGCCCCAGAACTAATCAATTCATCAGCAATCGCCAAACCTTGTTCCCCAGTATCTGGTTGAGACAACAAAAGTTCATCAACATCAACACCTAAAGCACGTGCATATTCCACATCAATCGCATTTTCCGCGTCAATATAGGCGACAATTCCACCAGTCTTTTGTGACTCAGCTGCCGCATGTAAAGCCAAAGTGGTCTTACCAGATGATTCAGGACCATAAATTTCAACAATACGTCCCTTCGGATAACCACCGATACCAAGTGCGATATCTAATTTCAATGAGCCAGTCGAAGTTGCTTCGGTCTTCGTAAATTTACTATCACCTAACTTCATCACTGAACCTTTTCCAAATGACTTTTCAATCTTCTTCAAAGCATCATCAAGTGCCTTTTGTCGATCCTTAGGATCATCGACCCGACCCTCAATTTTCTTATTTGGGTTAATGTTTTTTCCACTTGCCATCTTGTCGGCCTCCAATTTGTTAACTTTAACTTAAGTGATACTAGTATACAACTAATTTATACTAAACTGCAAATTTTTTATTTTATTACTTTCAGGGCATCCAACACCATTTGCATACCCATGTCAACACTCTTTTGACGGACTTCAGAGCGATCACCATCAAAATGGTATTCCTGAATATCTTGATATTGCCCGGGGCCAACAACACCAATAAAAACAGTCCCAGCTGGGTGCCCTTCCAAAATTTCCGGACCAGCAACACCAGTGAAACTAACCCCAAAATCTGTTTGCAAAGCCGCTTTGGCACCAGATGCCATCGCTAAAGCAACTTGGTGTGAGACAACCCCAAACTCATCGATTATACTTGCGGATACATTTACTAACTGTTGTTTGGCCTCCGCTGAATAAGTCACAAACGCACCTGGTAACACAGCCGAAATACCACGAACATTAGCTAATTGGCTAATAAACATTCCCGCTGTTAAGGATTCCGCACTCGTGATTGTCAAATTGCGTTCAATAAGCGCTTGCCCTAGTTCTTGTTCAATTTGCATGCTGTCTAACCACCTTTATTTATACATACAGAGACGCTACTTTCACTTAATAGTGTACTGGCTTCTCCATAAAAAAAACAGGTCCGCAGACCTGCTTTTTTATTTAAATCCGTCATTAAATACTGAACGGTTTTTGTAGAAGTAATCAATTCCCGAATAGATTGTGGCAATCAATGCAATCCAAATCATGATTTGTGCAAATGGAATATGCAAGGCTGCAAAACCAACATTATGCAATAAGAAGAAAATAATCGCAATCATCTGTGAGAACGTCTTAATTTTTCCAGGCATAGCTGCTGCCAAGACCTGACCACCATTTTCAACAATCAAAGTTCGTAAACCAGTGATTGCTAATTCGCGAATGACGATAATCGCCACCATCCAAGCAGCTACCCAGTTGAACTGAACAAAGAAAATTAAGGCTGTCATCACTAGCAATTTATCAGCAAGCGGATCAGCAAACTTACCAAAATTTGTTACTAGATGTTGCCGACGTGCAATTTGCCCATCCAAAAAATCAGTAAGCGACGCAATGATAAACAAGATTGCTGCGACAAAATGACTAACAGGTAATTGGGCACCTAACACTTGCCATGTCCCCCAAGCGGGGTTAAAAGCTAAGATGAGCATAAAAACTGGAATCAATATAATTCGAAAAACCGTAAGCTTATTTGGTAAATTCATGCGTTACGACTCCTAACGCTTAAATTGCATATAAGCATTCCAAACCGTCTCATTGTTACTCTTCAATGGTACTTGTTGTCCATCAAGAGCGACCTTAAGTGGTTGTGCATTTCCAATTTGCAAATGGATACTTGTGACATCCTTACCAATTTTAACATTAGTTGGTTGGTTAGCCTTCAATGTACCATTGTAGAGGGCATTCCCATTATTATCAGTAACTTGTAACCAAGCGCTGCTTGAAGCTGAAAGCTTAAGATTAACAGTCTTGTTAGGCATCTTAACGTTCTTATAAGAAACACTCTTGCCAGAAACAGTTCCAGCACCTAGGCTAACGGCACTCTTTTGTGACTTTGCTTTAGCTTGACTTGAGTTACTTTGCTTATCTGAAGACTTAGCCTTATCATTTGAACTTGACTCAGACTTTGAGCTTGATTCAACCTTTGAACTTGAAACTGAAACAGATGAACTGTTTGACTCTGACTTAGATGTCCCAGTGAAAGCTGACACCAACATCCAAACAATCGCAATTACCGCAACAACTGCGACAGCAATCAAAACCTTTGGCATGACTTGGCGCGTTTTATCAACTGGTGTTTCAGTTTCATGATGAATTCCTGCGCGTGTCACATTGTCAGTATCAACACGTGCATTATCGAGATTCGCATCAGTATCTGCCGATGCTGGCTCAACCTCATGATCTTCAATAAACTTATCAGCATCTAAACCAACCGAAGCTGCATATTGGCGGACAAAAGCACGCTCATAAAACTTACCAGGCAATTGATCAAATTGACCATTTTCAATGGCTTGCAAGTAACGCTTTTGAATTTTAGTCATTTGTTGGATATCATCTAGTGACAATCCTTTTTCAATTCGCGCAGCTTGTAGTGCTTGCCCTGTTTCTTGGTTATGTTCTTCACTCATTTTTTGATCACCTAACTATCTCAATGTTTTGTAATATTTATGTTGATTATAGCATATTTCGGTTACATTGGTCGAATTATTACCTTAGAAATTGGTGCGCGATCCATTTTTTCCAAAATATCAGCAACCGTGTCAGCATCCAGTTGTGCCAAAATTTCAAATTCATCCAATGTGGTCGCTGCATCAAACAGATTTCCTTCAAAGTTAACAACTAAATCTTCCATAAAATTAAAGCGGTTAACCATCCTTCCAAGAGTAGCCTGTTTCACCAAAGGAAACTCATGTCGCAACTGAGCAAATAGCTCTGGTAAATGTTGCCATGCGTCCGAAACCACCTCGATCAACCGTTCCGGTTCATTGGTATGACCTGCGGCTGAAATAAAAGCAAAGCCCCGTTCCCATTCAAAATCAATGCTAAAATCATCATCGATTAAAGCTTCATCGTACCAAGCCATGTAGTCTGGTGATAATTCACCAAAAACTAAATCTAATGCCAAACTAACTGCCAGCATCACTTTTAAGGCCTCACGTCCTGTTGGTAAACTTTGTTGAATGGAAAAACGCTGACCTAAAGCCACCTTAGTTTGTTGGGTTGGCAAACGGACCTCCTTTGGTGCCGTTTTTGCAGGCGCCAATGTTGGCTGATGAATTTGAGCTGGTTGCGTGGCAATGCGTTGTCCAGCAACGGACTCTTCAATAGCCTGTTTAAGCTTAATTTCGTCGAAAGCTCCGGTAATGAATAAATCCATATTAGCCGGTTGATAAAAAGCATCAAAGGCTATTTGCAAATCCTTGGCTGAAATTTGAGCTAGTGAGGTCGCGTTTCCAACTAATTCTTCCGCCAAACCATCATGTGGATATAATTGCTCCATTAAAAGCCGATAAATTTGTGAATCGACATTATCTTGATACATATCAGCTTCTTGCTGAATAATTTTTGCTTCACGCGTCACAGCCGTTTCAGGAAAATAACTCACTTGCGTAAAATTTAAGAGCTCAGTAATTGCTGCTAAATTATTGGCTAAACTTGTAAAGTAGTAACTTGTACGACTTTGACTAGTAAACGCATTAGCATCGGCCCCCAATTCACTTAAGCGTTGAAATGCATCATAATCAGCCTGACCAAACATCCGATGTTCTAAAAAATGAGCGATCCCGGTTGGTTGATGGTATGCCTGCCCTTGCCAATTAAACTGTGTATCACGTCCACCAAAATCAACGGTTAAGTTGGCTGCCATTTGGTGAAAATCAGGTCGTGGTGCCAGATGAATTTGTAAGCCATTTGGCAAAGTATAGTGTTGTTCAGGTGGAAATAAAGCTTTAATCTGCATCTTCATTTGTTCCTTTCAAAACATAGGCAACTTGCAAAGTCGCACGCTTGGCAACTGCTTGCACTGCTTGAGGGGTCACCGCTGAAAGATTATCCCACCAATCAGCAATTGATTGTCCCGTTAGCGCACTGACATAAGCACGATCTTGGACTTGGCTTTGATTATCAAGACTGGTCATAAAATCAGTCCACATTAATTGCTTTACCATGGCTAACTCTTCATCAGTCACCAACGTTTGTGCCAAACTCTTTAAGTTAGCCTCAATCGCTGCTTGCGCTGGCCCAACTTGAACACTCGCAACGCCCGCTGATACTAACAACACATCCGTAAACCGATTATAATCAGTACTAATTGTGTAAGCCAACCCTTGTGTTTCACGTACATCCATAAATAGCCTTGAAACAGGTGTACCACCAAAAATTGCTTCAAAGACATAGGCTGCAAAACGATGTTCTGGTGCAATCTCGAGTTGATAAATCATGGCTAATTGACTTTGGTTTACCGGCTGTCGTTCTGCAACTGTTTTAACGGGCACATGCACCGGCTGGTGATAGTACAAGTTTGCATGTTTAACGCCAGTATTTGGCTGAACGGCAAATGTTTGTTTGACCAAGTTCCAACAAGTATTTTCATCAACATCACCTGAGATTAAAATATCAAGGCGATCATCGGCCCACATAGCTTTAAATGCTTGGTACGCTTGTTGTGGTGTCACATCTTCAACAGCTTTTGGAGTTCCGTATGCTGGCAAAGCTTGCGCAGCTTGATCAAAATAAGCATTTAAGGCATGCCGATTTGCAATATAAGGTCGATCGTCCTCGAGCGCTGCCATTTCATCTAACAAAAAATCTTTTTGCCGTTCAAAAATTGTTAAATCAAAACCGTCTGTCGCATTTCCTAGCGGTTGCGTTAACATATCTTTCAAAAAGGTCAATCCTTGTGCCAATAACGACTGACCATCAGCTGTAAACCGTTCATCAATCATCACTAAGTGCGCTTTAACAATATGTAACGCCCCCATTTTTAAGACATCGACCCCATATTCTGCTCCATATAAAGCACTCAAAGCACGCGCCAACGCTGGCTGACTCTGGTATTTTTCTGAAGTTTCTTCTAACATCTTAGCCATTAAGGCTCTTTGTGCGAAATCAGCTTGCCCCACTGGGCTTGCAAAATTTAATTCAATCCGGATTGTTGAAAATTGTTGAGTGGGTTGAATGGTCACGTGGGTATTCGCATTTAAATCTTTTTTTAACACAAGCAATACCTAAATCCCTTATTAAAGTCTTTTTAAATTTAAAAATAAAAAAGTACGTTGTGAATAATCACAACGTACTCAATCATATCATTATAAGATAGGTGATAGAAGACGTGAAAACTTTTGCTTAAACTTACGCCAATTTGATTGACGCTTGAAATAGGCTTCATCGACCTTCGTTGACTTCTTCATATCTTCTTCAAAGAATGCTTCCAATTGTGCAGCAATATCTTCATCATACATGAAAGCATTTCCTTCAAAGTTCAAGCTAAATGAACGCATATCCATGTTAGCAGAACCAACAGACGAAATCTTACCATCGACAACGACAACCTTAGCATGCAAGAATCCATCGTCATACGTATAAACTTCACCACCAGCATCCAACAATTCCTTAGCGTAATACTCAGTTGCCCGGTAAACGAATGGATGATCTGGCACACTTGGAATCATCAAACGCACTTTAACGCCTGACATAGCGGCAACATTTAACATGTCTTGAATACCTTGATCAGGAATAAAGTATGGCGTTTGAATCGTAATTGAATCATGGGCCGATGCAATTTGACGCATATACCCTTCTTTAATTTGTTGTGTGTCTTGATCGGGACCTGATGTCACAATTTGCATTGCCGTATTTCCCTTAACATCATCAGCAGCATGCTTAGGGAAGTATTCGTTAGAAAACTTAAGCTTATCATCTCCCTTAGCTGTTGCATTCCAGTCCATAAAGAAACGTTCTTGCAAAGCTAAAGCAGCATCACCAACAACACGCAAATGCGTATCACGCCAGTTACCAAACTTCTTTGACTTACCAATGTATTCATCACCGACGTTCAACCCACCGATGTAACCAATCTTACCATCAATGATGACAATCTTACGGTGCAAACGGAAATTAGCTCGGAATGTAATTGGCCATGGTGTTTGCAAAAAGGCCATTTCTTGCCCACCTGCTTCACGGAAACGCTTATACATCTTACGATTACGACCGTGTGAACCAAATTGGTCAAACAAAACGCGGACCTTAACGCCTTCTTGTGCTTTTTCGGTCAACAAGTCAACCAACTTATTTCCTAAATCATCATCAAAGATTGAGAAGTATTCGACGTTAATCGTACTCTTAGCATTACGAATATCTTCAAATAGCGCTTCAAATTTTTCACGGCCTTCATTAAATAGACGCACTGAATTTTGTTGCGTCAAGACTGACTCGCCATTATTCAAAAACAAATTCAAGAAAGTATCTTGTTCATGAATTTGATTACGCTCCTCCTCAGAAAGGTCTTCTAATACCTCACGTTGATTTTCTGCAATTTGATCCATCCCAATGGCATCTTGGGTTCGCATGTCAAAAATTTTACTATGCGAAATTTTACGACCTAAGAAGGCGTAGATGAAAAAACCAACTACGGGGAATAGAAGTAATACAAGTAACCAAGCCCAAATTGAAGCGATATCTCGTTTCTCATCAAACACGGTAATGATGGCAGCAATTAAATTCAAAACGAAAACAATTGCAACAATCCAAAATACGATACTGCCTGTCATAACAAGCTCCTCTCACTAATTAATTATTTTTTATAATACCATAAAAACGTCTCATATTCTTGGTTATTATTAATTAAATGCAAACAATGTGTTATTTACATGCAATTTATTATGAGAAAGGATCATCCAACTTAGCCGT
The DNA here is from genome assembly GCF_016908785.1 of Weissella uvarum. Taxonomy (GTDB): domain Bacteria; phylum Bacillota; class Bacilli; order Lactobacillales; family Lactobacillaceae; genus Weissella; species Weissella uvarum. Next base: position 169,851 of record NZ_JAFBEO010000002.1, read on the forward strand.
CACCTGATGAAGATTTTTTCATTTGTCTAGCGCCGCCAAAGCCGCCGCCGATAAATAATTAATTGGCTGACTGAAATTTGGTTGGAAGAAGAAGTCAGAATACGCCAATTGATCAATCGTCATTTTGTTTTCAATCGCAAGCGACACAATATTCGCTGACTGCGTCACATCGTGTTTTGAGGCAAATTCAGCTCCGATAATCCGTCGTGAACCTTTCTCCCAAACTAATGACACAGTTACTGGTGTCGTGGTTAGCATGAAATCAGGTCGGTAGTCTTGTGTAATTGTCACAGCATCAGCATCGATTCCCTTAGCTTTCGCATTATCAATACTGGTCAACCCGGTTGTCCCAATCGCAAGCTCATATAATTCCACCGCTGAACTTGCTTGTGTCCCTGGATACGCGACCTTAGGGGTTTGAATATTTTTACCAATGAGCATTCCTTGTCGAATCGCATTCGTCGCCAAAGGAATATAATCATAAGCCTGGGTTGGGTTATAAAAGACAGCACTGGCGTCACCAGCAGCATAAACATCTGGTACTGATGTTTGCATGTATTGATCCGTCTTAATCGCCCCATTTGGTAAGGTATCTAATTGATTAGCGACTAAATCAGTCTGTGGTCTAAACCCTATCCCCAAGATTGCTAAATCAGCCTCAAATTCTGCTTTATCCGTCTCAACGCGAATGCCATCTTGTGTTTCTTCAAAGCCCGTAACTTTTTGTTGCATAGCCAAAGTCACACCGTGTGCTTCATAAGCTGCTTCAACTTGTTGTGATATGGCTGGTGACACATTTTTAGCTAGCACACGCTCTAAAGCGTCAATTAACACCACATCTTTTCCAGCTAATGAAAGTTGCTCGGCTAACTCTGCTCCAATATAACCTGCACCAATGACTACCACCTTCTGAACAGTTGCAGTTCGCTCTTTAAGTAGCTTTGCATCATCCCAAGACTTACTCATTAATACTCGTTCGCTACCAATTCCTGGAATGTTTGGAATGACGGCTTGCGACCCGGTTGTGATGACAATTTTATCAAACCGCTCGGTTGCCATCTCGTCATTGACTAAATCGTTAATCCGTAACTGCTTTTGTGTTAGATCAGCTTGCACAACCTCATGTTGCATGTGCATCTCAATGCCAGCTTCTGTCAACGATTCCGGCGTTTCATAAAACATCTTGTCCGGTGAAGATACATGGTCTCCAATCCAAAGGGCAATCCCACACGACAAAAATGAAACTGTTTGATTTTTTTCGTAGATATGCACCTCTGCATCAGGCATTTCAGCTTTGATCTGTTTCGCAGCAAAAACACCTGCGTGTGTACTACCAATAACTGCAACTTTCATGTTCTCTCTCCTTATATTTCGGTTTGTGATTTTTTGAACTTACTTACTATAACACAGAAACTAAGAATTGAACAGTTTTCCCTTTGTGTTCAAAGAAAAAACGGGATTACAGATTTTTGAAATTCTTAGTAAATATATTTAAATTAATTTTGAAATGAACGTAATCATGCTCATTGCTTTTTATTGATTGTGAATGATTTGTTTTCCACGATATTTTGGTACCTTAATGGCTAGGGTGACCTATTTTTTTGATAGGTATCACAACAAATAAAATATCAATTGCATTATATTGACATATTGTTTAAAATAAAAAAGTCAATATATTTTTAATCACTAAGCTTAGAGGAGTTTTCACATGAATTCGAAAAAAAACGCCCAACTTATGTTACTTACCTTACTAGCATCGATTGGTTTTGGTACAAGTATCGATTTAATCCAGCCAACCCAAATTGACGCCGCCAAAAAAGTAAAAACGCAAAAGAAAGCTAAAAAGCTTAAAATCGTTGGTAATAAGCGGACCAAAATTTATCACATGCCTTACCAACGCCATTACAACATTTCACCTAAGAATCGCATCTACTTTTCTTCACAGAAACAAGCCAAAAAAATGGGCTACCGTATGTCAAAGCAATAGCAAAAAAGCGCTAACTGGATACACCAGTTAGCGCTTTTTTTATAGTGACTAGTCAACAAACTTACGTTGGTAATCAGCAATATTTTCATATTCAGTTTGCAATTGACGTGACAAACGAATAAAGATTGGTGATAATGCACGGTACACTTCAAAGTTTTCAGGATTTGGTTCATAATCGTTTGATTCACCGATCATGTCCCCAATCACATCCAAACTATCAACCATCCCCAAAGCCTTTTGTGCCATTACAGTCGCAGCCAAAGCACCTGATTCAAAGGCCTTTGGTACTGTAACTGTTTGTTCAAAGATGTCAGCCATCATTTGACGCCACAATGGTGAACGGGCAAAGCCACCCGTCGCTTGAATTGATTTCAAACTACCAGCCACTTCTTCAAGGGCTAGTGACACCATGTAGATGTTAAAGACAACCCCTTCCATCACGGCGCGCACCATGTGAGCACGGGTATGCTTATACGTAAGCCCAAAGAATGAACCCTTGGCATTCGCATCCCAGATTGGAGCACGTTCGCCACCTAAGTATGGATGGAACAACAATCCGTCCGCACCGGCTGGTACATGACTCGCAATTTCAGTAATCAAATCATATGAATCCATGTCCATCAAATCGGCCGTAGACTTTTCCGCGTCAAACATATTATCACGGGCCCAACGCAAAACATCTCCACCACTATTGACAGGTCCACCAACAACCCAGTGATCCTTATCCAAAGCATACGTAAAGGTACGACCCTTTGGATCAATCTTAGGTGCATCAGTTACGACACGAATCGCACCTGAAGTACCAATTGTTACAGCCGCAACCCCTGGTTGAACCGCATTTACACCCAAGTTTGATAATGGACCATCCCCGGCACCATAAACAAAAGCAGTATCAGGATCCAAGCCCATCAACTCAGCCAATTGTGGATCAAGGCCACGTTCAATCGTGTATGGGTCAACTGGCTCTGGTAACTGTTCCTTTTGTAAACCAGTTACTTCTAAGGCTTGTTCATCCCAATCTAAATTAAAGATATTGAACAATCCTGTTCCAGAAGCAATTGAAATATCCATCCGGTTAGCATTAAACAAACGGTGGAACAAGTATTCTTTAATTCCAAGATAATGAGCTGCTTGATTATAAATATCAGGCTTTTCATTCTTTAACCACAACACTTTTGAAAGTGGTGCCATTGGATGAATTGGCGTTCCAGTCTTTGAATAAATTTCTTGACCAAGACCAGTTGAACGTAATTCTTCAGTATATTTAACCGCACGATTGTCCGCCCAAGTAATCACACGCGTGAGTGGTTGCCAGTCTTTATCAAATGCAATCAGTGAGTGCATTGCTGAACTAAATGAAACACCCAAAATTTTACCATCAGTTGCTTCTTGAGAAACAATGCTGACTGCTTCAACAAAGGCACGCCAAATCTCTTCTAGATCTTCTTCGGCCATGTCTGGTTCATCACGATACAATGTGTAACCCTTATTTGCATTGGCAATTACATGCCCTTCAGTATCAAACAAAACGGCTTTGGTTGAAGTCGTTCCTAAGTCAACACCAATTAGATAATCCATGTTCATTCTCCTATCGGATCAAATTCAATTTTAAAATAAATATCACATGACCATTCTATGCCAAAACTCTTTTTTTGAAAACCCTATCATTGTGAATAATTAAGCAATTTAATCGTTTAACCACTTTTTAATAAATAATTACTACAACTTAACAGTTTGTTCAGCATTGCGCTAAATTATTTCAAAAAGCTCGGTCCTTTTCTGGTGCTTGTGGTTCTTCATTTTCAGGATGGTACACTGCACGCTGATCTAACGCCCATTGTCGCGATGAAAATTCACCAGGTTGCGTTTGCTCTAAAGCATGATCGAAGGTCTGAATATTCGCATCTAACTCATCTAATTGGTGCAAAATATTCGCCTCTTTAATCATTGGTCGCACGGGTGATCCGTACTCTAATTGACCATGATGCGCTAAGACAGTATGCCGTAACACAAGCATATCTTCAGAATTTAAATCAAGTTTTAGTTCATGGGCCGCTAAAACAATTTGTTCATCAATTAACGTGATATGACCAATCAAATTACCAACAGTTGTATATTTTGTTGCAACTGGACCTGAAAGTTCTAAGACCTTACCTAAATCATGGAGTAGAGCCCCTGCGTAGAGTAAGCTTCCATTAATATTGTCATACTGCTGTACAACTGCTTGGGCCAAATGTGCTATTGAAAGAGAATGATAGGCTAACCCACCCTTGAAATTATGATGCACTGATTTAGCGGCTGGATACGTGAAAAATTCATCATGAAATTTATTCAATAAGTAACGCACAACTCGTTGCCAAGTAGCATTGGTGATTTGAAAAACTAATTGACTGACTTCCTCTTCCATATCTTCACGTTTGATGGGAGCCGCTTGCATGAAATCACTTGCATCCGTTGGCTCGCCAGCTTGCGTCGCGCGCATATCTAAAATACGTAATTGCGGATGATCTTGGTAAGACTGCCGAATGGCTGTGATATGGATTACCTGTCCGGCACTAAATTGTGTCGCTTCAGCTTCATCAGCATCCCACTTCATACCTTTGATTTCCATTGAACGATCCGCTACGACCATTGCTAAGTAGGGCTTGCCTTGCTGTGTTCGTCTTAAATCAAGTTCTTTCAATAGCACATTTGCTTCAAATTGTTCTTCTAGTTGATAATCTTTTAATAATTTTGTCATCGCACCAACCGTCCTTACATTGACTTTTTTAGTATAATCGCTGTTGTTACAGCTATCTTAACATTTTCTCTGTGCCGTTTGTGGGTCTAACCGAAGTTGATTGTACAAAAAAAGGAAAGCCGAAGGGCTTTCCTTTTTCTTAAATTACAATTAGTTTAGCTTATCTTTAGCATTGTCTACAGCATCGCTAGCTGCATCCTTAGCGTTATTAAAAGCATCACCAGCAGCATCCTTAGCGTTACCGAATGCTTCCTTGGCCTTGCCCATCAAACCTTCAGCTTTACCTTCAGCTTCAGTTTGCTTGTCGCCAGTTACGCTTCCCATAACTTCCTTAGCCTTACCTGAAACTTGGTCCATAGCACCCTTAGCTTGATCTTCTAATGACATATTGTGTCCCTCCAAAAAAGTTAGTTGTTACAGCAATTATTATAACATGATGCATGTATTATGCAAAGTTTAATAAAAGTGCTGAAATTCCATCTACACTAGCCTTTGCTTATTCATACAAATCAGCGATTGGCTTAGTAAGTGCATTGTTGATTTGCATCAACAATTGGTTCATTGCTTGTTCTGTTTCCATCAATTGCTTGATGACATCATATTCTTCAACTTCTTGCGCAACTGATTGCCAAGCTTGAATTTGATCCTCAGTTGGTTCTTCACCATTTTGCATGGCTTGGTTGATGTTCACTTGGGTTTGTTGGAAACGATTAAAAACTTCATTAGCCTTTTCGTCTGCACGAACTGCCTTTAATGCTTCCGCCAAATTCTTATATTGAGGCGTCTCCTCTAAGTCCTTTGCAGCTGCATTGATATTATCAAAAATATTAACCATATTCTAATCCCCTTTCTGGTGTATGTGTCCATTATGGCATATCGATATTGCTTTTAAAAGCCTCCGGCAATATCTGACCAAACTTTATGAACCCCACGATTAAAGCCTTGTAAGGTCTTCTGAGCCCCTTCTTGAAGTTGCTTTTTCAGGCTATCCGTATTACCACTATCCGAGTCATCTTCACTACTCTGCTCGCTGGTTTGCTTATCGGAAAGCTTGTCACGAACACTTTCAACCCCGAAGGCAGTATGCTTTGTATTTGGAAGCACTTGCTCTAAGGTTTGTTTCATCAATGGTCCGGCTGTCTGAGCCAAATAAATTGGCAAAGTATGCTCAGCATCTGTTTTATCATAACCAACCCAAGTCGTGACAACCACATCAGGTGTATAAGCGATCGCCCACGAATCGGTCGCGTTATTAGCTGATCCTTCCTTACCAGAAACTTCAGTGGTTCCAGTCTTTCCAGCAACGGTGTACCCAGATGGTTGCGCTGGCTCCCCAGTTCCATTGGTATAAACACCTAATAGCATCTGGGTCATATCTTTGGCCACCGTTGGACTCCATAGACGAGTTTGCTTTGGTTTAGCATCGACAACTGTCTTACCAGTGGCGTCCACAATCTTAGTAATGAAGTGACCATCACTCATTTTTCCATCATTAGCAAAACTTGTATAAGCTTGCGTCATTTGTAATGGGGAAACCCCCTTCTTCATACCACCAATTCCAAGTGACAAATTATTGTCAGACTTTTCAACTGGCAAACCAGCCTTCTTGGCACTATTGAATCCTACACGAGTGCCAATTTGGTCTAATACCCAAACCGCTGGGATATTGTATGAATTTTCAATGGCTTTATACATTGGCACATCGCCACTTGTATAATTCAAGGCATTATGTGGTTCATAATGATCAGTACCAAAACTTGTTACCTGGTTTTTCAACATCGAATCATATGAAAAGCCTCGCGATAGCGCCGGACCATAATCAACAATCGGCTTAATCGTTGAACCAGGTGAGCGATACATTTGAGTCGCTCGGTTAAAGCCACGGAAAACGTGCTCACCACGACCACCTTCAACCGCACGAACACCACCAGTACGTGCATCCATCACCAGAGTCGCTGCTTGAGAATCGCCACCAACTGGATTCAAATTAGGGTCAGCAAAATTATTTTGAACATTTTGCTGATCTTCCTGATCAAGACTGGTATAAATCTTATACCCATCATTCAGCAACTTGCTTTCCTTAATATGATACTTCCCAGTGGCTTCATTAATCACCGCATCGAAATATGATGGATAACGGTAATTGTTATTCTGAATTTCATGATTACTTGCCCCCAATGGTGCTTGAGAAGCTTGGTCCGCTTGTTGTTGTGACAACTTTTTATCGTTAACCATATTTTGCAAAACTTGGTTACGGCGATTCATTGCATTTTCTTTTTGCGAAATTGGATCATAACCACTTGGTGATTGAAGCATACCTGCTAACATAGCTCCTTGATCCACCGTCAAATCCTTAGCATCTACACCAAAATACTTTTTCGCAGCATCCTGGACCCCCCAGGCTCCACGGCCGAAATATGCATTATTCATGTACATCGTAATGATGTCATTTTTCGTGTACTCTTTTTCAACCTGGATTGACAAGAATAATTCTTTCACTTTACGCGTAATTGTTTGATCCTGCGTTAAGAAGGCATTCTTAACCAATTGCTGTGTAATTGTCGAACCACCAGCGGAAGCATTACGTCCAGTTAAACGGTAAAAGATTGTCGTTAACGCACCGCGTAACGTACCTTTAAATGAGAAACCATACTCATGATAAAAATTCCGATCTTCCGTCGCAATGATTGCATTTTTAACATTTGGTGAAATTTGATTATATTTCACGTAGGTTCCTTTTTCTCCGGCAATTGCCCCCGCTTTATGGCCTTTGCGATCATAAATCGTAGTTGAGTCTTGTAATCGCGCCTTCAAATCACTAACGTCGGTTGTTTTGGCGTTAAAAGTCCCTAGAACACTAATGACAAAAAAGAGTGTCAAAAATATTACGATTAACCAACGTGTGATTTGATAACGCTCCCAAACCGGTTTGATGCGTTCACACATTTTTTGTAGCCAATTTTTCATTATTTATCCGCCTTCTACAGCCAATTCTTCAGCATCGCTGTCATTTTTTTGGCCTGTTCATCACTATGGGTCATCATAAAAATTGTATCATGACCCGCTAATGTGCCTGCAATTTCGGGGAAACCAACATCATCTAATAATGCCCCTAAACGATTTCCATTACCAGGCAATGTCTTAATCACAACCATAAATTCAATCTGGGTGACCGATTCAACTAGCTGTTCAACACTTAACCGCAGTTGACTCAATTCATCAACCACCATTGGTTCTAAAGCCTGATAACGGCTGACACCATTATTATCAATCTGTCTAACAATTTGTAGTTCATTTATATCACGAGAAACCGTTGCTTGCGTGACATCTACCCCACGGGCCTTCAACTCGGCCATCAGCTTTTCTTGCGTATCAATCGTCTGACTGTTAATAATATCTAAAATTAAGAGTTGCCGATCTTGCTTTTTAGTTGACATAGATCTTTCCTCAACATTCATTTCTTGATAAAAAAAGCCGACACCGTTCTACCAAAGTAGAATGAAGCCGGTCAATTCATATTATACGCATTTAATTGACAATAGTCACATTTTCGTAACGCTTACATTTCAACTGGTGCTTTCACGCCAAGCAAACGTAATGATTCTGTCAAAACTTGAGAAACTGCCGTCACAAGTGCCAAACGTGCATTCAATTCATCATCATCTTGCAAAATCTTTGAATTAGCATAGTACTTATTGAAAGCGCGTGCTAAGTTCAAGGCATACTTTGCAACAACAGATGGCTCATATTCACGCCAAGCGCGCTTAAGCACATTTGGAAAATCAGCCAAAAGCTTCTCAACATCCCAAACCGCATCATCAGAAATCGTCAATTGATTCATATCGATGGTTGGGTTACCGGCCTTACGCAATAGTGATTGTGCCCGCGCATTTGTATATTGCACGTATGGTCCAGTATCACCTTCAAAACGTACGACATCTTCAAGCTTAAAGTCAAAGCTCTTAACCCGTTCATTCATCAAATCATGGAAGACTACCGCACCAACACCAACTTCATGCGCTACTTCATCCTTGTTTGGCAAATCAGGATTCTTTTCATCGATTTGTTCGCGTGCTAGTTCAACTGAGTCATTTAGCACATCTTGCAACAGCACAATCCGACCTGAACGCGTTGACAACTTCTTTCCATTCACTGTAATTAAGCCAAATGGCACATGTTCAATATCATCAGCCCATTCAAAGCCCATCTTCTTCAAAATGGCCTTCAATTGCTTGAAGTGTTCTGTTTGTTCAGCCCCGACCACGTACAATGACTTCACAAAGTTGTAGTTTCGCTTACGGAAAATAGCCGCTGCCAAATCACGAGTCATGTACAAAGTCGCACCATCAGTCCGCTTGATCATGGCAACATTTAGGCCTTGGTCTTCAAGGTCAACCACTTCGGCCCCTTGTGATTCAACCAATAGGTCTTTGTCTTCCAGCATATCCACGACTTCGTCCATCTTGTCATTATAGAAGGCTTCACCATTAAATGAATCAAATTGGATATCTAATTGGTCATAAATATCCATAAATTCCTTCAAAGACTCTTCACGGAACCACTTCCACAAACGGGTCGCTTCTTCATCTCCATCTTCAAGCTTTTTAAACCAAGCACGGCCTTCATCATTTAAGCTTGGATCTTTCTCAGCTTCTTCATGGAAACGCACGTAATACTTAACCAAAGTATTAATGGGATCTGCCTTAACTTCGTCTTCAGAACCCCAGCGCTTATAAGCTGAAATCAACTTACCAAATTGCGTCCCCCAATCACCAAGGTGATTAATTTTAATTGGTTGATAACCATTTGCATCGGCAATTTCAGCCAATGAATTACCAATCACGGTTGAACGCAAGTGACCCATTGACATGGGCTTAGCAATGTTAGGTGATGACATATCGATTGTGACGTGTCCTGCCTCACCATCAGTATTATGACCGTATTCAGGATTTGATAACACATCCTTCAAAAAGTCACTTCCAGCTTGGTCCTTTTTCAAGAAGAAATTAATATATGGACCGGCAACTTCAACAGATGCAAACTGGCTATCATCGATGTTTTCAGCGATTGCAGCAGCAATTTGGTTTGGCGCTTGATGCCGTGTTTTAGCTAAGGTAAACGTTGGAAAGGCAAAATCACCTTTACTACCATCTTTTGGCACTTCAATCTTATTTTGAATATCATCTAAATCAAGCTCATCGATAGCTGGATTCAAAGTTTCTGCAACGAGCGCCTTATAGTCCATTATGATTCCTCCTCGTCGTCCTTTTCTTCTTCATCCAAAATACCTTCCGGCACTTCTTCATCCTCTTCATCTTCTTTTTGTTCAGATGGACGTGGTGCTGGGTTGTCCGTCTTCTTCAAAATTTTAGCATCTGACATACGCACAACTGCGCGTTGGTTGTATTCATTAACCGTGGCAGTATCTTCAGGGTCATAATCTGTAATTAAAATCATGACTGAGTGCTCATAAATTTTTTCAATAATCCCACTAAAATCATGTTCAAAATTGGCAAATTTCTTTCCTGAAACATAGTCACCAATATCAAACTCTGATGTATTTTCAACAGGTTCTTTAGCCATTGCTACGTACCCCTTTTCTTAACTCTTATTTGTGTAAGCATTAACCCTTGTATTATAACAAAGATTAGCGGTTAATTCTAGAGCTACTCCGCTTCAAGCTCGTTGACAACGCGATTTGCAATGGCCCAATCATTTTCATAAGGTGTATCAATACCATCAATCTTTTGATACTCATCCAAACCTTTTCCAGCCAAAACAACCACGTCGTCAGGCCCAGAATGTGTAATTGCATCAGTAATAGCTTGTGTCCGATCCAATTCCTCGATGACTTGGACCTTATCCGTATCAACATGCGCCTTAATTTCGGCCACAATATCAGCTGGATTCTCATACTGCGGATCATCACTCGTCAAGTAAGCAATATCGGCACCTTCATTAATTGCTTCACCAATGCCTGGCCGGCGTGAAACCCCCTTGTTTCCTGGGGCACCAACGACAATCCGTAACTTATCTACGCGCTCATTAGCTCGAACAAATTGCAACAAAGCCGCGATTGACGCATAATTATGCGCATAGTCCACATAAATCGTACCATGCTTTTGACTAGTTAGTTCTTGCATGCGACCAGGTACTTTGACTTCTTGTAAGCCCTTGACCATTGAAGTCGCATCGGCACCCACTAAACGGGTGGCCATCATTGCTGCAGTTGCATTACCTTGATTAAAGTCACCAGGCATATCTAGGGCATATTCCCCATCTAACTCTAATTCAGCTGCTTGCGCACCATGATGTGTTAGTGCAAACTGGCTGCCTTGCAAATCTTCTGACATTGTCCGATATGAAATATCAGCGCCCATATCATCATCTTCATCAGCATGTTCTTTAGCATAAAGCCACAAACCATCCTTAGGCACAGCCAATTCAGCCCGTTCAATTAACTCAGGGAAATGTCCTGAGTCAGCATTCAACACAATTTGATCAGAATGGTCAAATAATTCCATTTTGCATTCAATATAGTCTTCAAACGTAGGGTGCTCATTTGGACCAATGTGATCCTCACTAATATTCAAAAAGACACCGACATCATAGCGCAAACCGTAAACACGTTCCTTCTTATACGCTTGTGATGACACTTCCATCACCATATGCGTCATGCCATTCTCTACCGCTTCATGCATCCAACGGAATAAATCCAACGACTCGGGAGTCGTCAAATGAGCACGATAATGATATTGCGGATCTTGTCCCGTAATGACAGCCAATGTTGAAGAAAGTGCCGCCTTTCCATCAGTCGCTTGATTCAAAATTTCATGGGCCATATAAGCCGTTGACGTCTTACCTTTAGTACCCGTAATTCCAATCAAAGCCAACTTATTTTGTGGAAAATCATAAAAGGCCATACTAACAATACTCATCGCAGCTGCTACATCATCGACAACCCAGGTTGGTAATCCCAGCGTTTCATTGAAACCAACGGGCGCCACCACAGCAACAACCCCCTTGGTTTTGGCATCTTCTAAATATTCAGGTTTAAAGTTACCCTTAATAAAAAACAAGGTATTCGGTTCAACATCTTGTGAGTTATAAGCTAGATGTTGAATTTCACCTTTAAAATCAGGCGCATCTAGCACCAAACTTTCATCGGCAAGGTAATTTGTAATTTGTTCACCACTTAATGGCATCACTTATTTCTCCTTTAATTGATCCGCTAATATTTTCATAATTTCCTTTGCTGCCCGTCCCCGCGCTGCATAATCGACACGTTCAGCTACCGACAATTCACCTAAGGTTGCGCCAGTTTCAATTTCTATAATGGCATCGATGCCATTTTTCCCCCGTGGTGTCTGCGCGATTTTAACTCCACCAGTCTTTTGAATCGCAAATGTTTTTTGATTCGGTAAAATCAAATAAAAATCGGATTGCAGATATCCTGAGCGGTCAGCAACAGTTGCCACATTTTGTAAGATGTATTGATTAATTTCGTCATCCGACTTCAAACCGTGCTTTTTAAATTCTCGCATCGTTGTCACACCAAAATGATCCGGTAAGGCTGGCACAAATAAGGCTGAGTCATCAGCTAGGATAATTTCATTTGGTAACAGGCGTTGGATGGTCTCCGCCTTTATTTTAACATTTTCCGCCATATCATTTGTTGTTTCAGGCGGAAAATCAATCTGCGCATGTAATTCTCGATAATTGAGGACTGGCTGGTTGAATAAAGCAAAAAATTCCGCAATTTCCTGTGTCTTATGCGTATTATTTGAAGCAATGACAATCGGTTTATTCATACATATTCCCTTCTTCAATGGCTTTTAAAGTATAAAACGAACCCGTTACTACAATCATAGCTTGTGTGTCTTCACGCGCTTGGCGTGCCAAAGAAATGGCTGCCGTTGGGTCATCCGCAACTTCAACATTAACATTGCTCATCATCACAATTTTGGCTGCTAACTCATCCGCATTCATCGCATCTGGTGAGTCAGGGGTCACCGTAATAACTGAACTCGTGTAAGGCAACAAAGTATCCAGCATTTCATACCAGTTCGTACTGCGCAAAAAGCCTAAGACCATAATTGGCTTAGCTTTTAAATGCCAACCAATCATTGAGGCAATCAAATTAGAAATACCATTTTGGTTATGTGCGCCATCGAATAAAATATTTAATTTTGGATCATAATCCATCCGGCCTTCAATTTTCACACGTGATAAGGCCTCAACCATATCAACATCACGAATTGAAGCGCCTTTTTTCCGCAAAACTTCGACAATTTGTAGGACCGTCGAAAGATTTTGCATTTGATATGAACCAGTCAAAGATAATTTAAAATTCTTTAAATCATCGACATTGAGATAAAGGCCTTCTGGAGAAGACTTCAACAATGTAATTTTCGGCTTATTTTCATACCATACAGCACCATTTTCAGCCGTTTTCTCCTTAAGATACACATTAACCCGATGGTCTTGCCCCGGGTAACTGACGACTGTTGCACCTGGTTTAATCGCTCCAGACTTCTTTTGCGTGATTTCAACCAAATCTTCACGATCTTGTTCAATTAGGTCAGGCGCAATCCGAGTAAAGGCCACAACTAAAGGATTATCGATGGCATTCGTTGGGTCTGACAGGCCGTGTTCACCCGCTTCTAGTACAACATAATCAACGTGATTTCGACCAAAGTAATCTAATGCAATTAACACCCACCACTCAAATTTAGTCAACGATGCAACTGAACCGCCATGCCGTTCGAGTTGTTTCAAAATACGCTGGTAACTAGCAATAAAATCGGTTTCTTTAATGGAATGCCCGTCGAGGCGAATCATGTCTAAATCATCATGAATGACTGGCGATGTAAAATGTCCCACTTTATACTGCGTTTTTTTTAGAATGGCCGCGAGCATGGCCCCCATTGAACCTTTTCCGTTCGTACCTACTAAATGAATAATGTTGACTTTTTTATCAGGTTGACCAATCCAATTCAAAACTTCATGAACAACATTGGTCCGAGTCCGATCATCATCACTAATCCCCCGATGGGCACTAATCCGCTTATTAATTTGTCGGTAAATATCAGAAATTGGCATGGCCTTATTCCTTCTCTCTTGATTTTTACATAAACCACTAAAAAACGTCCCGCATAAAAACGGGACGCATTATTTTATAAATCAACACTTGGCGCAATAAATTGATCGTCGGTCATATCATCGACATTGGCAACCATGCGGATGTGTTCTTGATGATTAACAAAATTTACGGGTGCATCCCCACCATATTCGCCATCGAGGTTAATCATTACCGGGTTTTTATTATCCGCTTGTGGCGTAATTTTAACTTGATTTGACTTTACATACAAAATATTAGGATCATCCACATGCTTACCCTTCAAAACTTCGCTCATAATCCCCATAAGTTCATTCAGCTTACTTGTCTTTAAAACTAACAGTGTAAATTTACCATCATCCAATTTAGCATCCGGCACAATTTGTTCAAAGCCACCAACTGAATTCGTTAGGGCTAACAAGAACAAAGCAGTTTTACCTTCATAAACACCATCATCATATTCAATCCGTACACTAATTGGTCGAATTTGTGGCAACATTTCCGCCCCTTTAACAACATAAGCTAAATAACCATACATTGACTTAAGTCGTGATGGGACCGCATAGGTTAATTGTGACAAAGATCCACCAGCTGCAATATTGACAAAATAGGTATCATTGGCTTGACCAATATCCATACGTGCTGCCTTTTTCTTCAAAATCACTTTTGCCGCTTCCAAAGGATTATCGCGCGGAATGTGTAAAGCCCGAGCATAGTCATTTGTTGTCCCAGCCGGAATAATCGCCACGACCGGACGATTTTCTAACCCAGCAATTCCATTGACCACTTCGTTAATCGTACCATCACCACCGGCTGCAACAATTAACTCAAACCCATCCAACGCGGCCCGTGTCGCCTCATTCCGTGCAGAGTTTTCCTCTGGGGTTGTGGCAAAAGCACTTGTCTCATAACCAGCTTGTTCATACACATTTAAAATATCGACTAAATCACGTCGAATCGCTTCACGCCCTGAAGTTGGATTATAAATAATACGGGCTCTCTTAGTCATGCGTCTTCTCCTTAAGTTAGTGTTTTTGTTTTATGTATTGGTGGTCCAATATTTGACCACCATTTACGCTATTCTGGCTTACGTGCCTGCAAAGAACTCATCAACAATTCGTTGACCACGTTCGGATTAGCACTTCCCTTAGTTGCCTTCATAATTTGACCGACTAAGAAGCCAACGGCACGATCTTTACCGTTGTGGAAATCAATAATTGATTGTTCATTTTTATCCAAAATATCATCAATGATTGGTTGCAATTCTGCTGGATCAGACATTTGCTTAAGCCCATTGGCCTCAACAAACGCTACAGGATCTTCACCCTTTGTAATCGCAGTAAAGACCTTTTTAGCCATCTTAGTTGAAATTGTACCATCATCAATCAATTTAATCATTGCTGCCAAGTGGGCTGGTGTCAATTCTGTATCTTGCAAATCAACTTGCTTTTCATTCAAGTAAGCATTCACATCACCCATCAAGTAGTTGGCCGCTCGCTTAGGATTAGCACCTTCTTTGACCGTTGCATCGAAGAAATCTGACATTTCCAAAGTTTGCGTCAAAACTTTCGCATCATATGGCTCCAAGCCAAGATCATCAACATAATGTTGGCGACGCTCAGGTGCCGATTCAGGTAATTTATCAGCAACAGCTTGTACCCATTCATCAGAAATATGCAAAGGTGTCAAATCTGGTTCTGGGAAATAACGATAATCATCAGCTGTTTCTTTCTCACGCATCAACACCGTTTCACCCGTTGCTTCATCAAAGCGACGCGTTTGTTGCTTGATTTGACCACCAGCAAGATAAATCTTAGCTTGACGTTCTTCTTCAAATGCCAAGCCCTTACGGACATAATTGAATGAATTCAAATTTTTCAATTCGACCTTAGTTCCGTATTCCTTAGAACCAACCGGGCGAATTGAAATATTGGCATCGACACGCATTGATCCTTCTTGCATCTTCACGTCTGAAATACCAGTAAATTGGATAGCTTGACGCAAAGCCTCAAGATAAGCATACGCTTCTTCAGGTGTTGACATATCAGGTTCGCTAACAATTTCAATCAAAGGTGTACCTTGACGATTCAAGTCAACATAAGAATAACCACTGTTCCCGTGGGTATTCTTTCCAGCATCTTCTTCAACGTGCATTTCAGTAATGCCGATCCGCTTTGTTTGACCATCGACTTCAACATCAAGCCAACCGTTTGTTGCAATTGGTCGTTCTTGTTGGGTAATTTGATAAGCCTTTGGATTATCTGGATAAAAATAATTTTTACGATCCCAATGCAAATCACGAGTAATCTGAGCATGCAAAGCTGTTGCAGCCATCATACCATATTCTACCGCTCCATGATTAGCTTGTGGCAAGACACCTGGGTAGCCCCAGTCGATGACATTCGTATTTTCATTTGGCTTAGCCCCGTAACCAACTGGTGATGGTGACATGGCCTTTGAATTTGTTTTCAATTCAACGTGGACTTCTAGTCCAATAGTCGTTTCAAAATTTGGTACAGCCATTACTTTGCACCTCCTGGCGTTTGTTCATACAACTTAGTTGCTTGTTCGAAAGCATAACCCGCTTGGTAAACCTTACTTTCTTGGAATTGATCCCCGATAAATTGCATGCCAATTGGCAACCCATTTGAGAAGCCCGCATTTACTGACATACCTGGCAAGCCAGCCATGTTCATTGGAATCGTCAAAACATCGTTCATATAAGTAATTTCAGGATCATCGGCATTTTCGCCAAAGCCATAGGCAACATTTGGTGCCGTTGGTGCAACAATTAAGTCATAGTCAGCAAACACCTTCTGGAAGTCTTGAATCATCAATGTCCGGATTTGCGCTGCTTTCTTAAAGAAAGCGTCGTATGATCCAGCTGATAATGAATAAGTTCCAAGCATAATCCGACGCTTAACTTCTTCCCCAAAACCTTGTGAACGTGTCTTTACATACAGCTCTTCCAAATTCTTGGCGTCCTCAGCACGATATCCGTAACGAATACCATCAAAACGTTGAAGATTTGAAGCAGCTTCAGCTGAAGCCAAAATATAATAAGCTCCAACACCATACTTCGTATGTGGTAATGAAACTTCTTCAACAGTGGCTCCTAATGACTTCAACGTTTCTAAGCCAGCTTCAATCGTCGCTTTCACTTCTTCTGTTACACCACGACCAAAGTACTCTTGTGGCACCGCAATTTTTACACCTGTCAAATCTTCACTAAGATTTGCTGTGAAATCAGGCACAGCTTTAGGTGAACTAGTTTGATCTTTTTCATCAACACCAGCCAATTGGTTCAAAACATACGCATTGTCTTTAACAGTACGTGACAAAATACCAACCTGATCAAATGAAGATCCAAAAGCAATCACACCCCAACGTGAGATGCGACCATATGATGGCTTCATTCCAACGATACCATTGAAGGCAGCTGGTTGACGCACTGATCCACCTGTATCAGTTCCAAGCGCATAAGGCACTTGCCCACTGGCAACTGCAACTGCAGAACCACCTGATGAACCACCTGGTACCTTGGTAGTGTCCCAAGCATTCTTAGTCTTCTTAAAGTATGACGTTTCAGTTGTTGAACCCATGGCAAATTCATCCATGTTTAACTTACCAACGCCGATTGCACCCGCATCACGCAACTTTTCAATGACTGTTGCATCATACACTGGCTTAAAGTTTTCGAGCATTCGTGATGCAGCTGTCGTTAAGACATCCTTGGTCACGATGTTATCTTTAATTCCATAAGGAATTCCAGCCAAAACTTGATCCGCCGGCACCCCTTTTTCGTCCATTTCCTTAGCTGCAGCAAGGGCTTCCTCACGCATGATGGTAATAAAGGCATCGTAATTTTCATCAGACTTTTCAATATTTTCTAACGTTGCTTCCACTAATTCAGTGACCGTCAACTCTTGATTCACTAATTTTTGGTGCAAAGTTGCTAAATCTGTTTTTAAGAAATCCATTGCATTACGCTCCTTCATCAAGAATAGTTGGTACTTTAATCAAATTAGCTTCACTTTCAGGCGCATTAGCCAACAGAGCGTCAGACTCATGCGCATTCACAGCCACATCATCACGCAACACTGTTTGTGTTTGCACTGGAGTGTATGTTGGTTCAACCCCTTCTGTATCAACTTCACCAAGCATTTTAACGAGATCAAAAATCTTATCAAGTTGATCTGTCATCATGTCAGCTTCTGCATCACTTAATTCTAATTTTGCTAAGCTGGCCACATTTTCGACCGCATCGCGATTCAATTTTTCAATTGCCATGTTTGTCATACTCCTTCTACTGTTTGAGGCTCCCGCGCTATAAAACGTAAGCCCTTTGGATAAAAATTCTTCATTTGCCCATTTACTAGCTTGCCAAAGCCAACCCCATTACCGGCCATGGTTAAGACATACCAACCATTTGGCTTTGTGCTGCCATTTTCAATCATAAATGTATCACCATGTACATATTGTTTCCACTCATCTATGCTCATTGCATAAGTTTGCTGGAAAGCCCCTGGATGTAGGGCTAATGCTAAGGCTAAACTAGGCTCAAAGCGTTTCTTTTTAAAGGTTCCTAAATGTAACCCCGCCCGTAAGACTTGCAAGCCCTTTAAATCAGGGGTATCAGTTGGCAAAGCATAGAGTTGGTCACCAAAGGCATAGAGCGTCTGATCAAGTGGCTCAACCAAGTTTTCTTGGGCAAATTGTGCCCATAAATCACGTTGCTCAGCTGTTAGATTGGTTCGCGCTAACTTAGGTACTTTTGCCGTCGCTGTATCTGGCGAACCAGCTTTATGCAATTTAGCCATAAAGTGCCCTTCTCCAGCCACGTGTTGTGGAAATAAGCGCACTGTTTTCTTGAGTTCTGGATTTCCATCAGCCCATTCTGGACGACCATCATCCACTCCAGCTGCTTTTTCAACTGAATCAATCGAAAATTCTGGATAGTTATCTAAGAGCCAGGCAACAACTTGTTCATCTTCTTCTGGTGCAAAAGTACAAGTTGAATAAACCAAAGTTCCGCCAGGCTTAAGCATTTTAACCGTATCCGTCAAAATTTCTTTTTGGCGTGCTGCATTTTCCGCTGGATAATCGGCTGACCAATACTGCATGGCATCAGGATCTTTACGGAACATCCCTTCACCTGAACATGGAGCATCTAACACAATCACATCAAAATATTCCGGAAATTTTTTGGCCAAACTTGTGGCATCATGATTAGTCACTAAACTATTCGCAACACCAAAGCGTTCCATATTTTCACTGAGAATCCCTGCACGCTTTTTATTGATTTCATTTGACACTAACAAGCCTGATTGTTGCATGAATGAGGCAAGATGCGTTGATTTGCCACCTGGTGCTGCAGCCAAATCTAATACTTTTTGGCCTGGCTTTGGGGCAGCTAGCTCACCCACTAATTGAGCTGAAGGTTCTTGAGAATATACAAGACCGTCCGTATGATCAACAGAATGTCCATAAACATCTCCATAATAACCATAACGGCTCCACGGAATTGGCGCTTCAGCCTTCGTATCAGTTAATGATGTATTTGCTTTGAGCGGATTGATGCGAAAAGCTTTAGCTGGTTCTGCCGCCAAAGCGGTAAAAAAAGCATCAGCTTCCTCGCCTAATAATTCGCGATATTTTTCTTCAAATGCTACGGGTAAATCCATTATCGCAACCGCCCTTCGTTACATAGTTAATTTACATTTTAGCATAAGCGAGAGGCAAACTCACGTGTAAAACTAAGGGATTTATTGCGACATCTTCAAACAAGTTTTAACACATTTTCTAAATAATCAGCTAACCCATCTTCGTTATTTGTTTTGCGTGTCACAGCATTAGCAATGGGGCGTAATTTTTCATTTCCATTTGCCATCATAATGCCATGTGCCGCACCATACAGCATATCGTAATCATTCATTTCATCCCCGAAGGCATATGTGTGATCAACATCAATGTCATAGGCCTTTTGCAAGCTAGTTAGCCCCATATATTTATTCACGAAATTCACGCCAATTGACACAATTGGTGAACCAGCGCCCCATGCTCGTGCTTCCACATTTTCATGTCCATACCTTTGATTAATATAATCAATGAAATCTGCTTGCTGATTTGAGTCAATGTAAATCAAAGCTTCATTAATAGTTTCTGGTAGATTATCCAACGTTAAGAGCCGCCGTTCACGCATATTCATTGGGAAGAAAAGGGCTGTTTCAGATTCGAGCGCCAATCGTTGGGCACGTCCCCATGCCCCATGCTCATTCTCAAGCACCATCCCCTGAATCTTAAACCGCTCAACTTGCAAAATAACATCAACAATAATCTCTGAACTAAAGGTAAATGAGTATTCCCCATCCCAGTCTTGGTTTGGTAATGTCACTAGTCCTCCGTTAAAATTAACTAAAGGTGATGTTAACCCAATTTCTTGATAAATTTGGGTTGAAATTCGTGGTGAACGCCCAGTAATAATGGCAACAATATGCCCATTGGCTTGGACTGCTTGCAAAACTTCTTTCGTATAGTTTGAAACTTTACCGTCATCCCGTAAAGTCGTATGATCTAAATCAATTCCGATTAATTTTTTCATTTAATACATCCATTTAATTTTATTTACTACTCAGATTAGCCGATAGCTAAGCGTTATGCAAGCTAAGCCCTTTCAGTCATTTACAAAAAAACATCTTAGCCTGATCGCTAAGATGTTTCTTACTTAATTTTCAGTTGAATCTGTTGTGTCATCAGTTGTGTCGTCTGAATCTTCATCTGAGTAATCATCGCCTGAATAATCATTCTCATCTGGTAGGCCCTTATATTGACTTAGTGTTAAATGGGCATCTTCAGCATTAATCGTCAAAGCTTGGGTCTGATTACCACGTTTAACGGCGTTCTTACTCCGCTTAACATAGAAGCCATCCTTTTTATCATCCTCTGATTGATTGAATGAGATATCATTGTCCGTATGCAAGTTAAAGCCCGGAACCTTGATGCGATCAATACGAACATTACCATCTGCTAACTTAATTTGACTAGCCATTTGTAATTTCAAACCTGATCCTTCAATGTGCATGTCTTTTCCAACGACCTTCATCCGCTTCAAATTAACATCATCTAATGCGATACGACCATCTTCACCATGATAGTCAAAATTACCGCCTGTAAAGTCAGACATCCGAACGCCACCATCAGTCAAACTGACTTTAGTTTGGGCAGCATGCAATTTATCTAACACGATTCCACCGTCATCCCCAGTGACATTAATGTTTTTAATCTTGACACCCTTTGGTGCGATAATGGTCATCGCATTGCCAGTACCTTCATCATATGAAGATGATGAAAAATGGAATTCCCCGTTTCCAGTTGTCATCACAAAATTATTATTCATATTATTTGCAGTAACATTTAATTGTTTATTTTTTAACTCAACTGATGGTTGCTTACCATCATATGATATGGTCTTAACAATCCATTTATTTGAATCACCCTCACGCACATTGATTTGTTGATCTTTTACGTTCAAATTCAATCGTTCAATATCATTTTGATTGTAAGTTTGTGATTGTTTCCGAACATCAACTGTTTTTAAACGACGGCCATCAACTGCCAAATTAAAATTTGCATTATCAAAGTTAAAATACATCAAGCCTGCTCCGGCAAGACTAAGAACACTTCCAATAATTAGTGGTGCTTTTAAACGCATGATTACCCCTCCTTTACTTTTGAATCACGACGATGTGAAACTAACTTGCGACCAATCCACTTCATAAAGTCGATAAATTTCTCAAATAGCCACTTAGTAATATTCCAGATGATTGGTCCAAAGATAACTGCTAAACCAGTCGCAACCAAGCCCATCCCCATAAAGAATAAGCCCGTTGGCACTGAACTTGAGAGCAAAGTAAAGCCAGCAAATACGGCCAACAAGCCCCCAGCTAACAAACCAATCACTGTCGCGTAAATGCCAAAGACCATCATGACAAAACCAAATAAGACGCTTCCGATAATTGGAATTAAAATCAAAGCAAGTATGAATAATACTGGACTAGCAAGCAATAGTAATAGAATGAGTAAAATCATTTCACTACGATTCTTACCCTTAGATGGCTTTTGCTCAGTATCAGTCGTCACATTACCATCATCAACATCCATGGCATACTCCAAACGTAATGAGCGGGCCAATTGCTTTGGTGTCCCATATTTTTGAACCATTTGATCGACTGTCCAACCAGCATCCATTGCTTGCTCTTCATAAAATTGAATCATTTCATCTTGATCGCGCGTCGGAACGCCATTTAAATAATTCCTAACTTCAGCAAAATAATCTTCAAACATCTTATTCCTCCTCCAGTAATGCATTCACAGCTTCGTCAAATTCTCCCCAAGCCGTTCTAATTTCAGCTAAATGTTGTTGTCCTTCATCAGTAACGTGATAATAACGCCGAATTCTCCCCTCAAAAGGTTCATCATAAGTTGTTAAGTACGCATTTTTCTTCAATCGACGTAGCACTGGATACATCGTTGATTCACTAACATTTAATTTTTCTTGAACAGCTTTCGTTATCACATAGCCGTATGTATCTTCCTTAGCCAAAATTGAAAGCACAATGCCATCTAAAATGACTGTGGGCACTTGAATATCCATCAGTGTGCTCCTTTCATGTTATTTCTTGTATAGCATTATATTATACAACAAATAATATAATGTCAAGCACCACAATAAATTGAATACAAAAACATGGTGAATCATCAAGTAAAATCATTAAAAAAGCAGTCATATCAATGACATGACTGCTTTTTATTTAAATTAGTTTTATTGATTTTTCACAGAAATTACTCTGGTTTGTTCGCAAGAATCCGATCAATTTCAGCTAATTCATCAGCTGTAAAGTCCATGTTGCCAGCAACTTTAACATTATCTAACAAATGCTCAACTGATGAAGCCCCAATAACAATTGAAGCCACACGATGATCACGTAACAACCATGCCTCAGCCATTTGCGCCAAAGTTTGATTACGATTCTTAGCCAAATCATTCAAAGCATTTAACTTAGCAACCGTACCATCAGGATCATCAGCAATAAATGAATTTGAGCGATGCAATGGCAAATCAGTTGGGAAACCATCAAGATAACGATCAGTCAACAAACCTTCCGCCAAAGGGCCGTAGGCGATTAAGCCAGCATGGTGTTGATCCAAAATGTCAAGCATTTGGTCTTGTTCCGCTTCACGATTGAACATATTATATGACATTTGGTGCGCCACAAATGGCGTATGCAATTCTTCAAAAATCTTTGTAATTTCAGCCGTTTGCTCAGCAGTAAAGTTTGAAACCCCAACATACAATGCCTTACCTTGGCGGACCAATGAATCTAACGCTTCAGCCGTCTCACGCAAGTTAGTATTAGGATCCCAACGGTGCGCATAGAAAATATCCACATAATCTAAGTGCATCCGTTGCAATGACAAATCTAATGCCGCTGTAAGCGTCTTACGACCTGAGAACTCACCAAGTGGACCAGGCCACATATGATAACCCGCTTTAGTCGTGATTACTAACTCATTTCGATAAGGCTTCAAATCACTTTGATAAACTGCACCAAATGTTTCTTCAGCCGTTCCATTAGACGGACCATAGTTTGATGCATTATCAAAAGAAAAAATACCATTATCAAAGGCCTTCAAAATCACTTCACGTGAATTGGCTAAAGGCTTTTGGTCTCCTAAATTACGCCATAGACCAAATGACAAAGCTGGCAAAATCAAACCTGAATCTGAAACACGCCGGTATGGCAATTTCTCATAACGATCTTCTGCTGCCGCATATACCATAACTAATACCTCTCTTATCTAACTTTTATAATTTAACGTTTGGATTATTGTCTGACTTTAATAACTTATCTAAAGGTTCATTTTCATAAATCCGCTTAATTGCCAAGGCTAACAAAGGCGCCACCGATAGGACCGTTAACTTGTCTGAGCGATTCTCATCAGAAATTGGGACAGTATCTGTGACCACGATATGATCAATGTTCTCATCATTTGCCAATAGTTGACCAGCTTCATCTGCAAAAACAGCGTGCGTCGCAACCGGATAAACGGCAGTGGCTCCATTAGCCTTAAGGGCTTTAGCTGTTAATTGCATCCGATGTCCTGAATCAATGATGTCATCAATCACAATTGCTCGACGCCCAGCAACTTCACCCATGATTGCGTTAGGTGATTCTGGATTATCTTTAGCAACATCATCATTAACCACACCCCAAGGCGCATCTAACAATTCCGCAAATTTACGAGCCCGTCCAGCCCCCGTATGGTCTGGTGAAACAACCACCATATTTTCCGTCAAATCATTTTTGAAAAAATAATCTGATAACAATGGTGCTGCTAATAGATGATCCACTGGAATATCAAAGAACCCTTGAATCTGTGGTGCATGCAAATCAATTGTAACGACTCGGTCAACCCCATTCATTTCCAACAATGAGGCTAATAATTTAGCCGTAATTGGTTCACGTGGCTTAGCCTTTCGGTCAGCACGACCATAACCAAAATAAGGGATAACCACACTGATTGTCCGAGCAGAACTACGGCGAAGCGCATCCACTGCAATCATAATTTCCATAAAACTATCGTTAGCTTCAGAAGCAATGGGTGAAATCACAAAAATATCATCCCCACGAACACTCTCTAAAATATGCTCATAGATTTCACCATCTGCAAAGGTATTTTCTTCAATTTTTCCTAGTTCAACATGCAAATTAGCTGCGACTTGCTCAGCAAGTTGATAATTTGTTGATAAACCAAATAATTTTAATTCAGATGGCACAATCATCCCTCCATAATCATGTGGACTTGCCGTCCAACAGTTACATATTCACAAATTCATTTTAGCAGATTTACCGCGGACTCGCTATGTAGGATTGATTGAATCACAATAAAATTAGTCACACCCCCCACAAAATTTGGACTTTCAAGCAAGTAAAATCATCCTAGATTTTTTAACCTAACACTGGTAAAATTAAGTAAAATATTGTTGAAACGTAAAATTAAGGAGTTAATTATGACATCAATGACTGCGAGCATTGCCAACTTCACTTTTAACGACATTCTATTGAATGCCGCTGGTGTATATTGCCAAACCGATGAAGAACTTGATCAAATTTTAAAAGCCGACGGAGCCGGCTCACTTGTGACCAAAAGCGCTACCCCAATTGAACGTGCCGGTAATCCAGGTGTGCGTTATGCTGACATGCCGCTTGGTTCAATCAATTCAATGGGCTTACCTAACCTTGGTTTAGACTATTATTTAGACTATACCATTAAGCACCAAAGCGAAAAGCCTTTGTTTCTTTCAATTGCCGGATTAAGCAAAGCTGACAATCTTAACATGCTAAAAGAAATCCAAGCATCCGATTTCAACGGGCTAGTTGAATTGAATCTTTCATGCCCTAACGTTCCAGGTAAGCCACAAACTGGCTATGATTTTGAAACAACTGCACAAATTTTAGAAGAAGCCTTTGCTTTCTTCGACAAACCACTCGGCGTTAAATTACCACCCTATTTTGACATCGCTCACTTTGACATGATTGCTAAAATTTTGAACCAATTCCCACTTGCTTTTGTTAACACCATTAACTCAATTGGAAATGCAATGATGGTCGATCCTGAAACTGATACAGCAATGATTGCTCCTAAGGGAGGCTTTGGTGGTATCGGTGGAGCCATCGCTAAGCCAACCGCCTTAGCGAATGTCCGCGCCCTTCGACAGCGCCTCAATCCTGAAATTAAGATTATTGGAACTGGTGGTGTTAAAACCGGACGCGATGTTTATGATCTCATCTTATGTGGTGCTGACCTTGTTAGTGTTGGAACGACCCTCCACCAAGAAGGACCACAGGTATTTGGTCGCTTAAAGCAAGAACTAGCCGACGAAATGTCTAAGAAAAATTATACTGATGTGACAGATTTCCGAGGACAATTGCAAACCCTTGCGTAATCATCTATAATCAAAATAACGAATCAACCAGCTGGGGTGCCATTAGGCTGAGATAATACCCACAAACCTGATCCAGATAATACTGGCGGAGGGAGCTTGGTTTTGTTTACAGCATATTGTCTGTAACTCATTAAGTGTAAACAAAAGCCGTAGTTAAACCTGCCTTTAGTGTGCGTTTAGCTACGGCTCTTTTTTTATCTCCAAACTGTGTCTGATTCGAAAATACTATGAAGGAGGTTGCCTGTCATGCAAACAGTGCAACAATCAAAAGCTCATTGGAGCTTACGCGATGTTATTTTCTTAGCAATTATTGCTATTTTCTTTGGTATCATTTACCAACTTTGGAGTTATATGTACTATGTCTTAGCCGCGACCCCACTTAAACCGTTCGCCAATGATGCCACAATTGGCGTTTGGTTAATGGCCGGTCCAATGGCTGGGGTTGTGCTCAAAAAAATTGGTGCCACCTTTTTAGGTGAAATTTTAGCCTCAGTGGTCGAAATGCTTCTTTTCTCAAGTTGGGGCGTTTCAACGCTTCTTGCCGGGGCCATTCAAGGCCTTGGTAGCGAATTAGGTTTCACCTTCACTGGCTATAAAAATTGGGGAAAAACTGGCTTAGCTTTGTCAGTAGTGACTTCAACCATTGTCACTTTTGCATGGGATTTGTTCAGTAATGGCTACCTACATTATAACTTCATGATGTTGGTGGGCTTGTTCAGTGTCCGTCTCATCTCAATTGGTTTCTTTGCCGGCGTCTTAGTCGATTGGATTAAGCGTTTGCTGGATCGGACTGGTCTTTTAAAGTAAAACATACTATGACAACACTATCAGTTAATCATTTTTCATTTCAATACGATGAAACCCACCCTGCTCAGCTTCATGACGTTACATGGCAACCACAACCAGGGAGCTTTAACCTGTTAGTCGGACCATCTGGTAGCGGTAAATCAACTTTGCTACATGCCATGGCTGGCTTGTTACCACATTACGGTGGCCAAATTCTGCAAGGTAATATCGCCTTAGACGGGGTACCAATTGACACTGTCGCTCCTTTTGAACGATCTAAACGGGTCGGGTTACTGTTTCAAAACCCAAATCGACAGTTTGCCATGCAAACACCGACCGAGGAGCTACGCTTTGCCTTAGAAAACTTACAACTCCCTAAGGATGTGATTGAAGCTCGCATTCCTGAAAGCTTAACAGCTGTAGGTATCAGTCATCTCGCCCATCATAAAATTACGACGCTTTCTGGCGGCGAGAAACAAAAAGTTGCTTTAGCTACCGTGTTGGCGCTCGGCAGTGATTTCATTTTACTAGACGAACCATTTGCCAATGTTGATCCGGTTGCCCGCGAATCACTGTTAGCGTTACTTAAAACATTACAGCAGGACTTGCACAAAACCATTATTGTGACCGATCATGATTTGTCTGGCTACACTTCTCTGGTGGATAACATTTACCAATTAAATCCTGAAACAAAATCTCTCCAAGTAGCATCTCAAGATATTTTTGCTCAATTTATTGAGGTGGCTCCAGCTTGGTTTAAACCTCAGGTAGCTGTTGCGAATAGTCCACTTGCATTAGAGCAAGTTGGTTTAACCGTTGCAGACCGCACCTTACTTACTGATGCGACCTTTCAATTTCCAAAAGGCCAATTAGGTCTGCTTTCAGGCGCGAATGGAAGTGGCAAATCTACCTTATTTGCGGCCATTTCTCACCAAACTAACTACACTGGAAAAATTAATTGGCAAGACCAGGATAGTCAAAAAATTAAGTTAAAAAAATGGTCCAAAACAGTTGGTTTAGTTTTTCAAGATGCTTTGGACCAATTCGTTAAGTTCACAGTTCAAGATGAATTAGCCTTGTCGCAAAAGTATAGCTTATTGCCCAATTATTGGACTAATGAACGCATTACAACCGCCCTTACACAATTAAATTTAACTGATTTTACAACAGCAAATCTCTACCAATTATCAGGTGGGCAACAAAAGAAGGTGCAGATTCTCAGCATGTTAATGATGGGGCAAGCTTTCTTACTCTTTGATGAGCCTTTAGCTGGACTAGATTACGCGTCAATGCAGCAAGTATTGTCCTTAATTCAGCAAACTTTACGGGATAATCATCTCTCAGGCGTCCTGATTTCCCATCAACGAACTGGTCTTGATTCTTTTATTGATTATGAAATTCGCATTGCGCACCAAACTTTGATTACGGAGGTGCCTCATGCAAATTAATCCCAGTGTATTAATTATTATTTTATTAGGGATTGGAATCCCAATGGCCTTTGTTCAATCAATCCCCGTAAATATTGTGGTTTGCATGATCGCGCTAATTTACTTAGCTTACCGTCGTGCTTCAATCAAAACGATTACGCTTGTTGGACTGATTACACTGCCACTAGCATTAGGAACCGGTTGGTCATTCATCGCTTTTGGGACTGGCGATGTCTGGCACCAAGCTTGGTTACAAGTGACTCGTTTATTCGCCTATGTACTCTTGGGAATGACTTTAACCCTTACGACGCATGTCAAAGATATTCTTTTTAGTTGTGTTTTGCACTTACACCTGTCGCCAACGTTCGCTTACGGGCTCCTAGCAGCCTTTAATTTGCTTCCCCGGATTCAGCGTCAGGTAAAAATTATTCGTTATTCCGCAAATTTACGCGGACTAACATATCATCTTTGGCAACCACAATTGTATTTCAAAGCCATCTTAAGCGCTTTGCAATGGTCCAACGATCTAGCGCAAGGGATGTCCTCACATGGTTTTTCTGAAGGTTTTCCTCGTACCATGACGTATACAGATACCCTACCGAAGTGGCAATGGCTTTTAGCCGTCGTTTTGATCATTACTTATAGTTACTTTGGATTTTTTTAGCCTATAACCGCTCGTAAGCTTCATGCTTTAGCTAGGCACCACACAATCTTTTTTGATTGTGTGGTTTTTTTATTTCACTTATCGCTAAATAAAAGGTAAAGACTATTTGATATTGACGTAACTCACATGCAAAGGGTAAAATGCAGAATGTGTTAAAAAATATATCAATACTATAATCATGAAATAAGTATAGGATGATTAAGTGAGATAAATTCTTATAATAGCAACCGTACGTCATGGTGCCAAACACTGAGCTTACATCCTAAATAACCCACTTCCGTCGAACACAAGCATGACATCGACAACAATCACGAGAGGAGTATCGCACTTATGAAACACGTTCATGAGTATTCTAATCGCGAACTCATCGCGATTTTAAACTTTGCCTTTATTGATAATTTTGACAATCAAATTCCAATTCGTAAGGTGACACAGGCAATTAATATTTCACCCGATACTTATTACAAATATCGTAATCATTATCGTGCGACCCATGATTTATCTGTCTTAAAGAAGCTCCCTAGCTCTGCTTTGTTATATTTTGTAAAAGCTTACAATCAATATCATCAACAAAAAAGTTAGAAAAATATTATAAATCTTTGTTAATTACTTTGACAAAGGCGCTTTTTTCAATATAATCAAATAGTATAGTGTCCACTTTTCGGACATTATAGCGTAAGAATATTTAGGAGGGACTCATCAATGGACAACGAAGCCGAATATATGGTTAATACCATTACCCAGTTCATTAAAGCTCATTCCATCAACGAAGCTACTGAACAATTAGGTATTTCTGATCAAACGTTGCACCAATTCGAGTCAGCTGTCGCTGCCGAAGAATTTGATACCGCGTTATCACTTATTCCATCTGCAAGTTACCTAAATATTTCCAATCAAGCAGATGATCGCCAGATATAAAGCTTACTTATCTTATCTGACAGATACTCATCCTTGATGGAATCCAATTTAAGTTAACTGCACTAGCAACCAAATTAACTACACCACAACTAATACGAGCGGTATATTAATAATATTTTGGGGAGAAATGGGAACTGTATTATTTTCTACTCAATCGGGGGGTTGCAACTGTCTACGACTTAAATTGGATTTTTTGCTATTATTAACTCAATTTTATTATTTAAAAACGGCTGACATAATACTATGTCAGCCAAAAGGCCTGCTTCCCGTAAACTTATAGGAAGCAGGCCTTTTTACTACACTTTTACAATAATCTAGACTGCTTCGCTTAAACAACTCCCTTACCCATACCTACATTTCATAACTTCAAAATTAGTCATGCTTTATCCAAAGCTTGGACTGTAACCATACCAAAATTACTAGCTAAAGCACCCTTTGCTTCCTGGAATTAATCCAAATATTAAATGCATCCTATATACAACATTGCAATCAGGCCAATATAATCAATCGCACTCACCTACTTTTTTGCACAAAAAAATCCGTAACATTTCAGTGTTACGGCAATTAGGAATTTAGAAATCCTTTTTCATTTCTTTAACGTATTCTTTGTAGAAAGCCAAAGCATATTGAATATTTGCATTGCTACCATACTTCTTCACAAAATTTTGCAAAGCTTTATAGCGCTTTTCAGGTTCATAAACAAACTTATTTAAAAATGCTTGCATTTCCTTAGCATTTTTCGGATCCTTCGTCTTATCAATATCTACACATAACTTATTGATATAGTTAACTTGGCGCTTGCCTTCTTCATTCCGAATTTGTTGCTTGGTTTTCTTAGGAGCTGGCTTCTTCTTGGCGGGTGCCTTCTTAACTGGCGCCTTCTTTGCTGGCGTCTTTTTGGCGGGTGCCTTCTTAACTGGCGCCTTCTTTGCTGGTGCCTTCTTGACTGGCGCTTTCTTAGCCGGTGCCTTCTTGACTGGTGCCTTCTTCGCAGCCACTGTTTCGACGACTGGCACTTTATTCACCGCAGCTTTAATCTCTGCTTGCTTTGGAGCAACTTCAGTCGACTTAACGTCCACTGCCTTATCAACATCTGTAACGTCTGTTTGCTCAGATGGTGTTGTAGCAGTTTTTTCATCCGTCGTCACTACTACTGATGAATTATCCTGCTCATTTTGCGTCAATTCATCAGCGCTGGCGACTGATCCAACACCCAAAAGGATTGCGATTGCAATCGAAAATGTGATTCCCGTTTTCTTAAACATCATTTCCCTCCAAGGAATATTAAAATTATATTTCTTACACCATAATCATATAGAATGAACCAGATTAGGTCAATACAAGATTACAAAATCATGACAAAATTTGATAACAAAAAAGCATGCTCAATTATTGAACATGCTTTTTTTAAAGTTAATTATGAACGCTTCTTGTATCCAAAACCAAGCGCACCCAAACCAGCTAGCATTGCCGCACCGGCAATTGCCAAACCGTTTTGTGCATCTGAACCAGTATTTGGCAATGTCTTGGCATCAGCACCATGGTACTTTGCCATACGTGTTTGTGCATCAGTTGCTGTCTTGTCTGAAGCACCGATGGCATTAGGGTTAACGCTTGTTCCCTTCGCTTGGCCACCGTTCGTTGCTGCCATTTCGTCAATGTCTTCGTCTTCGTCCTCATCTTCTGAAAGTAAGTCTTCAAAATCGTCCAAGTAATCTGAAATGAAGTCCATCAAGTCATCTAATTCAGCATTTGATCCATTAGCCGCAATATAGTCACCTAATTCATTTTCCAAATCAACCATAGCGTCATAGTACTTAACCATAAAGGCTTCATATTGCGCATCTGTCATGTTGTCCAAAGTTGCAATTGGGTCAGTTTGTCCCATCAACCAGTTGGTAAATGGGTTATCAATTGCATCAAAGCGATCACCGGCCACTTCAGCGACTTGGTCCTTAGTCATTGACTTTGTGATTTTTTGGCTTGAAGCAGCTTTTTTAACTGTTGGCGCTGTCTTTGAAGCACTTACTGAAGTACTTTGTGCAGTTGCTGACGTTGCAGCAGCTGATGTAGATTTCGCCGCTTGTGACTTTACTGCTTGTGAACTAGCAGCTGACTTTGAAGCCGCTGATTGTGAGCTAGCAGAAGTTGATTGCGTTGCTTCTGAAGTTGCAGCTTGTGAGCTAACCGCTTGTGAAGTTGCAGCTTGTGAACTGGCTGCTTGAGAAGTTGCAGCTTGTGAACTAACCGCTTGTGAGTCAGCCGTAGTTGAAGTTGCCGTTTGGCTATCAGCAGCAACTTGTTGTGTGGCAACAGGCGCAGCTGTGTTGTTATCAGCATCCGCATGTGCAGTTGTATCCGTCAATGCAACCGCAGTCAACGCTGCAGTAGCAAACAATAGTTGTTTCTTAGTCATTTTCCCACTCCTATAATCATCAATATGCTTAAATTAATTTCTTAAGGTTATCTTAACAAGGTATTTTACACCAGTCAATAAAATAATTTTATTTCTATATTAGATTACACTCATAATACATGCATCGTTTTTACATAAAGATTACGACTATATTTTAAAACGTTTTTACATTGCTACAGATCATCCAATAATAAACGCCTCAACAAAAAAGGCGTTAGTTTCAAAAACTAACACCAATCCGTGGCGATATTCTGTTTCTGCTGTACTATCAACGCTTAAACTCGTACAACCGTTTGTTGAGCTGTTAACAACGCTTGCTCACGAGCTAACTTTGCTGCCGCGAGCCGGTTTTGCGCCCCTTGACTAGCGGTTGTTGTTTGTTCAACATGATGTTTTGCAACATTTAAGTCAGCTTGCGCATCGATAACGGCTTGTTTCGTTTGCTTAACTTTGGCCTGAGCTACACTGAGCGCTGATTGAGTCGTACTTGCATCATTAAGTTGCGTAATTTGCTGCTGTAACGCTTTTAATTCAGCACGGGTTTTAGCTAATGCCTTGGTCGTTTGATCTAATTTGGCTTGGGCATTCTTCACTGCCGTGTTAGCATTCGCAGTGCGCTTAACCGCGGCTTGTTTTTCAGCTTGTGCTTTCGTATTAGCTTTTTTAGCTACATCTAATTTACTTTGTAGCTGCTTCACCTTAGCTTGGTATTTTTTATCCGCTGCAATTGCCTTATCTAACGTCTTTTTAGCCTGGTTATACGCACTTTGACTTTGCGCTTGTTTCTTTTTAGCAGCTTGCAAGGCTGTATCCGCCTGTTTCACAGAAGTTTGGGCCGCTTGCAAAGCCGTATTTGCTTGCTTTAGTTGGGCATTAGCCGCATTCAACGCCTGCTGGGTGGCAACATATTCCGGATTTTCAACTGTTACCATCTCATCTGGTCCGATCGCATCAGCAGTTGGTTTGATTTCGTGGTCAAAGCCTAACTGTGACTTCACTTGAGTATCACTAACCCCCGTAATTTGGTAAGTAATAAAATCAGTCAGCACCTGCCATTGATTACCGGTCGCACTATTATCTCCAACATATTGAATAAACGGCACCACCAAGGTGATAAAACCAGGCCGGTCTGCCTCAAGCATGTTATCACGATGACCCCAAGCTGAATCAGTATCTTTATAAGCCATGGCCGTTAAGATATTCAAAATATCAACCTTCAACGCCAACATTGTGGTTCCATTAGCGAAGCCCAAATTTTGGGCACTTCCCGCATGGAATAACTTGGTTGGATTCTGCCAATCTGCACCAATTCGACTATGCTCATCAACAATTTTATTCAACCCACGTTGATTTAACTCATAGTCCATAATTGACGTCCAGAGATTTTCGGTCATCTTCAAAGGTGCTAGGCCATTCTGGCGCCGGAAAGAATTAATTAACCGTAATTGATAAGCTGCCAGTTCACGTTGTTGTTTAACCGAGAGTGGACCCGTAAGCTTTTCGGATTGATCAGTTGCTTTATCAACAACGTACCAACCATAATAACCACCCTTTTGACCACTAGTTGCTTTTGTATCTTGTGGTTGTTTCAATTCACGTGGCAACTGCAAATCCGTACCAATGCGATGATTATAATCAGTTGCTAATGCCCCACCATCTTTCTCTGATGGTGCAACCGGCTGACCAGGCCCAGACTGCGTCCGCTTAATGGTCTTATCTGTCTGCGCTAACTTGTTCTTAGCCGCATCAATGCGTTTTTGCGCTGCTTGTTTGGCTTGTTGCTGCTTAGTCAATTTTTGTTGTGCACTGTTCTTGGTCGCCTGCTTATTGGCAGTATTCTTTTTGGCTGCATTCAAATTTTTTTCAGCTGTTTTAAATTTATTATGTGATTTTTCGACAGACGTCCCTTTCGCTGCGTTATTGCGATTTTGCTGGGCTTTATTTTGTGTATTTTGCGTTGCGCTGGCTGCCTTTTCTTTTTGAGCTTGCTTCGCTTTAGCCTCAGCCGCTTGTTTAGCTGCTTTGTCTTTAGCCGCTTGTGCCGCTTTAGCTTCCTTTTCCTTTTGCGCAATTTCGGCCTGCTTTTTAGCCGCTTTAGCTTGCGCTTCCTTTAACTTAGCAATTCGATCTGCCTCAGCTTGTTTGGCTTTAGCTTCATTTTCTGCGGCAAGTTTGTCATGAGCTTGTTGTTCGGCTAATTTTTGCTGAG
Source organism: Weissella uvarum (assembly GCF_016908785.1). Lineage (GTDB taxonomy): Bacteria > Bacillota > Bacilli > Lactobacillales > Lactobacillaceae > Weissella > Weissella uvarum. The sequence goes on from NZ_JAFBEO010000002.1 coordinate 204,123, forward strand.
CTTGTTGCTCCGCTACCAATGCTTCTTGATGCGCCTGGGCCTGCCGATCAGCTTCTAATTGTGCCTCCCGTTCCAATTCCGTTGTTTGATCAACCTGTGCTTGAGCATCCTTAAGGCGTTGTTCGTTTTCAGTATTTTCCTGAAGATTTACCTGTGATGTCGCGTCAGACACTTGTTCACTATCCGCATGTGCGGTTGTTGTCGCGAACGCGACTGTTGAGAGGGTGGCGGTGGCAAAAAGTAACTGTTTTTTAGTCATATCCATACTCCTATCATGGTTATTCGACTCCATCCAGCTGATATATTGCAATGATTATAACAAGTAACTAAACCAACAATCAACAAAAAACATATTATTAAAATCATGTACTATGAAATAAAGCACTATTAGAGCTTTTAAATATTTTATACATATACCAATTTTATTTATAAAGCTCATACATTTAAATTATGTTATTTGACGCAAAATAAAAAGCACGCCTTTCTCAAGCGAGAAATTTCGTGCTTGTATTTTACTTTATCAATGAAAACTTGCCCATAAATCATCTAAAGCTAACTGTCCAGGGGCCGACTCATCTGTCAAACTAGCAAATGTTAATTGCGAACCATAGCGATAGCCAACTCGGCGTGACATTTGACCTATTTGTCCCATCGCCATCGTAATTAAGGGCTGCGTAACCGTTTGGCTGACGGATTGTGTTGCCGTTAGCAACGCTACCACATCCTCAGCTTGTCGCGGTTGAATCGCTAATTTAAGGATATCTGCCTCTGATTGAGCTAAAGTTACCAGCTCTGTTGCAAAATCTTTATCCGTTATTCGCCACAAATGCTTAGACAAAATGACCTGAGTGTCCCTTTTTTGAACTAGAGCAATCAATTTTGGTGCATAATCATCAAACCGCGCTTCAACATCAAGCGCTGCTACGCCACTTTGGATAGCTAACGGATACAGCGTCTGATATACCCATGCCACCTGTGTCCCAATCCCACCTTCAGCTTGCGAACGATAGGTCAAAATCACCGGCTTTTCAAATCGCTGTAACAGAGTTTGCAACTGGTGTTTTAATTGATGCAAGTCATCCCAATAATCAATCCGCCATTCAACCACATCAGCTTGCGCTGCATTGAACTGTGGCAGTTGTGCTTGCAAATGCGCTTCGTCAGTAGCCATTAACGGAACTGCAATCAGTGGACGGTCGGGACTGGCCTCAGCTGAACCTAATTTTAATCGCTCCATGCTTGTAATTGCTCCACAATTTCCGCTGGCGTTAATTGATCAACCGCAATCGTGTAATCCGCCAAAGCGGTATACTTTTCCAAACGTTGCCGATAAAGAGCAACGACTTCTGAAAAAGTCTTTTCTTGCAAAATCGGACGGTTTACATCATCCATCAATCGATTGGCAATCGTACCAAATTCAGCTGACAAATAGATGATTGGTACTTCCGTCTGCTGTAACAATGCTTCACTAGCTGAACTATCAATAATACCACCACCAGTCGCTAAAATTCCAGTTGGATATTCCAAAAAAGCCGTCAAAGCACGTGTTTCTAATTCACGGAAATCAGGCATGGCATGGTTTTCAAAAAATTCAGGAATCGTCTGCTGTGTTAACTGTTCAACCACTTGATCAGTATCCAAAAAGGGACGTCCAACTGTCTCAGACCAAAGTTGGCCCACAGTTGTTTTACCGGCGCCCATAAATCCAATTAGTATTGCTGAATTCATAGAACCCACCTATCTAGTTTAATAACTTGTCTAAATCTGCAAAAAATTGCGGATAAGAAATATTTACGGCATCAGCATCCTGTAAGTAAACATCTCCTTGAGTGATTAACGCAGCCACTGCTAGCATCATCCCAATTCGATGATCACCATGGCTGTTAATCACAGTTGGTTGCTCTACCTGCAAGGGGGTAGGTCCTTCAACCACAAAGCCGTCTGCTTGTGCCACAACATGGGCCCCCAGACGATTTAGCTCCTGCGTCACTGTTTCAATTCGGTCTGTTTCTTTGTGATGCAATTCAGATGCCCCAGTAATCACCGTCGTGCCATTTGCTTGCGTTGCTGCTAAGACCAGCAATGGAATTTCATCAATCATGCTTGGAATTTCAGTTGCTTCAATCGTTGTCGCCTGCAAATTTTGGCTAGTAACCTCCAAAGTCCCTAATGGTTCGCCGACTTGTTCAGCTACATCAGGCAAGGCAATCTTAGCCCCCATTTGGTTCAAAATATGAAGTAAACCTAACCGTGTTGGGTTCAACCCCACCTGTGGCAAGATAACCATACTATCTGGCACCAACAAAGCAGCCACAATAAAGAACGCTGCTGAAGAAAAATCACCAGGCACCTCAAGCTGTGTCGCTGTTAGTTGTTGCCGAGGCATAATTGTAATTTCTTGCTGCTGACGCTGTAAAGTAACACCAAAAGCTTCCAACATTTTTTCAGTATGATCACGAGTTGGAATCGGCTCATGGATTACTGATGGTGTCTCAGCCTGTAAGGCAGCCAAAATCAGCGCACTTTTTACCTGAGCTGACGCAATCGGCATAGTATAATGAATACCCTCTAACTGTCGATTAGCTTGCAACGCAATCGGTAAACGCTCCGTTGTCTGTGCTAATTTTAACCCCATTTGCTTTAACGGTTCTAAAACTCGACCCATTGGTCTGCTAGATAAGCTTGCATCCCCAATGAGTTGCATCGCAAATGGCTGGCACGCTAGGATCCCTAAGCTCAATCGTAAGGTAGTCCCAGAATTACCAAAATCAAGTGCCTCTACGGGCTCTTGAAAATTTTCAGCACCCTTTCCAACAACTCGCGTTACCGCCCCTTTAGTTTCAATTGAAACACCTAATTGGCGGTAAATCCGCATCGTCGTTTGCACATCCTCAGCTTGCAGAATATTTTTGATGGTCGTCGTCCCTTGCGCTAAGCTTCCCAGCATAATAGCCCGGTGCGAAATGCTTTTATCACCTGGTACAACTAATTTCCCCTGCAATCCATGGGATGCCTGCTTTAACTTTTTTGTTTCTGTTTGTCTCATTTTAAAATTCTTTTACTGCTTGTCGATATTCAGCAACCTGCACCTTAAAGCGTGCAACTTGGTCACTATCAAATTTATCTAACATCGCTTCAGCTAATTTAATTGCCACCATTGCTTCTGCAATCACCGCTGCGGTTGGGACAGCCGTTGTATCTGAACGTTCAATTGAGGCCCGATTAACTTCATGACTTTGAATATCAACACTTTGCATTGGCCGATAAAGGGTTGGAATTGGCTTTACCAAACCTTTCACCACAATCGGTTCACCAGTTGTCATGCCACCTTCAAAACCACCCAGATGGTTAGATCCACGATAAAAGCCGCGCTCCGCATCCCAATAAATTTCATCCATGACCTGACTACCAAATGATGCTTGCATCGCAAAGCCTTCGCCAAAAGCAACGCCTTTAAAAGCATTAATACTCATTAAAGCTTGCGCAATTTGGCTATCAAGTTTTGCATCGGCTGAAACATATGAACCTAAACCAACGGGAACTCCCGTCGCGATGACTTCCACAGTACCACCGACCGTATCTCGGTCCTGTTTAGTCTGATCAATCAACTCACGCATCTTGGCATCCGTTTCTGCATCTAACGTACGGGTCTCGAATTGTTCAGATTGCTTGCGCACTGCTTCTAAATCAGCCATTCCTTCTAGTTGCGTCATGTCCGTGTAAACCGGGCCAATATTAGCCACAAAACCGTGGACATCCACACCAACTTCTGCCAATAATGCCTTTGCTACGGCTCCAACGGCAACCCGCATAACGGTTTCACGTGCCGAAGACCGCTCCAAAACATTGCGCAAATCATCTTGATGCCCATACTTAATGCCACCAACTAAATCGGCATGCCCCGGGCGTGGCCGTTGAACCCGGCGCGTGCTATTCTCAGGCGTCGCCGGTTGATTAGGATCCATAATATCCGCCCAGTTATTATGGTCTCGATTATGCACATTCAGAGCAATTGGTGAACCTAAGGTCATTTGATGTCGAACACCAGCCATTAAGATGACTTCATCCTGTTCAATCTTTTGGCGGGCCCCCCGACCATAACCAACTTGCCGTCGATGTAATTGTTCATTAATCATCTCGGCCGTTAAATGTAATCCCGCTGGGATGCCTTCAATAATTGCAACTTCTTCTGGCCCATGGCTTTCACCAGCAGTCATGTAACGCATGTTTAGTATCCTTTCACGAAAGCTTCTAACTTGCGAACGTCTTTCTTAACAATAATTGGTTCGCCCACCTTTGCAAGGCCAATGAAATTAATCCGATCATCACTGCGCTTTTTATCACGCAATACCAAATCAAAGAAATCCCCTTCTCCAATGTATTCAGAGAAAACAGGCAAGCCAACTGGCAAAAGCCGGTTAATAATTTCATCACTAACTCCAGCTTGGGTATAGCCATCACGTGTCAAACGATCAGTAATCGCGACCATCCCAATCGCCACTGCTTCACCATGACGCAATTCACCATGTGCCATTAATTCAATCGCATGACCAAAGGTATGACCAAAGTTCAACACTTGACGACGACCTTCATCATACTCATCTTCAACAACAACATCACGCTTATATTGAATTGATGCCTCAATAATTGGTACGACTTTGTTCTTTAAATCATCAACTGAGTTGACTTGTCCAGTTAAGGTTGCAAAGTCACCACCAGCTAACAAACTCATTTTAATTGATTCCGCATAACCTTCGACTAAATCACGATCATCTAAACTTGTTAGGAGGGCGGGATCAACCAAAACATAGTCTGGTTGATAGAAAGTGCCAATGACATTTTTTACTTCGCCCAAATTGACGGCAGTTTTACCACCAACACTTGCATCAACTTGTGCCGTCATTGATGTTGGTATTTGAATTAAACTAATACCACGCATGTATAATGAAGCTACGACCCCTGCTAAGTCAGTAATCACTCCACCACCTAAACCAATCACACCATCATAACGGGTGAAATGATCATTACTCATTTGCTTAATAATCGTTTGCACCAAATCCAAATTTTTGGAATCTTCACCTGCGGCTACAACCGCGGTACTAACCGTAAAGCCAGCATCCCGTAATTGTTTAACAACTGGTTTTAAATATAATTCCGCCACATTCATATCTGAAATGACGACAATTTGGCGAGGGCTCCAAACTTGCGCAACTTTTTGGCCAACTTGGTTACTACCACCAAATTCTAAATCAACTTGATACGGATGATTTTTTGTATTTACTTCAATCATGATTCATTCTCCTCGAGGATTGCACTAATCGCTTGTACTTGTTGCATTAACTTTTCTAATTCAGCTGGGGTTAAAGCTTGCGCGCCATCAACTAAAGCAGCTTTAGGATTATCATGAATTTCAATCATCAATCCTTGTGCACCGGCGGCAACGCCAGCTCGCGCCAACGGTGCCACAAATTCACTAACTCCAGCTGCATGAGATGGGTCTACTAACACCGGCAAATGACTATATTTTTGCAATACCGGCACTGCACCAACGTCCAGCGTGTTACGCGTATATTGATTATCAAAGGTTCGAATTCCTCGTTCAATCAAAAAAACATTTGGATTACCGGCAGCAACAATATATTCAGCCGCATTCAAAAGATCATCAATGCTAGCTGACATTCCCCGCTTCAACCCGACTGGTTTCTTTTGTTCGCCAAGGCACTTCAACAAACTAAAGTTTTGCATATTACGCGCCCCGACTTGGAAGATATCGGTATATTGATCAATCAAATCAAAATCCCGAGCATCCATAATTTCAGTCATCATGTCTAACTCATAGGCATCAGCCGCTTGGCGGTGTGCTTTCAGGCCGGCTGCCCCATAGCCCTGAAAGCTGTATGGATTAGTCCGTGGCTTAAATGAACCGCCACGCAAAATGGTACCACCTGCATCTTTTACCGCCTGAGCCATCTTCATCACATGTTGCTGGCTTTCAATCGAATCCGGACCGGCTACCAGCGTGAAATGTGAACCACCAATTTGACTATGTTCCGTTTTGATAATCGTATCTTCAGCTTGCCATATCCGTGACACTTGTAAAGCACCCGGTACATCATGGCGTACAACCGCTTCAACTGGCAAGTCTACACCGACTAGTCCTGCTTCATCAGCTAAACCAACTTTAGTGGCGCCATTATAGAATACCGGCACAGTTTGGGTTTGATTTTTTATTTGTTCGTATAACGCTTGCGCGTGAGCCTTATTTGGCATTTCAATCATTATCATTGGCTTAACCCCTCTAATAATTTATCCATATCTGGCCGGTTCCCGGTCCAGATTTCGTGACTTAAAACGGCTTGGCCAACTAACATTGACCAACCATTTTTAATCGAGTACCCTGCTGCTTGCGCCAATTGCAAAATCGGCGTCACTGGTTGGTTATATTTCAAATCAAAGACGAGTGTTCCTGGCTGCAATTGCGCCATTTGTGCGGCGGTTAAAGCAGTCTGTTGGTTAAACATACCAACAGTTGTCGCATCAATCACTAATTGGTAAGCATCTAAAGAGACTTGGTCAAGCGTCTTCAAAGGCTGGGATAATAACTGGTTAACCTGTTGTGCATGTTCATCGAAATTTGCGCCAGGCCGGTTAACAACATCCAAAAGGATACCAGCTGGCTTAGCAGCCATGATTGCCCGCGCTGCCCCGCCGGCCCCTAATAATAGTACGTGCGCCTGGCGAGACAAACTTTCCGAAACTGCTAGCCAAAATCCAGCACCATCTGTCGTAGTGCCAATTAAGCGTTGTGCTTGATCCCGGTAAATCGTATTCACGGCTTGAGTTTTTTTTGAAATCTCAGTCACTGCATCTAAATACGGCATAATTTCATGTTTGTAAGGCGTTGTCACATTCGCCCCAACGAGATGATTTAATAACTGCGGTAACCGTTCTGAGAAGTTGTCCGGTGACAAATCAAACAATTCATAATTTGCAGCGATATGCTCCGAAGCAAACGCACGATTTTGTATTTTTGGTGACAAAGAGTGTTGAATTTGCCACCCGATTAATCCATATGTTTGCACAGCTACCAGTTATCCCCTTTTCAATAGTAACTATTATTATAACAAAATTTCGTTTTTTTAGTATTTCAGGCCTAGGGCGAATCCGTAACATTTCCTGTTTTCAAGGACATAAATAAATAAATAAAAAAGAGCTGCTTTCGCAACTCCCTTTCCTTTTACTCCATTAAACCGTTTCTTTTAGCACTTTTCAAAACCGGAATACCAATCAATGGCACAATAATTGCTCCGGCTATCATTTCAAACAACCCGTTGGTTCCTGCAATCGTTGTAATCAACCAAGTTGCTAAGCCTGTCCGTGGAATGCCAGTAAATGATGTGTTCATCACCTTAAAACTTACCCAGGTGATTATTAATACTAAAGCAGTATTAATGAAAGCTGATAGCGCCCCTAAACCACAAAGATACCACTTCTGTTGCTTCCATGGCCGATTCTTGACATAGGTCCAGTATAGCCAACCAATTAAGAAACCAACTGCCATACGTGGTACGAAGGCCGTAATTGGATTACGGAACATTAAAGCCCCGATACTTGCGGCAGATGTCCATGCATGCCAGCATGAATAAGCCGCCCAAACAGCTCCTAGTAAGGCTCCAGTTCCAGGGCCCAAAATCATCGCACCAATCGCTACCGTAAAAGTAATAATGGTCACTGAAGCACCTAAGAAAAAGGCACCAATTGGCAAGGTCCCCAACCAGGGTACTAATGATTGAACAAGAATAATGGCAATAAACAATGCCGTCAATACTAAACGCCGACTCTTTTGTGACTGCGCGTTCATAACGTTATCTCCTTATTTGTCTTGTTTGGCAAAATAATTTTGCATACGCCGAATGCCTTCATGCAAATCTTCATCAGAAGCTGCATATGAAATCCGAACATAGTTTTTTGTATCATCCGAAAAGGCGCCGCCAGGAATTACAGCTACTTTGCCTTCAAATGCTAAATCTTTAGCAAAGGCAAAACCATCGTGACCCATCTTTTCTGGAATCTTTGCAAATACATAGAAGGCCCCTGAAGGCTTCGCAACTTCAAAGCCAAGTTCTTCCAATTTTGGAACTAACCAATCACGGCGCTGCTTATAAATCGCCTTCATCTTCTCAGGGGCATCGGTTGCTTGCGTCAAGGCCGCTGTTGCTCCCGCTTGAATTGCACCTGGCAAAGCAAAGACCAAAGCTTCATGAATCTTTTGCGCTTGTTCAATAAAGTTAACTGGACCCATGATAAAGCCAACCCGATAACCCGTCATCGCATGCGACTTTGATAATCCATTCAATAAAATCGTTTGTTCAGGTAGCATGCTTGCTAATGATACATGGTCTTGATCATAAGTTAATTCCGCATAAATTTCATCCGAAATCACCCAAAGTTGGTGTTTTTTGAAGACTTCAGCGAGTGCTTGCAGCTCTGCTTTAGTATAAGTCACCCCTGTTGGGTTATTGGGATAATTCAATAAGATTGCTTTAACTTGGACATCTGCCTCCGCCAATGCTTTTTCGACACTAGCTGGTGTCACTTTAAAATCATCTGGCCGTGTATTGATTTTAACTTGTTTGCCATGCGCAATATCTAGGGCAGGAAAATATGCTGAATAAACTGGTTCAGGCATAATTAGGCCGTCTCCAGGATTCAACAAAGCCATGAGCACAACATTAATTGCTTCAGAAACACCTTCTGTGACGATAACATTATCAATACTTTGGTAGTTCAAATCATATTTTTGATTAAAATAATCGATAACGGCTTGGCGCAACGTTGAATCACCTTGCGACTCAGCGTAATGCGAATTATTGTCTTCAACGGCTTCAACAATCGCCCGCTTAATCGTATCATCAACATCAAAGCCAGGCTCACCAAAAGTTAAACGCACTAAATCTGGAATACCACTAACCATTTTTTGAAAATCGGTTAATTGATCTTCAGTAATATTAGTCACCATTCGACTCAATGGTTGGACAAATTCATTTTCAGACATATTTTCCCCTCGTTTCTTTTCGTTAAACTATTGTACCACGCCGCATTCATTGAAAAAACAATTCACGCCACGTAAAAAATCGTTAATAAAAAAGCTCAGTTCCCTGAACTTTTCAATGATTAACTTAATTAAGCTTTTGTTGCATGTATGTTTGAATGCGCTTCATGGCTTCAGTTAACTCTTCAGTCGAAGCTGCATATGATAGACGAATGTGCCCTTCACCACCTGCTCCAAAAATTGAACCCGGTGCTACACCAACCAAGGCCTCTTGTGCTAAATCGCGAATAAAGGTCATATCATCCATGCCTAACTCATCTGGAATTTTGGCAAAGAGATAGAAAGCACCACTAGGTCGAATCACTTCAAAGCCAGCCGCTTGCATGCCTTCTAAGACCAAATCCCGGCGCTCACGATATGCATCACGCATTGTTTTAGCATCATCCAAGCCATTCTTCAAAGCTTCGTTTGCCGCTGCCATCATTGGACCTGGAGCCGTCGTAACTAAGAATTGATGCATCTTAGTGACATGTTGCATCAACTCCGCTGGCCCAGCAACATAGCCCATCCGGTAACCAGTCATGGCATGTGACTTAGAAAGTCCACTCACCAAAATCGTTTGTTCTGGTAATAACTTAGCCAATGACGTGTGTTTTGCATCAAAGACCAATTCAGCATAAATTTCATCAGAAATGACAATCAAGTCATGCTGGCGCAGCGTGTCAGCTAAAGCTGCAACTTCTTGTTCATTATAAGCAACCCCCGTTGGGTTAGAAGGATAATTAATCAAAATTCCCTTGGCATTAGGATGTGCAGTCAATACCGGTTCTAATTTCTCCGGTGTTAAACGAAAATCTGGCGCAGTGTTAAGCTCAACCACCTGCAAATCTAAAATTTCAGCAATTGCTTCATACATTGGGAATGATGGCGTTGGAATAATAATTTCATCACCAGGATTAAATAATCCGGCCATCGTTGCATACAAAGCCTCAGAAGCCCCCATTGTTACCGTCACTTCTGTATCTGGATCATAAACGGGGGTATCAAAGCGTTGTGATAAATATTGACTAATTGTCTGTCGCAATTCAGCATGACCATTTGGCTTGGCATAATGTGAATCATCATCATCAATCGCTTGTTTAGCTGCTGCTTTAATGTGCTCTGGTACGGCAAAATCTGGCTCACCTAGCGTCAATTTAATCAAACCAGGTACCTTAGAAAATTCTGCATCAATAACCCGAATGGGTGATGGTAGAATCTTGGCAAGTTGTTGATTATGTTGATTTGCTAAAGTTGGCTTTACGTCTGGCATTTTGTACTCCTTCTGACTCACTGGTCAATTGCATATCTCTCAGGATATTTAGCGTCATTTCCGTACTATTAAAACAATTACATCTTTTTTGTACGTCATTTAAATTCTAAAGACTAGTATACACAATTTTAGTCCGTCTGTATGTTATAAATCACGAAATTTTAAAATAGTGTCTTCGCATGGTCCCGCAATTTGGGTTCATTTCCCCGCCCACGAACTGATGGATCACCATCCAATAAATCATGAATCTTTCCACCATGTTTGGCATAATTTAACGACTCTGTATTCGCAACGTCCTGTAGCTCAGCACGTGAATATAAATCGATAGCTTGTTTAAATCGAACTGAGCCATCATTTTTAATCTGCATATGGTTTTCGAGTGCGTTCCAAATCGACACGATTTGATCATGTTTATCAAAAATAAATTCAAGATGATAATCACTAAAGACAATTTTCTGATTAGATTGATCAGCAACCCCCCGATTATGATATGTCGCTTGTGTATAACGCACCTTACGATTTAAATATTTCTCTGAAAAATCAATTAAATCACGGCGCGTCATTTGCTTGTTGCGAACCCAATCGATCATTGGTTTACCTAAATAATATCGAAGCTGATGATCAATTGGATTATTTAACATCATCATCGATGGACGACCAAAGAAGTGTTCCGCTCGAGTCTGGTACTTAGCATACATTAAACGGGCAACCCCATTTGCAAAAGTTTGGTAGTCCTTAGCTTGTTCAAAATCATCCAAATGCAAATAATATAAACTAGGCGTGTTGCCCCGCTCTTGCCAAATACCTAGGCGCGTCATTTGGACAAAATTATCCGCATCAAGCTCAAGTCCCAACAAATGATCTAATAAATCGATTCGCTCCGCTGCATGCTTTTGACTCGGGCGATAATTTTTAAAAAACATCCGCGTAAATAAATCCGAACCCACTCGGTGGGCATCGTACCATAACCGCATCTGACTAGCCGCTTGGTCAATCAAGTTTGATTGATCAAGCCTTTTCAACTCATTTCGATACAAATCCAGTGCATCTTTAGGCCAGCCATCCAAGTTTAGTTGGGTTATCTGTTCACCCACAGCTAAATGATGATAGCCAGGATCATCTTGACGGAATGTTGATTTATTCCCCATAACTTTCTTCCAACCTATTCTATTTCACATTTTTTGTTGAAGCACGTTCAACTAGATTTACATCAACTGCAATCTTTTGGCGCTCAGTTTTAGCATTTTCGATTCTTTGCATTAAAATATCTAGCGCTAACTTTGCAATTTCATCTACTGGCTGATGAATTGTCGTCAAACCAGGTTGGTAAAAGGCAGCATAATCAGTGTCATCATAACCAATCACTGACATATCATCTGGCACACGCCAACCCATCTTAGACAATCCAGAAATTAAGCCAATTGCTAATTCATCATTTAAAGCAAAAGTCGCTGTGGCATGTGAAATTGAAACTGCCATCGCCGCCGCTTGACCCGATTGCTTTGATAAATTATGCGTCGTAATTTCACTAACTTTCACACCAGCCTCAGCCATTGTTGCCTTAAAGGCTTCCGCGCGATACGCTAAATTATCCGTAAAGACTTGATTCCCTAATAAAGCGACATGTTGATGTCCTTGTTGTAAGAGATGTTCGGCAGCAAAGCGACCACCTTCATTGTCTTTGGTATAAACAACGTCAGCATCTTCCAACTTAGCATGATTTTCAGTAACTACCATGGCAATGCCACGTTGTTTCAATAATTGGGCAACTTCTGTTGGTTCAGATAACTGACTCACCACAATAATTCCACTAGCCCCATTTTCTGCTAAACGTTCAACTGCTTCATTGGCCTGTTCTTGTTCCCCAGACATAATTGATAAGCTAACATTTGGCGGTAATAAATCTTGAATCGCTTGAACGAACGATCCAAAATAAGGCAAACTCAAAGTTGGTACAATCACCCCAATTAGAATGTGACTGTTTCTTTTAAGACTCCGAGCACTTAGATTTGGAACGTACCCGACTTCGTCACGTGCGGCATAAACCTTAGCCCGCGTCGCCTCCGAGAAACGTTCCCCTTTATTATTTAAAATTTGTGAGACTGTTGCGATTGAAACATCCGCAATCCGAGCCACATCTTTAATTGACGCTTTCTTCATCTTTTCTCTCCTACTTTAATTGACGGTGATACCACGCGTCCCCATTGATATTGGTTCCAAATATCCATCTAATGCGACATATGCTAAGACATCTTGCAAATCTTGCATTTGCTCAGGCGCAACAAAAGTCCCAACCAGAGGCCCTTTTTCAAGCAAGACCGTGCCATATACTCCCAAAGCATGGGCTGCTTGCCGGATTGACAGCAAAGCTTTATTTTCTGGTGCTTCAGGTTGTAAATGATCATTTTCTAGCAGTTGCCCGGCTAACTGAACTTGTTGATTTTGCCAAGCGGCCATTAGCATGTTTCCCCCAGCATTAGCTGCCACGGCATCTGTATAGCTGACTGACTCAGGTACCGGTGTTTTAACGGTTGCATCATTTTCTGGAATATAAAGCAAGATGCCATATTGTGGAAAAACAAAACCACTAGCGTAAACATCCCCTTGTTCCAAATAACTTACCGTTGGTTGCCCCAACAACGCCGCAGCCACATGGGCTGGGTCCTGTGCAGTTCGAGCAGCTAATGTCAATTTAGTGAAATCATCTAAATTCAATTGACCCAATTGGTTAGCCAGTTCAATCCCACCGAGAATTAGCGCATCTTGCACTCCCATATTCGCCCAAGTTGGCAAATCCGCTTTAATTTCAATGGCGTGCGGGGTAATTTGCGGTGCTAAATTATTGGCAATTTGAACCATGTAGTGTTTTTCATTGATGCCATAAACACCATCAAATGGATCTGTAACCGTCCATGCTTGTGTTGGGGCACCCACTTCAATTGTCAATCCCACCGAAAGTGGTATTCCCATTGATCCCATACCAGGCCCAAAATTTGCTAATGTTGCTGGAATGAAAATTTCCATGTGTGTACTCCTTGTTGATTCTCTATGATTTAATTCATTTATTTAACTTCTAATTAACTTATTCTATCACGTTTTACCATAGGATTTTACTAAAATATTAGAGGCATTTTACCTGGTTAATTTTTAGTGTGCTATACTCTATTTGTATACTTTTGTCACACAGGGTAGGCCTTAATGCGTCAAGTGTTGTAGAAACGGAATGTGAGCTACAAACGAAGGAAAAATCCGCGATGTTAAGGTCGCATTCACTGTTATCGGTGAAACCCTCCAATTTTATAGGAGGTGTTTTCAAAATGAAAACATTTAAGCAATCTTTCCCCCGTCTCAATGCGCGTCAGCTAGCCTTAATGGCACTTTTAGCTGCGCTACTCATCATCTTAAACCGGGTTCAAATTGGTCCCGATTGGTTGAAAATAGGTTTTACATTCATCCCACTCGGCCTTTTGGCTAAGTGGTATGGTCCGGTTTGGACAACCTTAGTTGCGATTATTTGCGATTTAATTTCAGCTACATTATTAAGCGCAGGGCAGCCGTTCTTTCTCGGCTTCACCCTGTCTGCAGCAGTAAGTGCCTTAATCTACGGGCTGGCTTTTTATAATCATCCGCATCTATCTTGGGCTCGTATTATCATTACCACAGGTTTGGTATTACTAATTGTGAACGTTTTTCTAAACACCATTTGGGTCATCACACTGCAAAATGCCTGGAATAACGAACACATGATTATGACCATGGTAACAGCTCGCGCAATGAAGCAAATCATCTTCTGGCCGATTCAATCTGTGTTACTATACTGGATTTTAAATAATCAAAGCCTTAATCGCTTACAACGTGAAATTTTTCCACAATTCTAAGACAAAATAAAAAGGACGAAATCCGTGGATTTCGTCCTTTTTTTATTATTTTATTTATCTTGAACATCAACCAAGATAACGTGGTCATCCAAAGTACCACCATCACCCTTTAGGCTAAGGTTCAAGTACTTATCCATACTCAAGGTCATGTTCTCATCCATTTGAGCTTCCGAATACTTTTTAACGTAAACATCACCCAAGTTGCTTTCGATTGTATCATCAAAATCATGTGTTAACTGATCTGGGCGAGCCAAAACGACGTGGAACGCCAAGTCCAACGTACATGTGGCTTCATCTGAGAATGGGCCAACCCCATCATCAAAATCTAACACAAGTTTTGTGTCTTCACGCATGTGTTGTTCAATCTTTTGCTTAGCATCATCTTTAAATGTTAACTTCATCTTACACGCCTCCTGCTTCCTTTTAATAAGTTATATTATAGTAACAAATCCATAAAATGGCCTTAAGATGTCACAGATTTAACCACCTTATTTATTGGCGTACTAATCGTTAAAATCTGACATTTCATCATCCAGTTCATCAATAATATTGCCAATAAACCGTTGTACATTATCCTTTTCACTCGCTGAATTATAAGGCTCGTTGCCCGACATTAATAACAGCTTTTCCTTGTTCACATACAGGATGGTTTGTTGAATCTGCGCAATCTTTGTTGAAAGATCATAATAAGAATCAACACCTTGAATAATCCCGGTCAATGCACCAGCGATTGAAACGAAGACTAGTAACTTAATATTGTGTGAAGCCATTGACACTAAAATTGGAATTGATGCTGATAGCACAATTCGCGTGATATTACTGATTGATGATAATGTTTTGTATAACTTCAAGCGTTTCGCTAGTTTTTCATCAGTCACATCAATTGCTTGTAAAATTTGTTCTTTCGACTCGATTGTTTTGTCCATAATTACTTTCCCACTCCATTTTTATTTAACGGCAAAAGCCTTTTTAATTAGTTGAGTAATTTGCTGTTCGATAGCATCATTCCAGTCCGTTAAGGCATATCCTGTTGGCCAAAAAGCACCATCATCCAATTGTGCAGCATCTTGAAAACCCAGGGTACAATAACGTGATTGATACTTCACACCATCTTGAAAAAAGACAACAACTTTTCCATCCGAATTCAAATATGCTGGCATCCCATACCAGGTTTTACACTTAACTTCTGGGACAATTTGATAAACTAAAGCATGTATCTTTGCCGCTAAGTAAGCACTTTCGCTTGGCATTTCCGCAATCGCCTCTAATACATCTGCTTCTGGATTTTTCTTACTCCGTTTATTTTCTTGTTCACGACGTAATTCAAGCGCCCGATCTTTCATCGCTTGTTTTTCAAAATCTGAAAATCCACTTGCTTCAACCATAACCGCTCCCCCAAAACAAATTAATTATTAATTCGGATATATCTTTTCAATATTACCCATAAGCATAAAAATTATAGCATATCTTCAGTCTAGTATCAGATATGATTTTAAAAAATGTACAAATAACAAGCAAAACAAATATAAAATTAAAGGTACACTAATTTAATCATCATGTTATACTATAGCTAAATTTATACTATAGCTAAATCGGAAGAAAGCGCTTCAGAAAAATACACTGTTCGCTTGAAATCTTATACTTATTAATTGAGGAGCTTTTTATTATGACAGATACTAATAAAGATTCAAAGATCGTAAATTTCCGTGATATTGGTGGTATTCAAACTGGTTATGGAAAGGTAAAGCCTGGTATTTTCCTATGAAGTGGTCAATTAGTTGACTTGACGCAAGATGACATCGATTACCTTGTTAAAGACAAAAACCTAAAGAAGATTTTTGATTTCCGGAGTCAAAACGAAGTCCAATCAGCACCAGATACTGATATGGATGGCGTTGACTATGAAAACATTGACATGTTAGCTTCTGCTACATCAAACAGTGCTTCAATCGAAGATATGTTGGCCCATGCTGATAACATTAATAAGTCAATGCTTCAAACTTATGAGCAACTTGTTTTGAGTAAGTCAGCCCAAGAAGGTTATCACAAGTTCCTTACAGAAATGCTCGAGAACCCACAGCCTTCAATCTTCCATTGTTTCGCTGGTAAGGATCGAACTGGTTTCGGAGCTGCCTTGATTCTTAAGATTCTAGGTGCTTCTGATGAACAAATCATGGAAGACTATCTTGAAACAAACCAAATGCGTAAGAAGGCCAATGATCAAATCATTGAGCACTTGAAGGGTGATGTTTCAGAACAACAATTAAATGCCTTAAAGGTAGCCCTTAACGTTGATAAGTCATACCTAGAGCACGCCAATGACGTGATTAATGAACACTACGGTAACTTTGATAACTATCTTAAGGAAGGACTTGGCTTAGATGACAAGTTCGTTGAAGACTTCCGTAAGGAATTCCTTGAATAAATCATTAAAAAAAGCCTTAACCATATCTCCTTTACAGGTTGTGGTTAAGGCTTTTTATTTTAAAATTAATTAAGTAATACGTATTTTCGATGTAACCACACTGGTTCTCCAGCAATTTCCAACTTTATCTGCGCCCCGGCCCTTGCTAGAACCGGATACTTCCCATTTAACATAAAGTATTCAATTTGCCCATTATTGTCCAACCCCCATTGATTTTTCAATTTTTTACCAAAACGATCAGTTAACGTTATCGCTTGGGCAGGAATGTAGTTGTGATAGTCTTCAATTGGGATACTAAAGTCTCGATTTGAAGCATACCATTTGTTGCCAATTTGATGCCAAGCATCCAACACATAAATCTGTTTAAAGCTTGCCGTTAGCTTGCTACTCCTCTTAACACATGGTTTACTTTTCACATGGAGGGCTGTCTTGACACCTGTTAGCGCATGATAATCACCATAGCAATAGTTCCAATCTAAACCACCGCCATCGCCATACTGGACAATATCGGCTTTACCAAACGTTGGTAAATGAGTGGTTTGGGTCTTAAGCCAACTTGCATATGGATAATATTGTGTGTTCCCAGTTGTAGGGTAAATAGCTTGCCATAGTTTGTACCCCTTTAAGTCATACCAAGGATGGGCAAAAATCATTTCCCGATTCATGTACACACCCGTTGCTTTGCGCCCTGACAGGCGCTTAAATTCGTCCAAAAAACGTTTTGGTTCATCCCCTCGAAAATGATTACCATCCCAAGTATTTTCTTCAACATCCAACCAAATCGTAATTTTAGGATTGCTTGCATCTGCCTTGCCTAACATACGATAAGCAAAGCGCGCTTGAGCTTCCGGACTTTCAGCGCTCTTTAGATAGATATAAAATCCGTATGGAATTTTTTCACGCTTAGCTTGGGCCTCTTGGGCAGTCACATATGGATTGACATAGTTTGTCCCCTCAGTCAACTTAATGTGCGCCCATTGAAACCCATTTGCTTTATAGGCAATTACTCCCTGGTGACTCGAGACATCCGTTCCAAAACTATCAGCTGAAACTTCTGGAATACCAATTCCTGTTGTAATTAACAAAAACATATACAACAAGACTCGGCATATATTAGATTTCATCACTGCACCAACCTTATAAGAATTTGAAAGCACCTGGTTGAATCACATAATCCCCCACACGATAATACTCTCGGTTCTTCTCAGTTACATACTTTGTTGTTGCAGTAAATTTTTCACCTACAATTTTTTTACTTAGCGTCATTCCGACCATGTTTGCAATAACAATGCCTGCTTGCTCGTTAAACTGATATACATTGTAATTATTAACAATTTCGACTGTCTTACTAATCTTTTGACCCGGCGTAATAATTCGATCACCATCAATAATGACCATATTTCCCATGCCATCGTCAATCATCAAAGCATTTTCCGAAACAATATAATCCCCTATACGATAATACACTTTCTTACTTTCCGTAATATATTTTTGTGTCACCACAAACTTTTGTCCGATAAGATTCATATTTGAAGTCGTCCCGACCAAAGTTGCACTCTCTGAATAACCGTCATCCTTAAGTTGGTATAACATTTGATTATCAACAACAATAAATGACTGGTTAGTGATCTTTGATTTTTCTGTGACTAATTCATTATTAATCAACACTTTCTTTTCAAAGGCATCGGCATGGATAACATAATTTTTATGATTATAGAAAATTTTGTAATACGGCCCGTTTACTGTATCTAACCGCTGTTCAATATTAACGATTCTATTGACCAATTCAGCATTATCTCCATCGAGTTCAGCATTTGTCTTGATTGGTGCTCGATACCACTCCTCGTTAAAGATATATTTATTCGCTTTTTTCACCATTTTCAATTGTCGGTAATCATCTTCCATGGTCTTAACCATTGCGTTATCAATATAATTAACATGGCTATCAACCGCACCAGAATTAATCAGATAGCTTTCCCCATCAAACTTAACTTTATAGTAATACAAGCCTTTGGTTGATTGATACATTGCTTGACCTTCCAAGACCTGATCAATCCACCCAAAATTTTTCGTAGTATTCACATATGCTGCTTTTTCCAAAATGGATGTTTGTTTAAACGCATACACATTATAATTTTGATTAATTCGAATTGGGAAAGTAATTGTATGTTCATCACCTAAGATATTATCCAAACTATCAATCGCTAAGCCTTGAGTAATTGGCTTGTTTTGAAAAGTTCGACCACAGCTATCAGGAATGTCTGTCGTGATTTTACCCTCCTTGTAAGCGACTTTAAAATCACCATCTTTGACTGCCCAATCGGCTACGCGCCGAGGGCATTCCCAACTAGTAGCCGCAGCGGCCAAAGCAGCAGCCTGTAACTTCCCATAGCTAAATCCATCTCGTTCGTCCGTTCCAATTCCACGTTTATTACCATTTTCTCCCAAGTAACCACCGGTTAAATGTGTCACACCCATAGCATGTAATAATTCGTGCACCAACACAGCAACTTTAATATTTTGCAACTGTTGATCATTGAATTGTGATACACGCCAACTATTTGGATACATGAGTATACCGTCACCATTATAAGTTTGTGCGGCCAGCGCCCCATTATCAGCAACAATCGCATCAGATACCCATTCATCAGCTTGACTCTTATCCTTCACTACCTGCACTACCTCTACCCCAGCTAACGCATTGATAAAATCAGCAGCATGTTGAACAATCGTATCTGAAACAAATGTTGAGTTATTATAAATTTGTAGCACTCCATCTGCTCCAACTAAGCTAGTAATTGGCCTACCACCTAACACATAGCGATAATCCATCAAACTGTCGGTACTTGTAATACCTACAAATTCTGATCCATGTAATAAATCAGTCAATTTCATGAGTTCTTGTTGTGTATAAACATCCTTACTAATCAATCCATTTGGTCCAGCATAGAATTTAGTTGCTTGTCGTTCTGTCATGTTGTTTTCCTCCAAAGATTCTTCCGTTGAAAACGGGGCCCCGAATTTTTGGAATAAAAAAGCTACACAGTCAATTCTGTGTAGCTGTGTTGAATTAATAATTTTTCAACAATATAATTATTGCACCTGTAAAGGAGTAAAAAGTCGCATGGTTGTTTTTTAAAACAGACAATAAAAAAAGCCTTAGCACTTATTCCTGTTGAACAAGTGCTAAGGCTTTTTTCGCTATGTGTTAAATTAGCTTTGCAGTCGAAGCTGCAGTTACTGAACCACTTAAATAATGATTCAATGTTTTCTTATATTCCATATTCAAATTAAGAAAAATATCCCCGTTGGGCCTCCATCCGGTCAAGCCAACAACACCACCTTTACTTTCAGGTTCAGTCACATCAACAATTGTGCCGCGCATATCATTGGTTGGCAATGAAAGCCCCGTCAAGTTTCTCGTATTGGCAACGACGATATCCTCAGCGTTAAGGTCTTTTTTCAAATATCCCGTTACAGTAATCACAACAATTCCTGATTGAATTGAAATTGTAATTGGCCGATCAAAATAGTCATTTTCTAGTGAATAAGTTTTAACTGTACTCCAATCTTGCCACTTCTCCGCTTGCGTGAGTTTTTTAGGAATCGTTAACATCACTTGTCGATTGTTATAGAGGGCCCGGGCTAATTTATTACCGTCATTAAGTACCCAATCGGCGATACGGCGTGGTTTACGCCATGTTAAAGCTGCCACAGCAAGTGCTGCAGCATCAACCAATGTACTTTTAATACCTTCTGGATGTTTAGTCACCGTCCAAGGTCCCATCAATTCATCACCAAAACGGCTAGCATTACCTGCATTTACACCATCTACACCACCACCAAGATGTGGAATACCTAAGGCATGTCCAATTTCATGTAGGAACAATGAAATATGCCATGTTTCTTCTTGAGTTGGAGTTAAATTACTAGTATGCCACGCATCAGGATAAAAAATTAGGCCACGACCATCATACGTTTGTGCCCCCAAAACCCCTGTATCACCAGCCACATCATGAATCACTTCATCGCTATCAGCTACATTATCAACAAAGCGCACAATCTCAGTCCCAGCAATTGCATTCCAAAATCCCGCCACCGCTGATTGAGCCGCTTTAGGCAAATACGCCGATTGATTATATAGCTTTAAAACGCCATCAGCACCAACCAAGTTTAAATATGGGCTCGTTCCATTAACATACACACCATCTGTGTAGACGCCATCAAAATTAGTATTACCATTGTATTCTGTACCATGAGCAATTGCAGTTAACTTTTCAATTTCTGCATCTGTATAAATTCCCGTTGCGATTGCTCCATTTACGTTCGAATAAGGAGTTGTATTTGCGAATTCTGTCATGTTGTTTTCCTCCAAAGATTCTTCCGTTGAAAACGGGGCCCGAATTTTTGGAATAAAAAAAGCCACACAGACAATTCTGTGTAGCCGTGTTGAATTAATAATTTTTCAACAATATAATTATTGCACTTGTAAAGCAGTAAAAAGTCGCATGTCACTTTTGGGCATAAAAAAACGACTGAATTACTCATAATAGAGCAATTCAATCGTTAATGGTTAGCTTACATAAAAGCGGTTACCAGCATGATTATTGCTGTTGGCACAGCAATAAATGAATTATAGATCAAATGCGTCATGATATTTTGCCAAATGTTCTTATGGCTGAACATATAAATTACTTGGAAAACAACCCCTAACAAGAAATACATAATTAAGTTACTTAGCTTCCAGTCCGCATTATTAATATGAATTAGCGTGAACATCACATTTGACACCAAAGACATCACAAGGTACTGCCACTTACTGTCAGCAAATGGTTCAATCAAGGCGTGGTGATAAACAATTTCTTCCGTAAAAGCTGACAATAAAGGAATCAACATCAACAAAATTGTAGGCAAGTTTTGCGTAAAGAACGCGGCCGCTGACATAGAAACATATGGCGCTAAAGTATTTCCCAAGAATCTTGCCAAAGGAACAATCAAAACCAACATAAAGGCAGCCGTACTGAAAGCGATAATGAAACGTGAAATCCATTTTTCACGCCATTTTTTCCAATCCGGCTTTAGAATTCCATCACTCCAATAAAAAATTGCTAAGAAAAAGACCGGAATATAGGTCACACCTGCAATTAATACCTGTAACCAAGGATTATGTTCAATCACCGGGCTTGTTTTATTGCCGGTCAATAAGACCGGAACATAGACAATCGCTGGAATTACCAACAGGGCACTTAAGTATTTCAAGTTCCACATTTTTTTAAACATTATTTTTCTCCATAATTTTTTATTTGAAATTAAAACATCTCTCAAGGTCAATCATTTTACCATATGTAAATTTACAATAGATATGCTTTTCTTTTTAAATTTCAACGTTTTACTAACTTTGATTGCCCGCAGCCCTTACCCCATCAGGTTTTGTTTAATTTTTAAATTTTTTCAAAAAAAGCACCTTGCATCAAAAAATTCAAAAATTTTTTCGTGATTAACTCGTCAAAAAAAACGACAGATTCACTGATTCACTCCAGTTAATCTATCGTTTTTTACTCACTTTAATGATGTTTTTTTACTTTTGCATGTCCTTTTTTTGCATCTGGAAATGGATACAAGACAATTTCATCATTAATCAATTCACCTAGATAAATATCAGCAGCCTTACGCCCTGGGTATTGTTTGGCAACTTGTTCTTCAACCCAATCATCAGTTTTATCAAGCACACTCAACAACATTTGATTGATTTGACCATCTTGAATGATTGGATACTTAGTATCGCTCTCACCATATTGATCAACGGTCAACTGACCATTTTGCTCCAAAATCGCTAATTTAACTTCTTTAATTTCATCAAAACCACTTGAACGTAACTTAAACATCAATTCATTTGCCGAAAGTCCTAACGACATGACGGCATCCATCTCAATCTCACCTTTTCGAATGACCACAACCGGAGATCCATCAATAATCGTTTTGATCTTATAACTATATTGCTTAAGTACTTTCAATGAAAGCACGAGGAAAGTCCAAATAATCAACACCATCACAAATTGTAAAGCAGAAATTGATTTGTTATAAATAACCCCACCAATAATGCCACCTAAAGCATAATTTTGCACTTGATCCATGGCTGAAATTGGTGCCAAATTACCTTTTCCTAAAATGTTAATTTGAATAATTAGCGCTAAAATTCCTACCGCCAATTTGATAAAAACATTCATATAACTATCCATTAGTTTTGGCCATCCTTTACTTGAATTTGACTCTTTGGTGCAACCGGATTAATTGGGTTAAGGGTGAATGAATTCATATCACTATTAAAAAGCACCTGATAATACTTATCTTTTGCTTTAGCAACCATATCTGAATTAAGCGTTGTACTATTAATGGCAACGTCTTTTTCAGGTACGCCTTCCTTTTTAGCAACTTGTTCCATTACTGACGTCAATTGTGATTTATTGCTTTGCTTTAAACCATCCGCATCTTGGAGTAACAAGCCAATCGTAAATACGCTGGCTAACAACACCAATACTGCGACATCACGATAACGTCCCTCACGACGTTTTTTAAAATACTTAACGGCAAAGAAAATGCCCACAATCACAAAGAAACCTAAAACTGCCCACTTAATGATATTGTTCATATTGCTTTGTGTTTTTAGAAACTCAATAGTATAAAATGTCATTTACAATATTTTCCTAACTGTTTTTATTTCAATATACCTAGTTTAGCAAAAAAAAGGTTTTGTTCAATCTTTAATTTAAGTTCCATTTAAAAAAGCCAGCTCAACTGAGCTGACTTAGTTTTTATTTTAATGCATTATGATGCTTCAATTTGATTATTCTTAATCCGGCGCTCTTCTGCAATCGCCACAATTACCATCAAAATCATTGCAATTGCCAAGGCCACGTAGAAGACACCAAAAGTGGCTGCCCAGCCATGCAAATGCATGCCTAAGAAATTAATTCCTTGCTTCGATGGGTCAGCAATCAAACCTAGCCCAACCTTGGCCATCGAGTCTCCAAAGAGATAAGCAAAAGTTCCAACGATTCCGTTAGTCACTGAGGCAGCTGCCTTAGGGACGAATCCAATTACTGAGACTCCAATCAAAAGTTGCGGTCCAAAGACCAACCAACCCAAAACGGCCAAAGTAGCATACAAAGCCCATGGCGTATGAACAACTGAATAAGCATAAATGGCCCCAAATTCTAAGACCACTGAAATCAAAGCCGTAGCCATGCGACGGCCATTAAGCCAATCTGAAATAAAGCCCCATGAAAGTGATCCAACAATCGCACCCATTTCGAAATAGAAAAGCGTTTGGACTGATTGTGAATCTGTAAAGCCTAATACTTGTGAAGAATAAACCGGCACCCAGTTATCAATACCAATCCGAACAATATAAACGAAGACGTTTGCTACTGCTAAAATCCAAACCATTGGGTTCTTCAACACAAATTTCTTGAAAATCTCACCCTTTGACATTTTGTCAGCTTCAAGATCTTCTTCATTTTCAGGTTCACCCCAAATTGTGGCAGCATCATCCCAACCAAGTTCTTCAGGATCATCTTTACCGACAAACATGCCAATTACACCAACAGCACAGGCAATCACGGCTGGCACAATAAACATTCCGGCCACATTACCGTGGAAGAAAACGTTGGCTCCCCAGAGGGCTAGCACACCAGCCATCGCCCCACCAATATTGTGTGAAACATTCCAAATCCCTAACCAACGACCACGTTGCTTATTTGGCGTCCAACGTGACACCGTTGAATATGAACCAGGTCCACCTGGTGCTTGTAGGAACCCGTTCAACCCCCAAAGAATCAATAAGAAGGCCGTATATTTACCCGTTTCTAATAAAATAATTCCCATAATGGCAACGACAATTGATGCCAAAACCAACAAGAATGAAATAATACGCTTGGCATTACGCCCATCAATCACATATCCCAACAAAGTTTTCCCGATGGCATATGTAAACGAGAAAGCAACCCCAATCACACCTAATTGCGTCGTCGTGAAGCCCATTTGTTTAATCAACAAAGGGCCCGCGGCTTTAAAATTATTTCGAATCAAATACATCGTGGCATACACAACGAAAATCACGATAAATACTTTTAGAAATTCCTTTAACCATTGCTTACGTTCTTCAGCAATCGAAATATCAATATGCGGAATTTTATTCAGCGCAAAAAAATTCTTCATAACTTCCTCCTACATCCCGGACAACATCAACACAAGAAGTATACCATTATAAAGTAAGCGCTTACAATACACTCGTGAAATTTTATTTGTTAATTTTTATAAAACAGCACATTGATACGAAAAAAGCTGATTAATTGTCACTATACAATCAGTCAGCTTTTCTCGAAAATCTTTTTAATTCACTGCCATCATCACGTTTTAACGTTATCTGCCTTAAAAGAGATGCCAATCATCAGATATTGTTATCCATTTTAAGACTGATCACTTACCGCCTAATAGCTCTTCACAAGCCGGTATCCACACTGCTGACACAACCTTTCAAACCGCATCATAAATCGATCGCGATCTCCCGGTGCTCGGAACTTCAAATCAAATGAATCAGCCACATGATTCAAGCCAACACGATAAATGCAACTACCGCTAATACGCCCGACATATAGCTCAGGTAAAGTATCCTGTAATTGCATTTTTTTGAATGCTTCAAATAATTCTGGCCGCCCTTGTAGTTGTTTTTCTAAAAGTCGCTCTAAACTAATTTTTGCCTCTTGTTTTGTGTCCATCGCAATCCCTCCTTTGCATATTTTTATCTTAATGTAATTTATAGTTTTATGCAACAACAAATATAGTCGATTCAATCTTTAAAATGACTGATAAAAACATGTTATAATATAAAAAGTAAATTATTCTAATTAAACTAAGGAAGACGCTTTATGAGTGATTCAGTTTCAAAAACCCAATACCTACAAACAATTCTTGAACTCAGTGGTGGTGATGAATCAACTAAGATTTCAAACAATCAAATCGCCGATCACTTACATGTGACCCCCTCATCTGTTTCAAACATGCTTACTAAGTTGCAGGAAAGCGGTGAAGTTGATGTCGTACCATATTACGGCGTCACATTAACTAAAACTGGACGAGAGACTGCCATTCGGTTAATCCGATCACATCGTCTTTTTGAAACTTTTATCGCCGAAGATTTAAAACTACCTGTTTCAGTAGCCCACGATAATGCCGATCATCTTGATCATGACGCCACGGGCCAACTTATGGATGCTCTGGATAATTTCTTGGAACATCCCAAGTACAGTCCCCAGGGGCTTCCAATCCCTGATTCAAGTTACAACTATGCACCAGAAAAGTTAAAGAACTTGTATGATGCCAAAGATGGACAAACCATAAAGATTCATGCTTTCACTGAAGACTTAGAACTACTTCGTTATGTTGAAACAATTGGTTTGCCCCTCAATTCAACCTGGACGGTTAAAGAACGTTTACCATTTGATGGCCCACTAATTCTAAATGACGGTGAACGCGAATTGCAAATCACACGTCATGCAGCAGAATTTATTTATATTGAGCCAGCCTAAAATCGCTAAAAAAAGAAAACCCCGTTAGCGCCTACGCTAACGGGGTTTTCTCATTTACTTACTTGCTCTTTTGGTAGCTCTTAAGGGCCTTGTACACATTGTAAAGTGCCATACCCAAACCAACCAAAGCGACGAAACGTCCTGATCCGCCTTGTTTCTTATCTTGCTTAGCCATGATTTAATACCTCCATCTATTTAATCCATCGATTGTCTTTTTCAAACGATTTCAAGACTGACGCGGGGGCGTCTTTAAATTTCATCTGCTTCGTTAAATCACCTTGCATAATGACCCGACCTCTTTCAGCCGTATAATCACATGTTATCAAAGTTATCATCTTACGTCCAGGAACTGGATCGGCCACTTGTACATCCGTTGGTTTCACCGTTCGGTAACTAGTAGTCTTATATTCGTAGACCCGCTTCATATCAGTAAGATAAATTTTTTGCCCTTTTTTACCATGATAGTAAATTGGTGAGAATAATAACTTTTTACCTGACTCGCCCTGAATGAAATGACTTGCCAACGCATAATTGCCTTGTCCCATCTTTTGATTTTCATTCAATGTACCTGCTCCTAATGATAGGACCGTATCACTAACCCCATTTGCAATCGGCACTGATAGGCCAATCGCTGGAACAGAAACATAGCCGATAAAATTCACTTTGCCAGCATTAGCTCGTGCTTTTAATAGCTGTTGTGAATCCAAGGTGTTAACTTTTGTCCAATCATAATTGGCATTCTTTTTATCTTTCTGCCCTTTTTCAACACTTTTTTGCGTTACTTTAGGTTGAAATTGGCTAATACTAAAGGCTGCAATCTGATTATGAAAAATCAAACCTAGCGCAATAATAATCAGCACCACGTATAAGACAGTCGACCACCAACGGCGCTTCTTCTTTGTTTGTTTTGTTTTTTCTGCCATAAATTACTCACATAACGCTTCCATTAATCTTTATCAAAATGATTGATAAAATACAATAAAATTTGTAATTCATTTGTGAGATCAACGTTTTGAACACGCACTTCTTTTGGCACATCTAATCGCAAGGGAGTGAAGTTCAAAATGCCTTGAATACCAACATCTGCTAAGCGCTTGGCTGTATCTTGTGCAACTTCAGCAGGTACCGTTAAAATAGCGACTTCAATCCGTTGGTCTTGAATTTGCTTTTCCAAATCATCCATACTATAAATCGGTACACCAGCTTGCACTGTATTAATCATATCGGGATTAATATCAAATGCTGCTGAAATACGGGCATTCGAACTTTGGTGGAAATTGAAATTCAACAAAGCTTGTCCTAAATTACCAACACCAACTAACGCAATTGACGCCAAATTATCTTGGTTCAAAATTTCACCAAAGAACTCCATCAATTCCTTCACATCATAACCGTAACCGCGCTTACCTAAAGCTCCAAAATAAGAAAAGTCGCGTCGAATTGTCGCAGCATCAAACTTAACAGCCTTTGATAATTCGCTGGATGACACACGGGTAATCCCAGAATCTAACAAAATTTTTAAATAGCGATAGTAAATTGGTAATCTTTTAGCTGTAGCACGTGGAATTTCCTTATCCACAGCTTGCACTTTTTCTTTGTCTTCACTCATGTGCCTGCTCCTTTTATTTCACAAAATAACACACATTAACTATAACATAGTAAGTGTTTTATGTGAATGTCGTAACAATTTTTTATCATAAAAGGCTTTTCCAGCCATTACTTAACGTTTTGGCTTTGGCTTGCCTTTATCTTTTTTATGCTTACGCTTAGCTTTTTTCTCTTTTGCAAAACGCTCATCCCGTGATTGCACTTCTGTCCGGGCAGCCTTTTCTTTAACAAACTTGGCAGTTCCCTTTGGCTTTGGCGCTTGTGCTGCATCCTTAACCATATCATCATGTTGTGGTTTAAGTGTGTTGACCTTGGCAGCTGCTTTAGCTTGATGTCCCGCTCCCGGCTTAGCAATTGTTTTACCTTCCAACGCACGTGGCCGACCCTTTATCACGTCAATGTCGACTGCAACTAAACGCTTAAGATCGCGTGCATCGTGATCATTTCCAAACGTAATCACTAAGCCTGGCTTGCCCATCCGGCCTGTTCGACCAGAGCGATGCGTGTAAGTTTCACCATCACGTGGCAAATCAAAATTAATTACCATTGGCAAATCTGGTACATCCAAACCACGTGCTCCCACATCTGTCGTTAAGAGAAATTTAGCATCTCCATTTTTGAAGGAACGCATGGCTTTTTCACGCGTTGAACTTGAATCTCCACGTACTAACGTGGCCATGCCTACGTGTTCATGTGCTAAAAAGTTAGCCGTATTTTTCAACTGTTTGGTCGTGTTGAAGAAGACCATGGCCTGCACCTTCTTTTGGGCCGCCAATTGTCGTAATCGTTTATTCTTTTGGTCAGAAGCCGTCAACCAGAACTCATGTTTGATTTGAGTAGGCATTGGAACATCGCGTTGATCAATCAACTTAAAGTCACGATCAAAAACACCTGATGCAACGGTTTCATCAACAGCAGTTGCGCCGAACATGGCCACTTGTACATCCGCATCATCAATTGCATCCCAGATCACATCAATTTGTTGCGCTGTCTCATCACGCATTAATTCGTCAGCTTCATCCAAGACCAAAGTACGTAAGCGTCCTAGCTTTAACTTACCATTATTAATTAATTCTACGACACGACCAGGTGTCCCCACTAGAATCTCTGGATGCTTTTTTAGACGATCCAATTGATTTTTGATGTTGGCTCCACCTGTTAAAGCAAGCACTTTAAAGCCCAATTCATTCGCCCATTCTCGCATCACGTGCGTTGTTTGCATCGCTAATTCTTGTGAGGGGGCTAAAACAAGCACTTGTTCGCCATCACCTGCCACCACATTTTCCAAAAGCGGCCACGTGAACGCAAGTGTTTTCCCAGTTCCGGTTGGCGCGAGTGCATTCACTGATTCACCAGCTTGGAGTGGTTCATAACTAGCCTTTTGAATGGGCGTTAATTCAGTAAACCCACTTTTTTGTATTTTATCTTCAAATTTCTGGTGCATATATTCCCCTTAATGATCAGCTGGGAAAACGATTCCCGCTGACTTTCTTAAATCTGTTAAAACTTGATTAACCCGTTGACTTAACAACAACCATTCACGATATTCATCAGCATATTCTGCTGGCGCGTTAATGATTCGAGCAAAATCATTGGCCTCAGCCAACATCGGATTTTCCGTCAATGGATGGCTAAGTGTTGTTTGATTCCCTTGACCATCCACATACTGCACTTCATTCAATTCAGCAATATTATCAATAACAATTGTATCTTTTTGACCTAGCAATTCACTATGTTGATAGCTCGTTGCCATTTTCCCAAATTGTGCCGTCATATCAAAGCCATCATAACGCAAAATTGCTGTCCCACGTCCATCGGCCCCATTTGCCAATTTCGTTGCGAAATAGTGACTTGATTTTGGCATGCCAAACAACTTCACAATCGCATAAATAGGATAAACGCCTAAGTCAGTCAAGGCCCCGGCACTAAACTCACGTGTCAAAACATTAGGTTCTTCGCCGGCCAAATAAGCGTCAAATCGAGATGAATATTTCTCATAAACAAACGTTCCGCCAGACACGACTGGCATTTCTGCTACTTGGGCTTCAATCGCCTTGAAGTTTGGTTGGTGAACGTGACGCGTGGCTTCAAAAAGATGTGCTTTTGGATGATCACGTAATAACGAATAGATTTCTTCATATTCAGTCGGATTTGAAAAAATTGATTTTTCAACAATCACTTGCAAATCATGTTGAATCGCTTGTGCAGCTTGCGCAAAATGTAAACTATTGGGCGATGCAATATAAACGACATCAATACCACTATCAAAAAATTCAGATAAATTCGTATAAATCTTTGCCGTGGGTGCAAAAGCTTGTCCAGTTTCTACTTTACGCGAATAAACACTCGTTAAAGTATAGGCTTCACTTTGTTCAGCAGCCTCTACAAACATCTTCGTAATCCAATTTGTACCAATAACCCCTAAATTAAGCATCACTAGTTCCCCCGTATTTGTTTTGTCATTACTAGTATAACATTCACAAGGCAAAAAACTGCAAAATAAAAGGCGCAATCACTTGATTACGCCTTTTCTATCTTAAAACGCTTGTTTGTTCACAATCTTTAATTGTTGATCCAAATCATAACTAATTGGTTCAGCATTAGCAATTTCAACATGCATAATATCCGCATCCGAAATGCCTTCAATTATCTTAGTTAAAGCCCGAATTGTGCTACCATGAGCCACAATGAGCACATTTTGACCAGTTTGTAGTTTAGGCACGATTGCTTGTTCCCAATAAGGTTGAATTCGCGCCAAAGCCAGGGCCAGGCTTTCACCATGAGGTAACTGATTCTCTGCTAAATCAGCATAACGCCGATCCATAGCTGGATAAATTTCTCCATCAACTTCAACCTGCGCTGGCAAGGCATCAGTTTGGGGTGGCAATACATCATAAGCGCGGCGCCAAATATGAACTTGTTCAGCTCCCCACTTTTCACGGGCAACATCACGATTCATCCCTTGCAAAGCCCCATAATGACGTTCGTTCAAACGCCATATTTTGGACTCAGGGACAAATAATTGATCAGTCTCCTCAAGTAAGATATGCAGGGTTTTAATGGCCCGTTTCAACAAAGAGGTATAAGCATAATCAAACGCAATGCCTGTCGCCTTCAACTGTTGACCAGCATGTTGCGCCTGTTCCACACCCGTTTCACTTAAATTAGTATCAATCCAACCATTAAACAAATTCTTCGCGTTCCATTCACTTTGACCATGTCGCATGATTACCAATTTTGCCATTTGTGCTACCCCTTCCAAAGTCCCACTTATTTCAGAATGTTTTGCTATATATTATCTCACGATACAACAAAAAAGATAGTAATCAACGTATGATTACTATCTAAATTTACTTATTTAGTTAAAACAGTCACTGATTCAACGTGGGTTGTTTGTGGGAATTGGTCGATGGGTTGGACATCTCCATTGACTCGATAACCTTGTGCTTCAAAGAGCGCAACATCACGAGCCAAGGTTGCTGGATTACAACTAATGTAAACAACCTTTTCGGGGGCCATTTTAACGGCTGCATCAATCAATTCTTGCGTCAAGCCCTTACGTGGTGGATCCAAGAAAATGACATCCGGCTTTAGACCTTCATCAGCCCATTGAACCATCTTATCTTCCGCCTTACCAAGTTCAAAGCGCACATTATCAGTACCATTGATGTCAGCATTTCGCTTAGCATCATCAACAGCTTCTGGTACCACTTCCACACCCAAAACGGATTTAACATGATCAGCAATCGTTAGTGAAATGGTTCCAATACCAGAATAGGCATCAATCACGACATCTGTAGGCTTTAATTCAGCCTTTTCTGTTGCTGTTTGATATAAGACCTCAGTCATAGCTGGGTTAACTTGATAGAATGAATTTGGTCCGATGGCAAAAGTCTTACCAAGCAAAGTATCCTTAATCGCCTTTTGACCCCATAGAACCTTATTCTGGTCACCCATGATAACATTCGTCTTTTCTTGGTTCACATTTTGAATAATTGATACAACTTCAGGCAATGCTTCGCGAATATCATTAACGATGTATTCTGCCGCTGGCAAACGCTTGGCACGCGTGACCAAAACAACCATCATTTGATGACTATAGTATCCACGACGCACCATGATTGTCCGTACCACTCCCTTATGATTAACTTCATCATACGCAGCCACGTGATACTTACGCAAAATATCACGAATTACAACGATGGCTTCATCAATCTTTGGGTCTTGGATATAAAAATCTTCCATTGGTTGCAAACGATGTGAACCGCGGCGATAGAAACCTGTCGTCAATTCACCATTAATCTCGCGAACTGGAATCTGTGCCTTGTTCCGATAGCCCCATGGGTTTTCCATGCCAATCGTTGGTGCCACATCAACAGCGACGTGTTGCTTATTGAACACATCGGCAACTTGCTTTTGCTTGTGCTTTAATTGGGCAGGATACGTAAGGTGGGCCAATGGCGCCACCCCTGATTGAAGGACTTTCGCATCAATGTCAGCGTTACGATCTGGTGATTCACTTAGACGCTTAACAACACGTCCAAATCCGTAATTGCTGGTAACCTTCGTCACACCAACAATAATTTTTTCACCCGGCACAGCGTTGGTGACAAAGATTGGAAAATCATCGTACTTCACAACACCATTTCCATCGTAAGTCAAATCAACGACTGTGGCTTCAAATTCCTGGTTTTTAGTAACCGGTGCTTTTTTCTTCATTTTAAAACTCTCCTTTTGGTCTTTTCGACAACCATTAAAGAAAATAGTATAGCACACTTTTACGTAACATGAAAAAACTGCACGAAGTTCACTAGTTCTCTAGTCTATTCTCGTAAAATTATGTACACATAAAACGTGCTAGGCAATTACACCTATCTAACACCGTCAGCATTTAGGATTAAAAGATCAGCGACTATTCTATTGAATGCTTATTTTTCCTTTTGTCATTCAAAGGCCCTTACTCACCACCAAAATAAAAAGGCACGCCTAACTAGGCGTGCCTTTTTATTTAACGTCATCCTACATTCGACGCAAAGCTTCTAAGCGCTTTTCCATTGGTGGATGGGTATCAAATAGATGACTCCATCGACTATCTTGTTTAAGCGGATCGCTAATATACAAACCCGCACTACTTGGTGCGACATTGTCTTCTGACATCGGCTCGCTATTGGAAATTTTAGTTAACGCATCAATTAAGCCTTGTGGATTCCGAGTTAACTCCACCGCACCAGCATCAGCTAAATATTCACGATTCCGTGAAATCGCCATCTGAATAATGGTTGCGGCTAAAGGCGCCAATAACATCACGACAAAAGAAAGCAAGATACCAAAAATATTTGTATCACGATCATCATCTCGTGATGACCAGCCCCAAAAACTTGTTCCGAAATTAGCCAGCATTGTAATAATCGATGTCAGAGCAACCGCCAAGGTTTGCACCCGAATATCGTAATTACGGACGTGAGTCATTTCGTGAGCCATAACCCCCTCTAATTCTTCACGATTAAGGCGTGCCAAAATTCCCGTGGTTGCTGCAACGGCCGCATTTTCTGGCTTATTTCCAGTTGCAAAAGCGTTTGGGCTCGCATCATCAATGATAAACACACGTGGCATCGGTACCCGAGCGACCAGCGCCATATCTTCAACAATATGCCAAAGCTCTGGCGCTTGATCAGCCTGTGTAATTTCTTGAGCATTGTTCATCGACATAACAATATCAGTTGATTGGCCAATCGTATACAAAGCATATATTCCAGCAGCGACCACCGCAATTAAAATGCCAGCCGAGGCACTACGCATAAGATAGTACCCTAACGCCGCGCCAACAAGCGCTGTAAACAAGAAAAAACCAAATAATAACAGCACTGTTTTGCGTTTATTTTTAGTAATTTGCTCGTATAACATGATTACCTCTTATCGGCTTATAGGCCATTTTCATCAAAAGAAACAGCTGGTTGTTCTTTTTCTTCCGCTGGCGTTTCTAAGAACTCCGCTGGTTGGAAATGATGAATTCCAGCCACAATATTCGTTGGGAAAGTCTGCAACTTTGTATTGTAACTAGCAACAGAAGAATTAAACAATTGTCGAGAATAAGCAATTTTATTTTCAGTATTTGTTAATTCTTCCATCAACTTGGTATATTGCGCAGATGACTTCAAATCTGGATAAGATTCAGCTACCGCAAAAATTGACTTCAAATTTGATGATAACTTATCAGAAAGCTTCATCTTCTCTTGATGATCAGCATCAGGTGTTTGCGCAATTTGATTACGCAATGCGACAACATTTTCAAGGGTACTCTTTTCAAAACGGGCATATCCCTTCACTGTTTCTAAGAGATTAGGGATTAAGTCATTTCGCCGTTTCAATTGTACATCAATTTGACTCCATGATTCCTGAGTATACATCCGCGCTTTTACAAGCCCATTATAAATATTAATCCAAACAATAATAATTACCGCAACTACTGCTAAACCAATCCATATTGCCATTGCTTTACCTCTTTCGTTTATTTTCTTACTTCCATTCTACAACACATAGCTAAACTTAAACTTATTATCGCGTTGCTCGGGCGAAAAATGCTTGGGGTAATTGATAACGATCAACCCGCCACCAATCATACGTCTGGCGATTTGGATAAACCCGATTAGTTAAAATTACCAAACCCGTTTGATTTTTTAAATTAATCGCCATAATTGTCCCCGTAAATCCAGTTTGATATAACCAATCCTTTTCTACTGAGGGATGATCCTCGCCACCAAACCGCCAATAGTGCCAACCTAACGTTCGAAAATCAACACGATTAGCCTGTAACAACTGCACCACTTCAGGCTGAAGCCAACTAGCAACAAAGCGCAACGCATCGGCCATGGGGCTAAAAATACCAGCATGACCAGCCGCGCCACCTAGCAAGGCTGCCTTATAATCATCGACGGTCCCTTGTAATAAGCCACCCCGTTCGGGAACATACTCAGTTGGCGCAAACGCTTCCGTGGGCAAAGTTTGGTAATTGGGCATTTGGGCTGTTCGATACCCAGTATGTGCCAAGCCAAGTGGCGTTAACACTAATTGCGCCATTGCTTGCTCGAGAGGCATCCCCATAATTTCACTAAGTGCTTGCCCTAAAAGCATATAACCCACGTCAGAATAATGAATTTCTTGCCCAGGCTCCGCTAACAAAGGGCGATTATTCAAATCTTCCAACAACATTTTGCGGTCAAGGTGATCAGTTTTGCGCACGCTACTTGGTAAACCAGAACTATGCGTTAGTACTTGTTGGAAAGTAATCTCTGGATGGTTAAATGTAGGCAAGACACTTTTAAGCGTTCTTGATAAATCAAATTGTTGATCCAAGACTAATTGTACATAAGCTTTTGCAGTATACAATTTCGTTAATGACGCTAAATCATAAATAGTGTCGGCTTCCACTTTGTGCTCTGGATACTGATCAATTTTACCAATTTGCGTTTGTACTTGTTGGCCCTTTTGATTAACTACACCAACACTCATTCCGACCAACGGCTTTTCTGCCACTAATTGCTCCCCAATTGCAGCAACATCCTTCAAAATAGTTTGTAGCATACAACTTCCTCTCACTTATCAACTACTAATAAAAAAGCAGCCATCAGGCTGCCATTTTATTAATCAACAATCAAAGCATCGATACTCTTCTGAATCGCTGCTAATTCAGCATCAGCATCTGTTTGGGTTGCCCCCTTAGTACCAACATAAAACTTAATTTTAGGTTCAGTTCCGGAAGGACGTACAGCCACCCAACTACCATCAGCCAACCAATACTTCAAAACATTGGCCTTTGGCAAATTCAATGTCGTGACATCCCCAGTCTCCATTTGCGTTTGCGTTTGCTTATCAAAGTCTTCAGTCGTTACAACTTTAACGCCACCAAATTCAGCTGGTGTCTCGTCACGGAAATCGGCCATAATTTTAGCAATCTTATCGGCGCCGTCAATTCCGGCAAAAGTCAATGACTTTGTGTCTTCAACGAAATAGCCATACTTTTCAAACAATGCTTGCAAACCATCATAAAGCGTTTGACCTTGTTGTTTGTAATAAGCGGCCACTTCAGCTAGCAATACAGTTGCTTGAATTGAATCCTTGTCACGTACGAATGGCTTAACCAAGTATCCATATGATTCTTCAAAGCCAAACAAGAATTCGTGATCATGAGAATCTTCAAAATGTTGAATTTGTTCGGCAATGTACTTAAACCCAGTTAAGACATTAATCATCTTCACGCCAAAGTCATCCGCAATGGCAGTTGCAAAATCAGATGAGACAATTGACTTCACAACCGCCCCATTTTCAGGCAAAGTGCCCGCATCAGCCTTAGCAGTCAAAATATAATTCAACATCAAGGCCGCGATTTGGTTTCCAGTCAACAAACTAAAGCTACCGTCACCACGACGAACTGCGACACCCATCCGGTCGGCATCTGGGTCAACCGCAATTGCAACATCAGCATCAAT
Organism: Weissella uvarum; assembly: GCF_016908785.1. Classification (GTDB taxonomy): domain Bacteria; phylum Bacillota; class Bacilli; order Lactobacillales; family Lactobacillaceae; genus Weissella; species Weissella uvarum. Next base: position 240,471 of record NZ_JAFBEO010000002.1, read on the forward strand.
CTTACCTGCTAAATCAATCCCCATTGCTAAGGCTGCGTGATCTTCTGGATTTGGCAACTCAACGGTTGGAAAATCACCATTAGGCTCTTTTTGTTCAGGAACCATGGTAACATTTTTAAATCCTGCATTTTCCAAAGCTGGTCCAGCAATTTGCGCTCCAGTTCCATGAAGCGGGGTATAAACCAGCTTCATATCCGCTCCAACATTTTCTGTTAGATCACGGTTAATCGTAACTGTCTTAATTTCTTCCAAGTACGCTGAATCAACATCGGCACCGATTTCAATTAGTAAATCTTGCTCTTTTAGGGTTGCAACATCCCCAACTGGAACTTCAAACATATCCGCCTCACGAATTGATTGCGTAATAATATCTGATTCCTTGGGTGGCATTTGACCACCATCTTCACCATAAATCTTAAAGCCATTGTATGCTTTGGGGTTATGCGAAGCGGTAATCATAATTCCGGCATAAGTATGCAAGTGACGAACTGCGAATGATAATTCAGGTGTTGGACGCAAAGCATCAAACAAGTACGCTTTAATTTGATGTGCTCCTAAAACGCGTGCAGCTTCAAGGGCGAATTCAGCTGAATGATGGCGTGAATCATAAGAGATCACAACCCCACGTTGCTTAACAGCATCATCTAAACTATCCATCAAGCGGGCTAAACCTTCCGTCGCTTGACGCACAGTATAAATATTCATCCGATTAATTCCAGCCCCCATAATGCCACGCATTCCGGCTGTTCCGAATGAAAGTGGTTGGTAAAAAGCATCTTCTGCCTTGTCTGGCGTATCTGCCAATTGGGTCATTTCTGTCTTTAAATCAGCTGGCAAGTCGTTTTGCTTTTGCCATGCATCAAAATTATCTTTCCAATTCATCTATCTGACTCCTTTTCCCACATACACTAATTAGTTGTATTATACCATATTCCAACCAATTGCTGACATTTCCGCCTATTCTACAAACTGATAGTCCTTTGGAATGCCAAACTCTTGCCGGACTAAATTCAAGGCTGCATGGAACACTTGGTCCATATCATAGTAACGATATTGTCCTAAACGTCCACCAAAGACAACCTGATCTTGCATTTGTTGTGCCAATTGTGCATATTGCTTATATTTAGCCATATTTGTTTCATCATTGACCGGATAATAAGCTTCTTTAGTGCGATCCCAAGCTTGTGGGTATTCACGAGTAATGACTGAAACACCATCATCTGAAGCACCATCAAAATGCTTCCATTCCATGACACGTGTATATGGCGTTTCAGCATCAGTGTAATTCATCACCGCATTACCTTGATAATTATCGACATGCATTACTTCTTTTTCAAAAGTAAGCGAACGATAACTGAGCTCGCCAAATTGATAGTCGAAGAATTGATCAATCATACCTGTGTAGATAATCCGAGGGAATTCCGCTAAATATTCTTCCTTATTAGCAAAGAAATCCGTTTTAAGCTGTACATCAATCCGTGGATGATCTAGAAGTTGCTCAAAGATTGGCGTATAGCCGCCAATTGGAATTCCCTGATAACGATGATTGAAATAATTATTATTAAACTCAAAGCGGACTGGCAGACGCTTGATAATAAACGCTGGTAAATCAGTTGCTTTCCGACCCCATTGTTTTTCTGTATAGCCTTTGACCAACTTTTGATAAATGTCTGTACCAATCAAAGAAATTGCTTGTTCTTCCAAATTACTTGGAGCACGGTTCCCCAATGAACCAAGCGCTTCTTCACGTTGCTCAGCAATTTTAGCTTGGGCTTCGGCGGGTGTTTTAGTTCCCCACATCTCATAAAATGTATTCATATTGAATGGCAAGTTATACAGTTCACCTTTATAATTGGCGATAACCTGATTTTGGAAACCATTAAATTCGGCAAATTGTTGGATATATTGCCAAATTTCTTTATTGTCAGTATGGAAAATATGAGCCCCATAGTCATGCACTGTCACACCATGTTCAACGTGTGTATACATGTTACCCCCGATATGCTCGCGCTTTTCAATAACCAACACGCGTTTGCCTTGCTTGGCGGCTTCGTGGGCAAATACAGCACCGTAAGGGCCTGCACCAACAACCAGATAATCATATTTTTTTGTATTTAACATGTGGAAAATACCCACCATTCTCTCAATTTTATTCTCATAATGTATAATTACAATTTCTATTTTAGCACAATTTCATTGTCAATATGCTGGCCTCCTGTATTGCACTTTTAAAAATACGCACCAAAAAAGAGCAGCCCAAATTTGGACTGCTCTCATTTTTTAATCATTCAAACCGAGACGTTCGAAAATATCATCAACATGCTTTAAATGCCAGCGGTAATCAAACGCATCATCAATTTCTTCCTTAGACAATTGCTTTTGGATGGTTGGATCCTCATCCACCAAGTCACGGAATTGCTTGTGTTCGTCCCAAGCCCGCGCTGTCAATGGTTGGACTGTATCGTAAGCCGCTTCGCGTGACATACCACTATCAACTAACTTCAATAGCAAACGTTGTGAATAAATTAAACCATATGTCCGCCCCATATTTTCCTTCATTGTTTCTGGGAATACTTGAAGATTTTCAAGAATTTGCGTCATCCGATGTAACATATAATCCAAAACAGTTGTTGCGTCTGGGATGATCACCCGTTCAGCACTTGAATGCGAAATATCGCGTTCATGCCACAAGGCTACATTTTCCATCGCAGTTACCGAATAACCACGCAAGACCCGTGACAACCCGACCACATTTTCAGAACCAATTGGATTACGCTTATGTGGCATGGCTGATGAACCTTTTTGACCACCCTTGAACCCTTCTTCAACTTCATGAATTTCTGAACGTTGTAAACCACGAATTTCTGTTGCCAACTCTTCAACTGTTGTTCCGATAATGGCAATCGTTGAAATGTAATCAGCATGCAAATCACGGGGCAAAACTTGTGAGCCAATTGGTTGTGGCTTCAAACCTAGTTCTTTCATCGCAACTTCTTCAACTTGTGGTGGAACATTAGCAAACGTGCCCACGGCCCCTGACAACTTACCAGTCGCCATTTCTTCGGCCACGCGATCAAAGCGCTCAATATCCCGCACAGCAGCTTGATAAAAACGTGCCATCACTAAACCAAAGGTTGTTGGCTCAGCATGTACGCCATGGGTCCGGCCCATCATCACTGTGTTTTTATACTTACGAGCTAGTTTTGCTAAAGCATCACGGTATTCAATCAAGTCTTGCTTAATAATCGCATTGGCTTCATTAATGCGAATAGCTTGTGCTGTATCCACAACGTCAGTTGAAGTCAATCCATAATGAATCCACTTTCGTTCATCCCCAAGTGATTCAGACACATTCCGGGTAAACGCTACGACGTCATGCCGCGTTTCCTTTTCAATTTCAGCAATCCGGTCTGGATCAAACGTTGCATTTTTACGAATGGCATCTAAATCAGCCTGTGGTACATGGCCTTCGGCAACCCATCCGGCTGTTACAGCAATTTCGACATCAAGCCACGTTTGATATTGATTCTCAAGCGACCACACCTTACCCATTTCAGGACGCGTATAACGTTCAAGCATATAAGCTAAACTCCTTTTCAAAGACGAATTAATTAATCCAATACAGTATATTATAGCGTATTTTCACGAACTAACGCAACAGGCCCACCTTTCAAAACTCAAATAAGCGAACAAAAAAAGGAGTATCCACGGATACTCCTTAAAAGATTTACTTATTTTTCTCTTTATCAGCGGTCTTAGTTGCTGCGGCTTCAGTATACTTATTCAAGACATTCTTCAAATCCTTGTCCTTAATATTAACATTAGCCTTACCAAGTTCCTTACCGATTACGGCGTTCACTTGATCATCATCTGACATAATTTCGTCAACCTTAATATCCTTAAGCTTATTCTTCATCTTATCATATGAAGGCTTCTTCTCTTGGGTATTACGCTTAACAACATAGTAACCAGTGTTATTTGCAGCTTGAACTGGTTGCTTGTCATATTGACCATTCTTCAACTTGAAAGCAGCCTTCTTAACATTGCTATCAACCTTTGTGTCAGTTGAATCAAAGTCGTCTAACTTTCCACCATTCTTCTTACTTGAACTATCACCAGAATACTTCTTAGCTAAGTCAGTAAAGCTCTTACCATCATTTAATTCCTTGATGATCTTTTGAGCATCGCTCTTGCTACCCATCAAGATAACAGAAGCGCTTGTCTTTGGCTCATAGTCATCATAAATTTTATGCAAACCAGACTTTGAAAAGTCAGTGTTTGCCTTAACAGCTTGACGCTCCAACATATCAATCTTGATTGAATCGCGGTAAGTTTGTGCAGTCAAACCAGAAGCAGCCAATTGTTGGTTAAATTGTTCGCCACCCATTTGCTTACGTGACTCGTTAAATTTCTTATTAACGTCCTTATCAGAAACCTTATCACCGTATTCCTTATCAAGCACTTGTAGCACAATCATATTCGCCAAAGTTTGTTGACCAGTTGGTGTTTGCTTTAGTTCTTTATAATATTTTGATTCGGTCACATTACCGTCATCAGTTGTTGCGATTGTCTTAGGACCAGCGCCCCAAAGGGCCAATCCAGCTCCAACTGCAATTACAGCTAATACGCCTAATACTTTTTTCCACATACTTAATGGGCCTCTTTCTATTTTTATCAATATCAGTTTAGTTTAACACAAAAAGCGTCATTTGTACGCATTAATCAACTTCATACGTCGTTCCCATCGCGAACTGCCCGTTATCCAAACGATCCACAATATTCAAATGTTCTTTGAATTCCGTATCTTGATAACGCATTACTGCATGGTTAAATGGCCAGTTTAGAATTGGTGTGGCATGGACAACCACTTCATCAGCGTCAGTTGGTTGCCCCACCATATAACGAATCATAATTCGAATCCAGTCCGCCGAGCTCACCTTATCAAGAAATGCTAATTGCATAAATGGCATTGGTCGCATCCGGCCTTGCAGCACATCCGTTGATAAATCAGCTTCATCACACACAAATTGATAGAATCCAATTGTCGCATCCGCTGGCATTTCTGGCAACTGAACTTGTTCTAAATCAATTTGTTCAGTTGAATCAATGCTAACTTTACGATTCGACTGGCGGCTCACGACCATCGGATGTAATTGCGCCCCATCATAGAAATAATTATATAGTAATTGATCTTTTTCAGCGGTTAATGTCGTCTCCAAATACTTTTCTCGCACTAAAACATCCACATTTAAGCCAGCAGATTTCAAACTTTTAATGAGTTTGATTCGATTTCCCGGTACAACAATGCGAGTCGGTTGCTCGATTTCAGCAACATTCATAATATCTGAAATTTCCAATGGCTCAAAATACTGTTTATCACTCAATTGTGGGATAAACGTTAAGTCATGCGGATTGTTGTTCAATAAGACCGTCTGATAACCAAGGTTGCGGAATTCATCCATCACGTTGGCCAAAACATAGGATGCTGCTGCACCATCCCCTAATCGGAAAGCACCAGTACCAACAATCATCACCGTATCATCACCTAAGCGTTTACTTTCATTTTCATCCTCGAAGGTAGAATAAAACTGTGAAACAGATTCTTGAAATTCACCTGCTGAAGGTTCGAAAGCTTTGTACGTTGGCAAAATATTATTATCCCAACGATAACGGCGGACACTTTCATAGGCCGTGCCCCACAATTTAGCAATTAGCCCGTCTGATAAGCCATAGTATTTAGCACTTTTTAGCACTTCGTAATCCCACGGATGTTCTTTAACATCTAGCTCTAATTGCATAATATTCGCAAGTTTATAGAAATAAAAAGCATCAATGTGGGTTAGTTCAGCCAATTCATCAACGGTATACCCGCGTCGAATTGCTTCTAAGAGCAATAAGATTCGATTATCTTGCGGATGAATCAATTGTTCAATCACTTCACTATCAGTCAGCTTTCCCATCAAATCCGGTGAGAAACTACGGTTACTAAAGTGAGCCGCTCGTAAAGCCTTTTCCAAAGCCTCCTCTAAACTACGACCCACTCCCAATGTTGCGCCGACTGACTTTTGAATTGTATCAAGTCGTCGATTAGTTGGAATCCCTGCTGAAGCCAACTCACCAAATGTAAAGACCGGAAAACGAACGACAATGTGATCCATCGTTGGCTCGAGAGCAGCCGTATGTTCCGCATATGAACTTGGAATATGCACACGATCCAAACGATCACCCAGCATGAGACCTGTCATTACTGGCACCATTGGATACCCTGTTGCTCCCTCTAATAAAGAAGCTTTGCGATCGTAATATGGGATAATCCGTGTAACAACAAATTCATCGTCTTCTGGATTCACTGCGAAGCGCACCTCTAAAAGACCGTAGACATTAAATCCACGTGCAATCTGAAAGGCCGTGTCACGGAGTGCTTGAACCACTGGATCAGCCAAGGTCTGAATGGGAGTCACCGCAATTGAATCCGCTGAATGAATCCCAACCGGATCCATATCCTCAATTCCTCCAACCAGCAAATTGGTATTGCGGAAATCACGCATCACAATCATGGAAATTTCCTTATACCCATGAATACTCTTGTCCACATTGACTTGATGGGTCAATGAGCGATCTAATGCTAATTCAGCCACTTGATCAAGCTCTTCGGCATCTTCAGCTTGCAAACGCAACGCTTGTCCTTGTGGCGCAATCGAACGTACAAATACTGGAAACTCAAGCTCACGCGCAGCATCGAAAACTTCACCAGGTGTACTAGCTAAGCGCGTTTGCACTGATGGCAAATGCCATTGTTTCAAACATTCTTGTAAATATTTCGTATTTTGGGAAGCTTGTAGCACAGATGAGGATAGCCCTAAAACTGCTGGCCCTTGCTCACCCATAATTTCTTCCACTTCATAAGTTAATTGAATAGCTGTCGTGCCACCAACCGTTGGTACAATTGCGTTAATCCCATTTGCAACGATGACTTTCACAATATTTTCAGCGGTTAATTCCAAAACTTCTAGGTGCACGTCATTCCGACTAGCCGTAAAACTAAATGGATTATCATCCACCAAATAAACTTCATAACCTCGCTTTAGCAAAGCCGATGTCATTTGATAGCTAGCCGCATCACTTTCAGTTTCACGGCCAAAACCATTAGCCGAGCCACCAATCAATAAAATTTTATCTGCCATGCTTACGCTCCTCGACGGATATTAACCATATCCATGAAATCGTCAAAAGGCTGAGTTGCTTCAATCGGACCTGGTGCTGTATCTGGGAAAAACTGCACACTAAACGCCGGATAGTTTCGGTGTCGAAGGCCTTGAATTGACCCATCCGTTAAATCAACATGGGTCACGAATAAATCTGAATTTTTAATCGTCCCTTTAACCACTTGATAGCCTTGCGCCTGGGTAGCATACATAATCTGGTTCGTAATTTGCTCACGAATCGGATGATTCATCCCATGATGTTCCACAGGCATTGGTTCAACTTCAACATGATTAGCCATCGCAAATAATTCATGCCCTAAACCAACACCCAACAAAGGCACCTCTTTTTGCAAGGTCCGAATCAAATCCAAAATATCCTCTGGCACAGCTGAGGGGTCACCCGGTCCAGAAGATAGGACAATCCCATCAGGGTCTAGATTCATGACTTCATCCAGGGTGGCATTGTAAGGCAATACAGTTACGTTAGCGTCATAATCATTCAGCATACGTAAAATACCATTCTTTAATCCAAAATCGATCACCACAATATTGGCACCTCGGCCTGGATTAACATACGCGCGCGGTGTCGACGTTTGTTGCACTTCTTGATTGGTCATGACTAAGGCGCGTAGTTGGTCAAATGCATGATCATCAGGATAATCAACAATTGAAGCTTTTTGAGCACCTGTTTCACGCAAATGTCGAGTCAAGGCCCGCGTATCTAAGCGTGAAATCCCCGGCACATTGTGACGCAATAAGAATTCATGCATACTCATCGTTTGCAAACGGTTTGTTGATACTTCCGCAACCTCACGCACAACAACCCCTTTAACCATTGGTACAATCGCTTCATCAGCCCGATGATTAATCCCAGCTGCACCAATCGTTGGCACCGTAAAGACCACAATTTGATTATGATAAATTGGATTGGTCATAATTTCTTGGTACCCAGTCATCGCAGTATGAAAGAAGATTTCACCAAAGGTCGTCGCAGGCGCACCAAAAGCCTCACCTTCATAAATGGAACCATCTTCCAATATGAGATATCTTTTTGTCATATCTGTCTACCTTTAACTTTCTCGTTCTCTTCAACGAGCCATGTTATCTATTCAATCTCAACTGAATCATAACCATCGACTTCTTCAACGTTCACTTGAATACGTTCGCTTGCTGATGTTGGAATATTTTTACCCACAAAGTCAGCTCGAATTGGTAATTCGCGATGGCCCCGATCGACTAGGACCGCCAAGTTTACGACGGCTGGGCGACCATTATCCATTAAAGCATCAAGGGCGGCCCGGATTGTGCGACCAGTGTAAAGGACGTCATCCACTAAAATAACGCGCTTGCCATCAATGTTCACATCTAAGTCTTGCTTAACAGGTGCATCTGAATGATCATCCCGATATGAAGAAATATCCAATTGACCTACTGGAATTTCAGCACTTTCTAATTGTTGCAAACGGTCTGCAATGTGCTGACCAATATAAACACCGCGGGTTTTAATTCCAACAATCACCAGATTGTTGATTCCTTTATTCTTTTCAATAATTTCATAGGTAATTCGTGTCAATGCGCGTTGCATTGCCATTGCATCTACAATTTCTTTCGCCATAGCTGGATTCCCCTTAGTTTCATAAAAAAAGCGCTACTCACCCTAATGTGAATAACGCAGCTTTTGTCAGTCTATTTTAACGTTATCCTCTTTCCACCTCACAGGATGCAATTAAGACGATATTGTCATTCTAACATAGATTTAATTATATTTCATTCATCCTTTTCTTGATGATACGGTTGTAGATTGGCTAAAGCTGCCTCAAAGTAATCTGGCAATGGCGCCTCGAAACGCAACTCTTCTCCCGTTGTTGGCTGGGTAAGGCCTAAGGTTGCCGCATGCAAATATTGACCATTACCAGGCAAAGTCTTACTTGGCCCATATAATGGATCGCCGGCAACAGGATGGTTAATATACTGCATGTGCACGCGAATTTGATGTGTCCGCCCTGTTTCTAGGGTCACTCGCAACAAAGTATAGCCTACAAAACGTTGGACCACTTCAAAGTGGGTGACGGCATCACGTCCATCCTTAATCACCGCTTGCTTTTTACGATCCGCTTTTGAACGGCCGAGGGGTGCGTTAATTGTCCCCTTATTTTCTTTAAACTCGCCATGCACCAAAGCATAATATTGACGCAAATTCTTCTTATCTTTTAATTGTGCTGACAAAGCTTCATGTGCGTGGTCGTTTTTAGCTACCATAAGTAATCCAGAAGTATCTTTATCAATCCGGTGCACAATTCCTGGGCGAATAACGCCATTGATTGAGGAGAGTTGTGAATGATACATCAAAGCATTGACTAACGTACCTGAAGGATGCCCCGCAGCAGGATGTACGACCATCCCTTGTGGTTTATTCACCACGATTAAATCATCATCTTCATAGACAATGTCCAATGGAATATTTTCGGGCTCAACTTTTAATTCAACTGGTTCTGGAACTTCAAAAGTAATCAAATCACCAGTTTTTACTTTGTAATTAGCTTTTTTAGCAGCCCCATTCACCAATAATTGCCCGTCTGCAATAAAATTGCCAATCTGTGTTCGAGTGTAATCAGAAAAAGCATCTGCGACAACTTTATCTAAGCGTCCGGCCTGTTCTTCAATCTTTAATTGTTCTTGTGTCATGCTGTTCCTTTTTGTTTCATATTTTCAAAATCATTTTGTAATTGTGCATGGATACTAGGTGATAACCAATAAGCATAATTTTCACCACGATAGACAAAGAGCACGGTTCTTTTCGTAAATTGCACATATTGCAACTGATCTAATGGCATTTGTTCTGTATGCACACCAAAAGCAGGATGAAACCGCAAACTATCCTCTGTTAAGTCAACGCGTTGTCGTGCAAAAATCACCATGACAAGGGCAAAAAAGATTACCAATAAAATTGCGGTAACTTCATTAAATTTGGTTGCTTCAAGCCACATCGTAATTGCCAATGTTGGTAGCATCAATAACCAGGCCCATAACACTTTTCCTGCTAAACCTGAAATTTGATAATAGCCGCGCATGTTGTCACTCCTTCATTTCTCTGTACTTTTAGTCACTTTTCAGTATAACATTTCCTACCGATCATAACTTAACTGGGTCTTATGATTCATGATTTTTTCACAATAACAGCAAATTTGATAGAAAGTTGTAACATTGAGCATGTAAATCTGCCATATTATTTCATTATAATAGGTAACATTAAAGGAATTTAGGGTGGCATGTTATGAAACTTGAGTTATTGAGCAGTGGTTTAACAATATTAGGATGGTTAGCTATCTTAATCTGGATAATTAATTTTCTCTTCACACATCATGATCATATTAAACAATCAATCTTTATGATTTTAGTTGGTTGGTTTGGTTTAGTGCTTATTTTAGTCGGTGGTGGCGTCAACTATCTGTCGAATCAACAGCAGAGCCCCAACGATAACGCTCCCCAGGTATCGAATGTCAAAACACACGAATCTGGTTCTAATAAATGATTTTAAAATTATTCACAGATGCAGCGACTGACCCACGGACACAGCTTAGTGCTGCCGGTGTCATCATCCAAGTCGACCAACAACAATTTGTTTATAAAAAACAACTTGGCCCTTTGAACAACCACCAAGCTGAATTTACTGCCGTTCAATTTGGTCTACACTGCCTTGAGCAACTTGACTACCCCCATGCTACTTTGATGCTACACTCAGATTCCAGCCTAGTTATTGATAGCCTTACTAAAAAATACACCAAAAAATATGATGACTATCTACAAACGTTAAATCCCTTACTTGATCAGTATGAACAAGTGATTCTTGAATGGATTCCCGAAAAACAGAACCGCGGCGCTCATCAATTAGCTAATCAAGCTTTACATACCAAGTAAAACTTGATTAGCAGCTCCTTTACAAACCTCAAATTAAAAAGATTCAACTGACTGTTATTTTCCTAACATCAATTGAATCTTTTTTTATGTGCCAATATCAAAAAAGCCTCATACACTGGCAGGATAACCATAGCGCTTTTAGCAACGCTCCTAGTCATATTAAGCAAGCGACCAAACATAGTTCTACTCAGCCTTTAACGGAATCATTGTCACTAACTCCTGAGCCAATTCAGCTGGTTTGGCCTTAATTTCTCCATTGACATAAGCTTCTACCACACCAAAAGTGCCTTGAACATAAAAAGCTAAATTAGTTGGTTTGGGTTCAAAATCGCCATGTTGTTTTAAACTATTCTGCAAATATTGTTGAAATTTAAGCTTAAATGAATATGAGCTCTCCCGGTTGAATAAAATTTTAAATAATTCTTGCCGTTCTTGAATATAAGTCAACCAAATCGTAATCCGTTCTAAGGAAGTTTTATCCTCCTGACCATGACTAAGTTGATCAAGTTCATTCAAGGCATCGGTTGCAAGACGATCAATCAATTCATATTTATCTTCATAATATGTATAAAAAGTTTTACGTGAAATAAGTGCCTCATCACAAATATCAGTGACGGTTATCGCATCGAATGATTTAGATAATAATAACTTATTGAAAGCATTCGCAATGCTGTTGAGGGTTTTTTGGCCTCGTTTATCCATGAATTCCATCCCCTTTCGTAACAAATCGTGTGGCAGTGTTACTTAAGTAACACTTCACTTGCATCTGTTGTGGGTTACCCCTAATAACCTCCATATAATACTAACCATAGCTTAACAAAAACAAGCAATGCAATAAAGAAAGAGGTAAATAATTATGGTTACAACTAAAGATGTTAAATTCCCTGCTCGTCATTTTGACTTAGCTGGACGCTTATTCTTCCTTGAAGATTTTGATGAAACAATTGCCCACCCCGCAATTGTTGTCACGCATCCTACTAGTGCTGATATGAATCAAACTTCAAGCATCTACGCAACAAAGTTAGCTGAAAAAGGCTTCCTAACATTTGCTTTTGATGCTGCTTATCAAGGTCAAAGTGAAGGTACACCCCGTTACATTGAAGACCCCGCTAACCGAACAACTGATATTATGTATGCCATCGACTATCTAGACACCTTACCATTTGTTGACAATGATCGTATTGGTGCCATGGGGATTTGTGCCGGTGGTGGTTACACCATTAATGCTGCCAAGACTGATAAGCGAATTAAGGCCGTTGGTGGTGCTGCAGCTGCATCGGCCGGTGCGGCTTATCGTGAAGCCTTTGGTCCAGATGACCAATTGATTGAAACATTGAACCAAATTGCTGACCAACGTACTGCTGAGGCCATGGGTGCCGATAAGATGTTGACGCAATGGATTCCAAATAGCCAAGAAGAGCGCGAAGCTGCCGGTGTCGACGATATCGATATTAAGGAAGCCGTTGACTACTATAAGACTCCTCGTGGTGCCGATGAATTCTCACCTAATAAAGTGCAATTTACGAGTCTAGCCTTGTTGCTAAACTATGACCCAGCTGATTTAGTTGAGAAGCTTTTGACCCAACCACTTGAATTAATTGTTGGTGATAAGCCAGGTTCATTTGCTTCTTACCGTTTTGGTTATGAGATTTTTGATAAGGCTGCTTCAAAGAATAAGGATTTGACTGTCTTACATGATGTTTCACATTATGATTTGTATGATCAACCAAAGGCGGTTGACCCTGCCGTTGAAAAGTTAGCGACTTTCTTCGCTGCTAATTTATAATTAACATGCCACAACACAAAAGTCCCGTCACGTTAGATCACACTTGCCCGGCGGGGCTTTTTCTATACCTAAATTTTTAGCTAATGGCCTTACCCCAAGACAAAATCGATTTTAATGACCGTTGGCTTATGAAAAAATGCTTTAGCATTTAAAATTTTTCGAATCAAAAAATACCAGCCCGCTCCAACTAAAAAAGTTTCATTTAGGCCGCGATTGCATTATAATGAAGCAAATTTAGCTGGAGGTACAACAAATGGCAGCAATTCCACAACGTATTTTAATTACTAATGGTTCTCAAGCTGAAATGGTTCAACTTGCTCGTCAACAATTAGCCGACTGGCAGGCCACTATATCTGATCCGGGTAAAATCTGGGCCTATGAAGAAAATGATGACACTGCTTATGCTATGGTTACAGCCCTTGATAATCCCAATCCATTGGCTGGGTTAGTTCCCGTTGATGGCTCAGCCTATTTAAATCAACTCATTAATGCCATGCAACCAAATACCACCAAGCAAACTCAATTAATTCTAATCGATGATTATGAAAGCACTGCTTGGCCTGAAATGAAAACCCAATTATTTCAAAGAATTTTAGGACCTCGTCAATTACCTAACGTATATGCAGTTTTTATTGATGGTCCGCATCATTTATTCCAACCCGATCAATTTAACTTTGATCAAATCATCGACGCCAAAGCATAAAAAGGAGCTTTTTCATATGACCACCCCACTTAAAGATAAGTTAATCGATATTAATGTCAAAACAAAAGGTACAGAAACAAGTGTAATTATTTCAACATTAGGGACGATTGGTACTATCGCTGCTGCTCTGACAGGCTCAGCCCTTGTTTCCCATGTTCGAAATCGACACCAAGACTAAACTTTCTAAGCAAATCACTTTCTTTTTATTAGTAAAAGCGTTAGAATGATAACAATCAAACATGTCAGGAGGCTGTTACATGACTGAAAATGAATCACAAGAAGCATTAAAGCAACGCTTGGGGGATGAAGCATACGACGTCACCCAAAAAGCCGCCACTGAACGCCCCTTTAGTGGAAAGTATGATGATTGGTGGGATGATGGTATCTTCGTTGATGTTGTTGATGGAACCCCACTCTTCAGTTCAACTGACAAGTATGATGCTGGCTGTGGTTGGCCTTCATTTACACGGCCAATCGATGACCATAATCTAACTGAATCAGCCGACTACAAATTGTTACGTCCACGGACTGAGGTTCGTTCAAAGAACGCTAACTCACACTTGGGACACGTCTTTGATGATGGCCCAACCGATCAAGGTGGTTTGCGTTACTGCATTAATTCAGCAGCTCTTCGCTTCATCCCGAAAGATCAATTGGAAGCTGAAGGATACGGTAAGTATCTTCAACTATTCGATAACTAATTAAATTAAAAAGCGTACAACCTGATTTGGTTGTACGCTTTTTTTACGCTTCTTTTTGTTGTTTAATTCCAATGCCAGTCCAAGCAGAAGCCAAAGAGAACAATGGAGAAATCCAAGCAAAGATGGCAAAGAGGGCAAAGCTTGTCACGGGCACATTCAGCGTCTGTGCGGCAAAACTACCAGCCACTCCCCAAGGCACTAGGTAATTCACCACCGTTCCTGAATCCTCTAAGCTACGGCCAAGCGCTAATGGCGACAAATTCAACCGCTTAAAGACAGGCTTCCATAGTTGTCCCGGTAAAATGGTTGAAAGGTATTGTTCACCAATCATAAAGTTCGCCATAATACCAGTCAATAGCGTTCCAGTAATGGCAGTTGCTTGTGTCTTGACGTGTTTAATAATTGGTGTCATAAAGTCTTGTAAAATACCTTGCTGTGATAACAATCCACCTAGCGCTAAAGCCAAAGTGATAATAATCACGGTTGGCATCATCGATAACATCCCACCACGATTCAATAGCGCTTGAATCGTGGCATTGCCAGCATTTGTTTTAAACCCATTCAATAGTGTGTCACTCAAAGCCGTTAAGCCATGGCTTTGTAAGAAAATAAGCGCTGATAATAAGATATTTAATAACAAGGTTGGGATAGCAGGAATCTTAATCCATGCCATTACAAACAACAAGACAAGTAAGCTAAGCACCCAGAAATTTGGATGTAACTGTTGCTGTAATTGTTGCAATTGCACTAATCCAGCGGTTGGATGCTTTTGCAAGCCTAAAATACCAAAGAAAATTAGCGAAACAATAAATGCTGGAATTGTAGTCCACATCAAATTTTTAATGTGATCAAACAAATCAGTCCCTGAAATTGAAGCAGCCAAGTTGGTCGAGTCAGAAAGTGGTGAACTTTTATCACCAAAAATTGCTCCAGAAACAATTGCTCCCGCTAGGATTGGTGCTGGAAAACCAAAAGTTAAGCCAACCCCCATCAAAGCAACTCCGACGGTCGCTAACGTTGTAAATGCAGAACCAATCGCTGTTCCGATAATGGCTGGAATCAAAAAAGCTGCTGGTAAGAACCAGGCCGGATTGGCTAAATCAAGCCCAATCCATAATAGGGTTGGAATAACGCCAATTGCCATCCACAATGCGATCAGCATTCCAATTAACAAAAACAAAAAGATTGGTGCTAATCCCGTTTGAATCCCTTTAAGTAGTTGATCTTGTAAATCTGTCCAAGAAAAATGGTTCAGCCAACCAAAGAACATCGTCAACATTAATGCCGCTAGCAGCGGTACAAAGGGTGACAACTTAAAACCGATAATACTTACACTAAAAATTAAAAATAATACCACCATTAATGCGGTGACTGCTAAAAATCGTTTGTTTGATTGCATGTGTTTGCTCCTTTTAAATTAAAAATTGTGACATTCGTATTTTGCATTAAAAGTTGCATCGATAACGAATCAAACCACCCGCTGGTTCTTTTAAATCAAATACCCCATGGACGTTTACCCCCTTAACGTAAAAAAAATCCCAACCGTGTTAAAAAACACAGTTGGGACGACATTAGTTTATACTAATCCGCGGTACCACCCAAAATTATACGAATTACTCCGTATCGCTTTGATGCGCGATTCAATTGTAAATAATTCAGTAACTAAGCCTGCGCCGCTCACAGCAAAGCACGGCTTCTCTGACATACAACTTAGTTACCTACTGGTATGGACATAATAGTACGCACTATCGGTTTAATTGTCAACTAACTTATTGAAAATATTTTTGCATCATGGTTGTCCAAAGATTTGCCTTTTGAACATTATGTTGTGGATATAAAGCCACCTTGGCTTGTGAACCAGCTACAAAATCATCTTCAGCTTGATTGTTAAAGACCACGCTCGCACTGCCAATCTGATCAGTCGTCTTCAAAGGTGCCTTTTGCTTTACATCCGGTTTTAGATTATCCACCGAAGGCGCGGCTTGATCATTCTTGTTAACAAAATAGCTATCATCATTAGCCGTGCGAACTGCAACGCGGCCATGATTACCCTTGGCATTATCAATCTCAACTGAGCCCTTTGCTGCCACCGGCATAACCTTCGTTTGTTGCTTAACTTGGTTCAAAACAGATAAGGTTTCAGTCCCAATCGCTGAACGCGGCAATTTATTCGTATTCAATACAACTGTAATTACTGGTTGACCATTCAAATAGCCATGCGAGACCAAATTAGCCCCATTCCGTGGTGTCCCACCGGTTTTTAGACCATCAATGTGATATTGCTTATTACCAAGCAAAATATTCGTATTTGTTAACTTTTGCGTTGCTCCCCCATTAACACCTGGGAAGGTTCCTGTCTTCTTTTGCGTATATTGCAAAATTGATGGATAATCATTCACCAAATGCTTGGCAATAATTGCTACATCACGACCAGAAAGTTTGTTTTCCGTCGAATTTGACATACCAGCATGCTTAAAGCTACCCATATCACCATTTTCTAAACCAGAAGCAGACATGATATTAGGATTTTTAATGCCCCAGCTCTCCAAGAGATGATCGGCTTGTTTGTAGTAATTAGCTTGTGAACCACAAACAATATCCGCCAGTGCCATTGCAGCTGAATTAGATGATTCAATTAATGCCGCATCAAGAATTTGCGAAATCGTGTACGTTTGTCCAGCCGACATTGGCACATTTGCCACACTAGAATCACGGCTAAATTTCGCAATATCAGCTGGCACCTGGACCTGTTGATCCAAACTCAATTTATTTTCACTAATCTTTTGTTCCAACATGTAGACAACAATTAACTTCGTAATCGAAGCAATTGGTAACCGTTTCGATCCATGATTATCCGCTAACACCTGTCCAGTATTGGCTTGAACAACCACAGCAGACTGCATTTGTGTCTTAGGCGTAATTACTGCCGCGCTAATCGCTTGCCCCGGCAATAAAGCAACCAGAAAACTTAACAACGCCACTTTGAATTTCTTTGACATACTTCTATTGGCCCTCTTTCTTCGCTTCCAACTGCCAAACATCATTCATGTTTGTATCAACCAAATGTATATATTCGATACTAAGCGTTATATAAAAAAAAACAACCTCTAATTGAGATTGTTTCCGTAATCGTTAGATTTAGTTAAGAGACTTGAAACGGACATCATCATCGATGTAATCTTTTGCGCCAGCAGGTTGCTCAATTGATCCGAAAACAAATTGTGCCCGTAGACGCCAGCTATCTGGAATACCATAAGCGGCCTTAATATCTTCATCAATCACTGGATTGTAGTGTTGCAAATTACCACCCAAGTTATGCTCACGTGCAGCTAACCATAGTGCATATGATGAAATACCAATGGTCTGTTCTGACCAATCATAGAAGTTTTGTGCATAAGCTGGATTATTTTCTTCCAACTCCTTAACTGCATCGGTATCAGTATATAGCAAAACTGTTCCGTAAGCCTTCTTAAAGCCATTCAACTTGGCTTCAGTCTTCTTAAAGGCTTCTGGATCACCAACAACTTGACGCATGCGCTCAATAATCATATCCCAAAGAGCATCTTGTTGGTCACCAAAGGCAAATACCGCGCGAACAGTTTGACTGTTAAAAGCACTTGGTGTTTCCTTAATGGTTTCCTTAAACAAGTCTTCCAATTGCGCATCGGTCATATCAACATCACGACCTAGGGCGTAAACAGAACGGCGGGCTTTTTGTAAATCTAAGAATGTTTTATCTTCTGACATTTTAAGAACTCCTTCTTACTTTTTGTTAATAACTCGACAAACAATAGTATAGCGCATTACAAAAAGTAAGTAAAGTGCTTCGCACAAAAAATGTTAATTGTTGATTTGATAAATTTCCCGATAACGTTGGTTTTGCAAGTCTAGCCAATATTGCGGATTCAAAGGTTCACCTGTGGCTGCTTCAAGCACCTCACCAGGTGTTTGAGAAGCACCATATTGCCAAATATGCTCTTTCCGCCAATCAAACAATGGCTTAATATTTCCCGCTGCCAAAGCGGCATCCACATCAAAGTCTTGATTCATCGCATGGAGGAATTGTGCCGCATACAAGTGTCCCAAGGCATAAGAAGGGAAATAACCAAAATCGCCACTTGACCAATGAATATCTTGCAAAATACCATCAACCGCATGTTCAGGCTTTAGACCTAAGTAATCTTCATACTTTTGATTCCATAATGCTTCCAGTTGATCGACATCGAAATCATCATTAAAAATAGCCTTTTCGATTTCATAACGAATAATAATATGGAGTGGATACGTAACTGGATCAGCTTCAATTCGAATGAGACTAGGTTGCGTCTGCATCCAGCCACGATAAAAATCATCAAAATCAATGTCATCTAAGCGTCCTTCAAAGGTTTGTTGCATCAAAGCATACTCGTGTTGCCAGAAGGCCTTCGATCCACCAATCATAATCTCATTAAAGAGTGACTGAGATTCATGTATACTCATCGAAATCTCTTTATTAAATGGTGTGTAATCCCACTTAGGGTCAACATTCTGAGCAAATAAGCCATGCCCAGCTTCATGGTAGACCCCTAATACCGCCATTTGGAAATCATTTGGATTCCAACGCGTCGTAATCCGCGCATCATTACGATTCATATCTTGCATAAAGGGATGAATTGTATCATCAAGGCGTCCCTTATCAGGATCATAACCTAACCGTTGTACGGCTTCCCAAACATACTTACGTTGTAAATCAATTGGAATGTCACGCTTTAAGAAATCAGTTGCTGCGGGATGCCCATTCTCAGCAATATTCTTCTGTAAATCAATAATCCCCGCTTTCACGGTATCAAATACTTGATCCAACTTAGCCACCGTTAGGCCTGGTTCAAATTGATTTAACAAAACATCATAAGGCGTTGCTTCGTCAGTCCGCCAATAAGTGATGAAACGCTTCTTAGTTTCAATGAGTTCTTTCAAGACTGGCGCAAAGACTTGATAATCATCTGCTTCACGTGCTTGCATCCAAGTATCTTGACCCTTCGAACTCAATTTATTAAACGCAGCATACTCATCAGCTGGAATTTTAGCAATTTGATCATAATCCGTTACATAACGATAAAAAAGCTTTTGCTCATCAGCAGATAATTCATCACGATGTTGCTTAAAATATTCAACTAGTGCTTGTGCTTCCTTGCCTGTCGCAGTCTCAAAGAATTGACTACTTAAATAACTATTCAATTCTGAACGAAAATCACCCGCAGCAACTGGCATCCCGGTTAATTGATCCCAATCGGCTAAAGCCATAGCTTCTTCGAGTAATGCTTGTTCTTTCATATTCCGTCGTAAATCGGCGCCAGTATAATTTGTCATCACACACCTCTTCTCATCATTCTCTAATATTTTATACCATTCTAGCAAAAAAAGCACATTTCTGTGCTTAATTGTTTAGTGTTTCATATAGTAATGGGTAAAAATTCCAAATCCAATTGTCCATAAAATTCCGCCGATGGCCGCAATTTGATCCGTTGGGGTCAAGAATAACATCACAAAGATAAATCCAAAGAACGCAATCGTTGCAGGACTCGTAAAGCGATAACCTGGCATTTTAAAGCCATCTGGCATAAAGTCGTCACTCTTCCGATAACGCCGATGCGCAATCATAATCATGGTATAAATAACCAAGGTAATTGCTGCCGTTGCCGAAGCAAAAAAGTTAAAGGCTGATGACAAGACCGGAATAAAGTTAACCAAAGGCGTAATACAAATTAATGCTGCTGAGAACATAATAGCGCGCGCCGGAATTGCGGTCTTTGAAAGTTTTGAAAAATAACGTTCAATCCGACCATCATGTTCCTTAGAAAGCGCAAAAATATCTCGACCAGCTGAGTATAGAAGTGTATTTAAGGCTGACAATGCCGCCGTCAATACGACAAAATTCATAATAGCAGCCGCCCCATGTAGTCCCACCAATTGAAAGACCATCACGAATGGGCTTTCACTCTTAGGCAAATACCGCCAAGAACAAATGGCCATAATTACAGAAAGTGATCCAACATAGAAAAGTAAAATCCGCAACAAGACAGAATTAATAACTTTCGGAATCACGACTCGTGGATTCATGGTTTCAGCGGACATCAAGCCCACAAACTCAATTCCCACGAATGAAAAGAAGACCATCGGAAAGGCTTTCAAAAAATTCCCGCTTCCATTAGGAAAAAACTGGAAGCCATCCGTAATGTTATGGATACCCACAACACCGCCATGGGCCCCTGGTGTTTTAAAACCAGTTATCATCATGAAAAGTCCAATAAAAATAACGACTAAAATCGCAATAATTTTAATCGAGGCAAACCAAAATTCTGTTTCACCAAAAAAGCGCACAGCCGTTAAGTTTAACAAAATGAGAATGGCCATGATGGCTAATTCAATTTCCCAGGCTGCGATATGTGGCAACCAATATTGAATATATTGGGCAATTGCCGTTAATTCCGCCATCGCCGGTAAAATCAAAGTAATCCAATAGGACCAGCCCACGAAATAACCGCTTTCTCGATTAATATATTTCGATACCACACTCACAAATGAACTGGAATCCGGATCAACATATAACATTTCTCCAATCGCACGCATCATGAAGAACAAGAATAATCCTGTAATCATATAAATGAATAATACCGAAGGACCAGTTAAGTTAATTGTATCACCAGCCCCTAAAAATAGACCGGTTCCAATCGTTCCCCCAATTGCCATCATCTGGACGTGTCTTTGAGATAACCCCCGTGATAGTTCCTGTGTGGAGTTGTCTTCATTTGCCATATAACTTGCCTCATCTCTTAATTGATGTTGTCCATCATAGCATATAGTTGTATAAAATTACAACATTAAATGCGTTTTATGCATATTTATGTTTAAAATTCATGAATTTGTGTATAAAAAAAGAGAAATGCAAGAAATGCAAATCTCTATTCATAATTAGTTCTTAATCTTTGATACAAGCCATGATACAACGATCACAACGATGAAGGCACCAATGATTGAAGGGAAGATTGCCATTCCAGCAACGTGTGGTCCCCATGAACCAAGCAATTTCTCACCTGCCCATGATCCTACCAAACCAGCTAAGATGTTAGCAATCCATCCCATTGATTGACCCTTACTTGAAAGGGCTCCACCAATCATTCCGATGATACCACCAATAATCAAAACCCAAATAAAATGTAACATATCAAATCCTCCTAGCAACTAAACTATCTTAGTTGTTAACCTGCTTACTTAACGTCGTCTGACTTTTCAGCAGCCTTTTCCTTAACTGAATCAACAGTATCTGAAGCCTTGTCAGCTAGATCACCAGCAACATCTGAAGCCTTATCCTTGGCATCACCAAATGCTTGCTTAGCCTTACCCATCAAACCTTCAGCCTTACCTTCAGCTTCAACCTTCTTATCACCAGTTACGTTACCGGCAACTTCCTTGGCCTTACCTGTAACTTGATCTCCTGCACCTTTTACTTGATCCATTAAACTCATAATGTAATCCTCCGTTTCATTTAATGATTATAGTATACAGATAAACATCAAAAAAAGAAAGCGTTTTGATTAAAAATATTTCATAATTGTGACATTTTACAAAAATATGACTTTGAAATTTAATAAAAGTTTTTTTGTTTACCGGACGTGATAAATTCAATAAAACTTTACCAAACCCTAAAACCAACTTGTCTTTTAGATTTGTTCATTCTTCAAAATCAATTTACCAACCGCATGATGATTAGCACTTTTCTCTTGAGCAGCACGTACACCGTCAGCATTCATTGGATAAGTGCTATCAATCACGACCTGCAGAGCCTTTTGCTCAACTAATTGCGCTAATTGTTTTAGCTCGCTACCGTCTGGATGCATCTGATAAGCCACGGCTTGCGGGTGTCCTTGTTGTTGTCGCTCAGTTGGCCGGCCAACCACCGTTGCCAATTTACCAGTTGTTTTTAGAATGTATAACCCCTCATCAACATGATCAATCGTATCCAAAACTGCATCATAATCAGCGAGTTCTTCTGTTAAGAATTGATGATGATAATCAATCACCTCATCAGCCCCCAAATCAAGCAACAAATCAGCATTCCGCGCACTTGCTGTCGTGGCGACATAGGCTCCACGTGCCTTCGCAATTTGGATGGCCATGCTTCCAACACCACCTGCTCCAGCTTGGACCAAAACGTGCTCACCAGATTGAACATTTAATTGATCGACAATGCCTTGCCAAGCGGTTAACCCGGCCAAAGGCAATCCTGCTGCCGCTTCAAATGATAATTCGGTTGGCTTTAACGCAAGCTTATCAGCCTTCACCGCTGCATACTCAGCATATCCACCATGTTGTCCAGTTGGATCAATGTCTAGTCGTGCCATAACCGCTTGGCCAACTTGATAATCAGACACTCGTTCACCAACTGCGACAATCTCACCAGCAACATCCCCGCCTAAAATCGCCGGGAACTGAAATGGCATTTGTTCTTGCATTTGACCATTTCGTAATTTTAAATCGATGGGATTCACGCTAGCCACAAAAACATGAATCAAGACTTCATCTGCGCCAAGCTCTGGTACTGGGACTTGAGCGTCCTTTAATTCATCCACTGAGCCGTATGCGTTAATCACGACCGCATGCATATTTTCTGACATATTCTAACTTCCTCCACAATGATTGATATTGCGTCTAGTCTAGTTCTAAAACTAAGAAAACGCAACCATTGCTATCATTTCAAACCATTAAGCTAGCCCGTGATTAAAGATTAACACCCACTCAATTGATTTAACATTCATTTTTGCATAAAAAAAGGCAGCCATAATGCCTGCCTTTTCATTAATATCAATTGTATGTTGCTTATTGAGCAGTGTAACCACCGTCGACCACAAATTCTGATCCAGTAGCAAACTTTGACTCGTCAGATGCCAAGAAGACAGCCATGTAAGCAATGTCATCTGGATCTCCCAAGTGACCCATTGGAGTCTTGTTACGGTCTGACATAGCAGTTTCCATTGGTGTACCCTTAACCATTGGAGTAGCAATGTATCCTGGGTGCACTGTGTTAACACGAACATTGTAGTCTTGCTTAGCTGTGTACAAAGCAGCTGACTTAGAAAGCAAACGAACAGCTCCCTTAGTTGCGTTGTAAGCAGCAAGACGTGGGTCACCAACAAATCCTTCGATTGATGACATGTTAATGATTGAAGCACCCTTTTCTGAGTTCTTCATACGTTGTACACCAAGACGTGTTCCGAAGAATACACTGTCCAAGTTAATGGCAATTGTCTTGTGCCAGTCTTCAGTACTTGTGTGCTCAATGTCACCACCAAGACCGATACCTGCGTTGTTAACCAAAGTGGTTACAGGACCAAACTTCTTTTCAGTTTCATCAAAGACTTCTGTCCAACGATCTTCGTCAGCAACGTCTTGTTGAATGAAGGCGATTTGATCAGGTGAACCAATTTCTGAAGCAGCCTTTTCACCAACTTCAGTCTTACGTCCAGTAATGACAACCTTTGCACCTTCTTCAACGAACTTTTCGGCAATGGCATAACCAATACCCATAGTTCCACCAGTAACAATTGCTACTTTACCATCTAAACGATTTGACATAATCAATCTCCTTCTTTTCTACTTAGGTGTAACCCTTTACATGAACCATTGTATCGCATTTGCTACTTATTGTATAGAAAAAAAGTAACCAAATTCTTGGTCACTTTTAATCTTTTTAATGATTGTCTTGCAATGATTCAACGTACTCTTCAAACTTCTTTTCATCTTCTTGAGCTTGCTTTTCATCGAACTTACCATACTTGCCAATTTCAGACATGATGTGCTTAATTTCATGAAGGGCCTTGTGCTCTTCAACCCATTCCTTGACAGAATGAGACTTTGGATCCATCTTTAATCCACCAAGGTCGGCAACGTTATCATCCAACTTCTTTAAAGTGTCCGCAATGTTTTCAATAATCTTTTCTTGGTTTTCTGTGTAATCTGCCATGTTAAAAATCTCCGTCCATTCAAATAAAAATTGTGTTTCAATTATGATTGCAAACAACATGGCCGAGACCATGTTGCGAAAATATAAAACCTAATTATAGTGGCTTAGCTAACTTTTCTTGGGCTTCCAAAGCGAACTTTTCAAGTTCCTTATGTTCGGCTTCAAGCTTCTTAAGGTCAAAGTCCTTAATCAAACCAGCTGCTGCCAATTCCTTTTTAATGTCCAAAAGAGCCTTGTGCTCGATAACCCAGCGCTTGATTACTTCAGCCTTGGCCCCGGCCTTAACAGCCCCAACCTTTGCTTCGTCTTCATCCAACTTCTTTGTGATTGCGGCGATACTTGCCAATACCTTTGCTTGGTCTTGTGTTGGTTCTACCATAGTTCAATCCTCCGTTTGGTTGAAATTTAAAGTTAGTCAATAAAACTTTATGCGTTAAATTACTTAGCTAGCTTCTCTT
Organism: Weissella uvarum; assembly: GCF_016908785.1. Classification (GTDB taxonomy): domain Bacteria; phylum Bacillota; class Bacilli; order Lactobacillales; family Lactobacillaceae; genus Weissella; species Weissella uvarum. The sequence goes on from NZ_JAFBEO010000002.1 coordinate 265,242, forward strand.
GAGCTTCCAAAGCAAACTTTTCAAGTTCCTTATGCTCAGCTTCAAGCTTCTTAAGGTCAAAGTCCTTAATCAAACCAGCTGCTACCAATTCCTTTTTGATGTCCAAAAGAGCCTTGTGTTCAATAACCCAACGCTTGATTACTTCAGCCTTAGCCCCGGCCGTTACTGCACCGATCTTAGCTTCGTCCTCATCCAACTTCTTTGTGATTGCGGCGATACTTGCCAATACCTTTGCTTGGTCTTGTGTTGGTTCTACCATAGTTCAATCCTCCGTTTGGTTGCGATGTACGTAACATTAAGATTAATATGCAACACATATCAAATATGATTTATTTAATTTATGTTACAAACAAAGTGTATCATGTTACAAATACATTGCAAGCATTAGGTTTTTTTCATTTATTTTTATTAACAAGCTATAAACCACCGCTTTCATCAGGCTTAAAACGTTTGACCTATCCTTTTCATTTCACAAACTTGCATTTAACAAAATCGCTTTATCATCGCATTTGAAAGAGTTTTCTAAGATTTTGGATTTTCTTTGATTTTTATATCTTTATTGTTGTTTTAAGATTGATATACACAAAAGGGGCCCCAGTTTTGGTGCCCCCCTTTTCTATTTTTAATGCTGTGTATGTCGATTTTTGTGCATTTATCACGCGTTTATATATATGCATTCACATACACTTATTATTTAAACTTGCTTGCTTAGAAATTTAGGAACTCTGGGTTTGGGTAACTATAAAATCCTTGACCACTCTTTTGTCCAACTTTACCAGCGTCAATTAACTTTTGCATCTTATTTAGGCCATGCAACAAGTCGACATCCCCTGGGGCAACTTGGCGTGAATGAATTTCATGAACAAGTTCCAATCCAACCATATCCATCAAGGCAAATGGGCCCATGTTAGTTCCGAAGGCCACCATCCAATCCTTATCAATATCAGCTGGTTCGGCCACATCACGACCCCATAGACGCAACGCTGCGTTTTCCCATGGATCAATCAATGAATTCAAAACATAACCTGGTTGTTCCTTCGTCAACATAATTGGCTTCATACCAATTTCTTTTGCAAAGTCATTTACCTTTTGAACAACCGCCTTATCCGTGGTTGTCACTGGCATAAGCTCAGCCAGGTTACGCTTCCAAATTTCATTAGCAAAGTGAAGTGCTAGGAACTTGTCTGGACGATCAGTAAATTCCACAATTTGTGATGGTAGTAAAGTTGAGGTATTTGAAACCAGAATGGTGTCATCATCTAAGTGACCGGCTAACTTCTTGTAAAAGTCACTCTTAATTGACAAGTCTTCGGGAATAGCTTCAACGACAATATCAGCTCCCTTAAGCGCTTCATCCAAATCATCCGTAAACTTAATGCGCTCGTGAGTTGCTTGAATTTGATCATCAGTGGCATCCATATCTTCACGATATCGGTCATCCAACTTATCAACATTTTTTTTAGCGTTTGCTAGTGCTTGTTCGTTGATATCATAAAGGACCACGTGCTTACCTTTAAAGGCCGATTGGTACGCAATCTGACTTCCTAAAGTACCGCCACCTGCAACAACAACATTATCTAAAGCCATAATCAATCCTCCTTGTGTATTACATACATCAATATTATCGATTTACGCCTCTATTATACAATTAGTATTATTGCAATTAAAGGTTTTAAAACAACTTTGTTCATGCTATCACAAATTGCACAAGTAGAATGCCCTTGGACCAACTTACAGAATAAATGAAATCACAATGTTTTTTATTGGCATTTGGCTTGTTTGTATGCAAAGAAAGAGACAATCATCATTGATTGCCTCTTTCTTAATTTGCGTGATTCTCAGTATTACTGATTTTCAAACTAAGCTGTGTGTCCTGAATTAGATACACCCGCTAGCCTTCAGTAGTGTGCTTGGCTTTAACCTTATTTTTCTTCTTATCATTGGTATCACGAAGAAGACCAATGACAAAATAAACCGTCATAATCATTTCAATTTGTTTGAATAGAAAATTATCAATAAACCAGTCAGCAAAAAGCATGACTAACAGCGTAATCATGAAGTAGCGATTATTGTAGTATTTAAAGATATGCTTGTCTTTTACATCCATGTCTTTATTTCCTTATTGTTTGTATGCAACACACCAGTTAATTCATGCATTGCACTAACCAATCTATTTTCCAAAATGGTGTCTCCTAAATTTATGTACAAAAAGAGTAACCGTATTAATTACTCCCTAATATGTTTATTCGAAATCTACGTATTTAGGCTCAACACTTTTGAATTTACATTTTTCTTTACTCCCATCAACAAACTCAATAATCAAGTAAGCTTCTTTTAAAATCTGCTCTTTGCTAATGTTATGTAACATCTGATTAAAATTATTACGCGAAGAATTATCTACATGATAAGTTTCTGTCTCATATGTTCCAGGCTCAATTAACACGCTATCTTCAACTTTCTTCTTATCAATTAATGTTATATTACTACCTTCATTTAGAATGTGAAGTTCAACACCCGATATTAGTAGGTTGGTTTCTCCTACATTCGAAAAAATGCCAGAGGCCTTTATGTATACAATTGATTCATCTGATCGGTTAAAATATATCATAACCATCAATTGATAAACTTTTAAAATTCCATCTCTTTTAGGCCTGTTAGCTAAATACAGAGATACAATTACCGCGCCAACCGTACCTATTGCACTAAGCCATGTTGCCATACGATCAGACGCTTCCCCGCCTAAAGATATTCCTACAACTATTGCTGTTACTAAAATTGATATACATGAACTTAATAGTATTATTAATCCATACTCTTTTAAAAACTTAAACATACCCATTCTCCTTAATAAGGAATAAGTATAGCAAAAAAGAGCAACCAATTTAATGGTTACTCTTTTGGTGTATAAGAATTATTCTTATAGTCAACAACGTTATTATTATGTTTATCACTGGGATAGATTAAGTGATATCTGTCAATAAACACAGGGTAAAACGCGGGTTCAAGATAAGCATATACTCCAACTATTCTAATACCCCTTTGTCCACCTATTTGCCACCAATCTAATTCAGGATCGTCATAAGTTTCCCCAGTTATACATTTAGCTACATTTCTAACTTTCTTTATCACTTCTTCCCCTTTAATCGAATGAGAATTTCTAAGCGGTGTGGTCTTCGCACTTCCATTGATAAATATCGAATAAGCATTCTCATACAACCAAGGAATAATTTTCTGAACAACGAAATATATATCGCTGGAAAATTCTTCTGCATTTTTACAATAATTTGTAAAATCACCAGTTTTTGTAGCGTCCAACCAATTAGCAAACGTTCTAAATCTGAAATGCTTGTTATATTCTTGCTGAAAATTATTTTTGTCTTTTCTATTACCTAAATCATTTTCAGCAAACACAGTCGTCATCGTCGGTTTAGGAATTTTTATGTTATTGGCTGGAATATTAGGCCTTTGTATTTTTCTATTGTTATTTCTACTCATTTAAAAAATGCTACCTAGCTAATTCATTACCGTAATAGTTAAAAATAACTACATCATCAATTCGATCATGCGCCCGCTCAAATGGGTCTAATCCTTTACGCCCCTCTTTCCAGGGCAATTCTGAATGCGTCAACCGTTCAAGTTGGTTAGCACTAAATTGAGAATAGGTATTCCAAACTTGATCTAAGACATCTGCAACAACCTCATTATGAATTTTGGGTACTGTAATTTTTCCCGTATTAATTGGTTCATACCCGTAATTAGCATATTCTCGATAAATATCAGGGTCTACAGGCCCGTGAACCCAGGCTTCAAACTTACCATCAAATATCGATTCTTGAAGGTCATCCCCTGTTTCATTTAAAAAAACTAATCCCCACGCATAAACATAGTACATTATTTTTTGTAGTTTTTTGGGTGAAATCTCCATTCCCTCATCATGTGCCGTTCCTAATAACCAATCCGCGACTTGCTGCTTATCTAATAGATTGTTCATTTTAACTCCCTTATCTAAATCCCATTTGATTCTTTCAACATTAGTCTACTATATATGCGATATTGAAGTATATATTTAGCCCCAAATCTTAATATATTACAAGTCATGGACTAAAAATTATTAATCTGAAAACTAGATATACAGACATGCTTAGACAAAATATCCAATACGATTACTTTCTAGGAAAAGAAAAACGCCAGCACAACAGCGTTTAGGCCGTCATGCCAGCGTTTAGATTGAAGTATAATTACTTCAAACCATACTTCTTGTTGAACTTTAAAAACTCCCATATACCAGCAATTTCATTATCTTTGTGGCAATGATGTGGCAATAAAAAAGCCCTAGTAAGTAACCAGTTATGATCACCTACTAGGGCTTTTCGTGTATCGAAAATTGAAGGGTTAATGTTTATTGGAAAAACATTAACTACTTAACTTTACCACATTTTATTTAATTGTCACGTACTTAGACTTCAGCCAAACTGGTTCGCCGCCAATTTCAAGTTTGACATTACTTCCTGACTTAGCGAGCACCTTATACTTGCCATTCAATGTAAAGTATTCCATCTTGCCATTGTTCCCTTGGCCATTTTGGTTCTTCAACTTATGGCCATATCGGTCAGTTAGCGTAACTGAACCAGCTGGAATATAGTTATTGTAGTCTTCAACCGGGATACTGAAATCCTTATTTGAAACATACCACTTCTGACCCAATTTATGCCACTTATCAAGGACGTAGACATTCTTGAATGTTGCTGTCTTCTTAACCGCTGGCTTTGGTTTTGTGGTTGGCTTGTTTGGTGTATGTGGATATGGATTAACGCCCGTTAGGTCTTGGTAGTTTCCGTAATTATAGTTCCAATCCAAACCACCCCCATCACCATATTGGACGATGTCAGCTTTACCAAAGGTTGGTAAATTAGAAGTTTGATTACGGAGCCATACTGCATATGGATAGTATTGTGTGTTACCACTCGTTGGATAAATGGCTTGCCACAACTTATACCCTTTTAGATCATACCAAGGATGGGCATAAATCATTTGTCGGTTCATGTACACGCCTGTGAACTTGCGCCCTGATAAACGCTTAAATTCGTCTAGGAAACGCTTAGGCTCATCGCCACGGAATTGATTACCATCCCAAGCATTTTCTTCAATATCCAACCATAGTGTAATCTTAGGGTTAGTTGCGTCTTCCTTTCCTAACATCTTGTACGCAAACCGAGCTTGCGCTTCTGGGCTTTGATTACTCTTTAAGTAAACGTAAAAGCCATATGGTACTCCTTCACGTTTGGCTTGTGCTTCTTGTGCAGTCACATACGGATTAACGTAGCCTGTACCTTCTGTCAGCTTAATGTGTGCCCACTGAAACCCATTGGTCTTATAAGAAATAACACCTTGATGGCTTGAAACATCAGTTCCAAAACTATCGGCACTAATATTTGGATCTGTTAAACCTACCCCAAACAAAAAAGCCGCACTCAATGCGACTTTGGTCAATTTTTTATTCATGTTGTTCACCTTTCACTAATTGTTTAACCATTTGGTCTAACCATGTTGCATTAGCACCGCCGAAAGCTCCAATTACTAGATTATCCATTAAATGCGTTGGCTCAATAAAAGTACCAACTAAGAACCCAATAACTCCCCCCACGATTACACTAAATAACGGTAACCATCGTGTACTAATCGGCGTTTGTTTAATCGCCGTACAAATGGCATATGTCAAAATCAATGTGCAAAATGAATTTGATACCATATTATTCATCATTTTCTCGCTCCTTTTCAATTCCTGCTAATATTTCAAGTTTAAAGGTGCGTCGATCTAAGTTATCCAGTCGAGCATCATAACTTTCTAACATATTAGAAAGCTTATTGAGTTCTGATGTTAAGGTGCTCATTTTATCACCGACGGTTACTTTTAAAACCCAAGCCAACGCTCCGAAAAAAGGCACTCCTATTGTTACCCAGCCCACCAAATCATGTGGGAAAAATGCGCCCATTATGTTCTCCTTTCTTAAAACAAAGTAAAAGAGCCACCTAACTTTAGATAGCTCTTATGCCACTTTCTTTACTGGCCACGTTTGACCAGTAATTTCTTCATAATCTAATGGCGTAAATCCAAAAGCTGGTAAATAGATGACCATGTCATAAATATCTTGAGCTGACATCAACCCCATCTTGTAAAAGTTCTTATACATTTCCTTCATCAGTCATTACCCCTTCTGTTTCTTTTTCACTATTCTGAGCCTCTAGTTCCATAACTCGACTACTTAAGTCCGTAATTGTTTTAGTCAAACCTAGATTTTGTTGCATCAAAAATGTATTTTGAGCCGTAACTGCCGCTTTCCATTTATCATCAGCTGACGCCGTTGGAACATACAAATTTGTCTTATACTTCAGAAACGCTTCATTATCCATGCCCCGCCACATCTGAATGCTTTCATCAAAAACATAGTTCGCAACTTCATCGGGTAACAATACATCAGTCGTCGCAAAATCTACATCGGTTGAGTCACATGGCTCATCAGTTCCCGCAATGAATTCATGCGTTACTTTACTGTATTTACGATACTTAAAATCATTCGGTTTCTTCATAATTTCAATATCAGTTTCTTCAAAATCGTTCATAAATCGTCCTCCTTTCTATAACTTATACCAATGCAAAGCTTCCACCCAAGGTAAGCAAATGCGTCGGCTGCAGTGTTCCAACACTTCCATCGGTTTTATAAATTCGTTCCAGCCACATTTCATTACGCTCAACCCGTAATGTATATGGAATTGCTTCCGACCAAGTTTGCATGACATATTGAGAAGTTTTGGAATTAAATGGCAAGTTTTTAGCAATTTGAATTTGTTGCACAGTATCAGCAGGCTTAATAATGCGAGTAGGCGTAAAAGCTCCACGCAACTGCACTGATTGACCATTAAATCGAAATTGTGGTAATCCATCACCATTCGCAAAATATTGTTTGAAGTCGGACGTGAAATAAGGAAGTAACGTTTTCCATGGTGACCATTTTTCAACCGTCACCCAATCCGTAAATTCAAGACCAGTCGAAATGTTCTTGATATACCGCTTTTTTACTTCACCTTGTCCATCATTTTGCGTGGTAATGGTTTGATAAGCTGTTAAAGCAGTCATTTTGACCGTTTCAACTAAAACATATTCTGAGTCTAGCGGATTATTTTTGACTCTGTTGTCTGTATAGTAAGCAGATGATCGAGTCATAGCTGGCATACTTTTAATATTTTCAACGCTGTTTAAATCTTGTTGTGGTTGATCACTACTAAAGTACTGAACAGAATTTCCAGTTGTGTAACCCTTCAGGGGTTTATCGAATGTCGCCGTACCTTTTACCCGCATATCTCCAGTAAAAATATTGTCTGCTGATAAAATAGCGACGCTCTTTTCTTCAACCAACTTGGTCCAAGTCGCAACTAATTGCTTCAAAGCATCAACTGAATTATTAGCGGTACTGATTTGTTGAACCAGCTCTTTCATACGCGCATTGAAATCGTCGATTTTATTGGATGAACTGACTTCAAAGTCATGCATCAACTTCTCAAATTCATCCGAATAGACTTGACTATCTCCCGTCGTCATATGTGCATGATTGTTATACACTTCAAACGCAACGGGGATTGTTGAAATCACCGTATCACCTTTAGTTTCATAGACTTCAAATTCGCCATCTTCATATGGCCCAACAGCTTGATAAATAAATCTAGGCAATGTGATTTGTACTAGTCCAGCTTGCGCGTTATCAATTTTGGTTGATAACGCAATCCGTTTAAATACCCCATATGCATCATGCCCTTGGAAACGAACATCCATGCCGGTCATATCCATTGGCTTTAGAGGAGATTTAGGATCATTACTGACGGCACGTTCCTTAATTGCTAAATAAACTGTGCGCCCTGCATCACCTACGTCCCCACTCATTTCGTCAAACCACATTGAGTGTTCGGATTTTAGTGTCGTATCTAAAATGGCATACTTGCCTTGTTTGACGAATGGGATTGTACTTTCTTCTCGTGTTGTCATATTTCACAACCTTTCTTTTTGTTTTTAATTAATCATCAAGTAGTTCCTGATTACCCTCATAAATGTTGAAATTCGTTTTTTCAACTAGGAATGACTTACTCTTCCAGAAAAACTCACCACCATACGCAACAACAATGCTCGATAAGTAGATGTTTCCATCTGAACCAACGCCCATCGCCTCTGATTCGTATAACTCATTATCCATACCATCTTGTTCGTGATAATAATATCTTCCTGTAGGCGTCCATTTGTTATTTGTCGCAGGCTTATTATGTTCCAGCACCAAGGTAAAGCTTTTACCCTTGCGGTCAATCTTACTGTGCAAGCTATAGGCCTTACCGTTATACACAGCAATAAATTGCGTCCCAATACCTGTTGTCAGTTCTTGATAAACCATCTCCTTGAGTTCCTGATCAGATGCTGTCTTATTCTTATTTTTTAAGCGATTGTAAATTTTCAAAGGTGGCTTATTAAATGCAATATATTCAAGAACTTTCAATAACTCATACGACTCATAAATACCATCAAACTCCACAACATCTGTTGAAATTTGTGCATTAAATGGTTTAAGCGTCTTATACTCCCCTTTACCGCTATAGATGGCATGTGTCCCAAGTGCAATGTTCGTTCCATCGAAAGATTCAATATTCAAACTAGCTACTTGGCGCGCCTTGCCTGTGGTGTCAACAACCTTAATTTGTTTGACAATGGTTGCTTTCCCGTTTGCTATTTTCACTTGGGCAATGCCTGGTGTATCCATCTTGGCCACCCACAACATAATCGTTCCGTCAGTTAAGGCAACACCAGCAACAGAATTGGCATGTCCTAATGGTGTAGGCTGTGCTGCTTCTTGCGCAATACCTGACAACCTACCGAACTTACCTTCCAACATGGTGGTTTTACCAGTATTCAAATTAGTTTGAACAATGCGACTTTCTCCGTATGACTCAACAACGACATACATATTGTCATTAATAACTGTTCCACCTTGGACATAGTAAAACGCCATTTTATTACGATCCTTTGTATCCAACGTGTACTTATTTGAATAAATAACCTGGTAACTTGCGTCTGGAAATTCGGGCGTCTTATCATCTGGTGCAGTTGAATTTCCAGATGTAATGGCTCCAAAATCAGTCAACACTTCCATGACTTTTTCGATAGTGTTAGTTATTTCCACGACTTTTTCTTTCAAAATCTGGTTAATATCGTATACCTTTAGTGTCTTTGGCCGAACAAACATAATAGGCATAATGTTTTTACCAGTAGTCATATCAACAAGTCCTAAAATACGTAGCGCCCTTAACAACTGATTTAAATTTTGAATGACAAATTTAAAAGCCTCTCTAATTTCTAGATAGGCTTCTGCAGTGTCTTCAGTTGTAATATTTTCTAGCTTTTCAAATAGTGTCAAATTTGTTGAAAATAGACCTGCCTGATTCAGCTCATTTTGGATTACATTCATTTTATCTATCAACTCATTTAATTCATTGATGTAATTTTTTACATTCATGATTTGTCCTCCTGAGTTGATATTTTTCCGTTATCATCTATGAACACATTGAATACTTTTCCGCTTTCAGAGATAAGTTGAGGCCTATTAAATAATTCATCAATTTCGTCAACCGAGTACACATCGAAATAAGATGAAATAGGTTCTCCGTCAAGCATTAACCCAAATTCACTATCAACGCTTAATTCTCGCATTTCATTATTGTCATCAATAAAAGATAATGTATCAAATTCCCCTTCTATGGCTTTAGCATGAGTCATTGCATACGCAGGATTACCACTATTATCGAATACATAAACTTTTTTAGTCATCGTTGATTTCCCCCACTTCTAATACTCCATATTGATTCCCTGTGCTAGTTTGAGTATTTTTATAGCCAGCAATTGCCTGCTTAATTTGCTTGTTGTTTGCATTTTGTAGATCCAAATAATTTTTTCGCCTGTTATTCAATGTAATTGTCAATCCATTAGGCACAAAGGGTGTTTTTGAAATTGATACAACTTCTACTTGAGTTAACAAGCCTTTATCTGGGACTTGCAAAGTCATTAATTCACCAGGATTAACTACCGTATCATTAGATAAGTTTGGTAATGAAATACTCATAGTGGGCTCTGTAGTTAGTTTTGTTTTAGCGCTATTAATGGCTTGGTCCTTGGTTTCATTTGGTGTTAAATACTTTTCAGCTTGTGCCACTCCCCACTTTTTGATTGAAGCTTTATCTTCATAGTCAAATGGTTCAAATAATGGCTGTGAACGATCTTTTTTCTTGTCTGTTCGTAACTTCTCACGGGACTTTTTAATCTCTGCTCGACGCTTCTTTTGCTCACTACGCTTCCCAATCAATGTACTATTAAAAGCATCAATCTGTTTCTTATTAGTGTTGTAAGTTGATTGCAAAGAACTAAGCTTAGCTTTCTGTGTCGCCGTTCGCTTTTTCAAAGGAACTTTAGTAATCTTTGACATTTCACTTCTAAGCTTAGTTTGTTCTTTCCGCATTTTTGACAAAGTAGCGGCATCTTTCGTTATCTCATCTTGCTTTGCCTTAATGACTGCATCCGCCTTTTCAATTGCTTTCTCTTGGTCCGCAATTATCTGGTCATTGACATGTGTACTGATAACTCGAATTTTATTGGTAAACGAAGAAGAGTCAATTTGAAAAGTAACCGTTGGCGTATTGTACCGATAAGCTAACCGCTTAGCCGTTTTCTTTACCCAACTTGCCTGGTCATAAATATGTAAGGTCTTATTATCAGGATAAATGCAATAAATTTTAAATTGTTCCGTTAGTGTGCTCAAACCATCCTGAATAGTGCAATTTCCAAAATCGTCAAACTTCTTGGCCGTTGAGAACGAACCATGAATAACAAATTTGTAGTCCGTAGCAGGCTGTAATAACCACGTTAGCATATCTTTAAGTAAGTACGTTCCCTTAGCTCTAGTATCATTTTGACGTACCTTATTAAGCTGATACATCACATGTGTAGCAGTTACTTGCACTTCATGCTTAGTCCCTGCCAAATTATCTTGTGATTGTTTAATGATATATTCTTGGTTTTGCCACCAAATTGAATTTTCATTCTGCAAAAGCTGAAAGTCTGGCTTCCCATTATCTACTGCGGTAAAGCTAGTTTGATAAGAAGTGTTACGTTCCCATTGCGTTTGAAAAGTGTCTAAATTAATTGAAGTCCCGATAAATGACTGGCTTCTATCAAGACTTTGAACGATAATTTTATCTTTGCTATTCATTAGAAATACAAGAAGGGGAAACTTACTGTGATGTCGGTTGATTTTAGTCCAGTCACTTTAATCGTATTTTGTCCCTTATCCAACACAATATGCCCCCAATCCCATGCTTGTGATCCAGTAATTCCATCAAGTGTAAATGAATTGCTGATTTTTCCAGTTGTTGCAAATGATGTTCCGTTTGTTGTGTTTTTGACCGTCACAATGCCATCGCTCGTTCCTCTGATAATCCATTTCAAATCATGTCGATGAATATATGGGTCAATAGCCATATCACTTGGATTATTAACAACAAAATCATTGGCCTTAAAATTATAAATCGGCAAATTTTCAATATCCAAACCCATTCCATACTGTAGTTTAGATTGATTCGTTGAAAGTTCATCACTTCTATATGGTGTATGTCTATAACCCTCTAGTACGTCGAATTGTAGATTAAATGCTACACCGGAGTATCCTTTTTCAGAAATAATGTCCACAGGCTTAGGTACGACATACACTGCTTTGCTTGGTTCTAAACTAGTTCGTACTTGTACTGCTTCCCGACTATAAAAATGACGATATACTTCGTCTCGCATTAATCTGAAATCTGATTTTTGACGGCCATTAATGAAACATTCAATCGTAAAGGTCGTTTGATTGAACACGATATTAGTTAGACGTCCTCCATCACTTCCAGCCATAGTTTCATATGATGGCGTAATTTGTGGACTATTCATATAAGCAGTTAAGACATGAAAATCTTTAGACACTACTGAACTTAAAGCAAATTCAGCTTGTCCACGTTTTTTGATATAGACTTCAACATCCCTCATTCGGCCTACTCCTTTCATCAATTTATTTATGTATGGCGGAAATATCCGCCTAAAAACTAGAAAGCTTGATAGTCTAAATTGCTTTGTGCCACGCCTAATGCATTCAAAATATCTCCATTAGATTTTTGATTAGTCATAGCTTGTAATTGCTGTTGGCTAACACCGAGTATGCTACCCATCAAACCAACTAAGTTCTTTGTATTTGTAACCAATTGTTCAACATCATTTGAGCTAAATGAACTTTGGCTAGCATCTATCTCTTTACCATTGACTGTTTTATAAGCCTGTTGAATTAACTCATTAGAACGGCTTTTACGTGCTATATCGAGTGGCACAATCATCTCTGGGTACTCTTCACCAGCCAATACAATTTCTGGGCTTGTAATCAATCCACCATTAGCAAAACGGCGAGTCCCACTTGGCCCCCAACCCATTTTGGTTCCCAAAGGCGGAAAGTCTCTACGCCAATTTGAATTGTTAAACACGGCTAAAAATTGGTCCAAAGCAGAAAGAATATTACGGTGCCCCTTATATGCATAAGATGCAAAAGTAGAATTCTTATATTGGAACAATCCCTTTGGTGTTCCAGTTCCGTCATGGTCGTTATATCCAGTATTGATTGATGGATTGACGTTTGATTCAGTCATCGCTTGATGGTACAAGACGGCCAAATCATGACTACTTAATTTTTCACCAATGATGTCGGCTGCTCGTCTTGCGGTGCTATTAAACTTTGACTTGCTCATGACGCCTTGGCCTCCAACTGCTTGAATTCCGCTATCAGCATACTTTTCTGATACATCATCAAACATATTGGTCAAATTATCCAAAGCCTTTTTCGCTTGTTTTTCAACTAAACCACGTAGTCCACTCTTTTCTTCCTTATCTTCATCTGCACTATTGCTAGCTTTAGCTCCAAAATTCAAGAATGTTGTTGCGTCACTAAACTTTAGTCCCTTCGTGGTGTAATACTTACCATTAGGGGGATTGCCAGCGTTATAACCTTCTTCATTGAACTTATTACCATTCACACCAGTAACGATTGAAACGTGATTACCATATTTCGAACCACCAGAATAAACAGCCACGTCCCCTGGCTTAGGCTTACTGCGGTGTTGAACCCTTGCATTAGTCCAATCTGATCCATTTCCTAAGTGACTAAACAATTTAGGATTAACGCCCAGATTATTCAATCGATTAGCAACAAAGGATACACATTCACGAACGTAATAACCCCAGCTATCAGCAAAAGCATCCTTAGGAGCCTTTCGCCACTTTGGGTTATAGTCATCACCTTTTCCACCACCAGAACTACTACCACCACCGCTAAAAATGTCTTTAACAGCATTTGCCAATTCACCTGTCCAAGCGCCCCCGAATTTGCCAAATTGGTTCGCACCCATTTTGACCGCTGACCCATTAAACATTGAAGAGTTATCTTTGATAGAACTTGAAAAATTAGTGAATGCCTTTTTAGGGTCTTGCACAAAATTCCAGGCAGTTTTTAAACCACCTGTAAAGTCTTTAACCATCTCTTTGACATCATCAATAATGTCCGCCACAAATGACTTGCCACCATTGAATGCTTTACCAGCCCAAGCAACACCGCCATTAATTGCTTTACCAACAGCACCAGCAATATTACCGATACCGTTTTTATAAGCATTCGGTTTAACAATGCCAGCTTGTACCGCTTGCTCATGTGGTATGACCGTTTCACCACCCAACATAGGCATAACAACGTTTCGGCCATTAGGGACAACTGTTCTACCATCTGGATAAACAATTGCTTCTGCACCATTCCCATCATTGACCATGGCTAATCCAGGTGGTGCTCCAGCTCCAGATGTGCCCATGACATCACGCCAGTTTGCGGTACCTTTTTCGAACTTTGGAATAAGACTGATTGTTGTCTTATCGCCACCAAACGAATGGATCATACCGTTAATGCCCTTGATACCTTTATTAACAGTTTCAATGACCCCATTCATTCCACTTTTTGCTAATTTCTTAATACTTTTCCAAATATCTGAAAAGAAGTCTCTAAGACCATCCCACGTATTGTGCCAGGCTTTTGAAACACTTCCATTAAAATCTAGAATTTTATTAAACACCCAATTCGTTGACTTTTTTGTGATTGTTTTAATACTGCCCCAAACATCATCAAAGAAATTTTGAATTCGGCGCCACTGCTTGGACCAGTTTTTGAAAATATCATGCAAAGCATCCGCAATTTTGTTCGTTATGTTTTTAAGAAACTTCTTCGTATCTTTCCACATATCGCCAAATACGCTAGAAAGTAACTTATCAATTCCTTTCCAAATGTTGGACCAAATCTTAGATACATCCTTACCAAATCCCTTAAAGTCGCCCTTAAACAACTTAAAAGCCAATTCGAATGTTTTCTTCCAAACATTGACTTGCAGTTTCAAGTACATTGTAATTGGCTTCCAAATTGCTTTCCAAGCAATGTTCATAGCTTTACCAAATGATGAAAGGCCCTTTTTAGCAGACATTCCGCTTTTTTTAAACCACTTCATTAGTCCTGAAAAGTTTTTTTGCAGAGACTTTATTCCCTTAACAATAACTTTTCCAGCCCCATCTATAAATTTCTTGATATTTTTAGTTAATCCATCAATAAACTCTTTAAATTTCTTATTGTGTTTATATAATGCATAAAAAGCGACGCCTAACGTTACTACTGCTCCAACAATAAGTCCAATCGGGTTCAGGCTCATAGCTAAATTCATCGCTTCCTGTGCTGCTGTTGTAATTTTCATCTTACCAGTCAACACGTCGAGAGCTAGACCTCCAGCTAGTTGTGCAGCAGCATATGCCTCACCAATACCCTTACTTACATTTTGCGCAATTCCAAGAGCTTTGGTAGCGCCAGCTGCTCCTAACGTGTAGGTCTTGTAGGCCAACATACCTGTACTCATTACACCAATTGCTTTGCCCATGAGTTCAAATGCACTTTTATGTTTAGCCATTCCATCCATTGAAGGAACTATAGAACCAATCGACTTAGCAACAAAGGTAATTGGTTCTATTGCATCCTTAAATACACTAACTAAACCACTAAATACCGACGCTAGAGATTTGATGATTGGTGATAGACCAAACAGCATTTTAAAGACCATATTAATAGTATTTTTAAAAACCGTACCTAAGCCGGTAATCATTTTAAAAATACCATTCTTATCTCCTGTTAATTCGCCTGCAAGCTTTCTCAATTGCGTTAACCCGTCAGCCACAGCATTACGTATTCTGGACTGGACAATTGAAATTGCGCCGTTCCAAGTCGTTGCCCCACTTTTGGCAGCACCTTTAATAGATTTAGTACCTTTAACAATTGCATTAAAGAAGTCTTCAGATGAAAGTTTTCCCTTCCCCATGGTCTCAATCAATTCAGCCTTTGATTGCCCCATTTCCTTGGAAAGAATTTGCCAAACTGGTATTCCCGCTTCAAGCGCAGTATTCAAATCACCAGCATTGGCTTTACCTTTGTTAGCCATTTGTCCCATTTGCAACATAACCTGGTCCAATTGTTCATTAGTACCATTTCCGTATGTAGTTATAGCATCCATAAAACTCTTAGTAACATCAGTTGATTTCTTCAAACTCATACCAGAATTAGCGAACGCCAAAGTAGCATTTGAAGCAGAATCTAGTCCGTAAGTTGTATCAGATGTGGCTTTAGATAAATCGTTACTTACTTTAACAGCTTCTTTACTAGAACCAGTTAACCGCTCCACACCTTTTTGAACATGATCCAGTGTGTCCAAGCGTTTCATCGCATCATCAACAGAAGAAGTCACCAATGACAGTGTTTTACGTGCTCCACTAGCAACTAAAGAACCAATTGCACTACCTTTGATGATGTCTGAAACCTTACGATTAGAAGTTTTTGCCTGCCCCTCAATGTCGTTAAAGGACTTTTTCGTTTGTCCTGAAAGTTCCTTATATTCATTACGTGCATTAGCCAAATTTTTACGTGTTCCATTAACGTAAATCTCTTGCTGTTTAATTTGCTCTTTGGTTGCACCATTATTTTTAAGCTTGTTTAATTCTGAAACCTGCTTGTCGAGTGTACTATTTAAATTATCAATACTTCGCTTAGTGCCTTCTCGTTTTACCCTGTTAGCCTCTTGTACCTTACCTTCAGCTTTTAAGGCTTCTACTTCAGACTTCACAGCTTTCTCGTCAAGCTCACGTTCACGGCGTAATTTACCAATTCCACTAGCCTCATAATCATATTGCTTCTGGGCCTTTTGTTGCTGTTGCACAAATGAACCTAATTGAGTTTCAGCTTTTGCAATTTGCGCTTGCAACTTAGCCTTAGATTTAGCATCTTCTTCAGTAGTACCAGTGATACTTTCTTCTTCACGCCGTAATTCAGCAATTTTATTTTTCTGATCACGTACTTGTTGGGTCAGTCCATCATATTTTGCTTTAGTGGCGTTTAATACATCACCCTGGCTTCTAAATTGAGCTTCAGCAATCTTGGTTTCACGTCCCAATTGATTAATATCGCGCGTCAATTCTTTAACACTGCGTACCGAATTGGGGTTAATATCTAAGCCAATTTCTGTATTAATCTTATTGTTCGAAACTGCCATTACTTCACCTCCTTTTTCTGTTTTTTATATGTATTCATGGCCCATAGCCATGACTAGCTGAACAATTGCATCATCTTTCTTGGATCTTCAATCAAATCTGCCTTGCTTGTATTCATAACTGCTAAGAACTCATAAAAATCTTGTTCCATCACTTCATCCAGACTCATATGTCCTTCGGTGACCAAATCCTTAGCTAATAACTTGAGCTGTGTGACTTGATTTAGATAGAAAATGCTAGCTTCATAAGGATTTACTCGTTCTTTAAACCCTCTTCTTGTTCCGCTTTTTCAGCTTCAGCCTTAATTTCTTCATCCGTTTGTCCCATAATTCGGCGGGTCAAATAAGACATGTGCTCAGTAACTTCTTCAATTTCTAAATCTTCAAGGGAATCTTTTTCATCTTCATCTAAATTCAACACATCAGCTAAATAGTTATTCATACGGTGATTATTTTTAATCGTTGCTTCCGCCTGCTCCTTAACTGACATTTCATCTAGTTTTGATTCAATGTCTGCTAAATCAGCCTGCAGTTGAAAAGTTCTGTTCACATTTCGCATTGACTGTTTAATTGTTGCTTGCTTCTTCATTACGCCGTCAATCTTGTATTTAATTTGTCCCATGTTATTATCCTCTTTCATTCGTATACGTGCCTGGGCTTTCCACCCGTTCGGTAGTTAATATGCATACTGGCGATTAGAACTTATTTTGTACTTGTTGAACTACCAGCTGTTTTTGGAGCAGATGCCTTACGACCAAATACTTCGTCAAGCATGCCTTCCTTATCAAAATTCTTGTCTCCACCGTTAAAGATTTTCATACCGTTATCCCAGGCTTCGTTAAATGGTTTCATAGCCGTATAAGTGAATACATCATCTGATGCGGTAATTTGTTGTTGGTCAGTTTGAATGTTCTTATTTCCTTCAATCAATTCACCATTTTGGAATGCATAGTACATAGACTCGCCACCATCTAAGCCACGAGTTTCAATAATCAACGCAACGTTCACATCAGCATCTGTGTGGTTCCAGCCACCCTTACCGTCATTCTCGTAACCCAGTAATTTCATCTTTACATCTAATGGCATATTCAAGTAAGTCAAGGCCACTTCAGGATAGAGACCCACAGCTTTCAATGTGTATCGGGGGCCATCATCTCCATATTGCGGTGTTCCTTTACCTTGAATATTAGAAATATTTGCTTCCTTAGTTCCATAATCACCAGTTGCTACTGCTGAACGATAAATACCATCTGTTCCAAGTTCAGGGTTTACAATTAAGTTTCCTTGACCATCAAGTTCGGCCATATAAGTTTGTTTAAGTCCATGTGTTGCCATGTTTAATCTCTCCTTTTGTGTATAAAAAAAGACCTAGAGAATGTCCTCTAAGCCTTGTGTTTTTTTAACTGTTAATGTTTTGATTTGTTGTTTGGTGTCTGGATCTAAATAATGCGCATTACTTTCGGTAACGTAAAAGCCATTCAGATACAGAGCTTCTTGCAACAATATTTCTAATTTTGTCATCGACATAGGTAAGTCAAACGAATAGAACAAACTAATATCAACCGCTTCACTGTAACCATTGAATTTAGAATCTGCATAATAATCAGGTTCACTTTGCGACTCTTCCAATAGAATGTCTGTAACGTCTCCGTCTGGTTTGACTTCTAAGGGAATAGTGTATTTAAAGATGCGCTTATTGATTTGTTGCAATGGGCCCATATTTTCAAGGGCCGTCGCTAAATCATCAATTACTGCCATAGTTACTCCTTTGTGATTTTGTTGTATGCCTGTCCCATTGCTTTAATCATGCGGGCATTTGTGCCATCATCTTGCTGGGTTTCACTAATAAATGGGTCTTTTCTGACCGCAACTTGGCCACCTCTTTTCAAGCGGTATTTCTTTCCAAGAGAAGATGTCTTCACAAATGGCGTTCTCGTTCCATTTTCAATAAAGTTAGCAATATAATCCTTACCATCTTTTTGCTTTGAATTGCCCCAACCAACTGTATACGCACCGACACGTCTACCATCACGGTTTCCAGCTCTTATACTCAACGTATCAGCTAGATGTGGATTTTCTCCTGTAGAACGAACACGATAGTGCCTCGACCTAATAGTGGCTTGTAAATTCTTTTTGAATACTGTTGCGCCAGCCTTTGTGATTTTCTCCTTATCACTAACCGACAAATCAACTAAAGATAAAAGCTGTTTTGCATATTGATCTAAATCATTAGAAAAATCACTCATACTGCTTTTTCAACCTTCTTTAAAATAATCTTGTCGTAAGTCACATAATTATTTGAGTCATCAGGCTGAATTTTAACAATCTTATATTGGACATCAGCTAGCTTCACCACCATGGACTCTTGTAAAGCCTTGTTATGCCGTACAGCAATAGATATAGTATCCTCAAACTTAGTACCTTCAAGTTTGCTCTCCATGGTCAACCCACGTTCTACAGGCGCATAGTATAAGGACATTTCTTTGATGAATTGTTCTCTCATTGCGCCAGTTGTTGAACTTTGTACAGACTTCACGGTGCCAAAATCAGCTTTTCGATTAAGCTCATATGGCTTATAAATCCGCTTCTGATTTGCCATTTTCAACCTCCATCAGCACCTTATTTCTTAGTTGTGCCATCTGTGCAAGATAACCAGCTGAATAGCCATCAGTCTGTTCTCGGTCGCTATACAACTGCCAGAAAAGGGTCAATGTTAAACGTTCAAAAATATCTGGCGCAATTTGTTCAATAAAGTTTGCATCTACGGCTTTATCAGAACTAATAGATTCAACAATGGTTGCTCGACTTTGCTTTAACAATCTTTCAACTGTTTTCATTTCTTCTGGCGATTCATCAATATGAAACTCCTCCATTGCAGTTGTGGCATCAACCATCTATATCACCTACTTACTTAGAAGCTGTAGTTGTATCAGTCAACTCGATGAATTGACCCGCATCCTTATCAGCAGGCTTAACATCAAACCGAATAACAGCTTGCAAAACCTTACCGTATACATCGTTATCAACCCAGTTAACGTCAGCCGACAAACGGTCTGCAAACAATACCGCACGCTTTAAGTCACCGATAAATGCTTGTTGCGCACCTTGCTTGCCACCAAATGCAGTATCTTCAACCACAACGACTTGTAGACCAAACAAAGTCTTGCCAGTTTGTGTGCCAATTTGGTCTTGTAACAAATAACGACCATCCCCATCCTTGGCATGATCTAGTACATCAAAGAATGACTTAGTGACAACAATAGACAAGTTATAAGCCACATCAAACTGTGTATTAATAAGTGACTTCAAATCGTCAACTACTGTATCCTTAGCTACCTTCCCCTTCTTAAATCCAGCTAATACCTTAGCAATCGCTGCGTTTGTTGTGTTCACCTTGATATTGTTAATATGACGAGCTACCAAACTAGTTAAATCAATTTGTGAATCAGCAATTGACTCTTGAGAAAGTGGCAACGCTCCACGATAAGTTTGCACTGCCCAATCAACTTGCTCGAATTGTGGCTTTGCCAAATCTGGGTTCTTTTCCAATTCTGCAACTGATGGCAAGGTCGTAGATGCACGCTTCAAAATTGGGTACTTTCCTGAAGCAGTATTGACCGCGGTCTTTTCAACTAAGCTAGCCAAATCCGTGACCGTGTTAACTTCATCTTCCGGATTATAAATAATCTCTTCTGGAATCAACACACCTACATCAGTTGAAGTCACACCATCACGAACTTCTCCTTTTGAGTGTAAGTATTCATTTAACGCTGAACGAACTTCTACTGTTTCTACTCCATCACGTGTTTCTACTCCATCACGCGTTTCAGTAGTCTTGCTTGCTTTAACTTTCATCTTATCTTTGTCCTCTTCTTCCTTTTCAATATCTACAGGCGTTTCAGTATCATCCTTCAAGTCTTTATCTTTCACAGCACGATCTTCCTCATCAGTGGCATTATCTTCAGGTACATCTTCCAAACCTTCTGCTTCTTTCAATACTGCAACATCCTTTTCAAGTTGATCTACTTCTTCTCGAAGTTGCTTAACTTCCGTCATCTTCGCCTCTACTTCCTCAGCTGAAGTTTCTTCACTTTCAGCTGAAGAACGAGTCTCTGTAATTTTCGACTGTAACTCTTGTTTCTTATCTTTCAACTCATTCATAAGCTTTTCACTTTTTGTCATAACACTCTCCTCTTTAATCGTATAAAGGAAGGACGACGCCTACTTTCGCTTTGTAGTCATCGTCCTTTTTTAGTTTATTTTCCGCACTTCTTGTGATTTCTAACTTCGTATCTTCATATGCCGGAACAGCAACAATTGAAATCTCTGTTAACTTTTCAATTTTCGTAATCGTCCGCACAATGTTCCCGTTTTTACGCGTAACTCGGTCGCCACCTTGGGCAACTCGAAATCCAAAACTCAATCCTTGTAAGTTCCCCGCTCTGATATTTGTATAAACATCATGGCCTAAGGTAGTATCCGGAATATTAAGCACAAAATGTAGCCCAATTTTATCGACCTTTAAAGCTAATGTGCCTGCATTTGCACGGCCTAGGACATCTCCATAATCATGATTATACAAAGCCAGGACTTTACTTAAATCAACGCCATCTAATGCATGCGGGTCAATATATTCCGTAATACCATTTGTTTTACCCTGCTTATTGAAAACAATGGCATACCCAGCCACTTGACCGATAAACTGGCTATCAGTAGTTGAACTTCTAATTTCTAGGTCTTCAAAGCTTACATCCCTAGTCTCCTGGTGTACCAATATCAATCACTCCTTTCTCTTCTAACATCTCTCGTGCTTCTTGTGGTGTCAGAATATCCTTATCAACCCAATTTAAAATATCTGCTTTCAACTTAGATCGTGAATAATCCATCACATCTGATAGATCAAGCGAGATATTGCCACCTAATTTTAGGTTTAGCTCTGACGTAATCGGTTCAATGTACCGATTCAACCCATTAATATAAAGCTCTGCGCTCATCTCAATTGATGATTGTTCATCACCCTTACCTTCTAAATAACTAGATGGCACACCAAATACTTTGGCGACTTGTTGCTTTCCCCAATCTAAATTGCTCAAGAACTTCGCAATATCTGCATTAATGGTCACAGTAGAAAAATCAGCACCTTGGTCCATGACCATGACTCGTCCTGTATTTTCCCCACCGTTGGCTTTTTCAAACTCTTTACGTACTTGTTCTTTTGCTTCTGCGCTCAAAATCCCTTGTGGAATTTTAATCACACTACTGGGATTGATGGCGTTTTTCAATGTTGAAATAGCTAACTTATTAGCACTTTCTTGTTGCTGTAATTCTGCTGATAAAGCTTCTAATGGCGAACGGCCAATGATTTGATAAATACTATTAACTTCTCCATAAGCCATGATTTTGAAATGCAACATGTCTTCTTGCAGGATAACTTCATCTTCAAAATCATCAAAGCCTAACACTTCATAAGTCAGCACATCATTGGTTAAATTAATCGTCACACACCCAACTGGAATGTGTCGCAATTGAACAGGCGTGCCACTCTCATCTCTTTCAATTTGAACAAAAGCATTTCCATTTAAGAGAAGATTAATTACCACCGTGTTCCAAAAGTTATAGCGATTATTCAAATGTGGGATTGGATTATTAAGCAAATCTAGATTAGTGTTAGTCCCAACAAAATCTGCGCCTGCAATATCAGAACTGATTAACGCAATTACGCTGTACAAATCACTGTTTCGTAATGCTACATTGGCTGAAATGGGCTTATTAGGGATTAAGTTCCCATTTGACGAAATGAATGGCGTCATAATCGGCATTTTTGTAGAACGTTTTTCAAATGGTCGTAATAAACTCATTCTTCTAATTCACTTGATATGGCATTACCCACTAAGTAAAGCAAAATACCTACAACGAACAGACCAAACAGTTTGTTAATTCCAAAGGCTACATAAATCAACATCCCTAAACCGCCATAAGTCAAAAACAAGGCAAGTAATGCTTTTAGTACATTTTTCATCAAGTTCTCCTTTCTTCCAAAATAAAAAAGGACTAAAAACTAAAGTCCTTTTGAAAATAATCATTAATTTCATCGTTACTCATGTTCCCAAATGGTGATGAGCTAGTCTTTTCTTCAACGTTAGTAAATTCCGTATTAAAGAACATCCCTTCGTAAAACGCATTAATTGTCGCGTCTACACAATCAATTTTTTGTGTTGCTTTATTCTTATCAATCTTAATGCCGTTGTTGTCTGATACTAGAACGGCATTAGTGAGTCCAGCTTTTAATACTGGATCATCAGGCAAAACAATATTACCTTTAATAAACTCTTCTTGAACAAATTTAGTTGGCTCGCTTAAAGATTTAATCCCTTGCCGTACTGGAATAATTAAATACTCTTCTTTAATACTATCTAGCCGACGAATAAAATTGTCAGATTGCCAAGCATCATACAAAAAGCCCTGTACCTGTAAATCATTCGATTCAATAAAACGCATCAACCATTCAAAAACTTGGTCTCCGTCAATCAAACCATACCGATTACTAGCAATAGTCGCATACCCCAATTCTTCCGCTTTTCGATATGGAATATTATCTTGTTTCTCTTTTGCTTGAATGTCTTTTACTCGTGCAGTCGGTACAAAAGAATGTTGATAAATATAGAACTTTTGCTGGCCACTATCTTCAAACGGAAACACAAACGCTAACGCCGTATCATCGGATACCTGTGAAAAGTCATAGCCAATATATACTGGCTTACCGTACATCTCGAATGGTTCCGTTTCAACGCTCGACTCGACTTGATCTAAATCTAAGTAGCGATTTTCTTTGGCGTTTTGCCACATATTCATATTTTTAACAATGAACTCAGCTTGCTCCCCACTGGATAACTTTTCATCGCGTTCTGCTTTCATACCACTTTGCAATCGTTTCTTTAGCTTGGACACTTCCATTAGCGGATTAGACTTAATCCAGCTATCTGGGTCATGCATTTCAGCTACATCATCCTGCTCCCAAACTAGGAAAAGCACACGGTCACTTAATTCGCCTTTTTCCTGTGCTTGTGTGTATCGGATATAGTCTTCATACATTGGCGACCCGTTTGGATTTGTGCCCGCTGTACTGATGTACACCATTTGCGCCTGTTCATTATTAATCATTCCAGATGTCATTGAGTTAACAAATTCTTTCTGGCCATAGCCCAGCAAATGGTATTCATCAATCACGCCAATTGTATAGTGGTCAGAGTCAGCTGGGCTTCCTTGCGCACTCAACTTCTTAAGTGTTGTCTTCGTTCTTGGGATACGCATTTCATTACGATTGTACTCAATGCCCAGTTGCTTTTGCATCTTCTTAAATGGGCCTTTTTCAAGCTCTTCCCAGTTAAGCGTCATGTACTTGTACAAATTAGCGGTGTGCTGAATGTCGATAGACGCTACTGCGATTTGTCGATTTAAGTTTGGTTGACCAAATAAAAACAAAAATAGACAGTATGTCGCCAATAGCTGGGTCTTTCCATTAGTACGGGACATAGAGATAAATACGTTCTTAAATCTCGCTCCATTATCCCCATCATTCACACGCCAACCGACCATCATTGCTAACAAAAACTTTTGATATGGGCTTGGCTTGAACGGCTCACCAGAATTAACATCCTTTAGCAAAGTTGAGAATTTAACAATCCGCTCCGCTAGTTCTTGGTTGTAAGTATATTCCTTTAATGTTCCGTCAATCTCGTGTTGCAAATCATCCATCTGCCTACGACAAGCCAGCTTCATCTTTTCCCCCGACAAAACTTTTTCATCTAATACATCAATACAGTATGAAACGGTAGGGTCGCTCATTCCATAGACATGAATAACGTCATGATACTTTTCTCTGTTACTCATCACATCTTAAAGGCTTCAAAAAAGCCATCCCCCTCGTCATCATTTTCAACTAGCTCCGTTAGTTCCGCCCTACTCTTTGGCGATAATCCTAATTCACTACCAATTCTAGCTAAACTGCGCACCGCATCATTATAGATTTGGGTCATTGGGTTACGTTTATATCCTGTAAAATCTCTCCCCACTATTTCGCCGCTAGCGTCTTGCAAAGTTTTATAAACAGGTTGTACTTCGCCATTCTCTTTGATGTGATCATATGCATTTCGGTAAATTTCATACTGCGTACAGTACATTTCAACCAAATTACCATCAATCCGAGTAACGGCAGAATTTTCTTCTAAAAAGACGACTACTTTACGCCAAATCACCTTGGCTTTCTTCCCCAAATAATCGGGTGGACGATAGCTCAAACGCCCATCATTAACATCTTTATCGGCTTTTTTGGTCATGGCCTATCCACCTCCTTATTTGTGGTCACCCCCCCTACCTAAATTGTTCAAAAATGGCGTGCGTGTAAGACGCGACACCTTGACTAGCGGTATCCTTTGCGCCAGTAAGGGCGGGGGTATTTTTAGTTTTCTTTCAAAACTTTTTTCCAAAATTTCTGATCAAGATTTTTTAATTTTTCGTCGGGGATTTTCTTTTCAATTCCCGTCTTTTTATTATGTTGCCGTCGATTTAGCAACCATAAGTTACTTGCATCCAGCATTGCGACACGGTTTTCAAGTAGACGCCTCGGCACAATATGGTCAACAATTAGCTCGCCAGCGTCATATAATTTACCGTCTACAGCGCCAGTATATCCGTCTCGTTGCTTAACATACTGACTTACTTGTTGCCATTGCTTTGAATAATAGAAACCATCATGTAACTCTCCACGCTTCGTCTCATCATAACGTTTGGTCATAGCTTGCTCGCGTCTCGTCGCTGGCTTCTTCGCTTTATAGTCTGCGTATCGTTGTGCTTGTTCAGCTTCATGAATTGGGCAGAACTTCTTACCCGACTTGACTAACTGATGGCACCCCATCACATTACATCTATGAGCTCTTACCATTTCCCTATCTAGTCTCCTTAGTATTCCCAACTCTCCCATGCAGGACACTCGTCCATACTCTTCATCTATCATCATAGTCACATACTCATCGTTCACACGTTCCTTTCAGTTAGTCTCGTTATGTATCCAGCACCGTTTGTCTGTTGGTGCTGGCCAAGCTTTGGCACGTATGGCTGTCCTTAATGGCAAGCATTCAACTCATTCCCATGATGAGCACCCTACAAAAAAAGAGTAACCTTATCGATTACTCATCCTGCCAATACCGTACAGTAACATTTCCATTCTCTCCAAAACGTTCACTAATCAAAACATCTTTAGGCAATGTCTTGATAAACTCTTGATACTCTGAAAAATCCATAAACTGTTTTGCTTTCCACATACTTACTTCTCCTTTGCGCCTAATGAAATAACATCTTCCTTTGACCAAATCCCCAGCTCATAAAATGTTCGAATAAGGTATTTCTGTTCCCCTGTCGTTGCTTTAGTTGTGTCATTAAATTTTGCCTCTGACCAATTAAACTTGCTTGAATCGTTAACAGGATTAATAACAGTAGTATCT
This sequence comes from Weissella uvarum, assembly GCF_016908785.1. Classification (GTDB taxonomy): domain Bacteria; phylum Bacillota; class Bacilli; order Lactobacillales; family Lactobacillaceae; genus Weissella; species Weissella uvarum. The sequence continues at coordinate 291,467 of NZ_JAFBEO010000002.1, forward strand.
GAGGCAAAATATTGCCATTGGTCAAGTCCTTGTTGTTTCCATGAGTCAATCGTACTATCTCCTCGCGCCGCTTGCATAATAGTGTAAGGCACTGGCCAAGGTGCAATTTTAGTTGATTCGATAGTTTGCATATAACCGTATCCATATGGAACTGGAGCGGTTGGGAACCTTGGTAGTTGCAGGTCACATCCATTGTCAAAATGAAGTGTCCAAGGCATTGTACTACGGTCTAATACCCAACCAGTTGGACCATGTCGTTTGATAACAGGCATATCACCTTTCTCGCCCTTTTCTCCGCGATCTCCCTTTGGTCCTTGGTCTCCTTTATCGCCCTTTAACGTTGCGAGCCACTCTTGCTCTGTTCCTGTAAAACCATTCTTCACAGCAATATCATAATTTGATGGCCCGACCTTATTTGCGATTTCCTTTTCTACTTTTTGTAAGATACTTTCAAAAGTAATTTGCGGAACTAGTTTGCCCGGCTGTGCGTAAATATTCTCATTTAAAGTAAACTGAAAAAATCCGTTAGTTGGGAACTTCGCAATATCTCCGCCATCATGTGCCGATACTTCAATGTAGTATGTTCCAGCTGGTAATTGACTTAAACTAGGGTGACCAAAGTCGAGCTCAAAATGATTATTCTCAACTTGAATATCAATATCCATCAAATAATTTGTATCATTTTTAACCGATAAAATTGCATGTTCATCACTAATCGAAACAGGATACCCACACAAAATAAAGTGCATGATGGTACTTGTATCCCCTGCTTTCGTAACAATTTCATCTGTTGTTTTAATCCAATGCATGCTTAATCCTCCTAAATTTCTGCACAAAAAAAGACAGCTGGAACGGCTGCCTCTTCTTCCATAATTCTATTTTACATTCGTCATGTCTAATTTAATATCGACTGGTTGGCTCTCTGTAATGATAATGGCATTAATATCAACATGACCATTAAGAGTATTTTCAAGTACACTTGTCGGCAATGTAAATGTCCAAGCGTTTCCACTCTTAACACCGGCCGCTCCGTTGATTGAGAAACCTGTAATCATGTTCGCATATACTGAACTCTTGGCAGAGATTGTCAAGGTTGCAACACTACCCTGGATAGTAACATCACTAACTGCATTCATATAGTTAGCCATCACCGATGTAGTTGTTGTACCTTGCTTTAAATATGCTGTGTTGACTTGATATTTACCATCCGTATAACGATTTTCCGTCACAGCTTGTGGTGTTACACCATCGGCATGAATTGCTGGGGCAACCGCTCCGAATCCTAAGGTGGTCGCAATTGCTCCTAAAATAATTACCTGTTTTTTCAACATAATAATACTCCTTTTCAGTAATGGATAAGACATTGAAACAACGTAACTATACTCTTCATTACCTTGAATAAAGCTTAAATTATTGTACAAATTAATCTTTATGTTCAATCTCTACTTTCCTAACGGTTGATAGATAATTGATTGTATCAAAAAGTGCAACCATTTTGGTTACTCTTGGCTTATTATTTAAATTCATTCTTGACTTCATCTAACCCTTTAATAACTTCAGAATAATCTTTATATATTCTTTCGGGATTTTTTTTACTATTATAGTCATATTTTGATTTCAAATCATTCTCGGACATAAATACTTTTACTTTTGGATTTGGATTTTTAAAATAGTAAAATGGAGCATTTACTTCTGCTACTTTTTCCCCATTCACTTCTACATATGGCTTGTTTTGAATAGTGCCCCACTGAGGCTCGAAAACACAATATCTTATTGATATATTTCCATTATAATCAAGCATTACCAAATAGAAATCTACAGCTTCAGAAACAATGCGATCAGGTGTCATTGCTCTCATACCATATGTTATATCAGAATATTTCCCATTATTATTAAGTTTATGTATTCTGTTCTTAATTGATTGCTCCTCGCTCCATTTCTTTTTTTCAGCTTCGTTCATCGTTTTCTGATTTTTATTTCTTTCCTTTGGAAGCACCACGTAGCTTTCAAATATTTCTCCTTGTGATGGGTGTAGTTTTAAACTAAAAAGCAAATCAACTCCTGTCGATTCATCTTTATGTTTTAAATTAGCCACACTACGATTTTCTTTTAAATGTATCTTCAAATCGTCCTTTATAACTAAATTACTATTATTTTTTTGAAAATTCATTGAATCTGTTTGTTTAGATATTGATTCTTGTTGTTTCTCTATCTGTTTATTTTGATTAGAAAAGGTTGTAAAAGCAAATATCAATCCGACAATAGTAACAACAAGAGATATGAATTGATAAAAAGACATGTTTTTTGATGAATGTTTGAAAAACCAGGATCCCCAGATCAACAAATATGCAAAAAAACAAGTAAATAAGAATATTAATATTGGATGCTCTATGTTTTCAGTAAGAAAAAACGATATCATGTTAAAAGTTTTCAGTACTGGTTTCAGTGGCACGTCTCCTGTTATTAAATAAAATAAGCATAATAGACAGAGAAATACGATTAATATAAAAAATATAATACCTAAAACATATATGATTCGATTTAGCAGCTGTTGTATGTCTTTCTTCTTCATCACTTGATCTCCTTACTCGAAAAACAAGTATAACAAAAAAGAGCAACCAACTTAATGATTACTCTCAACATCTGATGATTCTTCTAAAGTTGTAAAGTCTAAGAACGGCATATTATAGACCGGAAACTTCGATGAATTAGTAATATATGCAACCACTGGTCGCATGTACGAAAGAAGAAGTGAAGGGGCTGTATATTTAAGAAAGATTTCTACTTGCTCCTCCCCATCAGCATTCTTCACATTTAGCTTCTCATTCCAAACAAAATCCGACTCCATTGTTAACTCAAGGTTAAATGGCGCTTTCGCTCCATCCATCTTAACCTCAAGCGACACATTAGCATGGGTATCGCCATCACGATTAATTTTGCGTCTAAATTTAACTTTATCGAATCCATCAAATTCATTTTCGTCAAAATCATCATTAATTTTAAAGGTGAGGCATGTGATAGATGGGTTATTAAATTGAAAACTACTTTCTGAAATTGACATTTATCTTCCCTATTTATTCTAAATTAGACTATGCTGCGCTAGAATATGCTATTACCAAATCAGCAGTCACAAACTGTTCTTTATCTAATTTTGTAATTTGCCCGTAATCAACATCTTGTTTTTGTGTACTATCCGACTGCAAACCATTCACTTTAAACTCTGTTTGCTTAGTCTCAACAAAGATAGACTTCATCATTTCATCTAAAAAAGCATCACTAAGTACTTCATTTAGTAGTTCATCAGTAACTTCTGGCAACATGATGCCATTTGAACGTTCTTGATTCATAATAATTACCCTCCATCTTCATTAACACTATATCACATTTTGTTTTTTTATGATACGTAAATCTCTAATGACAGCTACTTTACAATTAGGTATTTGTCCAGATTTCATTTTAATAGAAGGATGTTCTATGTCTTCCCATCTGTCCCATAAAATGATTACCGGATTTTCGGGCAAAGAATCTATAAACCTTTCAATTGCGATGCCATCTGGATTGGCTCGTTTACTTACCCTCGAATTAGGATGAAGTCTTTGATATTCTTCTATTGTTTTACTGATGACTTCCTGTGCTTTACTTTTAAATTGAATTAAGCGGGAATAGTTACTATCAATATTCAAATCAAGAACACGCTCTGGGTTAAAATCCACCAGCGTTTTCACAACAGCTGATGGAGTATCTCGATATTTATCTGCATATCTAGTCGCTGCTTGAACAGCACTAATAGAATACTCATAATTTTCATTCTCATAAAAATTATAAAATCCCCTACCAACGTCACCAGGATAAGAACCACTCTTTGGTATGCATGGTTTATTTCTGCATATTTCTTCAGCTTGATCTTTGTTTGTACCGTGAAATAATTCTAGTTCCATTTATTGTTAACAACTTTCCAATATATTTCAACATAGCCCTTCCATTATAATATTTTATTTCTATACTGTACACCTAACTATAAAAAAATTATTAACGATACACTCCCATTTCTCTATATAACTTTTTATTCCATATTTTTTCAAACATTCTCTTCCTAGTCAAATCCCTCTAGTAGGATTTGAACCTACGACCCAAGGATTAAAAGTCCCTTGCTCTACCAACTGAGCTATAGAAGCAATACACCGGTAAGGATTTGCACCTTACATACAGCTTTTCAACATTGGGGCTGCATCACCCTTTAATGTGCGTCTACCTGTTCCGCCACGGTGCCCGTTGATTTAATTTATCAACACTATCATTATTGCACATGTAAATAGGCAAAAAGTGCCATTATTTTGGTAGTTCAGATTTTTTAACGCCAGTTACGGCTTCCATACCTTCAGTTGTTACAACTATCTGTTTACCGAATTTACGCACTGATCCTGCTGGAAATTTATCAGGATATTTCGCTATCATTTGCCGAACATAGTTATCAGCCTTTCCCCACTTATTTGAGGCTTCCTTAGCACTCATAATATTTGCATCATTTAAATCAATCATCTTGACCACCTTACTTAAAAAAGATTACGGCAAGTAGTATTAACAAAATTATCATGTTCAAAATCTGTAATTTTTCTGTTCTATTGAGCTTTTTCATGGTTATTGTTATCATGAGATACACCAAAACAAGGTCATCTCTGACCTGTCTTGGCTTGAGCTTTAGTCTAGGATTTCTTTAATAAGAGTTGCGATTGTTACTATGGTTGTGAGTACCGTGTTATAAAAAGCAATCTTATCAGACCTTGACCAAGGCTCTTTTTCTTTGTCATGTTTTCCCTTGTATCTCATGACTTCCTCCTTCCCTCATTCAATATAATTATTATATACCTTATCGGATATAAAGTCAACATTTTATAAAAAGAAAAACCGCTATTTATCAACCCTTTTGCTGACTTTTAGCGGTTTTATTTTATAGTTCATCTTCAAAAATATTATACGTTTCACACAAAATTTTTAACTCATCTCGCCAACGGATTGCGGTACGTCGACCAATGTTATTCAGGTTGCCAATTAATTCCCAATTTAAGCGATTTCTGTAATGCTGATAAAATACTGCTTTTTTCTCGCCATCAAACATATCAACGCACGCCTGTAGCTTTGATTTTTGCCGTTTGAGCTCATTTAGATATTCATCTGACTCAATCCTAGCCATTGTGTTTTCAACGTTGTATGACCGCTTATTTTGCGCCCTACCACCACCGATATTTTCATCTACTTCCATTTGGGGATGTCTAAGCTCTTGCTCACGTATTTTAATCTCTAAATCCAAGCCACCAGTGAAATACTTTTCTAAAAGTTTATCATACCTATCAGCCACTCACTCACCTCACTATTATATAATTAACTTGTCGATTTCTTTCGTGTAAGGCGTCTAGCAACTGCTAGGCGTTTTTATTTTTGCTCATCCACTCATTAATTTGATTATATTTTTCCCTAGTAATAGTGTGCTTATTCTTGTCTCTCAAAACTTTACGGAGTGTTGTATAAGAAATTCCAATATCGTTTGCAACCATCTGCTCTGACATCGTCTCGTGTTTTCCATTCCCATATGCCATGCTATAATCAACACGCTTTTTTAGTAAATCTCGAAATTCAGAATCATACTCAACTAAATTATTCATCTCATACTTCCTCTACGTTTCATATCCTTCCTAACACGATCACTGAACTCTTTATTGCTTCGTTCCATCTCTTCATGCTTTTTTTGACTTTCCTGCATGCCCCTATCTACTTCTTCGGCAAATTTTAATATATCTATACCTAAAATTTTCATTATTAACACTCCACAATGTCATAGGTATCTTCAAAGATTTCTCGCTGAACAACCCAAACATCATCATGGTCACCTTGAACGATATAATCTCCTACCTTAGCGTCCATTTCACCTTCTAGGGAAATAATACTCATCTTTTTGATATGACCTTCTAGCATTGGATTTCCACTAAAATAATCAATTGCAACCTTAACTCTAACCTCTTTAGGTAAAGTCTGAAGGAAACAGTTCATATCTGGTTCAAAAGGTATTTGCCATACCTCAACAGGCACTGGCTTTTTAATTACTTTCATCGTCTATCTCCTTGATAGCTTTTGGATATATACCATTTTTTGAAACTCTTACACCATCCCACTTAATTTTCCCATTTTTCAACTGCTTATTGATGTCACGAAAGTTCTTAAAATTGAACCACGAATTATGTAACCAGTTAAAGCAAAATAATGTCATACCAGCAATCAGCTCAATCATTATTACAATAGACGCAATTTTCATAAATGTTTCAAACATTATTCTTCTACCACCTTAATCAATTCAGGATGTAACCATGCACGCATTAGGTTTTCCACATTTAATGTTCTATACATTAATTCATTACCAACAGATTCATCATATTCTTCTGAACCATTTTTAACTGTGGCAATATCAAATGGATTAACTCCATTTTCTTTTAGCTTCATGATATTGTTATATTCTTCTCGCGTCATTCGTACAGGCTTGGCATATTCTTCCTCTAGATTGATTAGCACTTCTTTTACTAAATGCACACTAACCGTAGCGTCTAAAATACAACCTTTTGCATTTAAATAAATCTTGTCTATAGCTTCATCAAATTTCATTATTCAACCTCCACAACTTCAGTTAAAGGATTCGTCCATTTTTCAGCTTCTTCTTTGGTATCAAATGTAGTTGCAATCATAAAAGCGGGCACCATATCCATAATTCCATAATCATTTCGTGATAAATACCAACTCTGATCGCTATCATCTGTAGCACGCACAATATACTTCTTAGGCTTCTCTTCTTCAAAATGTTGATGTTTTCCATAAAGCTCATCAATCAGCAAATATTGTTTATGTGTCCTGTTTCCGTGGTTGTTGATTTCGTACCATAAATCATAGAGTGCGGTATCTTCATCTAATTCTGATAACGCACCCGAAGGCGTCAAAAAATCCACTTTAACCTTTAACTTGTTCAATTGTTTCATTGCTTCTTCACTTAATTTAATCATCATTTCGCTCCTTATTTGCTTCTTTGATTAGAGAGTTAATGTACTTCTCATCTGCATTAAGTTGTTTCTTCTGACTATCGATTAAAGTCTGTTGTCGCTTATTTTCATTGCTAACATTGTCGTACTGACAAGCAAAATAAACCGCTAAAATCAAACTACAAACAGCCATAACGATAAATTCTATGATGTATCGCTGATAACTTTTTTTACTCATTTATCCATCCTCCCAAGCAACCAAAGAAATACGGCGATAATTCCACCCCATCCTAGTAATAAAAACCAAATCATTTCTTCTCCTAATCAATTAACTTCTGCATATCTGAAATGTATGCTTCAACTTTTTCTTCTTGTTTTTGCACCCTAGCAAGTCCGCTCACAAGCTTTTCATATATTTCCGATGAATTAGCCATGTCTTCGCTAGAACGCAACTGATGAGCTAATAAGTCCAAATTCATTAAAGGCACGTACATATCTTCACCAAATTTAATTTGTGCTTTCTGAATTTGCTTAAAGGCTAGCGTATTTAAATCCGCTTGTGCTTTGTAATCCGTCACAATATCGCTAATAACAATATGATCTGATGTTGGTTTAGGATATACCGTTACAATCGTTTTCTTACTTGCATCAATAACCATAAACACATCATTACTACGCCATAGTTCAGTACCGTTGTTTTGGTCTTTAACTTTTTGAGCCGTCATATTGAAATTAGTTAACCATGCTCTAACATGTGATTTACTAGTCATAAACCGTTCTGTTAGTCGTTCTTGGGCATGATCAGACACTTGGTAGTTTTCAATCTGTTTAATACCCATTTCTTCTCCTAATTCCCACCACTTACCCGCTCTCGCTATCCTTCATTTTTACCTGTATTCCAAATCTCGCTTTAATTCATTAGCAAAATTTTCCCCTTCATAATATTCCAATTCACGCCAATTACGGTAACCTCTTGCCTGTGCTTCTTTATCTAGGCTTTCCATATCTCTATCCTCAATGCTCTTGTGAAATTACTTTGTTTTTGACTAACCTTTTTAACGATTTGTGAGTCATCAAACCCCAAGGCAATTTGCATCGCATCTAAAGTCGGCTTTTCCATGTTATCCAAATCTTTAGTTGCTCGTGTTGTTTGATTAACGTTCGTTTGATAGAACGTAAGATTTACAGCTAACTCGTCCCCCTTATGAACTTGAACGTGAAACTTATCATTGAGTTCGTCCAACGCTTCAATCAATTCATCTTTGTAAGCACGATATTTTGCACCACGATAAACCGTGTTAGTTTTCGTGTTATGTTGTAAATCATTCCCACTACCAAAATCATTATCTAGCTCAATCAAAGCTTCAAAAATTTTCTGACTCATTATTTCTCCAAAATCGATGAACGATAATGAATGATATTATGAACGATATTCTCAGTAAAAATGGCTTTATACTGGGCTTGTGAACGATATGAATGAAAAACGCTCTTTATTCTTTTATTTTTATTTTTTAATTAAATTTCTAAATATAGTAAAAATAAAGAAATATCGTTCATATCGTTCATGATGGCTATACACCGGCCTATAATCGTTCATCGTATCGTTCATATATCGTTCATTATTCAAATATCGTTCATTCACTTCACGTCATAATAAAGTGCATCTGGCTTTCTAACTTTTTCATACCAATTAATCATTTTGCGACCCCAAGCCTGTTTACTCATTGGCTTATCAGTATCAGATAAATTTAAGTTCAAATAATACTGTTCATACTCTGCATACAAATCTCCAGCTTTCCCAACTTGTGGCGTTAACGTTTGGCGCCATTGTTCAAATGGATCAAGTGCGACAATATCATCTGCAATATTTCCAACGATTTGCCAATCTTCTTTAACGGCCTGTTGGTACTGCTCAATGGCATATGTAGCTAACATTGGCTTTTCTTCTTCCAGCTTAGCATTAGGAAATAAAATATCTCGCTTCTTGATTTCTTCAGCAGTTGCTACAGGGGCTACTGTTTTGATAATGTGCAACCGTCTTTTAATTGCTCCGCTGTCATTAAAAATGGGCATTTCATTCACATTAACAATCATCTTCGCTGTAATCCGATAATCCGTTCCGTCAATCCCCTTCCGCTCAACTGGGGAGAGGCCGCCACCAGTAACTGACTTGAACGTATCATCTTCTTTAAATCTGACTCTTGTAGCATCGTCATCAACCATTAACGATTTATTTACAAAACGGGCTGTTTCAAAACGGGCATTATTTCCTTGCAAATTTTTTAACTTGAAAGCACCTACTCGACTGCTACCAAACATCGCTTGAGTAACCTTAGTTACAAAATGCGTTTTACCTGTGCCACCAACTGGATCTAATAAGAACAGTGCGCCCTGTTTCCAATCCATATTAGCTTGAAAAGCATATCCCAACCACGCCCATAGAAACCTAGCATTTTCACCAAACATATATTTGGCATATGCTACCCAAGTTTCAGGAACTTTATTTGGGTCTGGTTCAAAATCAAAGCCATCGATAATAGCCATCTCTTTTTTTGGCTTAAAAAAACTATTTTCTGCGACATTAAGTGTCCAATTCTTGAACCCAATATAGTTAGTCTTAGGCGAATCATCAAAACTACGTGAATACTCAATTAAATACGGCTTAACATCTTTTTGTAACTCTCGCTTCTTGTTAGAGCTGACCTTTAGCCGGTCAGTGATTACTGAAATTGAAACATCAATCATATTGGTAACTTGTTTAACAGGAACCCGATCCCAAAACGAGCCGTTCCAGATGTATCCCCAATCATTCTTAATAACGATACTGTCGTATTGAATCAGCCAACTAGCAAAATCAATAACTGAACTAATTGAATACTTGTACTTGCCGTTCTTCTGAATATCTAAACGTAACCAACTCAATTGATTAACAAAGTCGGTATTCATACCGCCATCAACTTCATCTGCTTCAGAAAAAGGAATGCGTAACGAATTGAAATTAACGACCGATTTTAGTCTAATTGCGTTTGCCATAGCCCTCCTTTCTACTTAAGTAGTCGTTTAGCTTTATTAGCGATGTCTTTTTCCGGATTGTCTAAAGTCTGCGCTACCCCAGCTTCATAAAATGCATCTAGTAGGTCATCACTATCAATATTTGAGAACGCCTTTTTCAATGCGCCAAAAACCCTAGTTAATGAGTTATCCCGCTCACCGACATTGAATGTAATGTCGTGTTTTTCCGTGTAGTTATTAATAAAGTTAGTCATATTTTCTACCGTTGGCTCGTCACTCATAGCACCAACAAAGTCGCTCTCACTGGTAGATTGAAAAGTAGAAATTGATTTGTCCAAAACAGCCTGTATTTTGTATCGCTTTCTATTCTCCAAATCCCATGGAACAATCGTATCTTGTTTCTGTAATGGCAATCCCATTAAGCGACCAATCGTTTTAGAGCTTTGAATATCAGCACCATAGTTTAAGATATTGAAGTCCCCAATAATGAGTAACTTAGCTACTTCTTCAACGGCTTGGGGTAATAACTCTGGCCTAATCGGCTCTCCTAGCGGGATATACAATCGTGTTCCATTTTCATGATTGCCGTCTAAAGCTAATGCAGATGGTGTTTTCCAAAGATACATTTCAATTTTGCTTTTAATGAGCATTTCGTAAAAATCACTCATTAAATCATGCCAATTATCGACACGATCTAAATCAAAAATGATGCCTTGCACATCTTTAATATTCTCTCGACTTCTTGTTAGACCATCTTTCAAATTTGACGGCGTAAAATATTGTGCCGATACTTTTTTGAATTCACTAACATCTTCAATTGGTTCATGAACTGCTGGTAAAGACTCGGCATAAGTAACTACATCAAGCTCATCAAGGACATCATAGTCTCCATAAATGCCTGATTTCTTGAATGCATACATTAGAACCCTCCACCAAATGGGTCTCCTTGTGGTGCCATAGGTGGTGGTGTCATACCTTGGTCGGCAGGATTAAAGCCACCATTTGTTGGTTGAGAATTAACATCATTACTTGGTCGTGGATTTTGCTTGTCGCTTTTTGAACCACTAGCCATGTATTTACCAAAGTCTTCAATACGTGGATTGTAGTAAATACGGCCTTCATCATTTGTTGATTTTTCAAACTTCTTAACTTTAACTGCCAGTTGTTGATTAATAATTTGTGGCATCAAGGATTGCAAAGTCATTTGTCCACTACCTTGATAATTCATTCCAGCAAGCATGGCATTGATTTCACGATAACGGAATGGACGTTCTGTCTCTGCGTCATCCATAAACACATGCGTGATTTGAGCGCCTTGTTGGTCACCATCTAAAACTTCGAAACGTACTGTTGCATAGTCATTGCCATTTTTTGTCTTCCCCTTAAATTCAGCAGAAATAACTTTTACGTTGTATTCTCCTCCAAATTCAAGTCCTGTAGATGCCATGCGAATGTCGTTTGCGTCATAAGTAAAAGCCATAGTTAAATTTCCTCTTCTTTCGTTTCTTCTGTATTAATATTTAGTAATTCGTTTGCTTTGATAGTTTTACGACTATCCAGTCGATTTGCACCTTTGTTACCATTTTCTGGATCCATATCAATCGTGTTTTCACCATCACTTTTGTAGATATGCCCCACCACATCAAATGTCGATGCAAATGCATTAAATGTCTTTTCATTCATATCTGGCTTAAATAATCCCACAACGTCACCAGACATTTCGTGCGCTGTTGCTAAAATAGGTAATTGTGTCTTTCGTAATAAGAAACTCAAATCTCGAAACCACTTTTGAGTTAAGTTCCAATTTTGCCGTCCGTCTTTTGCACCGTTCTCAATATTGTCGATAACCCAGTTCTGCAATGCCGTTACGTTATCTAATACAATCGTGCCAATTTCTGGATTAATGATTACATTGCCTTGTTCATCTTTCTTGTAAACATTTTGATTAAAGTCGTACATGAATTGACGCTGAATTTGTTTGGCATCACCTTGATCATATGCAATAACTCGAATATCATCAGTATCAGCAATGGCATTAGTTGAACCATCAAAATTGAACATTAATTTCAAGCCAGGGAAGTTCTTGGATAAACTAGTTTTCCCAGTTCCTTTCCCCCCATAAATGAAATACATATCGCCAACATCCGGGATTGTGCCTTCTTTAAAATATTTTGGCATTACTAGCCCTCCTACATATTCTTTACCGCCTCGATAGCTTGATTGATTGTAGTTTCAATCTCACCTAAAGCCTGAAGTACCATCTCTTTTGACTCACCTCTAATTGATTGAAAATGAACGCTCGCAATGTGTTCAATTGCCAAATCAACATGTCTTTCAATATCTGTTTTAGCCATTACAACGCCACCTTTCGTAGTTCTAGTGCTTTAGCCATTTCTTTCTGCCCTTTAGTTAAAGCACTAACCAGAAGCAGTCCTTTTTCGGCCTTGTATACTTCATCTCCTTCAATTAATGAGTTCCCCAATAAGTCCACGCCCATTGTCTTAGGTTCATCTAAAGGATTAAAAAAATGATTACTCAAATATTGTTCTTCTGCCGTCATCAGTGAAATCTCCTATTCTGGATTGCTCCCATCTTCAGAATTGATAATTGTTGAATTTTCTAATGCAAAATTGAACATTTTATCGGCTAAAGTCCGCATTGGAATTCCTGTTGATTTTGATAATTGCTTTAACTTTAAATGCGTATCACTTGAGATAAATACGGGATTGTATTCCTTATCTTTCTTATTTTCAGCGCGTAAAATTAATTTTTCTGTCATGAGTTTTATTCTCCTAGTTCTTTTCGTTCAGCGCCCATAAAGCGCAAATATTGTTCAAAATATGAGTCAACTACATCGTCGTCAATATAGTTTCCATCTGTATCCATCCATACAATGTCACCGTCATAAAGCTCACTATCTTCAAAGTCAAGCGCTATTGGTTGCTCGTCATCTGGTGGGTCTAACTGCTTATCTGGTATATATGCCATTTGTCCTCCATAATTTGTTTAATCATCCAACTGTTCAATTAACCAATTATTCACTGCTGTGAATGTTTTGCTATTTACTGCAAAGGGTGGCTTTGTGTCTAGTACAGAGCGAACGGTGGGGATTGATAACCCTAACTGTTCAGCTAAAGCTGTCCGCGATAATCGATTTAATGCTTGTTTCTTAAGTAAGGCATTTTGCTGTGTCTGTGTAATTATTGCTTGCATAGTTGATTGTCCTCAATTTCTTGTGCTATATTTGAGGAGTATTTACATGTCCTAATGTTTATACTCCCATTTGCTAAGCGTTCTCTGTTGCAGCAGAGTGCGCTTATTTTTTTGCCCAACGTTTTGAAAAGTAATCGACCGTCGCTCCAAATCCAATCGCTGCGAATACTGTCCAAATTACTGCAACTAATCCTCCAAACATTTTCTAGCCTCCTTTCTATATACCCCAATTTGATAAATCCCTAAATCGAATAACATCGTGATATGCATACGTTGCTCTCGAACCTGGTGTCTTATTCGGAACTTCCTTCATGAATTTCTTTGAATACTGCAAATTATCATGAAACCAGTCGTATGATTTGCCTAATAACGTTGCTACTTCTCCAGGAATTACAGTTTGCCCCCCTTTATATGGAATAGCTTTTCCCATTCTGTTGTCTCCTTATACCCATGAAAGATACACATTCATTCCGTCACTATTTACTTGCAAGCCTTCACTTTCAAAGAACTCTTGATGTGATTTAACAAAATTAAATAGCCGGTCTTCTGATGTTCCTTTTTGATAAGACAACGTTTCATATTTCGCAGCAGCATTTTTCAAATCATCAGTAATTTCTGCAACTGCTGTTTCAAATGCATTTGCTTGCTTTGCTGCTTGTTGTGCTTGTTCTCGTAGTGTCATGTTTATACCTCTTTTGTTTTATAATGTGTTTACTGGCTCATTTGCCTAGTCCCTAAAGAAAGGAGAAAACAAATGGAGAAGAATGAAATAGAAAATGCTTTTTACTCCGCCCGAGATAAAGCTTATGCAACTATTTTTACGCCTGAACACTTTAAAAATGTTGCAGACGAAACCAATAAAGTTAACCACGATATGACTGAAAATGATCAAACAATCATTACTGGTACAAAAATCAGCAAGGATTATTGTGAGGCCCTAGTATTGCAGACCATGCTTGAGCTTCTTGGTGACGAAGATGCTCACTAACAGGTTTGGGAACAACTATATTTTCACTGTTATCTATTGAAGAAATTGAAATATCTTCTTTACGTTCATCGCTACTACCAATAGCTTGGAGCGTGTTTTTTATTTCTTCTTCTGTGCCTTCAATGGTTAATTTCATCTCTATGCCTCCTGTTTTTATTTTTTCATTTAATAATCCAATCATCTGCAATTAAATCTTCAGCATTTGGATTCCAACATTTAGAAAGTTTCTCACGATCCTTAAAAATAATTACACGCTCTGGTGTATTGGTTGGGAGAAGCCAGCACTTATTGGGGAAACCAGGCCGAGTCATTCCTCTACCTTGAGCAATGGCTTTTTTTGTTGCTTTTTGAATATTCATCACCTATTTCTCCTTATCGTCCTTCTAGCGCTAATTGTTCTTCCGGAATATCAAGCAACATACTCAATACTTTTGGAGTAGCTAATGAAATCACTTCCTTAGTGTTATTTAAAGCTTTTGCCCATGAGCGGATTTCACGAGCTCGTGATGTGTCAGCTGTTCGTTTTCGTAACGCAAGCTTCTCACGTTCAATTTGTTGATCAACTGTTTCTGGTATGAAGAATTGACGTTGTGCTTGTTGTTCAAGTTGCTTCTGCATTCCATTAAACGAATCAATATAATTCACTTTCGTATCCATAAATTTCTTATCAGTAAATCCCATGGCTACTAACATGAATCCATCTTTAGTCATTTTGAACATTCGATATGTTTGATTGTTTTGTTCATGCACATAGGTACCTTCGATAAACCGTTCATCTACTTTTTGGGGTTGCGAACTTTTTCGCAGACCCTTAATTACCGAATCAATAGCCTTTAAAATGTCTCGATGGTTTTTCTCAAATTTCTCAGCTACTTCTAAGGAAGTTGTCATCGGTTCGCCATTCTCTACAATAATTACGTTTTCCATTGTTACGCCTCCTTATTTTCCGATATAAATGTTGTCACCTTTATAACCAGTGACATTCATTAGCTGTTGATACTTTTCTATTGCTCCAGCTCCACGAGTCTTATCAGTTAACAAATCATCAACATATTTTTTACTTACTCCAATTTGTTGAGCTAATTCTGGACGCTTAAATCCATTCATCTTTAAATATTTATTGAAGTCAATTAGTGACCAATTTAAACGTGCCCGTGCTTGTGCAGTTGTCATTTCATTGACAATTGATGTTTCTACCATATTTTTACCTCCTTTTTTACTGCTATAATTATCTTGAGTTTGATACTCCCCACACTGAATGAAAGGAGAAATATTATGGATGATTTTTTGAATTTGCTAAGTGATAAACGTGTCCTTGTACAATTTATAGACGGAAGCAGTCTCACATTCGACCATATTCGTCGTGAACGTGATGCTTTTATAGGAACCTTGAACACCGACGACGAACATAAGTTCTACTTCACATCTGACAAAGTTGTATACGTTAGAACGACTGCATAGTAGAAGTAGCATTTACCAATTCAGCCAACGCTTGCACCATTGCTGGATTGGTTTTTGTTTGCCCATCTTTAGAAATTTCAATAATCAATGAATTGACGGCTTTATATTTTTCAATAGACTGTCCTGACATTATTTCATCCTCCTTTCTAACGTAGTGTAACTAAACAAGTATTTTTTATTGACTATCTTTTACCCTAGGGGTAAAATGAGTGCATAGTTAAAAACCGCAACGAACAGCTGTATCTATCACTTCTAACTCACTAAAAGTACGCTTGATATTTACTTGCTTTTTGAGTTGCTTTATTACTTGATGAGTTAATAATAACCCTAGGGGTAAAATTAATCAAGCGTTTTTATCTTTTTTTATCTTTTTAATTTTTATTAATCCTAAGGAGTATTGATATGACGCTATTTGAGCGCACAAAAAAGATTTCCGGAGATAGAGGCATGAGTCTACAAAAAGTAGCTGAGGATGCCGGATTATCAAAAAACACAATATATAAATGGAAAAACAATGAACAGCAACCTCGTCGGGTAACCGTTAAAGCCGTCGCCGAAGTCCTGGGCGTATCAGTAGATTACCTATTGGGTAACACTGATGAGATGCACCCTAAACAATCGAATGCTGTAACTGAAAAAATAGATTTGCGTAAAGTCGATGACTCTGAACGTGACGATTTAATATCAGCCGGTGGTAGGCCAATCAGTGATGAAGACTGGGAAATCATTAAAGCTGTGCTTGCTAAGTACCCTCGAAAAGAGGATTAGCTAATGGATACAATTGAAGAATGGATTATTGAAGATATCCTAAAATCAATTAAGCAAATAGGCTTTTCTGTGGAACAAGTTCCACTATCTTCAACCCATGCACTTACAGACTGCAAAGCAAGCGTCATTATGTATAATCCTGATAGCACCACTATTTTTGAATTAGCTGAAGAATATGAGCATGCTAAAAATCAACATCACAGACAATGGACTGAATATGATGTTCGAAATAAAGATGAAGCCGAGGCGCATCATTTGGCATTAGACTATATTCTGGACAGATGGCAAGCTTATGAAGGATCTAACAACTGGCTAACATTTATGACCGTTACAGGAACACCAAACGATTATGAAGATGATGTTGCAGAAGCACTTAAGCCAAATACAAGCGAGTCAAATCAAATGATTAAATTTGGCTAAATAAAAAAGCCACCCGAAGGTGGCATACATATATGTGCAATAAACTGATCCACACTAAAAGCTGATGGGAGTAAAGTTATGGATGACTCAATATATCAAGAAAAAGTTAGCCCCATTCTAACAGAATTAACTAATATAGCAGCTAAATTAGTTCAGGTCTATAAAAATAAACTAGAGAAAAATTTAAATATCATTAATGCTTACATAATGTCTCCGGATTTCAACTTAATTGCACGAGACGGTTCTCAGATAAAAGTCCAAAATACATTTTATATTGAACTTAGCCCTCAAAGTGGTGTTTTTCTTGATAGCACTGAAGGTAAAATCATTGTATTCGAGTACATGAGTGATATCGACTACAATATGCCCCAAGAATTAAATGATGACTTTTTATATGATGCATTTCAAGATTCTAACTTTTTTAAAGATGTTATGCACATAATTGGTTTAGATGGCATTCAAGAAGCAAATCTAGCTTACCAGCAACAAAAGTTAAGCAGTTTAAAATCTTTAATCGAGCAATAAACAGATAATGCCTACTACAAGATAGTCCAACCGTGAAGACTTTAAAAGCTTCTCTGAATCATTAGCTCAGTTGGTTAGAGCAGACGGCTCATAACCGTCCGGTCGTTGGTTCGAGTCCAACATGATTCATTTGCAATAAAAAAGCCCCACCGAAGTGGAGCAAAACACTACTTACGTAAGTAACGTTTAATTGCGTCAATGATGAACGGCGCTAAAACCGATACGATCAATGACAAGATAGCTGTAAATACAGCATTTGCGAAATACAACAATTTGAAGTACCTCCCATCTAGCGTCGTTTGTGATCGTGACGCCAAATAGATGTATACATGAATAATTGCAAAATAAAAACCATTCAGGCGATCACTCCCAAATGGTTTAAGAACAAGAGGTACCCCACTTGCCGTATTTCGTAAGTCAATTATAACATTAATGCTTATATTTGCAAAATAAAAACCACTCGGGCGTCCATTCCTAAGTGGTTTAATCAGAGATAACGAAAGCTATCTCAACTCGTACCTAAATTATACCATTGAAAATTATAATTGCAAAATAAAAAGCGCATATCCCCCTCGCCGGCAAGCTAATGGATATACGCTCCCACAGGATTACTCCCGTTTGATATTATATCAGACCCGAGTACGTCTTTAAACTACTCAATTTTTAAAAGGAAAGGTTAGGTTTAAATTAACATGGCTACAAAGAGAGGAAAAACATGGCAAGCTTATATTAGCTACACTACTCCTAACGGCGAACACAAACGAGAAAGGAAAAGCGGATTTAAAACAAAAGCAGCGGCGACAGCATACGAAGCAGAAAGATTGACTGAAATTCAAAATGGTAAATTTAATTCAGACAATACGTTGTTTACTGAATATTATGATCACTGGCTTGATAGTCACTTCAAACAGCAATTAAAGACTCAAACAATTTCTAATCATTTGAGTACACAAAAGATTGTTCATAAATATTTTAAGAATTTTTATTTACAAGAAATTACACGAAAGGATATTCAAGAGTTTGTTAATAAATTTTCGGAAACACATCAAGCAAGCACAACTAAGCAAACACTAATTCGTTTATCCATGCCTTTGAAAGAAGCATTTAACGACGGAATTATAAAAACAAATCCAACTTCAAATATTAAAATTCCAAATATAAAGAATGAAGTCAAAAGCATTAACTACCTTGAAACTGATGATATGAATAAAATTCTAACTTATATAGAAAAAAATGATATTACTCCACAACGTTTTTCTATCTATATCTCATTACTCTCTGGTATGCGTTTAGGTGAAATTTTAGCCTTAACTTATGATTCAATCGACTTGGACAATAAAACCATCTCTATTACTCAAAATAAGACAAATCAGTACCCTTTTGAATATGTGACGCCCAAAACGCCATCATCAATCAGAACCATTGTAATGCCAGATAAATTCTTTGTTCAATTAGATCGTTATAAAGATAAATACCCCAAAACAGACATTCACTTTCTTGGAGATAAACATGAACAAAATTACTATACTCGTGAATTAAAAAATATTATAAAGGAAACTGGAACAAAACAAATTACATTCCACGGTCTTAGACACACACATGCAAGTTATCTAATTAATAACGGCGTTGACGTTGCCTATGTGAGTGAACGTTTAGGACACAGTAATATTTCTATTACTCAGCGAACATATTTCCACCTTCTTCAAGATAAAAGGAACGAAGAAAATGATAAAACCATGGCCCTTTTTTAGTGACAATTTGTGGCAAAAATGTGGCAAAAATAATTATATGTGGCAAAATGTGGCAAATTTTTCCAACTTTTTACCACTAAAAACCACTAAATACATCTATCAAAAGAAAAAGAAAAACGCTGGTACAACAGCGTTTAGGCCGTCATGCCAGCGTTTAGATTGAAGTATAATTACTTCAAACCATACTTCTTGTTGAACTTGTCCACAGCACCATCTGCAGTAGTAAACTTTTGCTTACCAGTGTAGAAAGGATGTGAATCTGAAGTGATTTCAACACGAATCATTGGGTAAGTGTTACCCTCGTATTCGATTGTTTCATCAGAAGTACGAGTTGAACCAGTCAATAGCTTGTAACCAGTAGTTGAGTCAACGAATACCACTTGGTGGTATTCTGGATGAATATTAGGCTTCATTTTGAACTTCTCCTTATCGCCCTAACACATTCGTGATAGAGTCAGTTTTATATTTAAGATAACTAAATTATAATACCATATTTGCCAAACTTTTGATAGTGTTTTAGCTGGTTTTTAACGAGAAATCGTTATTTTTCGTCATCATCACCGGTATTCAAGACGGCCATGAAGGCTTCTTGTGGCACATCAACCGCACCAACAGACTTCATTCGTTTCTTACCACGCTTTTGCTTATCAAGTAGCTTAGCACGACGATCAGGGTCACCTGTATGAATCTTTGAGGTAACATCCTTACGGTAGGCCTTAACCGTTGAACGCGCAATAATCTTTGATCCAATTGCTGCTTGAATTGGCACTTCGAAATTACGACGTGGAATGATTTCCTTCAACTTTGAAGTAATCACACGCGCACGTGCTTGCGCAAAGTCAGCGTGCACAATAAAGCTCAAGGCGTCGACCTTTTCACCATTCAATAAGATATCAACTTTAACCAAGTTCGATGGACGATAACCATCTAAGTCATAGTCCAATGACGCATAACCACGTGTTGATGACTTCAACTTATCAAAGAAATCAAAAATGATTTCAGAAAGTGGAATATAGTACTTCACGTTCACACGTTGCTTATCCAAATATTCCATTGTGTTAAATTCACCACGCTTGCTTTGCGCCAATTCCATAACGGTACCCACATAGTCTTCAGGCACCATGATTTGTGCTAATACATATGGTTCCTCAATCGACTTGATTTCAGACGCATCGGGCATATCAGCCGGATTTGAAACCTCTACCATATCACCACCGGTCGTGTACGCATGGTACGTTACAGATGGTGCCGTCGTAATCAAATCTAGGTCGAATTCACGCTCAAGACGTTCTTGAATAACGTCCATGTGCAACAAGCCTAAGAACCCTGTACGGAAACCAAAACCAAGTGCCTGCGATGTTTCTGGCTCAAATTCAAGCGAAGCATCGTTCAACTGCAACTTCTCCAACGCTTCACGCAAATCGTTATATCGTGCGTTATCAGTTGGATAAAGTCCAGAATAAACCATTGGCGTCATTGGCTGATAACCAGGCAATGGTTCATCGGCCGGATCATCAACATTCGTAATTGTATCCCCTGGGCGTGCATCACGAATACTCTTAATTGAAGCGGCTAGATAGCCAATGTCCCCAGCCATCAAGTAATCACGCTTAATTGGGTTGGGAGAATGGATTCCAACTTCAGTCACTTCGTATTCCGCTCCAGAGTTCATAAAGCGAATTTTATCGCCAGGCTTCACAATTCCTTCGCGAACACGAATTGTTAGAATAACACCTTTATATGAGTCATAAGTTGAATCGAAGATAAGTGCCTTCAAAGGTGCCGTTAAATCACCGGTTGGCGCTGGTAGCTTAGTAACAATTTGTTCCAATAATTCGGGAATACCAATTCCCTCTTTAGCTGACGCCATTACGGCATCTGAGGCATCTAATCCAATGTCATCTTCGATTTCTTCCTTAACTCGCTCTGGATCAGCAGCAGGCAAGTCAATCTTATTAATAACTGGAATAATTTCCAAATCATTTTCAATCGCAAGATATACATTTGCCAAAGTCTGCGCTTCAACCCCTTGCGCCGCATCCACAACTAAGATGGCACCATCAACAGCAGCAAGTGAACGTGAAACTTCATACGAGAAGTCGACGTGTCCAGGTGTGTCCACCAAGTGGAAAATATAGGTTTCACCATCTTTTGCAGTATAGTGAACTTCAACTGAATTCATTTTAATCGTGATGCCACGCTCACGCTCGAGATCCATTGTATCTAATAATTGGTTTTGCATATCACGTTCGGCCACAGTATGGGTCGCTTCAAGAATTCGATCAGAAATTGTCGACTTTCCATGATCAATATGAGCAACGATACTAAAGTTCCGAATATGTGATTGGCGCGCTTTCATTTCTTCTAAGTCCATTATATATGCGCTCCTTCTTCATTTTAAATTATCTAGTGTCCAACTCAACAACACTAAAGTTCCACTTTCAATTGTACACGAAATATAAGAGTGCCGATATATAAAAGTCCTTAGAATTCATAAACCTATTCATATTTTGGCACAAAAAAAGGCTCACGCGAACGTGAACCTTCTCTTTAATTTTATTACTTATCTGAAATGGCAGAAATTCCAGGAAGTTCCTTACCTTCAAGGTACTCAAGTGAAGCACCACCACCAGTTGAGATGTGTGACAATTGGTCAGCAATACCCAATTGTTGAACAGCAGCAGTTGAATCACCACCACCAACGATTGTTGTTGCATCGTTTTCCTTAGTAACCTTAGCTAATTCTTCACCAATAGCTAGAGTTCCCTTGGCAAACTTAGGCATTTCGAACACACCCATAGGTCCGTTCCAAACAACAGTCTTAGCATCGTTCAAAACTGACTTGAACAATTCGATTGACTTAGGTCCAATATCAAGACCCATGTAACCGTCCTTAATACCATCTTCAGCGATGTAAGTATCAGCATCGTTAGAGAACTTGTCAGCAGCAACTGCATCAACAGGCAAAACAAGCTTGTCGCCAGCTTCGTCGATCAATTGCTTAGCCAAGTCAACCTTGTCAGCTTCATACAATGAATCACCAATTGGCTTACCCATTGCAGCGTCGAATGTATAAGCCATTCCACCACCAACAATAACCTTGTCAGCCTTCTTAAGAAGATTTTGGATGATTTCAATCTTATCTGAAACCTTGGCACCACCGATGATAGCAACGAATGGACGCTTTGGATTTTCAACAGCACCACCCAAGAACTTGATTTCCTTTTCCATCAAGTATCCTGCAGCAGTTTGTGCGATATTAGCAGCAATACCAGCATTTGAAGCATGTGAACGGTGTGCAGTACCGAAGGCATCATTGATGAAGACATCACCTAATGAAGCCCAGTACTTGCCAAGTGCTGGATCATTCTTTGATTCGCGCTTAACTTCTTCACCATTTTGAACATCAGCAAAACGAGTGTTTTCAAATACCAAAACTTGTCCGTCGCCAAGGTTATCAACAGCTTCTTCAAGTTCCTTACCTTCGATAGCAGGAACAAAAGTAACTGGTTGTTGTATCAAATCAGCAAGGCGTTGTGCTACTGGCTTCATTGACAACTTTTTCTTATCATCTTCAGACTTTACACGTCCAAGGTGAGAGAAGATGATGGCACGTCCACCATGGTTCAAAACATACTTAATTGATGGCAAAGCAGCCACGATACGGTTATCATTGGCAACTTCGACTTCACCGTTTTCTTCCTTCAAAGGCACGTTGAAATCAACACGCATCAATACCTTCTTACCTTTAAGATCCAAGTCTTCAAGAGTTAACTTAGCCATAGAGATACCCTCTTTCTTTTAATTTATAGACATTTCTGATAAAAAACAGGCGATTTAGCTTCCACCAAACCCCCTGTTTTTTTGTTCAACTGAAGCTAAGATTAAAGCTCAGCCAAGTGCTTCAAAGTACGGATCATGTTTGAAGTGAAACCGTATTCGTTATCGTACCAAGCAGCAGTCTTAACAAGTTGGTGATCACCAGCAGTTACGACTTCAGTCAAAGTTGGGTCGAAGACAGAACCGTGTGTGTCTCCAATAATGTCTGAAGATACGATTTCGTCATCATTGTAACCGAATGAATCGTTTTCGTACTTCTTCATAGCTTCGTTGACTTCGTCAGCAGTAACCTTCTTGTCCAAGATAGTTGTCAATTCAGTGATTGAACCGTCAACAACTTGTACACGTTGTGCATGACCATTCAACTTACCGTTCAATTCTGGAACAACCAAACCGATGGCCTTAGCGGCACCAGTTGAGTGAGGAATCGTGTTAGCAGCAGCTGTACGGTTGTTACGAGGCTTGCTTCCACGAGGTCCATCCAAAATCATTTGAGTTGAAGTATAAGCGTGAATCGTTGTCATTGTACCAACTTCGATACCGAATTCCTTGTTAAGGGCATCAGCCAAAGGTGCCAATGATTGTGTAGTACATGATCCAGCAGAAACAATCTTGTCATCTGGAGTCAATGTGTCTTGGTTAACACCATAAACAACAGTAGGAATATCACCAGCAGGAGCTGAGATCAAGACCTTCTTAGCACCAGCATCGATGTGAGCTTGTGCCTTGTCCTTTGAAGTGTAGAAACCAGTTGATTCCAATACCACTTCAACACCATCATTTTCAACCCACTTCAAATCAGCGGCGTTCTTTTCGGCGTATACGCGGTACTTCTTACCATCAACAATGATACCATCTTCATCAGCTGAAACTTCAGCATCCAAAGTACCATGAGTTGAGTCATACTTTAGCAAGTATGCCAACATAGCAGGGTTAGTCAAGTCATTGATAGCAACAACTTCGATATCATCAGCAGCATCCTTCAACTCAAGGATACGACGGAATGCCAAACGACCGATACGGCCAAATCCATTAATACCAATCTTTACAGTCATGATTAATGATTCCTCCCAGAAATTCATTTCGTAAACGATTTTACAATCAATATTATACGACTTTGTTTACACTTTCGCAAACTAAGGAACCAACTTTTTGTAATTAAAAGTAAAGAGTGCTAAATCCTACTTAAAACGCCAACGTAAGGTGTGTTGTACTTCAAAAATATCCGCTTTAATTTTACGATAATCGACTTCTTTTGGAATTTGTTGCATTGTTTTTAGGAGCGTTGGCGTTACAGCCGTCACAATAGATTTAAAGATCACCGTCATCATGATAATCCCTGCAATAAGTGAAAGAACACCGATCATATTTAGAATTGGCATAAGCGCCTCCTTTGTTAGTTTAAACTTAATTGAATGTCATAAAAATAACTTGGCCTTAACCAAGCACATTTCATATTATAGATTAGGTTTAAACTAATTGCAATAGGTTTATTTTAATTCGCCACTTCTACGATAGTAATCGAGCGTGTCTTGCGCAAAATCTAAAGGGTAGCCGAACGCTTCAACTAACATCCATGGTGCTAATGGTTCATCTGGATATTCCTGTGCCAGACGTTGAATATCTTCAGCACTGGTCATAAACGAAATTACACCTTCACGCGCATTAACTTCATTATTATGGGCACGAGCTGTCTGATAATCTAATAAATCCCCTAAATCAGAAATCGCATGGAAATATTCTTCCACTAACGTTTCAGCCTTTTCAAAGGTTGATAAAGCCTTATCAATAAAGATATATACTTTACCATCTTTAATTGAGGTAACCCCTGCCAGTCCTGAATTCTCCTGAAGCGGAATTGTATCTAAAATAGTGGCAGGCATCCCCCGTTTTGCTAGTTCATCTTCAACCCGAATTAGGAGATCCTCATACCGGTTATTTTGCATGGTGATCCTCATAATCTGCAATAAGACCTTCTACATAAGCTTTTGCCCGATCAATCACGCGTTGGCGCTCATCATCTGGCAAGCTTGTAATATCTAAGCCCCAATGTGCTGCCATCAGTGCTGGTTCTTCAGACACAGTTGTATTTGCCACTTCATTTGGGTCTTCCACTAATTCTGATTTTGAAACACCAAAATAATCCGCCATCAATTCAATTTTATTAATTCGTGGATAAGTTTTTCCATTACACCAATCTGAAATTGTCGCAGTTGATACACCTACGATTTCAGAAAGCTTTGCTGCCGTCATGCCATGCTGTTTCAATAGACGCTTGATATTGCGTCCCATAATTTCTTTTCCCTCTGAAGTAGCCATATTGTCACCTTTTCAATTTAAATTTATTTATTTACTTAATAATAAAGGGAAACTTAACTAATTGCAAGGTTTAACCTAATCTATTTTAGGATTGCTTTTACTGCTATGGTCGTCTATAATTAATCAAGTAAATTGAACCCGTAGTGTAATGGATATCACGTTAGATTCCGGTTCTGGAGATGAGGGTTCGATTCCCCCCGGGTTCATTAGGTAATTCCTTAATTGGTTCTTTAATAGGCCGCAAAGTGGCCTGTACAAAATAAAAGTCCCAGTTGTAACTTTTTACAAGTTACGACTGGGGCTTTTTGTATAAGCAGATTGCCTATTGATGATTGCTTTCATCCGTTGATCCATATTGTGTTTTTTGCGCTAACTTTTGATCATCAAAAAAGTTTTTCCACTCTGCTTTAAAGGGTAACCCTAACGCTACCCAATTTTCCAAGACGCTACCACCCTGCGACATAACTAAAAATAAAATGATGCCGTCTGCTACGCCACTATATCCAATCGCCGCCACAAAAGGATACAACATAAAAGGAATTAATAAAATCATCACGTGCTTGATAATTCCCACTAGACCAATCGTTGAATTGAATTTATGCAAAACAACTGCCCGGCCAAATCCCAAGACTAAGTCAGCAAATACAAGCGCTACAAGTAATAAATAATATTTTGTGGGCCAGCTTTGTTCAAAAAGTTTAATCATCATTTCGAATGCTTTCATTTTCCTGCATTGTTACTTCCTTTCAATTAGATTTCGTTCCCTGACATTTGCTACACGCTTTTTCCAAGAAACATCTTTAATTATGATTAATGCGTGTTCATTAAAAGTCGCACATTTATGATCTGCCTGCTTCATTCGATAATAAATGAGCCTCACGACAAGCTTTTTTTAACTTATCCCGCCAACGTAAGACAGTACTGCGATCAGCATGATGCAATTGCGCAATCAATTCCCACCCCATCCGATTTCGATACCATTGATAAAACACTTCTTGATGCTCTCGATCAAACTGTTCCACACAACCACGAATAATGTCACGTTGCCGTTTCATTTCTGCTAAATAACGATCATTTTCAAGTTTATCCATCGTATTTTCCACAACATTAAAGTATTTATTTTGTGCTTTACCACCACCAAAATTGTCATCGCGTGCGCTTTTTATTAAACGCAATTCCTGCTCACGTTCTTTAATTGCAATATCTAAGCCTCCTGTAAAATACTGCGTTAATACTTTATCGTACTGATCTGCCATCGCTAGCTCCTTTACTGTCCAAAAATCCATTTGCTTTAATACACTTTTCGTACTAAAATGGCACATATAAACAAGCGTCGTCCGTATCTTCATCTAAGACACATTCCACGCTTTCAATTAAGCTGTGCTATAAAACTATATCTAGATGATAATACTATTTTCGTACTTAGTCAAGTTATTTTAATACTATTTTCGTACAAAAGGAGCTAATCATGTCAATCTATGAACGTGTCAAACAAATTGCTGAGGAAAGAGGCTTTGCTTTAACCGAAGTCGCCCAGCGTGCTGGCATTGGCGAAAAATCAATTTATGCTTGGAAACCATCAAAACAATATCCTGATGGTGTCACACCTAAACGTGCGACATTAGAAAAAGTTGCTGCTGTTTTAGGCGTCACTGCCGATGACCTATTAGGCCTACCTGATTCAGCAAAT
The DNA here is from genome assembly GCF_016908785.1 of Weissella uvarum. Classification (GTDB taxonomy): domain Bacteria; phylum Bacillota; class Bacilli; order Lactobacillales; family Lactobacillaceae; genus Weissella; species Weissella uvarum. The sequence goes on from NZ_JAFBEO010000002.1 coordinate 318,473, forward strand.
TCAACTAAACAACCGCAAGCAGTCAAGACCAATGATCTTGATCAACTATTGTCCGATGAAGGCGTCGCCATGTTTAATGGACAACCACTTTCAGACGACTACAAACACGCCCTTTTGGCTATGTTGAACACCCTGAATGAAAGTGAGCACTAGCCTATGCATGAAGAACTATTTAAACAATTACTTTATATTGCGACCCAATCAGATATCATCATTAAAGAAGTCGCAGGTCAAGCGACTGATCCTGATGTTGCTTTTTGCAAACAACGCATTATCAATCTAAACCACAACTATCAATCATCAATTAGTGTTGCTTTCCGGCTCGCTCATGAAATTTGTCATATTAAATTCTCTCAGCCAACTTTTCTATATACTTTTTCTCCTTATATCAAAAATAAAGAAGAACGAGAAACGAACGAACGCGCCATTCGCATGTTGGCTCGACTAATCTATGCAGATACACCTAATGAATATCGGAATTGGTCTGATTTTATGGCTGAATTTTGTTTACCAAGCTGGTTTGAACCCTTGGTCCAAGACATTATTTATGATTAAAGCTATTAAAAAATCTGTAAGCACTCATTTGAGCACTTACAGATTTTTTTAGTTCAATTGTTGCTCAAGCTCTAAGGCTTGTTCAAAATCATCAGTAAAGAATCCGGCAAAATGATATTGAAACATCTGCATCATTTCTGAGGGCTGATCAATGGTCCAAGCCCGTTCATAATTAGCCCATTCAGGTCTGACGGTTGTCTTCTTCATATGGAGGGCACTTAGATGGTATTTTGTCATGACTTCAGCAGGGTTTTTAATCAACTGCCGACTAATCAATGCAATCGGCTGATTGGGCGCTAGCGCATGGACACGTTGAATCGTCTCAGGCCTAAACGAAGAAAAGATGGTTTGTGCCATCAATCCGTACGCTTGCACCTTTTCCAAAACTAGCGCTTCAATCCCAGGATAATCAAGCTTATCTGTTTTCAACTCAATATTTAACATAATATTAGTTCCTTGAAAGACTTGTAGTACTTCATCCAATGTTGGGATTCGATTATCCTCCACATGTAATTGATGCACACGACGTTTATCTGGAACTAAATGGTATTGCCTAAGCTCCGCTAAAGTCATCCGCCGTATAAAGCCATGCCCATTTGTTGTCCGATTGATTTTTTCATCATGCATAATTATCGGTTCATGATCACGCGTCAACTGAACATCAAACTCCACCGCTTCGCCATGTTGTGCTAAATACTTAAAACCTGGCAAAGAGTTTTCAATATACTTTTCTGGGACACCCCGATGCCCAAATACAGTTGTTTCCACCTTAACTGCCTCCATTGCACTCAAAACTATCCAACATTAGTTGGTGGATTACTTATCATAAACAATAAAAAAAGCACAATCCAAAAAGATTGTGCTTTTTTGCTTAGAATGCCTTAACGATTTCCAAAACACCGAAGACAAGCAAGTATGCAGCCAACAAAGCCACAACGAATGACAAACCAAAGGCTGGGCTAAATAGCATAACAATACCAAGAATCAAACCAATGATTGCCATTACAACGATAAACCAGTAGTAACCCTTACCAGCTGACTTAACGTACTTAGCAGCCCAAAGTTCAAACAATGAATCCAAAACCATGCCAATGGCAACGAAGATCCAAACATAGATAGCACCAAAGCTTTGTGGCCAGAAAATAACCAAAATACCAGCGATGATGTCTAAAACAGCAAGGAATGTCAACATTCCAGTGCTTTCCATTCCCATACGACGTAGTGAACTACGTTGTGAAAAATGAAGAATTCCATCGATTACCATGAAAATACCAATAATGATAATCAAAACTGTCAATGAAACACCAGGGTGTTCCAAAACAACGAAGGCCAAAACTAAGGCCAAGATACCTAATACAAGGCTAAAAATGTCAAAGCCTTTATTATTACTTGTGTTTTCCATAACATCCTCCAAAAAAATAGCTGAAATTAAAATTCATTAATATGTATCTTACCATAATGCATATTTTTTTGTAAACACTTTGTAATAAATCCATCATAATCACTGCGCTTTGGCCGACCCATTCGCATAATTTATAGTGACGCCAGGCTCAACATTTGGGATAAAGACATTAAATTGAATACTCCCGTCCTGCGATTTCGCTTCAATATGTGAACCAGAAGGCACAAGGTTCTTCCCTTCATAGAGTGGTGTTACCCGGTACCGAATTGTTTTATGTTGATCTAAGCCCTTACGAACAATCGATTCATAGTAGTTTTGCCCAGTATTGGTAGTATCCCCATTTGAAGCTTGGTTAGCCCATGTCGTCTGAGTCGTAATATTTTGTCGGTTTGCTTCTGAGGCATCAAAGCCTTTAACACCACCAGCCAATGCATACGCAATTGAGTGTCCCCGATTGTAGAGGACTCGGTTATCATTTAACCGCATCTGTTGCCAACCGACCGGATTAATCTTAGTGGCGTTTCCCGTAGTTTCACGTTTTCGATATTCACGACTACTATTATTCAAAAAGGCATTTGCTACACCTGGCCGACCATATTGATCTGTTTGCGCCAATTGAACATATGGTGCTACCCGCACATTAGCATTTAAATCTGTTTTATTTTGATTAATAACAAACGCGCCAGTTCCATTGAATGAAATTTGTCGCGCATTTAACTGCTGCTTAATCGCTGGCGTTAAAACTGTTGCAGCCTGACTTTGCGTCGGATGTCGTGGTAAATCACTAGTTTGATTTGTACTTAGTGAACCAACGCGTTGACTACTACTACGATTTGTTTGATATTGCTTTGTGACACCTGTAACCTGTTTCAGTTCGTTAACTTGGTGTTCGTTAATCAACCCCGTTTGCTGACCAATAAATAAAGCTAGAACGACTATAATTCCTGTGATAGTGAGCTTTTGGCCCATCGGTTGCTTCTTTTTTCTTCGCTTTGCCATAATACTGCATCCTTTGATTACATTTTATAAAATTGACACTTATCTATTAAAACACAAAAAAAGAGTCAGACAAGCTACCCTGACCCTTTTTTAATAACTACTTCTTCATCTTGTGCCGTTCCCAAGCACCTAACCGTCGGCGCAATTGGTTTGGTTGTAGATGCTTTTTCATGATTTCTAACGCTTGGCGTGGCTTACCACCAACAAATTCAAAAGTTTGATCTTCTTTCGTTTTAATAATTAATCCACGATAGTAAACCTTCAAAATAATTTCCAGACTAACATAATCAATTTGTTCCCAAGGAATAATGATATAACCGCCCTTATTTGAACGGAACTCAATCGCCTTATCACCATAGAACAAATACCCCGGTTGAATATTCAAGGCACTTAATGAGGCATTTGCCCGTGCACTTAATTCTGGAACATTATCAATTTGTTGTGCTTTATCCTGCTTTACCATGATTCACTTACCTTATATTTTATTTTTTATGTACAAAAGCCGGCGCATCGTCTGCGCCAGCTTTTAAGTCTTTTATGCCATAATTCCAAAGGCATATGCAAGAATTCCAATTGCAAACAATCCGAAGATAATAACGATTGGAGAAACATTCTTACGCAATAGCCACAAAACAACGAACATCAATAGCAATGGTGCAAGACCAGGGATCAATTGGTTCAAAGTATCTTGAACAGTCGTAACCTTAATGGCACCAAGGTTTTGTCCATCCTTAATCTTTCCGGCAACATCTGAAATCGTTGATGGGTTCAACTTACCACTGTTGATTTGTTGTGCCAAGGCATCTGTATCAACATAGCTACCCTTTTGCAACTTAACCTTTGATAGAACCATTGGGAAGTTCATTGTTGTCCAACGTGGGACCAACACACCCATGATAAACATACCTAAGATTGAAGCACCAGTTGTAAGCTTTTGCATCATACCACCACCCAAATCTTGGGTGATACTTGTACCTTCACGGTAACCTAATTCTTGTGTGTACCACAAGAAGGCCATACGCATCAAATTCCATACAACGAAGAAGATGATTGGGCCAAGGATTTGACCACTTTGTGCTAATCCAGCGGCGAAAGCTCCAAGCACTGGGCGGGCAGTTCCCCACCAGATTGGGTCTCCAACACCGGCCAAAGGTCCCATCATACCAACCTTAACACTGTTGATGGCTTCGTCATCAATTTCAGCTCCGTTGGCACGTTGCTCTTCCATCGCCATTTCAACACCCAAGATAGGTGAGGCAACGTATGGATGTGTGTTAAAGAATTCCAAATGCCGCTTTAAGGCTTCTGCACGTTCTTCTTTTGTTTTATAAAGACGCTTAATTGTTGGCACCATTGAGTAGGCCCAACCCACGTTTTGCATACGTTCATAATTCCATGCAGCTTGAATAAATGTTGAGCGCCACCAAGTTGCACGACGGTCACCCTTAGTTAGGTGAAGCTCCGTTGATTGTACTTGCTTTTCTTGTACTTCATCAGTCATTGTACTCGTCCTCCAGACCCTAATAATTATTCAAAATTGCGTCGACTGGATCACCTGATGAGCCTGAACCACCTTGGCTACCTGAATCTCCACCATTTGAGCCGTTAAAGCGTGGTGAAAGTTGTAGGTAAACTAATGCAAGAACAAGTCCGATGATACCCATGGCAATCAAGTTCAATTCTGTAATAGCTGATAGCGCAAATCCTAGGAAGAAGAATGGCCATAGTTCAGGTGTTGCCATCATGTTAATAACCATGGCGTAACCAACAACCACGATAAATCCACCGGCAACGGCCAGCCCCTTGGTAATCACATCAGGAATTGCATTCAAAGCAGCATTAACAGGTCCAGGACCAACCATAATCACAATAATTGTTGGGATAGCAATACGCAAACCTTGTAATGCCAAGGCCGTCATATTAACTGCGTCAATACCACGAAGGCTTCCCTTTTTGGCTTGACTGTCAGCAACGTGTGACAAAATAACTGTAATCGTACGAACACCAATCGTCAAAACTTGACCAGCGATGGCAAGTGGCACGGCAATCGCCATACCTTCGTGCACTGAAACTTGAGCTGGTCCAGTTACCAAATAAGCTGAAACAACAGATGCCAAAGCGGCGTCGGGCGCAACAGCAGCCCCAATATTCATCCAACCTAGGGCCAACATTTGCAATGTTCCACCAAGGATAATTCCTTCGGTTACATGTCCGTTAGCCAAACCGATAAGCGTTGCCGCAACGATCGGTTGTTGGAATTGGAATTCGTCCAAAATTCCATCCATTCCGGCAAGGAATGAAATTAATACAACAAAAAACGCTGAAATCATGCGTTTAACCCTCCTATTCTACGTTTGAAATTAATTATTGAGTTTTAGTTTTTGTCTTTCAACAAAGTAAAGATATCCTTGCTTGAATCGCTTGGTACCTTACGAACATCAAACTTAACACCTTGTGAACGTAATTCTTCAAAGCATTCAACGTCGTTATCATCAACGGCAACCGCGTTTGTAACCATGCGCTTACCTTCAGAATGTGACATTGATCCAACGTTAACTTCTGTTAACTTAACGCCACCGGCAACAACCCGTTCAACGTCTTGTGGTGTTTCAAACAACAAGATTGCCTTAACACCCTTAAACCGAGGATCATCCCAAACATCAATCAACTTTTGAATTGGAATAACGTTAACCTTAACCCCAACTGGTGCGGCTTGGACCAACAATGTCTTACGCAATTCATCCTTTGAAACCGTGTCAGAAACAACAATAATCCGGTTTGGTTGTACCGCCTTAGTCCAGGCAGTGGCAACTTGTCCGTGCAACAAACGTGAGTCAATCCGAGCAAGACGAACATCAATTGTCATCTCACCTGAATGTTCAACCTTGTTAACATCTGTGTTAGTAACAGCTTGTGGTTGTGCTTCTTGTGCATCGGCTTCTTGAGCTGGTGCTTCAGATGCAACAGTTTCAGGGATTGTCTTAACGCCATCACGCGCCACGTCTACTAAATAATGCGCAATATCTGCTGCCTTATCCATCGTAAAACGAGCTCCGTATGCTTCAATCAACATTGGCAAATTCAACCCAGAAATAATTGCCATGCGATCTGGATTCTCAGCTTGAATCCGAGAAGCGACGTTAAATGGAGACCCACCCCATAAATCAACTAAGAATAATACTTCTCCAGCGTTGGCAGAGTCACCAAGAGCCTCATTAAAATGAGCTGACAAATCTTCAGGCCCTTCGTTAGGCATAAAAGTTACTACTTCTACGTCTTCTTGTTCTCCAAAAATCATCTGTCCTGATTGACGGATACCCTTGGCAAACTCGCCGTGACTAGCAATAATGAACTTCACCATAATTGCTTCTCCTTAAATAATATCTTTATTAAACTATTGCTTAATACATTGATTATAATACATGAAAACGATTTCGTTGTAAACGTTTTCACTTAATTATTTTCATAAAAAAATATAAAGGCGTATCTCTTAGATACGCCTTTATACTAGCATTGTGAAAATTAGAACAATTATTCTTCGAAACTAGTCAAACCATGTTCAGGAGTTCGAGCATTTCGCACAATCTTATCAACTGCAAAAATATCTTCTAATTCTTCTTCTGTAAATTCACCTGAGTCTTCGGCTAAGTCGCGTAATGAACGGTTTGTACGTAACGCTTCTTTAGCCAAATTTGAAGCCTCTTTATAACCAATATGGGCCGCCATCGCCGTGGCATATGAAACAGAAAGATCAATATCTTGTGCAAGTCGATCTTCGTTTGGCGTAATCCCAACAATTGCATGCTCTCTAAATGTCTTTAAGGCTTGCGTCAAATGCTCAATTGATGCAAATAAACGATAAAGCATCACGGGCTCAAAAGCATTTAATTCTAATTGTCCCCCTTCAACTGCGCTCGTTACAGTAATATCATTTCCCATTACTTCAAACGCAACTTGATTCAGAACCTCAGGGATAACTGGATTGACTTTACCAGGCATGATTGAACTACCAGCTTGACGCGCTGGTAGATTGATTTCATTTAAGCCAGAACGTGGACCAGAACTTAATAAACGTAAATCATTGGCAATCTTTGATAAATCAACAGCAAGTGACTTTAGCGCTGATGATAATTGTAAAAAGCCATCCAAATTTTGAGTAGCATCAAATAAATCGGAAGCTTGTTCTAACTCCAGACCCGTAACAGCGTTCAATTCTGGAATAATATGTTCCTGATAGTAACGTGAAACATTAATTCCAGAACCGATGGCTGATCCACCCAAATTCAAGACATGCAACCCTTGTTGTGCTTCATCAATTCGCATTAAATCGCGTCCCAGTGGTTTTAAGTAGGCATGGAACGAATTTCCTAGAGTCATTGGTACCGCATCTTGTAACTGTGTACGCCCCATTTTATAAATATCAGCAAATTCGTCGGCTTTGGCCCCCATCGCTTCCATTAAAGCGTTAATTTCAGCCATCAGTGGTTTAACAATATGTATCAAGGCTAATTTCCCGGCAGACGGGAAAACATCATTGGTACTTTGACTCTTGTTAACATGGTCATTCGGATTAATCTTTTGATAATCTCCTTTTTCATAACCCAAATTAGTCAAAGCCAAATTAGCAAGAACTTCATTTGCATTCATATTCATGCTGGTCCCAGCTCCACCTTGAATTGGATCTAACGGGAACATATTTTCATAATCAATTGGTTCAGATAACACTTGATTTGCTGCTTCGATTAAAGCACCAGCTACTTCATCATCTAAATTACCTGCATCATGATTCGTCTTAATTGTTGCCAATTTAATTTGAATCAAAGCCTTAATAAGATTGGCATTGACATGCTCACCTGTAATTGGAAAGTTCTCCAAAGCTCGTACGGTGTGGACGCCATAAAACGCCTGATCTGGTACTTCAACTTGTCCTAATGAATCTGATTCAACTCGCATTTACCTTTACCCTCTTTTCAGTTTGTAATATTTTACAATAAATTTCCGCGATGCCAAAGCTTTTTTACACTTTATCAACAATATTCTTATAAATTACGCCGGTCCCAAAATGATATAATGAATTTAATTATTACAAATTTTAGGAGTTACTATGACGCAGCAACAACAATGGTGGAAGAATAATCTTTTATGCTATACAGCTATTTTCATTCTCCTAGCCACCATGCTTTTTTTGCCTTACTTCTTAACTGGAACGGCCTTTATATGGCAATCAGACGGTATTGCTCAACATCTTCCGGCGTTAGTTGAATGGCAAAGAGACTTAAAACATCTCCTGGCCACCCATCAGTGGCCAAGCCAATGGACTTTCAATATTGGCTTGGGTTCTGATTTTTATCAAGTCTTTTCATATTACACATTGGGTGATATTTTCACTTACGGTGTGGCTTTCGTTAGTCAAAAACACGTCGGTCTATATTACACGATTATGATTGTGGTACGCCTTTTCTTAGCTGGAATCGCCTTTTTGACCGCTGTACGCCACTTCACGGATTCTAAAAATACATTAGTCAACGTTATTGCCAGCATTGTTTATCTTTGCACCGGCTATACTGCCTTTATTATTTTCAACCATCCTTTCTTCATTAATCCGTTGATTATTTTTCCACTGCTCATTACCAGCCTTGATAATGTTTTAGATGGAAAGAAAAACTTCCCATTCATTTTAATGGTCGCTTGGACGCTCTGGAATAATTACTATTTTGCCTTCATGATGGCACTTGGCGCCTTACTCTTCTTCATTATTCAGACTAGTTTTAATCATAAGTGGTTAAACATCCGCTATTGGGCCAATGTGATCATCTCCGCAATTATTGGAGCTCTGATACCAATGGTATTGTTCTTGCCAAGTATGCTCAGTATGCTCAGCTCTGCTCGTAGTGCAACATCTTTTGCTAATGGCATCGTGATCTATCCCCTTAACTACTATCTTAAGTTGCCGGGATCATTAATCATGAATGATAACGTTCCTAACTTTTGGTTCACAGGTGGATTTACAATTGTTGCGATTTTTGCCGCCATCTATACACTTCGGCGTTTCAAACAATATCAGCAATTAAATTGGGTTTTTATTATCGCACTAATTATGCTTTGTTTGCCTAGCTTAGCAGCCTTAAGTAATGGTGCTTCATCACCATCCAATCGCTGGACTTTCATGTTAGCCCTCCCGTTGGCAATTGGCGTTGTTTACTTCCTTAATCAGCTTGACGCGCTTGATATGAAAGATTTGATAAACATGCTAATCTTTACAGGCATTGCAGCAGTTTCAATCTTCTACAACAATAATTTTTCAATTAAAAGTAATTTTGCAACCATGTTGGCTATTGCCCTAGCACTCATGCTTGTACTTTATTTTGCTAAACTACAACATAAGTTACTGTGGGTTGTCCTAGCATTAACATTGTTTAATGCCTTTGTTCTCATGCATCAGAATCATGAAAATGATCTTGATCCAGAAAAGACAAGCCTACTATCATTTTCAAATGTAAATAAGTTAATTGATAATCAACAAAGTTATCTATCTGAGCACGACAAAAATACCGACGATAACGATGAATCGAACGACGCGAAAGCATCTTTGAATCGCTCTTACATCGAAAATCAATTAGGTAATATGACTGGTATTTCCCCAGCAACTAACTTGAGCATTCTCGGTCCTGCACACAATGTTGAATCTTACTGGTCATATCAAAATGGTGCGGTTGGCAAATTAATGAACCAATTACAAATTGCCGACAGTAACAATAACGATATTACAAGTAACTTGGATCGCCGTAACATTATTAGCAATATTCTTGGCATAAAATACTGGTATGGCGAAGATGCACCTAGCACGTATGTACCTTATAACAACTCAGCTAGCGTTAATAATCAAACTATTAATCAAAGTAAATCTGTCTATCCATTAGCTTACCTTCCACAAAATATTATTTCTACAAAACAATTTAATCAAGCATCTGGTACACAACGAGAAGCCTACCTGGCTAATGGCGTAGTTACGAATGCAATCAAGTCTACAGATCGTTCTACCTTCCAAAAGACAGTCAAGCAACAGCCAATTCGTAAAAGTGTCGACAGTGACTATGACCAGGAGCTCCATTTTAAATATACAACCGACCCAAAGAATGATCCGACTGGTGTATATTTGAAACAAGCTAAAGATCTAGAGGGCACTGAAACACACATTGAACTTAAAAACATTAAGTTCCATCCAGCATCATTCAAACAACAAGCCCAATCGGCAATTGAAGAGTATAATTTTAAGGCGCATCAAAAGCGCCAGAACCCACAAAAAACAGCTGATCTTAGCTATAATCCTAAACTATTTAAATGGGAATGGTATCTATCAAACATTAGTAAATTTGGTAAATACTTAGACGGTTATACACTAACGACCAAATACAATGATTTTGAGGGTACTTTCAAACAAAGTGGTCAAAAAAACCTTTCATTCTATAAGCCAGTTCGTAATGTAACGATTAATATCGGTCCGGGTAGTTCTAAATTGGATGAGCAATTTATTCCATTCCAATTTGATCAACCAGGTACTTATGAATTTGATGTTTCTGTAGAATCAATTCCAACCGACCAGCGTTTTGAAAAAGTAGCGCAAGCGGCCCAAAAAACAGCTATTCCGCTTTCAATTAAGCACGATACAATTGAGGGACATGTTAAAACAAACAAAACAGAGATTTTGGCAACTACAATTCCTTACTCAAGTGGTTGGTCTTCAAAGAATCAAAAACTTTTGAAGGTTAATGATGGTTTTCTTGGCATGAAATTGCATGCCGGCAATAATAATATCCAATTAAACTATCAGACCCCTGGTTTGAAATTAGGGCAATTATTATCAATCATTGGCCTAGTATGTTTGTTCATTTATACTTGCCTGCGTTGGTTTAAAACTCATAGATAGAAAAAAGCACACCGATACAAGTACGTATCGATGTGCTTTTTTATTAATCAAAACGATGACTTTGATCAGCCAAGACCAGTTCCCGTTCAATTTTTTCTTTATGTGCCAATTCATTAAACCATTGTTCTGGGAAATGATCATCCACATAACTCATTACAAGACCAACCAAAGCAGCATTTGTATCTGTATCGCCGCCTAATTGGACAGCCTGCTTTACTGCCTGTTCGTAACTTTGCGCATTCAAAACAGTCCATAGGACGGTATTAAGAGTGTCCACATCATAACTGGTAGGCTTAATGCTATCAATACTTTGGTTCTTAATCGCCTCAATAATTTGATCAGGATTACTGCCAGCTGGAACCACTAACCATTCTATATCGTTTTGTGCTAATAACGCTTGCACTGCTGGTTGGCGATTAATTGCCCGTAACGCATGTACCAGTGCACGTTCAATATTACGCATTCGTGGTAACACACGCATAAAGTAGACCCAAAAGCGGGAAATGAGCTTTGCCTGCATTGGCCCATGCGTTAAACCAGTCACTTCATTAACAACTTGTTCTAAAGTAACTTGTGCCGGTAATTGATAAAAAGCAAGCGGCCAAATCCGCATTAAAGCTCCATTACCATTGGCCATTGGATCATCTTGGTTAAAATCTCCAAATTTGCCACTTTCATCGTAAGCTTTAATCGCATTAGCAGTTTCAACTCCATATCCAAATGCTTGCCCTTGTGGCGTAAATTCGCCTTGATTTAAGTAGGCACTAAAATTGTCCATGATACCCTTAAGTTGGTATTCATCTGTTAACGCATTAATCGTTGCTAAAGATAAACTTGTATCATCACTCCATAGCCCACCATGGCGCATTTTGGAACTAACCTCTGCAGTGTCCTTAAATTCATAAGGCACGCCAAAGGCGTCCCCCATCGCAAAACCATACATGCCATTCCTTAAAAAATCAGCTGTCATATGTACTCCTTAAATATCTTCCGTACTAAACCAATCTGCAATGGAAGCCCAATTATTCGTTTTATTCACATATATTTGATAATTCGTAATATTGGTCAAAGTATGGCGATCTTCATCCAATGGCATCCAATATGTATCATCAGCACGCTTTAAAATATCAATATGCGAGTACGTATGTGTTTGACCATCGGGATCTTGCAATTGAAAAAAGTCCTCAATATCAAACTTTTTTTCACCAACAACTGGGCCACCCTTCATTAGATCATCAAGTAAATACTGAAATGATTCATTTGTTATTGTCTCAGCCATAATATCTCCTTTATTGGTTCATATCGTTATTATAAACTTATCTAGCTAACAAAAAAACTGGAAAACCCAAATGGATTCTCCAGTTTAATTTATCGGGACGACAGGATTCGAACCTGCGACCCCCTGGTCCCAAACCAGGTGCTCTACCAAGCTGAGCTACGTCCCGAAATGTAAATAAAAAATCCCTAAAAGGGATTTATGCCGTCGGTGGGAATCGAACCCACACTCCCAAAAAGGGAACTGGATTTTGAGTCCAGCGCGTCTACCAGTTCCGCCACAACGGCAACAAATCAATCATTACATCAAAGGGCGGTTGATGGGATTCGAACCCACGCATGCCGGAACCACAAACCGGTGTGTTAACCAACTTCACCACAACCGCCATGGCAGGGGTAGAGGGAGTCGAACCCCCACCGACGGTTTTGGAGACCGTTGTTCTACCATTAAACTATACCCCTATAAAATGACGTAATGCTTGAAAACGGTCACAACGGGACTCGAACCCGTGATCTCCTGCGTGACAGGCAGGCGTCCTAACCACCTAGACCATGCGACCAATGGACGATACAGGGA
>NZ_JAFBEO010000003.1 GCF_016908785.1 Weissella uvarum
TACTGAAGGTAACGAGAAGGACCAAGCTAACAAGGCTGACAAGGACTTGCAAGACAAGAAGGACGAAGCTAAGAAGGAAGTCGATGGCCTTGAAACCTTGACTGATAAGGAAAAGGAAGATATTAAGGACAAGATTGACGGAGCAGGTACAACTGAAGAAGTCGACAACTTGGTTGATGAAGCTAACAAGCAAGACCAAAACAATAAGTCTGATAAGGACTTGCAAGATAAGAAGGACGAAGCTAAGAAGGAAGTCGATGGCCTTGAAAACTTGACCGATAAGGAAAAGGAAGATATCAAGGACAAGATTGACGGAGCAGGCACAATTGATGAAATCGATAAGACAATTGATGAAGCCAACAAGCAAGATCAAAAGAATAAGTCTGATAAGGACTTGCAAGACAAGAAGGACGGGGCTAAGAAGGAAATTGATAGTCTCGGCAACTTAACTGACAAGGAAAAGGAAGACTTTAAGAAGGAAATTGATGGCTCAAAGACAATTGATGAAGTTGATAAGACAATTGACGAAGCTAAGAAGCAAGATCAAAAGAATAAGTCTGATAAGGACTTGAAGGATAAGAAGGATGAAGCCAAGAAGGAAATTGATGGCTTAGAAAACTTGACTGACAAGGAAAAGGAAGACTTTAAGAAGGAAATCGACAATTCAAAGACAATTGATGAAGTTGACGAAACTTTGAATAAGGCGAAGGACAAGAATAAAGCTAACAAGCCAGATGGAAATGGAAACAAGCCAGACGGTAATGGTAATAAGCCAGATGGAAACGGAAACAAGCCAGACGGAAACGGAAACAAGCCAGAAGTTGAGAACCCAGATGGTAGCAAGAATCCAACAGGAACTAAGCCAGATGGAAACAAGCGTACTGAAGGTGGAACAGACAATGGTGGCCAAACGGTTAATCCGAATGGACAAGTTGATAATGGTTTGTCAGAAGCTAAAAAGACCGGACTTGCGGAAATCGACCGCATGGCTAATTTGACAGAAAGTCAAAAGTCAGCGCTTAAGGATCGCATTTTGAAGGCTAATTCAGCTGAAGAAGTGGCTGAAATCTTAGCAGAAGCTAAGCGGACTGCCCTACCAAATACTGGATTTGAAGATAATGTTGGCATGACCGTTGCTGGTGTTATTTCTGCAATGTTAGCAACCATTGGATTCGGCTTTGCACGTCGTAAGAAAAATGATTAATGAGATTGTTAGCTCATTAGCTAGTTACAATCGTTAATTTATAAATTTGCTCAGTAATCACAATAGTGGTTGCTGAGCTTTTTTTATGGCCGATATTTGAAGAAATTAATATGTTTGGGTATAGATGTTATGACTTTAGTTATTTTTAAGTCTGAAACCTAAGAATAGAAATATTATGAAAGGAAATGAGAAGTGATGATAGAAAAAAGAGAAGTACATTTGGCAGCAGCTTATTCAGGATTGTCTTTGTTAGTTTTATTTTTGATATTAGCTGTTTTGGTGAAATTGCATAGTCCGATTGTTGGCACAATTGATCAATTTGGGTTTCGCTTGGCTGAATCAGTAACATCCCCATTTGGAATTGAAATAGCCAAGATGATGACAACCTTTGGTGGCCCAATTCCAAATACTATTTTTGCTGTTGTAATTGCTACTATTTTTTGGTTCTGGCATAAAAAAGACGCTAGTTTAACATTATTGGTAAGTTATTTTACTGGTAGCGTGCTAGCGTTAATGGCTAAACTTGTGATTCAACGGCCTCGTCCAGTCGACCCTTTACAACATAATCATGGGTTTAGTTTTCCAAGTGGCCACATGGTTACGACGACGTTATTAATTTTATTAGTGACGGTACTTTTGATGCGTTATATGCAGCATGAAGCTTTGCAAGTCGTCTTGTGGATGTTCGCTCTTGCATGGATACTAATTATTGCGCTATCACGAGTTTATTTACGAGCACACTATTTAACAGACATTATCGGCGGTGGCCTTTTTGCCACTGGATTTGTATTATTAACGGTATTATTTAAACCATTGGTTATGCATGAACTTAATGATATGCGAAAAAAGTAGTCAGAGAAGGCTTAAAACTATTTACGGAATGGAGCTATTTCCGATATAATAGAAAAGCTTATTTACTTAACACGACAACATAAAAAAATTACACAAATAATAAAATTGATATTGGAGACACACATAACATGGTAAAAACGGTGGAAACCATTCTTGACATCTTTATTCATTTGGATAAACATTTGGATCATTGGGTAAATATTTTAGGGCCTTGGTCATATGGACTAATCTTTGCCGTTATTTTTATTGAAACAGGATCAGTGATTTTCCCATTTCTACCTGGTGATTCATTACTTTTTGCTGCTGGAGCGGTTGCCGCACTACCAAAAAATGTTTTGAATCCAATTTTTTTAATTGTTATTGTTTGGATTGCCGTTTTCTTAGGTGATTCATTGAATTTCTATATCGGACGGACCGTGGGATTACCATTAGTGCATAGCCGTATTTTTGGTCGCTTTATCTCGCAAAAAAATTTGGATGATACGAATAATTTCTTCCAAAAGCATGGTGCATTAGCTATTATTTTGGCCCGCTTCATGCCAATTATTCGAACGCTGTCTCCATTTACAGCAGCATTATCAGGTTACCCATATAAGCGATTTATCATGCTTGATATGATTGCGGCCGGCTTATGGACTTTGATTTGTATTCCTGCTGGTTATTATTTTGGCAGTATTCCATTTATTCAAAAGAACTTTTCACTCGTTATCTTTGGGATTTTGTTTGTTTCAGCTTTACCAGCCATCATTGGTGGAATTAAGTCGTATCTTTCAAATAAAAAAGAGAATGCGAACGTCGAATAAAATAAAAGCACCTGACCTATATGTCAGGTGCTTTTATTATTTATAATGAATGCCTATTTTTGAAGTCGTGTGATCGTTTTAGTTTTAATAGTTTTGAGGTGGTTGTTAGTGAAACTGATAATAAAATATTGATGATGGTGATGATTAAAAAGCCTTTGGGAATATTAGCCCCAGTGAATTGAATTAATAAGGTGGCTAAGGTCGTAAAAATTGTAATTAAGCTCATAATACCAAGGGAAATTTCATAGTTACCACGTAAATGTAAAATACGGTGGACGGCATATAAAATTCCAACACTAGCAATGATAAAAACCACATAGATGATGAAAAAACCATAAATGAAATTGGTTTGATGGTGTTTAGCATAGGCTAGAATGTCATCACTGGCCGTGAGTCCAATCACGAAATCAAAGATAAGAAAGATTAAGTAAATGGCAATGAGTCAGATGATGCTGGCAAAAATGAAATTAATGATTTTTTTGGAAATTTGTTTTAGATTTGACATGTTAATCCCAACTTTACTGCTATAATTTAGATTATTCATGTAATAGTATACTAAATTTATAAGATTATCGGCGTACGTTTTAAAGAAACTTGTTAAAAGAAGGCTAGGTAAACGGAATGAATGCGGTTTTTGATATTGATGGAACTTTAAGCTTTGATGGTCAGGTGATTGCAAAGACAATAGTTGATGCCTTGCATGCATTAGAAAACCAAGGGTACCAAGTGATTTTTGCTTCAGCTCGTCCAATCCGGGATTTATTGCCAATCATCCCTGAGTTTCAGCAGGATCATCTCTTGATTGGTGGAAATGGTGCAATTGTTCAACGACCGGATAACCAAGTTGTTGCCACACATTTGATTGATAGTGCGGCATTTATAACGATTAAAACGCTGATTGCACAATATCATTTGAATTATATTATTGATGATCGTTGGAATTATGCAGCGCGTGTACCGGCAAGTAATCTTATTTATCGCCAGCTCGATCCGGCCCAACTGGCACAACAAGTTTCCATTGATGAGCTTACTCAGCCAATTAAAATTATTTTGGTAGATATTCCTCAGGAAGACTTCCAAGACGTATTAACGCAGTTAGCGACACTTAAGCAATTGAATTTGGTAATCCATTCTGGCGAGCATAGCATTGATATTACGAGCCAAGGAATTAATAAGTATACAACCTTGATGAAATATCAAAGTCAGCCGTATATTGCGTTTGGGAATGACCACAATGATCAAGAGCTTTTACAACATGCACAAATGAGCGTGTGGGTCGGTGGTGTAAATGAGCGATTAAAACAGCTTAATTTTGAACCTAATCAGGTGGTAGCAGCTGATGTAGATGCCATTGCGCGGGCCATTCAAGATTTGATAAGTTAATGATAATAATATTTTAAAACATGCTATTCCTTGTAGGAAAGCATGTTTTTTATTTTAAGATAGGCTTGCTAAGAGACGTCAATTAGGTTTAAACTTATGTTAGTTAATTTTAAGTTGAGGTTGAATGATGTTTCCGACAGAAAATGAACCACGTAGAAAAATTATGATGATCGATTCAAAAAGTTTTTATGCGAGTTGTGAAAGTATTTCATTAGGTTTAAATCCCATGAAATCAATTTTAGTCGTGATTAGCCAAGCTGAAAATACAAATGGTGGGCTAGTTTTGGCGTCATCCCCCCGGGCTAAAAAAGAATTAGGGGTCACAAATGTGATGCGTAAACGTGATTTACCTCAGGATGAACGGTTAATAATGGTCGAACCGCGAATGAATTATTATATTGCGATGAATAAAAAGGTTAATGATATTTTTAAAGAATTTGTGGCTGAAGAAGATTTACAGATGTATTCAATTGATGAATCTATCCTAGATTTAACGCCTTCTTGGCGATATTTACAAAGTAAGTATGGCCAGGATTTAAACCTAAAAAAACTGGCGCGCATTATTCAATTGGAAATGAAAAAACGCTTAGGTCTGTATTTGACGATTGGCATTGGTGATAATCCAACGCAGGCTAAATTAGCGCTAGACATCGAAGCCAAACATAATCATAGTCTAATTGCTGAATGGCATTATGAAGATATTCCACAAAAGTTGTGGCCAATTACGGACTTAAGTTCAGTTTGGAGTATTGGTAAGCGTTCAGCTAAAACCTTACAACGGATGGGCATGATTTCGATGCAAGATATTGCCTTGGCTAACCCGTATTGGCTAAAAGAAAAACTAGGGGTGCGTGGTGAAGAGTTATTTGCTTTAGCTTGGGGTGTTGATCGCAGTATTGTGGCTCAGAAATATCAACCCAAGGCCGGTAATATTTCAAATAGTCAGGTCTTACCCCGTGACTATGCAGATGAACAGGAAATAAAAAATGTGATTCGTGAAATTGGTGAACAAGTGGCGGCCCGATTACGGAGTCACAATAAAACCTGTGGGGTGGTGTCATTAGGGAGTGGTTCAGCCTTGAGTGAGACGCAAAAAGGATTTTCAGCCCAAGCCAAAATTGACGCGACAAATCAGTCGCATAAAATTGTTGCGGCTCTTTTAGCGATTTTTGATCAACATTATGAAGGCCAGGTTATTCGCCATATTAGTGTGTCAGTTGGCCAATTGCAACCAGCATTAGGGGAGCAATTAGATTTGTTTGTGTCACCAGTTGAAGATATGAAACAGCAACAAGTTGATACAACGATTGACCATATTCGAAAAAAATATGGGGTAACCGCAATTGTAAAGTCTTCATCGAAGATTGATGGTGGGACAATGTTAGATCGAGCTGGTTTAGTTGGTGGCCATAATGGAGGTAATGCATATGGATGATGAGGATGCGTGGGTAATTGCTGAGCGTTTTTTCCGACAAGACTATCATGATCGGGGAATGGTCAAGTGGCAGGGCTTTTATCTTTCTGACCATACTGAAGATGTGGCACACTACACACAAACAGCTCAAGAAAAGCGTAATCAAAAGCAAATGCCTGAAATGGATATCATGGATATTTCGGATTGTCTATTGAAAGCGTACCAGCAAAGCGGTTCAGCTCAGTATCAACTCAAGGGTAAAAATGAATTAGGTTTTTATGCTCCCGTTGTTAAAGGCAAAGTATCGGGTTATCAAGACGAAGATGTCTTTATTGATCAAAATAAAGTTGCTTTAGAAAACATTCAATGGTGTGCACTTTGCTGAAAGATACTTTAATAACTTGTAATATTATTTAGTTGGATGGCGTATTTGGTGAATCAAAGCAGTGATTTTAGCGAAATAATCTAAACTTGGTACTGATTTATATCCTCAAAAGAAAACAGTTAATCTAAGACGACTTTGTGATTTATATCGTAAAGTCGTCTTTTTTTAGTATGCTTTGATGTATAAAATGATTTTAAAAATACGGAACGGTCGAGGTGAAACCTTTTAATTAATAATGTTTTGTCATCAGTTTTTTAATTTAAGGGCGTAACATGCAAAGGTGCTAAAAGCTCTAGCATTTATATAAAAGAATTTAGCGATAACTGGTTATTTTTTTAATATAAAAACTGAGGGAGTAAAAACACATAAATGATTAAACTTATACTGAATTTGTTTTTTTATATCTATTTGTGATGAGTATCATTATCACGATTGAAAGTCTGTATTTTAATTTTTATAAAAGAGGTGAAAAGTACGAAGATAATCCAAATTTATCAGAATACCAGCAATCGATAAGGGCAATCGATGAGCAACCATTCGTTAGTTTGTTAGTTCCGTGTTACAACGAATCAGACAATATCGAAGGTATCTTAAAAACAATCGACGAAGCTTTAGATTATGATTATTTGGAAGTTATTTTAATCAACGATGGATCAACAGATAATACAGCAATTAAGATACGGACTAGTTTGATGCGGATGCATTTAAATAAAGAATTTCGGTTTGTTGATATTGAAGAAAATATGGGAAAAGAAAATGTACTGTTGCAAGGCGCATTAGCCACTAAAGGGGAATTTTTAATGGTGATGGATACAGATGCGATTTTGGATGTGGATGCAATCAAAAAATGGTGGTGCATTTTAAAAATCCAGCTGTTGATGCTGTCACTGGGCAACCATTGGTACGGAATTTTACAACCCTATTAGCTAAAATTCAATTGGCTGAATATTCAAGTCCAGCTGTTGATGCTGTCGCTGGGCAACCATTGGTACGGAATCTTACAACCCTATTAGCTAAAATTCAATTGGCTGAATATTCAAGTATTGTGTCGTTAACTAAACGGGCCCAGAGTGTGCAAGGTCGTTTAAATACAGTTTCAGGAGTATGTGTCATGGTACGTAAATCAGCTTTATTAGCATCTGGCTGGTGAGATGAGACCACTATTACTGAAGACATTGCACTAACTTGGAAACTACAACGAGCAGGGTGACAAGTCGATTACGAACCAGAAGCATTGTGTTGGATCTTGGTGCCAGAAAAAATTTCAGGGCTCTTTAAACAACGCTTACGTTGGGCCCAAGGTGGCGCCGAAGTATTACTACATAATCTAAATCTTATTTTTAAACCGAAAGACTGGCCATTGTTGCCATTGCTATTAGAACAACTGGTCAGCACGACCTGGTGCTTATTGTGGTATGTATCCTTATTTATTTTCATTAAATCATGGATAGTAATGGGCTATCCTAACCGGATTTCAATTGCAATGGGAGCATTGCTAGTGGCCACTTGCTTAGTACAATTTATGACCGCGTTGTATGAAATCAAAAAAGTAGATGATACTGCTACGAGATATTTATATTGGGGAGGTTGGTATCCAATATTCTATTGGATTATTAACCCAGTAACGACACAGTGCTGGCTTTGCCAAAAGCAATTTGGAGTACTTTCGCTCAGAAGCAAGCTACTTGGACAAGTCCAGATCGGGGAGTGAATTAGATGGCAGAAAAACAAAATTATATAATCGATAAAAGTGAAAACCCATTGCTAACATTTTTATCATTTTTGATAACGATGTTAGCATGGTTGTTAGTTATTTACTTTGTCGTTTTTAGTATTTTTTCGCTTGATTTCTTTTTCTTTCATTGGCGAATGGCGACACGGTTTTATCATCCACAAACGATGACGATTGGGGTTTTGATTCTATTATGTGGATTTGGCTTCGCCATTATTTTAAATCTGCTTATTTATGTTATTGGGTTAACAATGAAACGCAAACAAAGTAAGCAAACAAAGTCAGAAGCCAAATTTGAGCAACAAAATCAGGTTGCCCCTATCGAACTGGCTCAATATTTTGCATTAACGCCAGATGATATTGCTAAAAGGCAGCACAATCAGATGGTTACAATTACAAAAGAACAGTGTATTGATGCGGATGCATTAGCAGAATTGCGAGAAGAGCATATTTAGTAATTATTTTTTGTAAGAACATTGCTAAACATTCACATGGCAAACAGGCGACTATAATTTAGTGGCCTGTTTTTTTATGGTTAGGGTGAGCGGTCGTTAGGAGTGGATGTGAGCCACCCTAAATTTTAAGGTTTCAAGGCAATGTTAAATCGATCACTTTATGAACTGATTTTCATCACTTTCTAATTTAACGGTTTGTAAGCGCTTAACTATAGGAATATAATTCTAATTTAAAGCTAATAATTATGTGAGCTTTAAAAAATATGGTTAGGCGTGATGAGTTTCATCGCGAAGGGGTATTTAAAAATGGGCGAAAATAAGATTGTGATTTATGGAACAGGCTCATTGGAAACAATTATCGGGGCCTTTTTAACGCAGGCCGGTGAAAATGTAACTTTGATTGATGTTTGGCAAGAAAATGTGGATACATTAAATGAAAAAGGTGCTCATGTGGTTGGAACAACAGATTTAACAGTTCCAGTTAAGGCAGTAACACCTGATCAAGTGTCAGATACCTTTGATATTATTTTGCTATTAACGAAGTAAGTATTTAATGAGACGATTGTACCAAAGGTCAAGGAATTGCTTAATCCAGATGGGACTTTGGTTTCATTGCAAAATGGCGTTCCAGAAAAGCATATTTTGACGCACCTTCCTGCTAAAAATGTTGTAGCTGGATCAGTTAAATTTTGCGGAACAAGCAAGGGACCTGGTGAATCAGCCTTAACAACTGATTTTGATACGTTTAAAAGCTTTGCTTTCAAGATTGGTGAAATAGATGGTTCAACAACTGATCGGATTAAGGATGTTCAAAGTGTCTTGAATCACGTTGGCGGTACCTTCATTTCAGATAATTTGATGGGGACAAAGTGGTCTAAGCTATTAATTAATTCATCATTTAGCGGTCTTTCAGCTACAACAAACTCAACCTTTGGGGATGTGGCAGATAATGATGAAACGGTCTTAGCTGCCCTTAACATTATCAATGAAGGGCTTGAAGCAGGTTCAGCCGATCATGTTCAATTTGATGAACTTAATAATTTTGATTTGAGCTACTTTAAAAAGCCAGTTGATGGCAAATTTACCGATGAGCAAGTGGCAACACTTCGTAAGCTAATCGAACCTATCCGCAAGCTTGAAGCAAGTATGTTGTAAGATTTAAAGAAGGGTCGTAAGACAGAGGTCCATGATATCAATGGTGTTGTTGCTGAAACAGGGGCACAACATGATGTGCCAACACCATTTAATGATTTAGTGATGACTGTGTCAAAGGCAGAAGAGACCAAACAATTACCAGAATTTGATACAACGCTGGCTGAAATTATGCCATTACTACAGGCATAAAAGAAGCATTGTTTATTTAGAAGACTTAGCGAAAGCTAGGTCTTTTTTTGTGCGGTGTGATAGCTAGCTGGCCTGATTTCGCAAAAAATTAAAATGTTTTACTTGCAATATTATACTCCATATCGTAATATCTTTTGTGCAACGTAGTTCGGAATATCATATTATAAATTCAATAAGGAGATTGATGATGAATCAACCAATTTTACAAGCAGAACATATTCAAATGACGTACCAAAAGGGGAGTGACATGTCACAAGCCGTCTTGAAAGATCTTTCTTTGACGGTGGCACCAGGAGAATTCTTAACAATCATGGGGCCATCTGGTTCAGGTAAGTCGACACTCTTAAACATCCTGTCAACGTTGATGAAGCCAACGGCTGGGGATGTGACAATCAACGGTCGTGATATCTTGAATATGAATGATAAGGATATGGCTAATTTTAGAAACCATGACATGGGCTTTATCTTTCAAAACTATAATTTGATTGAAAGTTTGAGTGTTGCTGAAAACATTGGTTTGCCATTGAACCTACAAAAAGTACCCACTAAGTTAACGCGTGAACGAGTTCAAAAGGTGAGCGCCTTATTGAACATCCAAGATTTACTCAAGAAGTATCCGGCTCAATTGTCTGGAGGACAACAACAACGTGTTGGGGCAGCGCGTGCTTTGGTACATGAACCAGCTTTAATTTTCGGAGATGAACCAACTGGTGCACTAGACTCGCAAAATGCCCGTGAAATGATGCAATACTTAATGCAAATTAACCAGGAAAAGTTAATTTCAATTTTGATGGTAACGCATGATGCCTTTTCAGCTAGTTTCGCTTCAAGAATCTTATTTTTGACCGATGGTGAAATTTCAGGAGAATTAATTCGTGGCGCAAAAAGCCGTGAAGCCTTCTATCAAGAAATTTTGCAAGCCTTAGGAAACTTTGATGAATAGGGGGTTACAAGATGTTAAATAAAATTGCTTTTAAAACCCTTCGTCAAAAGTGGCGTGATTACAGTATTTTGTTAATTGGTACCACCATCACGGTCGCAATCTTCTATATGTTTAGTAATATTGCGATGAATGATACTTTGTTGAAAAGTCTATCGTCGGTAACGCAAAAGACCATCGTGATTGTATTCATGTTGGGTCAAATTTTGCTCGGTGTAATTACCTTTATTTATTTGAATTTTGCGAATAACTTTTTGATCCAACTACGCCAAAAAGACTACGGCATTATTTCGATGCTAGGGGCAACAAAACGTCAATTAGGTAGTCTTTTGATGCGAGAAACACTGTTAATTGGTGCGGTTGCTTCAATTCTAGGTATTATTTTGGGGATGGGCCTTACACAACTGAGTGGAAAGTATTTGATGCAAGCGATTGATGTGAAGATTACGGCTTGGAGTAATTGGTCAACGCAAGGGGCTTTGGTAACGATTGTATTTTTCTTAGTTATTTGTTTCTTAAATGGGTTGTATAATCGTTGGCGGTTAATGCATTTAGACACTTTGACGTTATTAAAAGCTGATCAATCAGTGAAGGTTAAGCCAGCTAAGCCAAAACGTCAATTTGTACTGGGCCTATTAGGATTAATTATTTTAGGTCTTAGTTTTGCGATGATGCCCCAAGTGACCAAGTGGCAAATTCCTGGGCTAGTGGTCGATTTGATTTTAAATGTGATTGGAACTTACCTATTTGTCGGTCAAACGCTTGGCTTGGTAACCAATTGGTTAAGTCATGCTGATTTTGCCCAAAAGGGATTACGGAGCTTCTTAAATGGTCAATTGCGTTTCCGATTGGATGATTATAAGCGGGTGCTAACCATGATTTCAGTTTTGTTTGGACTTGCCTTAGGTGCTATTAGTGTGGGACAAGGTTACTATGTGACTTTGCCACAACAAGCCGTACAAAATGATTCCTTTACTTTGGCTGTTGAGAATCCAAAAGCGGATTTTTCTGGCTTGAAGGATGTAACTTACAATCAAGAGTTGGCTTATACGATTAAAAATCGGACGGTTTACTTTGATAAGCAACAGGTTGCGCAAGCTAAAGTGCCAACTTTGCAATATGATCACACGAAGAGTGATGTTAATGCTAAGCCAAAGCGGACAACTCTGGATGTGAACCATCCAGATGCTGCTTCAGACTTAACTATGATGAATATGGTGAATTATGTGACTAAGCAAAGTTTTGATGGTCCATTTGAACCATATGAAGCTAAATTAGTGGATCACTTGCCAGCAGGTAAGCAAAAGAGTCTTAAAATTGTGAAGGTAAAAAATCTAGCTGAGAATGAGCCAGCTTTGAAGAAAATCAAGCAAGCCGAACAAGCTTATACTGGTAATCATGAAGTGAACTTACCAGGGGCTTATGGTACTTTGGTAATGCTAAAGGGTGTCTTTGGTGGTCTAGAATTCATGAGTATCTTCTTGGGAATTGCCTTCTTGGTTATGTTGGCATCAACATTAATGTTTAAGACTTTGACTAGTGTTAGTGCAGATCGCCGTCGTTATGAAATTTTGTCAATGATTGGTTCAACACCACACAAGTTGACGATGACGACTTTCCAAGATACAGGAATCTTATTCTTAGTTCCAATGGTAATTGGCTTGGCCGATGTTAGTTTTGGTTTGCAAATCTTCAAACCAATTATGAGTGACCCCTATAGTGGATTAGCTTTGGGTTGTGGGTTAGTGCTTGGTATTTATGGAATCTACTATCTATTAACCAGTTTGATTTATCGGCACTTAGTATTAAAGAAGTAATTGAATAATTTATCTCAGGTTATAGAAAAAGGAACAAGTTAGCATGATGCTAACTTGTTCCTTTTTGATTTATTGATTAATGCCAGTTGGTTGAGTAACCTAGTGCTGAGCTAAGTCCAATATTGATAAGGACGATGGCAGCCAGGCAGATGGCATGAAAAATTTTGTGATTAGATAGCAGTGCGACGTATTCACGAAGATAAGCATTATATAAGAAGTAACGACTTGTCTTCGCACCAATCCCATCGATATTAAGTCCAACAGCGCGAGCGTAACCTGCGGCACGAAAGACGTGGTAATCACTTGTTGCGAATAATCCGTTTTGTTCATTAACATCTAATTGTTGTTCAATGACACGCTTTGAATACAACATGTTTTGGTAGGTTGTTTGGGACTGATCCTCAACATAGACCTGGTCAGCTGGGAATCCTTCTGATAAGGCATAGTCGCGCATGGCAACCCCTTCAGGAATCTTTTCATCAGGACCTTGACCACCAGACATTACCAAACTAGGCCGGTATCCAGCTTTTTCAAATTGCTTATTTGCGAAATTAATGGCGGCGTTTACGCGTGACTTGAGAAGCGGTGAAATTTTGTCGCTATCTAGCAAGCCAGCACCTAGGACAATAATGTAGCTTTGGTCATACTTAGGCTTAAAGAGCTTATACAAGACAAGGGACATCATGAAGCTGATCATCCAAAAGACTAGGTACATCACAACACTACCATAGATGTTTTGAATCCCTTGGGCTAACCAATTTGGTAAGTAATGGTGGATGAGACGCATGAAGACGGGCATGATAATAATGACCAAGCCAAGAATTAGCGTTAAGAGATTTCCTAAGTTATGGCTTTCTTTATGCCAGACGACCCAGGCATTCCAGAGTAAGATAATCCACAAGCAAACTGAGAATAGCGATAAGATAAAGCCAATTAAGGCTAGGAAGCCAATCCAGATGAAAAGGATTGTGCCGGCATGAAACTGATAGAGTGTTCCAGTAATGGCAATCGCTAAGACAATCAATAGAAGCGTCAAAAGCATTCCATTTAAGAGGCGGACCTTATTTGATTTAAAACTGGCGTACAGGGCAAGGCCTAGACAGACAACCACAGCCCAAAGCCCAATTACGAGCATAGTTAAGTGCATAAATGTTTTTCCTCACTTTTTATCGATAGCAGACTGTGTGTAGATTAGTGCCTATATCATTGACCGTCTACACATCGTGTCCTATTAATTCAAAACAAAAACTAATCGCTATCGTTTATAGATATATATTATACAAATATTCAATTGTGTTAAAGCCTTGTTTTGTAATTCTTAAAAAGAATCGCCAAAGCTAGTCATTTTTAAAACTATCAAAATTATCGATCCCTAATGCCATGGATTACCCTGTAAGCAGAGCTTCATCTTCTAGCAAGTCTAATCTAAAAATTTGATAAATGGGGGGATAACATGGAACAGCGTATCTGATTTTTGAAAAATTAAAAATAAAAAATCTTTACATACTATTTACGAAATAGTACCATATCAGAACAGATGACAAGGTTACACATAATCTATTCGCCCAAATTTGAAAGGACATTCTTTATGCTTGCAACAAAATTTAACGTACGTGGACTAACTTCATACCAACTTAAGATGATTGGAATTATCTTGATGTTTGGTGACCATATTCAACAAATGTTTGAATACGTCGGAGCACCATTATGGCTCCATATTCTGGGGCGCGTGGTAGCGCCAATTTTCCTTTTCTTATCAGCAGAAGGTTTTCACTACACGCATAGTAAGGCCAACTATATGCGGACATTGCTGATTGGCTTTATTATCTGTAATATCTTGTTTACAGGAATCTAACGCTTATTACCTAATGATTATGTGGTTTTAACAAATTCAATCTTTGGAACCTTGTTCTGGAGCACGGTCCTAATGTGGATTATCGATGGCTTCCGTAAAGAGCAGCCGTATAAGTTGAAAGCCTGCTTGGCATTAGTGGCTTCACTGGCTGTTTCAGCCATCCCAGTGGTTTTGATGGCGGTAGTACAAGATCCACAATGGTTACAAGTCGTTGCCTTAAGTGGCGTTTTTATCCCTTCAATTTTCTTGGTGGAAGGTGGTCCAGCCTTCATTCTGTTGGTCGGTGCTTTCTACTTATTAAGAGATAAGCGTGCTTGACAAATGCTGCCACTAGTGCTAATAGAGCTTATTATCTTTATTCAAGATTCACGTAACATCCAGTGGCTAATGGTATTTGCTATTATTCCATTAAGCTTCTATAACGGACGTGAAGGACGCAAGGACAAGTGGTTCTTCTATATCTTCTATCCAGCGCATATCTTGATTTTATACATCATTTCAACAGTCTTCTTTACTTAATATAAAAGCACTAACTATGTGGTTGTACATTGTTAGTGCTTTATTTTTTATCTGGGGATGTTCATTATCATTTCTGGTCTAAAATCTGTTTAAAGGCCTCAGTGTAATGATCGCAAGCATTATAGTCTGCAAGCAATGACTTATTCTGAGTAGGGCTAACACCTTCATTCAAAAGCTTTTTATATAACTCATAGTATGGCAAGTGCATCGTTTGGGCTAATTTCAATTCAGTCTCTATGTCGTAAGGGACCTTTTTAAAGTCCGCGTTTAAGAGACCATTGTCGTCAATTTCAATAATGGCATATCCGTGAATGTCTGATATTAAGGCGATTTTAGTCATGTTTATGTCCTCCATTGCAACAAGAAAATCAGTAGTATCTAAGGACTAGTATAGGCTAATTGAATTTTTTGTAAACGCTTACGTAAGAATATAGTGATGACAATGAAAGAATTAATATTTCCAATGCCGCAGGACGTAAGGTGATCATTTTACGTGGGTTTAAAAAATTCAAAGGGCGTGATGAAAGGAATACACGAGTTACGGTGATGGATATGATTTGGCTAACTGACAACTTTACATTCAACCTTGAGAAGGTTAGTGGATTCTTAACTATTGAACAATCGCAACAATCTCACATTGATGGTTAACTTAATCTGGCAACCTAAAACTATTTCTTCACCTTGCAAAAAGAATCTAACCATCAATTAGTTAACGTCGCTTAAAACATTACTTTATGCAGCCGTAGTTAGAACGGATGGCACAAAAAAAGTCTCTTTAGGTCTACTTCTTAAAGAGTTTTAATAATTCAAGGGCCGCCTCTGCCTTCAATAATTTTCGTCCATTTATTTATAACACCAATTAAATATACTGAATACGGGGCCTACCTGGGTTCCTCTTTATATAGAGTAGGAGAGGAGGTAGTGAGGGCCTTAGGGGATACGTTGTTTTATTACGGTATTTTCATGTTGATGAACGAGAGAAATGGTAAAATCAAAGCATTGATATGCATACTAAATATGGAAGTAATTCAATCAAGTGAGGATAAAGTGATGGCTGAGTTAAATTTAGCGCAATACACCGACCAATTAATTGAACTTTATTCAAATGATATCTCTGATAATCTTGATAGTTTTTCATTGGGGATGATCCGTGAGATAAGTGCAGATTATTTCATTTTCGAATCAGTTAGTGAATCTGGAACGTTTGACGCATTACAAATTAGGGTAAAACAGTGCGTGGCAAAAATTGAAACGCAAAGTGCTTATATCGATTTGTACCAGTTTATGATTAATATAAATGAGAAAGCTAATTTGTATGATCCATATAAGCTATTGACACATTCACCAAATTACGGTAATTATTTAGATCCACTCGCTAGTGTGCTAAATATAGCAAAGCATGAAGACAAACTCATTAGTTGTGTGACAACAGATGAGCAGGATCTCATCACAGGTAAAGTCATCGATTTATCTGACATGAGTGTAACTATGTTATTGTTCAATTTTGAGACTAATACACTTGAGGAACAAATTACGATTCCATTATCAAATGTAATTCAAGTATATGCTATTAGCGAACAGAATTATTTCTTGGAAGCATATTTGGATAATAGTACTTTAATGGGGTGAGTTATATGTTTAGAAAAATTTTGTCCGTTATATTGGGCTTGCTATTTATTTTAGGCTCATTTGTGTTATTTATTGATGCACAAAGTGATTATTTGGTACGAGAAATGGCCAAGCAAGATAGTATAAGTAAGAATTTTACACATTTTAATTTGCCTAATGACATAAAGGGTGATCAAGAATATCGGGAAGTATTAGATGTTTTAAATAAAACAAGTGAACAAGAGCATGTTAATTATGCAAAACTTCAAATTTTTAACGGCTTCAATGTGAATGCTTCAAAGCAAACGTTAAATTACGCCAGACCAAGTACAAAATTAAATTATCAAGTATTCACTGTTAAACCAACAAGTATTTGGTCTTATTTTGGAAAACAAAAAAGTTATGTTAATGATACATTTACTTTTAAAAACGGCATAAAAGGATATACAGCGAGTATCACACCCATAAATAAAAATATTTCGTATGATGGTCGGCAAGGCACATTCTATGTAGAAACTAAAAGCGTAAAAGAATACAATCTATTTATTACTAAACTGAAAGATAACTATAACTTTAAATTTGGTAAACAATATAAGACTGATGATTTTAAAACTAATCGTGATTATGACGAGAAGAGGTTAGAAATTGACGTGCCATCCTTTTCTAATCTTAACCAGGCTTTGTTTAGTATCTTAGCTATTTTTGTTGTTTTATACATTTTACTAAGTACAAAATATATAGCTGTTTATAGATTAGCTGGTTTATCTACATTTAGAATGGTTTTTAATTTATTTAAATCATTTTTTTTAATAGTATTCGTTGGCATGAGTGGATTAATTGGATACTTATTACTGATTAAAAAATGGCATATCGGTTTAACCCCATATATGCAAATCACGGCTATATTGATGTGCTTATTGGTACTTGCAGCAGTGATTGTTTATCTATTGAATTATTTGTCGTTCAATAGTCAGTTAAAAAATAAAAACTATTTGAATTGGTCATTTTATCTGGTTTATTTAGTTAAGGCAATTGCATTGATCATGGTTTTTAGTAATTTAATACCTTTATTTCAACTAGCTACTTCGATGTATAACTCATCATTACGGACTACATACGGTAATCGCAAGGTTGGTAATGAGTATGGGGTAATTTACCCGCATCTAATCGGTTATGATACTGATCAACATACTTTAGCAGATAGTGAAACATTAGATAATGAATTATATAGTTTCATGAATAAAAAGGGTGGGATAATTTTTGATGGATCTTCAAATGAAGATTACCAAACTGGCCCTGAATACATTAAAAGTAATATTGTTAACCCGAATTATTTACGTCGTTTTCCAATTAAAGATATTAATGGTCAAAAAATTCATGAAGCTGATTCTGAAAAAAAGATTTTATTAATTTTGCCATTGTCGGAAAAAAATAGTGTTGATAAGCGGGAAAAATATATAGAAGATACAGAATACGAAAATATAGGCAAAAAGCCGGTAATTCAAGTTGTTTTTGTGCCTAATAGTGAAAAATATTTCAATTTAACAGAAGGCAAGTATAAAGATATTACTGCAATGTTTGTAACTACTAAATACAATAGTGGGTTTATTAATCGTGATATGATGAACAGTCAGGGTAATCGAGATGCGCTTAAGATACCTATTTCTAAAAGTGAAAAGCAGACTTATTTAAATCTGTCGGATAGCTTGGAAAAATATAACTATGCAGATAATTATTTACAAGTTGTTAAATTAAATAATCTGGATTTTGAAGATGTGAAAAGGTCAGTAGGCGACGTAGTTCAAGCAAGTATCTCATTATCACTTACACTGATGTTTATATTATTTATCACAGTCTATCTGGTGGTTTTGTATTTTAGAAGTAACTCAAAAAAGATTTATTATAAATACATGGCAGGCTATAGTACAATGCGTATTTTGGTAGGATTATGGTGTTTAATTATCTTGCAATATGTATTCCTATTTTTAATTAACTTTATGGAAAATCAAATAGATGTCTTATCTACATTATCAATAATGACAATGTTCATTGTAGAAGTTATCTGTGTATTAATAACAAGTAAAATACTGACAAACAACTTATTAAAGGGGAACAAATGATGATATTATCTTCTTCAAATAATGTGACTTTACAAAGTGTGGATAAGAAATTTGGTGATAAACAAGTATTAAAGGATGTTAATCTTGAATTTAAAAAAGGACAAATTACGACCATATTTGGCCGGAGTGGTGCGGGTAAAACTACCTTGTTAAACTTAATTGGTCTTGTAGATACACCAGACTCCGGCAAAATAAAGGTGTTTGATCAAGTGTTACCTAAAATAACTAGTCGTGAAGCGATGTTGTGGCGAAGAAATAAATTGGATTATTTATTTCAAAATTTTGGGTTGATTGATGACATTACTGTTGAAAAAAATTTAAATATTAGTTTAACGTATAAAAAACTAAACAAAAAAGTTGCTAGTTTAAAAAAAGAACAGGCATTAGCTGACGTTGGTTTGGATAAATCATATTTAAGTAAGAAAATTCACACACTTTCTGGTGGAGAGCAACAGAGAATTGCGATTGCCAAGACAATTTTAAAAGATCCAGAATTAGTATTGGCGGATGAACCAACTGGATCATTAGATATAGAGAATAAAAAGAAAATTTTGAATCTATTAATTGAGCTAAAGGCACGGAATAAAACTTTAATAATCGTCTCGCACGATAGAGATCTAGAAAACATTAGTGACGCTTGTGTGTATTTATGAAGAATTTACTATTGCTCGCAACTGTCGTTGGTGGAACTATTAAACTGGGAAATATTCATTCAGGGAAAAGATTAGTAATTCATGTCATTTGGATTTGTCACTAAGGATTATAGAGCAAAGCACGAGTTAACGAAAAAACAGTTAGCCATTACGGTTGGTGAGACTAAACACATTGAGTTAAAAATAAATACAGTTAATCAAGGTGGCTAGGTTTAATTATTTAGATTTGGTACTTTTGGGACATGTAATCATGCTGTCTAATCACAAGCGGGAGAAGAAATTGAAATTGTAGTCACTACATTAACTATACTGCCTGGTGAAAAATCTAAAAGATTCAGTAGATTCATAGTTTAGAAGATAGAAGTAGTATATCTCTATTTCGATGTAAGAAGTAAGGATGGCTTTTTGTGTATTTATGCGGTAGGAAGTAGCATTATCAGCTAGTAATTAACCGGGTTACGAAATAATTATTATAAACATAATGGAGATGTTAAATGGAAAATAAAAAAACAGCTGATTATTTTGGGAAATGGGTTTGACATTAATTCAAAATTAAAAACATCATACGATAATTACTTTGATTCGATAAAAAAAGAGGGGGGAACAATTATTTAACTAAAAAATCAATTTGGCATACAATTTTCAATGTTTTAGTAGATAATTCAACAGGGAAATTGTGGTACGATGTTGAGTCCGAATTGTTGGATTTTTTGGTTAATTACCATATGCCATCTATGTGGATTTCTGCATACTTAGAATCGCATAATCATATATCAAATGAAGAGATAGATGAAATTGAGGAATACTACAATGATGCGATCGATGCTTTTATGCAAAACTTTGGTGAGGTTAGGGATTCTTTCTTCAATGATTTGGGGAGCAACTTATTACATAGATTAATTCATGATATTGTTGCCTATCAATTTCAACAAAATGAAAACTTTAACCTAGATACTAAAAAGCTATTTAGGCTTATTAAATGTTTTCTTCATCAAAGCAAATTCAACAGTTCTGACGAAGGGACAAATCTAGAATTTCAAATGTTTAGTGATAAAGTAAGAATCCTTTCTAATAATAAACAAATTAAGTGGACGGAAGAAATTAGAAAAGATTATTTCCCCTTAGATAATTATTTTGAGCGGGAATTGAGAATTTTCGAAAAAGATTTTAAGGCCTATATAATCGAACAGGTTAAAGATAATAGTGTATATGAAGATAGATCTAATGCTCTTTTGACTGTTCTTGCTGGTGACATTTCTTGGCCAGACTATGTTGAAGTATTCTCATTCAATTACACCTTACCCAAATCAAAGCGTATAGCTAATTTAAGGAATTTGCACGGAAATATTAAAGATGAAAATGAAATCATCTTTGGCATTGATAACGACTCTGTTTTCGAATCTGAATCATATGCTTCAACGGAGTACTCGTCATCAAAAATTAGAGAGCATTTATTGCCCTACACAAAAACTTATCGGAACTTATCAAGTACGAATGATGATGATTTTTCAAATAAGATAGCTGAATTAGAATATATAAAAGTATTCGGACATTCGTTGAGTAAAGCTGATTATGCCTACTATCAATCATTATTTGATGCTAATAACTTGTACGATTCAGATGTGAAATTAATTTTTTATTATTATGATCATAGTGCAACATCTGGTCAATCATTAGATGATATAAAGAATAGTTTCTTTAAGCGAGTAACTAATCTCATTACTGCTTATGGTGAATCTATGCCAAGTGCAATTCAAGGTAAAGACAATCAGCAAGGACGTAACCTAATGCATAAGTTAGAAATGGAGAACCGAATCAAAATAAAAGAGTTAAAAGAAGAAGAGATAGAAGCTGCAATAAAGAATAGAGCTAATAGTGATGCCAAAATTGAAGCAGAAATAAGAGGAGAACAACTTGTAGAATCAGGCATTATGCCAAGAAATTCTCAATAGTAACAATTGATTTTTAAAGTAGTGAACCTTTCCGGTTTGCTACTTTTTTATTTGCACTATTTACCGTTCAATTAGTCTCAAAAAATGGACCGAGAAGGTAAATGGTAAATAAATCAGATGACAACGTTCATGCAGACATAAAAAACATGAAATTCATCGATTAGTAGTTACGGGCTTGCTTGTGCAGTGATTACGATAGCTTTTTGTTGAAGAATAAGTATAGATGATTTGTGAAACAAAAGTATCCTATACTTTGGACATCATGTATGAATCTAATGGCATTACGGAAGTTACAGGGGGAAGAGAGACAGGTGGGAAAATTTAAGCTGCTTTTTCAAATTATTTATTAAAACAAATTCGTAAATAACAATTGATTAGTTTTTTAAGAGGAGGCTTTGATTGGGGGAAATATCTTAATTGAAAAGTATTTGTATAGAGATTATTAAAGAAAATTGACTTCTAAAATTTTTAAATCATCAGTGGTCAATCATCTAGAAAGTCACTGAAATATACGTCTTTTGACAATACTTTTAGCCGGCGAGAGAAGGTATACTTTTCCGAATCATTAGACTTAAATATACTTCCTACAATATACACTATACACTACACGTGGTTTCTTAGATTTTAGGTTGTTTCTTAGTTCGGATCTTACCTTTGGAGCATTTGGCATTCCAGTTAAGTCATCCAAATCCATGATAATATTTTTAAATTTTGACTGATTATATGAATTCGCTAATTTCAAATAGAATTTATTTTCATTGTACTTCGACGTATTAATACAAAAGCTCCCCTTAAATACCAGCACTTGGTTTGTAGGTGTTACTTCAGAAAAAGTTTCATCTAAATCAATAACAAACGAAGATAATTTTACTTTGGAATCGTATAGTAATCCTTTAACCAATGATTTATTTGTTGAAGGCCAGTCAATGCCACCAATAAATCTATCTGGATCTTCCGCATACATCTTAGCAAGAGATGCGATTGAAGTTAGTTTTCTTTGTGAAAAATGCTGATTAAACGTTTCATAATTTGAATTAGTCGCATGCGCATGCATGTGCAGATTATCCAAATTATCGTCATTTAGTAGAGAATCAGATTGTGTGTCATCAATAGTTTCAACAGTTTTGTTATTGCTAGAATCATCAATGAACTTAGTTAAATTGGTTGATATTTCCTCGCTAGAAATTGGCTTGGATTCAGTTCCATTTATTATGTTGAGAAATTTGTTAATTGCAGTCTCAGAACCATATTTAAAAATACATCCTATTTTATGACTTTGATCTGCATTATTATGGCTTTGGCGGAAATAAATTCTTTTTTTTGAATCTTTTCCTCAATTGATTAGGGTTAATTGGCATCCACAATGGTCTAAATCTGGACATATAAATTTACTCGGCCCAGTTGTTTTTGGGTTGCCGAATGACTATCTTCCCAAGCTTGTTGTGCAGTTAAAATATCTCCAGTATCTATTGATTGTGCTATTTCAAATTTCATAAAAAGTATCCTTTCGCCTCTATGAGAGAGGCCTAATCGATTATTTCTCACTTGAAAAGCATATATAATATTGTATTGGCACTTATTGTTGCCAAAAATTCAATGTGTCTCTTGCTCGTAAAGTCTAAACTAAACATCATTATAATTTGATAATAGCATAGACTTATGGCCAACCTAGGAATAAATTATTTGTTTTCCGGCAATGTGTGGAATATTCTAAATAGGGATGTACCTGAATTTATACTGAGTTGGTTAAGGTTGCAAATATATTTTTATCATACTTACTTAAATGTTTAAAAAGAGCAATAGGGAGCATCGTTCCGTTTAATTTATACTGAAGATTATATAGTGAAAGGCATAGAGATGTACTACTTGTTTTGTTACTGAAACAAGTAGTACATCTCTATGCCTTTTCTTTATTCTTTGCATTTTTGAATAAAGAAAAAGCCGACTAACTTTTGTTAGCCGACTTGATCTTTGACAATTTGATATGAATTAACAGGTTAACACTTATGCAAATCATCTACCGCAATTGAGAGTTTATCATATTTTGTTTCCTGTTACGAGGTGTCGCGGACGTAAAAGAGAACTGTTTGACCTCGTTAGAAAAAAGCCAAAGCTAAATTGAAGAATTTAGTAAATTCCTTTTCAAGCGAACGTAGTTTGAATTGGGATAGCCCATTCAATGGGGTCTAGTAGACTGCTACTGCGTTTATTTTTTAAAAGAACACTGGTTAATAATGAACAAAACGATACTAATAGAGAACCAAAAGAAATAATGATGGGCAACAAAGTTTTTATATTATCGAAAAGAACACTTTGTTCACTTAACTTATATTTAGTTAAATATTCAATAGTTCTTTGAAATCTATACACAATTAAAAATGAAAGTATAAATACCACTCCACACCAAACAAATGCTATTAGTACTACAGATAAGGTGTTCCAGTTGTTCAAGAAATCATCAGGATTAAAAACAACAAATCCAGTTACACAAAGAGTTAATAATAAAATTACTGGAAGGGAACATTTATTCAACGCAATGGTGTTCTTTTCTAAATTATTCATGTCTTTTGTCTTTGAAAAAAACTTAGTGTAAACAAATATTGATAACTAATCCAAATTAAAAAAATTGAAATATTAAAAATATACATTTTAGTAAAGTAACTTGATGTATATGAAGAAAAATTAATGAAATTTAAGGCAAATGCTAGTGTCTGTAGTATACAACCAAATGTGAAAAATGTTACTAAACCTGGAACCACAGTATTAAATAGTCTAGACTTCCAACTTTTTTCTTTTCTTGTAAAATTTTAAAAAGACTGAATTTCATTATTTTGTTTTGGTTTGGTTTAATTATTTTTACTTTCACTGTATTCTGTTCAACATCATTATTATCCATGATAAATTACTAACTCCTAAAATAAATTTAACGCATATTGCGATGACGTATTTAAGTATACAGAGCAGGCGATTTTAATACCACTAAGACTGGTTATCAACTTAATGATAATCAGTTTTTATTATATCTCAATGTATCTATATATAAAGAAAAGAGGATATTATTTATGTTAAAAATTACAGAATTACCTATCAATATCGACAAGACTTTTGGAAAACTAAAATATGGTGGAACGAGTCAAGGGTACGTGAACTTAAGTGCTGAAAAAATTAGTGCTAATCGTTTAATTAAAATCAAACCGGTTGATTCATTCAGCAATGATGACTTTGAATTCATGCAAGATGTTAAGTTGATTAATCCAACAATTGTTCAATCAGATATTAGTCAACGTAATAATTCAGGTGTCTTACAAGCCAAGATTGTTTCCATTGATTCCACTGAAACAACTTACTGGACAAATGAACCAACAGCGGGAGATGGTATTGTTGTTACGTTTGGTGGAAATGAGTTTGAAATTCCAGTTAAACAATACTTAGGTTCAGAACTACAATTTGTAGGAGTAACTACGGGTTATTCTCAAGGACAATCAACTATGAGACAACAAGCAATTCGTAATGGTGAACCTATTGATAATTTAACAGAAGAAGTTGTTAAGCTTGCTGTCTATGATTCTCAAAAGAAACAAAACTTATCAATCGACTTACCACTTGCTACTTTAAGCTCTATCGAAAATGATTATCAAATGGGGGATAACATTAAACTCGTTAATCTAAGAATCAGGTTCTTTATGCCTGAACAAGGTAATTACTCACATATAATGTCTGCTGATAATTTAATAAAAAGCATGAATAATTCACGTACTGAACCAAATTCTGCAGAAAATCACAAAAATAAACCCGAAAAAAATAATCAGTAATAACATTAAACCTTAAAAAACAAGTAAACGTATGCTATTCTAAGCAATAATCAATTTTTTAGTTAAAGGAAAGAATACATATGGATATTACTAATTTTTTAAGTAATCAAAATG
Organism: Weissella uvarum; assembly: GCF_016908785.1. Lineage (GTDB taxonomy): Bacteria > Bacillota > Bacilli > Lactobacillales > Lactobacillaceae > Weissella > Weissella uvarum. The sequence goes on from NZ_JAFBEO010000003.1 coordinate 24,963, forward strand.
GTTTTTGGATAACACCTGTTATCGCGTCTGTATTAACATACTTTTTTTCTACAAAGCATAATGATCGCATTAATGAGCAAAATAGAATTGCGGATAAAAAAGAAGCTGAGAGAGTTAGACTCTTAGATAAAGAAGAAGCAAAGGCAGATAGAAAAAAAGATATTTGGTATCGTAATTTAAGTGAGTAAAAAAACAATGTTGCATTCTTAGAGGGACGATTTACTAATATCAGTACTCTTTTGTATATGCCTGAAAATACAGAAACTTTCACTAGTTTTTTTGCTGCTACAAAATTCGATTTAGACTTCGAACAACAATTTGATGATTTATATGCTACCCTTGAAAAAATGAAGATTTGGTTCAATAATATTGACTCGGAAGATTTCGACAAGCAATTTTCTCAAGGTACGGGCAAACCCGAATATACGTATTCGTATCTAAAACATGTTTATTACACTGATATAAAATTACTTGTTGATGCAATGTCTGATCAAATTTGTTCTTACATGGTACAAAATCCATCTGTATATCTAGATTTTTCATATGGGAAAACTTATAAAGACGAAGCCAACCGTAAATACTATGACCGTTCTAAAGAAAACATCAATAATACTGCTGAACAATACGAGAAAACTGTAAAAATAATGAAAGAGATTTTAAATGACGATATTAATTCATTACAGATTTTATAAAGGAACTCAATGCTAATTTTTAGAAAAATAAAGATCCATCTTTTATATGGTGAGCTTCCAAAATATATTATTTTATTTTTGTCCTTACCATTGCTACTAGTCTCGATAATTCAATTGATGCTAGGTACAAAACACTATTTATTGACTGGATACTTTGAAGCACACTGGTGCTTAATACTTGTATCGGTGTTTTTTTATTGCTTAATGCTTAATGCTTTTAGGATTGTATATCATTTATCGTAAGAATCGCTATCAATTAGGATTTTGGGGTAAGGTTTACAAGTTAACCTTAGTTGCTAGATTGATTGAAAGTAAAAAGATATATGAAACTACGACTGTCACTAAGAATGGTAAACAGAAAACTAAGGTTACTTATTATCCACGTATCTATATGAAGTTTGGTGGAAGTGATTTTAAGTTGTATCTACCATTGGACTGCAATAAATTCCAAAAATAGTTTCAAGATGGGACGTTCTCACATGAATTAGCTATGTCGACTCGTGCTACTATCTCTGATGAGATCGCGGAAGATGGTTTTATCGTTCATGAATTCTTGACGTTTCCTGAAAAGTCTCGAATTGGCTTAAATGATATGCACATTAGTTCAGATTCAATTGAAATTATGGAAGGCTTTACTTGGAACTTTGCCAAAGTACCGCATATGTTGGTTGCTGGTGATACTGGTTCTGGTAAGTCTTTTTTCTTGTTCTCAATTATTTCTGGAATATTGAAATCTGGTGCCGAACTCATGATTGCTGATCCTAAAATAACTGACTTAGCTAGTCTTGCAAACACCAAGGCATTAAAAGGTAAAGTGGTTTATTCCGATGACCGAATCATTAAGTCATTTGCGAAATTCTATGAAGATATGTACGTTCGTGCAGATGAATACACCAAGATTTTGAAAGAATCAGACGGCATGGGGGATTATCGTGATTATGATTTACAACCTAAGTTCTTCATGTTCGATGAATACGGTGCCTTTTATAGTAAGTTAGATTGGAAACAACAAGAAGAGTTAAAACGTATGGCTACTGAAATTACAATGTTAGGTCGACAACTAGGTTTCTTCCTAATTATTGCTTTGCAACGACCTGACGCCGAAACACTAGGTGCTGGCGTTCGTAATCAATTCCAATTCCGTGTCATACTGGGTAAGATGAAATCAAATGGGTTAAGTCTGATTTTTCCAGATGATGACCCTAGCAACTTTGTTAATCTATCCAAAGATGTCAAAGGTTGGGGTTATGCGCAAAGGTCACCTGATAAAACACGTGCATTCTTTGCACCACTTATTCCTAAAAATTTCAAAGCCAAAGCCTATTTTAATAAGCTCGGAGAAGAACTGGAGGTAAAAGCAGAAAAAGAACGTGCAGATGAAGCTTAGTTGACCTTACCGTCCAAGAAAGTCTGTGTATTGAAATAATAAAAGATTAGAGCCTGTTTGTTTTTCGATGATTAGTGACGTTAGGAACTGTACTGGCCGACCCACATGTACTCATCAAAAACTTTACAGGCTCTTTGTTTTATATTGATTGAAACAGGCTTTTTCTTGCGGTCGTGGACTTAGGTCAACTTGCTTTATCTGCTAAGCCCCCGTTTACCTAATAGGGGGGGCTTAAAATTAAGAGAAAAGTAGCCAGTAACATTGTCATGACAGGGCTAACGTTGATTTTGGTAGCTGTCCCCGTTTGACCATTTGGGGACAGGTAATATTCCGGGAAATTATTCTAGTAAAAGGAGGTCATTAATCGAACGTCTGATTCAAAATCCTATCGCTATTTGGGTATCGAACACTTACTTATTAATCCCAAAAGTGACAAGTTCATTTTTACATTGGTTGATGAATCAGGTTCAGAACAAACTTATCTCGTCAATCCATGGAGCTTACCTAGTTTCATTCCTAATATGCTTGATGAGTTAATCGTTGAAAGTGTAGTTTACCAACCTGATGAACTATATCCAACTGTTAATTTAGAAATGAAACAGCAGTTGAGCTTCGACGAACAAGCAACCGTTATTCAAGTTTGGCAAGCTTATCGTGAACGACTAAGAAGAAAGGCTGTAGTTGGTGCTTCAATCATTACAGATGGTGAATTTCATGATTAAAGCAGAGACTCTAAAAGACATTCGTTTAGCTAAAAAGTGGTCATTACGGCAAATGGCTGCTTACTTAGATATTAGTAAATCAGCTTATGAACGTTATGAATCAGGCAAACGTGAAATTCCAAATCCACTAGAAGAGCGCATTCGAAATGCCTTTATTAACTACAATGGCACATTGGCAATCTCAATTGACTACTTACGGATCAGTTTTGAAAACCTCACTGCCCAACAAGTAATAACTGACGTCCTCAATATGAAAGTTGTCGATTTTTCAGTTGGTGGTGGCAATGAAGGTATGTTATATCGTGAATCTTTAAATTATTCCGGCTTCAATTACATTCGTATTTTTAGCCGTGATGAAATTGATTCAGTCGGTTCACTTTTACAAATATCAGGTAGGGGCTGTCGATCATTTGAATTTATTCTTGAGCAACAATCTACTGACTGGGCAACGTTTTTGTACAATGCAACATTCAAGAAATATGGAACAGTTACTCGAATTGACTTAGCGATTAATGATTATTGCGGGTGGTTTGATATAGGAACTCTAATTGAAAAAGCCCAAAACAATGATGTTAAAACTCGCTTTAAATCACCCCATGCCATTCATGGAAATCAGTATTCTGGTTGGACGTTAGAGTTTGGAAAAAGGGGTAATGTATTCTTTCGTTTCTACGAAAAAGATAAAGAGATTGCTAGTAAGTTAGGGATAGAAAACTATGACTTAGGGATTATCAATCGTTATGAATTACAAATTGCGGATACTCGAAAGGCTATGCAATTAGTGAATGATTGGGTGATTCGTGACCAATTAGTTGAATCAACTTACGGCTACTTTAATCGCTACCTTACTTTTTATGATGAGTTACCAGTTGATAAACAAGGCAATCAAGTTCAGTTAGAGTTTGATGACCGAACTATTTGGGAACCTTGGCATTACTTTGTTGTGAACGCAAAAGCGATTAAGTTTGAAACTATACCAGAAGAGATTAGTCTTGAGAGGTCACTTGCTTGGATTCAGCGTTCCGTAGCACCAACTCTAAAACTGATTAAACAAGTTGAAGCACTAGACTTAAATCATACGGGGTTAGGGACAGTCGCCAAATTTATTAGAGAAGCAGAATTATCGCCCAAACAAGAAAAGCTATTCCAGTCTATTAAAGACCAAATCGACAGTGAAATTAAAAAAGCGCAACTCTTTGAAGAAACGCATTAACTAATATTATTAAAGAAAAGGTGGATTATAACTATGGCAGAAAATACAAATACACAACGTGCAATTAAAGCACTTCAAGCTTCACAAGAACACGCCGATCAAGTTGTTTCTAGTATGAAAGGGCTAGATAAAGATACTTTATATGCTGGAGTCAATGAGCTAAAAACATTAATTGAAGAGGATCCACAACTTGAGAAAGTCTTTTCAGATGATTTAAAGAAACTACGTAACAACTTACGTTTTATTTCGCAAGCTTCAGGAATTGTGAAGAATGCAGGTAATGTTAATCAAGCAACTCAAAGTGCTGTTTCAAGTATCAAACGTTTTGTTAAGTAGCATTTGACTTTAAGTCTTGCAGTTGTTGAGGAATACTATAGTGTTCTTCCTACATAAGAGGTACTTCAATATGGCTATATCCCTAATAGTCATATTCAATTGCCTCGTCTGTCTAATATTGGTAGGCCACTCTTTACTTCATGTTTAGAGTGGTCTTTTTTTAAATTAGCTAATTTCTATATTAATTAACGCTTGCTTTGGAGTGAACTCCAAGGTGCATACTAAAGAAGTATTAAAAATACAGACAGTGAGGTATGCATCATGACAAAAAATAAAAATTTAATTATCTACTATTCACGAACAGGTAATACGAAAGAGATTGCTGAGTTAATCCAAAGTATGGTTGGCGGAGACATTATACGTATAGAAACACAAGAACCTCGTCCGGCTAACTATCGAAAAGAAGTTGAACAAAATCAATTTGAACAAGGAACTGATTTTCTCCCTGAACTTACAACTGTAATTGATAACTTTGATGATTATCAAAACATCTTCATCGGTACACCAACTTGGAATATGGCTTTACCACAGGCAGTACTTACATTCTTACGCACATACGATTTTTCTGGAAAACTTATTCTGCCATTTAATACAAATGGTGGATATGGAACAGGAAATACTTTGAATCAAATTGAAGGCAATATTAATGGCGCAAAGATGACATCTGGATTTTCCGTTAAAGGTGGTGAAGAAAACAAGGGGATTTTATTCACAATTGAAGGTATCCATAAAGATGGTGTATCAACTAAATTAGATAACTGGTTAAAACAAAATTATAAATAAGACTTGCTTTGGAGTGCACTCCAAGGAATATACTCAATTTGTTCAGTTAGATAAGTCATCAAATAAAGAAAGGGAGTGAATTATATGAACGTTATTATCATCGGCGCAAATGGATCAATTGCTAGATTAGTTGAACAAACATTAATCAGTAGTCCGGAATTTAAAAATGTTTATATCACCATGTTTTTACGTGATAAACAACGAGTAAATGATTTAATCGTTGAAAATCATAGTACTTCGTTTGAAGGTGATTTATATAATCTTGAATCATTGAAAAATGCATTTAAGGATCAAGATATCGTTATTGATACAACTGGTGCAACGAAAGATGTTGAAACAACTCAAAATATCATCGATGCAATGCAAGCTAATGAAATAGACCGGATTGTTTCAATTAATGATTTGGGTATTTATGATGAGGTACCTGGAAAATTTGGAGAATGGAATAAACGTATGGTTGGTAGTGGTCTTATAGTAGGTAAGCAATCTGCCGACTTATTGGAAACCTCTTCTTTGAATTATACAATTCTACGAATTGCTTGGTTGTCAAATAATGATGAAATCAATTATGAAATCACGTATAAAGATGAACCCTTTAAAGGAACTACCGTCTCTCGCAGAAGTGTTGCAGACGTTATTTTGAAGATTATTGGAAATCCAAATTATTTAGAAAATGTCAGTGTTGGATTAAATAAACCTGGTACAGATGGTGACCAACCACAGTTTTAGTAATAATTATGAAAAGAATTAGATTGATTAAAGGAGAATATTAAAATGGATAATTCAGTAAAGTTAAATGAAGAAACAGAAATGCCAAACTTAGGATTTGGTGTTTATCAAGTAACTGATCAAAGTGAAGCAAAACAAGCTGTACTTGATGCTATTGAACAAGGTTATCGCTTAATTGACACAGCTGCTAGTTATGGAAATGAACGTGCTGTCGGTGAGGCAATCGAAGAATCAAATATAGCTCGTGAAGATTTATTTATTACTTCAAAACTTTGGGTGGATGATACAGGTTATGATGCTACCAAAGAGGCTATTAAAGATTCACTAGACAGACTTCAACTTGATTACTTGGATTTGTTCTTAATTCACCAACCATATGGCGATGTCTTTGGTTCATGGCGTGCAATGAACGAAGCTAAAGAAGCGGGCTTGATTAAGTCTATCGGTGTTTCTAACTTCTCGATTGCTCAAATTACTAATCTAGCTGAGTTTAGTGGTGTTAAGCCTGATATTAATCAAATTGAAGTTAATCCATTTAATCAGAATACCGAATCTGTTGAATACCTACAAAATTATGGCGTTCAAGTAGAAGCTTGGGCACCATTTGCCGAAGGGAAGAATGGTTTATTCAGTAATGAAACGCTTCAAAAAATTGCAGATAATCATGGCAAGTCAATTGCACAAGTTGTGCTACACTGGAATGTACAACGTGGTATTGTACCTGTTTCAAAATCTACTAAGTCAGAGCGTATGGCTCAAAATCTAGACGTCTTAGACTTTGAATTAACTGATGAAGAGATGAAGACAATTGCACAATTAGATACTGGTGATAGCCAATTCTTCTCACATGAAGACCCTGAAATGATTACATGGATGGCTCACCGTTCTGTTGAAAAATAAAATAAGGTGAACAAATAATCATGAACGTTAAAGAAGCTAGTCAAACAACAGGTGTTTCTACCGATACGATTAGATACTATGAAAAAGAGGGCTTAATTCCAAAAATTGAACGAAATGATGCTGGCAACCGTGAAATTGATGAAAAGATTATTCGTCGAATCAACTTTGCTAAACAAATGCGTGACGCCGGTATGTCAATTAAAGCCCTTAAAGAATATACTGATTTAGTTGATGACGCTGAAGATAACACGGAAAAGCAGAAACAAATTCTTCGTGAACAAATTGATGCCATGCAAGAACGCAAAGATGATATTGATTTTGCGATTGAGCACTTGGAATACAAATTAGCTCACTACGATGATCACATGAAAAAAACAGAAGAAGAATTACATGAACTTGAAAAACGTGACCGTTCATAAAAAGTTAAATGTTTTATTATGTAAGCGTTGACTTTAAAACAGAATATTATATCCTGCAATTGTGGAGGATTTAGAACATCTCCTAAAACAGTTCCCATACCCATAAGGTAAATACCCTATCTTCCACGCACGCATCATACACCATTGTGACAATCAATGTCCGTGTAGACAAGACTGTCGCTTTAATATTAGTCAGATCACTCTTTACTTAATGTTTAGAGTGGTCTTTTTTATACCATCAATTCTTCTGAAAGGAGCGTCCTTATATTAAAAAACTACAATTTAAGCGTATTCCCAAATTTAAAATCAAGCGTTTACCACATGAAAAGAATCAAGTCTCTCTTAAAACTTCCCGTTGGATTCTGCTTGGCTTGATTGGATTATTAGTCATTAGTGGTCCAATTGCTTTTATCAGTGTCAAATCAGTTTCACACCAAAACAAGACATTAAAAGTACAACTCAAACAATTTGAAACAAAGCTCGATAAAGCCCAAACCGGTTCGCTAGCTTATAATCCTGCACTTGGTGGATATATGCAAAATTTTGTCCGAACATATATTAATCAATCTGGAAATGTTCAAGACTTTACCAAATGGAAAGACGCTCTCAAGCCATACTTCGCTAAAGACCTAGATACAAACAAACTAGCTGATAGTGATAACTGGAAAGAACAACATTTAATTTCAGCTTACTTAGTTGCTTTGTATGTTGAAAACAACACTAAAATTGCCCAACTAAAAGTTGAATACAAAATCAAAACTAAAGAGGAGGAAGTTAAACATAATAAGAAACATAAGCATGAGCTAAAACAAGAATGGAAAACTAAAACGGTCTACTTAAATGTTCCATATCAAGCTAAGGATAATCAATTTACTGTTGTTGCTTATCCATTTGTCTCTAATGCACGGTCTAACGTTGGTCATATTTCAGAAGCACTTGTTCGCAATACTAAACAAGATACTGATATGTCAACAAATGAAGTCGATGATGTCACTAAGTTTGCGACAAAGTTCTTAAACAAATACACTTCATCAACAGCTAAAGAAATGAGCTTCATCATGAATGAACCTGCCGGTTTAAATGGTGAATACACAGTAACTTCAATCGATGATCCACACGTTTCGGGTACAAAAGAAAAGCCTCGAATTTCAGGGACGATGATGTTAAAGCAAAAAGACACGGGTACCGTCCATTCAGAACAGTTTGATTTAAAGCTCAAGAAACAGGACAACACATACTTTGTTTCAGAATTCGGTCATTAACTAATTAATAAGGAGAGGAGTACAAACTATGAATTTTTCCGGATTATAACAATGAGTTTCCCAGCAAGGTGGTTCACTACTTTTTATCGGAATCATCATCTTAGTCATTATGGCTTTTATTCGACGTGACTTTAAAGACTTCGTAATGGTTGCATTATTTGGTGGCTTTGCTTGGTTGTTAATCGCTAAAGGGCCAATGGTTATGCGGGCAATTGGAAACATCTTCCAAATGATTTTTGGTTAGGAGGGGTTATGGAGGATACCTATAATTACCGACCTTTGTTTCGTCACAGTTATACCTTTCGTGGCACAGTTGCCAAGAAGTATGGTGGTTTCACCTATGCATTCTCTGTCGAAACGTTCTTCGTTATTTTGATTTCATTTTTAATCAATCTACCGTTCGTTTACTTAGTTTGGAAAGTAAACTCAAATTATTTATTTGCAACATTATTGATTCCACCATTTGTTGCTTACAAACTCTATGACACGATTAACCCTGATGGATTAAAAGTTCATCAATATGTCTGGCAATATCTCAAATACTACGTAAAGTTCTATTTACCAAATCGTACCCTTAGTCATGATAAACCAGTGTTCTATACAGAAAGTGAGGTGGTTATTAAATGACTTTCACGACTGATGATGTCTATATCACGATCAAAAAACGCTTAGGCTTTAGTCAAAAGTTCCGATTCCCGTTTGATGATTCGCAAATCTATGAATGGGCAAGAGATGAACCTTTTACCATGATGAATGAAAGTTTGCCATTTACATTAGGTGACATTTCTGAAATGAATGATTCAGACTTCAATCGACTAAACCATGTTTTAGAAACATTAGCCAACAGTGATTTTAAAATCTTATCGATGTACCAAATGAAACAGTTCATCGATGGCACATTAGGTTGTTGGCATAACTTAAACGAAGAAACCTTAAATGATTACATGTTAATTCCCGCTAGAGACCCAGAAGATATGGCACTCTCATATGCAAATGTTGCAGGGGATACGGATTCGATTTTACGTTCATTACCTGGCGATATTGACGCTTATCTTGATTGGCATAAAATTGGGCAAACGTTGATTGATTCAGACCAAGTTACTGAAATTCAAGGCGCTTATATTGCCGAAGTCTAACTAAATAACCTTATTAGTTCAGCTCGAAAGTTTAGCTTTCATGGAGGTCATACTCTAGCTGAGCTTTTTAAATCGACTTATCAATTTAATTCCAAAACAATCATGAAAGAAAGGTGGTGTTAACGCTTTGAAAACAACATTAGAAAGTCCCATTAAACAAATTAAAGATAACCTATTACTAACTAGAACTGGTGATGTTTGGGCGTATTACGGCATTAAAAGTTAAAGTATTTCAAATCATGATATTAAGCAAAAGACAGAGTGGAAGCATAAACTAGCATTTCTAGATAAAGACTTATCTCGTTTTGGAGAATTTGATTTAATCTTAATTCCAAAGGAACTAGATTTACAAGAACGATTCTTTGGTCAAAATTCCTTATCTGAAGACTTTGCTGATGATGTCCGAAATGTCGCTGAGTTCTATGCTCATAAACAAATTGACGCTTTAGAAAATGAATTCGATACTGTCACCAAAAGCTACTATGTTTTAGGTATTAAACTCAAATCATTCAAGTACGATGATTCAATTAAAGAATCAGTTAATGGCGTACTTGATGATATCGTCCGCAATATTGCACCAACCTTAGGCTACGACATAGTCATTGATGATCCCTTTTTTGATCAATATCATGATATTTCTGATGAAGTCGAAAATACGCTTGCTACAATTAACGGGCAAGTAATGACTGAAAATGAACTAGCATACTTGATTCGTTATAACTTTTTACGTGGTATTAAACATTCAGTGGTTGATGAAAGTCATGATCACTACTTAGAAAATCTATTAGACGGAACACTTAATGCTTCAAAGAAAGGAGCAATTTACTTAAAGAATCAAAATGGAGAAGGCTATATTTCAATGTTGCCAATCTCATCTACACCAACTGATTTGACCAACAGCCATTTCTTTGAGATTGCACAAAGAAAAAAATTCCCCGTTGAATTCCATATGAAAGTAATGACTGAAAAGAAAACTGGATTTGGTAAGAACTTGAAAAGTCGTTTAAGTGGCTTAGATAAAGAAATGAATTTCGAAGATAAGGACGCCTTGCAATCCGGTCAATATGATTCAAGTGATAAACGAAAGACGACTAAGTATCTTCTTAACCTAATGCGAAATGGATTAGATAAGGGTAATGAGTATTATCGTTGGTTTGGTGTTTATGTTATTTACGCCAATGATCTAAAAGAACTTCGACGAAGAACTAAGTCATTACAAGAAACTATGCGTCGTCGAAAAGTTGAATTAAGTAATGCCAGTGCGCAATAAATCGATTTATTCTACAGTCTATTACCAGGCTATTCATTGGAAGGAGAGCAACGGTGGTTACAGTATTCTAGTCAAGATGGTTTAGCTCAAAATCTATTTGGTATTTCTCATCAATTAGGTAATAATACTGGTTTCGTGATTGGCCGTGTCTCAAATACTTCAAGAAGCCAATCAATTATCAAAAGTGTTTATTCATCTAAAGACCTTATCTTTTTTAATCCGCTCGTTACAAATCAAGGTGTAGCTGGTTCCGTTACCGATAGTCCGCATATCACCGTAACCGGTCAAACAGGTAAGGGAAAGTCATTCTTGGTTAAATTAATCATGATGTATCTCTCGATGATGCAAGCTAAGTTACTATATATTGACCCTAAACAAGAAATAAAACGTTGGTTTAGTCGTGCAACTGATGACGAAGCTTTTAAAACTCAATATCCGGAATTAATTGAGCTTATTAATCAGTTCCATTTCACAACATTAGATCAATCAAATATTGATAATTGGGGCGCTTTAGACCCAATCGTATTCTTAGCAGGATTTGGAAACCGTAGTGATAATATGCAACCTGATACTGACCCAGCTTATGATGTCGCCGTAGCGATGTATCACCAAGTTTTTGAAATTAATGACCAACTAGCTCGTGCTATTCGAAAAACTGTCACAGGTGGTATTTTACGACTTAGTTTTTCAGATGGTTCTAATGATTCAGTCAGTTTTAATACACGAATCAATATTCTTGAAGTTGCTGGACTTGATTTACCAGATGAAAAACAAGACCCGTCAACTTATACCGCTATTCAACGTACTTCTTTAGCAACCATGTTTGCCTTAGGTAAATTCGCTGATAAGTTTGGGCGTGAAAACCCAGATGAATATACATTTGAAATTATCGACGAAGCTTGGATATTCCAAACTTCATCAATTGGTCGAGCTATTTTAAAGTCAATCAAACGTGTTTGTCGTTCATTTAATAATGCTTTGATTTACGCTACTCAATCGATTGATGATTTGAGTTCTAACGATGATCACGGACAAGTCGGAGTGGTATTTGCTTTCAATGAATCAAGTGAAACTAGTCGTATTCTTGAATATGTTGGACTTGAACCAACTGAATCAAACGTAAAATGGTTTGAGAACTTTATTAAAGGTGAAGCATTATTCCGTGATGTTTATGGTCGGGTTGGGAAGATTGCCGTTCACTCAATGATCCCAGAGTTTATGCAACTCTTTAAAATACTTGAACGAAATGCGAGTGCAAAAGCTGAAGAAAAGTGGAACTAAATCATTGTAATTTGAAAGGAGGTTAGATATCCTGAAAGCGTCAAAGTGAATCGAAAGGGGTACATTCTATGTCTAAAAACACAAAATGGATTATGGGCGGAATTGCCCTAATCGTTATAATCGCATTGTCAGTTGTAGGCTACAAAACCTATAAACATAATCAAGAACAACAAAACGCATAAGAAGCTTTAACTTATTCCATTAATGATGTGGCCAATTCACTTAAATCAGACTATTCTGAAAAAACTGAGCTAGCTTATTTAAAGCCTTATTCTAAATCTAATGTTAGTGGGCAAGTGTTTCGTAATCCAAATTCATCAAATGAAAATATATTTATAGTCAAATTAACGTACCCAGTCTTAAAAACAGGGTCAACTGCAAAGGAAATTGCAACTGGAAAACACGATAATTCCAAAGTTACTTTTCAAAAACAAACAACATTTGATTTAGTTAATTTAGATTCAAAACATGTTCAATCAATTAGTGATTCGAACCCTGATACTGGTAAATTACTTTACGAAATAGATAATTATAAAATTGATCGTCAAGACAACTAATTTTTAGTTGTCTTTTTATTATTAGTTGTCTTTTTATTATTTGAAAGGAATCGATGAATGATTAAAAGATTCAATTTAAAGTGACTAAACTTACTAGTTTTAGTTGCTTTTTTTATTGCATTAATTCTTTATCAAACAATAATTTATGCGGAACAAAAAGACTCCAGTCCAATTTTAACTGCATTAATTAATAATGATATGGATAAAGTTATACAGAATATTGATAGTTTTAAACTATATCATGAATCAACTGGTGTAACTGACTTCAATGCTAACAGCACATACTTTATTGGTGATTTACTTTGGTCATTAGTTACTTTAATTTATTCTGGAATGGACTCATTGATTAATATTTTATTCAATGCCGATTCGATGAATGGGTTAATTAGTTGGGTTACTGCAATATCCAAAGCACTTTACTCTGGTATTTCTGGCGTTGTCTTAAATACATTTTTTGCATTAGGTGCTATTGCTTCAGTTTTTTTCTACGTGACAAAAGGAAAGACTGCTGCCTATAAGCAACTAATACAAATATTTTGTATTTTATTAGTTTCATCAATCTGGTTCTTAAATGTTGGGCCAATTTTAACTAGCATTAATTCAGTTTCAGACAGTCTAGGAACAACAGTTGCTTCTAGTATTTCTCGTTCTTTTGATAGTTCTAATTCTAAAAAAACAAATTATACTGATTTAATTTCTGATGATAAAAGCAAAACAACAAAATCCGTAACTGCTGTCAGACGTGACTATTTTGATAATAGTATTTATAAATTATGGCAAATAGGGAAGTTTGGCGACGCCGAAACTAGTAAAAATGCACAAGCTCATTTTTTAAAGGACAAACCTTTAAGCGCAAAAGACGTTGATAAGATAAAAGGAAACAAAGACGTCACCCCTTATAAGAAGTATCTTGAAAAAGAAAACGCCAATCAAAAATCATCTACTGCCTTTGCTGGCATAATTGTAATTATCCTTAACGGATTATCCTATATTGGAATCGGCTTAATCAATTGGGTAGTAACATTGATTGCTACGCTGACTTTATCAATTCCAATTCTAGCGATACTATCGTACTTTCCGAGATTTAACCGATCATTGTACAACGGTATTTTTAAAATCATCACTGCTTTCTTCACCAAAGCAATTGTGGTTATTTTGATTGTTGTCGTAAACCTTTCAAATACGATTACAACAACATTAGTTTCTATTTTAAATGGTTCATTTAAAGGTTCATCAGCAATTGGATTAACTCTAGTTGCCTCAGTCTTACAGTTTGTATTGCTTTACTTACTATGGCGAAATCGCGGTCATATTATGTCTGCTGTAAGTGGTGGTCAAATCACTAATGTCCCTTATGCAGATGGCATGGCTCATTCAATACGAAATGGAACTGAGTTTATTTCTACTCACACACCAACTTTCGTAGAAGCTAAGAATGGTTTTTATGGTGGATTAGATCGAGTACATGAAGATGGAGAAAATGAAGTTCAACACGTTGCAGAAGAAACAAATGATGAAGAACAAAATGAAGTCCCTGATAACTTAGAATCAACGGATCTAATTAATAACAATCATCAAAATAATTCATCAGATGAAACTTGAACTATTACTGATACTAAGGATTTTCCAAACGATACTTCAGAGTCTGATGATGATTCTGATATCCCTGCTGATTATGTTGATGAAGAACCAGATAGCAATATACCTGATAATACTGAAGCATCGAATGCTCCAAAACACAATGACGTACCTAGTGATGTCATTGAAGATGAACCGGATATGACTAATATTCCAGCTGAAGCTAATGAAACAACTTCAAATGAAATTAATACAACTGATGTTCCTGCTGAAATACAAGATGAAGAGCATGCCTCAGAATCACTAATTCAACAATCACATCATGTAGCTCAACATGAAAATGATAATCCATTAAATGATCATTCCCAGTATGATCAATCACTAAGTGAAGCCAATCAAATCAATAGCGAATATATTCATGAACAACCTAGTCACAGTAATGATATACCTGATTACATTAATCAATCAGAAACTTCATCTGTTGAAACAACAATTGAACCTGAACAGTATTCTGATTCAGTTAAAAACAATGCTCATTCAGTTTCTGAATTTGCTTCAAATACTAATTCAGAAACTGAGAATGCTGACAAACATGATGAAACACAAGAACAACTACGTAAAATCTATGAGGAAGAGTCCAAAGAACAGCCTCAAAACTTTTTAAGATAAGGAGGTGGCTTCTTGAAGATTTATCGACTGATTGGGAAAGATACTAAGTTAATTTATGCATCAGCTCAATCAAAGAACATGTTATTTAGATTAATAAATCAAAAGTATCCATCAACTTTAGATGAGCCAATTTATCCAGAAGCATTGTTACTACAAATTATTCAAACATAACCAAACCACTAGCTAACTTAGACTAGTGGTTTTTATTAGGAGTAGTCTATGAAAAAAACAATTGTACTAATTATTGGAGCAATAACGGGATTACTGTTAATCATCATAATCTCTATACTCTCTATTTTTGGTACGGATTTATCTTGTAAAACAAATGTAGATTCTCAAGCACCAGTCCAATCAAGCAAAGGAGGTACAAGTGGCGGTAGTTGGAATAACAAGGGAAGCAAAGTCTACAAAGATATGAAGTATGCCAGTCAACGGTTTAAACAGATGGGCTATTCAGGTGATCAAACTGCAACTGTTTTAGCAATTGGTTGGAAAGAATCCAACTTTGATCCAACAATTGTAAACCCTGGTGGCGCAGTTAAAGGAATCTTTCAATGGGGAACTGGTGGTGTAAATGGTAATCGTTATGGGAATACGAAAGATAATGTTGAATCGCAAATGGATTTAGTAGATAAAGAATTGAACGGTTCGTATAAACATGTTGCTACAAAACTTAGTAAAGCCACTAGTATGGAGCAAGCAGAAGAGGCATGGAATGTAGGCTATGAAGGTGAAGGCCTACCTGCTGGTGATTAGGCTCAACGTAAATCTTCTCAAATTTTATCTAACGCACAATCAATCAAAAAAGCATTGAAGCTAGACTTTGCTTCACAAAAACATAATTCACCATTAGCACAAGACGCTAAATCTAATACGAAGTTGAACAATGAAAACACTTCTGATTTAGCTGAACAATTAGGTTGTGATAATAAATCAGCTACGGTAGGTGGTCAAAGTTCAGGAGCACCCGTAAAAGCCATGCCTGCTAAATACAAAGGCAAAATAAAATTCTCTGATAATCGTTCAACAACCTATAAAGAAAACCAATATCCATTCGGTCAATGTACTTGGTATGTCTTTAATCGTATGAAACAAACTGGTCATCCAGTACCTTGGTTTAGTGGTGATGGCGGAAATGGTGGGAACTGGGGAAAGATTGCTAAATCACACGGACTAAAAACACAAACCGATACACCTAGGGTGGGCAGTCTGTTTTAAAGGTGGTCAATATGGATCAGTTGCACCTATGGTCACATTGCATTTGTGGAACATGTCAATGATGATGGTTCATTCTTAGTTAGTGAGTGCAATGTCGTTAACGCTGGTTCAGGAACAATTTCATTTCGTGAGTTCAAAAGTGGAAAAGGGCTTACCTTTATTCAAGGAAAATAATAATCAATAAAAATAAAGACCTACGTAACTATTACTCAGGTCTTTTTATGTATGAAAGGAATCTTAAATATGCAATCAACAATTGAAACCGCTAATCAAAGAATATTAACTCTGTTACAACTTCCAAATAGCACCGTCATTAATTGGTATTTTAATGTCGCAATTGACTGGTATGTCAAAGTTAAAGGCTATGCATACCAAGTAATCATGAATGATAATTTCCAAATTGAAGATATATCAGAGTTGAAAATTATTAAGGGGAGTTAGTTATGAAGAGAACTCAACTTATTATCATCAGTATTATTGCTCTAATACTGTCAGGATTGTTTATTCATAGTGGTATTCAAGCTCATCGTGACAATCAGAAACTTCAATTCAAATTGTATCAACAGAACAAACAATTAGAGGTTATTGATTTACAAACAGCCAAACAAAAGAGTAATTCCAAACATCGCTCAATTGATTTATCTAAAACGGATAAGTTCGTGCGTGATTTTTCACTAAAAGCATTAAATTATCCAGTTAGAAATTCATCAGAGTTTCAAGACTATAAAAACGAATTAAGTGAAGAAGCTAGTTCGACCAATGCTATTTCTGAACTACTTAAGTATCGTCAACCAAATGTTATATCTAAAACCAAGTCGAAGCCTTATACAATTGTTTCGTTGAGTCGTCAATCAGTACAAAACGGTAATGTTAACTACTTAGTTATTCTAAAGAGTAAAGATTCAGCTATGCCGGCAATCGTTTTTACTATAAACCGTAGATTCATTAAATGTTGAAATTACAAAAGTGCATGCAAAAAGGGAGGTACCTGCTAATGCTTAACACGAATCGCAATAAGCTAATCGTGATTGGTTTACTGTTATTAGTTATTGGTAGTTGGTGATTTTTCAATCATGCCATGAATACTTATCAAAACACTTATGTTAAAAGTACCAAAAAACATAAACAGCTTAAGGTAACTCAATCAGAGTTAGATAATCTGCGTTCTAACCAAAATATCAGTTATAAAAACAACTATGATGCAAAAGAAGCGCAAACCAATATCCATAATTTTTTTGAAATCATGGATAAATATGATAGTTCGCAATCCTATAATGATCGTCGAGCCAAAATTGAAAAAAGTTACTTAGCTAGTATTAACGTTACTCAGTCAGACTTATTTAAAACCGATCGTGAAGAAACAGGAGAAGTTTATATCGATAATAATCATATGAGTTCCGATTTTGTTTCAGCTAAACTTTATATCACCCACATAAAGAACGGTGTATTAAAAGGAAAAGTCTTAGAAAAGCATACGATTACAACTAAGAATTCAGACACTGAAGATAATGAAGCTATCTACACTATCGAATATGATTTACCAACTAATCAAATTACTGATATTAAATATGACTATGGCGTGAAAGGAGTAGAAAATGGCTAATTATAGAAAATCAAACAGTATTTTAGATATGACTTGGAAGCAATGCTTATTATTAATCATCATCTTACTGGTTTTCCTTGATTATGAAATTGGTCAGTACAACAAGTTCTTACGCAGTAATCGCAATGTACCATCAACTCAAATTAAAAAGGGGGTTAAGAATAATAAATCCGTTGTCTTTTATCGTGATGACTGTACCAGCTGTCGTAAAGCTCTGTCAATACTGCTAGTACGCAATTTATTCAAAAAAGATTTAGTTCTTGTAAATATGAATGGTAGTGCGAACAAAAACTATAAAACTAAATATAAGTTAACTAGTGTACCAACCATTATGAATAACAATGGAAACTTTGATAATCTTCCAACTAATGATTATATTAAAGCTATTCAAGCAGTAGAAAAGACAGATTCAAACAACTCTGATTTATCTAATGCTACTGATATAACAATTGAATAAATAGGACGGTATATCTATGACGACTACTCCACAAACAGAAGCTATTGACCCTACTCGTGTTGATAGCTTTTTATGTGGCAAGACATTGCCACTGCTTTCGCTCGTGACTTTTATATAGACTGTCAAAGTTTGATTAAAAGTGTTCCTGATACCCCAGAAGAATATTTGAAAAGGCTAAAAATATATTCATCAAAAACTAGTGAACATGAAGAAAGATGGACTAACTTAGCTCAACTTCTTGAATTAATAAACTTATCAAATGACATTGAGTACCTAAGAGAGTGGTATAAAAAGGTGATGAAAATAGATGAATATGTAAACCAATACATTCAGTATTTGTCGAAAGTATCTAGTTTAAAAAATACAAGGACTACAAATATTCATCTATACGATTTTATAGATGACTTAATCCCAACTTTAAAGAGTTTTATGGAAACAATGGAACCTTTGCTCAATCAAATAAAAGAAGACTTTTTTAATACATTAGAGCGTTCACAAATTGAACTCCGTCTACTAGATAGGCTATATCAAAAATTTAATGATACTTTCAAAGACTTTGATATTGTTAAAATATCTTTTTATAAAGTTGAAACTGAAGGAGCGACCAAAGATTTTGACAGTATTTACCATAATATGCTTAACCAAACACAGAATGTATCAAACTTATTAGAACAACTTAAAACTGATTTTGACATGTTTTTTACAAATAAAGCTTTAAACTCACATATTTGCACGCTAATACAATTAATCAATGAAATTACTGAACATCCTTTAATTGATTTCAAAACAAAGGACATATAATATACAGGATTTTAAGGTTGGAATAATAGTGAATGATATTTTAAAAAAGATCCATAATATCAATAGAAAATTATGTTTCAGTGATAATGAAAGGCAGTATATTCTAAATTTGATTTCAAGAATAATATCAGCATAAACACACACTAGGACAAAATTTAGAACTTATTATTGCATATATATCAAAAAAGGAATGCTTAAAGTTTGAAAAATACAAGCTTTAAGCATTCCTTTTTAATTAATTAGATACACTATTTATTTTTAATTATTTGTG
Organism: Weissella uvarum; assembly: GCF_016908785.1. Classification (GTDB taxonomy): domain Bacteria; phylum Bacillota; class Bacilli; order Lactobacillales; family Lactobacillaceae; genus Weissella; species Weissella uvarum. The sequence goes on from NZ_JAFBEO010000003.1 coordinate 44,247, forward strand.
AAATTAACATCTCATAGTTATTCATATTAATTCCAAGTGCATATTCAAAATTTGTAGTTTTATATGGCAATAACGCATATGCAATACCTGCGATACCTGTTAGCATACCAAAATCAGCAGTTTGAGTTACCTGACCATCTTCACTTATTTTAGGATTTAAATAACCGATATCAATATCATAAGAATAAAAGTTATTAATATTTGATACTACCTCATTAGTACTAATAAATTCAAATGAGCTAATATTATTAATTACATCTGCTATAACTTTCAACCCCGCATACCCATGACAAATCATCGCATTATCAAGACCTTGAGGATGCTCTATAGTATTTTTTAAATTAGTTAAACTGCTTCTTGCATCTTTGCTATTTCCTAACACAAGATTTGCTTTTATTCGCGCTATTTCTATGCCTGGTGTCCCGTAACACCAACTATCATTTCTTACAAACTCTTTTTGCCCAATTGATTGTGGCCAACACTCAATTCCATCTTGGATATAGGACATATCATTGAAAAAAGAAAGGAGAGAACAAATTACAGAATCCACTTCATCTCTATGTCCTAATTTCATAGTAGAATCAGCTAAAAAGGTTAATACACCTGCTAATCCATGAGACATTGAAAAATCAATATCAATAGGTTCAGTTTGAAATCTACTAAAAGACCATTTTTTAATTTTTTGGGAATTGTTTTTCTGAGCTGGAAATTTTTCAATAAGATAGTTTTGCATATTAGCAAGCAAATCTACTAGTTTTTGGGTATTTTCATTATCTTCTACATGATCCAATTTACTCAACACATACATTCCAATTCCAACAACACCATACGCAAAATCAAACGCTTCATTTTTTGATACATCTAACATGAATTCCATGTTTTGTATTTCGGCTTGCATCAACTGGGATTTTACATTATCTAAATCATCACGTTTTACGGAATCTAAAGCTAAACTATCACCAATTAATCCATCGAATAGCGATAAACCATTTGATAGTGAAATATGGTTTAGCAAATCTAATAATTGTTCATTTAGATCAACATCAATAGGAAACTCTGGATGAGTAAACAGAAGTAACAATCCAGCTCTTCCACCCATGAGGCTACTAGGATTCCATAAATTAATTTTTTGTCCAAAAATAGATGTTTCTTTAGAAAAATCATTCCCAAAATTGGTTGGACTATTAAAATCTCCGAGTATTGTAACTAATCTGTTTAAAACAACATCATTACGATTCATTGTTCTTTTCAGCCTCCCAAAGTTTCTTATAAACAGCACTAATTTCTAATAATTCAGAATGTGTTCCAATGCTATCAATGTGCCCATTATCAACAACAATGATTTTGTTAGCTGATTTAGAAAATTTCAAACTATGAGATATGCAAATACCGAATTTATTATTTTTTAAAATATAATCTTTGAATGTATTAAACAAATCATTTTCTCTAATATTATCTAAAGCAGCATTTGGCTCATCTAATATAATCAAATCAGCATTATTATTTACTAAAGCTCTTGCCATTCCAACTGATTGCCACTGTCCACCAGATAGTTGTTTACCATCTTCAAACCAAACTCCTAGTTGTTGATTTAAATCATTCTCTTTTACTGAAGGAGCATACTTGTTGACAACATCGGAAATAAAGTCATCATCTTCGATTTTATCCAAATTTCCAACTCCAACATTATCTCTGAGAGACATTTCATACTTAACAAAATCCTGAAATAGAACGGCCTCTTTTTTATGCAACGACTCAATATCGATATTCTCAATTGGAATATCATTTATAAAAAGAGTATTTTCATTATCAGGGTAGTATAATCCCATAAGTAATTTAACTATTGTACTTTTACCTGATCCATTTTCTCCAACGATTACTGTAACTTCACCTGGATTTATGCTGAAACTAATATTGTTTAAGACTTGCTGAGCTTGATTTCCATACGAATAATTCAAGTTACTATATTCAATAGAATTAATATCATCAATTTCAATTGAATTTGATTGAGTAACAGTCTCCATGCTCAAAAAGTTATTTAATTCACGCACCATTGCAATATCATAATTCAATGAATAAGTTGTATTTATAATACTCTTAATATTTCCGTTAATCGTGGAAACAAGTTGTGAAACACTAGTCAAATTTCCAAGTAGCATTTTTTTATTCAAGATGTTAATAATCACGGAACAAATTAATATAAAACTCAATCCCGAAATTAGAAACTCATAAATATAATTAAAAACAGAAAGCTTTTTTAGTAGCTTATTATCTTGTTTAACAAACAATGAACGTAAAGAAATGAATTTATTGAAAAACCATTTAAAGGTGCTTTGTAGCTTTATCTCTTTTACAGCAAAGTCATGGGTTAACAAATATTTATAGTACCATGCATGTCTTTCCAATTCTGCTCGTTCCCATTGAACATTGAAGCTTTCATTAGATATTTTTATCAAAAAAGGAAACGCTATCAAATTGATAATTACTGTAGCTATCAAATACCAAATATTTATTGTTGCTAAAAAGATCAAGCCTGAAACAATCGTAATTGAAGCAATAAACATAGTATTAAGACTAGTAAAAATATCAATAGGCTTTTGCGTTGATTCATTTATCAATTTATCAATTACTGAATAGGTATTATTCTGTTCAAATTGCTCCATTGTTAATGATTTAACTTTTGTAATAATTGATTTTTCAATATCAAAAGAAACTTGATTAGTCAAAATACCATTCAAATAAGATTGAATAGTGTCAATTATGTTAGTAAAAAGTAATACTAGGCCATAAATGACAATTAATACAATTATTTTTTTTAAGTTTTGATTAGTAACAAGAGTATTAATCAGTTGTTGAATAACAAACACTGACGCAATGGGGGAGATACCAATTACTATATTGGTTAATAGTATGATTAATGAATATTTTTTATATTTTTTAAAAAAGTCTACATAGACCTTGAAAAGTATCATTATGCACCACCTTTATTCGTACTACGTATTAACAACGATTGTAATAACTTATAAAATTCAAATGTTAATCCGGATTCCAATTTTCTATTTATTCCAAACATCCTATTATAACTCATGTGCCAACTACCACATACTAAATTAATAATTTGATTCATATTCAATACATCTAAGTCCAATTCTCCTAACTCATAGTATCGGTCATAAAATTGATCTAAATGATGAATGCTTTGATTATTAATTGTAGGTAGACTATTATTCATCCATTCACTAACCAAATTATTATTATTAGTCTTATTTTCTTGTAACCACTGTTTTTCTTTTAAGTAATTCTTTGGATTCAAATCAAATATTTTTTCCATTACATCAATTACGTCTTTTAGATTTAGGTTAAGTGCCGTAACTACTTGGTACATAAGATTTAACAAAAGATATGTTTTATCTAATTCAGTTAATTTCATATTGGAAATTATAAAACCAGACTCTAGTGAAAATACTCTTTCCATTACATCAATGTTATTTTCTAGTCCATAACGATACATCTCACGATAGTAAGGGAGGATAGAATAATCTTTTATGATTCCATTTTTCATTAATTGTTGAACTTCACAGATAAGATCACTCAAAACAGCAAATATATTATCCATACTTTTTATGCGATATCTAATAGTTGGCTTTTGGTTAGTGGCAGTGTATCTAATAAAGAACTGAATGTCTGACTGTTCTTCATACTTTTCAAACCAATTATTGAAATAATCACTACAAAATATATCGAGATTTTCTTCATTTCCAAATTCCAATTCTAAATAGAGCCATCCATCAGCCAGAGTTAAAGGATTCGTTAATAAATCATGATTATAAACTGGCTTTCTATTATTACTCAAGACTAAATCATCTTTAGAAAAGTTTTCTGACGAAAATGTACATACAATCTCGTACGAAGCATTTCTTGCATCTTTTTGCAAATTTTTTCTATCAATTTCGTTTATATAAAATGTATCTGATCCTTCTTTTATTAGATGTTTATACAAAGCTTTAGCTGAAGAAACATTCTCAATTTCCAAAACTAATTTTTCATCTAAGTTACCTGCTAGAACATATTTTGGGAAATGTAATTTCTTCATTGTGTTCAACATATTAATATACCAAGACTGAAAGTCCGCTTCATTATAGATATCTGATTCAATATGCGCTTCCATTCTCCATGTTTTTTTGTTTAAGCGAATATTTTTATATATTACTTCAGGGAACACATTCATACTGTTAATCAAATTAAAAAACGGATTATTGTACCACCAATTAATATGTTGCTGATTTAAAGAAAGTAAAAATCTAACAACTGGAGATTTTAATTCATTATTTAAAATATTTAAATCTCTAAATTGTAAAAGTTCATTTGTATACACATTTTTACAATAAATGACATCATTAATATCATCTAATCCAATTACTAAATCGGACAAATGAATTTGTTCTTTATTTATATCCATTGGTAAGTCAATACTTAATTCTTTATCAAAATAGCGTTTATTATCTATAATCCCCATATAATCTTTTGATAAGGGTAGAGCGTTTATATCAACGCTTTTAACATTATTAAACCGATTCTCAGGAAGAATTTCGTCATCAAACTCTCTAAATCTCCCTCTAATTTGAACCATATCGTAAGTACCGTAAACGCCACCAAATGTATACATGTTTTTATTGCCTATCTTAGATGGTTCTACTTCTAAAATAATGTCACCAGAAAAGGGGAATTCATTAGTATTAAACGATGGATCATTATTTCCCATAAGATTTTTTAGTGAATTTTCATCTAATACAAGAGGCTCATCATTGATAATCGCTTGTGTTAACAACTCTTTGGCTGTATTTAAATATTTATCAGCATCTGGTTTTAAATCTACTTTGTACTCTGGAAAACCAATACCAAAGTTTGAATCTAATACATCCAACAATGGAATTTCAGCATCTTCTCCAAACTTCTCAACAAAATCATACTTAAAGTCTTTCAATTCATCCGTAACATAAGAAATATCATGCAAAAAATTTATTATTTCAGTTAATGCTTGAGCATCATCAGCTGACAATGCTTCAGACTGACTATTTTCGGGTTTTCCATAACCAATGATACTTAAATCATTCTTTTTTGTTGTATGCAATTCATTTAAAGTACTTTTAATTTTGAAATAAATATCAATACCATCACCCAAAGGTAAATATTCATATTCACTAATTAAAGCTATTACATTTTCCAAAAGTTTAGTTTCTTTATGCATAGATAAATTCTGTGTTAAATTGCATAAGTTTTCAAAATTCTCTTTTGTCTTATTGCTTAATAAAACACCCGTTTCAGGTATAAGTAACTCTTCCATAATTAAATTCAACAGATACTTTTCAATAAAATTGACTTCAACATCATTATAACTATCATGGATTTTCTCAACAATTTCATTGAAATTCAAAGGCGAATCTTTTGTTTCATCAACCAGTAATTTAATCAAATTCGATGCAATAATAGTAGTTTCTTTTCCATTTTTAAAATGGACTATATATCTGTCTTCTCCATTTGTTAAATAATCAACGAATTTAAATTTAAAGGTTTCCGGTCGTTTAAGCGCTAACTCTTTTACATAATCTGAAAACCATCGGAAACTCACTAAAACACTCTTTTTAATACCAGAATAATCATCACTTAACTGTCTATTATCGTAACTAGAACTAAACAAACCAAATGGTGTATTTCGTGATATAGATCTTAGATAATATTGAGATAGAGTATTAATCAATTTATTTTCTTTTTTAGATTCTAAATTGTTTGCAATACTCTTTTTAATTTCTTCATACAATAAATTATTAGACACTAAAATTTGTTCCATTAGGACTGGATTTTGATTAAATAAAGTAATAATTTTAGGAGTATATAGCTCATCTAAGTTAAACTCATTATTATTGACATGTTCTCTAAATAAATAATTTTCATTCAAATTAATATTCATAATCCATTCTTTTCCATTTCTTTAAAATAAGTAAAACGTTATACTTAACCAATCTAAAAGCATTCTTAACGTATATCAAATAAAATTATTTATATACTTGATTACATTATAATATCATGATATTATAACTTTGTGTTAAAGATATTACTTCTATTAACACCAATTTATACAGAAAGGAGTATATCCTAACCATGAATAATTTTAATGATTTCGATCTTGGCATGAATACTAGTTCAAACATTCCAGAACCTGAACTAGCATACAAGTCAAAGAGTGCTTGTACCCCAGGATGTAAGACTGGTATTTTGATGGGCTGTCCAGCACGTAATTTTACTAAGGGTTGCCATCTTCACATTAGTAAGAAGTAGTATTATTGGATAACATAAGACCGGTTTTCTACCCTGAAAATCGGTCTTATTATTTAATTTAAAAGGTACTTATACATGAATAATTTAATAGAATTTGAAAATGTTACTATCAACCGAAAAAATAAAAATATACTAAAAAATATCTCGTTTAACATTCCAAAAGGCAGTACTTATTGTCTAATCGGTGAAAACGGGGCAGGAAAGACCACTTTGATGAAAGCTATTCTAGGCCTTTGTCCTGTGAAATCCGGAAAAATTATATTTAACAATCAAGAAATTAAGCAAGATGATCTATCAGAAATAAGTGCATTAATTGAAAATCCACCTATTTATAAAAATCTTTCAATTTATGATAATTTAAAAGTTATTTCTTTGTTGCGCAATGCAAACCTCAAACAAATTAATCACATATTAGAAGTAGTTGGGTTAGATAATGTATCACCAAAAACTAAAGCTAAGTCTCTTTCATTAGGTATGAAACAACGACTAGGTATTGGTATGGCGCTTGTGCCAAATCCATCATTTTTAATTTTGGATGAACCTACCAATGGATTAGATATCAGTGGTGTTAAAGAATTTAATGAATTAATTAATCAATTAAAAAATCAAGGAATAACTATATTAATCACAAGTCACCATTTGCATGAACTTGAATCAATTGCAGATTATGTTGGTATCCTTAACAATTCACAATTAGCGTATTCTGAAAAGTTTATCCAAGGAACCCAGAATATAGAAGATATCTATTGGAATATTGTTAACACAAAAAGTATTGGAGCTAATAATGAGTAATTACATAAAAGGGGATTTATTAAAATTTAAAAATAGTTCTATAATATATAATTCCTTTCTTATAATAGTTATTTCAATTATCACGAGTTTTTTATGGTTTAGTGGTATTACTACTACCAGTAATGTGAATTTAGCAAAAACTATTATTAATAATTGGACTATATTTTGGAATCCTATATTAATAACATTGCTTATATACGGTAGAAAACAGCAAGAATATAATGCTGGTAAGTATACTAACTACATTTGTATTGATAAATCAAAATCGGTAACTTCATTCAATACATCCACTTTAATCATATATTTTGTGCTCTTAGCAGTAATGTTAGTATTATCGGCATTATTAACTTCCATAAATGGTAATATGTCTTTGCAACTAATATGCCAAATTTTTATTTTACCAGGCATATTAATCTTCTTTTACACAGCTTGGCAAATACCTCTATTTACATTCATTTTCCATAAAGTAAATACTATTGAGATATTCATTGTCACAATAGCAAATATCTTAATTTCTATAATGTTTACAGGCACATTTTTAGAACATGTTTATCCTTGGACATATTCAATGACCGAAATTGGAAATGTAGCTGGAATATCTATTAATGGACTAACAAAAGTTTCATCATATACAGGTTTGCCTATCTTTATAGTAGTTACACTCATCTTAATCATAGTTTCTTGGAATTTTAGAGTTTTAAAAGGTAAAAGGAAATAATATGAATTTTCTAAAAGCTGAAGTTTATAAACAGGGAAAAAAACTTTATTCTGTTTGTTTTAATTTAATCTTCTTAATGTCGTTAATATTTATTTATTTTCATATTTCGAATGCATATCCAAACATGGATTCTAAAAATATTATGTTAATGAATTATGTCTTTGGCATATATATACCAGCATTCAGCATATTAATGTTGTCTTTATCTGTTAATAGCGAAAAGTTGGCCGGTAATTTCATTAATCTTATATCTCAAAAAAATGAATTCACGAAATATGGTTTAATCCAAGTCTTCATTTCACTTTTAATTCCTAGTATAGCAACCGCAACGTTATTACTATTATTTTATGATCATCAATCATTCATGAGTTATTTCTTAATTATTATTACTCAGATGATCATGATGAATACATTTCATTATCTTATTTCTAGGATTATTAACATTGAAGCTTCAATGTTATTTCTCTGCATGGAAATACTCATACAATTAATAGCTAAAACAAGACTACTAGATAATTCATATTTTTTTATTCCACCATCTTGGGGAATAAGAACAATATTTTATATGCAATATAATCAATCACCTGTTCTTAGTTCTGGTTGGTTATATTTAATTGCATTTGTTATTTTATCGATCATAGTATGCGTATATCAGTATATTCAAAACAAAAAAATGTACTAAAATCAAAAAAGTGGTACAGATTGTGAAAAAAGAGCAGTAAAGCTATTTGTGAAATGACTTTACTACTCTTTTATTTGTTTGTGAAGTATGTTATTTTCACAAAGTTCCTTTTAAATGGATATATAGACAACTCACTATAACCAAGGTTAAGTCGATTGATGTGAACAAAATGGATCATCAAAATAAGGACTTTAGTTTGAAGGCCTTCAATACACCAATTAAAAACAATTCCGACTATTTAGAATATAAGACGAAAATGGCGAATTATGCTAGTTCAAGTTCGGTGGTTGAAGAATTAGTCGGTTATCGCAAACCAACGGTTTTGACTAAGGATTCTGCTAAGGACTACAAGGTAAAGTCTTTGAACCGTACAGGTGTCCATAATTCAAAGGTGAAATATTTGGTTGTCTTATCGGCTAAAGGGAGTGATGATTTTGTTTTAGAGCTAACAGCAGATTTGTTAACGAACCAAATTACAAGTTGTGTTGTTGATCGGGAGGTGCCAGACAATGCATAAAGACAAATTACAAGTCGCATTAGTGGTTGCTTTACTTGCGTTGGTTGGTTTTAGTTGGTATTTCTCTAATCAATCTATGGAAAAGTATAATGCGGTTGCGACTAATAAGCAAAAGTCTGTAAAGCTGGTTGAAACAAAACAAAGTGAGCTAGCAGATGTTGAGGCTAATCTGAATATTAACTATCAGCATAATTTTGAAACAGGACGGGCCCAACCCACGGTGACAAAATTCTTTAGTATTCTACGGACATACGACAGTTCTAAAACGTATAATGAGCGTCGAAATAAGGTCGTTAAAGCTAAATTAGCGGGTGTGAATGTGACGGAAAGCAGTTTATTTAAGACTGATCAAGCAGAAACAGGTGAACGCTATATTGATAATCATCAAATGAGTTCACAGTTTGACTCTGCAACAGTTTATGCCAGCAAAATTTCAAATGGCGTGCTAGTTGGTAAGGTATTGGTGAAGTACACGATGATGACGGGCAAAGGTTCTAGTCAAGACTCGATGGCAATTTATGATATTCGTTATGACTTGCCAACTAATCAAATGACAGAAGCGCGTTATGTTTATGGCGTCAATGGGGTGTTAGGAAATGGCTAAAAGAAGCGTTAACAATAAAAAATCAATCGTTGCAGGCCTGGGTGAGATGTCTATTAAAGAATGGTCAGTTTTAGGAGTTATCGTTTTGATTTTAGTGCTTTTTGGCATTGGCAAGTATAACGGTTATGTCCGGTCAAATCGCATTGTGTCAAAAGACACGGTTCAAAAAGCAATCAAGGAGGATAAAACCGTTGTATTTTATCGAGATGATTGTTCAAGATGTCGGAAACTGTTGCCTGAATTATTGGTACGTAACACATTCAAAAAAGACGTGTTGTTGGTCAATATGAATGGTAAGCACAACCGACCCTTCAAAGCACAGTATAAGTTAAAACAGGTTCCAACGTTAATTAATAAAACTGGGACATATAGCGGATTAACCAATAGTGAATATTTTGATGCAATTAAAGCAATACAAAAAGATGATGGTGGGGTTAGGTACTCAAATTCTCCTGATCCCACTGTTCAGTAGGAGGATTAAAGATGGCTTATGATTTACGACAAAAGGCGCATCATGTTGTCTATGGTGCCAAAGCAGATAAGCAGAAACAAGCATTTGATGCGAATGTAAAGCGGTATAAGCAACAAAGTTTAGCCGATTTGACCTTTCAGCGTTTCAAGCTACATGAGGCTGAAAAAACTGGGTCATTCTTAACGAAAGTAGCACTGTTGGTCGTTGTGGCATTTATCTTGTTTAATATCGTGGTGCAATTAACTTTTGTGAATATTACCAAAGATACCGCACTGTTTAATCCATTAATGTTTAAAGATTGGTTCTTCACGGTTCCGGTGTTGATGCTAGCGTTGCTGAGCGGTATGTTTGAAGAGCTAGCGTTTGCACAACGTAGACAGCTTAATGCGATTGCTTTCGTGATTTATATCAAAAAACGTAATTAACAATTAAATAAAAGGGGGGTATGACTATGCCGACTACTCCGCAAGTGGAAGCTATTGATACGAAAACTCGTGTTGATAGCTTTTTTATGTGGCAAGATATGATGATGGTCTTTGCGCAAAGTTTCTATATTGATTGTCAGTTGATTATAAAGGATATTCCAGATGATCCTAGTGAGTATTTGAGACGTTTGAAGAAATTCAGTAGTCAAGCTGATGATTATGGTGAACGATGGGTGCATATGGCGGAACTACTTGAATTAATCGGATTGGAAGATGATGTTGATATACTACGAGAGTGGTATAAGCAAGTTGTGAAAGTAACTCGTTTGGTTGATGAATATATTCAACGTTTGTCTCAAGTACAAAATCTTGAGAAGCAACGTACTAGTGACGTTAGAATGTATGAATTTATTGACTGTGTGCGCCCCTTATCTATAACGTTTGTTGAAGCGCAAGCGCAGGTGATGAAAGATATTAAAAAGGACTTTCTCGCAACGTTGGATAGGTCGCCGATTGAAATACGTTTATTGGACAATATTAGAACCCAGTTCATCCAGGTGTTTGATGGATTTGATGAAAATAAAATTGCCTTTTATGCGGTAGAAAACCAAGGTGCTTTTAAAGGCTTTGATGGGGTTTATGCGAATATGACGTTACTCATTAAAAGTCTATATGATACCCTTAAGGGCAGGATGATGAATGAGTTTGAGATTGTGGATGATGAAACACTAATTCAACAATTGGCCATGTTGATTGGCTATCTGAAAGGGATTGATGAATTGTTGTTAGAAATTCCTAAGCAACAGACCTATAGCATCCAAGGTTTAGAAAGCGGTGCATTTGGGACGGATATTTTTGAGCTAGTCCAACGAATTAATGAGCAACTGGTTATCGTAGGTCAATCACGGCAAAATATTTTAGATCGGATTACCGAATTAATGGCAGAATAAAAAAGCTCTAGCTATTCATCTAAAAGGGTGATTAGCTAGGGCTTTTTAATTTAGAAAACTTAACTATTAGTGAAAGTTTTAACAGGCAAGCTTATTTATACATAGGATAAAACATGGTTCACAGATAAATATTGCTTAGTTTAAAGAGCGAATTTAGTTGATAATCATGTACTGAAAGCTCATTAAAGCTATTTATTTGTATTATTTAATTGTATTGAAAATAAGTATACAAAGTAAAATTAGCCTTTAAATTCATTTCCCATTATGGTAGCTTGTTAAGATGGATTTAAGTTTTACAGGAATAGGAGCATATCTATGGGAAGAATACATAAACAGTGCGCAAAAATAGGGCTAATTATTTTTACGATCTTATTAGCTTTTCAAACCAATGCAGTCAGCGTATTGGCAGACATGCACATCAATAGTCACAGTACATTGAATAATGGCTTGAAAATTGATGCAGAGGGAAATATTTCTTCAGTCAATGATTTAACGGATCCGAGTAAAACAAAGCTAGATATTACGGCTCCGGCAAATATGTCTGATCAAGAATTCTATGACATGATGCTAAAAAGCCCGATTTGTTGGACACCTAATTCATCAGTGCAAGTTCTTACAGGTACAATAACGAATCCGCTTCCCCAGAAGAAAACGGGTTATAAGCCTAAAGGAACCACTTTTGATTTATCTAAAGGGACACCTAGTTTTCGATTAACGAATGTTTCAACAACCTATTCTGGTAAAACCGTCGATTTGATTATTACGGTGAATAATGTTCATAATCCCAAAACACTATCGTCGAAGACGGCTCAGCAATCCGCAACTATCAATAATTCGATTAATCCGGCGACCCACAAAGCAGCCACTACACTTAGCTCGAAGGCTGAAAAAAGTACAAGTTCGGCTAAGAACAACATGACATCAAGTAGTGATGCAACTAGTACAGCTGATAGTGTGCTCACAGATAAAGAAGTAACAACTAGTAATAAGACTAAGGTTAATTCAGAATCAGAGAGCTCAAAAGTGGCAGAACAAAAGTCACAGACGCAAACCAAAACAACGATTGCGACAAAAGAAGCGGAACAAAATTCGGACGAACCGCAAATTACGTTTAGTCCAGATAAAGACCAGTCGATAAAATCTAATATTAAAAATATCGAAGGGGCTTCGATTAGTTATCAATTTGTTGATCATGCCACAGGAAAGCCTTTAAACATCATGGTTTTCCCCGCCATTAATGATATCGATGCGTACCAGGTGTATGAAATCTCGAATGGGAAAGCCATTGGTTACGATACAAATATGTTAACGCCGACTAATAATGGTGGATTCCAAGCGAATGGGACAGCCGTAAATGGCGTACAAGACTTCCCAAATGGTGGCGCACTATTCCAATATTATGGCGACCAGATTCAAACGACTTTCTTGGATCCAAAGGGTGGCAGTAATACAGACTGGTCAGCAAGTGGAATCTTTGGGGTGTATGGCTCACTACGTAATGGGACGATTTCACGGCCCAATCAGTCGAAAGCAGTCCGAAAGATTGCGTTTGCGAAGGACGGACACCTTTTAAAAAATAAAGCACAGCAAACCGTTAACTTTAAAGGGACTGATACTTTTAAAATTACCGGAAATGATGTTAAAAAGACTTCTTCAGCTAAACCAGACGGCACCGATAATTGGAATTCAATCAGTGTCCCCCAAATAGCAGGCTACGTTCCGGATACCCGAAAGGTACAACAAAAGAAAGTTGATAGTGATACGCCTGATGAAAGCAAAGTCATTACTTACTATCCAAAAGCTGAGTTAAAGGTTTCTGATACCAATGAAAGCAAAACATCAAAAAATACCCTAACAAAAATAAATGAACCTTTTATTTATACCACGACTCAGAAAGTGCCAGCACTTGAACAAGATGCGGATCCGTTGCATAAATATCAAATGCAAGTCAAAACGGATCAACCCATTGATATCAAAAACGTCTCCGTGAAAAATGAGCTTGGCAAAGACGTCACGAATCAATTTAATGTGGTGAATAAAAATCAAAATGGGGCCCTCTTAGTGGCCAAAAACTTAGCGGATCCAAGCTTTTATGGACAAAGCTATGCGGTGCAGTTAACCGCTAATTTGAAGAACGCCAAGGACAAGGATGTTGTTAAGGCTTACAATGAAGTGACCTTAAATGATACGCAATACGAAACAGCACAGGTAACGACCCTTGTTAAGGCAGAGCAACGGGCCATGCCACCAGCAAAGCAGGAGCCTAAAAAGCCTAACCACAGAGCCAGCTCTGTGAAAAAACAAGCTAAGGTCGCTAAGAAACAGTCTGTCAAAAAGCATCAGGCTAAGCAAAAAGCACCTCAAAAGCAGCATAAGCAAACCACGCTAAGTCATTTGACTAAGGCTAAGAAACGACAGTCTAAAACCATTCCGCAGGCAACACGGAAATCGGTGCATCATAGAAAAACCGTCTCCCAAGCGGTCGGGCGTAAAAAGCCAGCGAATCATACTGTTAAGCATGTTTTAAAGCAACAACATAAGAAACGTGCAGCTAAAGCAACGTACAAAAAATATCCTAAGCCCAAACTTAAAAGCAATGTCTTTCAACAAAATACAGGGATTTCTAGAAAGGACCAGAAAGCATTATTTGGGGCTTTAAGCAAAATTGAAAAGTATGGAAAAAAGCATGGCTGGTCAGCTGCTAGAATACAGAGAGCCCAGCTAACGTTAATGACACCAGATTATCTAGATGATAAAAAACAAATCTTAGTAAGTGGCCCTACGGAGAAAGATCGCAAAATAAATAAGAAAATCCTTGGAAATGCCACCATTCGCCACGTATACACTATTGTTGGTAAACGTGATAACGGGCAAGGTACTGATAAAAATCTTAAAAAAAAGCAAAGGCCTGATTTACAGCACCAAATGATTATTTGGAAGTCCTATCAACATGGCAGACCAGTTATGCGTGCTCTAGGTTCGACAAAACTTCGAATGCCATGGAACTATCCTGGTCCCATAGGTGGTATCTTATTTAGTAAAGATTTATATGATGCGCTTAAACATAATAAGAAGAATATGTTGGCGATTAACTCATTAGTTGGAGATGCTTATCAACGATTTGGGCCTGGAGACTTTGAATCTGATGCAGATGTTCTGAAGATGGTGCATAAGAAGTACGGTAATAGGCCAGTGCAAGATATGTTAATCGATCTTTATGGCCAAAAAAGAATTACGAATAAGGACCGGCATAAGTTTCTTAATAAGCATGTTTCAAGAAAATGGTTGGAAAAACAAAAAAATAAAACTGGAACGATTATAATTGCCGCAATCACAGCTCTGGGATTCATAAAAGGTAAAGATTTTCTACTCAAGGAATATAGAAAACAAGTTAAAAAGAATAAGGCTTGGTATTATCCTAGCGGATCTAAAAAGCCAAAACAGCCTCCAAAGCCAAAGAAGAAAAAGACATTTAAGCAACGCGTTCGTGAAGCTCAAAACAGGTTTGACAAGGCTAAAAAGTCGGTTAAACAGAGGTATCGAAAGACCGTTCGGGGCATGAATCAGGCGGGCCACAAGTTTAAACGTGGTGTTGATCAGACCGCTCGTAAATTCGTACGTAGTGCTAAGCAAAATTTTGATAAAGCTAAAAAGTCCGTTAAGCACACGTATCGAAAGACTGTTCGGGGCATGAATCAGGCGGGCTACAAGTTTAAACGTGGTGTTGATCAGACCGCTCGTAAATTCGTACGTAGCGCTAAGCAAACTTACCGCAGTGCTAAACGTCGAGTTAAGCACACGTATCAAAAAGCTAAAAAAGCCGTTAAAAACACTTATCGCAGAGCAAAACGTCGAGTTAAGCATACGTATCAAAAAGCTAAAAAGGCAGTCAAAAGCACTTACCGCAGGGTTAAACGTCGTGTTAAGCACACGTATCGTAAAGCTAAAAAGGCGGTTAAGAAGACTTACCGTAGGGTTAAACGTCGAGTTAAGCACACGTATCGTAAAGCTAAAAAGGTGGTTAAGAAAACTTACCGTAGGGTTAAACGCCGAATTAAGCATACGTATAGAAGAGCTAAGAAGGCAGTTAAGAAGACATATCGCAGATTTAAGCGTGGCCTCAAGCATAACTACCGTAAAATGAAGAAACGTATTCGACGGACTGTAAAACGGTATAGCAAGAAATGGCATAAGTTTAAAAAGAGACTTAAACGAAAGAGAAAGGCTAAAAAGCGCCGCAGGAAGAAGCGAAAGGGAAAGAGTTTCATGTCGAGATTCCGTTCTTGGTTGAAAAATCGCAAACGTAATCGCCGTCGTAAGAAACACTTAAAGAAAGCTCGCCGCCGTCGTAAGAAGCGCCATAAGAAGCGCAATCGTCGTCGCCGTCGTAAGCATCGAACTAGCCGTAAGCGTCGTAAGAAACGTCGTCGTCGTGGTCGTAAGCGTAGAAGGAAGCACCGTCGTCGTGGTCGGAAGCGTAGAAGGAAGCACCGTCGTCGTGGCCGGAAGCGCAGAAGAAAGCGCCGTCGTCGTGGCCGGAAGCGCAGAAGAAAGCGCCGTCGTCGTGGTCGTAAGCGCAGAAGAAAGCGCCGTCGTCGTGGCCAGAAGCGCAGAAGAAAGCGCCGCCGTCGTGGCCGGAAGCGCAGAAGAAAGCGTCGTCGTCGTGGCCGGAAGCGTAGAAGAAAGCGCCGTCGCCGTGGTCGGAAGCGTAGAAGGAAGCGTCGTCGTCGTGGCCGGAAGCGTAGAAGGAAGCGCCGTCGCCGTGGTCGGAAGCGTAGAAGGAAGCGTCGCCGTGGACGGAAGCGCAGGAGAAGGTAATGCAAAAAAAATCATCAAAAATCGGAAAAATTATTTGTTGGATTTTGGGTTTGTTATTTCTATTAATCTTTGGGACCATCTTTGCATTTTTGAATTTTAGAACATATGGTTTGTATTATGCAGAACAATATTATGGTAAAGATAGTTATTTTCAACTTTTGAGAGAAGATTATAAAACGAATACAAATCCAAAAGAAAAAAGACAATACAAAGACGTTTTTTACTTATCTAATGAGGATCGCGATAAGTCAATTGCTTTGGGTAATGGAAGAGGTTATTCTAGAATCTATATACTCTCTGGGGAATCTACAGCAGAGAAAGTTTTGGCCATGCAAAGTAACCCACACTTTACGAGGTTTTACAGCTTGCATGAAAATAATCGATTACATTATGATTCTTATACAGATGAAGATACCGGTGAAGATTATGATAAAAAGCCCCAAAATTTTGCAAATCTGTATAAAAAGGACCAAAAAGATTTCAAAAAATATATGAGACAATATTTTGATATTCAATTAGAGTCGATTGATAAGCCAATTATTAATCTTCAATGGATTTACAATATTGTGCAGATGAAATAAAGGAAAAGCACTAGATTTTTAACAAGCGTTATCAATCTAGTGTTTTTTTTATGTTTAAAAGACCATTTGACTTGGATACAATAGAAGGAGTTATTTGGAAGAGATAATATATTAGTTTTCCAGTTAAAATAAGGCATCAAAATTCTTTCCAGGTTTAAAATGAGTTTGAGAAGAAGGAGGAGATAATGAAAAAAGCATCAAAAAAGAAAAAAATTATTTGGTGGATTTTCGGGTCATTATTCCTATTAATCTTTGGAACCATCTTTGTATTTTTGAATTTTAGAACATATGGTTTGTACTATGCCGAACAATACTATGGTAAAGATCATTATTATCAACTCTTAAGAGAAGATTTTAAAAACAATTCAAATATAAGGGAGAAAACAGAGTATAAAAATGTTTTTGCACTTTACCCTGAAAAGCCAAATAAAATGATTACTTTTGGGAATGCTGGGGGTCGTGCTAAAATGTCGATAGAAACGAATACGGACCCAACAATTCCATCGGTTACAGGACCTAGGCTTGTCTATATTCAACATAGTAAAAATTTAGAAATGAATTATTTATTAGATGATGATAATAAATTAAAATTTGATTTTTACAATGAAAATGATAATGCTATCAAACCGCATAATTTTAAAAGTATTTATAAAGAGGACACAAAAATTTTTAAGAAATATGTGACACAATATTTTGATATTCAATTAGAGTTGATTGGTAAGCCAATCATTAATCTTCAATGGCTCTATAATATCGTGCAGATGAAATAAAGAAAAAGCACTAGATTGATAACATCTTGTTAAAAATCTAGTGCTTTTTTATGTTTAAAAGATCGTTTGCTTTGAATATAATATCTTGCCTGGCGTGCCGGATACTGGAGTGGATCTTAATCAGTTTCGCATTTTATTATCAGGTTTAAATTGGTTTGAATTAATTTTTTCAAATTAAGATTTTAGCTACATTCGTGTATGCACTTAGTCAGAATATCATGTAAAATAAAGGTATCAACTAAGAAATATATGAGGGAGTAGGAAGCTTATGACATACAATAGACAAGACTTAATTAAAGATGTTGCAGAAAAGACGGGATTAACTAAAAAGGACTCTAATGCAGTTATTGATGCAATGTTTGCCTCAATTCAAAATAACCTAGCCAAGGGTGAAAAGGTACAGCTAATTGGGTTTGGTTCATTTGAAACACGTGATCGTGCTGCACGTACAGGACGAAATCCTCGAACAGGTGAAGAGTTTATGATTGAAGCAACAACTATTCCGGCCTTCAAGCCTGGTAAAGAACTAAAGGACGCAGTAAAGTAACTAATGGAGAATACGGTGAGTAATCTAATTTAGTTAGTTTCTGATTTTAAGACTAAAAATAAATAGTTGGACAGTTAATTACAAGTAGTTGGTTATTTATCAATTACTTGTTTTTTATTTACTTGTTTTTTATTTTTAAAGATAAAAAAGCGGAATTGGGGGTATTTCTTGACTAAATCTGACCTTTCCCATTATGATAGTTGTATTAAATTTAAGGAGTAGTACTATCGTAATTCAGAAAAAACAACGAAAAAATGCGCTAAGTTTTGATGAACGTCTAGTGATTGAAGACTTATGGTTACGTCAATATTCGATTAGTCGTATCGCAAGATACTTAGAACGTTCTAGGTATGAGATTGAACAAGAATTGAAACGGGGTAATGTCATTTACTTTCAAGGGTTAAGTGAGCATGAACTTAAATTGATGACCCTGCATAAGCGCATTAAATATATGCACAACAATTTATTGTTCAAACAGATATGGTCCATGAAGAACGGCATCACTTAACCCCAAAGGTTAAACATTTTGTTGAAATGAAGTTAGCACAAGGGCTTTCTCCTGAAAAAATTAAACAGTTGTATGCTGATGAAATACCAGTATCAGCACGTATGCTTCGGTATTACATTGATCAAGGGTTAATTCAAAAACGGTTACATAAAGCAGACGCCATAGTAAATAAAAATAATGGTGTGGTTGAGATAAAACCAGTACATAGAATAAATCCCGAAATGATAACCTTTGGTCATTGGTTAGTATATGTCAAACATGAAACACCTGTTTATCAACGTGTTGCGACATTAGTGCTAGTTGAAGAACGAACAACTAACGTTGTTTTAGTTCGGATTGAAGATACAACGGTACAGGATATTTATACAGGTTTAGTGATATTTCTTAGTCATTATGCAGATGCGGTTAAATCGTTAGATTTACTTGACGATTGGTATTTAGATCGTGAAAAAAGGCAGTTATTAGTTAAGGATTATGACTTAATTGTCTATCAAGCCCAGCAGTTAGCCGGCCAGTATTTAAATCGATTGAAAGCGGTGGAAGAGCTGTTGCCCGATTACGTTGATATGATCAAGTTGACGCAACACGAGATGGATGTTTTAGCTTCTATTTTAAATGAATGCCCAATTAATGATAATATAAATAGTGGGACTGTTGCGGATGTATTTGAAAAGGAATTATGGGCAAATGGGAAAACACTTAACTTTTGAAGATCGGGTATTACTTGAACATTATTGGAATGTTGAACAAAAATCAATGACGGAAATTGCTGATTTAATGGGAAGAAGTCAGTCATCGATTTCACGTGAGTTATATAAGGGTTCAGAAACCGACTTGTCGACCATACCGAAACGTGTGTTGAATAAGAATTTACATGGTTTGTTGAAGTATTCGGCACGTCAGGCACAATATTATAAGCAAAAAGCGAATGGCAATCGTCGTGGATCACGTAATTTAACTTACGCTTGGCAAAAAAAGATTGAATTGTATTTGAATCAGCGCGGTTATTCACCCGAAGACTTTGTATATGAGTTTCCGGGTTGTCCCATGAGTGTGGCGACGATTAGAAATTATATTGCAAAAGGCTATATTAATGTGTCGAAAACTGCTTATGGTCGGCGTTCTACGAAACATAAAAAGACTCCTGAACGAGCGACTAAAGCAGAGGTACAAGCTAGTATGGAGAATTTAAATGCGAAAATAGAGCGGGGGAATCGTAACACGACCTCTTCTATTCAAGTGAAGCGTTTAACGATTGAAGACCGCCCTGCTTCGGTTGAAAATCGCCGGCAGTTTGGGCATTGGGAAATGGATTTAGTTGTCGCTCGTGATGGTACCTATTCAGCTGTGATTGTGTTTGTTGAGCGTAAAACACGTTATATGGTCGCTGTACGGCTCGGTCAAAGCCGTAAGGCTGATGCGATGATCGCAGGTTTAGACTACTTTATGAATTTACATGGTCAATTTGTCCGTTCAATTACCTTAGATAATGGGATTGAATTTATTTCATGGGACTTTTTAGCACATATTCAGCAAGATTTTGGCGTTAAAATGTATTTTGCGCACCCTAATTCACCGCAAGAACGTGGTACTAATGAGCGTCGTAACCGTGATTTACGCCATATTGTTGGTTATGGTGACTATGAGAGCAAAACTCAGTTAGATTGGGATAAAGCCTGTGAAATCGCTAATCGTAAACCGATGCGGATAGCTTTAGATGGTGAAACCCCTAGAAAGATGTATCATCAGGAATGTTTAGCTCGGTTGCGTCAAATCAAGCGTGCTAAATCGAGTCCAGCTAGTTAATCTGCTTAATCCCGAATATGATATTAAAAATAAAAAGCGTACCGTTTAAATTAGCTTCAGAACGGTACGTTTTTTATTTGTTTTTCTTCAAATTAAGTTAGTAAGGTGCTATAATAGATTTACTTAAAGATATGCCAATGTTCGTTGCAATACGAACAATACCCTTGTTGGAGTTTGTGCCCAATGATGCATGAAAACATACGTTTTCAGTTCAAGCTAAAAAAAGAGGGGAACGTTGGTATATTACAGTTTAGTAACATTTTCGTCAATTCATGATTTTCGGGTTGACATGTGCCTAACTTATTCTAGTTTACATAATATATATTATCATTAGTTGTTATTTAGTGTGGTTATTTTGAATTACTTATGTAAAACCAGTATTTAAACAATTACACAACAAAACACTGCTACTAATTAGTTTGACTGTTTGATCATGATTTTGTCTTTCATGTCGTAGACGGTTTTCAAGGACTTTTGGTTTGCATTGACGTAGTTCAATATTGTATCTAATTTTTCATGCTGGCTTAGTGTTTTGCCACCTGAGTGAACAATAAAGCTGTGATATGTTACTGAATCATTATTTACGACGAAATAATTTGGTTCTAGTTTCTTATCATTATTTTGAACTGCTTTATTTTCCCAAACATAATTTTTGCCGTTGTGCATTTGTTCGATTTGCCAACCATTTTGACTTGTAGATGGCTCTTTCCAACGTTGAATATCAACTTTGTTAAACCCATAATTTAAGATTGCGGCATAAAGTAATTTTTTGTCGTGTGTAATGCTAACTTTGCTGATTGGCTTAGTATTTTGGACGATTTTTTTAACGCTATAATGCTTTGAACGCCATAATTTATAACGTTTATCGCGGTTGAAATCGCTTTTGTTAACGAGTGTTACCTCATGTGTACGCAAGTTAACTTGGTAATCATTATAGTATGGCTGATATTTGATCTTATTTATATCAAACGTTGGCGTATAGACAGGTTTTCCCAATAGTGGCTTTGCTTCGGTTACCTCAATTGGTGTATTTTTGGAATCAATACCTGGCTCTTTGGTGTGAATGTAGTATTCGTTTTTATGCTTACCAGCATAAATGTCCATATCGATGTTATCTTTGGAAATTGGCTTTAAATAGCGACTGATCGGACTATTTTTATAATCAGATGTTTGCTCTTTAAAAAAGACATTTTGTACTTTCTGAACTGTCTCATTACGTTTTTTGTCAAGGAAGATTAAGGCTATACAAAAAATAATAATCACAAGAAATACTGTAGCCACTGTTGTTATGAGCGTTTTCTTTTTCATAATTTCAATAATCTCCCTGATGATTTAATAGACCCTATGTTGATTGTACGCTCTTATGTGAAATGATGCGAATAACGTGGAATTTATGGATTAACTGATTTATTCGCATATTAAAGACCAAATAAAAAGATGCATGGTGCTCTTAAGCGACTATGCATCTTTTTTATTATTAGTGCTGGTTAGCAAAGACTGTTATGAACCAAATATTTTGATCCCTTTATGACGATTAGTCTGCCAAATAATCATAAACCTTATGTGGTGCTGGTAAGGTCAAATCAGTAACGATATGCTGTGATTTTACAATTTCACGCACTGGCAAATCAGCGACGGGCGCCATAACATGCTCAAACAATTGTAGCTTTGCGGGTGAGTTCTAGGCCCCTTTGACTTCAACATCCGTGATTTGTGACTCGGTTAATTCAAAAATACGTGGTGATCCATCGTAGTTGCGCATAATATTTAAGCGGAAGCTAGGCTTAGTAATCTCTGCTTTACCCTCTTCCAAATCCATTGGATAGTAATTATAGGCCATGGTAGCAGTGGCGACTGGTAACCCGCTGTATTCCAGTTTACCAACTAGGACGTCGTTGTCTAAATAGATTGATGTATCAGCTAGCTTTTTTGGAAAGGCAGCTACTTCACGTCCCGAAGCGATGGCAGCACCATTGTTTACATACATTGAAAGGTAAAATTCGCCCTCTTTACCATTAAATGTCACCGGAATGACTTGGCCAATTTCTGAATAATCTCCTAATCCGTCTGAATCAGGCATGTTGATAAATTCAAATTTTACCAAGTCATCAATGGGTTCAAGTGGTTCAGGTAAAATTTTAACTAAGGCATCATGATCAGTGCGGTAAGTGATATTCATAAAGTCGCGATTATGAAATCGTACCTTAGCATCCGAGAAGGCCGGAGAATCAAGCGGCGTGGTTATTTTGTTCATTAAATCTGACTGATTCATTATATATAGCACCTTTCACCTTTATATTAGAAAACACAAAATGTTAAATGAAAATTTTATTAACATAATCAAGTATAGCACTGTTTTTAAATTCGGATTAAAAGTTAGTGTAGAGCAACGAATATGATTATACTCAGATACACAAAAATGCTCTCCCTTTCGCAATAAGGACGCGATTGGAAGAGCATTGATGGGCTTAGTCTATATTTTTAATTGATTTTTGTAGATTGATATCGTAATTTCGCGCTGACTTAAACGCCAAGTTGATTGGTACGCAGAGCAAAATGGCAATACCTGCGATAATAAATACGGTCGTTAAGCCAATTGAATCACCTAATGGGCCGATGACGATTAACCCAATCGGACCAGGCAAACTCAAAACTGACAAGGTTGCCCCCATCACCTTTCCGAGATCTTTCGCTTCATAACTTTGCTGAATCATCGAATTTAGGATAGTTTCAAAGAATGGCACACTAATTCCAGATAACGCCGCTAGAATGTTGAACCAAATAAAGCCGGTGAAATTAGCTGGTAATAGCCCTGAGAGCAAGAAGGTTGCCCCTAAGATGACATAAGATAGCACAAATGGAATCATTCGGTTTTTCCATTTTCCAAACAGACTAATGATAAGCCCGCCTGAAAGCATACCAACTGAATACAAAACTTCAACAATTCCTGCATCAGCAACAGTTAGTTTAAAGAAGTTTGTGGTCATAAGTGGATAAAGCGTTGCAGTTGGCATAACAAAGAGTGTTCCAACTGCACCAATTAGTAAAGTAATCCATAGTCCTGTTTTGCTCCGAAGCAACTGAAAACCAGTGCGCATATCAATGAAGGCTTGCTTAACAGATTGCTTTTCGCCGGTTGTTTGATTTGATGGAATATTGACATAGCGCAGTATTAAGATCCCAAAGAAAGCACCTAGAATATCAAGTAAGAGTAGATATTCGATGGAAATGATACCAAATAGGAATGCACCTAACGCTGGTGCTAAAATCATATTAACCGATTGAATCACTGAAAAGCGACCATTTACTCGGGTTAGCTTATCCTCAGGTGTAATCGTTGGAATGATTGACTGCAAAGTCGGCATTTGGAAGGTTTGCGCAACTGCTCGGATGAACAATACTGCAAAAATGAGATAAGTCGCTTGCGCGCTCGTTTGATGGAGATATAATGACAATCCCCCTGCTACTAACGCGGCCACGACATCAGGTGCGATTAAGAGCACTTTTTTATTGTAGCGATCAACGATTGTACCGGCGAACGGACTAAGAACAATCATAGGTAACATCCCAATTAATGTCGCAATACTCAATGTGGTCGCTGAATGGGTTTGTTCAGTTAAGTACCACATAATGGCATACTGAACGGTCATACTGGTGATACCAGTCAAAAACTGACTGATTAGCAGTAAATTAACATTTCGCTCTACCTTTTTTGGCTTGGTAGAGTCTGCATGATTTTGCATGTTGAAGCCTCCTTTAATATAAAAGCTTGCATGCTAAAAATACTTATTTAAATGACTATTAATCTTACATATACCTATCAGGTCATATGTCTGTTTTGATTAATAAAATTTTATTAGACGGCACGCCCAGGGGCGTACAAGTAATTTAAGCATAGAAGTGACAGTGTTCCCTATTGTTTGAAAATTACCAGTCCGCGCATCAAGTCCTCCTTTAGTTTTATTGGCAAGGTTTAAAAGTATAGTGAATGTAATTGGATTTGTCAACAATGATGCTGTAGCCTATTAGTTTTCTGTCTAAGATTTGTTATCAAGTCGCTGTGTTTTATGCTATCATATGGCTTAATCAAGACCCAAGGAGGATTTAAGAGATGTTTGTATTTGATGAATTTACAGCCGAACAACATTATGTACAGCTCGTATTACCAGAGCGCACGCAAGCACCTGCAATTTTTGAAGTGTTACAGCGGAATCAGACTGAATTTGCAAAATGGTTACCTTGGGTCTTAGAAACTAAATCAGCTGAAGATGAAGCCAAGTTTTTGATGGAGGCCCGTGTACGTTTCGCAAAATATGAGGCATTAACATTGATTATCTTGGTCGATGATCAACCGGTTGGGTCAGTCGATTTGCATAACATCGATACAGATTTCCATACAGCTGAGGTTGGTTACTGGTTGGATGCTCATTACCAAGGCCAAGGTATTATGACCCGAGCAGTACAACATTTAACAGAAGCTGCCTTTGTTGATTTAAATTTGCATAAACTTAGTATTCAAGCTGATGCTAAAAATCTGAACAGCATTGCTGTGGCTGAACGAGCTGGCTACACCTATGAAGCGACTTTAAAAGAACAAATTATCAATCAAGGTGAATACCGAGATGAAGTGATTTATTCTAAA
The DNA here is from genome assembly GCF_016908785.1 of Weissella uvarum. GTDB lineage: Bacteria > Bacillota > Bacilli > Lactobacillales > Lactobacillaceae > Weissella > Weissella uvarum. The sequence goes on from NZ_JAFBEO010000003.1 coordinate 69,415, forward strand.
ATTAATGAAGTCTAACCATCCCCATTTATAACAGCATATGAAAAAGCGAGTAACTCACACGGGAGTCGCTCGCTTTTTATTTTATAAGGTAGCATGAATAAGTGTTGGCGCTTGCGCATGTTCTTGAATTTGAATATGCTCATCTAAACTTGATAAATCTAACTCGGGTTGATTGGCATGTACAGTCAAAATTGGTTCACCAACTGAAATGGCATCACCAATTTTTTTATGCATTGTGACGCCAACTCCATAATCAAGTGTATCATCTTTAGTCGCGCGGCCTCCGCCCAATTGCATGACCAAGATACCTAAAGCATCTGCATCGATGGTACCTAGTTTCCCCGCCGTTTTTGCGACATAGGGGATGGTATATGGTGCTGTTGGTAACTTTAGATAATCTTGGATGAAAGCTGGGTCACCACCTTGGGCAACAATCATCTCGGTAAATTTAGTTAAAGCAGAACCATCAGAAAGTGTTTGCATCAGCATTTTGCGAGCAATTGCTTCGTTTGGAGCTTTTTGGGCCATCACCACCATCGGTGCTCCTAAGGCTAGGCATAACTCAACTAAGTCATCTGGCCCATTCCCTTTGAGCGTTTCAACCGTTTCGATAATTTCTAAAGCATTACCAATTTCATAGCCCAGGGGCTGATTCATGTCTGAAATCACAGCACGCATCTTAACGCCGGCAGCTTCGCCAATTTCCATCATTGATTCAGCTAAGGCTCGTGCATCTTCAGTATTTTTCATAAAGGCACCACTACCTGTTTTCACATCCAAGACTAGCGCATCATTGCCGGTTGCTAACTTTTTCGACATGATTGAACTAGAAATCAAGGAGATTGAATCAACAGTACACGTTACATCGCGAAGCGCATAGATTTTTTTATCCGCTGGTGCAATTTCACCAGTTGCCGAAATAATAGCCGTTCCGACATCGCGAATTTGTTGTTTGAAAGCATCTTCAGACAAATCAACCTTTAACCCTGGGATTGCCTCCAGCTTATCCAATGTGCCACCAGTATGACCAAGTCCACGCCCAGAAATCATTGGAACTTTAATATCTAAAGCAGCAACCATCGCGGCCAGCGGTAAACTTGTTTTGTCACCCACACCACCAGTTGAATGTTTATCAACCTTTATGCCGGGAATATCAGACAAGTCGAGGACATCCCCTGACTCCATCATGGCTTTGGTCAATGTAGTTCTTTCGGCAACATTCATCTCATTAAAGTAAATGGTCATCAAAAAAGCACTCATTTGATAATCTGGAATGCTGCCAGCTGTGTATTGGTTGATGACATCAGTAATCTCTTTATCCGTTAGGACTGCACCATTACGCTTTTTCATTAAAACATCGGTCATATTCATGATCATGACTCCTTGATGTTAGAACTTGAGACTAGTTTCAAGTGCAACTTCCATCATATCCTTAAATGAAGTCTCACGTTCTTTTGCGGACAATGCTTCATCACGGTAAATATGATCAGATGCGGTTAGGATATCTAGGGATCTAAACTTTAATTTTGCTGCTAGCAAATAAAGTCCAGCCGCTTCCATTTCAGTACCAATGACGCCATAATCCTTCAACTTGTCCATATCTAGTTCATCATTATAGAAACGGTCGGCAGCAAAGATATTACCAACTTTAACCGGAATGTTTAGTTGTTCTGCAGTATGATATGCCGTATCCAATAGTTCGAAATCAGGCGTAGCTGACCAATAAATGCCAGGACCAAATGTTTGCGCAATGACAGCCGAATCAGTTGAGGCTGCTGAAGCGAGCACAACATCACCTAATTGGATTGAATCTGCCATCGCACCAAATGAACCGACGCGCATGATGGTTTTAACGCCAAAGGCACTAACGAGTTCATTGATATAAATTGACATTGAAGGGATGCCCATTCCAGAACCTTGGACCGAAACACGCTTACCCTTATAGGTCCCCGTAAATCCTAAAGCACCACGAACTTCATTGACTTGGACCACGTCTTCTAAAAAGTTTTCGGCAATGTACTTAGCACGAAGTGGGTCACCAGGCAAAAGAACTGTATCAGCGTAATCACCCATTTTTGCATTAATATGTGTTGTCATGTTGTTACTCCTATTGATTTTTGAGGTCGTTTAAGAAACTTTTACCGACCGGACCAGGATTGACGTTGAAATTTTCAAGGATAGTTTGTCCAAAATCAGCATAAGTTGGACGGATTCCAATTGAATGACTATTTGTAAGACTAGGTGAATAAGCTAACATTGGTACAAATTCACGCGTGTGGTCTGTTCCTTTGAAGCCGGGATCATTGCCATGGTCAGCCGTAATCATTAGGAGATCGTCGGGTCGCATTTGGTCTAAGACATCCCCTAACCGTTGATCAAAGTCCATTAAAGCTTGCCCCATTCCCTTTGGATCACGCCGATGGCCATACATGGCATCAAAGTCGACTAAATTAGCGAAACAAAAACCGTTGAAGTCTTTTTGGAGCCAAGCATCAATTTGGTCCATACCATCCATATTTGATTCAGTATGGATGCCTTCATTAATCCCTTCACCTGAGAAAATATCATTGATTTTACCGATTCCAATAACTGATATGCCGGCATTTTGCAAGCGATTTAAGTCAGTTTCGCCCATTGGCTTAAGCGCGAAGTCATGTCGGTTAGCAGTACGCTTGAAATTATTTGGTTGATCACCAACGAATGGGCGTGCAATGACGCGCCCGATTAAGTTGGGTGCGTCATTAACTAAAGTTCGTGCATACTCACAAATCTTGTAGAGCTCTTGCACAGGAATGGCATCTTCATGGGCGGCAATTTGTAGCACAGAGTCTCCTGAGGTATAAATGATTAATGCCTTCTCTTGCAATGCTTGTTCGCCATAGTCATGGATAACTTCAGTTCCAGAATACGGTTTATTTACTAAAATGGGATGTCCAGAATAGTCTGCAATTTTATGCAGTAGGTCTTTTGGGAAACCATTTGGGTAAGTTGCTAATTCTGTTTTAACAGGTAGCCCCATCATTTCCCAATGACCATCCATGCTATCCTTGCCCACAGATGTTTCTTGCATTTTTCCATAGACACCAATAGGGTCAGCAATGGGTTCAACCCCTTGAATTGGGTTGTTTGTTCGAATGTTACCAAGCCCAAGTTTTTGTAGGTTTGGTAGCTGCCATTGGCCTTCGTAAGCTGCTCCGATATGACCTAAGGTATCTGATCCATCATCATCATATTTGGCAGCATCAGCGGCAGCGCCAATACCAACAGAATCTAATACAATTCCAAAAATTCGTTGATAAGTCATAAGTGATTCATCCTCCATATTTGTAAACGCTTACATTTAACTGGTAAATAAAAGGTAGGTGATAATCCCCTACCTGCTGGTCTATTAATAGTCTCCAGTGTATGTTTCTTCGTTCATAATGGCGACTGAGGCACTTACACCTAGCCGAGTTGCGCCTGCTTCAAGCATTGCTTCAGCTTCTTGGCGCGAATGGATACCGCCAGATGCTTTCACACCAAAGTCAGGGCCAACAGTTTGACGCATTAATTTAACGTCATCGATTTTTGCCCCACTCGTTGAAAAGCCTGTTGAAGTCTTTACAAAGTCGGCCCCACCAGCGACGGTGGCCTTACTTGCGGCGACAATTTCGTCTTTAGTCAATAAAGCTGTTTCAATAATTACCTTTAAAATAGCATGACGCGCATGGGCAGCTTGTGCTAATTGATGAATTTCATCAGTGACCATGTCAACGTTGCCATCTTTTAGCTCACCAATGTTCATGACCATGTCGACTTCAGTTGCCCCATTTTCGATCGCATCAATTGTTTCAGCAACCTTAATGGCAGTTGTATTAGCCCCTAGTGGGAAGCCAATGACCGTGCAGGTTGCAATATCTGTTCCGGCCAGTGCTTCTGACACTGTTGGGACCCAATATGGGTTAATGCAGACAGAAGCAAAGTGGTATTGCTTGGCTTCTTGTGCAATTTTTAAAATTTGTTCACGTGTAGCGTCAGCTTTTAACAAGGTGTGGTCCATTGTTTGAGCGAGTTCTGTGTTAGACATAGTCTTTCTCCTTGAATATAGAAAAATGAGAATGCCCAAATTCTCGTTTCTAACAGCCTCCACACCACACTGCTGTCACCCGCCACAATTTATGAAATCGCTTACATTTAGATTTTAGCAATTTTATGTTAAAAGCTCAAGTACTGTTTGTGATAAAAAAGACTCGCCATTTATAGCGAGTCTTTTAGGATATTCAGTTTATTAATGGCCTGATCCATACAGGTTAACAAGGACGACCCCAATAATGATCAATCCAAGTCCAAGCAAAGTTGGCAAATTAACGGCTTGATGAAATACGAGGACGGAAATGATTGTTAATAAGACGATACCAACCCCACTCCAAATTGCGTAAATCACGCTCGTTGGGACGTTGTGCGACATCGCTAATGATAAGAAGTAAAATGTCACCGCATAGGCTGCAAACGTCATCAAGGTTGGTCCTAGCTTTGTAAAACCTTCCGTGTACTTTAGTGAAGTTGTTCCGATGATTTCACCAACTATGGCGATAAATAGTTGTAGATAAAACATAATTCCCCCATTTTAATTCAGTTGTGTTGTACGCTAAATTAAAATGGGGCATCACCACAATTGCTCCCAGGCTAAGGTATTAAAAAGAAACTTATCAAACATATGCTAATACCTCCTATCCTAAAAGTCGTTGTCAGACCATTATATGGATAGTCATATTTTAATGCAAGCTTTGTTTAACAAAAAGTTCCTGAGAATTGTCGTTAATGAATCATGCATAAATTTCTACTGCTGTTCGCGTGGCATAGTCCTTCGGGAACGAAATTTCACGAATACCAAAGTCAGAGTAACTCTCAAAATACAAGCGGCGACTTTCAATACATACTGCACTACGGTAGACCGTATAAGTATCTGATCGCGTATGCTGCGCGGGCACAGTCACATTATTGAGCACATGCCAGATTCCGATAACGCCAGCGCGTTCATTATCAAAGGAATCGAGGCGTTCTTTATTAATCATCGTTCGAATAAACCGCGCCGTTGGCGTAAATCCTGTTGGTGCCGTTTTAAGTCCCGCAAAATTACCATCAGTTAAGCGGTTTTGGTTAAACGGTAATGCTTCCCAATTATCCGCATGTAGTGGGAAGTATTGCTTGAGCCGGGTTACTTCCCTTCTAAAATCAACGGCATTGGTTGTGACATTTAAAGGATTATCAATTACAGACATGGGCATTTGAGTCGGTTCGATTAGAATCAATCGCCCACTAGGATCCGTGGCAATAAAATGTAATTCGGCTGGTCGTTCCCGGAAGCTTATGGCAGAATTGGTACTCGTCATGAGTTCGATTGTTGGCAGTTTTGCGATTAAATCATCAACTGATGCACAATGGGTTAAAGCCCACAATACAAATTCAAATGGCGCAATTTGGTCCATATTATCTTTACGTTCTTCACTAAAGTTAGCCGCATTTTGAAAGGTCAATTTATGAACGGCTAAGCCCTTTTCATTAACCCCATCTGCAACGTCTTCGTGTTGCGCATGAGGCTCACCAACGCCTAAGATAGCATAAGGACCAGCATGCCATTTTTCATTATAGAGTGATTGCCAGGCATATTTTCGTGGTATGAACAGTGGACGAGAACTTTCATCATACCAATCCATGGTACGTGCGAGAAGATGACTATGATCAGTTGCCGTCATTAAAATTGAGGTACACATAGTCGGCTCCTTTACTTAGCTAAGACTCTGTCCAAGAAATCGACAACAACTTGATTGAATGACTCACTCGCCTCAAGATGCGGAATATGGCCAACGTCTGGGAATACAACTGCTTGTGAAGCCATATTTGGTTGGAGGGCTTTTGCCGCTTCAGCTTGTTTTGCATCATATAGTGGTGATGCTGCCCCCGCTAAAAATAGATGGGGCATTTGCTCATGTGTCTCAACATCCAAAAAATTCTGCCCCATCCCATCTAACAATAATGGCAGATTTTCATTGAAATCGAATTTAGGTGTCGGATGGCTAATGCGCCGTTTTTGTTCACTGGTCAACGGTTGGCGTATTAACGGTGTTTTAGGAAAATCCATTGCCATTTGGACTAAGTTAGCATAATTTAAATCGTAACGCCCATAGGGCCAATTTTCATCTGGAATCATTTTTGGAGGTTGATCTTCAGAAACGATGGCTAAAATATTGTCGTTGTTGAAAAGTGATGTATAGGCATAGTCAACCATGGTCCCCATGGAATGGCCAATCAAAACATATTGTTTAATCTGTAGATTATTGATTAATTCATGCAGGTCTTGCGCTAAACGGGCAATTCGTAGACCATAATTAACACGGTCACTGTCACCATGTCCGCGATAATCCCAGGTTAAAACCCGATATCCTTGTTCAATGAAGTAAGGAATTTGTAGCTGCCATGTTGCAAAATTGCCAGAGTAACCACTAGAAAAGATAACTGGAATACCATCATAAGGCCCTTACCATTCATAATGAATGCGGACACCATCATTTGTTTTAAAAAAGCTCATCGCAATAACTCCTATTGACAAAAAAGAGGTACCTCAAAGTGTAAGGAACCCCTTTTTTGATTTTATTTAGATATGAATACCGAGCCCGTCAGCGACCTCGGCCGTATCCATAATGGCTTCACCTAAGGTTGGATGTGGGTGGATTGTCAAAGAGATATCATTTGAAGTTAAACCATTTTCAATGGCTAATGAAATTTCTGATATCAAATCTGAAGCACCCGGTCCAACGATTTGTGCACCAAGTACGGCATTGGTTTCTTTATCGGTAATCATCCGGATAAAGCCAACCCCTTCATCAATACTAAGGGCACGACCATTTGCGGCGAATGGGAATTTTGTAACTTTGGCGTCAATTTGCTTCTCTTTAATTGACTCTGGTGTTTCACCAGTTGTTGCTAATTCGTAATTCGTGTATGCCACTGATGGTAATGAGTAATGCATATCATGGGCAGTTGGGTCACCAGAGATAGCTGCCGCCGCAATTTTAGCTTGGAAGCTAGCCTTGTGGGCCAAAGCTGGGCCTGGTGTGATATCACCAATTGCGTAGATATGGTGAGTTGAAGTTTGCATTTGATCATCAACTTCAACAAGACCACGATCATCAGTTTTGACATCAGTATTGTTTAGACCTAATGCATCTGTGTTGGGACGACGACCAACTGATACTAAGAGATAATCCCCCGTAACGGTTTGTTCTTGGCCGTCAACTTCAAAGGTCAAAGTCACATCATCATCAGTTTGTGTTGCTGATTTAGCTGTGGCAGAGGTGAAAATTTCACCGCCCTTTTCTGCAAAATCTTTCAAGACAGGCCGTGTCATTTCTTTATCAAAACCATTTAAGGTATGATCAAGTCCTTCGACGATGGTGACCTTGGTACCGAGGTTAGCGTAGGCACCACCTAATTCAGAACCAATGACACCACCACCAACAATAATCAAACTTTTTGGAACTTCTGGTAGGCTTAGGACACCGGTTGAATCAACAATGCGTCCACCAAACTTAAGGGATGGAATTTCAACTGGACGTGAACCAGTCGCAATAATCGCATTGTTAAATTGCAATAATTGGTGGTCATCTTCTTGAATAACGTTAATTGTTTCGTTATCAATGAATGATGCTTCCCCATGGATAACGTCAATTTTGTGTTTTTTAAAGAGCATTGACACACCACCAGTCAACTGTTCGACCACTTGGTGCTGCTTCCAATCTTGCGTCTTTTGCCAATCCAATTCAGCCCCCCCAACTGTTAGCCCAAATGGGTTAGTTTGTTGTGTGGCTTGGTAATGATGGCCAACGTTAATTAAGGCCTTTGATGGAATACAGCCAATATTTAGACAAACACCACCAATATCACCGCGTTCAATAACGGTAACCTTTTGACCTAATTCTGCAGCCCGGATAGCAGCGACATAACCACCAGGGCCTGAGCCAATCACGACTGTATCTAATTCTGTTGCTTGTGCTCCGACAACCATTTTTTTACACCTCCATCAACATATAAGCTGGATCAGCCAACAACATCTTGAGGTAATTCAAGGCTTCTTGACCCAACATACCGTCAATCAAGCGATGATCATATGTTAATGATAACTTCAAGTTTTGACCAACTGCTAACTCACCCAAATCATTGACCACTGGCTCCTTAACGATTGAACCAAGACCAAGAATAATTGATTCATGACCGTTGATAATTGGTGTGAACCAAGTACCGCGAGCTGATCCAAGATTTGAGATAGTCATTGTAGCGCCTTGCATTTGAGCTGGCTTAATGGTTCCATTCCGCACTGCTTCAGCAAGTTCAGCAATTTCTTTAGCAATGGTGAAAATAGACTTACGATCAGCATTTGCAATCACAGGCACATACAATCCATTTGGCGCGCTAACTGCAATTCCCATATTTACTTCGTCATGGTAGATAATCTCGCTCTTATCCATATCGATTGATGCATTTAGTTCAGGGAATTTCTTACCAGTTGCGGCCAAGGCCTTAACTGCATAAGCTAAGTATGTCAAATGGACATCTTGCTTCTTGGCAGTTTCCTTGAAGGCTTGACGATGTGCAACTAACTTTGAAACTTCAACACTATCAAAATTCGTAACGGATGGAATCGTGGCATTTTGCGTTGACATTGACTTAGCGATTGCCTTACGAGTTGGTGACATTGGCTGGCGTCCTTCCGTCACATGAGCAGCAGCAACGGCTGCGACAGCCTTAGGCTTATCTTCAGCAACTTTCGCAGCAGCTTCACCAGCAACAGCGACTGTATCAGCCTTTGCCTTTTCGGCAGTGGCAGGTGCTTGCTCAGCATGGTCGATGTCAGGAACTGAACTACTAAAGCCTTGTACATCGGCCAATGTAATATGACCGTGACGTCCAGTTGCAGGAACTTGGGTCAAGTCAATATTGTGTTCAACCGCATAATGACGCACCGAAGGCATTGCCAATATCTGACCATTTGAAGCAACGACTGGCGCAGCTTCAGTTTGGTTGGCAGCTTGTGGGGTTTCATTTTGCTTAGCTGTAGCATCAGTTTGTGTTGGTTCAGTCGCAGTCGCTTCAGATTTGTCTGCGGTATCTGTACCAGCACCACTGCCATCCCCATCAAATTCAATTAATGGATCACCAACTGTCACAGTGGTATTAGGCTCAACGAATAACTTTGTTACCTTTCCTGAATAGGGTGACAAAATTTCTTGCATTAATTTATCGTTTTGTACTTCAGCGACGGAATCATCGACTTTCACTTCATCGCCCACTTTAACAAGCCAATCGGTGATTTCGCCTTCTGTCATCCCTTCGCCGATATCGGGCATCTTAAAGATTTCAGTCATAGTTGACAACCTCCTCAGTCTTTGCAATTACATCATCTGCCTTAATCATCCAGTCATTTTCAGCTTGAGCGAATGGATAAACAGTATCCGGAGCAGCAACACGACCGATTGGAGCCTTTAGACTAAGAATGAAACGTTCAGAAATTTCTGCCATCACATTAGCAGCAACACCGGCCATTCGTTGTGCTTCTTGGACGACAACGACACGACCTGTTTTCTTGACTGATTCGCCAATTGTCTCAATATCTAGTGGAGAAACAGTTCGCAAATCAACAACTTCAGCATCAATCCCCTTCTTGGCAAGTTCTTCGGCAGCCTTAAGTGCTACGGGAACACCGCCACCATAACTGATGATCGATACGTCCTTACCTTCACGGGCGATGGCAGCCTTGTCCAATGGTGTTGTGTAATAACCATCAGGCACTTCACCCTTTAGAGAACGGTATAAGTGAAGGTTCTCTAGGAAGACAACGGGATCGTTTGATTCGATTGAGCTAAGCAACAGTCCTTTGGCATCAGCTGGGTTAGCTGGCATAACAACACGGATACCAGGAATTTGTGCCACTGTGCCTTCTAAGTTATCGGCGTGCATTTCAGGCGTCTTGGTTCCCCCACCATATGGAGAGCGGACAACGATTGGCATTTGACGCGTTGCTCCTGAGCGGAAACGATTACGGGCCATTTGGCCAGCGATTGAGTCCATAACTTCATATAAGAAACCAAAGAATTGGATTTCCATGATTGGGCGGTAATTTTGGGTCGTCAAACCAATGGCCAAACCACCAATACCAGACTCAGCGAGCGGCGTATTGAAGACACGGTCTTCGCCATGCTTTGCTTGTAGTCCGTCAGTAGCTCGGAAGACACCACCATTTTTACCGACATCTTCTCCAAAAATTAACGTATTTTCGTCATTTGTTAATGCTAAATCTAATGCATCATTGATTGCAGCTAAGTAAGTTTTAACAGCCATTTATTTACCCTCACTTTCGAAGTGTGCAATTTGTTCTTGCATCGCTTGACTCGGAACTTCCATGGTATTTTTAATAAAGTCACTAATCTTTTGTTTTTCAATGTTATCGGCAATCTTGATGTTTTCGTCGATATCCGCATTGACCTTAGCGATATAAGCTTGTTCCATGTCCTCGTTCCAGATGCCCTTGTTGGTTAGGAAAGTACGCATCCGAATAAGTGGATCCTTTTGCCACCAAGCATCAATGTCTTCTTGTGTACGATAACGAAGTGGGTCATCACCAGCAGTTGAATGTGGCTCTAAACGGTTCGTCAACGTTTCAATCAAGACTGGACCGTTACCAGTTGCCGCCCAAGCCCGGGCTTCCTTAGCAGCAAGGTAAACGGCAATGGCATCATTACCATCAACGACAACGCTTGGCACACCAGAACCCCAACCTTTTGCGGCGAGGTGTTGTGCGGCTGTTTGAACATCCCGTGGTGTTGAGATAGCGTAACCATTGTTTTGGATAAAGAATACGGCGTTGGCCTTATAGGCAGCTGCAAAGTTAACACCTTCATAGAAGTCACCTTGCGATGAACCACCATCACCAGTATAAGCATAAGCAACAGCATCTTTATTTCGCTTCTTCAAACCAAGGGCAACCCCAGCTGCTTCAACATATTGGGCCCCAATGATGATTTGTGGAATCCAAGCATGAACATCATTACCATCGGCGTCTAGCATTTTGTTTCCTTCAACATGACCACGTGACCACAAGAAGGCCCGCCAAATTGGCCAACCCTTAACTAAAATTTCAGGGATGTCACGGTAACCTGGGAATAGCCAATCTTCGTTATTGAAGGCAAATGATGAAGCCATTTGTGAAGCTTCTTGCCCTGCCGTTGGTGCAAAGAAACCAAAACGACCTTGCTTTGCTAATTTAGTTGAACGAATATCTAGCTCACGGCTAAAAATCATGCGTTGCATCAAATCAACTAATTGCTCGTCAGTTAGACCAGCCCGTTGTAGTGCGTCCTCATCGATGATGTTACCATCAGTATCAAGAACTTTAAGAGTTGGGAATGCATCGTCCTGTGCTTGCAATTGATAATTGAAGTCGAGGACTTTTTTGTTAGTATCGCTAATTGTTGCCATATCTGTCTTCCTTTCTTTCGATCCACTTAGACAAAGTCAGTATTGGTTTCTTTTGCTACATCGAGTAAGCTGGCAATTTCGTCGTTGCTAATGCTACCAAAGTACTGTTGTTCATCATTGGCTTGATTCAGTACCTTGAGGAGCGCTTCCTTAGTGAATGGAATACCAATAAACTGATCTTTGATATCACGCCACTCTTCTAGACCTAAGAAATCACCAGTAAAGTCGATATCCTTGATGCGACCGTCAGCTAAATTAGCTGAGATACCTAAAGTACCACCAGGGAAACGCTTCTCATTTTCAAAGTCAGCAGCTGGTGATTCACCGTAAGTCCAATTCCAAGTAGCAAAACGATTATTACGTAAGTCCATAATGCTTTGCTTTTGTTCGTCAGTTAATTCGTATTCGCCATCTTGACCATGGTTCGTCAATTCGTCCATCAAACCAGCCATTAAGTCTTCATAACTCAAATCAGGCTTAATGTCATGAATCATACCAACACGGCTACGCACAGACTTAGCTGCCTTCGAGATGAACTTATCATCTGAAACATTTAAAGCACGTACCATTGTATCGATGTCCACATCGTACATCAGCGTACCGTGATGTAAGACATAGCCCCGTTCCATACGTTGGGCATTTCCAGAAATTTTCTTACCATCAACAACTAAATCATTTCGACCAGTCAGTTCTGCGGGGATGCCCATCTTCTGTAAGGCTTTCAAAACAGGTTGAATGAAAGTGCCAAAATCAATTTTACCTGTCTCACTGGTAACCGGTACAAATAGACTGAAACAAATATTACCTAAGTCATGATATACAGCCCCACCACCGGTTACTCGGCGAACGACTTGGATATCTTTTTGTTCCACGACATCCTGATTAATTTCTTCGTACGTGTCCTGGTTACGTCCAATAATTACAGCATTCTTATTACGCCAAAGTGCAAAGACTGGTTCATCAGCATGTAAATTACTTAATAACCAAGCGTCCATTGCAATATTCGTATATGCATCCGTCCCAAAATATTGAATATATCTCATAGCACCACCGATCCTATTAATAAAATGATTGCTCTCTACCCTTTTATTGTAAGCGGTTTCATTCGTTTGTGCAAGGCTTTTCAAGCAAATAAAACGCCTTACTTTTTGTCATCGAATTAAAGAGGAATGTTTATTGTTTTTCTAATTGTTTCGTAATGATACCGATAACATAAACACCTTTTTTGAATACATATTTGAGTATACAAAAAAGACCAAGAATGGCATCATTCTTAGTCTTTTTCATATTATTTAAGGATTAGAAGCTAAACTTGTTACCTTCGTCAGCCTTGATGTACTTTGATTCCAAACCTTCTTGTTCAAGGAATTCGCGCAATGGTACAAGATCTTCAGCTTCGTACTTAGCCTTGTATTCATTAACCACGTCTTCACCGTACAACTTTGGATCTACCTTCAAAGTTTCAACAGGAATTGGACGATCCTTTGTAATCTTAGCATCAACAACAACTGTGCGACCTTGCTTGTTGTATTCAACAGCTTGCTTCATCACGTCATCGATGTCTTCAATCTTGTTAACAGTCAAACCAACAGCACCTTGTGCTTCGGCAATCTTAGCATAGTCAACATCAGTGAAGTCAACACCAACATTGTACTTGTTAGTGTCTTCGTACTTGTTCTTGATGAATCCGTATTCAGTGTTAGTGAAGACAACGTTGATAACTGGCAAGTCATAACGTACGTTTGTCACAACATCAGGATAAGTCATTGAGAAGGCACCATCACCAATCAAGTTCCAAACTTGACGGTTTGGATAAGTCTTCTTGGCTGCAATACCACCTGGCAAAGCAATTCCCATTGAAGCAAACAATGGTGAAGTACGCCACATGTTCTTTGGTGTCATGTGCAAGTGACGTAGTGACATTTGAGTAACGTTACCAACGTCAGTTGAGTAAATCGCATCTTCATCAGCAAACTTGTTGATAGCATTGTAAACTTGGTAAGCTTGTAGGTCACCTGAAGTCTTTTGCTCCAACTTGTTCATGTAATCACGCCAGTTTTGAACGTTCTTGACGTTAGCATCCCACCATGCTGATTGTTCAACAGGCTTAACCTTGTCTAACAAATCATTAACGGCTTCGCCAGCGTCACCAAGGATTGTAACATCTGTGGCATGACGCTTACCCAACATTGCTGGGTTGTTGTCGATTTGGATGAACTTATCAACGTTACGGAAAGTTCCTTCAACTTCTGAGAATGGGAAGTTTGATCCGACAAACAAGACAGTGTCGGCTTCAAGAACCATTTCATTAGCTGGCTTCCAACCAACACGGAAAGTTGAACCAGTCAATGCTTCAAAGTCCCAGTCGAATGTTTCGAAGTTCTTACCAGTTGTGATGATTGGGGCCTTAATCTTACGGGCCAATTCTTGAACTTCAGGACCATGTCCCATTGTTCCGATACCAGCGTAGATAATTGGACGCTTAGCTTGGTTCAAGATTGCAGCAGCATCTTCGATTTCTGATTCATCGATTGGCGCTGACTTGTAGTTTTGGAAAGCTGATCCTGATGAATACAATGGTGTTGAGTAAACTGACTCTGGGTCAAGTTCAGCAAAACCAAAGTCGGCTGGTACTTCAAGTACAGCCACACCACGCTTAGCAACGGCAGTACGGATCGCATCATCAACCAAGTGTGGCAATTGTTCAGCAGTTGCTACACGACGGTTATAAACGGCAATGTTTTCGTACATTGGGTTTTGGTTTAATTCTTGGAATGAATCCATGTTCAATTCACGCACAGGCTTTGATCCCAAGATTGCCAATACTGGAATGTTATCCATAGCAGCATCATACAAACCGTTAATCAAGTGAGTAGCACCTGGTCCACCAGAACCAACAGTAACACCAATCTTACCACCGAACTTTTGTTGCATAACGGCAGCCATGGCACCAACTTCTTCATGCTTAACTTGCAAGAACTTGATGTTGTTTTCAGGATCACCCATCGCATTCATCAAACCACTCAATGTACCAGAAGGGATACCATAAATGGTGTCAACACCCCATCCTTCCATAACCTTTAAGGCAGCTAATCCAGCTGTCATCTTCTTTTCTGACATTAAAATAATCCTCCATGTATGTATGGTATTGTAAACGTTTTCCTTAATCTATTTTATTGGTTGTATGTATACAATGTCAAGCAATTTTCATGTTGGTGACCTGATAAATTTCACAAAGTTTAGGAAAGGCGTTGAACTAAGTTAGCATTGCCTACAAATATGGCTTTTAACGCTTAACAACAAGGCTTTTACCTCCCTTTGATGTTGATGATTTTTAAAAGGATTCATGGCTGAACGCAGTTGTTAATTGTGAAATCGGAAAAACGTTTTAACGCTTAAATTAGACCATTCAATGACATTATTTAGATGTTGAATATAGTATTAACTGGTGTTCTAGATTATTTCTGTAATTTTTTTGATTATGAATGTTGAAACTCGATTACTAATGTTGTTATAATACTTTTAACAAATATGTAAAACAAATGTAATATATTGTATTAACCGAATGAACTCATTTGAGTGGAGGCTTTACGACATGGATAAGAATCAATTGATTAATTCATTAGAAGAAAATATTGATGAAGTAGTTGCATCGCAAGCAGAAGCTATGGCAGAACATTTGGCTGAATATATGGGAGATCTAGCAACTGATTATGGCATCCCACTGGATGTGTTAAAGTCTCGCCTCTTCCTATCACTTGAAGATCCTGAAATGCCTTTGTTAGCCGACAAAGTAAAAGAACGGGTCGTGAGTATTATCGACCAACAATTAAATTAAAATTGACCCGGGTGCACCAAATTGGTGGCACCCTTTTTGTTTGGACATTAAAAAAGCAGTCGCTCCCTTTCGAGAGCAACTGCCTTTGTGTATACGATAAGTTTTTAATCTAAGTTGTTTTGATTGAGCTGATTAGGCTTCATCATACCAGCTGTAATGGAACATTTCACCACGAGGAGCATCGACACGCTCGTAAGTGTGTGCACCAAAGTAATCACGTTGTGCTTGGATTAAGTTGGCTGGCAATACTTCTGAACGATATGAGTCATAGTAAGCAATTGCAGCTGACAATGATGGTGTTGGGACTCCTGCTTGAACGGCCAAGGCGACTACGCGACGAGCAGCGTCTTGATACTTCATAGCAATATCACTGAAGTAATCATTCATAAGCAAGTTGTGCAAATCTGGGTTCTCATCGAACGCATCAGTAATACGTTGCAAGAATTGAGCCCGGATAATGGCACCAGCACGCCATAGTTGTGCTAATTCACCAAATGGAAGGTTCCAGTTGTATTGGTCTGAAGCCATCCGAAGTTGGTCGAATCCTTGGGCGTAAGACATAATCTTACCAAAGTATAGGGCCTTACGAATGTCTTCAATTGTTGCATCTGCATCACCATCAAAGTGGAAATCAGGACCATTCAAAACCTTAGAAGCAGCCACGCGGTCATCCTTCATTGCTGAGATGAAACGGGCGTAGACTGATTCAGTAATTAATGATTGTGGTGCACCAGCATTAAGGGCTGATTGTGATGACCACTTTCCAGTTCCCTTGTTTCCGGCACGGTCCAAAATCATGTCAACGATTGGTTTACCAGATCCCTTGTCATCCTTACGCGTCAAAATATCAGCCGTAATTTCAATCAAGTATGAGTTAAGCTCACCCTTGTTCCATTCACGGAAAGTATCAGCTAATTGATCATCATCAAGACCAACCACGCGCTTCAATAGGTCATAAGTTTCGGCGATAAGTTGCATATCACCATACTCAATTCCATTGTGGACCATCTTAACATAGTGGCCAGCACCATCAGGTCCAACATAAGTAACCGTTGGCTTACCATCTTCAGGCGCCTTTGCAGCAATTTCAGTCAAAATTGGCTCAACCAAATCGTAAGCTTCCTTTTGACCACCTGGCATAAGTGATGGGCCTTCCAAGGCACCTAATTCACCACCAGAAACCCCCATACCGATAAAGTTAATACCTGAATCAGCTAAGTGTTCTGAACGACGAATCGTATCTTCATAGAAGGTATTTCCACCATCGATTAGAATGTCTCCCTTATCTAGATATGGAAGCAATTCTTCGATAATGGCATCGGTCCCTGCGCCGGCTTTAACCATAAGCAAAATTCGACGAGGACGCTTAATGCTTTTAACGAAATCTTCGACTGAGTAACTTGGGATAAATTTCTTATCGGCATGTTTCTCAACTAAATCCTTTGTCCGCTCAGATGAACGATTGTAAACTGACACGGTATATCCGCGTGATTCAACGTTCAAAGCTAAGTTACGACCCATTACGGCCAATCCAGCGACACCAAAATCTGATTGTGTATTTTGATCCATCGTACTTTCCTCCAATTGTTGAGTAGCAAATGCTACTGAGTAACAAAACAACGATAAATGAGAAAACTAGCAGGTAATTCGAACCAAATCATCTGTTAAAATTTTCATGCGCGCCACGTTATCTTGCACATTATCAAGATAATAATAACTTTGGGTACCATTTTTTTTAAAGTTAATAATACCCGCCTCTTTTAAAATCTTAAGATGATGTGAGACAGCAGGACGTGAGAGATTAGTTAATTCGGCCAAGTCTTTGACACACAGTGGTTTATGCTGATAAGCATTAATCAAATGAGTCAATAACTCCAGTCGTTTTTTATCTCCGAGGGCGATGAGTAAATCCTCAACATTTGCAATATCTTGATTGATATTTGCAGCCATTTCTTGATTTTCTTCCAAAGAATCACCTTCTTCCTAAATTGTACAACTTCTCACAAAATATTTAAAGTTTAATAACTTGAAAAGTCTTTTCATCGGGTAGAACCGCTTCAGGCGTGTATTGCACTGCTGTGATTTTTAAACGTGGCATACGTTTTGTAATGTACGCGTCTAGTGTTGCAATGTCTGCAAGACTCCCCTGGACTTCTCCTTCAACTTGATCGGTTCGTTCAGGATGATTTTTCACCCAGCCGGTCAACTGACGTTGTTGTGCAAGCAATCGATAGATTTTACGAAAACCGACATCTTGCACTTTCCCCTCGTAGACAAAATGATACCGGACAATCGGTTGGTCAAAATCAGCATTCGGCCAAGCAACTTTACTTGTTTCGTAAGCTAAATATCGATCACGTAGTTTTAAAAATTGTTTCCGAAACATGCTTATTTCCCAAAAATTTGACGGATTCCCTCATCGAATGACGTAATCTTGAAATTAGGGAATTGCTTTTGGAATTTATCAGATTTGAAGACATTATCATACTTGTAGCGTGGTAGTAACTCTAGGAGTTCCTTGGCATTGTCATTGAAGTAGCTGGCTAACTTAAAGGCCCACATTGGAACAACGCTATACTTAATATCTTGACCGATGATTTTTCCGGTTTTAGCAATAATGTCTTTGTACGACAAGCTTGGTGCAGTTGGCAAGTGCCATGTTTGTCCATATGCTTCAGGTGTATTACCAAGCAAAGCCAAAGCCCGGCTGGCATCTGGCGTCCAAATTAATGTCCGGAGTACTGAATCACTCAAAGGTACCACAGCACGCTTGCCTTCCTTCACACGGTTAAAGACCATCGTGTTTGTAATACTTTGCGTGTGATCAGGACCATAAAATTCAGGAGCCCGGCCAATGACAGCATCAATATAGCCATCATTCATGGCCTTCAAAAGTGTTTCGGTCATTTCGCCACGTAAAGTTGACTTGTGACCAACCGGTTCAAATGGTGAATCATCAACTTGAACCTTGTCATCTTTAGCATACATATAGGTGTTATCAAAATAAGCTAACTTAGCCCCTGTTTCATGGACGGCCCGGATGACATTGTCCAAAATTGTTGGGAATTGGCTGTCCCAGAGGTTGTATGGCAAACCGACTGTGAAGTAAACAACATCACTCCCCTTAATGGCACGATAAGCATCTTCATACTTGAAAAGGTCAGCCTTAACAAGTTCATCAGTTGGATTGATTTGCTTTGGCTTTCGACCGACTAAACGAATATCTTGTGTGTAGTTTTTGTATAGTTCCTTAGCAACTTCGGTACCAATTTGGCCGTTGCTTCCTAAGATTGTTTGCATGGTGTACTCCTTTAAGATTGATTTACTTTAAATTATTGATTAATAGTCGCGCAACTTGACGAGGTGAGAATGGATTTTGTCCCGTAATCAATTGGCCATCTTGAACGGCATATGGCTTGTAAGCGCGTGCCTTTTTGAAATCGGCGCCCTTTTCTTGCGCAATTTTTTCATTCATGAATGGTACTTCACGAACCTTACCACTCAAGTATTCTTCAGTCGTCGTAAAGCCGGTAATTTGTTTACCAGCGATTAGTGGTTGTTGATTTTCATCTTGTAGGTAGAATAATCCAGCGATTCCATGACATACAGATGTGACATAACCACCGTTTTGGTAGATGCGCTCACTTGTGCGTTGCAAATATGGGTTGTTTGGGAAGTCCCACATTACACCGTGGCCACCAGTGTAATAAATAGCATCATATTCATCAGGCTTAATATCTTTAGCAGCCATGGAATGGGTCAAAGCACGGTCGATGAAATCAGAAGATTTATAATATTCAAAAATATTTTCGTCAGCATACTTTAAGCTACGTGGGTCAATTGGTACATAACCACCTTCAGGACTAACATAGTCGACATCGATTCCGACTTTGTTTAATTCGTCTACAAATTCAGTTGCTTCACCAAGCCATAGACCAGTTGCATCTGCGTGATCACCATAAGTTGATACATTAGTTAAGACAACAAGTACTTTTTTCATATGCTTACTCCTTTTTTTGAATCCTGTTTGCTTTCGATGAACATAGTATAACACATTACTTGGATAATGGTTTAAAAAAATGGACGAATATGTTTATTTTTTTGAACGAATGGTCAAGCATGTGATTACAGCAAAGATTTTGTGTTAAAAAAAGCGCTTGTTTTTTTATAAACAAGCGCGATTAAAATTATTTAGCATCACTTGCCTGTAATGCTGTGTAAGTTGCGATATCTGATCCAAGTGCATCACTAGGCACAATGACTGTGTTGTTTTCACCGTCAGCCAAATGATTATATGAATCAATTTGTCGATTTTGTAAGTATTTAGGATTAACATCGGCAAAGGCTTCGTTTTCAATCCGGATGGCATTCGCATTGGCAGTTGCTTCAGTTTCTGTCATCTTTGCGGCATTAATAGCTTGTGCCAATTCTTTTTCGTTGACAATCGCTTGCATTTCCTTTTCGGCGTTCGCGTTTGTTAACTTAACCTTCTTTTGCCCTTCAGCCGTGATAATGGCAGCACTGGTTTCGTTATCAGCGGCAATTTTCTTATCCATTGACTCTTGAATTTTTTCATTTGGATTAATGCGGTCAATATTAGCAAAGTCGACTTTAATGCCAAATTGCGCGGTAATGGAATGCCCATTAGCCCCACCATCTTGCAGATATTGTAAGAGAGCTTTATTGATTTCAGTCACATCTGATGTACATTCGGCCATATCGCGACGCCCAATTTCACCACGTAAATATGCATTAACGATGGAATCCATTGTTTCGAGTGGATCATCATTAGCATAAAGAAATTTACGTGCATCTGAAACATGATATGTGAGAGATGCATCAACTTGAAGCATGGCATTGTCCTTAGTAATTGGGGCCAAATCATTTAGATGCGTTGTCCGTTGGGCCAAAGAAACCTTGAGGGCACGATCCCAAGGAGCTTTAAAATGGAACCCAGATTCTAGTGTTTTATCCAAAGGTTTTCCAAAACGTACCAATTGTCCTTCTGAGTTAGGTGGAATAATTGTGAAACTAAAGATACCGACAATGAGTAATAGAATAATAAGTGTGATGATAATAAACATGGAACCTCCTTGATGGCCCGTTATGGCAATGCGTTAATAGACAATAGATTCTCGGCTTAACTGATTGTTTGGGTTAACTCACTGGCTTGGTCATTAACTATTTTTTCAATTTCTTGCGCGAAGGTTGTTCGCGGTACTGGACGACATTTTGTTAAAAATGACAAGTGAGCCCGTTGAATCAGCCATTTGAGCATAAGTGCCGGATAATAAGTTGATTGACGTGTACGATCATACACGAGGCCAGGATAAACATTGAAGGCCCGTGCGTTGAGCCGACTTTTTGCAAAATCTGCGATGGCCCGTTTGGTGTCCATATACTTTTTTAACGGCGAAGCATTCGCGTTAATGAATAGAAATTTAGTGGCACTATTTTCAATCGCGCCAATGAGTCGAATGGGTGGTAATAAACTATTTTGTTCGTAAGAGGTATGTTTAATTGGATTGGGCAACAAAATACCGATGCAATCAATCAACCAGTCCGCCTCCTGACATTCTTGCTGCCAGACGCCATCTTTATTTAGGTCAGCTGCTAAATAGCGGACTCCAGATAGTTGGTTATTCGGCTTACCACCTGTTTTTGAGATACTAACCAATTCGTATTGTGGATTTTGACGTAATTGTTCTAAAATGCCTTGCCCCACAAAACCTGTGCCACCGGCGACGACAATTTTTGACATAGATGCGACACCTCCTTTTTCTAGCTTAATTTCAGTATACAAGAAAAATACAATGAACGGTATATCACCCGACAAAGTAAATCGTTTCACCTTAACATTTTAAAATGTTATACTTAAAATGTTATTAGATTTAAATCAAGTATTGAGACACGACGAGGTAGTTAAGATGGTTAATCCTGGAAAAGAAGCAGCTGCAACAGCAGCTTTGAGTTATGTTGAAGACAATATGTATGTTGGTTTAGGTACAGGTAGTACCGCCAAAATTTTTATTGAAAAGTTGGCCCAACGCGTTAAGGATGAAAACTTAACGATTACATGTGCGGCTACTTCAATTTTTTCAGCTGAATTGGCAGCGTCATTGGGTTTGAAAGTTGTGCCCTTGGATGATGTTGATGAACTTGACATTAATGTTGATGGTGCCGATGAAGTTGATCCCCAGTTGAATGGAATCAAAGGCGGTGGTGCTGCCCTATTCTACGAGAAGATTGTGGCTAAAACGGCTAAGAAGAATATTTGGATTGTTGATCCCTCTAAGCAAAGTGAGCAATTAGGTAGCTTTAAATTACCAATTGAAGTCCTACCTTTTGGAAGCAAGCATGTTTTTAATTATTTGAAGCATGACTTGAATTTGGATCCAACTTTCCGCCTTCAAGCAGACGGATCTTTATTAACAACTGATTCAGATAATTACATTATTGATGTTGATGTGGCTAAGATTGATAATTTGTATGAATTAGCAGATGAATTAATTCGACATGTAGGTATTTTGGAACATGGCCTATTCATGGATATCTGTGATATCTTAATTGTTGGGGATGAGCCCGCGCAAATTATTGAACGTCAAAATTAATTTAAATGAAAAAGCGTCTAGACTATGCAAAATTGTCTAGACGCTTTTTTTGTATTTTTATTTAATCGCCTCACCGGCAAAGTCGACATTTGATTCTAAAACAATGTTTGAAAAAGGAGTGACCTCTCCGGTACGTACGGTTGCAATGTTATTTGGATCACGCGTCATCGCTTTTAGAGCTTCATGACTAATCCATTCAATTTGTACATCATCGTCTAATAATGTTTGGATGGCTGTTAATTGCTCTGGATTTGCTTGTTTAATTTCTTGAGCAAGATAGACTTTTTGTACTTTCATCTCTGATAGCGTTGCAGCTAAGACATCAATGAAGCTTGGAACGCCTCTTACCAATGCTAAATCAATTTTTTGTCCAACATCTAAAATCGGTAGACCCGCATCACCAATTGATAACCATTGTGTATGACCGATTTGTGAAATTGCAGCGGATAATTGACTATTAAGTAGATTAGTTTTTCGCATTTTTAAGACCTGCACTAAATTAAAGCTTAGTCAGCTTCGTGAGCAGCTAAAATGGCTTGAACTTCGTTCTCAGTTGGAATACTTGGTTGGGCCCCAGGACGTGAAACAGTAATTGATGAAGCTGCAGCACCATAGCGCATTGCTTCTGGCAAGTTACTCAAATCTGGTGCTAAGCGTGTGGCGGTTGAACCAATGAAAGTGTCCCCTGCAGCTGTGGTATCAACAGCCTTAGTCTTGAATGCAGGTACAATCCCTTCTTCACCATTGTCTCGCATGTAATATGATCCATGTGAGCCAATCGTAATAATGACTGTATCGATACCTTGTTCAAAATAATAGACAGCGTTATGACGCATAGAACTCATATCATCTGTGACTTCCACATTAGTAAGCAAGAACGTTTCATGTTCGTTCGGTACGATAATATCCGTTTCCTGCAACAACTCGGCTGGAAGGCCACCTGCTTCTGGCATTGGTGCTGGGTTCAAAATTGTTTTCACACCGTGTTCATGTGCAATCTTAAAACCTTCAATGACTGTTTCCATGGGTGTTTCTAATTGCGCAATAATGAAGTCTGATTCGGCAATCGCCGCTTCATGCTCACGGACATCGGCAGCCGTCATATCAGCATTCGCACCACCATAAATATAAATAATATTATCACCAGTCTCTTCAGATACAGTGATGTAGGCATGGCCAGTTTGCTCACTAGCCGAACGCATGACGTGATCAGTTAGCAAATTTGGCACATTCATATTCTCATCAGTATTGAATTCAAGGCCAACTTTAGTAATCATATTCGTTGAAACACCAGAACGGGCTGATGCAACACCTTGGTTAAGTCCTTTACCACCCATGGCTTCTTCAAGATGGTGGCTAGTATGTAAAGTTTCACCACTTGCGCCAAAACGTGGTACTTTAACAACTTTGTCGATGTTTGTTGATCCTAAAATGGTAATTTTTTTATTCTTATGCATGGTGTGACTCCTTTTTAAATCTTTTTCTAAACAGTGCAATCATACAATATTTAAAACGTTTTAACAACATCATTTTAACGTATTTAAATATAAATGTAAACGCTTTCTATAAAATTAAAGAAAAAACACCCGCAAAAAATTGCGAGTGTCGATGAATTTTAATGTGTATCGTTGTCTTTAAAGACAACTAATTTGCTAAGAATGTAATTCAAGATGACGACAACGACATTATCAATTAATTTCCAAATAAATGGATTTTGGTGCAAGAATTGGACACCAAACCAGATAATCATGATATCAACTAGCAAGGTCGCAAAACGCGCCCCAGTAAATGATAAGGCTTCACGTCCAATCGCTTTGGGTGTGGTTGCCTTTGAATGGAAAACCCATTTACGATTTGTTAAATAAGCAAATAAAACCGATAAAATCCAAGCTGTGACGTTTGCAATTTGGACATTTACATGAAAGTAAACTAAGACATAGAACGTCACCAAATTAACCAAAGTCGTTAATACTCCAAAAATTAAGTACATTAACACATCTTGATACTTTTTAAAAAGTTCAGTCATTCTGTACCCCTTTGATTTAGTGCTTAATGACGCGTGAATTGCTTATCATCCAAATCTTCATTGTTCAATAAATTATCTTGGATGACATAACGTGGGCGATCTTTGACTTCGTTAAAGATTTTTCCGATGTACTCACCTAAGATGGCGATCGCAATCAATTGCAAACCACCGATTACCCATAATGAAATCATCAAAGATGACCAACCAGCGACCGTGTGGCCAGTGATTTCTTTAATGAAAGCATAAATCACCATAATAATGGCAAAGAGCACACTCAAAACACCGATTCCAAGAATGAAGCGCATTGGTGCCACTGAGAAAGAAGTGATACCATCCCACGCAAAATTAATCATCTTACTCAAAGGATACTTAGACTCCCCCGCTTCTCGCTCTTTACGAGCATAGTAAACAACAGTACTTGGGAATCCAACGCGAGGCACAATGCCACGCAAGAAAAGATTGTGTTCTTTGAAATCAAGTAAGTGGATGACTGCTCGTCGTGACATTAAACGGTAGTCTGCGGAATCAGGCACCATTTCAACCCCTAACTTACCCATGATTTTATAGAACAATTCAGCTGTGTTTCGCTTGAATGCTGAATCCGTTTCACGTGAATTACGGGCACCGTAGACAATGTCGTAACCGGCAGCATTTTGAGCAACCATTTCAGGAATTGCATTGACATCATCTTGTAAATCAGCATCGATGGTGATGAAAATATCGGCAGCATCTTGTGCAACTGTTAAGCCAGCAATTAAGGCGTTTTGATGCCCATAATTACGACTAAAATTAATTCCAGTGATGTGTGGATTAGCTTGCGACGCTGCAACAACGATATCCCAAGTTTTATCTGCGGATCCGTCATTGACAATCAAAATTTGACTATTCGGTGTGACTTGTCCCTGATTAATCATTTCAGAAAGCACGCCATCTAAGACCTCAAGGGTTTTAGGCAGGGCTTCTTCTTCATTATAAGCAGGCACGACAATCATTAATTGCTTCATTTTTAACTCCAAATTTAATTATATATTTATATATAAATGTACAAGTAATAACCTTAACATACTATTATCGAAATAAAAACACGCTATGGTCTGAATTTTATTCTGGCTAACCAACTCCGGGTTAGTTCCAAAATAAAAGCCAATTTTCACAATTGTGGAAATTGACTTAAATATATTATTTTTAGTTTGCTTGACGCTTATGGCTACGTTGCGTGAAGTAGTATACTGGCAAGCCAAGCAAAGTCACACCTAATCCAATCATGGCAAGTGTAAATTGTGTGAACAATGTTGAAATGATAATAAATAAACCACTCAAAATTGCAATCAATGGAATCCATGGATACAAAGGTACCTTATATGGACGTGGCAAATCAGGTTCGCGATGACGTAAGATGATTACCCCTACGAAGACCAATGTGTAGAACAACCAAATAACAAAGACTAGCATGTCAGTCAAAGTATCAAATCCACCGACGAACATCAAAGCGATAGCCAAAACAAGTTCAAATAATCCAGCGATGTAAGGAATTTGGTTCTTGTTCAAGCGTGTAAGATACTTTGAGAATGGCAATGAGTTTTCTTCGGCCATAACATATGGCAAACGCATACCAGTCAATGTGTAACCATTCAAAGTTCCATAAATTGAAATCAAGATACCAATGGTGATAAGCTTACCGCCCCACTCACCAAAAATCTTGTTTGCAACGTCCATGGCAGCATTTTCATTACCGGCCAAGGCACTTAATGGTAACGTGTGCAAGAAGACAAAGTTAACAAATAAGTAAACAGCCATAACGGCTAAAATTCCACCAGTGATGGCCTTTGGCAAGTCACGTGAAGGGTTCTTCATTTCACCAGCAATGTTACCAACGTGGATCCAGCCATCATAAGCATACATTGTGGCAAGCAAACCAGCTCCCATAGCAGTAATGAAACCACCAGTACCTGGGCCTGCAGTCACTGGGAAGAGACTAACATGCACCCCACCAGGTTGCATTAAACCAAAAATGACAATTAATGCAAGTGGAATTAACTTAAAGAATAATGTGATTGACTGGAAAGCTCCAGCAATCTTAGCCCCTAAGAAATTAATCAACTCCACAGAGATTAAGGCGATTGCGCCGATTAGGATAATAAATTTGGCATCTAGATGGAATAAGTTAACCAACTGGGTTCCAAAAATGATTCCTTTGGCTGCAATACTTGCTGGGAAGTACACAATAACTTGCGCCCAGCCAAGTAAGAAACTTGGTAATTTTCCGTACGCCCGTTCGATGTATACCAACATCCCACCAGTTTCTGGCAAAGCAGCCGCTAATTCGGCACCTGTCAAACCAGCACATAAGGTAATTAAACCACCTAGTAGCCAAACGAGCATCGACATACTTGTTGATCCAGTCACCTCTGAAACATTTGAGACTTTAAAAAAGACACCTGCTCCGATAACAGTTCCTACCACAGTTGAGATGGCAGACATAAGCGACATACTGCGCTTCAGTTGTTTCGGATTAGATGAAACATTTTCATTATTCATAATTATCTGTACCTACTCACTTTTTTCTAACTTTATTAGCTAATCCCAAAATTATAGCTGAATTTTATATGTTTTGCAATATTTTAATGCCCTTTTAAGGCTTGGTGCATGTAGTGCCGGTACATATAGTTGTACTTTTCAGTGACATTTTTACTATGCCAAGGCTTATTTTTACCACAATAGTGCAAGAAAACGGTGTTATTAATGACCCAATCAGTATCGCAAATGCCATTTGAGACAAATTGGTAGGTCATATCTTTGCGGACATCGTAATTGTAGTAAGCATCCGTGACGGGCAAAATTTGATCACCATACAGTTTATTTAAGACATCCTGGTCGGGCAACAACAAGAAATTTTTGTATTCTTCAATGAAATTAAAAATGTCCTCTGGATGGACCTTTTCACGAATATACGCTAAGTTCATCAATAAAACGCCAGAATTATAATAGTTGTCTAAATCAGTGTCGAGACGAATCTTGTTGACAGTTCCGGTTAAATTCAAGGCATCTGCATGCATTGAAGCCGCATAAAGATAATTATCAATATTTGTTGTATAGAATTCGCTAATATCATTGATGCAAAGAATATCTGCATCTAAATAAAGAATTTTATCTAGATTAGTTGGTAAATATTCATGTGCTAGTAGTCTGAAATAAATCGACTTTGGATAGCGCTTAGAAACTGGCGCCTTTGAAAAATCATCTTTATCAATGATGATTGGATGATAGGTCATGTTAAATTGATTTAAAAATGCCTTCAAACGAGCAGTTGTTTGGAGCTCTTCCTCTTGGACAACATAAACGTGGTACTGGTTATCAGGTGATGAATTCACGTAAATTGAATAAACTGTTGTCATCAGTTGATCAGTAAAGTGTTCATCAATCGAAAAAAGTAAATTAACATCCATAAAAAAACCTCGATAGTTTGGTCATTTAACACTTAATTGATATTGGGGTTTCCTACTTAAGTGGTAATTGTAGTTCTTTGATAACCGTGTCTAAAACACCGTCACGTTGATTATCAGCAATTGCATGTGGGAAATGCTCTAATAAATAAGGATCTCCGTTTGGCATTGACCGTGCTGCTTTAGCATGTTCTAGCATTTCTAGATCATTAAATCCGTCCCCAAAAGCCATGACATTGTCGAAAGTTAAACCATAATAGTCTAGCAGATACTGGATACCTGTTGCTTTATTGACGTTTGCGGGAATAATATCGATGGCACCATATCCGGATGTAGTAGCATGATAAGTCTCGCCATAATTACGATTAATCATGTCAATAAATTGGCGCGCATCTTCTGGTAAGGCGCTAAAAATAATCTTAATGATGGTCTCATCGGTTGGAATTTCTGAGAAATCATCGATAAATTTCAAATCAGGGAAATACCAGCGAATATCGTCATAGAGATCCCCCTGTCCACGGTATTGGCTGAGCATATACGAATCGTGTTGACCATTAAAGATGATGCCATGACGTAAGCGTAGCTGTGCATCTTCAATAAGTTTTTGGATTTTAGGACCGTCTGAGCGTTCAAAATGCGCTTCACGCAGTAATTCACCTGTTTTAGTTTTAACTTGTCCCCCATTGTTGACAGCATAATCGAAGCGACCGATAAAAGGTCTAAAAACGTGGTCCACTAAGGGCTGATCATTACCGGTGGCGATGACAAAATGTAAATCGTGGGCATCAAAATAATCGAGCAAAGCACTAAATTTGGCTTCATTCACGCCACGTTGATTGTTGAAGAATGTACCATCTAAGTCAGTGGCTACCATTTTAATTTCAGACATATCGCTCTCCTTTAATTGTTGGGCACTTTTCTTTCATTCTAGAGTAAAAAAAAGCAGGTGTAAACCACACCCACTTTTGAAAGGCCTATTTTAGGCTTGTTTATATTTTTTAATCCCCTTCATGATAAACGAGAGCATGAGGTTAACGGCGACCATGCTACCATAGATGCAGACCGATGTTTCAACGAAGCCTTCCGTATTCGTGATAAAGACGGCTTTATCAAATTGAAATAGACTCATAATCATTAAGTATAGCTTTTGTCCAGGGAAATAAGGCACTAAACCAGGTACTAGCAGAATAAAGGCCGGAATGTGATAGCGTCGGGCGGCAAAAAAACTAAGTGCAGTGACACTAGCAACGCCAAATGCCACCCCATAATAAATATTATTGGCAATATACGTGGCAATTAAATTAGGAACATAACTAATGGCACCAATTGTCCCAGCAACTAATAAAGAACGATTAGGCGCTTGCACGGTCATGGCAAAGCCAATGGTTGCGCCGAAAATAAGCAAGATTTGTAATGCAATTGATGAAATGGACATACCTTACCTCCAAACCGTGTAAACGAGTAGACTACCTAATACCATGGTAAATGTAAGAATTAAAGCACTCAACAAACGTTGTGGCCCACTAATCAAGTTACCATCAAAGATATCGTTAATCGAGGTGGTGATTTGGACCCCTGGTAATAATGGGAAAAGTGCACCAATAATAATCATATTATATTCTGGTAAAGGAGTTCCAAGTTTAATCAAACGGACGGCAACTGTAATTAAGGCGGCCACAATTAGTTCACCGATAAATGGTCGATGGAGCACATTATAGAGTTTGGTCACACCGTACATGCCTAATAAGCCGAAAATACCGGCTAAAAGACTATTGAATACATTGTGCATGGCCATATACGTTAATGTACTACTGAGAAAAAAACTACCTAGATTGGCTTTTGTTAAGCTGGTCATGGGTTGTTTTCTAAGTTTACGCAGTTCTTGATAGAGTTCTTTTAGGGTAAGTTCATGCGCGACAAATGAGCGGGACAAACGATTAATCTCATCAATTTTGGTTAAATTAATTGATTTCACACTGGTTTGTTCAACCAAGACTAAGGGCTGCATATCTTCATCTGTCGGGTCATTGGCTGTAATGATAATCAAAGTACTGGTAACATAAGCTTGAATATCATCATTACCTTCCGAATAGGTATTGGCGATATAATGCACAGTGTCGTCAATTCGTGAAAGTTCAGAACCATTTTCCATTAAAATTTGGCTCGCCAATAAACAGGTTTTAGCGAGTAATAGTTGTTGCCGATCTTGCCCTATCATAGCGTCCTCTTTCCAGTAATTGTAAAAATTTAAAATATCAATTGTCGTTTTTTAGCTGCCGAGGCAGGCCAAACCACAAAAAAAGTTACTAAAGTTGATTGGAACTTTCAGTAACTCATTATACTTAATAAAATGGATTGTACCGCTTAAAACGATGTGATCGATTTCCGGCTGTCAGAATTCGTTTAACTTGGTTCAAGCCATTCTTATTGACTGAGGCCATAGCTGCTTGATCAGGTTCAAAAAGTAATGCAGCAGTTGAACCGACTAACGGTAACAGCGTTTGTGGGTCCCCTGCTAATTGATTACATTTACTTAATGCATCTTGATAAGACTCAGCATTGAGGATAATCCAAATGCAGGCAGTTAAGGTATCAGTAACTTGGTTTGAAGCAGTTAATTCAGTCACATGGGTATGCTTGAAATCGGGTGTGTTTAATTGGTTAAACGCCGAAAGTGAATTTTGAAATACTTGATGTTTTGAATAGTAATCATAAGCAGTATCAATTGCCGATTCTAGTGCATCAACTGGTGTGACCTGCGCTAATAATTGATTGACGAACATCGCGTAGATACCGTTGGCAATTAAGGCTACCGGTTGATTGTGTGTTAAGCCAGTAATTTGATGCAAAATCAACATTGCTGGGTCATCAACGACAAAATCATCACCATATTCAGTATTCAAAAATAGCACTGCGGGCATAATTCTTAATAAAGCCCCATCATCAACATCCTCAGTCTGATTACTACCAGACGAAAAAGGATCGTGATTAATCATATAGTGTTCAATCGACCGAATGGTTGTTCGATCACTGAGTTGCACACTACGGTCAGCCGTATAGTCGCCACGCGCATACCAAGCCGTAAATTGATCCATTAAGTGATTTAAGTTGTATCCTCGAGTTAAGCTAGCAATGGTTGCCAGGCTTAGAGACGAAGCAGATGACCAATCTGTGATGTCACTGTACTCCTGCTTTTCGGCGTAACAGTCCGCATTGATCAAGCCATAAGTTGTCTGGGTTAAAGGAGACTGCGTTTCATTCATGTGTCTTAATCCTTTCAATCATCAAATTCTAACATGGATGTAATATGTTGGCAAATGAATTGAAATGCACTATAATTGGAGATATTGATTTTCAAATTAAGGAGTACCGCATGGACGAATCAGTTCAATCACCAGAAATTAATACATTTTCGCTTGTCGCATTGCGCGATCGTTTGCTACCTGATTTGTTACAAGATGATGAATCTAACATTCTTTATTGGGCTGGTAAAAGCTTAGCACGACGCGAAGAATTTAGTAGCATCACCGCCATTGAAATTTATTTCAGTCGCATTGGTTTTGGTAATCTCAAAGCCCTCGGCCATAAAGGTACAGAGATCAAATGGGAATTAACGGGACCAATTGTTGGGGCCCGCTTAGCTGAACGAACAGAAGCAAGTTTTTATTTAGAAGCAGGTTTCTTAGCACAAGCACTTGAAACACTATCAGGCGTTGGGACAGAAGCTCAAGTTAACGTGGCTGATGATATCGCTACATTCGATGTGTTAACTGAAAGCTCAGTTGACCTACCAATTTAATAAAGTATAAAAAAAGCAACGATTCGTCTATATGAATCGTTGCTTTTTTATTGCTGTTATTTGAATGCGCCCACAAATTTGTAAATTGGGAAACCACGTTCTGAAAACTTTTGTTCATACTCTGTTTCTACATTATCAACCATTTTCTCAGGGTCGGCATGCAAGTCGAGTGAAATACCATCAGGCAAAAATTCTAAACCAAATTGATTAAATGAATATAGTGAGTATTCAAATAAACCACGGTTATCGGTTTTAAATTCTAATTCCCCACCGGCTGGTAAGACAGCTTGATAACCAGCTAAGAATGATTTGTATGTTAAACGGCGGCTTTCGTGGCGTGTTTTTGGCCATGGATCAGAGAAGTTAAGGAAAATCTTGCTAACTTCCCCTTTTTCAAAATAAGTTTCGACGCCAGCCCCATCACCATAGATGAATTTTAGGTTAGGTAATTCATCTGGATCTTCATCGGCTTTACGAGCAGCTACCGCAACGGCGGCTTCTTGAATTTCCATACCGATGAAATTGATTTCAGGGTATTTTTTGGCCATACCAATGATAAATTGTCCCTTTCCAGTTCCAATTTCGATTTGTAGTGGTCGTTGGGTTGGAAAAATTGATTGCCAATTGCCTTTCAATTCTGTGGCAGCCTGTTGGTTGATGACTAATGAGTCATGTGCTTCAAGCCAAGGCCCAGCCCATTTTTTATTTCTTAGACGCATTGCGTGTTCTCCTTTTGAACATTGAGTTAATTGAATAATTAGAATACCAGAATACCAAAAGCAAACTCAACATGACAAGCGTTAAGCTCATAATTGCCTGAAATTCATGGAGTGGTTGCGTTAGGATAATGAGGATGAACCAAACGATATCCATAATGAGTAATAGCGGTAAACTTAGTGCTTGAAAAGCTTTTTTACGATCACTTAGACTGATTGGCAGAATGCCATCATAGGCTAAGCGACGATAGCTGCTAACTAAAGGTAGCAGTTGAAGGACAAAAAGATATTGGAACAATGCTAGAAGTAAGAGTAACAAAGGTCCCTGTAGGAATGGAATGAGTAAGCTACCAAGCACCACCATTCGGACCCACAACATTAAATATTGACTCTTCCGAATGAAAGTTGTCAAATACAAAGGCAGTAATGCTAATTTATGGTAACCAGGCCAGCTTGGCCGAATTTTTTCTAAATAAGGATGTGCTTTGATTGGGCTGGCTAGTCCTGGGACATCAACAAATAGATTGAAGAAGCTGTAGATATTGGCTAAGCGCTGATCTTCGGCATTAGCAATCGCTTCCCAATTCATCAATTGTGGCTGTTGTTTAAAACGAGCAGTTCGTTGTCCCCGCATATATGTGATGCTGATTTTTGCTAAGACAAGCACGACGGTACCGATGATGATAATCCACTCCAGCTGAGCAAATAATTTAAAAGCAATGGGCCAAAAAATGAGGACCATTATTAACTGTAGGCCACCATTGAAGAGCATACTGTAGGTCATTGCTTGTTGCCAAGCATGCCGAAGTTTATGTTCATCACCTAAAAAGACCAAGGCATCAGCATGGCGAATGAAGGTAGCCGGCTTGTTAAAGATAGCCAAACTAAAGCCTAGGATGAGGCCTAAACTAGCCTGCGTCCACCACGTAACTGGCAAACTGATGAGTAACTGACGATAGGCAAATAAAAGTGCTCCAAACAAGAAGAAAAAAGCAATTACTGCATGGTCGTTAAAAATGAATTTTAAATACTTTAAAAATTCGCGCCATTGTTGGGCTAAGCGTTGTTTAAATAATTGATCCGTGTGCATATGCTAACCCTCGCCCATCAACAAGGCTGGTACACGTCCGGCCATGGTATCAATTGGACCAGCAGCAGCAATTTCACCATTTTCCAGATAAATAAAATGATTGGCATGGGCTTTTAATGTGCTCATCACATGAGTAGTAATGAGAAAACCAGCGCCTTGTTGCTTTTTTTCATCGATTAGCTCCAATAAATCTTGGACAGCCAGGGCATCAAGGCCTAAAAATGGTTCATCAATGATGTATAAATCAGCATTAGTGATAAAAGCCATGACAATCATGACTTTCTGCCGCATCCCTTTTGAAAAATGGGTGGGAAACCAATTTAATTTATCATCGAGTCGGAACATTTTGAGTAGACGATCAGCTTTTTGCCAACTTGTAGTTGCATCTAGTTTGTAAACATCAATCATTGTTTGCAGGTGCTCTTTTAGATTTAATTCCTCATACAAAACAGGTTGCTCAGGGACATATGCAATTTGTGATTTATATTGGATTGGATTTGCTGTGAGACTAGCCCCATTTAAAGTGATTTGTCCTTGCATGGGGGCTAAAAGTCCGACGAGATGGTTAATCGTGGTCGATTTACCAGATCCATTTAAACCAATTAATGCAGTGACTTCACCAGGTTCAATTGTAAAATTAATATCATGAATGACGGTTTGTTGGCCGTATCCGCCAGTTAGATGTTCGACATTTAGTGTCATGTGTTTTCCTCTTTAATCTTTAGTCCATTCCCTATTTTACACTATTTTGCGAGAAAGTTTACAAGCATAATTCAAGCGCATACGCTATAATGAAACTATAACTAGATTTAACCGGAGGCATCACAATGGCAGAAGAAGATATTTTTGATAAGATTATTTCAGGCGAAATCCCTGCGTATAAAGTCTATGAAGATGACGATGTTTTAGCATTTCTTGATTTAAGTCAAGCGACACCAGGACACACATTGATGGTGCCTAAGCAACATGTCGACAGTATTTTTGATTACGATGACGCTTTAGCTGAGAAAGTCTTAACTAAGATTCCAAAGGTGGCTCGGGCCATTAAAGCCAGTGATGATGCGATTATCGGTATGAATATTTTGATGAATAATGGCGAACCAGCAGGACAATCCGTCTTTCATTCGCATATTCATTTTATTCCGCGTTATGCTGATGATGATTTGAATTTGCCCGCTCCATCAACCGAACATCCAGTTGATGAACAAACCTATAACGAGCGTGCTGAAAAGATTCGCAAACAATTTTAAGGAGTTAGCTCATGATGGACAACATTAAAAATTTATTTGGTAATGGTGCCAAAGCTGTTCAATATAATTTGCAACATGTGCAACTTCGCTTGAAGTCACTACAGGTTAGTACCAAGGAAGTTTCAGCCGCAGTTGAAAATCTGAAGGATGCCCTACCTGAAATTCAAGCAGTTGGGGATGATTTGAAAAAAGAAACACAAAAGCTTGAATTTAAGAATAAGCCCCATTTAGCCCGAATTGATGAAGCTAAAAAACGGATTGATGATAACTTGGAAACAATCAATCATACCCTCTCATTTAAGCGTAAAAACAAGAAAAATAAAGCATAACAACATAAAAAGAGCTAACCGGCATTCACCTAGTTAGCTCTTTTTTATTCACCAATTTGTAGCTTTAGTTCCATAACTGTATCACGGAGGTTGGCGGCTTCTTCGAAATCTAAACGTTTAGCAGCAGCACGCATTTGTTCTTCCAGATTAGCAATCGTGGCCTCTTGATCATCTCGTGCCATATCTTTAAAGGCGGTTTCAGTAAAGCTGCTTTCAACATGATCGGCATCTTTTGGATCATGCGAAACTGAAATCAAGCCACGAATATCCTTTTTGATTGTATGTGGCGTAATATCATGCTCTTCATTATATTTCATCTGAATGGCACGTCGACGTGACGTTTCATCCATGGCTTCTTGCATTGATCCAGTGATTGAATCGGCATACATAATAACATGGCCATTCTCATTTCGAGCGGCACGTCCAATCGTTTGAATCAAAGAACGTGGGTTACGAAGGAAGCCTTCCTTGTCAGCATCTAAGATGGCAATCAAAGAGACTTCGGGCACGTCAATTCCCTCACGCAGTAGATTAATTCCGACTAAGACATCAAATTTACCAAGGCGCAAGTCACGGATAATTTCAGAACGCTCAAGGGTTTTAATATCAGAATGGAGATATTTGACCTTAATACCAACATCTTCAAGATAGTCGGTTAAATCTTCAGCCATCTTTTTTGTCAAAGTCGTAATGAAGACACGCTCATCTTTGGCAATACGTTCATTAATTTCACCAATTAAATCATCAATCTGCCCTTCGACCGGACGGACCTCCACTGTGGGATCTAGTAAACCAGTTGGTCGAATAATTTGTTGGGCTACATCTTCTTCTGGTACGCGTTCGGTTTCATAATCTCCTGGTGTTGCAGACATGTAAATAATTTGATGCACATGTTGCTCAAATTCATCAATCTTCAATGGGCGGTTGTCCAAAGCACTTGGAAGACGGAAACCATAATCAATCAAGGTTTCTTTACGTGCTCGATCGCCTTTATACATACCTCGAATTTGTGGCATCGTCACATGAGATTCGTCAACAATGATTAAGAAATCATCTGGGAAGAAATCAAGTAAGGTAAATGGAGGTTCACCAGGTTTACGACCATCCATGTGACGTGAATAGTTTTCAATTCCGGTCGTAAATCCCATTTCTTGAATCATCTCAATGTCATATTCGGTCCGTTGCTTAAGCCGTTGTGCTTCAAGTAATTTACCCTCAGACTCAAACTTCTTCAATTGTTCATCTAGCTCAGCTTGAATTGTTTTAACAGCACGATTTCGAATCGCATCATTAGTCATGAAGTGGGTTGCAGGATAAATTGAGACAAAGTCATCATCAGCTGTAACCTCCCCCGTTAGAGCATCTACTTCACGAATTCGGTCAATTTCATCACCAAAGAATTCAACGCGTAAAGCCTTGGCATCAGATGAGGCTGGGAAGATTTCAAGTACATCACCACGGACGCGGAAGCGACCACGTTGGAAATCAATGTCGTTCCGCTCAAATTGAATATCGACTAAGCGCCGCATTAATTCGTTACGTTCGATTTCCTCACCAACCCGTAGGTTAATGACGTGATCACGATACTGTTCAGGACTACCTAATCCAAAAATTGAAGAAACAGAAGCAACCACAATGGTGTCATTACGTGATAGCAATGAGGCAGTTGCCGAATTACGAAGCTTATCAATTTCATCGTTGATTGATGAGTCTTTTTCAATATAGGTGTCAGACGAAGGGACATAAGCTTCGGGTTGATAATAATCATAATATGAAACAAAGTATTCAACCGCATTATTTGGGAAAAATTCTTTAAATTCACCATAGAGTTGGCCAGCCAAAGTTTTATTGTGTGAAAGGACTAGAACTGGTTTGTTGGCATTAGCGATGACATTCGAAATGGTGTATGTTTTACCAGTTCCAGTGGCTCCAAGTAGAATTTGTTCCTTGGTACCAGTATTAACACCAGTTGAAAGTTGTTCAATCGCGGTGGGTTGATCACCGGTTGGACTATATTTTGATACTAATTCAAATTTATTATCTGTAATGCGGTTAGGCATAAAACGCCTCCTTCTTGATTCAATATGTAATACTATTATAGCGCGGTTGGCATGGCATGTCTTTGGGAATGCGGATAACCGCAAGAAAAAACGAATATGCCAGTTTGGTCATATTCGTTATCACATTAGTCAGCGTTAAAAATGCTGATATAAATTCGTTGTAAAGTTTCAGATCCAGGGAACTGTTCATCTAAAAGTTCCGGAAGGACCTCCTTGATGAAGTACGCCACACTTGGCATATCACGGAAGGCGAAAATTGTTTCAAGGCTTTCTTTGTAGATATCTAGAAAGACTGATTCAGGATTTCCTTTTTGTAGTTCACCATAAGCTTCATAGAGCAAATCAATTTTATCGGCAACCGATAAAATGCGACCTTCTAAAGTGTCATCCTTCCCTTCATGTAAACGACGCTTATAGACGGATTGTAGTTCCTCTGGAATTTCTGTTTCAACAAAATTATCAGATAAGCGTGTTTCAACGTTGGCAAGCATTTCACGTAATTGCGATGATGCATATTTAACGGGTGTACGGATATCACCAATAAAACGTTCTGACATGTCATGATTCAAGGCCTTTTCGTACAACATGCGCCAATCAACTTCATTCCCTGCTTGTTCTTCCACGTCGCCTAAAAATTGCGCGGCTTGTGTGACTTTCCAAGAGTGTGCAGCCACTGAATGTGGTTGGTACTTGAAATAACCAGGAGCACGAGTAATCATTTCTAATTCATTGAGTCCTGATAGATATTGATGCATTCCCATTGTGAAAAGACCTCCAAATAATATTTTATCTATCTTAACGAGCTTTACGGGATTATGCAAGCCCATAAAAAAAGCAACACAGGTTTGTGTTGCTTTTTTTATTTAATTATCAGTACCGAGAATAGTTGTCGTGTACTTGTCATCGTTGGCATTCTTTGTAACATATGCTTGCATATTGTTAGAAGCGCTGATGTTAATTTTAACTGGAATACCCTTTGGTAAGTAATTTGGTGCAACTTGTGCAACATAATTAGCAAAGCTAGTAATCTCAGTTGCTGAGAAGAATTGTGTTGAAATCGTCACATTTAGTGATTGGACTTCATTGTCCTTATATGTGGCTTGTCCAGTCACCGTTGAAAGATTTGGGAAGAAGTTTTGAACATTATTTGTGAAGTTCGTGAAACTTTGATTCAAATCAGCCGCAGGCGACTTTTTAGTCGTGTTAGATTGATCTTCTCCTTGAATTGGCAATGTCACAGTTTTATTGTTCAATTGCTTCCAACCACTGAGTTGATCACCATTAGTCGACTTAGTCCAACTGTAGAAGTTACCACCAGCCAAAGAATCATCGGGTGCTTGAGCATAAGTGGCAACAACAATTGGCACATTCTTACTAATACCCTTCATCTTACGGTAGCGTTCAACAACTTCTTTGGCGATTTGCTGTCCTTGAGCTTTCCGATCTGCTTCAGAGATATCCTGAGTATAGTTAGCACCATACTTTTCCTTTTGGTAAGTATCTTGTGTGTTCATACCAAGACCAATAACAACACCAGCCAGCTTGAGCTTGTTATCATCTTGTTTCATATAATCTTGCTCTTCGATGGTTTGAAGATAGATTGGATTACGAGAACTATCGGTCTTACCGTTATCCTTAGGATTCAATCCATCTGGATTAGACTTTGACTTACGACCAAGCCAATTTTCAGCTGTATTAGCATCCAAATATTGACCTTCTTGGAAGACATAGTCTGAAGGACTAAAACGATCCTTTGAAAATTCTTGAAGACCATTTTCAAAACTAATCATATTGAATTGATTATTATTTTTTGATGCTGTAACACCACGCGCTTTATTGGTTAAGTAATGTCCATCTTTGATAACAGTCTTATAGTTTGAGTTACTTCCCTTACCTGTGACTTGAACACCAGACTTGTCATTACTTTTGGTGTTTACAGAATCCTTAGAGTTACTGTAATTGTTCTGTGAAAAATAATTTCCAAAGAATACGAGGATGCCGACTAATGCAAGGACTGCTAAGCCAACGATTCCCCACTTAATCCACTTATTATTAGACTGCATAATATCTCCTTTAATTTACGCCATGCAGTATGTGGGCGAAATTCTATTTATATTTAATATAACTTATTCTCCCATATTATCACGGAATTGGGCTTCTGACCAAATTTCAACCCCAAGATTTTCAGCTTTTGTTAACTTTGAACCAGCATCGGTCCCGGCGATAAGGAGGTCTGTTTTTTTAGACACACTATTGGCAACGGTTGCACCGTGCGCTTCTAGCCACTCTGTCATCTCAGGACGTGTCATATCTGATAATTTACCGGTGATAACGACTTTTTTGTCATTGAAAATTGAATCAGTTGTGATATTCAAAGGTTCAGACGTATAAGCCAAATTAACGCCTAATCCAGCTAAGTCTTCAAGTAAGGCTTGTGCTCGTGGAGTTGAAAAATATTGGGCAATGCTGTGACCAATCACTAAACCAATGCCAGGAATTGATGCAATCTCCTCAGCCGTGGCCTTTGCAATCGTTGGCAAGTCTCCAAAATGTTTGGCAATGACTTTTGCCCCTTTCGCACCGACATTGCGAATGCCTAAGCCAAATAGTAAGCGTTCGACTGAGTTTTGACGTGACTGATCAATTGCTGTTAACAAGTTATTTGCGGAAACTTCACCAAATTTATTTAAATCAATTAAATCATCAAAAGTTAGGCGGTATAAATCTGAAACTTCTTGTACAAGATGGCGCTGCAATAGCTGTTCAACAATTTTAGGACCAAGGCCGTCAATGTTCATAGCTTGACGTGAAGCAAAGTGTGTAATTGATTCTTGAATTTGGGCTGGACATTGCGGATTGATACAACGTAATGCCGCCTCCCCATCAACATGGACTAATGCTTCATGGCAAACCGGACATTCTGTCGGAATAGGATACGGTTCCGCATTAGATGGTCGCTTACTTAAAACGACTTCACTAATCTCAGGAATAATATCCCCGGCTTTATGAAGTAAGACCGTATCACCAATGCGAATGTCTTTGCCAGTCAGGTACGCAGGATTATGTAGCGAAGCACGCGCAACCGTCGTACCGGCAAGACTGACAGGATCCATGATAGCTGTTGGTGTAACCGCTCCAGTTCGACCGACAGTCCAAGTAATCTCTTGAATGACGGTTTCAGCTTCTTCGGGTGGAAACTTATAAGCAATCGCCCAACGTGGCACTTTAACCGTATTTCCAAGCGTATTTTGCAGGGCAAAGTCGTTAACTTTAAATACAATGCCATCAATGCCATACGCGAGTTGATCGCGCTTAGCATTTGCCTGTTCAATGTAAGCTTCACTTTCTGACAAATCTGAGACAACTGCATTGGTAGGGTTTGTTGGCAAACCTAGTGCCGCTAGTTTTTCTAATAACTCAGATTGGGTCGTCACGTTTAGTGAGTTAAGAGGGTCAACAGCATAGTATAAGAAAGTTGATAATTTACGTTGCTTCGTGATTTTAGGATCTAATTGACGTAGTGAACCTGCCGCGGCATTCCGTGGGTTCGCAAAAGTTGTTAGTCCATCGCGTTCACGTTGTTCATTCAACGCCACAAAGTTAGCTTTGTTCATATAGACTTCGCCACGTACCTCTACCGATAGCGGTTCATTTAATGTCTGTGGAATATCATCAATTTCTTTGATATTCGCCGTCACATCTTCACCGATTGAGCCATCTCCACGCGTTGAAGCCTGGACTAATTGACCTTCTTGGTAGATTAAACTAATGGCGAGTCCATCAATTTTAAGTTCTGCATTATAAGTTAATGATTGTTCATTTTGTTTTTGAATGGTATTAAACCAAGTATCCAGTTCATCATATGAAAACACATCGCCCAATGAAAGCATGGGGACTGGATGATTGACTTTAGGTAAATCATCCTTGAGCTGATTACCACCTACTTGCTTTGTAATTGAATCATCGGCAATTAAGGCAGGATATTGTTCTGCTAAAGCTGTTAATTGTGCGTATAGCCGATCGTATTGAGCATCTTCAACTGATGGTGCATCTTGTTCATAGTATTCTTTGGCCCATTGTTTGAGTTGTGTTTCCAATTCATTAATTTGTTGCTGGGCTTGCTGTTGTTGTGCATCTAATTCAGGCATACGCAACTCCTTCCAATCTAATCATCCACTTTGGTAATTGGCGCAAAGGCTGCCAATAACCGCTTAACACCTTGTTCAGGGAAAACAATGTCAAGTTCTTGGTTTTCACCAGTACCAGATGTTTTAACAACACGGCCAATGCCCCACTTTTTATGGGAAACCTTGTCACCATCGTGCCATTCGACTGCGGTTTTATCAGTTTGCTGAGCGCCAACTGGACGTGATGTGGCCCGCTTCGTTTGATTCTGTTGAACACTACTACTCTGTCGACGACCACTAAAAGTTGTGTTAGTGGCACGTTCCGATCGGCGTGCGAACGGATAAGCTTCAGACTGATTTTGGCTTGTAGAAAGGCCAGCACCTTCTGGCATTTCTAATAAGTTAGGATTAATTTCGTCAATAAAGCGCGAAGGTGGATTTGTATTTGTACGCCCGTATAGTAAACGTGAATATGCATTAGTAAGGTAAAGCTTTTCACGTGCTCGTGTAATACCGACATATGCCAAACGACGTTCTTCTTCCATTTGATCGTCGTCATTCAAAGCCCCTGCTAAGGGGAACAAAGACTCTTCCATGCCGACCATGTAAACAACAGGGAACTCCAACCCTTTGGCCGCATGTAGTGTCATCAAGGTAACTTGATTAGTTGTGGCTTCATCTAGATTATCCAAATCAGAAACTAAAGCTAGTTCAGATAGAAAATCTGCATATTTAGAGATGGTTTCATCAGTTGGCTCATAATGTTCATCAAATTCAGCTGTTACTGACAAAAATTCAGCCAAATTTTCTAATCGTCCTTGATTTTCAGGCGTTGGATGCTCTTGTAAGAACTTCTCATATCCAGATTGATCCAGAATTTGTT
This sequence comes from Weissella uvarum, assembly GCF_016908785.1. Lineage (GTDB taxonomy): Bacteria > Bacillota > Bacilli > Lactobacillales > Lactobacillaceae > Weissella > Weissella uvarum. The sequence goes on from NZ_JAFBEO010000003.1 coordinate 111,098, forward strand.
TGGTTAAATCGGTAATGCTGAGGTCAAACTCCGTTTGTTTTTGGAGATTTTCAATCATATTGGCAAATTTAGTTAATTGATTGGCCGCACGACTAGTTAAATTCGGGATTAGAGCAGCGTTTTTAGCTGCATCTAGCAAGGTCCAGTTATTTTGTTGGGCAAAGGCACGCAATTTATCAATAGTAGTTTGTCCAATCCCACGTTTAGGCTCATTAACAACGCGCAAAAAGCTTTCATTTTCGGCTGGGTTGGTAATTAAGGTGAAATAAGCGAGGATATCTCGAATTTCTTTTCGATCATAGAACTTTGAACCACCAACAATCGTATAAGGAATATTGGCTTTTACTAAAGCCTCTTCCATTGTACGAGATTGGGCATTCGTTCGATAAAGAATGGCTTGGTCTTTATAATCGTATTTTCCAGAGTCCTTTAAAGCTTTGATCTGACTGAGAACGTACATGGCTTCATCACGATCGGATTGTGCTCGATAATAAGTAATTTTTTCACCAGGACCATTATCAGTCCAAAGTTTTTTATCGATCCTTTCTTGGTTGTTGTTAATGACAGCATTGGCAGCATCCAAGATATTTTGAGTTGAACGATAGTTTTGTTCCAACATGACTGTTTTGGCATCTGGATAATCTTGAGTAAAGTTCAACATGATTTGCATATTGGCACCACGCCAGCCATAAATTGACTGATCGGAGTCTCCCACTACTGCTAAATTCCGATGGAAATCAGATAACAAACGAATTAGACGATATTGAGCATCGTTGGTGTCCTGATACTCATCGACGTGAACGTATTGAAATTTATCTTGATAGTAATTACGGACTTCGGGTTCTTTTTCCAAGAGTTCAATGGTTAACATAATGAGATCATCAAAATCAACTGATTGTGCCAAAGCTAATTCATGTTGATAACGTTTATACGCTTTAGCAACAATTTCCTCGAAAGGCCCATTCGCTTTTTCGCTGTAGTCCTCAGGTGTTTCCATTGCATTCTTTGCATTTGAAATTGCAGATAAGACCGAACGTGGGTCATATTTTTCGATATCGACATTCAAGTCTTTTAGCGTACGCTTAATCAAACTACGTTGAGCTGAGGTATCAATAATTGTAAAGTCTTTTTTATAGCCCAAACGGTCAATATCACGACGCAAGATACGCACAGCTAAAGCGTGGAATGTTGAAACCCAGACGGCATTGGCATCTTCAGGCGATACCAATTGTCCAATTCGTTCACGCATTTCACGGGCAGCCTTATTTGTAAATGTAATCGCTAAAATCCGCCAAGGCAATACATGTTCATCCTCAATTAAGTGTGCCACACGGTGCGTTAAAACACGTGTTTTACCTGACCCGGCCCCGGCCATAATTAAAAGCGGACCTTCCGTTGTCATAACGGCTTCAGCTTGTTTGTCGTTCATTCCTTCCAATAAAGGATTCATACTTAATCTCCTTTAGTTTGTGTCCGTGCATATCTGTTTAACGGATTTTCTTACCCCAGAATTGATATAAATCAACCTTTAGGGCCCCATTGTATAGCTTACGCTTTTTGGTTGCTTTAGCGCCATAAGCTTCTTCAAAACCTTCGTCAGAAGTTAAAATATACTTTGACCAAGTTGGCATTTGGTTATAGATATGACCCATTTGTGCATACAATTGTCGTGCGGCATCTTCGTCACCTAAACGTTCACCATAAGGTGGGTTGGCGACAATGACACCATTGATTTTGTCTGTTGACCAATCTTTTGCGGCCAATTGTTTAAAGGTAATGTCTTCACCAACACCGGCTGCATCAGCATTGGCCTTAGCAATTTCAATCATGCTACCGTCAATATCGTAACCTTCGATATCTAATTCAACATCAAAGTCAATCATTTGACGGGCTTGAGCTTTCAAACTCTGACCAATTTTTTTGTCAAACCAATCCCATTGCGAAATATCAAATTCACGATTTAAGCCTGGTGCAATATTGCGACCAATCATGGCTGCTTCAATGGGGATAGTACCTGATCCAGTTGTTGGGTCAACAAATGGATTGTCGGTAAACCAGTGGGCTAATTGGACCAAGGCAGCTGCCATGGTTTCTTTCAAAGGCGCCCCACCTTTCTCAGTACGATAACCACGTTTAAAGAGTGAATCACCCGTGGTATCTAGTGTAACCATGGCATGATTTTTATCAATGGCGGTTTCTAAGACAAAGCGATTTCCGGTCTCAGGTAAGTGGCCATGAGCATGGTAATGGTCAGACAAACGTTCAACGATGGCTTTTTTGGTGATTGCTTGAATAGTTGGCACAGAATGTAAGATTGAATTTTTTGAACGACCATTGACGGGAAATTCTGCATCATAAGGAAGTAATTCTTCCCAAGGATATTTTTTAACACCCTCAAATAGTTGATCAAATGTGCGAGCAGAGAAATCAGTCACGACGATTTTAATGCGATCCGCAGTTCGTAACCAAAGATTAGTACGATAAATATCTTCCATTGTGCCATTAAAAAAGACACGACCATTCTCTGTCTGGGTGGCATAGCCCATTTCCTTGAGCTCTTTAGCAACAAGTGCTTCTAATCCAGCGCCAACTGTGGCCATTAATTTAAAATTTTGCATGTCTGCAGTACTCCATTTATCTAAGAATCTATTTAAGATTGTGTTGAATTTGTCAAAAAGAAAAGCCGACGCCACTAGGACGCCGGCTTTGCCAGATGTATTGGCTGTAAGCCATGTTTTGTTCCACACAAAGGATGGCACTCTTTATGTGGTGGTAATCATCTATCTCAGATATTGCTATCTCCCCGACCATCGCTTCAATTTGCTAGGTCAAGCGCCCCTACCAAAGTTTGGGTTGCCCGCTCGTGGGGTTTACCGCGTTCCATTCAACTTATTTCTAAGTTGATTCGTCACTGTGGCACTTTCACAACTATTTAACCATAGATAATCCGTAGGTTTTTCGTTGGCCGTCAACTCTTTAAGAGCTGCCTAGCCTTATTTTTTCAGCTAGCACGAACACTACTGACATCGCAGTCAGTGCGAGCATGGACTTTCCTCATACGGCATAAGCCATACGCAATTACCCACCAATACATCAGTAATTAGATATTATACACTTATTTTGAGTTTTGAGTAGACCCTTGTTGTGAGAAATTGGCAACGATTGTTTCTTGACCAACTTCTGTAGGAGTTACGCGTGTTTCAGCTGGCTTAACACTTGGTTCGGCCGGATTAACGGTACCGTTATCTCCTGAAACAGTCCCAAACACACGGCGTTCCAAATTAGACAAACGCTTCAAAATATCCATATTAGTGTTGGTGTTTGTTGCAGCACTTGCTGGTGCTGGATTTGAAGGGTTGCTTGCTGAAATAGCTTGAGCAGCATTTACTTGCTTAGTTAATTCAGCAACTTGCGCCTTAAGCTTTTCGTTTTGGCTTTGTAATTCATCAATATTGTTTTGGAAAATTTGGTAATCTCCCATAATTTCATCAAGATAGGCATCAACATCAGTCTTATCATAACCAGAACCGATACGAGTATTCTTGAAATCTTTGTTTAAAATATCTTCACGAGTGTGTTGAACATTTTCCATGTTTAGGAACTCCTTTTATCTCTTACTACATGTCATTAATTTTAGCAGTTTTAATGCCTAATTACAAAAGAAAAGCGCTTTTTATTAAAAATTAGTCATTTAATTGTTCCGCATATTCATCAGCATAATCTTGTAGACGATCGAAATCGATCATTCTTTCTATATAATCAGGATGCTGTTGTTGATAGTGCTGGATGGCTTGATGCGCATAATGTGTCTTTGCCTGTTCAGCGATGGAATCAAAATAGATGAGAGCTTGATCAGTATGATTGAGCATAAATTGTTGGTAATTCATCATTTGACGTGGATTTTGATAATCTGCCTTTGAAACGCTACCGGCAAAATCAACTTGCTGCATGCGTTGGTGTAGTTCATCTTGGCGTTCTTGTTTCCAATTTGAACCAAAATGGGCATAGGGTGTCATCAAGGCAACTTTTAGATTAGGGTATTCAGCTTGAAGGGTTAAGGTTGTTTCAATGGCCCATTGCTCAATCCCAGACTGACCACCGGTTAATACCCAAAATTCATCATCAATATCTGAAAGTAGTTGCTTAGCTTGCCGATTTAAGGCATATTTGATGACGCGTACTTTTGGATCCTTTTGGCTAAAAATCCCAAGGTCATATTGTGTAAAGCCAGTTATCCAAACCCGTTCCAACTTGAAATTCCTCCTATTTATAGTATTGTATTTTTAAAATTATACCGAAATTTGAAAAAAATAAGCTTAAAATGCTTTATTAAAAAATATTTTTGCTATAATTGTATAGATACAACTGGAATTGAGGTATATTTAGTGGCGATTAATTATCCAAATGGTCAAAAATATCAAAATCCAAAACATGATGTTATTTCACGGAAATCTTTCTCAGCTGCTAAGCGTGGCATGACGTTAGAAGATGAACTGAATCAGGCTAATAGTTATTATTTAGCGACGAACCGTGCGGTGATTCATAAGAAGCCTACCCCTGTACAAATTGTGCATGTGGACTATCCCGCACGATCGGTAGCTAAAATTACAGAAGCTTATTTTAGGGAAGCTTCAACGACTGATTATAATGGTGTTTATCAAGGCAATTACATTGATTTTGACGCTAAAGAAACGGCAAACAAAAATTCATTTCCTTTAAGTAATGTCCATGAACACCAAGTTAATCATTTAAAACAGGTCGTGCAACAGGATGGCTTAGCGTTTATGATTATCCGTTTCACAAAGCGGCAGGAAACCTTTGTGATATGGGCGCAATTATTATTCGATTATTGGGATAATCAAGAGCACGCTAGAAAGTCAATTCCATATGATGTCATCGCTGAGCAGGGACAACATGTTAATTTGGGCTTAAACCCTGCCCTACCATATTTAGATGCAATTGATCAGTTGCGTAAGCAACGTTAAATTGAAGGAGTAGTTAAAATGAGTGATGAACCATCACGAAAGAATCGAAGCGATTCTAATCAAAATAGTCGTGCAGGTAAAAATAGCAATCAAACGCATCATTACCTACGTAACGGCCTTATTACCGTAGCCGTGGTTGGTGTCTTAGGCGTGGCTGCCGGAGCTGGGTTATTTACCTATTATGCTTCAAGCGCACCTAAGATTACTGATACTGCTTTACGGGGAACTTCACAGACACAGTTACTTGATTCTAAAGGTAAGGTATTCTACACCACTGGTAACCAAACACGAGAAGTTGCTAAAGAGTCAGAATTACCTAAATCATTGAAGCAAGCGGTTGTTTCAATTGAAGATAAGCGTTTTTATAAGCACCATGGTGTGGATCCACGACGAATTCTTGGTGCGACATTAGCCAACTTCACAGGCTCATCGTTGGGTCTCCAAGGTGGATCAACGTTAACGCAGCAATTGGTTAAGTTAACTGTCTTTTCAACTTCTAGTGCTGATCAAACTTTAAAGCGTAAAGCGCAAGAAGCTTATCTGGCAGTTAATTTGGAAAAGAAATATTCTAAAGATCAAATCCTTACCTTCTATATGAATAAAGTTTATATGGGAAATGGCGTTTATGGTATGAAGACGGCGGCTGATTACTACTTTGGTAAGCCAATGGACAAGTTGACGACCCCAGAAGTTGCCTTGCTAGCTGGATTACCACAGTCACCATCTGGTTATGATCCATACACCAACCCTAAGGGCGCCAAGCAACGGCGTGACACAGTCTTAACGGCGATGCAACAAAATGGCGTTATCTCAGAAGCCGAGATGAAGAAGGATCAAGCAACGCCAATTACTAAGGGCTTGCAACTTGATCATCCTGATACGGATAAGACAGCGCAAAATGCTAAGATTTCAGATGCCTATATTTCATCAACCTTGCAAGAATTGCAACGTTTGGGTTATGACCCTTCTCGAGATGGCTTACGTGTTCACACTAATATGAACTACGATGTTCAAAAGAAAGCATACGAAATTGCGAATGGCGATAGTGATGTGCAGTGGCCAAGCGACGACCTACAATGGGCTTCAACTGTTACTGATCCGAATAATGGTAAAGTTATTGCTCAGATTGGTGGACGTAAGAATGATTCAACGTTTGGATTAAATCGTGCAACGCAAACCTCACGTTCTTCTGGTTCAACAGCTAAGCCATTGGTTGATTATGGGCCTGCAGTTGAAAAGCTTAATTGGCCAACTTATCGTGCTTTGGATGATTCGGCTTACACATACCCTGGTACAAATACTAAGGTATATGACTTTGATCACAAGTTCGAAGGTCCAATGACCATGCGTTATGCACTTGCTCAATCACGAAATATTCCTGCGATTAAGACATTTGAATCGGTTGGAGCTAAGCGTTCATCTGATTTCTTGCAAAAGTTAGGCATTGATATTAAGCCAAACAAGATGGTTGCAAGTAATGCCATTGGTATTGATGTTTCGACCGAACAAGAAGCTGCTGCTTATGCTGCCTTCGATAATGGTGGTACTTATTACAAGCCTTACTATGTTTCAAGTATTTCTGAACAAAATGGTGACGTAAAGGATATCAAGCCTAATGGTAGCCGAGCAATGAAGAAGTCAACCGCCTTCATGCTAACAAGTATGATGAAGTCAGTTGTTTCTGATTCATACGCTAATATCGTTAAGACTGATGCTTATGAACAAGCTGGTAAAACTGGTACGACTGGTTACTCTGATGATGTTGATGTGCCAGATGGTGCAGCTTCTGATACGTGGTTTACTGGTTATACCAAGAGTGCTGCCATTTCAAGTTGGACTGGTTATGACGAGCCAAACACACCAGGCCATTACTTAGCTAAGGGTGATGAACAAATGCTTGCCCTACGTGCTTATAAGTCTTTGATGGATTATGTCATGACTTCTGGTGCAATTAAGGCTGACGGTTCTGATTGGAATGTGCCATCAAGTGTTAAGACTGTTGAAAAGTATGGTAAGGAAGAATATGAAGTTCGAGGGGCTCACTTTAGTGATCCTGGGCTAGACAAGCTTCGTTCTGAAGATAGTTCTTCTAAATCAGATGATGATTCTGATTCATCTGCAAACAGTTCAACGATTATGAATAGTCATACTGCCCAAATTCTACAGAGTTCAAGCAGTCAATCTGATGACAATAATCAAGCAACAAATGGACAAAATAACAATCAAACTGGTAATACTCAGAATAATAATGTTACTGCCAACAGTAGCAGCAAGCCTGAGGTAACAAGTAGTAAAGAAACTGAAAGCTCAGTTTCCCCTACTACTGGTGGAAATGAGAACGATGCTTCAAGTTCAGCCGCAGGTGAATAAATAAAAAAAGACCTAGCAGATAGATAATCTGCTAGGTCTTTTTTTATAGCTTTGACCAATCAACTTGGTTAATATCGACATCAGTAACGACATGTTCTACTGGTGTTTCAGGATGTGATTGCTTATATTGTTGTCGATTTTTCCGTTCATTGTAAACATCATTAAGTGAATGATAATTCTTTTTTTGCCAAGTAACTAAGATTGTTTCGATATATCTTAGGTTTAAGGCATTATTTACAACAGCTTCTTGTAAAGCGGCTTTAATAAAGTCTGGACGGAAATGATCAATATCGAACCAATCTCGTACGGTCTGTAATTCCATACTACTTAGAGGCCGGCCGAATTCTTGTTCAATCATATTATAAATGTCGGTGCGCGTTGGTTGATCATTTTGTGCGTTGGTTGTCGCCATGACTTCCCCGTGACTTTTGACACGCTGGCTTGCTGTTGATTGCGTGTATTCTCCTTGCTTCGTCATAATCTGATTGTAGAGTGGTGAAAAATCAATAGAAGTCGTCATACGCCCCTGTGCATCGCGTTGTGAATTTAGATCAATAAAATTTTTAGAACGTAATTGTTCAATTAAATTATTAATGGTTTCAGTTGACCAACCTAAATTGTGAGACATTTGTTGTAGGTCAATATCAGGTAAATGCTCGGCTTGGTTTTTTAATTGAATGTAAACTAATAATTCATCGTTTGTCATACCAAGGTCTTGATAATGATTTAGCAGATAGTTACTGATGGATACGTCACCCATCGCAAAGAAATTCTTTTGAAAATATGCGTCAGCCAAGGGCTCCTCCTCTATGAATTAAGCTTTAAAAAAACAGATGCAATCACATCTGTTTTTTTAGTACATTTAAATGTTTTAAGGCTTTAGACGGTTCATCGTACGTGGGAATGGAATGGCTTCACGAATGTGTTCTTCACCTGTCACCCATGTGACCATACGTTCCAAACCAAGACCGAAACCAGAATGAGGCACAGAACCGTACTTACGAAGATCTAGGTACCATTGATAATCATCCACATTAAGACCCATTTCCTTAATGCGTGACTCTAAGTAATCGTAATCAGTATCACGTTCTGATCCACCGATGATTTCACCATAACCTTCAGGTGCTAACAAATCGGCTGAGATGACAATATCATCACGTTCATCATCGCGCTTCATATAGAAAGCCTTGATGGCCTTAGGGAAGTTGGTAATAAATACAGGCTTATTGAAGTGGTTTGCTAAGAAAGTTTCTTCAGGTGAACCAAAGTCAACACCCCATTCAACATCGAAATCGTTGTCTTGTAGCAACTTAATGGCATCATCATATGACATACGTGGATATGGTAGTTGCGTGTAACTCTTCAACAACTCTTTGTCTCGACCTAACAAGCCAAGCTCGTAATCATTGCGATCAAGAACGGCTTGAATCAAGTAAGCAATATAACGTTCTTGGACCTCAAGTGATTCATCTTGGTGCATCCAAGCCATTTCGGGTTCAATCATCCAGAATTCAGTTAGATGACGCCGGGTTTTTGATTTTTCAGCACGGAAAGTTGGTCCAAAGGTGAAGACCTTACCGAAGGCCATTGCACCTGCTTCGGCATATAACTGCCCTGTTTGTGATAGATAAGCATCTGTATCAAAGTATTCAGTGTGGAATAGCTCAGTTGTACCTTCAGGAGCTGAACTAGTTAACAATGGTGAGTCAATCTTAATGAAGCCTTCTTTGTTGAAGAATTCATACGTTGCTGCAATCAAAGTGTTTCGAATACGAAGAACTGCAAATGGCTGAATGTGGCGAAGATATAAATGACGGTGGTCCATCAAGAAATCGGTACCATGTTCTTTTGGTGTAATTGGGTAGCCTTCTGATTCACCAACAACCGTAACATCTTCAACATCCATTTCGTATCCAAAGGGTGAACGGTCATCTTGGCGGATAGTACCCACCAAATACATACTTGTTTCTTGAGTTAAGGCTTTAATTTTAGCAAAAGTTTCTTCCCCAACTTCTTCCTTTGAAGCCACACCTTGGAAAAAGGCTGTACCATCACGAAGTTGTAAAAATTGCATTTTGTTTGAGCCACGCTTATTACGTAACCATGCTCCCAAACGAACCTTCTCACCAACAAAATGTGGGGCGTCTTCAATACGAATCGTTTCCATAAAATTAACTCCTTAATATTTATATTTATTTTACAAGTTTAAAATCGAGCGCAAAACCTTACCATCACTAAAGCGATATGTAACGTAATTCATATTATTTTGCTTATCGATAAACGTTACATCCCAAGCCGGAATATTATGATAAGTGGCAAGACCTAATGAGGTAATTTTTTTAACCTGATAGTTTTGCTTAACGCTTTGTCGAATATCTTTGGCACTAAGACCATGATTTAATTTAACGGTCGTTAGCTTTTTTGAACCTTTACGTTGGATAACCCCAACAGGTTGGTTATCCTGGTTACGACCAGTTAAAGCATAATACGTATGTTGATTTGAGACATGATAAAAATGATCAACATAACGAATTTGCTTAGCTTGTTTAGCCGAATGGGTTAAATTTGAGCGCGCCTGTGACATTGGGTGATTGACTGCCGCGAAATAACCGACTACCAAGATAAGAATGATTACTATAACACCAATAATTGTGTAGCGGCGGCGGCGCTGTTGGCGCCGGCGACGTTGAGGTGCCAAACGCATCTCCATAATGAGCCCCTCCTCTAACATCATACCTCAGGGTATGATTCAACTAATATATACTTTATCAAAAAAAGGCCGGACTTAAAAGCTTTATTCCGCCTTTTTTAAGGGTTTTCTGTCGAGTCATCTGTTGCCCGATGCTGGAAAAATTCCTTGAGCTCAGGACCAATTTCTTGACTCGTTAATGACTTCTTTGGCATTGAGTCAGGCAACATATTTTGAATGGTTTTACCGTATGTTTTATCGAGTAAGCGCACATCTAACATGACCACAGCTCCATAATCAGCTGGGGTTCGAATTAAGCGCCCTACTCCTTGACGCATTCGTAGCACTGCCTTGGGCAAGGTGCTTTGATAGAACGGCTGACGCCCATGGGCTTGCAAAAAAGCTTCCTCAGCTTTTTGCGGGATTGAATCAGGTTGGTCGAACGGTAAGCGGGTCATAATGACAAGCCGCAATTGTTCAGCAGGCAAATCGATGCCTTCCCAGAAACTATTGGCGCCGAGTGCGACAATTCCCTGTTCGTTTTGCATCCGTTTCAAAATTCGTCCACGAGTTCCAGTCACACCTTGTGCTAAAAGCGTGAGTTTGTTTTTGCTACCAGCGTTTAGATTTTGCATTTGGTAATAAACTTGTTGCAAAGTTTCATGGGAATTAAACAAAATCAGCGTATTTTCACTAACATCATTTAAAATATCTGTTAATTCATGGGCTAAATATTGGACATAACCTGAATCGTTCGGGCTAACTGCATCTTTAGCCATAATAAATTCACTTTGGGTCTCATAGTCAAAGACATCTGGAAAAGTGTGCACTTCGGCAGTTGTGCGATCAATATTTAGGCGATCGTAGAAATAGCTTGATTTGTTTGAGGTAAATAATGTGGCACCAATAAACGTTGCTGGCACAAAGTAAGGATACACCCGTTGCTTAAAGTAATCGACAGTATGCAATAATCCACCGCTAAGCCGCAGATGTTGCCCTTCTTGATCAGCGGTTTGTGAGAGCCAAAATACGCTGGCATCAGGAAAATCTACTAAATCTTGTTGGAACTGATTAATTTTTTTGGCTGAATCGCTAATGAGGTTGAGATGCCGTCTTAAATCAGCCAGAGCTTGACGTTCTTCAATTGAAAAGACGTGTTTTAATTGACTAAATTCGTTTAAAAAGTCATTCAGAGCTTGTTCTAAGTCGTGAACCGCACCCTCAATCTTATCGACGCGCCCCCCTTGTTCAACCCAAAATTGAGCTAAATCAGGCAAATCAATGGGAAATTCATGAATACCGCTGGCGAGAACTTCCTTTTTATTAAGCAAGAAGCGCCGGAATAATTTTGTTTCTAGTTGCGGGATTTCACTGGCAAGTTGTTGTAGCCGTTCAGTGAAACGTGTCTTGATTTTACGACCACCAGGAATACGCGCCAAAATGTCTTGAATGTTGGCAGCATCAGTTCGTGTAAAGAGGTTTTGCGTTTCTTCTACATCATTGAGCCAACGTTTGAAATTTAATTGACGGCGACTTTGTTGAATAACTGCTTCTGGCAAATGTTGCGGTTCATCAATGACCAAATATGGCGCATCTTCTTTAACGCCCAACGTATGAGCGTATGAGGCCAAATAGGCATGATTCACAACCAAGAATTGTGACTCCTTGGCTAAAATGTCCTGGCGGTCACTAAATTCATGCCCGTAAAAGGCTGAGCCACTCGGATTATTGGCTGGTTGTGATAATTTCTCCATAAATTGTGTCTGAGGGTTAATGAGATTAAGTTCGTCAAAATCACCCGTCAGCGTTTCAGTCAACCACACCAAAATCTGGGCTTTAATAAATTGCAAAGCCACTGATCCTTCATCAACTGTCAGTGCGCGCTTAAAGCTTTGCAGATTTAGATAATGTGATTTTCCTTTTAAGCTAACCGCACGTACTTCAAATGGAAGAACGGCATTGAGTTGTTCATTAATCACTTCAACGACCTGGTGCTGTAAAGTGATGGTTGGTACCGAGATGACAACTTGCTTTTGATTGGCATTCGCCAAATAAGCGTATGGCAAAGTATAACCTAACGTTTTTCCCATGCCGGTTGGTGCTTCAATGACTAACGTATTTTCGCCCTCAGCATTTGGCTTTAAAGTCTCTTCGTAATGGCGAGCGACAAGGTTCATTAATTTTGCTTGTGGCTTACGATAGCTTAACTTGTCACCATAAAGCTTTTCTTTCTGAGCAGCCTTCTTTGGATATTGTGCGTGAGAATCTTGAACAAGCGGTGCTGGATCTGAGAAACGGCGGATGGCTAAGCCATCAATGATTTCTAGATAGTCTGGCAAAGGTTGTGGATGCCGGCGATTAGCTGCTAGTGCGTCTGCAAAAACTGATTTAGTTTGTTGTGGCAACACGAGTGGCAAATCATTTAATGCTTGTAGTGTGACCATTGGTAAAGATTCAGCTCGATTTAAAATTGCAATCAATAGTTCAGCAGTCGTTGCAGCATCACTATCCGCTTGATGTGGATGCGTATGTAAAATGCCTAAATATTGGGCAATATCAATCAGACGGAATCCAGGTGCAGTCGGCCACAATATTTGGCTTAGCGTTACTGTATCTAAGGCTTCAACATCAAGTGGTTGATAGCCGAGCCGTGTGAATTCATTGTTTAGGAATGGTAAATCAAAATTCACATTATGGGCGACAAAAGTTGTCCCTTGCAACATATTATAGATAGTTGGCGCCATTTCTTCAAAATATGGGGCCCCTTTTACCATCTTATTGGTAATACCAGTTAACTGTGTCACATGTCTGGGGATTGGTTTGTCAGGATTAACCATTGTTGAAAATTGATTAATGATGGTTTTGTTTTGTACAAAGGCAATTGCGATTTGAATGATGCGCCCATCTTCTTGTGAAGTTTGGGTTGTTTCTAAATCAACAACGGCATAGATATCTTTTTTTGGCATTGTTCACCACGCCCTTACCTATTTTCTGAGCCTAATTCTGTATTTCTTAAGGTATGTTTATTTTAATAGATTAGACTAATGTTTACGTAAATGTAGCCCTATCAATGAGGCAACATTGAATACACATGCTATTGTACCAGTGATGGAGCGCCCTTGTCGATGTTCAATAGCCGATAAATCCTGTTTTTTCGGGATTAGCTCCGTTTTTTCGGGATTTATTTTTTTGTACATCACGCGCATGTGATATAGCATATTAGGTTAAATTTTGTTAGACTTTATTAGTGTGTAATTTAACGTGAAAACGCTATGAATAGATACATAAACATATATATAATTTGTTAGATTGGTGGTTTAAACATGAAAAGTGAAAGTATGGGAAAAAGTCACGCCAAGGTCATTTTAATTGGTGATCATTCGGTCGTGTACGGGCAACCAGCAATCGCAATTCCCCTCCCCGATTTGGCGATGACAGCAACTTTGAAAGAACGGCAAGCAGGACAAGTTGTTTTGACGCCAAATTATCAAGGTCCGATGGAAGCCATGGGTGAAGTATATGAAGGTGTGCGACAATTAATCACGCACTTACTAACATATTTTGATGCCGTTGAAATGCCGTTTACTTTAGAGATTGAATCAAAAATACCACAAGAACGTGGTATGGGGTCTTCAGCTGCTTCGGCAATTGCCATTATTCGTGCTTTTTTTGATTTTTTTGAAACACCACTTTCAGATCAAGATTTACAAAAGTGGGCTAATATTGAAGAAGCTGTGACGCATGGGTCACCTTCTGGTTTGGATGCGGCAACTTCAGCTAGTGATGTACCGGTTTGGTTCATTAAAAATGAGACAATCGAAACGCTGCAAATGAATTTAGAAGGTTATTTGATTATTGCAGATACCGGTATTCGCGGTCAGACTGGTTTAGCGGTTTCAGTTGTTCGACAACAGATGGAAACCAAACCCAAAGAGACACAAAATCATATCGAGGCCTTAGGTGCCATTGCTTATCAAATGCGCAATGGTTTATCTCATGATGATTTACATGAAATTGGTCAAGCAATGACAGATGCGCATACGCATCTTAAAGCTCTGGGGGTATCACATCCTAGTCTTGATCGTTTGGTTGAAGCAGCAATTGCTGCCGGGGCGATTGGTGCTAAGTTAACTGGTGGCGGTGTTGGCGGTGCTATGTTGGCGCTCACCGAAACTAAAGCCCAAGCCCAAGCAGTGATTAAAGCCTTACAACAGGCTGGTGCTCAAGAAACTTGGTCACAACATTATCATAAGAAATAGGAAGACTTATGCGAGAATATACAGCGCGTGCTCATACGAATATCGCCCTGCTAAAATATTGGGGAAAAGCTGATACGGATTTTATTATCCCAACCACAACTTCGATTTCGTTAACACTAGATGAATTTTATACTGACACTTCAGTGAAGTTTGATGATGACTTGGTCCAAGATCAAGTCTTTTTAAATGATGCTCCACTTGCTGGTAAAAGTTATGACAAAATCGTACGTTTTCTAGATATCGTACGACAAGAAGCCCAATTAAGTACGCATGCCCTTGTTAAATCAACTAACCATGTGCCAACGGCCGCAGGACTGGCTTCGTCAGCTTCAGCCTTTGCAGCCTTAGCGGGATCAGCAAGTAAAGCGGCTGGGTTAAACCTAACCCCAAGTGAGTTAAGTCGCCTAGCCCGACGCGGTTCAGGATCGGCATCACGTTCAATTTTTGGTGGTTTTGTTGAATGGCAGCGTGGCGATAGTGACGAAAGTTCATATGCAAAAGTTTTACAAGCTGACGTTGATTGGGATATTCAACTGTTGACGGTTATCATTAACGATCAACCTAAAAAAATTGATTCACGTGGTGGCATGCAACATACCCAAGCAACCTCGCCCTTCTATGCACAATGGGTTGAAAATACGAATGCGGCCGTGAGTGACATGGAAGCGGCAATTGCGCAGCATGATTTTGAAAAATTAGGGTCATTAGCTGAGAGCAACGCTTTACAAATGCATGCAACAAATACTACAGCTAACCCACCGTTTAATTATTTAACTGACCAATCATGGACGGTGATTCAATTAGCTGCCACTTTACGGCAAAAAGGTATTGAAGTGTACGCTACAATGGATGCGGGTCCAAATGTTAAATTAATTTCAAAGCAACAAGATACACAAGCGATAACAGAAGCCCTGGCCGCTAGTTTACCTAATGTCCAAACGGTAGCTGCCACACCTGGTCCGGGGATTCAGATTGTCAAAGGAGCAAAGCTATGAAGACTGTCGCAAAAGCACCTGGCAAATTATTTTTAGCCGGTGAATATGCAGTTACGATTCCAGGACATGCAAGTATTATTTTTGCAATTGACCGGTTTATGACGGTTACGGTATCGGATATTGATGAGCCGGTGCTCGATTTAAATAGTGATAAATTGGGCGGTTTAATGGTTAAACTGGATGATTTAGATCACTTATCAGCTCAGGGTGAATGGCAGTTAGTGATTGAAACCCTTAAATGGGTGAAGCGTCGCTTACAAGCTGATAATTTGACACTGAATGGCTTACAAATATCTTTTAAAAGTGATTTAGACATTGATGGTAAAAAGATTGGTTTAGGATCGTCGGCGGCTTTGGTCGTTGCCCTAGTAAATGCTTTAGTGAAGCATTACCATTTACCAGAGAACCCAATGCATATATTCAAATTGGCGGCAATTATCATGACCAGTCTTCCCGATTTTAAACGTGGTTCGATGGGTGACGTAGCGGCTGCCAGTTTTGGTGGCATCATTTTTTACGAGCGCTTTGATAATCTTTGGTTGGAGAAGCATCTTTTGCAACCTGATTTTAATTTGATGGTCTTATTAGAATTACCTTGGCCTAAATTAGTCGTACGACCAATCGTTTTCCCAGAAAATTGGCAATTACTGGTTGGTTGGACGGGTGAACCAGCTGATACACAAAAACAGCTATCAGTTAATCAAAGAACAGCTATTATTTATAAAGAGCGCTTAGGGAATAAAACTACCCCTTTGATTAAATTATTAGAACAAAATATTAAAGCAGCAGACTATATTGGTTTTCGAACAAATCTACATTTAAACCAAGTTGCCCTAGTTAAGTTCGCTGATGTGATGCACCTAAAGTATATGACACCAAAGTTACGAGCTCTGCTAACTGTTGCACATCATCATGGCATTGCTGCTAAAATTTCGGGCGCTGGAAATGGTGATAATGGTTTAGCAGTCATCCGTAATGAAGCAGAACGTGTTATGATGGCTTCAAAATGGGAAGCTTTAAAAATTACACCATTAGATGTGCATATCGCAAAAAGCCGACTGGAAGGTATTGATTAATGGAATCAGTTCATGGACAAAGAAAGAATGAACATTTAGCTTTGGCAGAGCTAAATTATAAGAAGAATCCCCCGGTTTCTTCACTGGATGCAGTTCGCATAATTCATCGGCCTTTGCCTGAAACGAGCCAAGCCGATGTTAATTTAAAAGTTGATAATGCAGATTTTCCTTGGGACTACCCCTTTTATATTGAAGCAATGACTGGTGGTAGTGCAAAAACAAGTGAAATTAACACTAGTTTAGCTGCTGCTGCTAAAGCAACTGGCGTAGCGATGGCAGTTGGATCACAGAGTATCGCGATGAAAGAACCAGCCCAAGTTGCTGGCTTTGAAGCGGTACGTGCTGCTAATCCAAATGGTTTTATGATGGCCAATATCGGTGCTGGACATACTGTTGAGCATGCGCAACGCGCAATCGAAATGCTACAAGCAAATGCCCTTGAGATTCATATTAATGCTGCACAAGAAACAGTTATGCCTGAAGGGGATACAACTTTTTATTGGAAAGACAATATTGCCAAAATTAAGGCAGCCGTTGATGTGCCTGTTATCGTTAAAGAAGTTGGTTTCGGCATGGACGCCCAGTCAATCGCTGAACTAGCCGATTTAGGTATCGAGTACGTTAACATCGGTGGCCGTTCAGGAACAAATTTTGCTGAAATTGAGGACCGGCGCAATCGAGAAAATCCTTATCAATATGATTTCTTATATGATTGGGGTCAAACGACAGCTGAGTCACTTTTGGAAGCACAGCTGGCACCCCACCACCCCACAATTATGGCAACTGGTGGGATTCAATCACCGTTAGATATTTTGAAGGCACAAGTACTAGGCGCAGAAACGGTTGGTGTAGCTGGGCATTTCTTGCACACTTTACTGAAAGACGGTGAAGCAGGTTTAATCGCTGAAATTACACTTTGGCAACGCCAATTACGTGAGTTATACGCCTTAGTTGGTGCTAAGAATGGATCTGATTTAGTGCATGTTCCCTATGTATTATCTGCTGATTTACAAAATTATTTGACGCAACGACGCTAAGCATGCTTTACAGAAGAGTAAACTTTTTAATAAGGAATGTTTAACTTTGCTTGCTTAATCTAAACGATTTATAAATATTGTTGTTTTTTTCTGGGGTAACCATTATTTTCAGGCTACGTGCGCTATGATGAGGTTATGAGAAATGCAGTGACTGAAAGTATTCGTCAACAGACGGATGAACAAATCATTGATGCAACCCTAACTTTGTTGCAAAGCCAATCTTATGACCAACTGGCGGTGACTGAAATAACCCGCGAGGCAGGCGTGTCACGGATGGCTTTTTATCGCCATTTTGGTACAAAGGAAGCCGTCATCGATGCCATCGTTAAGCAATTAACGAATGAATTTAGTGTTGAAACTGACCAAATTGAGTTGAATGCTCAAGCAATCGCCCGCGCCTTTTTCGGTTTTATTCAATCAAACGGTATGATTATTGCTGTCTTGTTGAATGCAGGCTTACGTGAACAGTTCTATCCTCCCCTTCGTGACATTTTGCAATCACTTTATGTGCAATTATTTACGCAAGAGATGTCAGAGCAAGGACATAGTGTGCAATCAATTGATTATCTAGCTGACTTTACCGCATCAGGTATGCTGGCATTGGCGATTCGTTGGATCGCAACTGGCATGCATGAGTCGATTGACGAAATGGCCGATATTGCTGAAAAAATGACAGAAGCTAATGTATAAAATAAAAAAGGTAACTTGATTCAAATCAAGTTACCTTTTTTTATAGATTTTCAAGCCATTGTTTAACATCAGCAGGGTTTAAGCGTTCGCCATTCCCAATGTGATCAATCATTTTACCGTTTTCGATTTGTACAAAAGCAGGGATACCACGTAGCCCCAAAGCATTAGCAATGTCGATATTATCATCGCGGTCAGCATCAATCCAAGTGTAGCCATTCGATTCTGCCAATGATCGCAAATCTTTTACAAATGGCTTAATCGCTTTACAGTCACCACACCAATCGGCTTGTAAAAATAACATTACCTTGTCGTTGTTGGCAATGGTTGAACGAATCTCTTCGTCAGTATGCGCTGTTGGTTCATAAAATTCCATGAAAAAACCTCCCGTTTCAAACTACCTTTAGTATACACTCTTACAAAATATAAGTAAAAGAAAAGAGACGATTAAATCTTAAATCGTCTCTTTTTTTATTGTTTATCACCTTGATGCTTCTTCTGATTGCGTAAACGATTTTCTTCACGAATTTGAGCTTCAGTTTTCTTAACTGGCTTCTTGCCAGTTGCTTCTTGTTGTTGCTCAGCCTCAAGTTCTTCTTGTGCGTTTTGCATTGCCTTAGCAAAAGCACTTTGTGGTTCAGCACTTGATTCTAAAGTACCAGCAAGGGCATCATCGACGACATCCTTAACTTCAAAGGTGTCAGCGACGTGCCGGCGAATCCGAGGACGCCACATCGTAATAATCAACTGTTGAAGAATCATCACAATGGCACCAACACTGAAGTAAAGTGCGATTCCACCGTTGGTAAACCAAGTGGTGAAAAGCATCATCAAAGGCATGATAAACATCATTGAACGCATTGATTTCTTTTGATCTTCAGGCATACCAATCATTGATAGATATGATTGTAAGAAGTAAACAAACGCTGTGAAAATGGCAAGTAATGGACTTTTATCGGATAGTGAAATCCCATAGAAGCTAGCCTGCGCTAATTCAGGTGAATGTTGAATGGCTTGGTAAAGTCCAGTGAAGATTGGCATCTGGATAATCATCACTGAGAAGTTAACGCCGCCAAGCATTGAGACCCCGTTTTCACGATAAATGGCCATCATAGCTTGAGAAGCTCGCATTTGTTCTTCTTGAGTTGTTGCATTCTTTTGTGCTTCTTGGACTTTATTAAGTTGTGGTTGAAGCAAAATCATTTTTTCTTGTTGCACGGTTGCTGCATGCTGTTGTTGAACCATAAATGGCATCAAGAGTAAACGAACCATCAATGTCAAAACGATAATTGACCAACCAACTGCGTTTGGGCCACCAATCACATTACCGGCCCACTCCATAAATTGTGTTAAGGGACCTTGTAAAATACCAATGTTTCCGGTGACTAATAATCCAATCAAGATGATGAATAGTATTGGTGTTAAACTTTTTAGTTTCATTTTTTGAAATTTTACCTCATTTGATTTTATTGTAACTAATATATTATAGCATAGCTTCACACAAGTGATGTTACAGCTCAATAAAAAAACACCAGATTACTTGGTAATCTCGTGTTTAGTTTTGTTTATAATTTACCGTGTTTGCGTTCACCGTGCTCATAAAGGACCCAAGCGATGAAACCAAACAAAATTGGGCCGATAATTGTCCAAAAAGCATTGGCATAATCATGAGACATAAACAATGGCACAACGGTCATAACCATTGAAATGATAATTAAGCATTCAACAATCGCTGTAACAATCCAAGTAACCGTCATTGACTTATAAAAGACAATTGGATGCTCAACGTTGTTAAGTTTTTTGAAGATTGGAAATGCTACAATTAAGAAGACATATGGAAGTGTTGAAGAAACATTTCCCATGTTGGTAAGGATCAAATAAAGTTGGTTGGCATCACTGCCACCAAAGGCAATCCCAAAAATAAATAGGACAACTAAACCAGCTTGAATCCAAACGGCAACACTTGGCACCCCTGCTTTATTCAAACGTACGACAGACTTTGGCCAAACCTCTTTAGGAGATCCTAAGATGAATGACTTTAATGGTGAATAAGTCAACACGAAGAATGAGCCTAAGTAAGCCATGAACATTGAAAGGCCAGCAAAACGTGCAAACCATGCTCCAATCGTTAAGGCGGTCGCTTGAGTAAAGCCAAGTGATGTTCCCAAGGCAACACCTAAGTTGTTCATCAACACGTAAGTAATGTTACCCAAGTTAACATGCTTCATACTAGCTAGGTGACCCCAATTTGATGTGACACCCCAAAGCAAAATTGATAATGCATAGCCGAATGTAATCACCATGGTGGCAATCATAACACCACGGGGATATGTCTTTTCAGGCTTTTCAATGTCATCCATCATGCCCCCCATTTGCTCCATACCGGCGTATGCAAATACAGCATACAAGGCAAATGAAATCAATTGGAATGGTGTCTGGAAGGCAGGATTTTCAGGGATAATAAATGACTTACCAGTAACGGGTTCAGCAAATTGACCATGATTGGCAATTAAAACAATTACTGAAACAATCAAAAGTAGAACATTTAAAGCCATGACGAACATTCCGCCAACTGATGAAATTTTAGAAATCGACTCCATACCACGTGTGACAAAGAATGCTACAACAAGCACAAAGATAATCGCTAAAAGTCCAATGGTTTGTGGACTAGTCAAGCCGAATAGATGCCAAGATTGCGTCGTATCATGACCAAAAAACATGGTTGACAAAGGGATCCAAACTTTCTGAGCAACTGAAATCATCCAGACAACCCAAGAAGCTAAAGCAATAAAAGTCGCAATAAAGGCTGTTTTCTTACCTAATGCGCCTTCCATCCAGGTGTAAATACCACCTTTTGAATCCTTATACGAGGCACCGAATTCGGCGTACATCATTGAAGTTGGTAGGAAAAAGAGTAAGGCTCCTAATACATACCAAATAATTGAGGCATACCCCATTTGGAAAAAAGCAACGGGTCCGTTACCAAAACCAAATATTGATGAAAAAATCATGAGAACTAACGCGGCGAGGCCGATTTTCTTTTTATTCATTTCTTACTCCAATCAGAAACCTTTCATGAATATATATACAGAGTAGCATACCCTTTTTTGTATACCGAAACAATTAAAAAGAGAACAAACTCATCTAGTTGTAATGATATTATTAATAACTCATATCTTTTTAAGAATTGAATTTACTCATGATTGAACCAATGTCCTTTAACATTAAGGTTTGTGTACCATCTGGGTTATTGACGAACTCCACTTTTGATTTATCTTGATAGATATCAATTGGAATTGTAATTTCAATGCCTGAATCCAATTTGAACCTTTGCACTTGGTATTTCTTTTCATATTTCTCAGCATTTGGTATCTCAATTGATTCGCCCAAATCTTTCTCTTTTGAAACTTCTTGATAAGCATTTTGTGCTGAAATATTACCAGCAAATACGGCATCACCAATGTCAGAAACTTTGATTTCGCCATCATTATCTTGGATATTTTTAAAAATAGCAGTTTGGGCAGATGAAAGCGCCTCATGCTCAGGAACATCAAATTTGTCGGCCACTTGCTTCACCGTGTTTTTAATCGTTTTTAGATTATCTTTGGCTGAAGTTTCAGGGGAAATTTCAAGGAAATCTTGTGAGAAATAAAATGTTCGATGGCCATCAATTAAATATTGTTTTTCAACCAATTGATAAGCTCCAGTCATGAGGTTAATCAAGATGCCTTCCTGCGCTGATTGCGTTGGATCTGGCAAGATAGACTTATTTAAGACTAACTTATTGACGAGGGCATCACCTTCATAATCAACTGTGTGCGTATAATGTGGCGCTAAGTTTAATTTGAGCATGGTAAAGAAGTCATCGGTGCCAGATGAATATTCAACACATAGCAAATCTCCGGCAGGCACCTGTTCACTTGGTGCAATAATACTAAATAACTTATCTGCTAAAGTCGTCGTTTTCTCAACAAATGAGTCGGGGTTCTCATCACTGATGACACCGGCAATGTAGTCATTATCAGTTAGCTGCCCTGGTTTATAATCCGTATTTTCAAATTTTTGGATAATTCCTTCTAAATATTCGTGAATTTGAATATTAGAAATATCCATTTCGTTTTGAGAAGCAATTAAATTACCAGCATCTTTATCTAAGATATGTAAAATGGCATGTTTAATAATCATGTGTGTGTCATCCTTTTTAAAAATTTAATCCATCAATTTAAAAACGCTAGCAAGCGTTTCAACCACTTTGCTAACGTTTTTAGTGTAACATTTATGCTTTAGTTTCTGATTGAATTGGTAAAGTAAAACGGAAAACAGAACCTTCACCGACGGCCGATTCAAGCGTAATTTCACCGCCATAGCCTTCAATCACTTTTTGAGCGATACTTAAACCAAGCCCATTACCACCTTGTTTTCGTGAACGTGCTTTATCAACACGATAGAAACGATCAAAGATGTGCTTAGCGTCTTCAGAACTAATTCCTTCACCGAAGTCTTGAATGGCCACTTCCAAATTTGAACCTGATTTTGAGGCTGCAAAGTGAATCTCTTTGCGATCTTGACTATATTTAACAGCATTGTCAGTTAATATAATCAAGATTTGCTCAAAATGATCACGATTCATATTTAGCCAAGTTGGCCCCTTTAAACCATCGTCTAGTAAGAAAGTAAAGTCTGGATAAATTAACTTGTAGTTATTGTAGACCGCATTGATAACTTCCTTAGCATCAGTTTGGCCATCTTTAAAGGTCAATTCGATTTGATCAGCACGGGTCAAATCTAACATTTCTTGAACCAAGCCTTGCATCCGCTTCATTTCAGTCAGCGAAGCTTGAATTGATTCGTCTAAGATTTTAGGATCATCTTTACCCCAACGATCAAGTAATTCCATATGGCCTTTAACAATCGCTACGGGAGTTCTTAATTCATGCGAAACATCTTCCACAAAACGTTGCTGTTGCGTAATGAAACCTTGCATTTTATCCAACATTTCATTAAAAACAGCAGCTAATTCAGACAGTTCGTCTGGATGCTTAGTTCTAAGCGAAACACGCTCAGGCGAACTAGGATCTTTTTGAATCCGATCAGCAACTTTGGTCATGTCTTTAATTGGTTGTAGTAGATATCCTGATAACCAGTATACCCACAATCCTAGGAACATTAAGCCTAGAACAATTGATACAACAATAATGGCATAAACTTGTTTGAATGTTTTGTGATAAGTAATGAGATGATTTTCAACAACTAAGTAACCAACCCGCTCACCCTTTTGATTCGTGATGGGCTGGCGACCTAACATTTGTTTGCGACCATTAATTTTTTCAACAGTCACAGTTGGTTTCTTAACTCGCTTCAAACTAATTTGTGACTGCTCACTGGGATAAATTTGCTTTCCCTGCTCATTATAGATCACCATATCGTAATCTGATCGGGCAATTTCATGCACAACTGGGTCTTTAACCATTGAACTGAAATCGTCTTGATCGGGCTGCAAAATTTTATCGATGTCTTTTGTGGTAAGCTGTTGTAAAGATTGTTGCTCCAAACGCTTTGCCACGGTAAACATGGAACGACGTGTATTAACTTCCTCGTTATTTAACATCCGATTTGAAAAGGCAGATGTTAAAAACCAAGCAAACATACAAAAGACAAAGAATACCCCCACCAGGGTTCCCAAAGTCCACTTCCACTTTAATGAAATTCGCTTAGTGGCTGTAGAATTTTCTGTGGTTTCATCCTTCTCCATTAAGCTGCCTCCTCAAACACCTATTGGCGCATGACATACCCAGTTCCGCGAACGGTTTGAATATATGATGCACGTGAATCTGGTTGGTCAATCTTATTACGAAGATAACGGATGTACACATCAACGACATTGGTCTCGATATCAGTATCGTAACCCCAAACCTTCATTAACAATTCATCACGTGATTGGACGACATTAATGTTTTCCATCAAAATCAATAGCAATTCGTATTCACGCTTCGTCAAATTAATAATTTCATTACCACGACGGGCAATCCGGTTTTCTTTTTCGACCGTTAAATCACGGTAACGAACGATACTTTGATGTGAGCTGTGTTCTTCAGTTTCAATATTAATCCGACGCAACAATGAACGCACACGGGCAAGCAGCTCTTCAATCGCAAAAGGCTTTACAACATAGTCATCAGCCCCATAGTCAAGCCCTGAAACACGATCAATTACTGAATCACGGGCAGTCATCATAATGATAGGTGTGTTCTTAGCTTCACGCAAACGACGCGCAACTTCTAATCCACTTAATTCTGGTAACATTAAATCTAATAGAATCAAGTCATAATCATTATTAATTGCTTCATCAAGGCCATCACGACCATTATCTGCTACATGTGTTTGATACCCTTCGTGTTGCAATTCAAGATCAACAAAACGGGCCAAATTTTCTTCGTCTTCTACGATGAGGATGTTATTGCTCATTTTTAATACCTAACTTTCTTTATATAAATCTAATAGAAATTAACATGTCATAAACAGGTTAACTTTAACTAAATCATACCACAACGTTCTCATTTTTCCTATTCTTTTGCCGTAATTTAGGCATTTTCATCTTGATTTGTGGTTTGCTTTTTATGCTGTAAATAAAAAACTAATAATGTAAATGGGAATACTAATACCACACCCAAGATGGAATACATTAACGATAGTAATGCCGAAGTAAACAGTTTTGTATTGATAATGTCCGTGAAGCTATAGTTTAAACGGGTAAATAATAGTGACAAGCTCAAAAAATCGGCTAAATAACCAAATAATACGGTGTTCACGGCTGTTCCCACAATTTCTCGACCAACCTGTTGACCAGCGCTAATGAGTTGTGACAATTTTGCACGGGGCTGATCTGCTTGTAGTTCAGCTAGACTCGACGAAATGGCTACGGCCGCTTCGGCAATTGCACCAAGCGTGGCCAGTAGTGCGGCACAGATGCCTAAAGTTTTAAAAGGTACGTTAATACCTAATGAAAGACCTTCTAACTCTTCACTATTTTCGACTGAAAAGCCGGCTGAGCTTGAGATTTGTTCCATTGGGACAATTAAAACGAGTAGTAATAACATCACAATAAAACTGACCGTTAAGGCCGTCCGTGTCGTATCTTCATCTGATCCGGTACTGATAATCGTGATGGTCAAAATAATACCGCCCCCAATTAAAAGCACCCAAAATGGATTAAAAGAAAAACTAATTAAGGTAATGATACAAGCTAATACTAAGAAATTAATCCATAAACTAACAAAGGCTCCCAGCCCTTTAGCACCAGCGATGAGCACCATTAATATGAGCAAGATAATAGCTAATGCAATTGTAACGTTCATCCTTGGCCTCCAATCTTTTGGTGACTTGAACGATCAAACAATTTAAATACCAATAAACCAACTGGTACTGTTAATACAATTCCAATGGCACTAATGAGCGTTTGAATCATACCAATTGATAAATTGCTAATGTACGTAAATGACCAAGTGTTTCCATTTCTAAGATAAAGCACAGCCATTGGTAATTGTTCGGCAATAAAGATTAAGAACAAAACATTGTTAAGGGCGCCAAAAATTTCGCCGCCTAAATCACGTCCAGCGTGAATCAATTCGGAGGTTGAAATGCTAGGACGCTCGCGCTTAAGTGAGAATAATGTGGCCGTCATGTCAGTAGCTTCGTCCATGACCGCACCAAGCACACCCACTAAGGTCATGGCCATAAAGAGATTGTCAGGATTTTCAGTGACAAAATCCATATGCTCATAGTAAACACCTTGATTGTGCAAGACCTGGAAGACAATCTCACTTAAACCAAGTGTGATTAGGCTTGTTAGCAAGACCGTTGAACTAATGACCCACATTTGTTTTGAACGAAAGCCCATAAGTAAACCAAGCGTTAAGATGGTGACAATGATGGCAAATGGAATGAACAAGACAAATAAGTTTTGATTCGGGATCGCATTATTTAACCAAACGAAAGCAATAAAAAGCCCGACATTCATAAATAGTGTCAAGATCATAATCCGACCGTGTTGCCCCATTAAAATCCACAAGCTACCTAAAACGAAAATAGCAAATGGAATCCAAATATAGTCATGGCGCACATTTTTTATTGACCAATTAGCGTGACCATCATGCGTTAAGAAGACTTGTTGTCCTTTATGTAAGCGCACATTTAAGGCTTCGGCCGAATCAAAGCTATTGTTAAGATGAATCGTTTCTCCGCGATGTTGGCCATTCAGCCGTTGCACGGTTAACTTTTGATTATATGTTTTAACGCGATTCCCATATTGATCACTTTGTTTACCAGTAGACTGGGTTGATATCGTCGTAATTTTACCAAGTGGTTCTCGATACATTTGGCCATTATTTGCAAAAAAACAGGCTGTAGCAATGACAATAATTCCAAGTGTCAGCCAAGCTAGCCCGGTTTTTTTCAAGAATTTGATAATAATTTGCATTAGTGCACCCGCTTATTTTCGCCAAACATGGCGATTTCCTTTGCTAGAAACTTAATTCTTTGCATTAAGCGCTCGGCTTTAATCGGTTCACTTCCATCTTTGGTATTCGTGAAATGTTCTTTTTCTAATTGGTCCATTGAGAAATTAGAAGTGAAGAAGGTCGTGAGTTCATTTTGCATGCGGTATTCTAAAATTGGACTGAGAATATCATCACGTAACCAAGCGGTTAATGATTCGGCTCCAATATCATCAAGTACTAAAATTTGGGCCCGTTGCAAAGCTTCGAGACGTTTCTGGTTTTGATTATTTTTATCACTAATCCCATTCCGCAATTCAATGGCAAAACTAGGGAAATGGACCAACGTGACCGGAATACTGTAGCGCGCTAAGGTATTCGCCATCGCCCCCATCAAATGCGTCTTTCCGACCCCATATGGTCCATGGATGTACAAACCACGATGATAAGTATTGGGGTCTTCCGTGTAACTGGTGATGAAATCCGCAACAGCCCCAATGGCGTTACTTTGATCTGGCGATGGATTAGAAAAATCAGAAAGTTGCGCCCGTTCAATCAATTTTGGCATTTGAACAGCATGTACCAAGGCCTGTTGTTCTCGTTGTTGTTGGGCACGAACAGTCGCTTGGCTAGGTTGATACATGACATTAATTTGCCCCTCGTTAAACATCAAGCTAGGCACATAGCCTTTATGAACACTTTCTGAATCATCTTTATGTTTTTGAGTGTAAAACTCGTATAGGCTGGCAAAGTCACGATCAATAATGGTCTGTGTTAACTCATCTTGATGATCCTTTAAAAATTTTTGGACATCGTCATCAGCAAAAACCGCTTTTTGCATGGCGGCATAGCGCTCATTGAGATGATTCTTTTGCATGGCCCGTGCCATAGCTTGACCGACATCTAAAGGTGACTGATTTTGAGTTTGGTCTGAATCGTTCATTGTGGTTGGTCCTCCTGCTTAGCTTGATTAGCCTTCAACAAAGCATCCAATTTACGCTGAGCATCGGCCTGCTGGTTTGAATTGGCAGCCGCTTTTGCCCGCTGTTCTTCCCAGTCTGGACGCGTCTCGTTCTTAACTGGACGTTGATTTTGATAGCGCCGTTTTGGTGTAGCTGGTGTTTGTTGTTTTTGTTGTTGGCGTTTTTGTAAGTAACTAAAAGCATCTTTGGCGGTTTTAACTCCGGCTTGACTCCAATCATTGACAATCGTTTGCATCAAATTCCGATTCAACGAAGTCTTTTGCTCAACCACTGTCAATTCATAAAGCATGACATTGATGACTTCGTTTGGCAACCGCTTTAACTGGGCAATATCTTCTAATGATTTTAGTTCATTATCGGTGACAAACCCACCTTTTTCTTGGCGCAGTGCCTGTAGATATTGGACTGGCGATAAGCTTTGAACTTGTTGCAAAAGTTGTTCAGCTGCACTAGCGGGCTTACTTTGAGCTGAATCTGATCCAGTGTCAGGTTGAACCTCATTTGCAGCAATAACATTTTCTGCCTGACGCTGATTAGCTTTCGCTTGCATCTGTAAGTTTTTACGCAAGCTAGGCATATCAATCTCGTGATTTTGAGTCAAATTTTGTTGAATCAAGCGGACTAATGTTACATCATCCAGACCGTATAGGTTTTTTTCAACTAATAAAGCGGCTTCATTTTCTTTTAGGGTGCGCATTGGCACGTTGAATGATTGCAACATTTGACTCATCATGTTCAAATCCAACTTTTCTGGATTTGACTTGATGGAAGCCTGGAGTGCTGGCATGCTCTCCTTTTCAACCGGCGCTTTGATTTTCTTAAAGCGTTCTGCGCCAACTAAATCAAAGAATGATGCCGTTACATTTTCTCCGGGTATTTTTTCGGGCTCTGGTAAAGTATCCGCCACCAACTTATTTAGCGTACTTTCTCCTAAATAATGTGCTAGCAAACTCGCCAAAGTATCATCAGCTAAAAAGGCTTGAGTTGACATTGGTTCAAGCATTTCGTAGACCCATTGCGTTTTTTCTGTTAAATCTTGTTGATAGGTCTTCATGAGCCCCATCCCCTCAAGACGTGCACGTGCATCCAAAAAACCATGATGACTAAGGCCGACTTGATCTAACAAATCCGTATGAATGTATTCTCGATTTGCTTCGTGTGGATAACAAGCTAACGTTAAATACAAAGTGAAAGCTTCATGGCCAATGATGGGTAAATAGACTTGGGTTAAAGCACGAATATCCGGCATAGTTAAATCGGCGTCCAATTGAACACGATAACGCTGTTGTAATGAGAATTCTCGCACTTTATTGCCCTCCATTTCTTTTATGAATATCTGTTAACATATCGTCAACTTGCTGGTAACTATCTTGTAAATTGCCATTATTATTAATCACATAATCAGCTTGATTAATCTTTTGTTGTAGCGGCATTTGCGCGGACATTCGTGCTCTGGCCTCGTCTTCATTCAGTTGATTACGTGACATTAAACGTTGTAGCTGGTTTGCTTCATCCGTTGCCACAACACAAACTGCGTCATATGTCATGCCTTGATTACTTTCAAATAAAAGTGGAATGTCTAATACAACGATTTTGGCGCCTTGTTGTTCTAATTCAGTTAAAGTATGCTGCATTTTTTCAAAGACCCGCGGATGCGTAATTTGGTTTAATTGGGTTCGCTTAGATGCATCATTGAAAACAATCGCACCTAACTTTTGTCGGTTTAACGTGCCATCTGAATGTATCACATCTAGTCCAAAAGTGTCGGCGATATCTGTTAGGGCCGGTTCACCAGGTTCCATAATTGCATGTGCAGTTTCGTCAGCGTCAAGCACAGGCAAATGTTTTTCATTTTTAAGATAATTTGAAATAGTTGATTTACCTGTTGCGATTCCACCCGTTAACCCTAATTTAAACATCATTAATCCTCTTCAATCTGACAATGTGGACAATAGGTTGTCCCACGTTGTGCAACTTTGATTTTCTCTAACGGCGTTCCACACCGCAAACATGGTTCGCCAACGCGACCGTAAACTTCTAATTCATTTTGGAATTCACCCGCTTGACCGAAGGCATTCGTAAAACTATGCACCGTGGTCCCGTGATGATCGATGGAACGCGCCATTTCGTTAATAATATTTTCACGAAGCGTGCTAATTTGCTCATCGGTTAGTCGGTCAACATGTGTTTTGGGATGGATCTTACTTTGCCATAATGTTTCATCAGCATAAATATTACCAATCCCAGCAATGTGACTTTGATCAAGTAAAAACGGCTTAATGCGCGCATGTGATTTGCGAAAGATTTCTTTCATATAATCAAACGTTAAGTCCGTTTCATTTGGCTCAGGTCCTAATGCAGATAAGCCAGGTACTTGATTCAAATCTTCATTTTTAACTAAAGTCATGCGGCCAAATTTACGAGTGTCACGATAAAATAAATCAACATCTTGGTCGAGATGGAAAGTGACCAAATCGTGCTTCCCTGGTGTCGTACCTGTTGGTACGGTGTAATAAGATCCTTCCATTCGAAGATGAGATACCATCGTATAGTCACCTGAAAAACGGAAAAGTAAGTACTTTCCTCGTCGATCAATTTTTTCAATTTTTCGTTGTGCCAATGTCGCATCAAATTCTTCTGGCGTCATGTTATTCACGATTTTGGGCCAACGGACTTCTGTTGAAAGTACCGTACGCCCCTTTACTAAACGGGTTAACCCCCGTCGAACAGTTTCAACTTCTGGTAGTTCCGGCATTAGGGTCTCCTTTCCTTGATATAGCAATGTTTGTAAGTTATTTTGGAGTACTCTTTTATTGACAACATTATTAAATACGCGTGCCAAATTAATCTTTAGATATTCTTCCTAATTATAGGCTACTTTAACGCTAAAAAAAAGAAAAAGGCCTACCTATCAATATAATTTAGGAACACCTATTTAAAATTTGCTATCTATATTGATGCTTCAGTTTGTGTCAATTTGATGACAAACAATCGTTTAATTCCAGCTAGGCAACATTTATTTTAATATATTGTTTCATATGTTCATTTTTACGTTTATATCCGTTAATATATAATTTTTAATACCTCATGGGACAATTCGTTTAAAAATTCATTTTCAATAATCTTTTTTAGATTAAATATTTAATATCACGTGCAAAAATCTGATTCACGTTAAAAGCTGATAGGAGTATTTTATGAACAATGACGTGTTGCTATCAGAATTATCAAATAATGAAAAGTTATTAGTTAATTCACAAGTACAATCAAAGGGTAAAAACATTGTGCTAGCATATGTATTTGCTTTCTTTTTTGGACTTTTTGGGATTCATCGTTTTTACATGGGTAAGACAGTTTCAGCAATTGCCATGCTACTAATCACTGTCCTTTCTGTTGGATTTCTTGCAATTATTTCTGGAATTTGGACTTTTGTTGACTTATTCCTTATCCCTCGTTGGATTAAGAATGACAACGCTCGGATTGAACGTGAAGCAGCCGAAGCAATTATTAATGATCCAAAGCGAGCAATCAAAGAAGTTTAATTTTTAGTTGCCTCCAAAGGCAACATACATAGTAAAAACGTTCTAGTAACGCGCTCAATCGAGGGATAAAAGTGAGCGGAGTTGGTGGGATAAAAAATATTAACTAATTTTCTCCGTGAACATATTCTTATACTCCATAGGGGAAAAGACACTGAATTCTTCTTTTATACGAAATCTATACGAAATCGTTGCTGTAATTTGTATATCTGGTTACGAGTTAAATATATATAAATATGAAAAAACTTACAACAGATACATTATCAGTTTGAGTTTCTTCTATTTTTTGTCCAATCCCTTTATCAGTAAATTTGAATAAATTATAAATGCAAACATAAACAAACTGAATTTAATTGATATCGATGATATATCGATCTGTGTAATGTGTATGCTTGTTGATTGAGATATTAAACAGCTATTTTTTTAAAAGAGACGTAGATTAACCCGTATATGTAGATTTTTGTGACAGACTGTTAAACTTTCATGTTGTTTGGAAAATTAACTTAGAATTTTCGAGGAATTCTTTGGCTACTAATGTCTTAAATTCATTTAATACTTTATTATAAACAAAATCCCCCTAAGTCGAACCTTTTTGTCCAACTTAGGGGGCCTTTGTTTATAGTCCTTCTTATTAATAACTAGATTTGATTTCCTCAACTTTTAAAAATTTGTAAATTATTTTTTGGTGGTAAATGTGTCCAATGACATGTTGATAATTTGGTGTACCACATGATATGTAGATACCATAGAATATGTCATTAACGTTATTAAAATAACGAATAACACTTTGTTTAAAAATATATTACGTATATCTATCATAAAAACATTATAATATGCTTCATAAATTAGTGAATATGTTATAAACATAATGGATGGGATGAAAGCTCCAAAGATTCGATACTTTAACCCCCATACACCTTTATACTTTTCAGACATCAAAGTAAATGTACTTGATAAACGTCCAGAAAAAATTAATCCAATCATTGTACCTAACATTCCAGTAAATATAGAAATAATACCCCGGACACTAGTATTAAATTTAGTCATTCCTTCTACGTTAAAAGATTTATAGTTACTTAGAATTAATAACACAATAATGACAGATAATGTGACTATAACTTCTTTACTTTGGGATCTCCAAAATTTGGTACTTTTCAACTTATTGATCATACACTCGATCCCCCTTGTTTATCTAGCAATCTGGAAAGTCACTATTATATCGGAAAATTAATGCTGTCTCAACTTCATCCAAATTAACGTATCCAGAATCAGTAGAGCTAACCTCTATTGTTACTCGTTTTTTTGCATCCATTAAGTCCAATAGTGAAGGTCGCTCATCTTCATTCATATATTCAATTTGAGCTTTTTTAACTCTTTCAGGGTTTTCCGACACAAAATTCACTAACTGAGAAACAGCAGTGTCATTTAAATATTCTTGTCCATGCCCTTTAGAAATAATCAGTTGCGCTGTTGTTCCTTGGAAAGCCTTAGTATATTGTTGAATGCCATTAATAGGATCTCCTTCATTTTTATCCGGAATGTCAGCAGAGTGATTACTTAGCTTAAGATCAATCTTTTTGGTACCGTGCCAGCGTCCAGTTTTTAGTTGTTCTATAAATTTATCAACATCATTATGCATTTGCCAAAACTGAAAAGAACCCACTCCATTCCCGTTAATATGCCAAAAATGGTTAATGTATTCTTCCACACGTGGCATTCTACACGATTTCCCATTAACTTGAAATAACCCACGATTATTTTTCATATCTATAATTAAAACTGCTCCATCTGAAATATACGTATGGTCATCACGTAATTTTAGTTCTTCAGATCCAGCTCTATCATCTCTGGACTGCGCCAAATCCTTATGACTTAATCGTTGGAAATGCATCCTTAAAAATTTATTATTTTTATCTTTACTAATTTTGTCTAATCTTAAAACATAATTTCCCATGGTAATATTCTTTTGTCTAATCTTAAAACATAATTTCCCATGGTAATATTCCGTAAATTAGCCTTGCCATTACCAAAGTGTTTTGATTTAATGCTACCAAATTCTGAAGGAAACGATTCCATCAAAGCATCATAATCAATATTGCTATCCAAGTTCTTTGAATTTTCTCCAACTAAATGTACTTCATAGTAATCACAGTTTACCTGTTTTTGTTCCATATCCCAAACCCCTCATAATTCCTTTTCCCTTAAGTATAACAAAATCAATAATAGTTTAGGAATCAAAAAAAATATGAATATGATTGATTATATTTCAAATAGATTGAATCAGATATTTGCTTGGTGCCTGTTAATTTAAATACTTATTCATCATAATAGGGGCTTTTATGATAATAATTCTTGAACGATTTTCCGTTAAATATTTTAGCAAGAGTATGGCTTACTTCGTCGTAGACTAAAAATCATATAATTTTTGACACAATAAAGATAGTTACTTGTCTCTTTTTTTAAATTATATAAGTATACTAAACATGTTTTTTTATATCGAAATTAACGCCTATAAATATAACCGATTTTTAAAAAATAAGACTTTGCCCCAAAAATGTATTTCCAATCAATAAATTGCTCATCTTAATGGTTAAAAATCATCTTTTTAAATTAAAAATAAAGCTCTAATCAGTGGTTTTGATTAAAGCTTTGTTCAGCCTATTTAGTTTTTACGGTTAAGCCAGTTAGTATTTTTAAAGCAGTTGGTTGGCAAAGCGCTAAGAATAAATATGAGAAGCGTTAAAATGTCTGAAAGAACTTCCATACCAGCATACTGTCTAGCAAAGTAGTTAGCAACAATCCTACCAAAGACTAATACTACGAAGGCAGTCCATACTAATGGTTCGGCTAAGTCAATATCGCGGAATCGACGTACCTGTAAAGCAAGCATCGGAATAATGATGATTAAGATGATTACTACCATAAGTAATATCAAAAAAATTGAAAGTATTAGCGCCCCTGCTGATAAATTATCCATCATCTGATCGATGCTACCAGTTCCACCCATTAAGAATATGGTGAGAAATAAGCATAAGGCCAAGGCAGCTTCAGTTAGCGTAATAGTTAAAACCATCCACCAATATTCGGCCCGAGTTGATGTTCCCTTGAAGTTAAAACCTTTTTTGAAAAAGTTCTTAAAGGCTGTTTTATATGAAACCATAATTTGTTATCTCTCCATTCTGTAATCTCTTCAATGCATACCTTAACATAATGGAAAAATGATGCAATTTTTTAAAACATTTTAACAAAAATAATTAGATATTTTTAGGAAATAAATTTAAAAGGCAAAATAAAAACACGCTTGTCAGTTGTTTGACGAGCATGTTGTGCTTCTCATTTATTTGTTACGGCTAAGCCAACTCACATTTGCAAAGCAATGTGTAGGTAACACACTTAAGATAATAACGATGACACTAAGTACTTCTGAAAGTACTTCTACTCCAGCACTCGCACCACCATAGTTACCGATGAGTGAAGCAACTAAGGCAATCCAAACCAAAGGTTCAGACAGATCAGTATCACGGAAACGCCGGGTTTGGACTGCGAGGAATGGAATGAAAATTAGAATCCCAAGCACTAAGGTGATAAACATCCAAACCAGGGTTAAGAGACTACTCTGACTTGGCAGACTTGCAAACAAATGTGCTAAGTTAAAATCCCCATTGGTGAAGATTGCTAAAAATGTCGCACTGATGGTTGTCCAAAAAATAACAAAAACAAATAAAAGCAGGCATGGCCACCAAAATTCGGCACGGGTCGCAGTACCACGGAAGTCGAGGCCTTTCTTGAAGAAATTTTTAATAGCTGTTGAAAATGAAACCATGTAATTATCCTTTTTATTTTACTATTTCACTGCTAGCACAATCTTTATTTTTTGGGGATTGTGGCGTAAAACTACTACTGAAGTTTATTATTTCCGACTTAACCAACTAATTTTAGTTAAATAATTAGTTGGTAACACGCACAAAATAAGGACAAGTAAGCCTGCAATACCTGAAATAATATTCATCAATGTATTTGCCCCACCAAATTGACCAACAATTGAGATAATTAAAGCAATCCAAACCAAAGGTTCAGCCAGAGCTGTGTCACGAAAGCGACGAACCTGCAAAGCCATGTACGGAATTAATAAAATAATCATTACCACAACCATAACCGCTAGCCAAGCAACTAATACCATAATTTGATTATCATTAAAGGTAATTGAATGCGCACCCCAATCAACTTTATTACCGGTCAATGCAAAAACAATCAAGCCTAAAACGCCCCAAATTAAAGTTGCTAGCATGAAAGTGCCCACCATCCACCAAAATTCAGCGCGAGTTGAAGTGCCTTTAAAATTAAAGCCCTTCTTGAAAAAGTTCGTAAATGCGGTTTTATATGAAATCACAGTTGTAAACTCCAATCTTTAAGATACAGCTATTTTAGCATAAGCTACTATGCCCCCCATAGTATTTTCTCCTCTAGCATCGTAGACCAATATGGTATGATTACTAAAATAGTTCCATTGGAGGTTATGATGCTCTTACAACAAATTTTAGCAGTGATTGGGTGTGTACTAGTCTTGATTTGGCTTGGTTTGCGCTATATGAAAATTACTGCACGTGGCATTAATTATGTTGCTCTTACAGGCTTAATCATTTTAATTATGAGTTTATTTGTATAAAGATTTATTTCACGGTTCAAGTTGAACCGTGTTTTTTTATTTAAAATGATAAAAAAATTGACTTTAAATGAGAGAATGCTAATATTGTCTTCAACATCCTTGATTTATAAAGAGTTTTCACATGTCAGTTAGCAATTGGAGGAAGTAGCATATGACTAGACCACAAAATGAAAATTTGAATCGTATCCACCCTAATATTATTCGCGCATATGATGATCGTTTTAGCGCCATCGATGATATTTTAAAGCTGACTATTGGAGAACCTGACTTTAATGTGCCAGAAAATAGTAAGCAGGCCATCATTGACAGTGTCACAGCAAATGACTCACATTATGGCCCTTCCCGGGGAACCGTAGCTGTCCGGGAAGCCATCGCCCATTTTTTAAAAGATCGCTATCAACTTGAATATGATCCAGAAGAAAATATCGTCGTAACCGTTGGTGCGACCGAGGCCATTTACGATACGATTTGTGCTTTTGTGAATCCAGGTGATAAAGTGCTGATTCCGAGTCCTACTTTTCCCCTTTACGAAAGTGATACCTTGCTTGCTGGTGCTGATCCACTCTTAGTCGATACCTCTGATGATGATTTTCTTTTGACACCTGATCATCTGAAACAAGTCATTACTGAATATGGTGATGCCATCAAAGTCCTTGTGTTGAACTACCCGGGTAACCCCACTGGCCGCACTTATTCAGCGGAAACCTTACAAGCATTAGCTGAAATTCTAGATGGAACCAATATTGTGGTAATTGCCGATGAAATTTACTCGGAGCTCACTTATGACGGTCCCCACCACTCAATTGCTACCTATCTACCAGAACAAACCTTAGTATTGAATGGTGTTTCTAAATCACATGCCATGACCGGATATCGTTTAGGCTTCATTGCCGGTCCCGCTGATTTAATCAAAGGCCCCGCCCAATTCCATCAACTTGCAGTCACTACTAATGCCAATCCAGTTGAAGCAGCAGCGACCGTTGCCCTGGGTACTCCAGAAGGCCATGCTGCAACCATTCAAATGAGAGATGCTTATCGTCAGCGCCGTGATTATGTCGTGACAGCGTTACGTGAACTTGGTTTCACTTTAGATGAGCCAGAAGGTGCTTTTTACGTCTTTCCGCATGTACCTGAAGCCTATGGTGAAGATGATGAACATTTCGTCATTGATTTAGCTGAACAAGCGCACGTCGCCACCGTGCCTGGAAGTGCTTTTGGGCCAGGTGGTGAAGGCTATTTCCGAATTAGCTATGCTTGCAGTCAGGAAACCTTAGAAGCGGCCATGCAGCGGATTGAAGCATTCCTAAATCATTTGTCAAAGTAAAGGAGGCCCATTTATGACCAGAAAAATCGGAATTATCGGTGTCGGACACGTCGGAGGTGCAATTGCTCATAGTGCGATTGTACAAGGCTTAGCCGATGACTATGTGCTCATCGATTCAGATGAAGCGCACGTGGAAGCAGAAGCACTTGATTTAAGAGAAGCACAGCCTAACCTAAAGTATCATGCCAATATTACCGTCAATGACTATTCCGCTTTGGATGATGCCGACGTTGTCATTTCATCAGTTGGAAAGATTGCTCTGCAAAAAGCTAAGCCCGGAACAAATTCACGTTTTATTGAAGTGCCCCACAACTTGATTCAAGTCCAAGATGTCGCACAAAAATTAAAAGCAACTAACTTTCATGGCATTCTTGTGGTCATCACCAACCCTAATGACATTATGACTACCCTTTACCAAAAGTTAACGGGTTATCCTAAAGAACGCGTCTTTGGCACAGGTACTTTGTTAGATACTGCGCGAATGTTAACTGGCGTTGGCGAAGCATTTGGTGTCGATCCACGTTCCGTTCGTGGTTATAACCTGGGCGAACATGGTAATTCTCAATTCACAGCATGGTCAACTGTTACAATATACGATGAACCGGTGGTCCCCCTTGCTGAGAAGAATAACATCGACTTAGACCAAATTGAATCGACAGCGCGTAATAATGGTCACTTCTTATTCCAAGCCAAGGGATTTACTAATTATGCGATCGCTGGCGCTGCAGTTCGCCTAACAGAAGCCATTTTATCAGATAGCCATAGCGAATTACCTGTTTCTAATTTGCGTGATGGTCAGCAAGTTTACTTATCAACGCCGGCAATTGTCGGTCGTGACGGTATCTTAAAGCAAATTGACTTAGATTTAACCCCCTCAGAATCAGAAAAGCTCGCAGCTTCTTATAAATTTGTGGGTGATAAATTTGCCGAAATTAGCGCTGAATTACATTTGAATTAGTCCAACAAAAAAAGCGATTCAGAAATGAATCGCTTTTTTGTATGTTTAATTTAATTAGACAAATAAGCTTAATAGCAAAACAATAACCAATCCAACTACGGCGATCAATGTTTCAAGCACAGTCCAAATCTTCAATGTTTGCTTAACATCAAGATCGAAGTATTCCTTAAACATCCAGAATCCAGCATCGTTAACGTGTGATGCGGCCAATGATCCGGCTCCGATAACCAAAACCATCAAGGCTGGGTTAACAGAAGCACTAACCATCAATGGTTGAACCAGACCAGCAGCTGTCAAAGCAGCAACTGTAGCTGAACCAAGCGCAACACGCAAGATAACTGTAATAATCCATGCTAGTAGCAATGGTGATAGTGATGAGTGGATAAAGATCTTAGCGATTTCTTGTGAGATACCACCGTCAATCAAGATTTGCTTGAAGGCAGCTCCACCACCGATAATCAAAAGCAACATGGCAATTGACTTAACAGCATCTTCAACCGTTGCACCCATTTGCTTTGAATTCTTGTGTTGGTGCCAACCCATTGACCAAAGTGCAAAGGCCAATGAAATAATCATAGCGCCAACTGGGTTACCAATCATGCTCATAAATGAATCAAAACCAACTGGCTTGGCAGGTGCCACACCATTATGGACAACAACCGTATAAATAGTTGTGATTCCCATCAAAATAACTGGGAACAAACTTGTCAAAAGTGAAAGTCCAAATGAAGGTGTTTCATCTAATTCAAATTCCTTCACTTCACCAAAAGCACTCAATTCTTTCTTGACTTGGAAAGCTTCCGGAGCAAAGCGTTGGGCAACCTTTGTAAAGACAGGTCCTGCAATAATGGCAGCTGGGATAGCAACCAAGATTCCGTACATCAAAACGTGACCAGGGTTAGCCCCTAAGGCTGTTGTGATGGCTGTTGGAGCAGGATGAGGTGGTAAGAATCCGTGGGTAACTGACAAAGCAGCTGCCATTGGGATTCCCAAGTAAAGTAATGGCACCCCAACTTCAAGGGCGATTGCGAAGACGATTGGAATCAAGATAACCATTCCAACTTCGAAGAATAGCGCAATACCAAGAATAAATGATGCGACCATAACCGCGATTTGAACGTACTTACGACCAAATAGGTTAATCAAAGTGTGGGCAATTCGGTAAGCCCCACCAGCATCAGAAACTAAACGACCAAGAATGGCCCCGAAACCAAAGACAATAGCTAGTTCACCAAGTGAACTCCCGATTCCCTTTTCAATTGAGACGGGGATTTGTGCCATATTCATGCCCAAACCGAGCCCGACAACTACTGAAGTGAAAATCAAAGAAATGAATGTATTCATTTTGACTTTGATAATCAAAAACAATAGTAAAGCAATTCCTAAGAATAAAACAATCATTGCTTGCATGCTTTTTTTCTCCTTTAATTTTAATAACGAAATAATATCAGCAAGAAGTATTCTAACATAATAAAGCCCCGCCGTGAATACGCTTTCACTAATTTTCTCAAACCAAAATAAAAGATGAAATATTCATATATTTCATCTCATACGTTCTATTTATTTACCCATCAATAAAGCTTAGTTTTAGCTACTTTAGTGGCATTATTTTAGACAATATTCATGATATTTTTCATAAAATTTATCATTACTAATTAAAATAATCCAGTAATATGACCTGATTCATCGATATCAATATCATTAGCAGCAGGATGTTTTGGTAATCCAGGCATCGTTAAGATAGTACCAGTCATCGCCACTAAGAATCCAGCTCCTAATTTTGGAACAAATTCACGGACATGGATGACAAAATTCTTCGGAGCTCCAAGCTTGTTTGGATCATCTGACAATGAGTATTGTGTCTTGGCCATAATAATAGGTAGTTTATCCCAACCTAACATAGCATAACGCTTTAATTGCTTTTCAGCCTTTTCGGAAAGTTCTACTCCATCAGCGCCATAAATTGTTTGAGCAATTGCATCTAATTTCGACTGTGCTGAATCCTCTGGTTGATAAAGTGGTGTGAAGTTGGCTGGCTTTTGTGTCGCAGCGACAACCCCCTGCGCTAATTCAGTTGCGCCAGCACCGCCTTGCCCCCAAACATCCGCAACATATGCTGGTACGTCAAAGCTTTCTGCATACGCTTTAACCGTAGCTAATTCTTCTGGTGTATCATCAGTGAATTGATTAATCGCCACAACCAGAGGGACACCATAACGCCCCATACTTTGAATATGCTGACCTAAATTAGCAAGTCCTTGCTTCAAGGCAGGCACGTTTGGTTCTTTTAAGTCTGCTTTGTCAACGCCACCATGCATTTTTAAAGCCCGGACGGTAGCAACAATGACAATGGTATCTGGTGTTTTTCCTAACAATGGTGTTTTAAAATCAAGGAATTTCTCCCCACCTAAATCAGCACCAAAACCTGCTTCAGTCACCGTATAATCAGACAAACGCAACGCCGTCTTAGTTGCTTGGATTGAATTGGTTCCTTGGGCGATGTTAGCAAAGGGGCCACCGTGAATTAGCGTTGGTGTGTGAGCTAGCGTTTGTACTAAGTTAGGATGGATGGCGTCTTTTAAGAGTGTCGTAATCGCGCCGGCCACGCCCAAATCCTTAACTGTAACCGGTTGACGATCATAGGTCTCGCCAATCACAATTTGTTCAATGCGATGTTTCATATCCATCAAATTTGCTGATAGAGTCAAAATTGCCATGAGTTCGGATGCAACTGTAATATCAAACCCATCCTCACGAGGTACGCCACTTGTTGCTCCGCCCAGACCAATTGTGGTATGGCGTAAGGCCCGGTCGTTTACGTCAAGGGCGCGTTTCCACAAAATACGACGCGGATCAAGGTTCAATGGATTACCTTGGTACAAACTATTATCAATTAACGCTGCTAAAGTATTGTGAGCACTGGTTAAAGCATGAAAATCGCCAGTAAAGTGCAAATTAATATCGGCCATCGGCACAACTTGTGAGTAACCTCCGCCGGTTGCTCCACCTTTAAGTCCCATCACGGGTCCTAATGATGGCTCTCTTAGCGCAATCATAGTTTTCCCGTTCATGGCATTTAAAGCGTCCCCCAATCCAACAGTGACTGTTGATTTACCTTCACCAGCTGGTGTTGGGTTAATGGATGTTACTAAAATTAATTTACCTAAAGCATCCTGATTA
This sequence comes from Weissella uvarum, assembly GCF_016908785.1. Lineage (GTDB taxonomy): Bacteria > Bacillota > Bacilli > Lactobacillales > Lactobacillaceae > Weissella > Weissella uvarum. Next base: position 152,335 of record NZ_JAFBEO010000003.1, read on the forward strand.
TGTTCCGGACCAAGCATTACTTTGGCTTTATCAAAGCCATATGGCTGCCATTCATCCTGCTTTAAACCAATTTGTTTTGCAATTTTTTCAATCGGCCAAATTTCTGCTCCCTGAGCAATTTCAATATCACTTAACATCACAACCCCTCCATTTTTTCAAATGCCACGGCCTGTTGTCCAATATCACGACGATAAATGAAATCATCAGCCCGTTGATTCAATGCTGCATATACATGCGCTTGCGCTTCTGTAGCAGTTTTATCATGACTAACCGCAGTTAGTACCCGACCACCACGACTAACAAGCGTGTTTTCAACTTTTGTAACACCAGCATAATCGATTTGAATGTCATTTGGCAATGTTGGAATTGCAAGGTTTTGCAATTGCTGTTCGGGATAACCTGGTGCAGCTAAGGTTACACCTAGATATACATCTTGATTTTGCCAATGCATCTGCGTTGGTCGGCCCTGTTGTAAGTCTAGGAGATTTTCAAATAAATCTGATTGTAATTGGGGTAATACAACCTGTGCTTCTGGATCACCAAAACGAACATTGTATTCAATGACTTTTGGTCCTTGTGCTGTTTGCATAACGCCGGTATACAAAACCCCACGAAAAGGTAGAGCTTCCGCTTCCATCGCTGATAATACTGGCATGACGAGTTGGTTAATTGCTGTTTGTATGTCAGCTTCAGATAGCCAGCGCACAGGACTATACGCGCCCATACCACCAGTATTGGGACCTTTGTCATGATCAAGTAGTCGTTTATGATCTTGCGCCACCGGCGTATGCACCACTTGTTTTGGGCCAACAAATGAAAAAATCGAATATTCAACACCTTCTAAGTAATCCTCAATAACTAAAACAGCATCAGCATATTTAGTATAAATGGCATTGATTACTGTATTTGCCTCCTGAGCCGTTTGACAAATATGAACCCCTTTACCAAGTGCTAAACCATCTAACTTAATCACAACCGGGTAGGCATGTTGAGCCAAAACACTTTGCGCTTGTGGCAAGCTGTGTGTTGTTTGTGACATTGCAGTTGGAATTTTGTAATCATGCAAAAGTTTTTTAGTGAACGCTTTAGAACTCTCTAATTGCGCAGCTGCTTGTGTCGGACCAAAGACAGGTAAATTAGCAGCTTCGAAAGCATCAACTAACCCCTCTGCTAATAATTTTTCAGCGCCAACGAATGTAAGAGCAATTGCTTTATCCTGTGCAAACTTAACTAGGTCTGGAATTGTCGTTAAGGCAACCGGCGTAATCCCTGGAGTTTGCATACCTGGATTCCCTGGTGCAACGAAAACTTGATTAACATGCGGACTTTTTAAAAACGTCTGAGCAAAAATATGCTCACGCGCACCTGACCCGACGACTAATACATCTGCCATGACCAATTCTCTCCTTAATGCTTAAAATGACGGTTTCCCGTAAAGACGAGCGCAATGCCAAGTTCATCTGCTTTATCAATTGATGCTTGGTCCTTAATTGATCCCCCCGGTTCAACAACTGCTTTAATACCATGTTCAGCGGCATAAGCAACGGAATCATCCATTGGGAAGAAGGCATCTGAGGCCAAGACTGCGTCTGCAAAACCTGGTTTATCCTGGGCATGGTTAATGGCAATTTTTACTGAGTCAATTCGGTTTGGCTGTCCAGCACCAATGCCTAAGGTTTGATTATCAGTTGCAACTACAATCGCATTTGATTTGGCATGTTTGACAACCGTCTGCGCAAATTTCACTGTTTCCAATTGTTGTGCGGTTGGTTGTCGCTTTGAAACAACTTGATAATCACTCACATTTTCAGGCAATAGGTCTCGGTCCTGCATAACGACCCCACCGAGCACAGAAGTTAATTCAAGTGATTGCGGAATCACATTGGTAAATGGCACTGTTAGAAGTCGTAAATTCTTCTTCTTTGCTAATTCAGCATAAGCATCATCGGTAAAGCTTGGTGCAATAATGATTTCTAAGAAAATTTTGTGCATTTTTTCTGCTGTTGCTAGGTCAACTTCCCGATTTAGCGCAACAATCCCACCAAAAATTGAAACATCATCAGCAGCAAAGGCACGATCCCATGCTTGCTCAATCGTGTCACCTTGACCAATCCCAGCTGGATTCATATGTTTGACCGTCACAACAGTTGGTTGTTCAAAATCAGCAATAATGCGGAGTGCGGCATCAGCATCACGAATATTATTATATGAAAGTTGCTTACCATGCAAAGTATTGGCGCTAAGAACTGAATAGTCACTCGTTAAGGCATTCTGATAAGCAGCCGCATGTTGATGTGCATTTTCACCATAACGTAAGTTAGTTGCTAATTCATATGGCAACGTCTTTTCTTTCGTAAAAGGTTCATCAGTTAAATAATCGGCGATTAAAGCATCGTAAGCCGCTGTGTGGCGAAAGACTTTCGCTGCAAGTGCTTGTCGCTGTGTTTGAGAAACCTCTCCTGCTTGCAACGCAGCTACAATTGCATCATAGTCGGCTGGGTCAACAATTGGAAGCACCGCATCCATATTTTTGGCCGCTGAACGCAACATCGCTGGGCCACCAATATCAATGTTTTCAATAACTTCGGCACGAGTAACGTCTGGTTTTTGGACAGTCGCCTTAAACGGATATAAGTTCACCACTACCATATCAATTGGTTCAATCTTTAAATCGGCCAAAGTCTCCATGTGCTCCTTTGAATCACGACGAGCCAATAAGCCAGCGTGAACACTTGGATGCAGTGTTTTAACACGCCCATCCAAAATTTCAGGAAAATGCGTGACGTCTTCAATTGGCGTTGCGTGAATCCCAGCTTCTGTTAATGCTTTGAGGGTACCACCTGTAGAAATCAATTCATAATCAAGTTTTACAAGTTCACTGGCAAAGGGGATTAAATTTGTCTTATCAAAAACACTGATTAATGCGCGGGCCATTAGTTAAATACCTCTTCTTTCAATAATTGTGCGAGAACGTGTGGATAGAGTTGATGTTCAGTTTCATGAATGCGTTTGGTTAAGGTTGCTAAAGTATCATTTACCAAAATTGGCACAGCTGCTTGATCGATAATCTTTCCAGTATCAGTCCCTTCATCAACGTAGTGTACCGTGACGCCAGTGATTTTAACCCCATAAGCAAAGGCATCTTCAATTGCATGGGCACCTGGGAAACTTGGTAAAAGCGCTGGATGGAGATTGATAATTTTCTGTGGATAAGCTTCTAAAATAATAGGGCTTAAAATACGCATATAACCGGCTAATAAAATACCTTGTACCCCATCTTTAGCTAGTTGTTCGCATAACTGTATTTCGACTTGCTCACGGCCACCCATTTTTTGGTAATTCACAACGGTGACGGGAATATTGGCTGCTTTAGCAATGTCAATTGCACCAGCATGTTTATGATCAACAACTAATCGAACTATTTGTGCTGGTAAAGCTTGGGCCTGAATCTGCGTCAATAAGGCTTTGAAATTGGTGCCTGTTCCGGACGCAAAAACGGCTAACTTGGTGGTTATGGCCATGGTGCTTGCCCTTTCCATTGAATTCGTTCATCAGTTGACGTGGCTGGTTGTAGTTCGCCAATTTTATAAGCCACTTGCTGCGAAGCTGCTAAAGTTTGTAGCAAAGGTGTGACTGCTTCGGGAGTGACGATTAAAATCATTCCTAAACCGTTATTAAAGGTTAATAACATATCTTCTAAACTCAAATTACCAGCTGATTGCACCTGATCAAAGATGTTTTGAATTGGCCAACTGCCCCATTCAAGGTGCGCGGTTAAGTCTGAACCATAGGCCCGTGGTAGATTTTCAACGATTCCACCACCTGTGATATGCGCTATGCTGTGAATCCAGCCTTTTTTAAGCAGTGGTCCCACAATTGGATGATATAAACGGGTCGGGGTTAGCAGCGTCGTTTGTAGTTTTTCATCTAATTGGTTAAATGCGTCTGGTTCATTCAAGTTAAAAAGCTTACGAACTAACGAATAGCCATTAGCATGCAAACCGCTCGATGGTAAGCCAATTAAAATATCACCGGCTTGAGCCTGTGTAGCTGATAACATGGCGTCTTTTTCAACCACACCAAGCCCAAAGCCAGCTAAATCATAGTGATTTTTCGCATACATACCCGGTAATTCAGCAGATTCTCCACCAATTAAAGCGGCCCCAATCTTCTGACTGGCTTCCGCTATACTAGAAACAATCGTGGCAACTGTTTTTGGACGCATTTTATCAACTGCTAAGTAATCCAACATAAATAAGGGCTGCGCACCTTGGGCTAATACATCATTCATCACCATGGCTACTAGATCTTGGCCAATCGTATCGTATTTTTGTGCAGCAATCGTTAGTAGTAATTTAGTGCCTACACCATCCGTACCACTAATTAAAACGGGACTTTGGAAACCGGTTGGTAAAGCAAAAGCAGATCCAAAGCTCCCTAAAGGGGTTAAAACTTGGGCATTAAAGGTTGCATTCACAGCGGCTTGCATCTGTTCAACACTTTGTTTACCTGAGTGAACATCGACGCCGGCTGCTGCATAAGCATTTTCTGGTTTCATGTTGTTTTAACTCCTCTCATCTTGCGTTGGCTCATCATCAAAGGTGACTTGGCCCGTTTGAACTAACGGAGCTAAGTCAGCTTGATAATCATAAACTGGTGCTGGGTAATGGCCATCAAAATATGCCGTTGTTAAGCCATTTCCATCAGATTGTTTTGGGAGGCCAATACTTTCAACCAGACCCGGGACAGATAAAAATTCCAAAGAATCCGCCCCAATGATTGTTTGCATTTCAGATTGCGAATAATTAGCTGCCATTAATTCATCAGTCGTTTGCATATCAACACCAAAGAAAGATGGGTATTTAAACGCTGGAGAGGCAATGCGTACATGCACTGATTTAGCCCCAGCTTCACGCAACATTTGAATAATATATTTTGAAGTGGTGCCTCGAACGATTGAATCATCAATTAAAACAATCCGCTTTCCAGAAACAACCGCTGGCATTGCTGTTAGCTTCATGCCTACCGCACGTTCGCGCCGACTCTGAGTTGGCTCAATAAAGCTCCGCGCGATATACTGATTTTTTATTAATCCCATTTCATTTGGTAAATTTGCAGCATCGGCATAGCCCATGGCGGCTGATAATGATGAGTTGGGGACGCCCACGACCATGTCGGCATCAATTGGTGCTTCTTGCGCTAATTTGGCCCCCATTCTTTGCCGGGCTTGGTGAACGTTGATGCCATAAATATTCGAATCTGGGCGAGCAAAATAAATATATTCCATGACATCAATATTTAAACGAGTCGCTTGGGTATAATGATCAATGTGCATACCATTGCGGTCAAAGCGAATCAATTCACCAGGTTGTACGTCCCGCAAAAAATTAGCACCCACCGCATTCAATGCGGCCGTTTCACTAGCCACAACATAGCGTGCTTCATCACCAAATTGACCGATGACAAATGGACGAAAACCATGTGGGTCCAAAGCAGCATACATAGCATCTGGCGTTAATAGAAGAAAAGCAAACCCACCATGAACTTGGTTTAAAGCATCGACAAGCTGAGCTTCAAATCCATCAGCTGAGGAACGACGAATCAAATGCAATAAAATTTCAGTATCTGAAGATGATTGAAAAATTGCACCTTCTTGTTCCAACTCCGCGCGAAGCGTTTTCGCATTTGTAATATTACCGTTATGGGCTAAAGCTACTTGCATGTCTGCAAAATTCACCATAAATGGTTGAATATTTTCAACACCATGATTACCAGCCGTTGCATACCGAACATGACCGATAGCGGCAGAACCAGTTAAATTGTCAAAGCGGCGTGGATCTGCAAAAACATCACTTAATAAACCTAATCCGCGTTCTTGCCAAAGCTGCCCATCATCATGTCGAGCAACAATCCCAGCGCCTTCTTGTCCACGATGCTGTAAGGCATGGAGTCCATAAAAAGTTAAATTTGCAGCTTGTTCATGGTTCCAAATACCAAAAATACCGCATTCTTCATTTAAAGAATGTTCATTTATCATTGAAGTCTCTGCCATAAGCTATCCTTATATTTTTCCTTTACTTGTGTCATGGGAAGTTGAATCTCTTTAGCATCGTTTCCGATAATATGCAGTTCGGGAACTGGAGTAATCTTTCCAATTTTCATTGCCGCAGTTCCCATTAAATCTTCAAACGCTTGCTGCTGGGCTGAACTAACACTCACAATAAACTGAGCAGGTACTTCTGAAAAGATGTCATTTAAGGGTGTCTTCAATTCAACTTGAGCGCCGAACGGTGTTTCCATCAAACTTTCACTTAATGCGACAGCGAGTCCACCCTCTGAAAGATCATGAACGCTTTGCACCAAATGTCTTTTCGTAGCTGTTTGCACCTTTTCCATGATTGCTTGAACTTGCTTATGGTCAATCGGTTTTAGAGCTCCACTGAGCTGTCCTTGTACCATATTTTGTAGTTCACTACCGTTAAATTCAGCTGGTTGCGGATTAATCAAATAAATTTCATCATCAACGGCTTTAAAATTTTGTGTCACAATTAAATCAGTGTTAGAGATTAGCCCTACCATGCCAACCATTGGTGTCGGGTGAATCGCTACGCCATCTGTTTCATTGTAAAGTGAAACATTACCTGAAATGACTGGTGTATTTAATAGCTGGGCCATATCGTTGATGCCTGCAACTGATTGTGCTAATTCATAATAAATTTCAGGATCATCAGGATTTCCAAAATTCAAGCAATCAGTGATTCCAATTGGTGTTGCTCCGGTCGCAACAATATTTTGTGCTGCTTCGAGTAAGGCCCTTTGACCACCAATAAAAGGATCAAGATATGTTAAACGACTATTTATATCGGTTGTCATAGCTAACGCCTTATCGGTTTGACGAATTCTAACAATTGCTGCATCCGCTTGACCAGGCTTTACAACTGTATTGGCCTTAACACTGCAATCAAAATGTCGATATAAGCTAGCTTTGGAAGCAACATTTGGTTGAGCTAGTAAAGCCAACAAGGTTTCAGACGGCTGTGCTAAATCAGGTTGATAATCAGATGCCACCTTTTCTAAACGGGCTGGCTTGGTTTGAGCCATATGCATCTTTGGTGCCGACGTTAGAAAATCAACTGGCACATCAGCTACTAACTCATCTTGAAAGTATAACTGGTATTGCTTACCGTCCGTAACGGTACCAATCTGAACCGCATTCAAATCTTGGGCTTTAAACAAATCCATAATCGATTGGGCATATTCTGGTTCAACCACTAAAATCATACGTTCTTGTGATTCGGAAAGCATCAATTCATATGGTGTCATATGAGCTTCACGTTGTGGCACTCGATCAAGATTTAATTGCATCCCCCTCCCTGCTTTATCTGCCATTTCTGCAGTTGAAGAAACTAATCCGGCAGCACCCATATCTTGGATACCAACAATATGGGCGCCAAATTCTCGCACTGCGTTTAAGGTCGTATCCATGACTAGCTTTTCCATAAATGGATCACCAACTTGTACAGCAGAACGATTTTGGTCTTGATGACTATCAAATTCACTTGAAGCAAATGTTGCCCCATGAATCCCATCACGACCAGTCGTTGCTCCAACATAAATGACAGCATTACCGATGCCTCTAGCTTGACCGACATGCAAATCAGCTTGATTAAGTAAGCCGACTGCCATCACATTAACTAGTGGATTTTGCTGATAAGTTGCATCAAAATTGGTCGCACCACCAACGGTTGGAATCCCAATTGCATTCCCATAGCCTGCAATTCCGGCCACAACACCGTCAATCAGGCGCTTCGTCTCAGCCTGATCAGGGTTACCGAATTGTAAGCTATCTAAGACGGCAATCGGTTGAGCCCCCATTGAAAAAATGTCTCTTAAAATACCACCAACGCCAGTAGCAGCCCCCTCGTACGGTTCAACCGCCGAAGGATGATTGTGAGATTCTGCTTTGAAAACAACTGCTTGATTGTCCCCAATATCTAAGATGCCGGCCCCTTCACCAGGCCCTTGTAAGACACGATCATTCTTAGACCAAAAAGTTTTCAACACGGGTTTAGATTTCTTGTAAGAACAATGTTCAGACCACATCGCGGAAAATAAACCTGTTTCAGTGTAGTTGGGCAAACGTTGCAATTTTTGTTCAATCAGTTCATATTCAGCATCGGTTAAGCCCCAAGCTTGGTAAAGCTTAGTGTCTTTAATTTCATTGGGCGTTGGTTCTTGTACTTGCGTTGTCGACATGCTTTGTTCCTTTCTTAAGCTGGTAATGATGCTTGAATACTTTCAAAAAAGCCACGTCCATCAACATTACCAATTAATGCTTCCATCGCTCGTTCTGGGTGCGGCATCAAACCAATGACATTACCGGCTACATTGGTAATACCGGCAATCTGTTCAACTGACCCATTCACATTATCTTGATAGGTCAAAATGATTTGCTGATGCTCAACTAGCTCTTGAAGTGTTGCTGCATCAGCGTAGTAACGACCATCGGCATGCGCAATTGGTAATTTAACTGAGGTACTCGTGTATGCGCGCGTGAAAGCAGAATTTGGATTGGTAATATTGACCATAACTTCATCACAAATGAAACCGGGTGTCGCATTTTGCATCAATTGCCCAGGCAATAGTCCGCTTTCCGTTAAAATCTGAAAGCCATTGCAAATACCGACGACTAGCTGACCAGCATCTGCTGCGTGCCGGACCGCATCCATAATGGGAGAAAAACGAGCGATAGCACCTGTTCGTAAATAATCCCCATAAGAAAAGCCACCTGGTAAGAAGATTGCCGCATAATCAGATAAATCACTTTCTTCTTGAGCTGAAACGAAAACTGGATTGAGGTTTAAATCAGCCAAGGCGTAAAACAAATCTTCATCACAATTTGAACCTGGAAAACGTACGACTGCTGTTTTCACCATTAATCCGCAACCTCCGTCAATGTGTAGTGATAAGTCTCGGTATTTGGATTAATCAATAAATCATTGGTCATAGCTGCCACTTGTTGTTGAGCCGTTTTTTCGTTAGGTGCATCAAACGTGACTTCAAAATACTTTCCTTGCACAACACGCTCAACGGTCTGATAATCTAAGCGGTGTAAGGCAGACTTGATGACTTCTCCCTGTGGATCAAGCACAGATGTTTTATAAATGACATTAATTTTAGCTAAATACATATGCTTATTCTCCTAATTGTTGCTGTAAACGAGTTAATACGCCCGCATAACTGGTTGTCAAATCACCACTATTGTTTCTAAAGACATCTTTATCAAAAGATTGTCCAGATGTTGTATCGATTAAACGCATATTGTCGGGAGATAATTCATCCCCCAAAACAATTGTGCCCGCTTGATCACGACCAAATTCTAATTTGAAATCAACCAGAGTCAAACCAAGCTTTAAAAATAAATCACTTAGGCAAGCATTCACTTCGTCAGCTAACTGATTCATTTGGGACAACTCTTGCGCAGTGGCGATCTGTAAGGTGATAATTTGCGAATCGTTCATAAATGGATCATCCAAGGCATCTGCTTTGAAATACATCTCATGAACAGCTGGGGTCAATTCTTGGTGCTCAGGCACTTTAAAACGACTAACAAAATGACCTGCTGCATAATTGCGAACAACGACTTCCAATGGAATCATATTTAAAGCCTGAACCAGGCTCTCACTTGGCCCCATTTCACGCACAAAATGGTTTGGTACACCATGTGCTTGTAAATATTGAAATAGATACCGACTAATTTGATTGGTGTAATAACCTTTGTCAGCTATTTGCTCTTTCTTGCGCCCGTTTAAAGCAGTCGCTTGATTTAAGTTTTCAACCCAAAGATATTGCGAGTCGCTCGTTTGGTAAATTCGCTTTGCTTTACCTTCAGTAAGCTTTTTTTCACGTTCAATTGTCGGCATGTTTTTGCCCCCAATCCGTTAATTGTGCAATTGCTGGATGTCCTAAGACGGTAATGTGCCCCATCTTACGATTAGGTTTGATTTGAGCTTTACCATAATCATGGAAATGCCACTCTGGATGTTTGTTGAGCTCTTGTTGCGCGATTGTTAGGTTATCACCTAATAAGTTCAACATCATTGCTGGTTCATGTAACGTAATTTCCGGGATTGGTAAGCCCAAAATGCTTCGTAAATGGCCTTCAAATTGTGAAATATTAGTTGCTTCAATTGTCAGATGGCCTGAATTGTGTGGACGCGGTGCTAATTCATTGACATAGACACTGTCACCCCGAACAAACATTTCAATTCCCAAAATGCCTTTTAATTTAAAGGCCTGTGCAATGTTATTTGCAATCTGAATCGCTTTCTCGGCAACAATTGGTTTCACACCAGTCGTTGTTGAAGTATGTAAAATATGGTTCTGATGTTGATTGATCGTCATTGGCCAAGTACGAACTTGGTTTTGGCCATCTCGTGTCACCATAATACTTAATTCATAATCAAACTCGATGCGCTGTTCTAAAATAAACGGACCGGCAACGCGATTATCCCAGTGGGCTAATAATTCCGCTAGTGTTTCAGCATCTGGTAAATCCCATTGTCCGTGACCATCATAGCCACCTTCCACCGTTTTTAAGATGGCTGGGAATCCAACAACTCGACTCGCTTGATCTAAATCGGCCATTTGACGAACTTCGCTAAAGCGAGCAACTGGTAGGCCCAACCGCTTTAAGAAATTTTTTTCAGCCAATCGATTTTTGGTAATTTCCAATAAATGGGTTCCCTGTGGTAAAGGTGTAATATCACCTAAACTTTCCAACGTTTTTAAATCAACATTCTCAAACTCATAGGTTAAAACATCACTTTGCTCTGCTAAATGTTGTAATGCAGCAACGTCATCATAGGTAGCAATAATCTGTTTGTCAGCAATTTGGGCTGCCGGTGCATTTGGGGTTGGATCTAAAACAATCACATGATACCCCATGGGTTTAGCAGCTAGGGCCATCATCTGCCCTAATTGACCACCACCGATAATCCCAATCGTTGCAGGAGGTGTTAGTGTTTTAGTCATGAGTTGGTACCTCATCAGCCAATACGGCCTCAGTTTGTGTTTGGCGTGCATTTGCCACTGCTTGCGCAATTTGTTCATCTTGAAGCGCTAAGATTTGAGCTGCCAAATAGGCCGCATTCTTAGCACCTGCTGTCCCAATCGCCACCGTTGCAACTGGAACACCACTTGGCATTTGCACGATACTTAAGAGTGAATCAAACCCGTTCAAGGCAGCAGATTGAATTGGTACCCCAATCACGGGTAACGTTGTCGCAGCGGCAACCATACCAGGTAAATGTGCCGCACCACCTGCTCCAGCAATAATGATTGAATAGCCATTGTCCTTCGCATTTTTAGCAAAATCCATCATCTTCTCGGGAGTCCGATGAGCTGAAATAATGTCAACCGCATAGTCCACACCTAATTGGTCTAGGATATCCGTCGTTGCTGACATTGTTGCTTGGTCCGATTTGGATCCCATAATCACCGCCACTTTTGACATACATTCCTCCTAAATTGATAAATATAGTTCGGTTAATACAAGTACATTTAAACATCAGTTAGACTAAATGTAAAGAAAATACGTACAATTAATCGAAATAAAGTATATCGTTCGTGTTTTATGATGTTAATGGACTGCTGCAGAAAAATATAATAAATTTTATTGGTTAATTTTGTTACTAAATGAACAAAATGAGGTATACTAATATAGTATAGGTATATTTAAATGTGATTTCGTACATATTTCGTTATCAATAACTGCTAAGGGAGTGCGTCATGACAGTACAAGAAAAAATGCAAGTTGTTTTTGAACAATTTAATGATCCAGAGATGCAAACACTATTACAAAGCCAATCAAAAGACTTAAACTATCTGGTTGAGCATTTGGAACATGGTGAAGTAGTTGTTGCAGGTATCACCGGACAAGTGAAACAAGCAGTTGTCTTGGTTTTTCTAACAAATTTGCATATTATTTTATTGCGTCATCGCATGTTGTTAAAACCTTGGTTATGTGAAATTGCCCACCAAGAACTTACTCATCTCAGCAGTTCATCCGGAATTGCATTTACAAGAATTGAATTAGATACTAACGAACAAGCAATTATTATTAATGCTGTTAATAACGAAAAAGCATATCAATTTATCACTAAACTCAATCAACTAATCGCGACTTTAGAAAATGATCGCATTATGGCGCAACGAATCGGAAAAACTAGTAACCCTGACTTTTTCGAAAATGAAAAAATGCGCTTGGATCGATTACATGATCATGGCATTATCAATGATTTGGATTATGAAAATAGTAAAGCGAACCTCTATTTCACCCATCGGAATGAGAGCACATAAAAAACAGGTCAACACGTTTAACTGTGTTGACCTGTTTTTTTATTATTTTCAAGATCTGTTGTAATGAGTTTAAAATGCTCAAATAAAATCCAATCATTCTCCGTAAAGGGGCGCCCAAGTACTTCTCTAAACAAAGGTTGAAAAAATTCTTCATGGTTCTTGCGCCATGAGGCAAGGCTCTTATCACCTTCACCTTCAATCTGTGCCAGCTGGTCATCGATATGACGAAACTGACAAAATTCAACGGCAGTTGTCTGAATTAGCGCCACAATCTGCCCAGTATGGTTGAGCACTAATGAATATTCGCCGGGTTTTGGTAATGCTTCATCTTTCTCATACAAGGCCAGCGCACTTGCTGTACCACGTTTAATCCCTTGGCATACCAGTTCAGCCAAAGCATCTATTTGCGCCGGTGATTCGCCACCAAAAGCGAAGGCATCATAGATTTGATTAGCTGGAATTCCTTCAGTTTGACAGTATCTTTGCCAAATCTGTTGTTGTTCAGTTGAGAGCATCCTTGTCCTCTTTAATTATGCTTTGTATAGCGTTGCAAATAGCGTTGACTATGCAATGTAATCTCTGATAATTCTAGTTGCTTGGCAATTTCATCCAACGGCACTTTTTGATCCATCAATTTTGCAAATTGCTTATAACGTGTTTCATAACTTTGGTGAAGCCGTGAGCTTTGTGAAATATGTTGTTCTTCATTTTGACGATCGCTATTTTCTGGTGTTTCACCCGCGACATCAACATGGACTTTCAAATTATTATGTGTGGTCTTATTAAATTTGTAATTGCCAACCTGTCCTAACATCTTTATCACAGCCTCTCTCTCATCTGACTTGTTTCTGAAAAATAATTGCTACTCCCAACAAGCATTTTTCATTAAAAAATTATTGTGTATTCATTAATACTTTATTATAGCCCTTTTTAAAGGACAATGAAAGCGCTACGCCTTAAATGAGCCACAGCACAAAAAAAGACACTAGCCTAGCTAGTGTCTTTTTATTTTGCTTCGAGCTCTTCAATCCGCTCTTCAATTAATCTCAAACGACGACGTAAGTTCTTTTGGCGTTCCAAAAAATCTGTACTACGGTTACGGCTTGAGTAAATTTCGTTCAATTTCATTTGAACTCTGACATGCTCATGTTTCAAGGTTTTCAATCTAAACCACTTTGATAAACGATTCATGTAACATACCTCCTTAAATATTCTTCAATATATTAACGTATTAATATATAAATGGTAGTTCATGCACACTCAATTAAATTGAAATAAAGTGTTTACTTGACATAATATTATATCAGCTTGTGACATTAAAAGCAAATTGTATAAACTATCCACTATGAAACTCATCGGAGGCGCTACGCCTGCTTACTAAGACCTAGACTTCTTAAAAGGCAGCTAAGGCTTCTTGAATTGGGGTAGCCCCATTCTTCATGGCAATGATGTGATTGGTTGTTCGAGGGAAATTAGCAACTTCGGCCAATACTGTGGCCACATCATCCAAAGTATTTTCATTTGGTGTTTCAAAATCTGACAAGATTTTTTGTCCGTTCTTTGCGACTGGCATCAAATCGACTTTCCCAGTTGGAGCTGCTTCAGTCAGAGAAGCAGCTTGAACCAACGTATAAGGTAAGTTACTTTGGAGCAATGCTTTGTCAGCAAAATGGCGCGCAACATTATAATCTTGTAGACTTGCGAAATGAGGGTCACGCCATGAATCAGGATCTAATGAACCCATCCCAGTCAATTGGACAAACCGTTGAACCCCCACTTGATCAGCGGCATCAATTAATTTAACATTTCCCATTAGATCAGTTTGGAATAAATCTTTACCACGTGAACCAGCAGTAAAGAAGATTTTGTTGAAAGGACGAATCGTTTGACGAATATCTTCAAAAGATGCATGTAAATCTAATTCAATCATATTGTCGGCATCTCGCTTAACACTGCTACTACCAAAGACGTTATTATTTGGATCTTGTTGCAAAATTTGCATCAAGCGCCTACCTACGCGACCAGTTGCACCCACTACTAAAATATTTTCAGTCATTTTCTTTTCTCCTTATTTTTTGTAAATGAATATAATACAAGAATACACCCTTTTTTTAAAAATGTGAACCAAATAAAAAAACTTAAAGAATTCCCATATATATTGTATAATCAAATACAGACAACTCTGATCGGAGAAAGACATGTACTATATTATTATTGCTATTTTATTAATTTTATTGGTGGTTTTGGCCTTTATGTATTGGCGCCTTAATCACAAATACCAAGAATTATTGCAGACCACGAAGTTAAGAGAGTCAATTGTTGATAACAAGGTCATCCAAATCTCAAATATTGAAGATACGATGGAACACAACAAATCACTTTTGATTCAAGAGCGAGCCCGCATTGACGAGCAACTTGCTGAGATGGCTAAAGCTGAAGAAGAAGCGGCAGCTAAAGCCGAGGCCAAGGCAGCTGAAAAAGCTGAAAAAGAAGCGGTAGCTAAAGCCGAAGCTGAGGCAGCTGAACAAGCGGCTAACGACGTCCAAACATTACAAAATCAAGCCGATTCAGCTGAAAATGAATTAGACGCTGAAATGGAACACACTGATTCAGTTGTACCAAAACAAGCGGCAACAAGTTTGCAAACGGATGATGCGATTCAGGACTTGGTTGATAGTCAAACAGTGGCAACAACCGACACCACTCCTACAGAATCAGAAAGTCAACCAATGCAAAAACTTGCAGATCAGATTGATAAAGATAAATTACATGAAGATGTTCAACCTTCATAAAACAAAAAGACTAGCTAAGGTCGACTTAGCTAGTCTTTTTTTAGTTATTTAGCATCATACCACGTTGGCCCTTCATGACTTGAAACCTTTAATGGTACTGCTAAGTCCATCGCAGAATCCATTAATTGTGGCACCAAAGTATGAATTGTCTCTAACTCAGTTTTTGGTACTTCCAAAATAAGTTCGTCATGCACCTGCAGTAACATCCGAGACTGTAAGCCTTGCTCCTTAAGCGCGTTTTGCACTTTCAGCATGGCAATTTTAATGATGTCAGCTGCAGAACCTTGAATTGGTGTGTTCATTGCTGTTCGCTCGGCAAAGCTACGAACATTGAAATTCTTAGCATGAATGTCTGGGAGGTAACGACGCCGATGCGCCATTGTCTCAACATAACCGTTCTCACGTGCAAAGGCTACAATATCTTCTGACCATTGTTTGATACCAGGATATTCTTCGAAATAAGTGTCAATGATGTCTTTAGCTTCCTTACGACTAACACCGATATTTTTTGCTAGTCCAAAATCAGAAATGCCATAAACAATTCCAAAATTGACCGCTTTAGCCTTTCGTCGCATATTGGGATCAACTTCATCTTCCGGACTGAGATGGAAAATACGCCGGGCAGTCGCCTCGTGAATATCTTCATCGTTCTTGAAGGCCATTTGCATATTTTCGTCACCAGAGATATGCGCTAGCACCCGCAATTCAATTTGTGAATAGTCCGAGCTCACAATGAGCCAGTCTGGTTCACTTGGAATAAAGGCTTGTCGAATTAAGCGACCTTCTTCTAGTCGTGCTGGAATATTTTGCAAGTTGGGATCATTTGAAGATAGACGGCCTGTTTGCGTCAAAGTCTGCAAATAGTGGGTATGCACCTTTGAATCTGAACCATGGATCACCCGTAATAGGCCTTCCACATATGTTGACTGGATTTTGGCAATCTGTCGATACTGCAAAATAGCATCAACAATTGGGATGCCTTGCATTTGTTCAAGAACTTCAACACTCGTCGAATAACCCGTCTTTGTTTTCTTAATCGGCTTATAACCCATCTCTTCAAATAACACGGTGCCTAATTGCTTAGTCGATTGAATATTAAATTCATGACCAGCTTCGGAATAAATTGTCTTCTCCAAATCTTTCAGACGTCCATCTAACTCCGTACGCATCGTCAATAAGCGCTGACTATCAACCTTAATCCCATCAATTTCCATTTCAGCTAACACTTGAGACAAGGGCAATTCTAGCGTTTCGTATAGTTCAGTTTGTTCACGCTCATTTAATTGCTGCAACAGTTGTTCTGGCAAACGATTCAATGCACGTCCCTTCTGCCCGAGATGCTCAAAAAAGACATCATCGTCGTCTGGAATGGCAAATTTAGCACCTTTACCATAAACTGCTTCATCTGTTTGGACATCATAATAGTCATTTTGTTGCGCTAAAGCGCCTAAATCATCACTATTATCATTCGTATCAACTAAATAAGACATCAACAAAATATCATCATCCACGCCTACCAAATTTAAGCCGTAACGATGTAATACCACATACAAAGCCTTCATGTTGAAGACATGTTTATTAATTTGCGAATTCAATAAGACATCCTTCAATTTGCCAGTTAGCAAAACATCAATGTCCCGACCAACTACATAGCCTTGATCATCATTACCAATAACAAAACCAACTGGTGCAGCCGTATGATAATCCGTATCATCCAATTCAATGTACAAACTAACAGCTTCCGTAAAGTCCGGTAAATCCGCTTCAGCAGTGTCATCAGCCTTAATTAAGTTGAGTGGCGCTTGTGGCTTAGCATCAACTGCTTCAGCCCCATTCTCAGTGCTATTTTGTGCCACATGGCCTTGGCTAGCCAACTTAGCCAATTGCTGCTTAAAGTCTAATTGCTGATAGAACGGAATAATATCTTCATAATCAGGCCCCGTATACTTCAAATCTGACAATTCAAAGGTAATCGGTGCATCAGTGCGGATCCGCGCCAAGTCTCGTGACATGGTTGCATCTGCTTCTCCAGCCACTAGCTTTTCTTTCTGTTTATTGGCCTTTAACTCATCAATATGTTCATATAATTCAGGGATTGAATGATATTCTTTGATTAATTTTATTGCCGTTTTAGGACCAATTCCGGCTACTCCCGGATAATTATCGGAAGTATCGCCTTGGAGCCCCTTCACGTCGACAATTTGGTCTGGCGATAGCCCATCATACTTTTCAGCAACCATGGCTAAATCATTATGTTCGACTTCAGAAACACCCTTCTTGGTAATCCAGACTTCAATATGTTCATCAACCAACTGTAACATATCACGATCACCCGTTAAGATGGTTACTTCAAGGCCTTCTGCCTGCCCCTTTTTGGCGGTAGTACCGATAATATCATCAGCCTCATAGTTAGGTAATTCATAACTGTAAATACCATGTAATTGCACCATTTGCCGCAAATAAGGGAATTGTTCCGTTAATTCAGATGGCGTCTTATCGCGATTTCCCTTGTAGGTATCAAATTTTTCAGTTCTAAAAGTGGTTTTACCCGCATCCCAAGCCACCATGGCATAATCAGGATCGAATGGTTCCACAATTCCGTCTAAGAAGTTGTTAAATGCAACCAAGGCGTTGGTATGCAAGCCTTCATGATTCACAAAACGATCAACTTGGTTAATCATGGCGTAAAAAGCCCGAAAAGCCAAAGAATTCCCGTCAATCAATAATAATTTTGGTCTATCCATGTTGTTCTCTCTTTCAGCTAAATCTACTGTACTCATCTTAACAGAAAAAGCGTTCGATTCGAAATCGAACGCTTTAAAGTTTTAATCGTTATTACTTCCACCAGCTAATCCGAAGATTTGTAGCAAGTAGATAAAGATATTCACGAAGTCAAGATAGAGATTCAAAGCACCTGAAACAGCCAAACCTTGTTCCATCGTAGCGCCAGCACCACTTTCAGAGAATTGATAGTACATTGACTTCAAGGTGTTCATATCATAGGCAGTCATCGCAGAGAATACGATGATTCCAATAACAGCAGTTACAAAGTATACCATGCTGTTAAAGAAGAAAATATTCAACAAGCCGACAACAATCAAACCAATCATTGCCCCCATTAGAATTCCACGCCATGACGCTAATGACTTTTTAGTCATATAACCATAAAGTGCCATTCCAGCAAAAAGTGCTACTGCACCTGCTAAGGCCATTCCAATTGTTGCAACATGGAATGACAAGCCAATGACAGCAAAGGTTGCACCATTTAGCACAGCGTAACCCATTAGCATTCCAAAAGCTTTCCCAGGGTTTGTATATACGCGCTTTGAGAACAAGTAAACAAAGCCAATCATTACCGCAAACATCACTAATGACATAATTGGATTACTAAAGATTGACAAAATTTGTGGTGCAAAGAATTTGACGCCGATATAGGCCGTCACAAATGATACAAGCAAGGCCATCGCCATATACTCGTACACTTTTAAGAAGAAGCGGTTCAATCCAGCGGTATCCGGATTAACCGTTCGACGTGAATTATATTGATCCATTAAATCACTCCCATTCGTAGTTTTAATTTAAGTTAATTAAACATAAATTACCTTAGATTAGACTTAATTATTGTAAATTAGCCTGTGTATTTGCCAAAAGCTTTTCAAAAGCAAATTCGGTATTTTGCAAATCACCAGCCCCCATAAAGACGAACACACCATCTTCGTGATCTAATAGTGGTGATACATTTTCAGGGGAAACAATCGCGCGGAACTTACTGATTTCTTCACCAAGTTCTTCTGAGCTAATATTCCCCTTCTTTTCACGAGCTGAGGCAAAAATATCAGTCAAATAGACATCATCCGCTAGGTCTAATGTCTTTGCAAATTCCTCTTTATAGGCAATTGTCCGACTAAATGTGTGGGGTTGGAACACCGCCACAATTTCACGATCCGGATACTTTTGGCGAGCAGCATCAATCGTTGCTTTAATTTCTGAAGGATGATGAGCATAGTCATCAATAATGGTTACTGGGCCCACTTGTTTTTCAGTAAAGCGGCGCTTAACACCCTTAAAAGACATCAACTCCTTCTTCACTAAGTCCTTATCCATGTCCTCAAAGTGAGCCACAGCCACAACAGCAAGCGAATTCAAGACACCGTGTTGTCCATACAAAGGCACCTCATACGTGCCTAGGAATTCATCATGGTAATAGGCATCAAAGGCTGAACCACGCGTTGAACGCTTAATATTAGTGGCATAAAAATCGTCTGTTTCTGGATTGGTACCATAATAGTAAATTGGCACATCAAGCTTTAACATTCGTAGTTGTGGATCATCACCCCAAGCAAAAACACCCTTCTTAACATGTTGTCCAAATTCTTCAAACGCAGACCGCACGTCATCGATACCGGTATAGTAATCTGGGTGGTCAAAATCAATGTTAGTCATAATGGCATAGTCAGGATAATAATTCTTAAAGTGACGCCGATATTCGTCAGCTTCAAAAACAAAGAAACGTGGGTCAGGCACGCCCTTACCACTACCATCCCCAATCAAATATGACGTTGGGGCAATTCCTGACAACACATGCGCCAACAAACCAGTTGTTGACGTTTTACCATGTGCTCCAGCCACTCCAATTGAGGTTGATTGCTCAATCAATTCTTCCACAACTTCAGGGTAGGTAACGACCTTAACTTCCCCTTGTTCTTGCATTTTCAAAGCTTGTGAAACTTCGACTTGATCATCCTCAAAAGCATTTCCACGGATCACCTTCATGCCAGGCTTAATATTATCAGCATCGAAAGGGTAAATTTTAATACCAGCATCTTCCAATGGCTTTTGCGTGAAGGTATATTCATCAATATCAGAACCTGAAACTTGATATCCCTGGTCATGCAAAATGCGGGCTAAAGAACTCATCCCTGAACCCTTGATCCCAATAAAATAATAATTTGTATCCTTATCCATAATATGTGATCTCCAAATCTTTATAACAGTTTATTCCAGCTTCCATAATAGCAAAAAAAACGCGTCACACATAGTGTGAACACGCTTCTATTTAGAATCTTTAAAATAATTTGATTGTATCTTACGGGCTGCCTGGTTTTCTTCACCAAAAATAGTATCTAAACTCAAGCCAAGACCAGTCATATTTTCACTATGCTTAGTCTGCTTTTCCGCTGGCTTAGCTTGAACCTCATCTGATACCAACTCTTCAGCCTGGGCTTCATGATCAGGCAAAACAGCCTTTTTTTGTGGTTCAAGCTCCACTGCTGTAACCGAAGTGATTTGGTCACTGTCGGCTGTCGCCAGCTCCTCACCTTCAGATTGCACATCTGGCTGTTCCTCAAGACCAGTAAGTTCTTTTTGCTCACTTGTCGTTTGAACATGAGGCCGCAACACTTCAGGTTCAACTGGTGTATGCGTTGATTGTGCAGGCTCTGCTTGTTTAGCTGTCTCTGGCTGTGAGACCACCGCTTCGTCAGGGTTGGCATAAAGAATATAATCCGTTTTTGCTGCCATGATTTCGGCAACTTGTTGATCATATCGCTTCCGACGCAGTGCTTCGTAATAAACAATCGGCCGTCGATTTAATGCCATTCCAACTCATCTCCTCTTAGCTTATTTAAATAGATTTTGAGCTGCTGGTGCTTGAGCATCGAAAGGCGTACCAACTTCAGCAAAATCATCAGGCAAAATTAATGCACCTGGTTGTTGTGGTGCATTAGGTAATCCTAATTCACGACCAGAAACAATCATGCCATCTGATTCAACCCCACGTAATGCACCTGGCCAAATAATTAACCCTGAAGGCATCATGGCGCCGACTTTAGCGACAACAACCTTAATGCCAGCTTGCATATTTGGTGATCCAGAAACAATTTGTAAAGTGTTCCCGCCATCAATCTTGGTTTGAGTCACTTGTAAATGATCAGAATCAGGATGTGGTTCAGCTGTTTCAACATATCCCACCACAAACTTTGGATCTAAGTCAATGGCTAATGCAGTCGCGAAACCAGCCTTAGCAATCACTTGATTGAGTTGATCCACTTGCTCAGCGCTTAAGACCACAGGACCATTAACACCTGTCAAATCAACATATTGACTAGCATTTAAAATATTGTAACCAATCGTTTCATTGTCAGCATTCATAATATGAACGACGTCACCGTTTTGCTCATATTGATTTGCACCAGACTGTGGTCCGGTAATAACAACCAACACGTCTTGCATGCCAGCTGGATTATAACTTGAAATTAACATTTTGGTCTCCTTAATTTTCTTTTTTACTGTCTAGAATCATCCGTAGTTGCGCTTCAATCATGTTAATCCCCACTAGGTTTTCACCACCCTCAGGCAAAATCATATCCGCATAGCGCTTGGTTGGTTCAATGAATTGATGATACATTGGCTTAGCCGATTCCAAATATTGGTTGACGATGGAATCAATACTACGTCCCCGCTCCTCAACATCGCGTTGCATGCGACGAATAAAACGAATATCGTCATCAGTATCTACATAAATCTTAATGTCGAGTAAATCGCGCAATTCTTTATCAGTAAACAACAAAATTCCTTCAACAATAATTACATCAGCTGGTTCAATCGTAATTGTCTCCGCC
This sequence comes from Weissella uvarum, assembly GCF_016908785.1. Lineage (GTDB taxonomy): Bacteria > Bacillota > Bacilli > Lactobacillales > Lactobacillaceae > Weissella > Weissella uvarum. The sequence goes on from NZ_JAFBEO010000003.1 coordinate 174,107, forward strand.
GCACGGTTATATTGTGTGTAATCATACGTTGGACGCTCAATTGCTTCACCAGCAATCAACTGCTTGAGTTGCTTTACGAGTAAAGGTGTATCAAAAGCATCAGGGTGGTCATAGTTTACGCGCTTACGTTCCTCCATGGTCATATCTGATTGATCATTATAGTATGCATCTTGCGGAATCATGGCCATTGATTCACCAGCTAATCGATTAAAAATTTCATTGCTGACCGTGGTCTTTCCAGAACCAGATCCGCCAGTAACACCAATAATAACAGGTCGTTTAATATCCATCATATTTCTCTCTTATCTTCTATTTATTATTCAAATTATCCCGGCGTGTTTCATTTGGTAGTGCAACGGTAATTTGCGTACCTACGCCCACTTGGCTCTCGACTTGGATAGTTCCATGCATGCTTTCAATTAAGTCATGCACAATGGCCAAGCCCAAGCCAGTTCCGGGAATCTTTTTATTATGTGATTTATCTAACCGATAAAATCGTTCAAAAATACGATCTTGTTGATCACTGGGAATGCCTAAACCAGTATCGCTTACCGTGATAAAGCATTGACGTTGATCAACATGTGCAGTCACAGTCACTTGGCCCTGCGGCTTATTATATTTAATCGCATTTGCAATTAAATTATTTAAAATCGTTTGCACGTCATCCTTACACTGCTGAACCACTGTTGTAGCACTCACCTGATTAAGCAACTGAATCTGCTGTACCTGGGCAGCTGGTTCTTGCGCACGATAAATTGAGGCGACTAACGGATTAAGTTCAATCGACTCAATCTGCTTTTCAGCACGTGGGGTCTTGGCTAGCGTTAGAATATCATTCGTTAAATCAAGCAAGTGTTCCGCTTCATCATGAATAATTTTGATAAATTCCGGTCGCACTTCAGGATCATCTTGGGCTCCATCCAGAAGCGTATCTGAAAAACCAATAATTGATGCTAAAGGTGTTCGTAATTCGTGGGAAGCATTCGCTGCAAAATCAGCTTGCATCGCTTGCAAACGATTGATTTCCGTCATGTCATATAACAAAATTAATGCTTCGTTTTCGTTTTCGCCTAATTGATAATAGGTTACAAACACATCAACTTCAAGTTGATCTAACGTCACCTGCCCCCGCACATCTTGCTGTGTTGCAAAGGCCTCGTTCACCAACATCAGTAATTGATGATTTTTGAAAACATTCTCATAAGACTTGCCCAAAACATCATCAGGCAATCGTAACATATGCCTAGCCTGATCATTCGTTTGTACAATCTCATGATTTGGCTTAATTCTGAGCACACCTAGTGGCATATTCTCCAACAAAGCATTCAAAATACTGGCCTGTTGTTGTAGCAAATGCATCCGCCTTTGATTGAGACTTTGCACATCATTCACCGCATTAGCTAAAGGCGCTAACGGATCATCCGGGCGCAATAAAACCTTGCCCCCAGTATCACTCTCTTCAGCTTGCATGGCACGCATTTTTTCAATGAATAAATTGATATGATTGCGTTCACGTCGTCGGGTCACTTCTAAAACAATCGAAACGATTAACGCCAGCCCCACCGATACTAATAACAATATTTCCCAGAGTTTACCAAAATTTGGTGTCTTCGGATTAAAGGCATCGCTTATAAATAGTGCGCCACTTGTCGCTGCAAAGAACAACAAAGCAAATAACAAAAATGACTTCCAAAAAGTCGATAACTTTTTTTGCAACACTAATCCTCCGCTTTTTCTGGGTTTTCAAAACGATAACCCATCCCACGGACCGTCTTGAGCATTACTGGATGCTTAGGATCATTTTCCACTTTATCACGCAAATGCGAGAGATGCATATCCACCATGCGTGTATCCGGACCACCATAATCGTAACCCCAAACCCCATGCAGAATCGTTTCACGATCCAAAACACGTCCTTCGCGTTGCGCCATATATGTTAACAATTCGTATTCTTTCGGTGTTAACTTAACATTTTCACCATTCAATTGGACTGCCATCTTGTCGTAATCAATCGCCAGGTTCCCATACGTTTGGATGTTATCACTTTCTTCTTGCCGTTTTTGCCCATGTTCAAAGCGCCGTAAAACCGCCTTAATCCGCGCAATCACTTCTCGGGGACTGAAAGGCTTTGTAATATAATCATCGGCCCCAATTTCAAGTCCAACAATTTTATCAACTTCCTCATCCAAAGCGGTCACCATAATAATTGGGACATCTATTTTAGCCGCCCGAATATCACGCGTAATTTCAACTCCATTTTGGTCGGGTAACATGACATCTAACAAAATCAAATCAATTTGTTTATCTTTAATTGTTTCAATAATGTTGTGCCCATCATTTTGTGAATATACCTCATATCCAGACTTTTTCAAATTATAAGTCAATAAGGTTACCAGTGATGGTTCATCATCAACAATCAATATTCGTGCCATATCTACACCTCAAGCTTGTTTTATAAGAAAACGATTCTTTTTTTATTTTACCACAAATGCGCACAACGCATAGCGCGACCTGGCTTATAATCTAAGAATTAATCCTTGCATTTTAGATAGCCTTGCATGCTCAATTTAAATATATTGCATCAAAAAACGATAAACATTATTAATATGTTTATCGTTAGTATTTGTTATTTAATTTTGAATTCGCTTTTGCATTAAAAACTTAATGCATAGCATACCAACAATCAGCATTACGCCAATTACTAGCATTGACCATACACCAAGGTATGAAACGCTATATCCAAAAGTTACACTCACTATCGGTGCAAATAAATCGGTTGCAAAGAACGAGATGCCAAAGACCCGACCAAGATAAGCAGATGAACTTTCTTCTTGTCGAACCGTATTGACCTTGATAACAAATGAAGAACGTACAAATCCATTCAAAATAATTACAAAGACCAGGGCCCATAAATTGTTAATGAATGTCGCAACAATCAAGGCCACTCCCAATACAAAGAAATCAACATACAACGTCTTTAAATTGTTGTATTGAGTATAGCGTGCCAAGATAAATCCTGCCAAAATTCCAGAAATTGCAGCGGCTGTTAACGCCAAAGAATATTCATTGGCAGTACCTTGATACGTCCGTTGAACCAAAAAAGGCATCGATATAATAAAAGCTTCAAAACAAAAGTTTGACCAAAGCGTAATCAACATCGACTCAAATAGTTTTGGCATCTGCCAAACATATTTAAAGCCATTTTTCATACTTGAAATAAATGATTCTGAGCTTTGCTCAATTTGCTCAGGATATGTACGAATGGCAAAATTAATGCCTGCTGTCACTAACAATAACATGCCGTACATAAACATGAAACTACGTAGATCAATCCAATCTAAGCGTAGTAAAATACCACCAATCAGTGGTCCTAGAGCTTGGCCGGCTGAGAATGCAGCACTCACATAGGCATTAAATCGTGCTAATGCTGACTTTTTTATAACGTCCGGTAAAATTGACCGGGCAGCTGGATAGGCATACGAAATATCAACATACATCACAAATGTAATGGCGAATAATAACCACGTTTGTGGATGGGCTGGATTCAGCATCAGCGATAGAATCAACATGCCAATTGCTCCAAATAAATCTGAAAATACCAAGACCCATTTTCGACTGAATCGATCCAATACTGCTCCAACATACATATCATTTAAGAGATACACAATAAAGCCAAATCCAGTTAACCAACCAAGCAATTTAGCATTTCCATATGTCGAAACTAAAAACCAATTTAACCCAAACCGGTAGACCCCTTCACCAAACACAGATGCGAAATTCGATGATAAGAGCGGAAAACTGAACTTTGCCAATTTATCTTGACGCTTTTGCTCAATCGTACTATCCATATAACCTCCCTTTCTAATCACATAAAAAAGTCGGAGAACAATGTGAATTATCCTCCGACTTTTCGTCATCTTTTCAATTTAAGCGATATTAGGCTTAATCCATGAAATCACGCAATTGCTTTGAACGTGATGGATGGCGCAACTTACGCAAAGCCTTTGCTTCAATTTGACGAATTCGCTCACGCGTTACGCCAAATTCCTTACCAACTTCTTCCAATGTACGAGTACGACCATCATCAAGTCCGAACCGCAAACGCAGAACCTGTTCTTCACGGTCAGTTAGCGTATCCAAAACTGATTCAAGTTGAACCTTAAGCATTTCGTAGGCAGCGGAATCTGCAGGCGAAACCGCCTCATTGTCTTCGATGAAGTCACCCAAGTGTGAATCATCCTCTTCACCAATTGGTGTTTCTAGTGAAACTGGTTCTTGAGCAATCTTTAGTATATCACGCACCTTATCAGTGTTGATATCCATTTCAGCACCAATTTCTTCAGGCGTTGGTTCACGGCCTAAATCTTGTAACAAGTTACGTTGAATACGTATCAACTTGTTAATTGTTTCAACCATGTGAACTGGAATACGAATTGTACGAGCTTGATCCGCAATCGCACGTGTAATCGCTTGACGAATCCACCAAGTGGCATACGTTGAAAACTTGAACCCTTTACGGTAATCAAACTTTTCAACGGCCTTCATCAAGCCCATGTTACCTTCTTGAATCAAGTCCAAGAATTGCATACCACGACCAACATAACGCTTCGCAATTGACACAACCAAACGTAGGTTAGCTTCAGCTAATTCTTGTTTAGCTTCTTCATCACCTTGCTCAATCCGTTCGGCCAATTCAACTTCTTGGTCTCCCGTCAACAATGGTACTCGACCAATTTCCTTTAGATACATCCGAACAGGATCATTAATTTTCATACCTGTTGGTGCATCAGCAGCTTGCTTCAATTCTTTTTCAGTCAAAGCTGTCTTACGGTTCTTAAGCGCGCGCTCGGTTGGTTCCCCATCTTCATCAACAATTGAAATACCAGCTGATTCAATTTCATCATAGGCTTCATCAATTTGTTCTGAATTTAAGGCCAATGGCTTAATGAGTTCGTCTTGCAACTTATCTTCTTGAATTTGCTTTTCAGCCTTGTGGTTCTTGATAACCTTTTTGATAGCTTTGTCTAAATCTGCTTGTGACAAATCTTTTGCCGTTGTCTTGGTTTCTTTTGCCATCATTGGCCTCCTTTATTTCTCATCGCTTGTTGCGCTTTTAAAGCATTAATTAATTCCACACTTAGCTGAGCGACTTGCGCATCATTATGCATCTCTTTTGCCTGGGCTAGTTGTTGTTTTAAACTTGCAATCTTAGCTTCTAACGGCTCAACTTCCATAATGACCTGTACATAATCCTGCACCGCTTGACGATCTTCGAATAAATCATCTGATATGTTTTCAATATCAGTTAAAATTCTAATCAATTCTGGCTTTTGGACATAATCCATAAAAGCACTCAAATCATCAATCTCCGTCAAATTGTGCATCTGACGATACCCCGCTGCCAACATATATAACGTCTCATACGGAACATCCGAAAATGCAAAGTCAGGTTGTTGGGTCACCTCCAACCAAACATCATTATCACGTAACATCCAAGCTAATAAAATTTGCTCAGCTTTTTCAACGCGTCCTACCGCTTGAACCCCATTCTGGGTCGGTGGTAAATCTTGAAGCGGCGCTGATTTTGCTGGCACATCTTGCGCCTGTTGCGGCGTCTGACGTCGCGCTGCACGTTGCATTAGTAATGGTCGAATTTGATCATTCAAAGCATCTAAACTAATCTGGTATTCTTCAGATAAACGTCGTAAATAGCTGTCTCGAACAACTGGCTCATCAACCGTTGCAATTAATGCCAAAGCCTGTTCAATATAAGCAAACACATCATTTTGATTTGAAAAATCCCGACCTTGCTTTAAGAATCTTAAATTAAAGGTAATTGGATTTTCGTTATGATGTTCTAAGACATCTGTAAGTGCTGCAGCATCATGACTTCGCAAATATTCATCAGGATCCTGATTATCCGGAATGTGGGCAACCAAGACCTTTAATTGACTATTTTGCTGGATTAAATCCAAAGCACGCTTGGTCGCATTTTGCCCGGCTGAATCAGCATCGTATGCGATGATAACTGTGTCAGCATAACGATTTAACTGATGAACTTGATCAACCGTTAATGAAGTTCCCATGGAAGCAACCCCATTTTTAATGCCCGCTTGAAAAGCCGCAATAACATCCATAAATCCTTCAAACAAAATCACTTGTTTTGATTTTTTTATACTGTCACGGGCCAAATCTAAATTAAATAATTCATTAGACTTATCAAATAATGGGCTTTCAGGGCTGTTCACATATTTAGGTTGACTATCATCAGGTACTAGTCGCCGACCGGAAAAGGCAATTGGATGCCCGTTTTGATCACGAATCGTGAACAAAACCCGCTGCGAAAAACGATCATGCAGACTACCGTCATCATAGGCGACAAATAGTTCTGATGCACGTAATAATTGATAATCTACTTGCTTATTTTTAAAATAATCAAGCAAAAAATCATCACCAGGGGCATATCCTAACATAAACGCATCAATCGTGGCATCATCTAAACCACGTTCGTGTAAATAGGCCAAAGCCATCTCACCCTCTTGGGTATTCACCAAAATATGATGATATAACTTCGTCGCTTCTTGGTACAAATCACGTAACGCTTGGGTCTTTTCATCGACGACCTGCGATTTTTCATCACTCAAGTAACGATCATCTAAATCGACACCAGCCAATGGTGCCACCTTAGCCACAGCCTGTGGAAATGGAACCTGATCAATATCCATAATAAAACTATAGACGTTACCCCCGCGTCCGCAAGAAAAGCAATGAAAAATTTGTTTATCTTCATTTACAGAAAAAGAAGGCGTCCGTTCCTCATGGAATGGACACACTCCAAATAAATTTCGACCTTGCTTTTTCAATTGAACATAGGGTGAAATGACGTCAACAATATTGACACGTTCTCTAATCTCAGTAACCACTTCTTCTGGGATTCGTGTTGGCATCAAAATCACCTCCATTCCCGAGTGGGTAAACTTCACTCCATATTATTATACTGCCTTTTGACCAGATTGCAAATCAATTAAGCACGTTGTTGCATCCCCTTTTTTGCAATTACAAATAGGACTAATGAAATTAACATCAAGGTCGCCAACAAGATAACTCCGTAACGTGATCCTAACATGACCCCATTATTTGGTGCGGTCTTAACTGTAGTAGCAAAAATCTGCGCAACAATTGCCGTCGCACTAGCTCCAATAAACTGTTGCAAAGTATTTAGAATACTATTTCCATCAGCAGATTCGTGTTCTGGCAATGTTCCCAATGTCACTGTCATTAGGTTACTATAGGCCAACCCATTACCAATCATTAGTAGCACGTGAGTTGCCATTAAGAACCAAAAGTTTAATACTGGGAAGAACAATGCCATCAAGAGTAGCCCCGTAGCTGAAGCGACAATTCCAGTTAGAATTGGCTTCACAGCCCCGATTCGATCAAAGAGGCGGCCTGAGATCGGTGCCAAGATAGCACCAATCACGGCCCCAGGAAACATAAACAAACCGGCTTCAGTAGCACTCGTATGCATGCCAATTTGGAGATAATTAGGTAGGATAAACGAAAGCCCCAACAGCATTGCTTGATAAATCAAAAAGCTATACGTCAACATATCAAATTCCATGTTCTTGAAAACATGTAAATTAAGTAATGGTAAGCGACGATTAAAGAAATAAAAACCAATTAGGAAAATAACACTAATGACGAATAGTGGTAATGATAACTTTTCAACAGCAATCAATAATGTACTCAAACCAACCATTAAGGTTAAGAAAGCCCCCCAATTAAACCGGTCTTCTCGTACGACAGTTTCACTTGGAATGCTACGCAACCCAAGCACTAATGATAGCAGTAAGAGTGGAACTAGGAACCAAAAAATACTTCGCCATCCTAGCGTACTAAGTAAAAGACCACCATAGGTAGGTCCAATGGCTGGTGCAATGGCTGTTGTCATCGTACCAATCCCCATCATCGCACCACGCTTTTCCATTGGTGACTTCATTAAAATAATTTGAAACATCAGTGGCAAGGCAATCCCTGTTCCAATCCCCTGTAAGACACGACCAAATAACAAGATTGTTAAGTTCATGGCGATCGAGTCTAAGCCGACTCCAGCCAAGAAAAACAAATTTGCGATAATAAATAATTTTTTAATCGAGAAATTTTTTAACAAATAGGCTGAAATGGGTACAATCACCGCAATCGCCAAGAGATAACCCGTGGTTACCCATTGAATCCCACTTGCATTCGTATTAAATTCCGACATTAAATGTGGAAAAGTAACATTCATTGAAGTTTCAATCAATACCCCACTGAAACTCATTAAACCAGCCGCAATTACGGCCGTTAGCACATGCCATTCCTTCGTTTTCATGTTAAATACCTCGCTTTATTTTTTGACATAAGAAAAGACGAAATACTACAAAAGTAGTATTTCGCCTCTATTATCGGTATGTGTTACCACATACTATCTGTACGAATTTACTGAATAAATGTTAGCAAAAAAGTGAACCCTAGTCAATCCCCTATTTCTGTAACTTGTCAATGGCTTCATTAAATGTAGAGACCGGAATTACCTTCATATCAGGAGCATACTTTTTAGCTGTTTTCTTAGCTAATTGATAGTTGGTTTGTCCATCCTCTTCATATTTCAAATTTTCTTTAGTAGGTTTCACGTATGGCGCTAAGAAAATTTTAACACCGGCTTCGTGGGCGGCAATTACTTTCTTATCAATACCACCTATTTCACCAACCCGACCATTTTTATCAATTGATCCCGTTCCTGCAATTTGGCGTCCATTCGCCAAATCAACTGGTGACAAAGCATCATACATTTCCAAAGCAAACATTAAGCCACCCGAAGGACCACCAATATCTCCTAAGTCAGCCGATACAGGCCGCTTAGATTTAACATCAACATCATCAGTTAAAATAATACCAATTCCTGAGACATCTTTAGTACCAGCAAGTGCAACTGTTTTAGCCGTTGCTTCTTTTTGCTTTTGATTATGCCGATAGCCAACTGTCAGATTTGTACCCACTTTTTGCTTACGAATCGTTTTCTGGAAAGCTTGCGCGCTCTGATAATGTTTTTGATTAATGCTTTCAATCGTATCCCCCACCTGTAACTTCTTCTTAAAGTGTGAATTAGGTTGGATGGCCATGACATAGATACCATGAAAATCACGTTGATAAGGCACCTTAGCAGCTTTATAAGCGTTAGCCTTGGCTTCATTAATCGAGGTTTTCATATATATTTTATTGATTTTCTGATCATCTTGCTCAGATGCACTGCCACCCAAGGCCGCTGATTTGGTTTCAATCGTTGCATGCGGATCAAATAAATTCCAAATCAGTGTTACTCCGTTCAAAGGCATAATTGCCACTGAAGTTAGCATGAAATCACCATTCAATTTTGGCTTCTTCTTATCAACTTTAATATAGTTAGCTAAATCGGCTGCGGTTCCAGGCCGCTCAGCATAAAGCGGTAGTGGCCATACCATCCCAACGACAAATAGCACCACGGCCATTGAAATTACAACGACCCGATGTCGCTTTATAAAAGACCAAAAACGTTTCAGCATGGAGCTACTCCTTAATTTTTTGTATCAATAACTCATTCACATTTGTTGGCACAAAAGCACTAACATCGCCCCCAGCATGGGCGATTTCTTTAATCACTGAACTAGAAATCATGACATCATCTGGATCTGCCAGCATGAACAATGTTTCGATTTGTCCAATCTTTGCATTCATTGCTGCAATGGGTTGTTCATAATTGAAGTCTTGCGCATTTCGTAAACCACGAATAATAGCGGTAACTGAATTTTTGTGCGCGAAATCTACAGTCAATCCATCAATCGTCGCCACATGTACATTAGGTACCGCTTGAACGGCTTCTTGTGCTAACTGTGTCCGTTCATCTAATGTGAACAAACCATTTTTCCCTGTATTTTGAGCTACGCCAACAATAACTTCATCAAACAAATTGGTTGCTCGTTGAATTAGATGGAGATGTCCGTTCGTAATTGGATCAAAGCTCCCTGGAAATAATGCTTTTTTCATGATTAACCTTCGTATTCATAAATAGTGATTACCGTGATCCCATAATCACGCTGTTTAACTTGTTTAAAATTCCCAATTTGCTCAGGCAATTGTGCATTTTGATCAGTTTCAGCCATCACAAGCGCGTGTGGTGCCACTAATTCACGTGATACTAGACGCTCAAGATCTTTGATAATGGTTTGCTTTGCATATGGTGGATCAAAATACAAAATATCAAATGGTGCTGAGCCAGCTAATTTATCAATTGCTGATTCGGCATTACTTTTCATAACTTTGAAGGCTTCCGGCTTCTTAGTTACCTCAATATTACTCTTAATTGTCTTGATAGCTGCAAATTGACGGTCTACTAGCACCGCTTCATCGATACCTCGTGACACCCCTTCAATTGAAAGACCGCCAGAACCTGCGTATAAGTCTAATGAACGACCGCCATCAAAATAAGGGCCGAGCATATTGAAAACTGCTTCCTTGACTTTATCTGTAGTTGGCCGTGTTGCATCACCTGGGACCGCTTTTAGCGGCCGGCCACCAAATTCACCACTAACAATTCGCATTATAATTCCTTTTCTTGCGCTTCATCATCAAACACATCATCGTTATCTAATGTGAAGTCAATTTCTTCATTTTGTTGTCCGCCCACAGTTGTATCAACCTCCGGCCAATGTGACTCTTCCACATGATCAACAAACCCTAGCCGTTCAATTAACCGCTTCTTTTCATCCACGTCGGCTTCATCAACATAAACTGATGCATATTTTAGTTTATTTGAAATATAATTAACAATTCCAAACCGTCGTAGCTGACGAGCTTGGCGCATGTTCTTCATATAAACAATTAATGCACGCCTTTTTTTTATTTCAAAGCTCATCTTCTAAGCCACCTCACTTTTGTTTTTCATTTTGTAGCCTTAAGCGTCCAATAATATTGAGCACAAAGCCCATCATGATTCCCCATGCAAGCAATGACGAACCACCGTATGAAATCCATGGGAATGTCACCCCAGTAATTGGCAAAACTCCTGTAACCCCACCGAGGTTAACAAGCACTTGTACCATAATAAACATGGCCGTAGCATAAAGAATCAAACGGAATTCCATATTTTTGGTGCGTGTACCATATAGCATAATTCGCCAAACAATAATACCAATCACAATTAATACTAGAATAATTGAAATGGCACCAAGTTCTTCACCGACAACTGCCATAATAAAATCAGTATTTGGTTCCGGCAAATATCCAAGTTTTTGAATACTATTTCCGAGTCCGCGACCAAAGAAACCACCATTACTAATCGCATAATATGAATTTATCAATTGGTGCCCAGCATAGCCCACGTTCCAAGGATCTATATAAGCTTCAAAACGTTGCAATTGATAATGCATAAAACCGACTTTTTCCAATAATGGAATCAAAATTGGCATACAGAATAAGAGCAAAGCAATTACTACAATAAATGATAGCAACCAGATTGCTGGTACCCCTGCCGTTAATAACATTACTCCGGCAATTGCTAGTAAAATACCAAAACCTCCGAAATCAGGCATTGAGAAATCAAGTAGCATCCCGATTGCAGGTAACGCCGTCGTTTTATAGTTTAATAACATTGGCAAATATTGCTTACCAGGCGCCATCTTATTTCTAAAAACATCAGAGAAACGCATCGCTAACCACAAAATCATCGCAATTTTAAAATACTCAACTGGCTGAAAACCAAAGCCAAACAAATATAGCCAGCCATGCGCGCCACTTGTTACCGGGCCGAAGAATCTCGTAATGGCGAGCAAACCAACTAAAATAATCATCGCCCATTTCAAAAATTGTTTGTAAGCTTTACTTTGCCAACGAATTCCAATCGTAAAAAGGAATAACATAATGCCAGTTGATAGAATGGCAAAAAAGACTTGTTTAATAAAAAAACTTGTTGCAGAACCAGTCGCCATGTTTGTACTTGAGGTGAATACCATTAACGTCCCAAATACCATTAAGGCCATGATTGATCCGAAAATCCAACCATCCAAATAACGAAATTTTAATTTTAACGCTTGCCAGAATGCTTTAAATCCAGCCGCGATTTGAGGTTGACGCTTTGAATTATTTGCTTGCATAAAAGCATCACTCCTTTTCTTGTAATCATAACTTCTATTTTAGCATATTTAGAGCCTACCACCCCAATTATCGTGCGACATTTTTAATGCAAACAAAAAGGCATGTCCTTATTTCTAAGAACATACCTTAAATGGATAAATTAATATTAGCCTTGCGTTGAAATCTTACGACGCTTAGCAGCCTTTTCACGTTCACTTGTATTCAAAATTTGCTTACGGATACGAACGTGTTCTGGTGTTACTTCGGCAAGTTCATCTTCAGCCAAGAACTCCAATGATTCTTCAAGCGTCATATCACGTGGCGTCTTGATTGATGCAGTTTGGTCCTTGTTAGAAGTACGCACGTTAGTTTGGTTCTTTGCCTTTGTCACGTTAACTGAAATATCGTTATCACGTGAGTTTTGTCCAACAACCATACCTTCATAGACTTCATCACCAGGATGCACGAACATTGTTCCACGATCTTCAACACCCATCATGGCATATGTTGTAACAGGTCCTTGGTTAATTGAAACCAAAGTACCGTTATGGCGACCTGGGTTCCAGTTCTTAACAATTGGCTTGTATTCTGAGAATGTGTGGTTATAGATACCATATCCACGTGTCAATGACATGAATTCAGTTGCGTATCCAATCAATCCACGTGAAGGCACTGAGAATTCCAAACGAGTTGTACCAGTTCCGGTTTGTTCCATGTTCAACATGTCACCCTTACGGTTTGACAATGATTCGATAACTGAACCAGAGTACTCGTCAGGAGTATCAATTTGCACGTTTTCGTATGGTTCTGAATCAACACCATCAACGTTCTTGAAGATAACTTCAGGACGAGAAACTTGTAGTTCGTAACCTTCACGACGCATTGTTTCAATCAAGATTGACAAGTGCAATTCACCACGACCTGAAACTAACCATGCACCAGCTTCATCTGTGTCTTCAACACGCAATGAAACGTCAGTGTGTAGTTCACGATGCAAACGATCTTCAACTTGACGCGCAGTAACAAACTTACCTTCGCGACCAGCAAATGGTGAATCATTCGTACGGAATGTCATTTGCAAAGTTGGTTCGTCGATACGTAGCACTGGCAAAGCTTCTTGATGCTCTGGGCTAACAACAGTTTCACCAACAGAAATTTCTTCCATACCTGAAACGGCAATCAAATCACCAGCCTTGGCTGTTTCAATTTCAACACGGTCCAAACCGTTGAAACCAAACAACTTCGTAACGCGGAAGTTACTCTTTGAGCCATCAAGTTTCATAACCGTAACGTTGTCACCCAATGAAATTGTTCCATTGAAGACACGTCCAATACCGATACGACCCAAGAAGTCGTTATAGTCAAGCAAAGCCACTTGGAATTGTAATGGCTTATCTGAAGTATCTTCAGGGGCTGGAACATATTCAAAGACATCTTCAAAGATAGGATCCATTGTATGCTCTTGTGTTGACAAGTCAGGATCCTTTGATGATGTTCCGTTCATAGCTGAAGCGTAAACTACAGGGAAATCAAGTTGGTCTTCGTTGGCACCCAATTCGATAAACAAATCAAGCACTTCATCAACAACTTCTTCAGGACGAGCACCTGGACGGTCAACCTTGTTAACCACCACGATTGGTGTCAAGTTTTGTTCAAAGGCCTTCTTCAACACGAAACGTGTTTGTGGCATAGTACCTTCGAAGGCATCCACAACCAAAAGTACACCGTCAACCATTCCCATGATACGCTCAACTTCGCCACCGAAGTCCGCGTGTCCTGGTGTATCCAAGATATTAATCTTCTTGTCACCCACTTCAACAGCGGTATTCTTTGACAAGATTGTGATTCCACGTTCCTTTTCAATATCGTTGGTGTCCATTGCACGGTCACCCAACTCAGTACGTGCATCAAGTGTATCTGATTGCTTCAACATCTCATTAACCAAAGTTGTCTTACCATGGTCAACGTGGGCGATGATCGCAATATTACGTAAGTTTTCACGTTTTGCCAAAATTCTAATCTCCTTAACTCTGTTCCAACATATAAATTGTTGTGTATCTAACTCTCAACGGTCCTAGTATTTATATGTAAATACAAGACCTCCAATTTCACTTAGAGGCCCTTTGCTTGCTTTTCAATTCCCATGATATCAGCATGGGCACGCGGAGTTGAAACGACTACTGCCCCTGATAATAACATATTTAGTGGTTGGCCGTCAACATCACTAACTTTTAACCCTAAGCCTTGTCCTAAAGCAGCACCTGCTGCAAAGTCCCATGGCTTCATTTCACTAACATACGCCACAGCTTTACCTAAGAGCACATGCATATAGGCAATCCCAGCTGAGCCATAGATTCGAAAACCAATTGAACTCTTAGCAATTTCTTGAAAAGCATGTTGATCAAGTAACAAACGTACCCCTGAAAGGACAACTAATCCATCAGTTAATCCGTAATCAGGCCCCATTGTTAATCGAGTTTGGTTACAGTACACCCCATAATCAGGACCACCATGTACAACTTGATCGTTCATAACATCCATAATCCAAGCGAGCACCGGTTGCCCATCACGATATAACGCTAACATAGACGCAAATTCATCATGCTGTTTGACAAAATTAAGGGTGCCGTCAATCGGATCCACAAACCAAACATCCCCATCCATAGTTTGGACGTCATCGCCATAACCTTCTTCACTAATAATCCGGGCTTGTGGCATTAAGGCATGAATTTGTTGGACGTAATATTGTTCAATTTCTTTATCGACATTAGTTACTAAATCACGCTGACTTGATTTTTCATCAACGTCAAGTGGTTGCTTAATACTCTCCAAAATTTGTTGTCGCGCATTGGCTAACCATCCTAATACCGTTTGATCGATTTGTTCAATTGTCATTTCCATAGGTATGTCTTTCTTTTAGTCTGGCATTTTCACACGTGCACTTTGACTGGATTGAGCTTGTTTCATCGTTTGGTAAATTGAATAGCCACTTTCTGCTTGAAAACTACGGTCAAGTTGCTTTTCTTCAGCTTTGCTTGGCACAACCTCTTTAAAACCACGATAAGCATCTAATAAATCTTGCCGCTCAATCCCCGTTTCATAGGCAGTTGCAACCGCATCATACAAACGACTCACGGCCACGATATCTTGTGTTGACCAGCCATCTAAAAAAGGCAATGTAAAATTCTTATCCGCCATATGCGCTCCTTAAATGTAACGTGTCCGATCATGCTCTTCCCATGGATTTGCTTCGTTAATGTGATCATAGTAAAGCGTACCATGTAAATGATCAATTTCATGTTGGAAAACGTCAGCAGGATAACCTTGCAACTTTAATTCTTGTTCGGCACCAGTTTCATCTTGGTAGCGCACTGTAATCCGGTAAGAACGCTCAACAAATCCTGGTTGATCAGCATCAACTGATAGGCAGCCTTCTCCACCAGCTAAAGCTTGTTGCTTAACAGATTGGCGAGTAATGACTGGATTATAAATGGTCCCCTTGAAGTAGTATGGCTCATCTTGATCTTCTTGTCCGTCAACATCGGCATTTGGAATTAAAATTGATGCATATTGCTTTGATACACCAACTTGTGGTGCTGCCAAACCAACGCCTGGTCGAAGGCCATATTTTTCATTAGCTTTTTCATCTTGACTAATAATCAAGTATTCCATCATATCCTTTGACACTTGTTGGTCTTCATCAGATAGCGGAAAAGCCACTTTTTCTGCTTGTTTTCTTAGTACTGGATCCCCATCCCGTACAACTTGGTCCATTCGATACATAATTGTAAATACCCTCCAATATAAAATCTTTATTACAAGTATAGCATTAAACTGATTGATTGAGCCGTCTTAAATCATGTAGATAAGCTAATGTTTCTTCATTATCCACATGTGCCACGTCAACATGTAACACCGTTTGCTCTTGATTAAACCATAAATCCGTCACTAATAATGCTGGCTCATCATCTGAAATTTTTGAAACAGCATGTGCCTGCGCGTAATTCTCTAATGCAGCATTTAACTGTGTGCGAATCAATTCACGATTCATCACGCGTTCAAT
Source organism: Weissella uvarum (assembly GCF_016908785.1). Lineage (GTDB taxonomy): Bacteria > Bacillota > Bacilli > Lactobacillales > Lactobacillaceae > Weissella > Weissella uvarum. Next base: position 190,317 of record NZ_JAFBEO010000003.1, read on the forward strand.
CGGCAAGATAAATTCAAATGCCATCACTTCATGGCCCCAGATGTTCGCCACTAGTGTTGAACGCAATTGACTTTGCGGTTGCTTAATTCCAATCGAATCATTGAGTTGGTTACAAGCCTGCGTCATGGCAGCATTAACAATTTGTTGTGATTGAATAATTTGACGTTCCGTTAAACGTCGCCCTGTGCGTCGAAAAATTGTCAAAAAACAAAGAATGGCGATTAGGGTTCCAATTAAAATTACAATTTTCATAAAGTCACCTTTACCGAGATTTAGTGGACTCACTTTGTGTGTTTAAGTATGCCATAAATAAGGCATCATTTGGATAATTTTCGTATAAAATCGTGACTTTAGCAGACGCAAAACCATAACACTAGTTTTTTAGCCAAATTTCTGGTAATATAACCAATAAGACTATACGGAAAAATTGAATTATTTAAAGGAGTTTAGACATGGTTTTTAAAGTATATTATCAAGAGTCAAAGAAGCGGAATCCAAAGCGTGAAGATACACATTCACTTTATATGGATGTTCCAGATCTTCCAACTGCTCGTAAGTTGGTTGAATCAAACACAGAATACAATGTTGAACAAATCGAAGAGCTCTCAGAAAAAGCCCTTGCTTATGAACAACAAAGTCCTGATTTCAAATTGACGGAGTTTTAATTTATGAGCAATATGGAGCTAAATATTAACCCCGAAGAAGTGGCGGTATATGCTCTAGGTGGTCTTGGTGAAATTGGAAAAAACACATATGGTATTCAATATGGTGATGAAATCATTATTATCGATGCTGGTGTGAAGTTCCCTGAAGATGATTTGCTCGGGATTGACTATGTCATTCCTGATTACACTTATCTAAAAGAAAATCGTGACAAGATTAAAGCCCTAGTGATTACCCATGGTCACGAAGACCATATTGGTGCCATTCACTTCTTTTTGGATGCCGTCAACGTGCCAGTTTATGCTGGTCCGCTTGCGATGGCCCTCATCAAGAACAAATTGGAAGAACACAATCAACTTGATACAACTGAGTTGCATGAAATTGACGAAGATACCGTGCTAACGTATGACAACATGAGTGTCGAATTCTTCCGGACAACCCATTCAATTCCTGACACCTATGGGGTCGCCGTACACACCCCTGTTGGAACAATTGTTGAAACTGGTGACTTTAAGTTTGACTTCACCCCAACAACCAAGCAACCACCTAATCTACAAAAGATGGCCCGCATTGGTTCTGAAGGTGTGCTGCTATTGATGTCAGATTCAACTAACGCGGAACGAGATGAATTTACTAAGTCAGAACGCTGGGTCGGTAAAACCATCCACAAGTTATTTGACGAGATTGAAGGTCGCATTATCTTTGCAACTTTCGCATCAAATATGTCACGTGTCCAAATGGCAACTGAAGCAGCGCTGGAACATGGTCGTAAGATTGCTGTGTTTGGCCGTTCGATGGAAAGTGCCGTCAAAAACGGGCTTGAACTTGGTTACTTAGATATTCCAGAGGATATGCTTGTTGATGCCCATGAAGCAAATAAGCTTCCCCCTGAAAAAGTATTAATTCTATGTACTGGATCACAGGGTGAACCAATGGCGGCCCTAGCCCGCATTGCAAATGGAACACATAAGCAAATTAAGATTCAACCTAATGACACTGTCATTTTCTCTAGTTCACCAATCCCCGGAAACAGCGCTTCTGTTGACCGTGTCATTAACGAACTAGAAGAAGCTGGGGCTCGCGTGATTCATGGTAAGGTCAATAATATTCACGCTTCCGGTCACGGTGGTCAAGAAGAACAAAAATTGATGTTATCATTGATTAAGCCAAAGTACTTCATGCCTGTCCACGGTGAGTATCGCATGTTGAAGGTGCACGAAGGCCTTGCACATGATGTTGGCGTTCCAGAAGATAACACCTTTATCTTGGATAATGGTGATGTATTAGCTTTGACGGCTGATTCAGCTCGCTTAGCTGATCACTTCCCTGCTGAAGACACTTATGTCGATGGTAATGGTATTGGTGATGTTGGTGCTGCTGTGCTACGCGATCGTAAATTACTTTCAGAGGACGGACTTGTCGTTGTCGTTGCGACGATTGACTTAGCCAACAAAGAAATTACCGCTGGACCAGATATTCTATCACGTGGCTTTATCTACATGCGTGAATCAGAAGATCTCATCAATGAAGGTCGTAAGGAAATCTTCCACACGATTCTAATGGCAATGCGCGAACCAAATGCAAGCGAACATAGTATTCGAAATGCTGTCGTTTCTCATTTGCAACGTTTCTTATATGATAAGACAAAGCGTCGCCCATTGATTCTACCAATTTTCATTATGGTATAAATTAAAAGGACTAACCCATTTAGGTTAGTCCTTTTTTTGTTGCTTAATTATTGCACAGCCTGTTTCAATTCATCATAGTCAGTCACAACCTGAGTGGGATGTATAGTTTCAGGCAACTCGTTTTGGTTAAGATTGACCCAAATCGTGTCTAACCCAGCTGCCGCTCCCCCACGAATATCTGAAGCTAAACCATCACCAATCATGACCGCATTCTCATGTGTCATATCTGGAAAGTCAGCGAAAATTCGTGTATAAAAGGCTGGATTAGGCTTAGCCACGCCCATTTCATCAGAAATATAAACACCTTCAAAATATGGTAATAAGCCTGTATGTTCTAAGCGTAGATGTTGCGTTTGGGCTTCACCATTCGTTCCAGCTATTAAATGGTAACCAGCTGCCTGCAATTCCACCAATAATTCTTTAGCACCAGGCAATAAACGATAATTGGTGTTTAACTGTTGTCGATAAGCCCGTTCCAATGCTTGTCCGTCTCCAGAGATGCCTAGTACTTCGAGTAACTTATCAAAACGCGTTTGATGAATGGTTGCTTTCTCAATCTCTCCATTTTCAAAAGCTGCCCAAAGCCCCCGGTTAATTTTGAGGTAAGTTTTAATTGCTTGTTCTAAGTGTTCACCTGACAAACCAACATCATGCAACACTTGACGTAACCCAGCCATCTCACCACCTTTAAAATCAAACAAGGTATCATCTAAATCAAAAATCAAATACTTATATTTCATGATTGCATCACCATCTTCTTCATTCTCTTAATGGTTGATATTAGCACAAAAAAACAGGCTAAACTAGCCTGTTTACGTCTGATTATTTAAATTACTTAAGACCTAAACGAAAGATCTCGCTATATAAGGCTTGTGCTTTGGCATTCGCTAGACGAACCGGGCGCTTATTAATCATAATTTGCTTGTGTCCGTTTTCCTTTAGGAGCTGCTTTGCCCATGCTTTAGTTCCAATAAGACTCATTGTCGTTACCTCCTCAGATTCCATCTTCAACTAATAAACATTTCAGCAATTTCAATCATTGCTTACAAGCATTATAACACACTAATTTAAAACTAACTGTTTTGATTATGGCGATTGAACAAACGCCAAGGACTAAAGAATAATCCTAGAATATCATTCCCAATATATAGCATGTACGTGGCAAAGAGCACCCAATTAGCATCCCCTTGTTGCGCCGTCATAAACCACAAGATCAATGATGTTACTCCTTGAATTGTCCAAAGTACGTACTGGGTTGAATACTTTCCCAACATTAAAGCGGCTCCGGTAAACCCAACGGCAGCTGAGAAAGCATCAATCCATGGTCGTGGTGAAATAAAGACATGCGTATCAATCCAGAAAAGAAATCCAAACATCACGACAAAGGTTCCAATCAGGATCAACCAACCCATTTTATCCATATCATGAATTTTTCGTTCATTCCAAGCATTACCGAACAAAATCACGGGAATATCCAAAGCTAGCACATAACCCATTTGCATAAAGATATCCGCATTATTATTGGCATGCCAAGCCACATAAGAAATTAAAAACGCTGAAACAAATCCTAAAACACCATTCAACCGTTTGGCATTAGTAATAGCCAGGGTACAAGTGAAACCAATCGCACCCCCAAGAACTGAAATTAAGGTCATGGTTGAAAAACCATGCATAAATCCAGTCCCAATAATCACAGTTAAGCCAACCGCCAACCAAATATATGATTGAGTTGACCAGCCTGAAAAACCTTCTTTATAATATTGCCAAGTAAATACGTCATGAATATTTTGTTTAATGTTCTTCCAACTTAACCAATGTTCTTGTGATGATGTCGTCATCCTAAAGCCCCCACTTATTGCATAAAATTTTCAAACAATGTCCTTCATTCTACATGTTTTAAAACGTTTTAACATGATGATTTTTCTCATTCTTGTCCAAAAATTCTAACAAAAAAGACCGAAGCCTAAATCTTTAGGCATTCGATCTTTTTATTTAAAAACTAACTTGATTGCTGTTAAAAACCACTCGCTTGATAAGTTAAACCAACGGCGATGATAATGCCGCATATCAACAAAGCATAGCATAACGTTGAATACAGATTTTTCTCTTTGGCACCTTGGTAAACGCCAATGCCACAAATCACTAAAAAGAGCAGGTTAAAAACAATGACAGCTTTATAAATCGTATAAATATCGATACTCACTGGTTTAGCCTCTCTTCTTGCACTAGTCAAAATGCATTGCTAATAGTATTGTACCATTTTTAACCCCATTTACCAATGTCGATTTAAAAAAATCCACTCCCCGTTAACAATGACACTTGAAAATATGACATCAATCCGTAGATTAGTAATAAAATCAGCCCCACTGGCAAGACAACGTGAAATAAAAAGCGAAAGCTAAAGCGAATCACTGTGAAAATCAAAAACAACACCAGCAAGGACAACAAAATAAATACTAGCATTAAGAGTCCCCTTCCCCCAGCCAAAAGCTGACTTATAGTATAATAATTGAAAATACCATACCTCACTTATAACAGTTCAAGCTTAGGAGAAAGATAAATGACACAATCAATCACGCAGAACTCTGTCATTTCGAATATGCTCACGATGTTAACGACTTGGGATACAGTCACTAGCATTGACTTCAACACACAACAAGCCAATATCCGTATTCATATGGCTCCAGACGCCAATTATCGTTTCGTTAAAGAAATTGGTGGTCGTCCACAAACCAGTCAATTAACTGAAGCAGGCCTAATGGAACAACTAAACACGTTACTCCCCACGACAAACTTCATCACGCTCACCTATCAAGGTCTCCCAATTGCCCGTTTCTCAAAAGATACGCAAAATTCTACATGGCGCTGTGTGCTAGAAAAGAATAAACAAGGTGATCCAATTACTTTAGCTGAAGCTAAGACCCTATTAAATTCGGCCAAAGGTCATTGCTAAAAAAAAGGCACCACGCATAGTGGTGTCTTTTTCTTTTATACTTTTTTGATTGCCCGCAATGAACTCTGCACAATTTCATCTAGATCATGTTCAACATCAAATTTAGCCTCGGGCATCAATTTAAATTGTTGCATCAAATACATCACCAATTGTCCACCAACAATTCGAATAACTTCAACTGGTGTAACAGCTAGCTCATCGCCACCAATTTTTTCAACTTGTGCTAGCAAATTCTCAAAATATGGACTAATCTTTGTTTTCGCTTTCTCAACAAAATCTTTGTTGGTCAAGAATTCTGTCAATAGAATCATAATCACATGCTGATTTTCAGCAAAGAAAGCATAGCGATCATGCACAATGAAATTAATAAAATCATCGAGTGACATTTGGTGCGCTTGGACTGAACTAACAAAATCTTGAGCAATTGATGGCACAAGGTGCTCAACCATTGGTTCCAGAATGCTCTCGAGTAATTCATGTTTTGTTTTAAAATACTTAAAAACCGTCGCTTCACTCATGCCGGATAGCTTAGCAATTTCAGAGGTACTCGTTCCTGCGTAGCCCTTTTCAGAAAAAAGTTCAACGGCAGCTTGGAGTACTTTCCGCTTACCATTCGGCATGTCGGTTGTATTCACCCAATCAGTAAAGTTATTAAAAATTTTATCCGCCATTTTTTAGACCTTTCGATAACGCTTCAACCCAAATATGTTTAACCCTAATAATACTACCAAGAATACACCCAGAATCAAAACATTACCCATAATCCCTGACCAACCAGAGCCATAAAATACAATATCATTCATCGCATTGGCCGCATATTTCATTGGCAAAATATCACTTAACCATTGTGCCCATGTCGCCATATTTGCTAATGGAATAATCCCAGAGAAGAAAATCTGTGGAATCACAATGACTGGAATAAACTGCATCATCTGGAATTCTGACTTGGCAAAAGTTGACATCAATAAGCCAAAGGCTAATGCAACCATGGCTAATAGCACACTCACTGCAATTAACAGCATCACTGATCCCGTTACTTCAATATTTAAGACATATACACTAAACAACACAATAATCGTTGATTGAATAAGAGCCAATACCCCATATCCAATTGTATAACCAAAAACAATTTCAGAACGTCGTACTGGGGTTGCTAGCAGACGTGTTAAGGTTCCTGATGTCCGCTCTTTAAGCAACGCCATTCCAGAAATTAGGAAAACGAAGAAGAAGACGAAGAATCCCATCATCGTTGGCATCATGTTCGTAAAGAACGTTGTTGAGCCATCCCCATATACATAACTATTTTTAATCGTTGGCGTCTTAGTCTGCTCAGTTCTTTGCTGTCCAGGCATATTTGCCATTAATTGTTAAATGAGCCTTGTAACTTTTGCGCACTCATCTGACTAATTGTACCTGGTAGTAATTGTTTTAACATCCCCGTCTTATTTGCATCGGTATTGGCATAAGTCACATCATATTGATTCTTATCTTCGTTATACACCACCACAGCATCAGTATCATGCTGCTTGAGCACTTGCTTTGCTTTTTGCTTTGAATCACTTTGCTTAACAGTGACATTATCCTTTTTATCGAGCGTTTTAACCATTTGACTAGGTAGATTAACGCCTGTTACTTGTACATCTGGCGTCATGTTGACCCCAAACACATAGCTTACCAAAGCTAAGACTACCATTGGTGCGATAAAAATCAATGCTAACGTGCGCTTGTCACGAAATAGTTCTTTTAAGACTCGTGTTGCAATTGCAAAAGTTTTAGTCATCTTGTTCACCTTCTGCTTTCAAAAATACTTGTTCAACCGTATCAACACCATAACTTGCCTCAAGATTCTTTGGTGTATCATTGGCAATTAACTTTCCATCTAGTAATAATGAAACGCGATCAACTAGCTCGGCTTCATCCATCACATGAGTCGTTACTAAAATGGCATGCCCATCATCCCGCATAGCATGAAGCACATGCCAAATTTTCTTACGTAATGCCGGATCAATTCCCACTGTGGGCTCATCCAAAATCAAAAGCTTGGGATTCCCTAATAATGAAATTGCCAACGACAGACGCCGCTTCATCCCACCTGAATAACCAGAAACATTTGCATCTAGGCTATCGGTTAATTCAACGACTTTTGCCACCCGTTCAATTTCAGTAGCTAAGTCATTATTTGGAATATCTTTCATGGCTGCGAAAAACTTCAAATTTTCGCGACCACTTAATTGATCATATAAAGCATCCGATTGAGCCATATACCCCATCTCTTTTAAAACAAGCCGGTTTGGCATCTGACGATCAAAAACTGTCGCTTCACCACCATCGGTTTTTTCCATCCCAAGCGCCAGTTTAATTAAAGTGGATTTTCCAGCTCCAGATGGTCCAATCAAACCGACAATTTCACCAGTGGTCACTGTAAATGAAATATTATTCAAAATTGTTTTTTTACCAAAAGACTTTGATACACCGTTAAGTTGAATCACATTATCTACCATAATGATTACCTCTTTCAATTCGGTGAGTGATTACTCACTCACTTGATGTTTTATATATTATGCTTGGTCCTAATCAATGTCAATATGTATTTCGATTTTTCTCAAAAAAAAAGCAGCCTCATTCGGCTACTTTTCATCAAATGTGATTATTGGCGCATTTTGTACCACTTGGTACATTGTCCCTTCAACTCCCATTTCTGTGTTAATTAATGTCTTTAACGCTTGCGTTGCATCATCTAAACGCTCTTTTTGAATATCATTCGTTGCTTCCATAAACATAATGACATCTGAACTATCTTCAGTTAACATCGTTCGCTTACCATCACGCCAATTAAGACAACGACAAATGGCTCCTTCATCATCATAATAAATAATTTCTTCAGGAAGAGCTGGCTCATTTTCATCATCCCCCAAAGGATAGAACGCTTCGCCACCTTTAGCCTTACCTAAATGAATATCACCTTTAATCGTTGATAAATCTTCAGCGCCAACGGGCACGCCATATTGGAGTGAAATACTATTATATAAATCGACAAGTGGGTTAATAGCACCAACGCCCTTGCCCTGATCAACCCGCTTTAGCAATGCTTCAATCGAAGCACGTGCTCCCTTTTTCTTTTTAAATTGTTGATAGGTTTGGCGCCAACTTTGAACTATAGGATTGTCACTAAAATTATCTTCAGTTAAAAACTGCGCTGCTTTAGTCTCAGCTTGCTTCAATACTGCTTCGGAATGTTGCGTATTCTTAATATGGTTATCCACGTCATGTAAAACTAAAACATTTACTTGCGCTTCAGGGAATAGCTCCCAAAAGCTTTGATCAATTTGAAATTTTTTCATTTTCAAAGTCCTCCTACTATCGATACGGTCTAATGTAGCCTTGCTTTACTTTTTTCCATTCTTCGTCACTATTTTTATCAACAACCGCCAATAATTTTTTCAAAGTCCCAATTTCCTCTTCAGATAATCCTGCTAATAATTGACGCTCGGAATAGATATGTTCAGCATTAACCACTCGGTAACTTGCTTGCCCCTGCTCAGTGACATATAAGTGCTTTCGTTTTTTGTCATTTTCTTCATAAACGGTATAAACCAGGCCCCGTTCAACCAACTTTTTAATACCACGTGAAACCGTTGTTTTATCTGTCCGTAACTCTCTTGCTAAATCATCGGCAATAATCCCAGGATTTTCATCAATTCTAACTAAGTATGCGTACAAATTATTCGCAAGCCCCATTGTTTTAAATTCTTGGTTACTAATAGACTCCAAACTTCGATAGATATGCCCAATCGCTTTCGTTATTTCTTCCATGAACATATCTTACTTCATAATAGTTGCAAATGCAACAATTATGAAGCAACAAAATTGCTTGCCCATGTTATAGCTTTGCTTCAATCTATTTAAAATTAGGCCATAACACTCTGGATATTCACGATTCGCTATGCGTAACGCTTGATTATCCTTAACCCACCTCATAAATTCACAATTTTATGAACTTCGTCGACTATAATCGAAATAAAAAACCTTATGTGTCATTTTTAACGACAAATAAGGTTTTTATTCATACATAATTAAATGTCTATTCTTTTAATAAATCTACCGAATAACTGATAAATCAAGCATTTTCAATACTCGGTCTGTCCTACGGGCTTGTTCCATATTATGTGTCACCATTACCACTGTTTTATGATGTCTTTTTTGAATCAACTTTAACAATTCAAACGATTGTTCAGCTAAGACTGGATCTAAGGCACCGGTTGGTTCGTCAGCTAAAATAATATCGCCTGGTTTTAATAGTGTCCGCGCCAAGGCAATGCGCTGTTGCTCACCCCCTGATAAGTTTCCAACCACATCATTTAACTTGTCTTGCAGCTCTAATAGGTTTAGTACCTGCTTAATTTGCTTGACTTTATTAGAGCTAGCCATGAAATGCATCGCCAAAAGCAAATTATCTTTGACCGTTCGATCTTCTATTAGTGCAAACGATTGAAATAAGTAATTAATATGCTTACGCCGCATCCTTGTCGCGTGGCTACTATTAATAGCTGGCGCTAACCGACCATTCAACCAGACTTTACCGCAATTATATTGTTCCAGTAAGCCCATGATATTCAAGATAGTTGACTTCCCAGTCCCTGAGGCCCCAACAATCGACACGAACTCTCCTTCAAAGATGGACAAATTAATATCATTCAACACGATTTGGTTTTCATAACTTTTGCCAACATGTTCGAATCTGATAACCTCTCGCATCACTCACTTTCCTTTCAACTTTTCGATACCTTTTACCTTAATAAAACCAACCATCAATAGCATTTGCAGCACAAAACTGACTAAACACAGTTTAAGCCCAATGTCTAAATGTAAATACAACACACTAATAACTTGCAATCCGGTTACACCACAAACGAGGCTTACGAGCCAGGCATATATTTTTAAATTCGAATAACCCATCAAGCGTTTCACGAAAATTATTTTCTCATTTGCAACTGAATAAATTAGCATCAGCGCAATTAAAGTTAATGCCAAGATCAGTAGAACAAAACCAATGACTCCCATAAATAAGTAAATTGTAAATCGCAGGTCATTTCGAAGACCATTAATATATTGTTGAACTGGCACAAACTTCATCTTATTGTCAGCAAGCTGATATTGTTTGAGCACCTTCCCCCGCGTGTACATCTTTAAGATACGTTCATTTTTAAATTTCAAAGGCCCTTCCAATGTGTTTACATGTAAATTGACATAATCATTCACGCTCATATTTTGACTTGTTTCAATTAACATGATAGGGCTTTTCGTTAATACCGATTGATCCGCATGATTTGTCCACGTAAAAATTGGCTGCCGCTCGGGATATTTAATGAATTCAAATTGGCGCTGTCGCGCGAAGGTGTTCTTAACCTGTTCGAGGTCCGCTGTATCATTTTCAATTAACCAATTTTTGATGGCTTTCAATTGTTTATTAGAAATACTTTCTGGGATTAAGTAAATGCGCTTGCCCGCTTTGGCACGGTTGATAACTGCTTGGTTATTATAAATGCCATGATCTTTCAAATAATTTGGTGAGAAGCTTGCTAAAGTAAATGGCTCTGCTGGTACCGTGGTTTCATAGGCATCCATCCTTTTTAACTCTTGTAATTGCTTTTTTGAGTAGTATTCACCGGTCGCTAAATATACACCGGTTGCTCCTTCCATTGCCTGATACCACTTATAGATTTCCTCCGAAAAAGCATGTGTCGTACCTGCCAATGTTCCGGGATTTTGGCCTTCCTCAAATTTCTTCAGAGTTTGATAATCTAAGACCGGTTGCCATGCCGTTAATAAACGGGTATTTTCTTTAATTTGGCGCACTGGTCCTTCGAGTCCAGTAGATGTAATTACTAAGCCAACTGCTAACAATCCATACACACTAAATCCCAATCCATAAAGCATTTTTTTAGGTAAGAAACCCTTGATTAACTTTAAATCACTGACAAAACAAAGCATGGTACTGACCAATAATATGGCTAGCAAGACTAAGATAACGCTCATAATACCAGAAATTAGATAGGTCCATATGCCATTAAATTGCAGACCCGAAATGAAAATTCCCAGAAGTATGTTGATTGGAACTATAACGACACCAAATTCAATATATCCGCCAAAGGTTACTTTTAAAATATCGTATTTAGCCCAACCATTTAAGGTAAGAATGCCAATTTCCTTAAATCGACTAATCAAATAGATCGTCAATAAAATAACTAGCACGATAAATGTTACTCCTAGGCCGATACTTAATGTTAAGCCGATTGACGAGCTATCGATATGTGCACCTGAACGCTGTTGCCTTAATCGTGCTTCGCTTTGCCCTGTTATCTTTGCAATCTGTTTAATAAAATATGCCTGCTGCTTACCATTTAATCCTACAACCGTATAGTTTCCTAAAATGGCTTTAGCATCATCAACTGGAATTTGCGATACAAAAATATTACTTGCAAACAGCGGCCGTGGAATTGATTTTAATGAACTTAATGTTCCCTGTCCTCGTCCAATAATCTTATCAGTTGGTTGATTAGCCAATTGTTGTAAATCTGTTTTTTCAAAAAGATTCAAATGACCGAATGACAGGCCAATAGCCTGATTAAAATTACCACCAACCGAAATTTTTATATTTGTGACCTGATGTTTTTGTTGAATTTCTTTCTTAATCAAAAAGGCTTTACTAGATAATAGAAAGTCTGATAGCGGCTCTAACTTATCATCCGCCACTTGATCGATGTAGAGATTGAATGCACCTGCCTCTTCTTTGCCGTAGTCTTTAACAGTATTTTCATAATGCTGCGATAAAAGAAACAAAGCGAGCAATAAACACAGCCCTGATTGCATCGCAATGATTCCTTGAATGAGATATGTTAATAGTTTTCTTCTAGTCATCGTTCCTTACATTACTGACAGTGCCAATAAGCAGTTGCACGCCCCCATCCGACATATTGTTGTGCAACTGCCCGAACCCCTTTCCTTTTTAGGCCCGAATATGTTTGATTTGCTGTTGCTGAGTGTTTAAATCGACCAGTCTGGACCGCTGAATAGCTATAAAGAGCTGGCTTTCTTCCATATGCCCATGAAATCCGATACCCTTTAAACTTTGGTGAGGCTTGCCTTAGACGCGCTTCAATCTTTACTGGTACAATCGCTTCAGCCCCCAGGCTTAGTCCCGTCATCATTGCCGTAAGTAGCATCGCTTTTTTTATCATTTGACTGCTCATTCATGCCTCCTTATGGTTCGCATTCAACAGCACATCCATCGATTCATTCATAAAGTGCTTTTACCATGAATTACCTGCCATCAACAAACGCACCTCCTTTCCTTAACTTATATCGCTAGCGACTTTGTTAGCATACCGATATCCAAATCGATTTTGAAGCGCATCATGGTCCAGCTGAATGACTTACTTTCAATCACTCTATACATTTCCTCAAATTTCTTACCGCTCAACAACCTTTTTGATGCATTTCAGCGTCATCTTTATATAGATAATTCATCAAAAAATTTCCCGAAAACTTTTTTGTCGCGTTAATTTTATTGAAATAAAGTCAAACTTTTTTAGCAATCATTCTTTCATGGGTTTTTGCTTTTTCCGTCCACAAGATTTTCCAACTTCCAGTTACTCTACCTCATAAAAAACACAAAAAAAGAGCTTCCAACGAGTGGAAGCTCTAGCACAATCTTTCTAATCTTTATCAGACCAGTGTTCTTTAATGAATTGCTTACGGGGTGCCTCTTGAATGGCATCCCGAAGTGGATTCTTCTTGTAAAAATCTTGATGATAATCTTCAGCAGGCCAGAATGGCTTAGCATCTTCAATCTGTGTCACAATCTTCTTACCATTGAAACGATCTGATGCTTGAAGCTTAGCCTTTGAATCTTCAGCAACTTCACGTTGTTCAGGCGAATTAACAAAAATTACTGGACGATATGAATCACCACGATCTTGGAATTGACCACCCGCGTCGGTTGGATCGGTCACTTGCCAATAAATATCAACCAAGTCCCGATAACTAATTACTTCAGGGTCAAAGGTAATTTCGACTGCTTCAGTATGCCCAGTTGTGTGTGAGCAAACTTCTTCATAGGTTGGGTTTTCGGTATGTCCACCAGTATAACCAGATACGACCTTCTTAATACCTGGAAGAGTATCAAATGGTTGTACCATACACCAAAAACATCCACCTGCGAAAATTGCTGTATCTTCTGCCATAATCTGCATTACCTCCATGTAAGCTTACTTCACATAATTACCCCAGGCTGGCTGTTCAGCCGAAACATAGAGTTTATGCATGTTTTTGACTGTTTTTTCGCTCTGATAAGCTTTCACAACATCCCGGTAAACTTTTCGATTTTCCGTTCCCTTGCGCGCCGCAATCAAATTGAAATACCCCTCATGTGCTTGATCAACAGGTTCAACATATAATGCTTTATTTACGTCGAGCTTAGCATCCAAAGCATAGTTAGTATTAATCACTGCCGCGTCAGCACTTTTCAAAGTTCCAATTGATTGATCAGAACTAACCTCTTTAATTTTGAGGTGCTTAGGATTACTTGTGACATCCTTTGCACTAGGTAGCTTAGCACTATGATTGTACTTTAACAAGCCCGCCTTTTCTAGTAAGTCCATCGCACGTTGCCCATTTGAAGCATCATTAGGAATTGTAATGACACCATTCTTAGGGATTTGGCTCAGCTTTTGATGCTTTTCTGAATATAAACGAATTGGCGTAACATAAGTTTTTCCAATATCCACCATTTGATGATTTAAGTCATCTTGCTGTTGATTAAAATAATTCACCGTTTGAAAAGCATTCAAATCAATATTTCCAGTTACCAAAGCACGGTTAGGTTGCACATAATCCGTAAAAGTTTTAATTTTCACGTTAACGTCATAATCTTTTTTGGCATCTTGCTTAACTTTCTCCCACAACTGCCGGTCTGAATCACCCACAACACCAACTGTAACCGTTCTAGAATTCGTTGGGTTATTCATATAACGTAAGCCAGCAATTCCGGCCGCAAATACTGCGACAACACTCCCAATGCCTAAGGTCCATCGTAATCCTTTTCTCATGCACACATCTCCTTATTTTTTTAATTAAAAAAACCGCTCCCATAGTCTAATCAACTATAGAAGCGGCGTTTATTTACCGTGTTACCATTCTAGCTTTGCCTAATTAATCACTTAACTGGGCCTTTACCTGTCCGAGCCTAAGCGAAATGATGCCGTACTCTTACAACTTGTCAGATAACGTTGACGACTCCGTCACTAACTCATAGTCTTGCTACTCATTAATGCCAATCACGAACCATCTTCAATCTAAATCAATGGATGCTTCACACCAAACAGCACCTCTCTAAACATGTCATTAAATTTACTCTTTCGATCATATTGTTTAATTATTATAGTACATTCTATGTGAGGTACTGAAAAAAGTCAATAAAAAAGGACAGAAACACATTTCTGTCCTTTCATTAAGCTAATTACTTAAACCAAGCATCTACCTTCTTTGGATTATCCTTAATCCACTTATCAGCAGCTTGTTGTGGTGAATCACCACTTTGGATATAAAGCATAACTTGTTCCATATCATCCTTAGTCCAGTGGAAGTTCTTTAAGACCTTATAAACCTTTGGCTTATCTTGCTTAAGTCCCTTACGAGCCATCGTGGTGATATTTTCTGAACTACCCATGGTTCCCTTAGGATCCTTTAGGTACTTCAAATCATACTTTTGGAACATCCAGTGTGGAGACCAACCGGTAATGATAATTGGCTTCTTAGCATTGTAAGCCTTTTGCAAAGCTGAAGTCATCGCACCAGTTGATGATGTTTGGACCTTCCAGCCATTCAAATTGCTATAACCCTTAACCGTCTTTTCAGCCGCTGCCGTAACACCAGCACCTGGTTCAATACCAGTGATAGTCTTATTAGCTTGGCTATTTAGATCACTAATGCTATTCACATTCTTCATGTACTTTGGTACAACCAAACCAAGCTTAGCACCCTTCAAGTTAGGACCTAAGAAATCAATGTCCTTATGATACTTATCATATTGAGCCTTGTGAGTATTTGGTAACCAAGCAGAGATAGAAGCATCTGCTTGACCTTGGGCAATTGATTGCCACATCACCGCATTATCCAAAGGCGTAATCTTAACATTGTAACCGTGGTCACGCATTGCTTCAGCCAATACGTTAGTTGAGGCAACTTCTGAGTCCCATTCAACATAAACAATGTTTACGCTAGCTTTAGCCTTCTCTTGCGCTTGATAAGCAGCAAATCCAGTTCCACCTAGCAAAACCAAAGTTGTCAACCAACCAACCCACTTCTTCCAGTTCTTGAACTTTCCAGTTGGCTTGTTAGCCTTCTTTTGAATTGGGTCGACATTGAGGTATTCAGTGAAGCGATCAATGATGATGGCCAAAATAACCAAACCAAGACCGTTAACGAATCCATTACCAACGTCAGCGTGTTGCAAAGCAGATAGCACACCTTGTCCAAGACCAGGTGCCCCAACCATGGAAGCAATCACAACCATTGACAAAGCCAACATAATGGTCTGGTTAACACCAGCTAAAATACTTGGCGTTGCCACTGGCAATTCAACCTTGTACAACTTTTGCCATGCCGTTGATCCATATGAATCAGCAGCTTCTTCAAGCTCTGTTGGCACTTGGCGAATTCCTAAGTTAGTAAAACGTACTGTTGGTGGCAATGAGAAAATCAATGATGCAAATACACCAGGGACAACTCCGATACCAAAGAACGCAACCGCTGGAATCAAGTAAACGAAACCAGGCATTGTTTGCATGAAGTCCAAAACTGGTTGAATGACTTTCGCCACTCGATCAGACTTTGACATCCAAATACCAAGTGGAACCCCAATCACGATTGAGATGACACTTGAAACAATCACCAATGACGTCGTTTGCATTAAGTCATTCCACAATCCTTGATTCCACAATAACATCAAGCCAAGGAAGGTAATGACTGGGAAGCCCCACTTCTTACCGCTGACCAAAATCGCATAAATAGTCAACGCAATAATAAGGAGCAAAGGTGGTACAGCTGTGAAGATACCAGTTAAAGCATCCATAAAGTGTTGACCACCAGTTTGGATGGCTGTAAAGAAGGCCGCCCAATTTTTAGTCATCCAATCAACAATATCTTGTACCCATTGAGCTAGGGGCATTTTCGCGAATAATAACATGCTTACTCCACCTCCATGTCTGTTGTATCAGCTAATGCTTCCAATACACGACCACGGATGATGACACCAACTAGCTTGTTATCATCGTCAACCACTGCCAATGGCGCTGGTGAATCGTAAATAACCGAAACAATATCATTCAACATGGTATCTTTGTGAACGGTTACCATTTCAACCAAAACATCTTCAAGTGGCTTGCCTGATTCACGCGCCTTAAGTGCATTTTCACCAGTCAAGAAACCTTTAAGATGACGTTCACGGTCAACGGCAACCAAACCACCAACTTCTTCAGAACGCATCTTCTTCAAAGCTACATTCGGACCATCATTTTCAATGTTTGTGGTAATTGGTGGTACCATGATATTTTCAGCCGTCAAAACCTTTGAACGGTCGATATCCTCAGTGAAGGCCCGAACATAATCATTTGCTGGGTGCGTCAAGATTTCTTCACCCGTACCGATTTGTACGATTTCCCCATCCTTCATAATGGCAATGCGATCACCAATTCGAAGCGCTTCATTCAAATCGTGGGAAATAAAGATAATTGTTTGACCTTGCTTTGCTTGCAATTCAATCAATTCATCTTGCATATCACGACGAATCAAGGGATCCAAAGCTGAGAAAGCTTCGTCCATCAACAAAATCTCAGGGTTATTCGCAAGCGCACGTGCTAAACCAACACGTTGTTGCATACCACCTGATAGTTGACTAGGATATTGATCCTTAAAGGCCCAAAGGTTAGCGTTTTTCAAAGCCTTTTCAGCTTTTTCACGCCGTTCTTCCTTTGGCATCCCTTGTACTTCCAAACCATACTCTGTGTTTTCAAGCACTGTGCATTGTGGGAAGAGTCCAAAACTTTGGAACACCATGCTCATCTTCTTACGACGAACATCCCGCAACTCCTTCTTGTCCATCTTTGAAATATCTTCTCCATCGAGAAAGATTGAACCAGACGTTGGCTCAATCAAGCGATTTAGAAGACGAATCAATGTTGACTTACCAGAACCTGAAAGTCCCATGATAACGAAGATTTCTCCTTCGTTAACTTCTAAGTTGGCATCATAAACACCAACTGTCGCACCTGTCTTATCCAAGATTTCAGTCTTTGATGCATGCTCATCCATCATGTCTAATGCCTGTTTAACATGCTTACCGAAAATCTTGGTCAAGTGCTCTAGCTTAACCTTAGCCATACGTTCCTCCTACCTTCTACTTTTGACACACGTATAGTGACAACCTACATTAAAACATAAAGTTGGCAGTAAGTCAAATGCTGGTATAACAGGCTTTCTGAGTTTACTTTTAGAAAAATTAACTCTATAATTTAATCTAAATGACATGACGGGAGAAAAAGAATGGCGAGTACCAAACAACCACGCTATCGGCAAATTGCTTTAGATATTGCAGAAAAAATTACAGCCAATCAAATTAAAATTGGAGACAAAATTCATGCTCGCTCTAAGATTGCAACGACCTACGGCGTCTCATCAGAAACAGCACGTCGAGCCATTAATGTCCTAGCCGATATGGATATTGTTCAAGCCCAGCATGGAACTGGTGCTATCGTTACATCACGTGACAAAGCCGTTGAGTTTATCAAAATTGAACAAGCCAGTTCCGACTTAAAAGCAATTAAAACTGATTTAGCAAATAGTATTGCTGAACAACAAACTGAATTAGATCATATGGCTGAGCTATTGAAGACTTTTTTACAAGAATCACAAAGCTTTCAGCAGTTAAGTCCGATGCATCCCTTTGAACTAAAACTTGAAGCCCCCTCAGATAAGTATGGTATGAACTTGACTGAGTTAAACTTTTGGCACCAAACTGGCGCAACTTTAGTTGGCATTGAACAAGATGGTAAGTTAACCGTTTCGCCAGGCCCTTATGTCACATTTGAACAAGGTGATACGATTTATTTTGTCGGTAATGAAGACTCTGTTGCTAAAGTTAACTACTTTTTATTCAACACTGATAACTAATCCCACTCCATTCCGAAGTTTGTTCACACCAACCCGTTCCCTCAATTTACAATCAAGACACTAAAAAAGACCAGATGTTAACATCCGGTCTTTTTTATTATTATTAGAATGCTTCTGTCAAAGGAGGCACAACTTGCTTCTTACGAGAAACAACGCCTGGTAATGAGCCACGTCCATCTTTCAACTCAATGTTGAAAGCTTTAGCAACAGTATCTTGGTTCTTACCCAATACAAGAATGTCTGAGTCTGAATCCAAAATGTTTGTGACAACTAAGATGAATGTATCATAACCTTCGTTAGCAATTTCATCATTAATTGCCTTTTCAATTTCATCACGACGAGCAAATACATCGTCAACATCAACTGTGTTAACTTGGCCAATGCGAATCGTGTTACCACCCATTTCAAATGACTTAGCATCACCATCAATTAGGTCTTGTGCTGAACGTGATGACAAATCAGTTCCAGCTTTCAAAAGTTCCATTCCATAAGCATTGATATCATCAATACCAGCAATTTTAGCTAAAGCTTCCAAAGCTGGTTGATCTTGCTTAGTTGTGGTTGGGCTCTTCAAAAGCAATGTGTCAGAAATAATAGCTGAAGCCATCATTCCAGCTAAAGCGCTTGGAATTTCAACATTAGCTTGTTGGAATTCATAATACAAAATAGTTGAAACTGAGCCAAGTGGCTTATTGATAAACCACAAAGGTGCATTTGACTTAAAGTCAATCTTGTGATGATCGTAAACCCCAGCAACAGTAACATCAGCCAAATTATCAATCGATTGGCCAGCTTCATTGTGGTCAACCAGAACAACTGTATCAGAATCAGCAGCTGTAGCAATTGGCAAAGCATCCAAACCAAAGTGATCTAAAGCATACTTTGTTTCAGCATTAGGCTCTCCTTGAGCCATTGCCTTAGTATCAACCCCGTATGCCTTGTTAAGCAAGTATGCTGCTCCCATTGCAGATGCAACTGTGTCAGTATCTGGATTTTTGTGTCCAAAAACAAGTGTTTGTGCCATGAAATGTATCTCCTATTCAACGAATTCTTTTCAATAACAATAATACCCCATTCCGCTTAAGATTGCACGGTGCAGTCCACGGTTTGAGGTATCAAATGTCTATTTAACTAATGTCTTTGCAAGGTAGAAGCAACCCAAAATTCCGGCATTGTCCCCATTCTGCACAGTTTGGATATATTGATCCATTGGTGGGACTGCCAAGTAGTTGTTCATTTGCTCTTCAAATGACTTACGAATCATTGGAATCAAGATTTCACGGTGTGGAACACCACCACCAAAAATAATCATGTTGGGACGCAAAGTTGCTGTATAAGTCATAGCAGCTTGCGCAAGATAAAAGGCTTCCATCTCCCACGCTGGATGATCGTCAGGCAAATCCTTAGCTGATTGTCCCCAACGTGCTTCCATAGCTGGTCCGGCTGTCAATCCTTCCAAGCAACGATCACCATGGAAAGGACATAAGCCTTCGTATTGATCATCTGGGTGCTTTTGCATCATAATATGTCCTGCTTCAGGATGTGAATACCCTGTCAACAATTCACCATTCACAATAATTCCGGCACCAACACCAGTACCAACAGTTAAGTAAACAACATTTTCAACGTCCTTAGCCGCTCCTGAAACATATTCAGCCCAACCAGCTCCGTTAACATCAGTTGTCCAGTAGTATGGAATATCACGCCAAGCTTTCATTGTACCTAGGAAATCAAATCCAGACCAACCGCGCTTTGGTGTATCTAAGACATAACCATAAGTAGCACTCTCTGGCTTTACATCAATTGGTCCGAATGAAGCAATCCCAATCGCATCAATATCTTCATATTGATCAAAGAAGGCAATGACCTTCTTTAAAGTCTGTTCACCATCTTCAGTTGGAAAACTTTCACGTGCGACAATCTTTTCAGGATTATCCGTTTCTGAAACAGCAACAACAAATTTTGTTCCACCAGCTTCAATTGCACCTAATAATGACATAATTTTCTTCCTCTAACTTTCTAATTCAACAATTACTTTTAGAAAACGCTTTCTTTATATTTCTATTGTAGATGAAACCGATTTCATAATCAAGAAAAATCATAAAAAAAAGAGCATGAATTTTATTCATGCCCTCTTTGGGTCTATTGAATTTTAACTAACTATACCCCAGTTGGCACAGTTTCGCTTTCCGTTTCAGCAGGTTTAGCCTGCATATCAAGGGGAACACCATCTGTTTGAGCATCTAAGACAAAGCTACCATTACTATAACGCTGTCCCATTGGATGGTCAGCTGGGTTAATTTCAATCGTTTGATCGGTACTTGTTAAGATTGTTAGCAAATCAGGGTTTTCTTGATTAAGCCCCACACTTTTAACAATCCGATGTGGTTCTTTCTTAAGCTCACGCATGATTGCTACACCTTTCCGGGCCCGACTGGTCACTGGAATTTCATCGATATCCATCCACTTAAAGGCGCCCCGATTAGAAATAATCGCAAGTGCTTGTTTAGCATCCTGATGGTGAATCATCATCCCGGTAATCCAATCATCTTCATCAGCCAACGCCATCGCCTTAACGCCTGCTGTGCGAGCTCCTGAAGTTGGTACTTCATCCAAACTATACCGTAACCCATTAGCTTGATGTGAAGTTAAGATAACTTCATCGTTTGCTTGCTTAACATCATCAACCCACACTGTGTTAACCACAAATGCCGCCTCATTTTTCAACTTGATATAAGGGGTTGGCTTTTTACGATAGGTCGACTTAGGCGCTAGGTCACTAAACTTGGTTCTTTTAATTAGCCCATCCGAAGTTACCGTTACCCAGTCGCCTGATAGTTTATTAACATCATCCACAATCTTGGCTGCAATCACATACTCTTCAGGCGCTAGCCCCGTGATCGTTTGTGATAGGTGTTCGCCAGCTTCCTTCCAACGGACATCCACAATTTCATGTACTGGTCGATAAACAACATTTCCACGATCTGTCAGCATGAACAAATGCTGCAATGTATTTACACGGTCCATGTAGACAATTTCATCATCATCACGCAGACCATTATCATCCCCAGAAGCATTGAATGAACGGATTGATGAACGCTTAACGTAACCACTCTTAGAAACCAATAGCATCACATCTTCATCAACCACCGTTACAGTTTGATCAATCTTCAATTCTTGGACTTGATCTTCGATTGATGTCAAACGGTCCGTAGCATATTCCTTACGCATCGCTTTCAATTCGTTGCGTAGAACCTTACGTAATTCCTTAGGTTCAGACAAAATCAAATTGTATTCAGCGATTTTAGCATTAAGTTCATCGAATTCAGCCTTAAGTTGTGTCACGTCAGTGTTGGTCAAGCGATACAATTGCATGGTCACAATCGCTTCAGCTTGTGGTTCTGAAAAATCATATTGCGCCATTAAATTAGCCTTGGCATCTTTACGATTTTCAGAGGCCCGGATTGTGGCAATAACTTCATCCAAAATAGACATGGCCTTGATTAAACCAGAAACAATATGCTGACGATCTTGGGCCTTCTTCAAATCAAACTCAGTCCGCTTGGTAATGACTTCAACTTGATGATCCAAGAAAGCTTGTAGCGCTTGTTTAAGGCCTACTCGCTCTGGACGTTGGTTGTGAATCGCCACCATATTAAAGTTGTACGTAATTTGTAAATCCGTTTTCTTAAACAAGTAATCCAAAATACCTTGAGCATTGGCGTCCTTGCCTAACTCAATCACAATTGACAAACCATCTCGATCAGATTCATCACGCACTTCAGTAATACCAGCGACATCCTTATTCAAACGGATTTCATCAATCTTCTTAACTAAGGCTGCTTTGTTGACTTCATATGGAATCTCTGAAATTTCAATTTGTGCTTTATTCGCTTTCAGTGGCTTAATTTCAGTTCGAGCACGCACAATAATGCGACCTCGACCTGTTTCATAAGCAGAACGAATCCCATCAATCCCCTGCACAATGCCGCCAGTAGGAAAATCTGGTCCTTGAACAAATTGCATTAACTCATCTAATTTAGCATTTGGATGTGCTAATAAGTAGACTAATGCATCAATCACTTCACCTAAATTATGTGGTGGAATTTCCGTTGCATATCCAGCTGAAATTCCAGTTGCCCCATTCACCAACAAGTTTGGAAAATGCGCCGGCAAAACCGTGGGCTCATATTCAGTATCATCGAAATTTAAGACCATTTCCACAGTGTCTTTGTCCAAATCGCGTAGTAGTTCTCCCGCTAATTTAGATAGACGTGCTTCGGTATAACGCATTGCTGCAGGTGGATCATTATCAATTGACCCATTGTTTCCATGCATTTCCACCAATGGAGCGCGCAATTTCCAGTCCTGCGACATCCGCACTAATGCCTCATAAATTGATGAATCACCATGCGGGTGAAAATTACCCATGACATTTCCAACTGACTTGGCCGACTTACGGAAAGCCTTGTCATACGTATTACCATCTTTATACATTGAAAAAAGAATGCGTCGTTGCACTGGCTTCAAACCATCTCGGATGTCAGGCAAGGCACGTTCTTGAATAATTGATTTTGAATAACGACCAAATCGATCGCCCATGACCGTTTCAAGACTTAGTTCTTGAATATGTCCTTCAGTCATCTATGCTACCCCTCTCCATCTTGCCAGGTTTCAATTACCGGTGGTACAAAATCTAATTCTGTTTGCTCGCTAGCAGCCTCATTTTCGTCATTGGCTTCATCAAGCAATGTATCATTTTCGTCACTTAGGTTAAAGGCAACGTTGGCTTCAATCCACTTACGACGTGGCTCAACCTTATCCCCCATCAACGTTGTGACACGCTTTTCTGCCGTCATGGCATCATCGATTTTTACTCGAACAAGCGTCCGTTCACTCGGATTCATTGTGGTTGCCCATAATTGTTCCGCATTCATTTCACCAAGCCCCTTAAAACGCTGTAGTGTATAACCACGGCCAAGAGATTCTTGTAATTCTTCTAATTCCGCATCAGTCCAAGCATAATGTAAATCACCATTTTGCTTACCACCGGCCTTACGCATCATATACAACGGTGGCAAAGCAATGTACACTTTACCGGCCTCAATTAGTGGACGCATGTACTTATAAAAGAATGTTAGGAGCAAAATCTGAATGTGCGCACCATCATCGTCCGCGTCGGTCATGATAATGACTTTATCATAATTGATATCGTCAATATTAAATTCAGGCCCAACCCCGGCACCAATGGTATAAATGATGGTCGAGATTTCTTCATTCTTCATAATGTCAGCAAGCTTAGCTTTTTCAGTATTCAACACCTTACCACGTAAAGGCAAGATTGCCTGAAACTTACGATCACGTCCTTGCTTGGCTGAACCCCCGGCTGAATCACCCTCAACCAAAAAGAGTTCATTCTTTTGGGCATTCTTTGATTGGGCAGGTGTTAGCTTACCTGACAAAAGTTGTTCTTTCTTACCACGCTTTTTACCATTACGTGACTCTTCTCGTGCCTTTCGAGCTGCTTCACGCGCATCACGGGCCCGAATGGCTTTACGAATTAGGTTTTGTGAAAACTCCCCATTTTCCATGAGATAAAAGCCTAATTGTTCTGAAACCACATTATCAACAATTGATCGGGCTTCTGGCGTTCCTAGTTTATCCTTAGTTTGACCTTCAAATTGTAGTAAATCTTCTGGTACACGTAGTGAAATAACTGCTGATAATCCTTCTCGAACATCAGAACCTTCTAGATTCTTATCCTTGTCCTTCAACAGATTAACCTTGCGGGCATAATCGTTGAAAGCCTTCGTCCAAGCTGCGCGAAGTCCGGCTTCGTGGGTTCCACCGCCAGGCGTTCGGACATTGTTAACAAACGACATCATTGATTCTGAATAGCCGTCATTATATTGGGCCGCCACTTCAACTTCAACCCCTTGTTCGGTTCCGTCAAAATACATGACATCCCCAAGAACGTCCTTGTCCTCATTTAAGTAACGCACAAAAGCACGAATACCATCTGGATAATGATAAACTTCTTCGCGCTCCTGACCTTTCCGCTCATCCGTTAGCGTAACTTTAACGTCTGGTAACAAAAAGGCTGATTCGCGTAAACGTTCAGCTAGGGTATCAAAATGATAAACTGTCGTTGAAAAGATTTTAGGATCAGGCTTAAAATAGACCGTTGTTCCATTCCCCGCCTTGGTCTTACCTAAGTCATTTAGCGTGCCTTGTGGATGTCCGCCATCAGTAAAAGTTTCTTGGTATTGCTCACCATCACGATTAATGGTTACCACTAACTTTTCAGACAAAGCATTCACAACTGATGAACCAACCCCGTGCAAACCACCAGATGTCTTATAGCCACCTTGACCAAATTTTCCACCAGCATGTAGCACGGTCAAAATAACTTCTGGAGTTGGCTTACCTGAAGAATGGGTTCCCACAGGCATACCACGACCATGGTCAACCACTGTAATCGCGTTGTCTGCATGAATCGTCACATTAATTTCATCGCCGTAGCCTGCTAGTGCTTCGTCGACCGCATTGTCAAAAATTTCATAGACCAGATGATGTAATCCTTTTGAATCTGTTGATCCGATATACATTCCTGGGCGTTTACGAACTGCCTCAAGTCCCTCAAGGACTGTGATGGAATCATCCGAATAGGTATTCTTATTAGCCATGGATGTTGCCCCTTTATCGTAAAATTAAATATATAAATATTAATGTCTTTAAAAGCATTCGCTATCCATATTAGCCCAACTACTTTAAATTAAGCAAGTAAATTAGTAAATTCTAAAATAAAAATATCACGCTATCTGCTTTTGCGTGCTAAAATATTCCTTACGCGCAATTATTTCCATTTTAATTATTAAGAGGTATCGCATGACAGTAATGCATTTCATTGTTAGTTTTGGCTTAGCCTACTTGATTGGGTCAATCCCTTTTGGCTATGTTATTGGAAAGGTCTTTTATAAGAAAGATCTATTAAAACTTGGTTCTGGTAGTATTGGTACGACTAATACCATTCGTAACTTAGGCCTTCCCACAGGCTTGCTAGTTTTCGCTCTAGACGTTTTGAAAGGTGCCGTGGGAGCCGAAATGGCCAGCATTTGGGGCCCCGTTACAAGTAGTCAAAGTTGGTTGTATTTCACCATTGGTTTAGGTGCCATCCTGGGTCACACATACTCAATCTGGATTGGATTCAAGGGTGGTAAAGCTGTTGCAACATCTTTGGGAGTCTTACTTGTTTACAGTATCCCAATGGTTGTCGTTGGCTTATCTTTCTTTGGTTTAGGAGTCTTACTCACAAGCATGGTTTCAGTTGGTTCAATGGCTGGCTTTATCGCCGTCACAATTGCCGCCTTGCTGACCAAGGATTGGCCGCTCTTCTTCGTTGCCTTTGCCCTAACCATTTTCGTGATTTACCGGCATCGAACAAATATTCAACGAATCAAAAATGGTACCGAAAATACTGTTCATTTTGGATTCCCATATTGGTTTGGCAAAAAAAAATAGAAAATTTTTCAACCAATAAATAAAGCTGACACCTCTTGGTGCCAGCTTTATTTTATTTATACAATTGTATTTAAAAGAATGAAATTGAATACGAACCCGTGAAGGTCTGTGCTGGTGATAATTGATTGATTGCGTATTTGTGTGCAATATCACCATCAGCATTAACAGTATCGGCAATACCCCACCATGGTTCGATACATACAAATGGCGCTTCCTTGGCGTATGGCGTCCAAATACCAACAAATTTAGCATCTTGTACCGTCATCGTGATGCCATGTGATTGCGTTTCTTTAGAAAGCACAAATGATGTCGGATTTCCTTCCGTCCGGATAATAATGGCGTCATCTCGGAAATCTTCCCGATTCAACGGCATCGCTTGAGTCGAATCAAAATAATCTTCTAAGTTATTATCAAGATATGGTCCAACTAGCTTGGCACGAGGGTACTTACGTCGTGGGTCGACGTTAATGTAGTAATCATTGAATGACTCCAATGGCACCTTGAAAGCAGGATGTCCACCAACTGAGAAGAAAATGTCATGTGTATCTGTATTCGTGACCACATACACAATTCCCAATGTATCTTGTGAAGTTAGACGATATACAACATCGAATTGGAAATGGAACGGATAAATCGCAGCTGTTTCAGGTTGATCATTCAGACGTAACCGCGCTACTGTGTCAGAATGCTCAATGACTTCAAATTCACTATCACGTGCAAAGCCATGTTGCGCCATGTAATAAGTCTTATCCCGATATTGATAACGATCGCCCTTAAGGCGACCCACAATGGGAAACAAGTTTGGCGCATGACGACCCCAAATTTCAGGATCACCCTCCCACATGTACTCGTAACCAGTTTCTTTATTTTTTACACTCGTTAATTCAGCGCCATGCTCTGAAATTTCAACGACTAAACTTCCATTATCCAATACCACTGCCATAGTCGTACCCTCCTAAAAGCTTGTTTTAATATCATTCGCTTCAATTTTTATTTTATCAACATTCCACGAATTGTCTAGTCCAATTTTTATTGGTTCGCACGTGGGAAAAACTTTCGATAATTTTCTTGAAGCGCTTGCGTGGTCACATGGGTATAAATTTGAGTCGTACTCAAACTACTGTGCCCCAGTAATTGCTGCACCGTTCTTAAATCAGCCCCATTGTTTAGCATATCCGTCGCAAAGGTATGGCGAAACATGTGCGCCGTAACTTTTTGGGTCAACCCAGCTTTTTTGCCCAATTGCTTTAACAGATACTCAATGCCCCCTGGTGCTAAGGGTTTCCCATGTTGATTAAACAATAAATGGTTCGGCTGACTATCCGGCTTCATGAGTTGCGGCCGTCCATCACTGAGATACTGGTCTAAGGCGCGTTTGGCATAGCGACCATAGGGAACAATTCTTGTTTTATTTCCTTTACCAGTCACCGTAATTACCTGAGCTGCTTGATCAAACATATCTAATTCAAGTGAAGCCAACTCAGATACACGCATTCCCGTGCCATATAACAATTCCAAAACTAATTGATTTCGCTGACCTAAGGGACTATTGTCCTCTTGAGCCGTATCAAATAGTTGTGTCAATTCTTTTTCATAAAAATAGCGCGGCAAATGTTGCCCCGCTTTTTTTAATTGAATCCCAGCAAATGGATTATGGGAAACGGCATCATTTCGTTCCATAAATTCATAAAAAGAACGTAATGAACTTACCTTACGCGCAATCGTCCGTGTGCTATCACCACGCTCATAGAGTTCTGATAAGAACACCCGTACATCTAACGC
The DNA here is from genome assembly GCF_016908785.1 of Weissella uvarum. Lineage (GTDB taxonomy): Bacteria > Bacillota > Bacilli > Lactobacillales > Lactobacillaceae > Weissella > Weissella uvarum. The sequence continues at coordinate 218,151 of NZ_JAFBEO010000003.1, forward strand.
AGAAACTTGCGTTAAATCGACGGTTTGTGCATTCGGATCCGTCGCAGCTAAAAAGCGTACAAATTCATGAATATCAGAACGATAGGCTTTTTGTGTATCTTCAGAGTATTGACGTTCCACCCTTAAATAATCTAAAAATCGTTCAACATAATCCGTCATGATTAAGCCTCGTCTGTCGTTGACTGGTCCGCTGAATCAGTTTTATCACTTGTTTCAGCTACTTTATCATCATCCTTCTTGGCATCTTCCGTTGCCTTTTTTGGCGTTGTACCATCAGGCAACGTATCCTTAGTTGGCTTGTCCCAGGTTACGAAATCACAATCTGGATAACGTGAACAGCCATAGAACGTCCGTCCACGACGTGTCTTCCGTTCAACAACTTGTCCCGTCTTACACTTAGGACATGGCAAACCAATCTTTTCAACAATCGTTTCTGTATAACGACAATCAGGGAAACGTGAACATGCCTTAAACTTTCCGTAGCGACCGAGTTTAATTAAAATTGGGGCTCCACAGACTGGACAGTTTTCACCAGCTAATTCGTCCTTTAGAACGACTTTATCCATTTCGTTTTCAGCTGTTTCAAGCTCCTTTGAGAATGGTTGATAGAAATCATCTACAACCTTAACCCAATTTTTGTCGCCTTCTTCAACTTCATCCAGTTCATTTTCAACTTGCGCGGTAAACTTCACATTAGTGATGTCTGGGAAATATTCTTCCATCGTCCCTTGGACTAGTTCACCAATTTCTGTTGGCACAAATTTCTTTGCGTCACGTTTGACATAAGCACGCTTTTGAATGGTTTCAATCGTTGCCGCATATGTTGATGGACGTCCAACCCCATTTTCTTCCAAAGCTTTGACTAAGGCCGCTTCAGTATAACGAGCAGGTGGTTGCGTAAAGTGCTGCTCTGGTGAAAGTTGCTCCATCGAAACAACATCGCCCACTGCTAATTCTGGTAACTTATTATCTTTTTCTTTAGCAGCTGGATAAGCTTTCGTGAATCCTTGGAACTTTGTCTTTGAACCATTAGCTCTAAATTGAACCTGATTCTGTTCAATGGTTACTGCCATAGTGTCCAAAACTTCAGGTGTCATTTGTGAGGCCACAAAGCGCGACCAAATTAATTGATACAGCTTAAATTGATCATTCGTTAGCTTATCTTTAATTGAAGCTGGTGTCCGGAACACAGATGTTGGGCGAACTGCTTCGTGGGCATCTTGCGCCCCTTCTTGCGGCTTACCTTGGACCGGCTTACTAGCTGCATATTCTTCACCATATTCAGCATGAATAAAATGAGCAGCATCATTTTTAGCTACACTTGAAATTCGAGTTGAATCAGTACGCATATACGTAATTAACCCAACCGATCCCTCTTTACCACCTAAATTAATACCTTCATACAACTGTTGCGCTGCCATCATTGTCTTTCGGGCACGGAAATTTAATTGATTATTGGCAGCCTGCTGTAGCGTGGAAGTTGTAAATGGTGGTTGTGGATTACGACGACGCTCTTTAGCTTCAACTTTCACAACATCAAAGTCGCCTTTCTGATCAAGGCGTCCAATCACATCCCTCACAGCAGGTTGGTCAGGCAAATTCGTCTTTTTGCCATCAATTCCCCAGAATTCAGCCTTGAATTTAGACCGGTTCTTTTTAAATTGTGTATCCAAAGTCCAATATTCTTCTGGTTGGAATTCTTGGATTTCGCGTTCACGATCAATAACTAAACCAAGCGCAATGGTTTGTACACGACCGGCTGATAGACCAGGTTTAACCTTTTTCCACAAAATTGGTGAAATTGAATAACCCACTAATCGATCTAACACACGGCGAGCTTGTTGAGCATCAACCAAATTCATATCGATTTGACGTGGAGATTTAAAGGCTTCTTTCACAGCATCTTTGGTAATTTCATTAAAGACAACCCGGTTTTCACCTGATTCAACATCTAAATCTAAAATATTAGATAGATGCCAAGCAATTGCCTCTCCTTCACGGTCCGGGTCGGATGCCAGGTAAACATGTTTAGCTGCCTTAGCTTCTTTTTTTAGACCCTTAATAATATCGCCTTTCCCGCGAATATTAATGTACTTGGGGGCATAATTATTTTCAATATCGACTCCCATTTGAGATTTTGGTAAATCACGAATGTGTCCGATACTTGCAACTACCTTATAATTACTTCCTAAATATTTCTCAATCGTCTTGGCCTTTGAAGGTGACTCCACGATGACTAAGTTCTTTTTACGTTTAGTGGTCTTTTTTGTAGTTGCACGCTTGGTTTTGGTCTTTTTTGTAGTTTCAGGCATGTTGAGCGTGCTCACTTTCTTTCTATATTAATAACTTTTTTCTGTCCAGATAAACTATACACTAGTTTTCTGAATAATGAGGCTTAAATTCCATTTTTTAATGAATGGTCAATAATTTATGCAAGCCTCTTATTTCATTTTTCTTTGTATAAAATTGTAAAACCAGCTGGTTTAATGCAGATATGTCGCTTGAATTAACCTAACTACAGCTCATCTTAAAAACAACAGCTGAAAATTTGTATCTTACAGACTTTATATGATTGAATTGTACCACGTAATTGACTGATGTAAATCTTTACGGCAAAAACTCTCAGACTAAAAGGTTAATTTAGGGTATAGAAAAAGGTATTCATTTTACCTGAATACCTTTATTGTATACATTTTTATAAATCTTGATATGGTCGAGTATGCTCATGCTTAGAAGCGTACTCGGCTACGCGTTTGATTTTTCCATCACGAAAGTTAATGGCTGATAACCCATCAAAAGCGATACGATCTTCATTTGTATGCGCTTCAAAATACCAAGTTACCATATATTCATCAGATGATACTTGCTGAATTTTTTCAATCTCCCACAAATCAACGACTTGAACGCTAACCTGATGTGCTACCCAATGTTGTAATTCTTCTAAGCCTTGATACATTGGCCCATACGACTCGATGTAACAGACATTCTCTGTAAAATAAACCGATAAGGGTCCAAAACAACGTGTCCGCCATGCATTGAACCACGCTTTAATTAACTGAATATCGCCTTGCATAAAATGTACCAAATTAATCAATATGATGATCAGCTAAATAAATCTTCATCATCGCGATTGAAATCCAACTCACCAGCAAGATTGGCAAAATCACAATGTTTAAATCTCTGACACTAATCACTTCAGACGAAATTCCAACACTGGTCGCTAAATGCATATTAGACTTTGAACTAATAAAGAATTGATAAATCGTAACAAACAATGTCATCCACTGAATATAATATTCAACTTGTGTGATTGCTGGATCATGTGCACCCTTAAACATCTTTAGTGCACGCACCAAATAAAAATTTAAAATGCCGCCCATTGCCGTCACAATCACACCAAAACTGAAAACAGTCATTGGAGTATGAAAAAGTTTAATCAAAAGCCCATAGCCTAATCCAATCGCAATTGCCAAAGAAATGGTTCCTAGCGTGCATAGAATTAAAAAGTAAAAACTAGCTTTAATAAATAAGAAACGATCATTGTTACGACCACTGACAAACCCAATTAGTAAGTACAATAACATAATCAAAATGATATCAATCAACATGACATATACCTCACACCCTACCTACTCATTTGAAATTTAGCAAAATTTCATTGCTTAATGTTCTTGAACGGAAGTATTGCTCTTCTTAAACAAAATAATGGCAATCACCAGAATTAAAATTGCGCCCGTCAAAATCAATGTCTTCATCGCATCATCATGGTAAACCAAGATGGCACGGATAATTGCTGTAACAGCAACATATAAATAATCTTCAAAATGAATGTTTGCATTGTTGGAGAAGAAATCTTTAATAATCACCAGAAATTCTAAACATAGAAATGCTGACAAAATGTTCTCTGAAACATCGGTGAATTCCGTCTGTGCCCCACTTTGAAATAATGGCACAATTAATTCATATAAACTCAATGCAAAATATCCAGCAATCACTAAACCAAATACCAACATAAAGAGTGTGATTAACCAATCGAACACCTTCGAAATACTTTTAAAACCTTTTGAATTCATGTTTCCTGCCTTTCAACTGACTAAATCTATTACTAAAGTATACTGGAATTAGTTAACTTAAACAAATGGCGCTCACTTGCGTCCATTCAAAATATTCTGGGCAGCTGACAAATAATTTGCTCCATCATCCAATAGCACCTGGTTACCAGCAAAAGCTTCACCGGATTTTAAAGGTGGCACGACCCAAACTTCACGATTTTCATCCACTGCAATTTGTGCCGAAACCATCGAGCCTGATTTCACACTGGCCTGACTTATCACCACATCAGACGAAAGTCCCACAATAATCCGATTCCGTTCGGGAAAATGCCATTTTTTCGGTCCAACCCAAGGGATATACTCCGTCAGGACCAAACCATTTAGACCAATGGCCTCTTGCAACCAAGCATTTTCTTTTGGATAGGCAAAGTTTAACCCTGTTCCTAAGACGGCAATCGTCTGTCCATGATGCTCCAAAGTCAATTCGTGGATTAGAGCATCGACGCCGCGGGCATTGCCTGAAACAAGCACGTAGTTTGATCGACACCACTCTGGAACCCATGCCTGTAATAATTCCTTCGTTTCCTGACAAATTTGGCGACTGCCCACAACAGCTAATTTTGGAGATGCTAACAGTGCTATATTGCCTCGATAAAACAGCACTAACGGTGGCTGAGCCAACTGTTTTAATGCATTTGGATACACTACATCCAGAATCGTTATTACAGAGCAATTTTTCAACGCTTCTAAGCGTTGCTGCCAAATAAGCTCCTGGTACCAACAACTAATTTGTTGTTTTAAATAGACGGGCCAAGACATTTCATACAAAAAAGCTAAATTACAAGTAAACATTTGCTTGGCAACAGCCCATTGCCACACCGCCCAACGCTTCTGGCAATTTAAATGCGGTATTAACATTAACCATAATAAAAAAATACGTTGCATCACGAAGTCCCCTTTCATGAAAGAGACGGTGAAACCACGTATTTTTTTATTTTTGATATTTTTTCACAGGCGCAAAGCTTTTTCGGTGAATTGGACTAGGGCCTAGTTTTTCCAAGCCCGCCAAATGGGCTTTCGTTCCATAACCCGCATTCTGAGCAAAACCATATCCTGGATATTGTTCATCATACTGCTGCATCAATTCATCACGATAATTTTTGGCTAAAATCGATGCCGCACCAATGCTAATACTGCGATCATCACCTTTAATTAATTTTTCTTGTGGTAAATCTAAATCAACTGTCATCGCATCAATCAAAAGCTCGTCGACTGGCTCTTTTAATTGCAACACCGCTTGTTTCATCGCCATGCGGCTAGCCTCATAAATATTAACGCGATCAATTTCCGCCGCATCCACTACACCAAATGCGTAGTCGACCACCTCAGCCTTAATTTGTGCATCTAAAGCTTGCCGCTTCTTTTCAGATAATTGTTTCGAATCGTGTACTGCTAGCAAATCAAAATTTTCATCAATCACAACTGCTCCAGCAACCACAGGTCCAGCTAATGGGCCACGACCCACTTCGTCTAGACCTGCGACGACCAGTCCTTGTTGCCAAGCAGCTTGTTCAAATTGTAATCTTGCTTGAAAAGCTGCTTGCTGAGCAACTAATTTGTCCTGCTTACGCTGATACTGGGCCATTAATTTTTGTACTCCAACTCGTTGATCAGCTTGCCATCGCGTTAATTGCTCTGAACTAGGTTGATTAGCTAAAGCTACTTTAATCGCACTTATGGATTCATCATTCGCCATCACTAACGACTTCTCCAATGTGATCTGCTGGCGTTTCAAGGGTATAGTTACCCAATTTGCCCCGTCGTAAATCTAACAACATCCGTTCAGCAGCTCGGTCATAATCATCCTTGAAACCGAGCTTTTGTGTAATCGCTAATAAGACATCCACATCGCTCATTGTTTCAAAACTATCTTCTGCAAGATGATAACGCTCAATAATTGCTTGTGGGTTATAATCACGCATAAAACTCAACAAACTTAAAGCAATATCATCATTATTAATCAATTGATCTTTAATCGCACCGGTCAGGGCCAAATGGGTCCCAACCCGCTGATCTTCAAACTTTGGCCAAAGTACCCCAGGTGTATCTAGTAATTCCAGATTCGTTGGTGTTTTTAACCACTGCAATTTCTTCGTTACACCAGGCCGGTCACCAGTCACCGCCACGTTTTTGGTCACCAAATGATTCAACAAAGTTGATTTCCCCACATTTGGAATGCCAGCAACTAAAGCACGAATTGCTTTATCTTTAACCCCTTTTTCGGCCAAATTTGCCCATTTGTCCGCTAAAACATCCCGAGCAGCTTTAGTAATCAGCTGGGGGGTTTTATGATTCCGAGTATCTAGCGCAATGACTGCCAAGCCTTGATCTTTAAAATATTGCACCCATTCCTTTGTCCGAGCGGGGTCCGCCAAATCAGTCTTAGTTAAGACGAATAAGCGTGGTTTGTCACCCAAAACCTCATCCAATTCCGGATTTCGAGATGATGCGGGAATACGTGCGTCAACCAACTCAAAAACAATATCTACATATTTCAGATTCTCGCGCATTAAGCGAAAAGCTTTTGCCATATGGCCTGGGTACCATTGAATAATTTGTGCCATTAAGCGCCTCCTTTAGCCTGCATCTGCTGCAAGGTACATTTCCCATGCTTCATCAAAGGTAGTCACCGTATGCAGATAGTTGGCGTTTTCTTCTAAGTATCGTGAAATTTCATCGAAGTCTTCACTTTGCTTTGGAAATTGTTGATCGTGAAAAGCTCCGTTAGCAAAGGTCTGGACATCATTGGCCGCACCGGGATTCCGTTGTGTCATCAGCCAATTATAAAATGAACGTCGCATCCGTCAGTCCTCTTCTTTCCTAGTTCTTTTAATATTGGTCTATTCTACCATAAATTAGCTTGTTTTCATGAATAACTCGCATGCAAAAAAGCAACCAATTCAATTGGTTGCTTTGTCGCTTAATTATATTCGATACTAATTCCCATCGCATTTGGACCAGTATGTGTAGCCACAGTTGGTGACGTTTCATAGATATGGTATTCTGCATCCGGGAAAATTTCTTTAATTTCATCTGATAGCGCTTGGGTCTTTTCTGGAATCCCAACATGCGCAATATCGACACGCTTCACACCATTTGGTGCTTGCTTCATTTTTTCAATAATGCTGTCAATATACTTACGGATTGCCTTTGATCCGCGGCCCTTAACTTCAACTTCAATATCACCCTTAACGACGTGCGCACCAACTTGAATATTCATCAACCCAGCCACAAAGCCTGCCGTCTTTGACAAACGGCCGCCTTTAACCAAATTATCTAGCTCTGCCACAGTCAAATACAAGTCAGTCTTATCATGTGTTTCTTGAACCTTTTGTAAGACTTCTTCCTTGCTGGCACCAGCTTGAGCTGCCTCAGCTGCCGCCAAAACTTGGAATGCCTCAGAACGATCAATAAAATCAGAATCAATCACTGTTACATCCGCATTAACCATCATAGCAGCTTGCTTAGCCGCATCAACAGTCCCAGATAGTCCTGATGTCAAATGAATTGAAATAATTGATGTTGCACCTTCATTTGCCAACTTCTCATATGCTTCAGTGAAAACACCCAAAGCAGGTTGTGATGTCGTTGGTAAGTTTTCAGCATCCGCCATCTTTTGAACAAATTCATCACGTCCAATTGTCACACCATCTTGATAAACTGTACCGTCAACCATTACCGTTAACGGAATAATTGTAATATCATACTTTTCAGCTTCTTCAGGGCTAATTAGCGCTGTTGAATCTGTAACAATTTTAACTTGTGCCATGTTTAATTCCTCTCAAAATTCAATGCGATAGTTTTATTATTGCACGTCAATCACTGACAAGCAACAGGTAGGCTATACTGATGCTGGATCACGCATCCAACCAAGTGCAAGTGCCCCCGCTCCTAAATGCGTACCAATTACGGGACCAAAATAGCTCAATTCAAAGTCAACATTGGGGAACTTCTCAGCCAGTTCTTCAAGCCACTTTTGTCCATCAGCTTCATTATTTGAATAAATAACCAACGCCTTGATTGGATAGTCAGCTTGCTCGACTGCATCAGCAAACAGACTTTCCGTCCGAGCCAAGGCCTTCTTCATTGACCGAACCTTCTCAAAAGGCACAATGTAATTTGTTTGATTATCAAATGTCAAAATTGGTTTAACCTTCAACATTGACCCTAAAAAGGCCGAAGCATTTGATAAGCGTCCACCACGTGCCAAATTTTGCAAATCATCGACAACAAAATATTCATCGATGGTTGCGCTTAACTCGTCCAAGACATGGGTAATTTCATCCACTGAAGCCCCTGATCGTGCCATTTGAGCCGCTTTAAGAACTAAAAGCCCCATAATGCGTACGGTTAACTTTGAGTCATATGCGTGGACGGTAAAACCATCAACAGCATCCTTCAGTCCAGCGACTGTTTTTACAGCGCCCGAGATTGTCTCTGATAAATTAATCACTAGAGCTTCATCGTAACCGGCTGCCTTTAAACGTTCAAATGTCGTAATCCATTCGCCCACAGCTGGTTGCGAAGTCGTCGGAAACGTTTCAGCAGCTGCCAATTGTTCATAAAAGCCTTCCGGATGAATATCCACCCCTTCTTGGTATTCACGACCATCCATAATGACGGGAATTGGTACCACTGTAATTTGATTTTCTTCAGCCTCTTCTGGGCTAAGATAAGCAGTCGAATCTGTAACAATTGCTAATGTCATTCATTTCCTCCTTCACCTTGTAATTTGAATAATTGCTAATAAATAGAAAGTCATAAAATAAAGACTTACACATTTTAGCATACCCCCGTACAAGAATCAGGTCTTAAATCAATAATCGTGTGATTTCGCACCAAATCTGAACTTTGTCCAATGGTAAGACAAAAAAACTCTGACAAAGCATACCGCCCGCCAGAGTTTTTTCTTATGCTGATTTAGTTAGCGATTTTTCAAGACGATTTAGCAGGATTTCAATCATCCGCTTTTCTTCATCTGACCAAACCGAAAAAACACGTGTATTAAACGCCATTTTTTGATTATCTAACTCATCTAAAGCAGTTTTACCAGCATCGGTCAACATATAACGTAGTTGACGATTGTCATGGTTCGTTGCTTCACTTGCTACCATTTCTTTTTTTAATAAAGACTTCAATTGCCGCGATAACGTTGAATTATCCAAGTGCATTTCTGTAGATAGTTGATCTTGCGTATCAAATCCGTCAGCTAAAACTGCCAGCAAGGTCCATTCTGCCACAGTTAAATTCACTTTTTTCGCCATTTTCACCAGCTCAGCTCGATATTGCTTCTCTGCAATTTCTAATGCATCCAAGATTTCTTTCATATCGACTCCCATCCGATACCGATTATTACGCTCGCGCGCGATTATGCTCATGGTTTAGTCGTCCTCCCAAAATGACAAAACTAAACACTTAACATTAATACAATAGCATATATCGGAGAAAAATGAGCATTTTTATGAAACCCTAATATTTTTTTAACAAAACAGAAACAATAACCGACCTACACCAGCTTATCCTTCACTTGGTTTTTGACGCAGTTTTTGTACCGCAGCATAAGTTGGTGTCACCGTCATCGTTGTTTGTCCTTCAAAAATGACAAAACCTGGCTTAGCACCATTAGGCTTCCGTAGACGACGCACCGGCAAATAATCAACAGGAACATTGGCTGAATCACGAGCTTTTGAGAAATAAGCTGCCAACGTTGCTCCTTCAGTCAAGGTTTGTTCACTTGGATCGTCATCATGAATAATCACGTGCGACCCAGGAATATCTTTTGTATGCATCCAAATGTCAGAACGACGGGCTGTCTTCATTGAAAGGCGTTCATTTTGCAAATTATTTTTACCAACTTCAATTAACGTACCATCACTCGCATAGAACTTTTCCGGTTGACTAATTTGTGGCTTTTGCTTTTTCTTTTGGACTCGGAGATACCCTTCTTGAATTAATTCTTGCTTGATTTCTTCAATATCCTTTGGACTTGCTAAGTCAACTTGTGCTTGCAAATTCTCAAAATAGTCTACTTCAGCCTGAGCTAATGCAATTTGTTCATTCAAATACTTTACAGAAGCCTTCAATTTATTATACTTCGTGAAATACCGTTGGGCATTTTGCGAAGGACTCAATTGATTTGATAGCTGAATTTTGAGTGGCTTATTGTCATCGTAATAGTTTGGTAATTCAACTTCCGTCATTCCCCGCTCAACATCATGCATATAGGTTGTTAAGAGTTCGCCCTTAATTTTATATTCATCGGCATGATCAGCTGCGGCTAATTCTGCTTGTTGCTTCTTAATCTTGGTTCGATTCTTCTTCAATTCATTATGAATTACTCTTAAGACCACGCTTGCCTGCTGTTGAACCCGGTCACGTTCAGACTTACCTTCATAGTAAGCATCCAACAATTCACTCAAAGTCGTGAATGTGGTTACTTCTCCCGTCACAGTTAGCCAAGGAAATGGTACATATGCCAATCCTTTCTCAGTATCAACCAATTCTGGTTCTGTTTGATTGAAGTACTCAAGCCAATTTTGTGCATGATCCATTGCATCGCCTGGTTGTTGCACAACAGCAGCTAATTCATTCGCTGAATCGCGTGAAAATCCTTGAAAACGCTGCTGAATAGCTTTAGCCAAATCGTTTTGATCTGGATTGTCCAAAATATCATTCGCTAAACCTTGTAGGCTGTCATAAGGATTTGTGACATCTTGCTTCGGTGGTTGCACGTATTTAGCACCCGGCATTAATGTACGCACTCGATTTTGATCAGCCGGTACATGCTTAATCAAATCAATAATTTTTTGACTTGCTTCATCTACCAAAAATAGATTTGAATGGCGCCCCATCATTTCCAAAATCAATACTGTTCGATCTTCATCCCCAACTTCGTTGCGACCTGAAACGACGAAACGTAAAATACGATCATTTTCGACTTGTTCCACCCGCAATAATTGCGCTCCTTCAAGATGCTTACGCAACATCATTGCAAAATTTGGCGCGGTTTGTGGATTTTTATACTTAATTTGTGAGATTTGCGCGCGTGCAAACATAGGGTGTGCACTAAGTAAGACGGGATAGTTTTTACGATTGTTCCGAACAACCAGGAAAACTTCATTCGCATATGGTTGATGAATCTTCATAATTCGCCCACCCGCCAATGTGTCATTTAATTCTTTTGCCATCGCATGTGTAAATAATCCATCAAATGCCATTGCGTTACTCCTTTCTCTTTATAAAACTTCTGAAAAATAAGCCCGAATATCAGCTTCATCTTGTTGTAGTTGTTTTTTCAAATCATCCATGCCATTGAACTTTTCTTCACCACGTAGATAATGATGCCAACGTACCTTCACTTGTTCACCATAGATATTGTGAGCAAAATCAAAGAGATAGATTTCAACTGTTTTGGGCCGGTCAGATCCAAACGTCACATTATAGCCAATCGAAGCCATACCTGGATACCAAGTTTCGCCGATTTTCATTTCAACCGCATAAACACCAACCCCAGGTAAGCGCTCATCAGCAGGCGTTTCAATATTAGCGGTTGGAAAGCCCATTTGCCGTCCACGTGCTTCACCATGCACAACGACTCCAGTTGTCTCATATGGAATGGTTAAGAAAGCCCTTAATTCATCGACATCGCCTGCATCCAGCAACGCCCGGCTATAACGTGAAGCACTCTCATGCCCTAAAACTTCTTGTTTTGGAATTTCCACAATTTCAAAACGACCATGCGCATAATCCTTCAGATGTGCCATATCCGCATTAGCATCCTTAGACCCATAGGTATGGTCAAAACCAGCTACAGCGACTTGACTATGTAGACCAACAATGTAGTTGTCAACAAACTCTTGTGGCGTCTGTTGAGCATATTGAGCCGTAAAATTCACAACGTATGTTTGGTCAACCCCTAGTGAACTAAGCAATTCTAGCTTACGTGGTAAGGTTGTGAGATATTTCATTCGCTCAGTATGTTGTTCAAAAACAATCGATGGATGATGATCATATGTTAAAACGGCCAATTTTAAACCGCGTGATTCAGCAAGCGCTTTAGCTTTCGCAATCACCTCACGATGCCCGACATGCAACCCATCAAAAAAGCCCATCGCCAACACTTTGGGGCTTGGATCAATTTTTTGTGCATCAAATGGATGGTGCAAATAATATACTTCCATAATAATTCCTGCGTCTCTATTTTTATTCGTTCTTGAAAGTCCGATATGGTCGGTACTGTTCCTTTTCAGACGACCAAGCAAATACTGATTTCACTTCTCCGTCATGTTTGACGACAATTTTCTCATCCTTCTGAGGATATTGATCAGCAGGCAAACCAATCCCATGCTTAATCCGTTCCCAAACAGCATCTGGTACATCAACAGCTGAATACTGTGCGACTGCCCGATCAATTGGGAATAACCACTCATCAATGGTCCCCTCCACATGCATCTGCTGTGCCACTGCATCAATTGTATGACTTTCAGCCAAATTGAACCCGCCTGATGCTTGGCGTGTCAATTGGCTCATCACCGAAGCCACACCTAATTTAGCTCCCAAATCAACCGCCAACGTTCGAATATAGGTTCCTTTGGATACTTTTGCCTCAAATGCAAATGACTGGGTCTGCGTGACTGCATCATAGACGGGCCTACTCATCCGTTTAAATTCATAGATTGTCGCCTGTCGGTGTGGTCGCTCCACTGTTTCTCCAGCCCGTGCATAATCATACAAGCGACGTCCATTTACCTTAACAGCTGAATACATGGGTGGAATTTGGATAATATCTCCAACTAACGTTTTCATGGCTTGATCGATTTCATCCGTGGTAAACGGCTTCAAAATTGGGATTTCATCAACAATTTCGCCATCTAAATCTTCAGTTGCTGTGGCAAAGCCAAGTGTTACAAATCCCGTATAAATTTTACCGGCCTCTTGTAAAAATTCAATTGATTTTGTGGCCTTACCAATGGCAATTGGCAATACGCCATCGACATTGGGGTCAAGCGTTCCGGCATGACCAATTTTTTTTGTATGCAATATTTTGCGCAACTTATAGACCACATCATGTGATGTCATCCCCGTTGGCTTATTAATTGGTAAAATTCCTTCCATTTTCACATTCCTTAATTATTGTTCCGCCTTTAAAGCAGCTTCAATTTCTTTAAAATCAGACCAAACCATCCCCATCATATAGCTATCATGGTAACGACCATTTGCATAAAAATGCTCACGTAATCGCCCTTCCATCTCAAAACCAATCTTCTTGTAAATATGCACTGCTGCTTCATTGTCCACGTCAACGTACAAATAAACTTTATGCATATTAATCACATTAAAAGCATATTCTAAACCAGCGGCCATCGCTTTTTGGGCTAGTCCTTGTCCTTGGAATTTTTCCTCAACAATAATTTGAATCTCAGTATTACGATGCAAATAATCAATATACATCAATTCAACGACTCCTGCGAATTCGTCATCAACATCAATCACAAATCGTCGTTCTGATTGATCCAAAACGTGCTTATCATATAAAATTTCTAGTTCATCAAATGATGTATAAGGCTCTTCAAACCACAATGCCATTACTCGTCGGGCATTTTCTTGACGATAAATATAAGGTAAGTCTCTTTTTTCAAGTGGGCGTAATTGCATGTTATTTTCCTTTTCAGTTTGTGTTTAATCCCCATTGTATCAAAGTTTATAAGCGCATACAAAAAAGGTCCGGTCGCGACCGAACCTTTTTGATTTATTTGTCAGATTGCTCTAACTGGCGAATCAGATCATCAATATGATTTCCATATTGGATTGAATCATCCTTCTTAAAAGTTAACTCAGGCGTCTTATAAATACTCAAGCGACTGCCTAATTCTTTACGAATTAACCCAGTTGCTGCATCCAAACCTTCCGCTGCCTTCTTATTATCTGATGCTAAATCAGATAATAGACTATAGTAAACCGTGGCTTGTTGCAAGTCACCAGTTACTTCAACACCGGTTACGGTTACACCCTGTACTCGAGGATCTCGCACACGTTTTAACAAAATATCATTCACTTCACGTTGAATCTCTTGCTCTAAGCGACCAACTCGGAAATTTTGTTGTGCCATTTTCGACCTCCTAATTATTCAGACAAGCTTAACGCTTGATTTCAACCATTTCGTAGGCTTCAATCACATCGCCAATCTTTTCATCATTGTAATTTTCAATCGTCAAACCGAAGTCATAACCGTTCTTAACTTCCTTAACGTCATCCTTGTAACGACGTAGTGAATTCAACTTACCATCAAAGATAACAATACCATCGCGAATCAAGCGAACTGAAGCATCACTAGTAATCTTACCTGATGTCACCATTCCACCAACAATCGTTCCAACCTTAGATACCTTGAACAATTCACGAACATCGGCCGTACCAATGATTTCTTCCTTGTATTCCGGATCAAGTTGTCCCTTCATCGCTGCTTCGATTTCGTCAATAACGTTATAGATGACACTGTGCAAACGAATATCAACATCTTCAGATTCAGCTTGCGCCTTTGCTTGTGGCGTAGGACGCACATTAAATCCAATGATAATCGCACCAGAAGCTTCAGCCAATGTAACATCTGATTCATTAATCGCACCAACCGCGGTGTGAATAATATCAACCTTAACGCCATCGACATCAATCTTTTGCAATGAACCAGTCAATGCTTCAACTGAACCTTGAACATCGGCCTTAATGATGACTGGCACTGACTTCATGTTTTCTTCAGCCATCTTGTTAAACAAGTCAGAAACTGAAACAACATTATTACGGTTACGGTCTTCAAGCAAAGCACGCTTTTGACGTTCTTCACCTGCGGCACGCGCAGTCTTTTCATCTTCAAAGACCACAAAGCGATCCCCAGCTGATGGCACATCATTCAATCCAGTAATTTCAACTGGTGTTGATGGTACGGCTTCCTTAATTCGGCGTCCACGATCATTCGTCATCGTCCGGACACGGCCATAAGTGTTACCAACCACGATTGGATCACCAACATGCATCGTACCTTGTTGAACCAAAACAGTTGCAACTGAACCACGCCCCTTATCCAAACGAGCTTCAACAACTGAACCAGCCGCACGTTGGTCTGGGTTAGCCTTCAAGTCCATCACATCAGCTGTAAGTAGAACCATATCAAGCAATTCATCAATATTTTCACCATACTTAGCTGAAATATTAACAAAGATTGTATCTCCACCGTACTCTTCAGGAATCAATTCGTATTGCATCAATTGGTTAATGACATTTTCAGGATTAGCACCAGGCTTATCAATCTTGTTGACTGCAACAATAATCGGTGTTCCAGCAGCCTTGGCGTGGTGAATCGCCTCAACAGTTTGTGGCATCACACCATCATCTGCAGCCACAACTAAGATTGTGATGTCCGTAATATTAGCACCACGAGCACGCATTTCGGTAAAGGCCGCGTGTCCAGGGGTGTCCAAGAAAGTGATTTCACGTCCATCAGCCTTCACTTGGTAGGCCCCAATATGTTGCGTGATTCCACCAGCTTCACCATCAGTCACGTGACTGTGACGTAAGTAATCCAACAATGTGGTCTTACCATGGTCAACGTGTCCCATGATTGTAACAACTGGTGCACGTGGTTGAAGGTTTTCGTCATTATTAGCTTCTTCTTCAAAAATCTTATCGATATCTGAATGGTCCACTTCGACCTTTTCTTTAGCTTCAATACCATAGTCAGTCGCCAAAAGTTCAATCGTATCAGCATCCAAGCTTTGGTTTTGGTTAACCATAACGCCAAGCATGAAGAGCTTCTTGATGATTTCTGTTGCATCCCGGTGGATCAACTTGGCGATATCTTGAACATTCATACCAACTGTATAGTTCAAAACTTCTGGTAATGGTTGTTCCTTACGTTGTGGCGCTGCAGGACGTGGTTCATTATGGCGTTGGTTGTTACGGTTTTGACCCCGTTGTCCCTTTTTACCATGGTTGTTGTTCCAATTACCATTACGGTTTTGGTTACGACCATTATTGTTGTTATTACGGTTTTGTGGACCGTTGTTTTGGCCACCCTTACCTTTAGCATTACCTTGTTGGCGTTGACCACCATTTTGTTGGTGTTGGTTACCTTGGTGTTGGTTGTTATTACCTTGATTTGATCCATGTGTCGCTGGCTTTTTCTCAGCTGACTTAGTTTGCGTGGTTGCCTTAGCACTAGCCTTTGGTTTTGCTTCAGACTTGTGCTCAGGCGCCTTGCTTGCTTCCGCCTTAGGAGCCTTTTTTGCAGATGCTTTATCAGCTGGCTTTTTCTCAGCTGACTTAGTGGCTGGCTTTGCTTTACCGGCACTACCTTGTTGCACACGCTTCTTTAAATCTTGTTCTTGTTTATCATCAATGGTCGACATGTGGTTTTTTACATCATACCCAGCTGCTGTCGCCGTTGACACTAAATCTTTTGATGAAACATCTAATTCCTTTGCCAATTCATAAATTCGCTTGGTCATGTGCCATCCTCCTATTATTCTAAGTATTCTTGCATTTTCTTTGCAAAGCCACGATTCACCACCGCAATCACTGTGCGCGGCATCCCCGTTGCATCAGCTAATTGTGCTTTTGAAAACTTTGTACACAATGGCACATCGTAACTTGTTGTTTTATCGGTAAATTTCTTTGCACTACTTGCTCCGCCATCATTGGCAAAAAAGACAAGGGACGCTTTACCATTTCGAATGGCTTTGAGAGCCATATCTTCTCCGGCTTCTAGCTTACCGGCGCGACGTGCTAAACCCAATAAATTTAAAACTTTTTGTTCATTATTCATTCTCAAACAATTCCCGTCGTGCCGCTTGATGATCAACATAAGCGATCAAATCATCATAGAAATCATCTGGTAACTTGGTTTGAAAAGCGCGATCGAAAGTCCGCTTGGCTTTGGCTTGCTCTGCAGTTGGTACATCCAACTTAATATACGCACCACGACCGTTTGCTCGACCTGATGGATCAAGTTGCACATCGCCTTCTGGGGTTTTAACCACCCGTACTAATTCTTGCTTGGCAACCATTTCACCACTCACGATATCTTTTCGCATTGGAATTTTACGTTGCTTCATGGCACGTCCCTCCTTATGCAGTTACACTGTTTAGTCTGCTGATTTCATTGCATCCGCGCGTTGTGCTTGTTGTGCTTGTTCAGCAGCAATACGTTCTGGATCTTCTAGTTCAGCAATCACGGCATCTCGTTCACTTTCAGGCTTAATATCAATCTTGTAATTGGTTAAGCGGGCAGCCAAACGTGCATTTTGACCACGCTTACCAATTGCCAATGACAATTGATAATCTGGTACAAGTACGGTAATCCCACGCTCATTGGCCGGGTCAAACAATACTTCAACAACTTCAGCTGGGTTAAGCGCATTCTTAACAAATTCAACTGGGTCTTCAGTCCATTCAACAATGTCCATGTTCTCACCTGATAATTCGTTAACAACAGCTTGAACCCGTGCACCACCTTGACCAACCATTGTACCAACGGCATCAAGATTTTCATTATGTGAATAAACCGCAATCTTTGACCGGTCACCAGCTTCACGCGCGATTGCCTTAATTTCAACCGTTCCATCATATACTTCTGGCACTTCAGCTTCAAAGAGACGCTTTACTAAATCAGGATGCGTACGTGAAACAAAAACTTGTGGACCCTTTGACTCATTTTGCACAACTGAGACCAAAACCTTAATCTTATCACCCATTTGATAATGCTCATTTGGCATTTGGTCTTCTGGCTTCATCGCAGCCTCTTGACCACCAGGCAAGATAACATATAGATAACGTGAATCTTGGCGCTCAACTTCACCAGTAATAATTTCATCTTGATAAGTAATGAAGTTATCGTAGACATTATCACGTTCAGCTTCACGAACCTTTTGCATAATGATTTGCTTAGCCGTTTGTGCCGCAAGACGACCAAAGTCAGAAGGTGTGACTTCAAACTTGATTTCATCCCCTAACTCGTAGGCTTTGTTCTTTGCAAGCGCATCCTTTAGACTCACTTCTTTGTTTTCATCTTCAACTGTATCAACAACTGTCTTAACTGAATAAACTTTAATATTTCCCTTCTTAGGATCAAAGTTAACTTCAACGTTGTCTGCTTCATTGTAGTCTTTCTCGTAAGCCTTCTTGAGTGCATCTTCAATGGCTTCGACTAATACTTCAGCCTTAATGTTTTTTTCTTCTTCAAGAGCATTAAGTGCTGTCACCAATTCCTTACTCATTTTTCTTCTCCATTACATTAAAAAGTATTTGTTTGACGCGCTTTTGCAATGACCTCACGTGGGACATGACGTTCATTATCAGCTTCATCAAGTAAGACTAATTCATCAGCATCATAACCCACTAATTGACCTGAAAATTCTTTAACACCGTCAATCTTGCGATACGTTGATAGCTCGACAAATTTATCGAGTGCCCATTCAAAATCAGCATCATCCCGCAAAACACGAGCTTGATCTAAAGCTAGATGCGCATTTTTAATCGTTGTACCAGGTAGCGACACTGCTTGTCGCTTACCCTTCTTGCCCACAACTTCTAAGACGAGTTCATCTGTATCAGCACTTTGTAGTGTCCCTGTTAAGGTTGTGGCATCATTTACCGGGGTAGTTAAGGTTACCGTAATCGTTTTTCCAAGGGCCCACTTGAAATCCTGAGGCCGCTTTAATTCACGTTCGGCGCCAGGTGATGAAACGTCCAGCAAATATGCTTCTGGGAATGGATCAGGTGTGATAGCGTCAATGGCATCACTAATCAGCTCGGTTAACATGACTAAATCATCCATGTTAATTTCACCATCTAAGCGATCCACAAGCACCCGCAAGACCATGTCTGAATCTTGCCGCTCATAACGCACATCCCACAAATCAAATCCTTTTTCGGCAAGTGCTGAATCTAAGACTTCATGGACCTTTTCGACAACTTCTGGCATTTTTAAAACCTCCCTTCAGTTTAACTTCACAAATTTAAAACAGATTCCAAAAAAATGAGCGGCCAGGCAAATAACCTGGCCACTCAACTAAGAGTCTATTTAATCAACACCATTATCATAGCATTTATTCCGCTTTCTTGCAAGAGCACTGCTAGTTTAGCACATGGCGTTGTGCATAGATAAAGAAACATACGCCTAAACTTTGTACCACAATAATTGTAATTACCAACGGTACCATCGTCGAGGTGCCACCAAGGCCAACCAATGGGGTCATCAATCCCCCCATCAAAAAGCGCATCAACCCCAATAGCCCTGATGCTGTTCCGGCATCTTGACTAATCTGTTGCATGGCAATTGCTGTGGTCATACTATTAATTCCACCAATTGGTGCAACAATGAGGAAAAAGGCTAACAAAATTAACCAAAGTGGTTGCGGTAGCACTAAGCTAATCGCAAGTAATATGCCACCAAAGACTGAAACAGCCATGAACCCTTTCAAAATCGTTTGTGGTGCATAATGATCAGCTAGTTTACCTGAAATGGCAGCCCCAAGTAATAAGCCTAACCCATTCAGGGCATACACTCCTGAGAATTCAGGAACCGATAAGCCGTACATATCTTGTAAAACAAATGATGATCCGGCAATATAAGCAAATAAACCACTCATCATAAAGGCTTGGATGAGCATCATCACTACAAAAGGTCGTTTCATCAATACTTGTTTAAAACTGCGTAGTACTTCTCGAAATGACGTTTTTACGCGCTGGTGATTAGTCTCTGGTAATTTAAAAGCAATCACAATTACCAACAAAGCGCCTAAAATCGTTAAGAACCAAAAAGCGCTTCGCCAATCTAACCAACCAATTAATACCCCACCTAACACCGGCGCCAACACCGGAAACATACCATTAATTGCTTGGTTAATGGCCACGTTCCGTGTCAAACGCACACCTTCAAAAGCATCTGTGATCATCGCTAGTGATAAGACGATTCCAGCTGCCCCGCTTAAACCTTGAATCAGCCGCAATACAATTAACACACCAATTTGTTGGCTAACAGCGATACCACCTGAAGCAAGTGTAAAAATTAAAATACCGATCATTAGTGGTTTCTTGCGTCCAATTTGATCTGATAAAGGGCCAATTAAAACTTGCCCAACAGCCAAACCAATCATTGCCGCAGTAATTGATAATTGAGCCATTGATGCCGTTGTATGCAATTCTTTTTGCATCATTGGTAATCCTGGTAGATACAAATCTAAAGCTAAGGGGCCAAAGGCACTCAGCACACCCAAGACAAAGATTTGAAAACCTGTCATTTTTTGTTCTTTTGCCATTTAAATTCTCCAAATAAAAAAGGCTTTATAAAGCCTTTATAAGTTTAACTAATGCCACCGAATACTTTGATGAATAATTCGGCAATATTAAAATAAATCAGAACCGAAGTTAAGTCCGACAATGTTGAAATAAAGGGACCTGATGCAACCGCCGGGTCAACCCCAATCGCATCCATAATAATTGGAATAAAGGCCCCGGCGACATTCGCAACAAGAATCGCAATCCCCATGGCCAACCCAACGGCCAAACCAAGTAATAAATTATGCTTCCAAACCGCAACAACAGCAAAGATGGTGATGCCAGCTGCAACCCCAATCGTGAAGCCAATCAAAATTTCTTGGACTAGCATTTTCCACAAACTAGCCGATTCTTTAAATGCTAAGCGTCGGACGGCCACCGCTAATGACTGAGTTCCAGCATTTCCAGCGGTTCCTGTAATCAAGGAAATAAACACCGCTAACACAGGTGCTGCAGCAACCACAGTGTCATAACTATCAATCACGCTTGCTGTTCCCATTCCGAGAAAGATTAAACCAATCAACCATGGTAGTCGAGTTAATGCCGACTTAAGTGGGTTTTCATCGTTGTTATCAACGTTAACCCCCGCCAAACGTGAATAGTCTTCTGTGGCCTCTTCATCAATAACATCAACAATGTCATCGACCATGATAATTCCAAGTAACTTATCATTTTCGACAACTGGCAAAGATGTCAAATTATAGTCAGCCATCAAGTGCGCAACTTGCTCCTGATCTTCATCAGGTGTTACGGCGATGATATTCGTATCCATGATATCTTGGAGCATCAAGTTATCATCAGCCAACATCAATGAACGCAAGGAAACCACACCAACTAAATTATCTTCATCATCCATCACATAAATGTAGGTAATTTGTTCCGCATCTTTAGCCGCTTGCTTCACCGCGTGCATTGCTTCAGGAATCGTTAGTTGCTGATTAATCCCGATGTAATCGTGGCTCATCAGCGAACCAGCAGTGTCTTCATCATAATTCAACAGCTCACGAATGGCCTTGGCATCATCGACGGGCATCAATGACAAATACATTCGCAAATCATGTGCGTTGAGCTGCTCTAACAAATCAACTGAGTTATCAGAATACATCTGATCTAACATCTCAGAAGCATATTGTGGCGACATTTCCTTTAACAATTCATCAGGGTCGACATCATCGTCATCCAGTGGAATGTCATCAAATACATCCGCTAATTGTTTAGGTGATAACCAATCAATCACTTGTTGACGTAGCTGAGGTGGTAGATTTAAATAAAATTGCCCCTGGTCGTAACCATGTAATTCATCAAATCCTTCTAAGAAGGCTTGTTCATCACCATGCTCCAAATTATCAACAAGCTTTTTTGCGTGTTCACTAATTTCATCACGCATATCCTCCGTGATTTCATCAGGTGTATTTGAATCATTCGCCATGGCTGCCTCCTTTACTTATTTAAACTTTAATTTGATATCCATCCAGTAATTTAACCATATCCTCAGGTAATGGTGCCGTTGTTTTACGATCTTGTTGAGCAAAAGGATCGTAAAAAGTCAAGGCATAGGCGTGCAAAGCCTGTCGTGAAATACCTTGATCCATCGGTCCCCCATAAATCTCGTCACCAACCAGTGGGTGTCCAATATGACTAAAGTGAACCCGAATTTGGTGCGTACGCCCCGTATGTAAACGTACACGTACTAAAGTCATATTGTCAAAACGATGTTCGACCCAATATTCTGTCGTCGAAGGTCGTCCGTCTTCACGCACCTCACGTCGAATAAAGTCACCATCTACTCGGCCAATTGGTCCCTCAATAATGCCATGATCATCTGGCAGATTGCCTGATACTACGGCATAGTAACGTTTGTCGACAGCATGTGTTTGTAATTGTTTATCTAACAAACCGTGCGCAAACCGATGTTTCGCTAACAAAGCAACGCCTGAAGTAAATCGATCCAAACGCGTGACAACATGTGGCACTAAGTCAGTTGATCCGTTAGCTGCTAGATACCCTTTGACGCGATTGACCATCGTCGTTTCACGATCTGCTTTACCAGGCACTGATGTCACGCCGGCTGGCTTATTCACCAATAACCAATTTTCATCTTCATAAAGGACATCCAAAGGCAGATCAGACATCGCAACCACCTCATTTGATTCCTCAGGTGGTAGCGTAATTTCAACCCGTTCGCCTGGTTTTACTTCATCCACTGTGCGCACTTGTTGACCATTTAATTCAACAGCTCCGCCACCGCGTTTAATAATTGAAAACATACGGTGCGAAACACCCTTTTGTGCCAAAAAGGCTTTTATCTTAAGGGGAGCATCCCCATCATTAACCCAACTAAATGATGCCACTTATTTTTCCTCCGGACCGATAAAGCTTGTCTTAATGCGTCGATAAAATTCCATGTGACGGTATTTAGCAAACTTAATCCGTTGCTGAGCAATCCGAAAATCAATTTTTTCAAGATTCTTTGAGACAAAGTGAAAGCTATCAAAGGCAATTTGCACTGGCTCAGTATTATCAACAGTCTTGAGCGTTACAACATCCGAATCACCTAAAATAACCGGTGAACCTAGCGTACGGAAAACCCGATTATTGATTGAACCAATTTCAGTTAGCTGCATAGCATCTAAGCTAGGCGTCACGACCGCACCACCAATGGCCTTATTATAAGCGGTTGAGCCAGTTGGGGTAGCCACAGACAAACCGTCACCACGAAAACGTTCAAATAACTCGCCGTTAATTAGAACTTCAGTTGCCAGCGTACCGAATGAACGCTTCATGACTAATTCATTGAGGGCCAAAATGCGTTGTTGGACATCTCCTGAAAAAGTTAAATCAACTTGTAAAAGCGGATAATCTACTGATTCCCCAGAATCATGCACCAGACTATCAACTAAATCATCTAATTCAAAATCTTGCCAGTCAGCATAAAAACCTAAATGACCCGTATGTACACCAATGAAGCGTACCGTATCCAACTGATCAACATACTCATGGAAAGCTGATAGTAACGTGCCATCGCCACCAACCGAAATCACGATGTCAGGTTTCTTTTGGTCAAATTCAATTCCTTCAGATTGCTTATCGGCTAATTTTTCTTCTAATTCATCTGCCGTTGCAATGGAATGTTCAACATCATTCCGATAAATTGCAATTTTCATGCTCGTCCTCACTTCAACTTATTCTGAATCATTTTCGTGGTGTAACTCCTCAAATATCTGATCAATTTCATCTGATAAATCAGCCGCACGCTTAAACTTTTCAGTCATTTCCTCTGTATATTCACCATTGTATTTATAATTAATGGCATGCTCAATCGTTGCCCAAACATTCATTTGCATCGTTCGAATTTGGATTTCAGCCAATAACTTCTTCTCACCGGTAATCGCTTGCAATGGATATTCGATGACAATATGATATGATCGATAACCTGACGGCTTCGCATTTGTGACATAATCACGTTCTTCCAAAATCGTCATATCCTTACGTTGACGTAATAAGTCAACCACCTTATAAATATCATCTGTAAACTGAGTCATAATTCTGACTCCAGCTAAATCTTCCATGTCCTGTTCGAGTCGGTCCAATTCGATATGCCGACGCACCATCTTTTCTTTAATGGCACTGACCGTCTTCACTCGTCCAGTAACAAATTCAACTGGTGTTTGGACGCCCGCTAGATTAAATTCTGGCCGCATACCACGTAATTTCACTTTTAATTCATCTACAGTTTGTTGGTATGGTTGTAACCGTACTTCCCAATCCTTGTCATCCATAATCAGTTTCTCCCAAAATCTTAATTCACTCCTACCATTGTACCAAAATCAATACACCTTAGTATCACAAATTTGGATAACAGACTTATTTTTTCTCACTTAATCAACCGATACCTGGTGCAAAACAAGCGTCTCAAATATTCTAGCCGGTCATCATTCGAAATATGGTAATTGGTATATGCCTTGTGAGCAAATTATGTCATAATAATAAAAATATTAAATGCACTTATCCAGCACGACCCCACGGAGGTTGGCCACCTATGTTATTTTTTAATAGTCCGGA
This sequence comes from Weissella uvarum, assembly GCF_016908785.1. GTDB lineage: Bacteria > Bacillota > Bacilli > Lactobacillales > Lactobacillaceae > Weissella > Weissella uvarum. The sequence continues at coordinate 242,654 of NZ_JAFBEO010000003.1, forward strand.
CACCCCTATTGAAATATTAGTCATTGTCAATTTCATCATTAGCATCGTAATTTGTCTACCCTACACCATTATTGGTTGGCGGCATAATTCCAATTTCAAATGGCTTTATACTTTACTATTAGTCACATTTGCCTGCTTAACCATATACTTTATCCTGATGTACGAAGGCCTGATATAGAAGATTTTTAAACAAATAACGCCGATAAAGAGTCGATTCTCTTTTATCGGCGTTTTCTTTTTTTATTGTGGACGTTTAAATTCGAACTGCAAACCTGATACTGGCTGCTCATCTCGCGTATAAAATTGAACCTCAAATTTATCAGGCTCAACCGACAAAATTGCATATGTACCCTTTAAATAAGCAAATTGCCCACGGGGTACTGAAATCGAACCAGGATTAAGGTATAAAATGCCATCAATCATTTCAGCCCCAAGTTGATGTGTGTGACCAGTCAAAACGACATCTACATCTTTATGTGCTGCTGCTTCAATTAATCGTGATAAATCCATCTCTGTATGATAAAGATGTCCATGGGCGATATAAATTTTGACATCAACATCTTGATATTCACGATCATCTGGGAAGAGCGAATCCATGTCCATATTCCCAATAACGGGTAGAAAATCATTAAAAACATCATCATCATGCCGTAATTCTGAATCGCCAACATAAAACATGGCTTTTACGCGATCACGATAATCATTGGCTAATTGCGCTAAAATCTTTTGGTCACCATGTGCATCTGATGCAATCAAATAATCCATATTTACGCCTCCCACCATGTATTAAATTGTTCCGCAAACTTATCAAGGGCCTTACCTCGATGTGAAATTGCATTCTTTTCATCAACGGTCATTTCCGCCAATGTCTTTTGCATTGGCTCATAGTAGAATAATGGATCATAACCAAACCCATCTTTACCTCGCGGCGCATCTAAGATTCGACCTTCAACACTACCTTGCGTAACCAATTTTTCCCCATCAGGCTTTAATGCCACAATAACAGCCACAAAGTGGGCTTGCCGTTGCTCTGCTGGTACGTCTTTTAAATTGTTCAATAGCTTTTCATTATTTGCGGCATCATTATGATCACCAGCATAACGAGCCGAGTAAATACCAGGTTCACCATTAAGCGCATCGACAACTAAACCAGCATCTTCAGCTACCACTGGCAAATCATAAGCGTCCATGATCGTTTTAGCCTTAATCGTGCTATTTTCTTCAAATGTTGTACCATTTTCATTGATTTCAGGAACATCCTTGAAGTCCAATAGTGACAAGACCTCCACACCCTTAGGTGCTAAAAATGCACGAAACTCTTTAACTTTACCTGAATTTTTAGAAGCAAAAATTAATTTTGGCATACCTTACTCTCCTTCGATTAATGTTAAATCGTTTGCATCAGTCTTCAAATGTTTAACTGATACTGGAATATCCAACCAGCGGGTCGCAATTTCTCCAAAAGTATCGACTGATCCAGTCGTATAATATTGATCAACTTCATGATTAGACATTGGATAAATACCATGACGAGCATCACTATCATCTAAGATTTGCTCAACCAAATTGATAGCTTCTGCCCCCGCATTTACCAGTGTCACTTCATCACCAACTACTTCTTGGATTTCATCCATCAACAATGGAAAATGGGTGCATCCAAGAATTAACGTGTCGATTCCTGACCCAGCTAATCCAGCAAGTTGCTCTCGCACGATGGCAAGTTTTTTATCATGATCTTGTTCATTCGACTCTACTAGGGTCACTAAATCTGGCGTGGCAAGTTGATGAACGTCGATACCGGGATTACCAGCCATTAAACCATTATAATAGGCGTTCGAATCAACAGTCCCTTGCGTTGCAATGACACCAACAACATTATTGTCTGTTGCGTTTAATGCTGCTTCAACACCAGGTTGAATCACACCCACAACAGGAATTGGTAAGTGTTCTTGCAATAAAGGTAATGCAGCAGCTGTAGCCGTATTACAAGCTATGACCAACAGTTTAATTCCATCAGCCGTTTCATTTAAATAATGGCCAATTTGTAATGAAAATTTTGCAACTTCTTCAGTCCGGCGCGGCCCATATGGCATTCGTAAAGTGTCACCCACGTATTTAACTTGTTCATTCGGTAATTGATATAAGGCTTGCTTAACTGCAGTTAAACCACCAACTCCTGAATCCATATAACCAATAGCACGATTATCCATTTACACCACTCCTATAACTTTAAAAACACATCAATTAAATTCCCAAGACTCAGTAAAGCAAATGCAATTCCAATGGCAGCATAGAACACGCTACTAAAACGACGATTACGTTTATAGCGTGAGGACGCAAATGCAATTAAAGCAATGGCAACAATTGCAAAAGATACGACTAACACCACCGATACCCAGAGTGGGTGTTCTGGTCTAACATGACTCATATTCATTTCCTCTTAACTTAACTCTAAAATATCTTGTGGCTGATCAAAAATATAATCAGCTTCTCCAAATAGCGAAGTATCTTTAACGCCCCAATGGGCTAAGCCAAATTTAGCTTTTGCCCTATGGGCAGCTTGCATATCGTGGACCGAGTCCCCAATGTAAATACTTTCTTCAGGTGTCACCTCTAGCTTATGCATCGCTTTTTCAATAGGATCCGGATAGGGCTTCATCCGTTCTGTATCCCCAGCGAAAACAAAGGTATCAAAGTATTGATCAATATTAAAAGCGTTAGAATGATTTGCGTATTCTTCAGCCGTATTCGAGGTTACTAGGCCCATAGTATGCTGCTGTTTTAACTGACTTAATGTTGACTTTAGGCCATCAAAAACACTCACTTCATCCCAAAAATCATGATAGTGAGATTGCCAATCGCGCTGTACTTCGCCTGGATTTGGTATGTTCAAAAACTCTAGTGCCTCATATGAAGGAAGTCCAAACGTTTTATAGACATCATCATACGTAAAATCATAACCACGCTGCTTCAAGGTATGTAATAACGACAACATGTACATTTTTTCTGTATCTAAGATTGTCCCATCAACGTCAAATATAAAGGCTTGCATCATATTAAGCTCCAATTCTTTCTTTAATATCCATTGTATCAATTTTATAGCAAATAAAAAACGCTTCTCAACAAACCGTTGAGAAACGTTTACTTTTATATGAAGCGAACTACGGGATTCGAACCCGCGACCCCCACCATGGCAAGGTGATGTTCTACCACTGAACTAAGTTCGCATGATATATGCCGACTAAAGGACTCGAACCTTCGACCCTCGCTTTACAAGAGCGATGCTCTACCAACTGAGCTAAGTCGGCAATATATAATGGACGATACAGGGATCGAACCTGTGACCCCCTGCTTGTAAGGCAGGTGCTCTCCCAGCTGAGCTAATCGTCCAATACGCATTGCGACGTCCTATCCTCGCAGGAAGAGATCCTCCAACTACTTTCGGCGCTATTGAGCTTAACTTCTGTGTTCGGTATGGGAACAGGTGTGA
>NZ_JAFBEO010000004.1 GCF_016908785.1 Weissella uvarum
TGAGGTCACACCTGTTCCCATACCGAACACAGAAGTTAAGCTCAATAGCGCCGAAAGTAGTTGGAGGATCTCTTCCTGCGAGGATAGGACGTCGCGATGCATATCATTCCGAATTAGCTCAGTTGGTAGAGCACACGACTGTTAATCGTGTTGTCGTCGGTTCGAGCCCGACATTCGGAGTTAGTGAAGCACCTTAGTAAAATTGCTAAGGTGTTTTTTATTATAATTAGGTATTGAAAAGGGGCATCAACCAATGGTTAAACAAGGGAAGTTTGCAAGTTCTGAACGGCAAAAGCAAGTCCAAAACAAAAACCGTAAGCCCAAAAACCAAACAGCAACAATAGAGGCAGACCAAGCCTTGGATTTTTTGTTAGTTCGTTATCACTTGGTTAGCAAACAAAGCAGTTTAGTTGAAGAAACCAATAGTCGATTTATACAAGAGTTTATGCAACTTGGGATGGACAATCCTTGGTCATTGGCAGAAATAACACTACGTGTGCTTCAACAAGTCGATGTGAATGTCCCCTGGCAGTTTTATCAAATTTTATTTGATCATTGGGAACAAACAAAGCATTTTATATTAAAAGAAGTACCAGCGATTCCACTTATAAATCGTATTAATATTATGGACGATTTGAGTACGGAAGAATTACAGAATGCAATTGTAGATAAGCTGGCGATGAATTGGTTTATAAATCAATTTAAGGGCGTTCCAGATAAGTTAGGGAAAGTTACCGACCAACAAATTAAAGAGCTGGCTAAGGGGTTAAAACAGGGCTCAGAGATTGATTGGAATAAAGTAGCGGAGCTTAACCGTTCAATTGTTTCCGGAGAAGTAGCCAATGTGGATGCAGGGACACAAGCATGGCTTGACGCACTTAAAAATATGTAAAAAAGCATTACCGTTAAAATAACGGTAATGCTTTTTTGTTATTCACGCGTTTGATCGATAGCGTGACGAACATGATCAACAACATCTAATGTATCGGAACCAAGATTCACACCAACTAAAGTGAACAAGCTGTCGATAATCGTGAGTTGTGCTAGTAGTGATGACATTGATTCGCTTCGTAAGTTTACTTCAGCAGCCGAACTTGGAAGGACTAAGTCAGCAAGCTTGGCTAAACTAGAGTTAACATGGGCCGTAATGGCGATAATTTTAACGTGATTTTGTTTGAGTTGTCGCGTAATCTTCAATGTATCTAAATTGCGTCCAGAATGAGAAATGACAATAGCAACATCATCAGGCTGCATCCGAACAGCTTGCATTAATTGAACGTCATAGTCTGGATGTTGTTCAGCATCAATAGGCGTTCTTAAAAACTTATGGTAACCATCTAATGCAACAATTGAAGAACCACCAATGCCGAAAAATCCAAGCTTGCGACAGTTAATAATCCATTGATATGCTGTATCCCAGCTTTCTGTTGGAATTAAATCAAAAGTTGAAGACAGTGCGTTTTCGCCTCCCTTAAAAACTTTGCTGACAATTGCTCGAGTATCATCGTCACTTTCAATTTCACCAAAGAAATTATTGTCAGATGCAGGGGCTGCCGTTAAGCTGAGCGAGAATTCGCGAAATGAACCGTACCCAATTCGCTTAACAAAACGTGAAATTGTAGCAGTAGATACATCGACGGCAGATGCCAATCCTTTAATTGTAAGACCTTGGACAGTATTAGGATTATCTAGGATATAATCTGCTATTTTAGCATCAGATCCAGAGAGCTGATCTCTGAGAGCCTGAATGCGGTTGAAACCTGATTGTGGCATAAGGTCCAAAGCTCCTTTTTCTATTTGATATTAAAATAGTATACGCACTAATTTCATAAATGTAAATATTTTACAGTAAAAGGCTTGCTTTATGAAAATAGTTTGCATTATAATAAGGGGGTAGATAAATATGAAAAGAAGAATGAGGTATTTGAAATGAAGTTCGCAATGATCGGCCTTGGTAAGATGGGCTTGAACTTGGTTAAGAACGCTGTAGACAATGGTCATGAAGTTGTTGCATACGACTTGAACCCTGACTTTGTTAAGGAAGCAGCTGAATATTCTGATAAGGTTACTGCCGCATCAGATATTGATGATATGTTGGCTAAGTTGCCATCACCAAAGGTTGTTTGGGTTATGGTACCAGCTGGTGCCCCAACTAACTCAACGATCGACACATTGATTGAAAAGATGGACGAAAATGACATCATCATCGATGGTGGAAACTCAAACTTCCACGATAACTTGGAACAAAACAAGCGCACAACTGCTGCTGGTATCAAGTTCTTTGACGCTGGTACTTCAGGTGGTATGAGTGGTGCTCGTAACGGTGGAAACTTCATGATTGGTGGAGATGATGCCGAAGCTTGGAAGACAATCGAACCTTTGTTCAAGTCACTTGCTCAAGAAGATGGTTACCTATACACTGGTAAGTTAGGTTCAGGACACTACTTGAAGATGGTTCACAACGGTATCGAATACGGTATGATGCAAGCCATCGCCGAAGGATTTGAAATTTTGGATGCTTCAGAATTTGATTATGATTATGAAGCTGTTTCAAAGCTTTGGAACCACGGATCAGTTATCCGTTCATGGTTGATGGAATTGGCTGAAGAACAATTCGCCAAGGACCCTAAGCTTTCAGCTATCTCAGGTCGTATGCACTCATCTGGTGAAGGTAAGTGGACTGCTGAAGAAGCTTTGAAGCTTGAAGTTCCTGCTCCAATTATCACAACTTCATTGATGGTTCGTTACCGTTCAATGCAAGAAGATACATTCTCAGGTAAGGTTGTTTCAGCTTTGCGTAATGGATTCGGTGGACACGCCATGGATCCTGCAGGTAAGTAAGCTTATCTTGATTATAAAAAGCCTATCCGTTTGGGTAGGCTTTTTTGTTGCAAAAATTAGCGTATTCCTAGGCTTCTGGTAAACTTAAAGATGAGATGGACTCACAGATAGCGTATAATGGACGCTAGATAGATTAAAAAGAGGACCTTGAAATGAAATATGAATTGTTAGTTAACATTAATCCATTGGGGATTGATGGTGAATTGCTCGATGAAAAAAATCAAAGCCAACAATTACATGTAGCTTTTGATCAAAACGAATTTGCCAACAGTGTTGTTGAAATGGATGCATTTTTAAACGCAGTCCATGCTTTTTTGCATCAGCTTGAACTAAAAGTTGCTGAAACAGATGAAATTAGCGCCATTAATTTTAAAAACATCATGCATGGCTGGCTGGCCTTAGATGAAAATTTTGAAGCAGTTAGTCCAATTATGCTTGGTGATCAAAATGATGAACATTTTATTGAAGCGTTAATGATGAATGGTATTGGAGGACAATTGCAACGTAAAACTGGTGTACCATTGGCTGTAACTTCACCTTTAATCATGACGTTGCATTTGCGAAATGATAATCCAGAAATTTATGCTAAAGCACAACATTATATGACTTTAAATGATTATATTGTTTATCGTTTATTTGGTAAAAATGTCACTGATGCTGCCGTTGCAGCACGAACTGGTTTGTATAATGTGGCCACTCAGGATTGGGATGGACAAGCCTTGGCTTTGACCGGGGTCACAAAGGAACAATTACCTACTTTATTACCACATGATCAATTAGTTAATGAATTAGTATTGACTGGGTTACCACAGGCGATTAACCAGGAAACAAATTTCAAGATGGATTAAATTTTTAATGGTGGTTGTGCTATAATATTTTCTGTTGCTGGAGATGCAGTTAGCCAGGGAGTGATGACCTAGGGCTGCTTAAATTTTTAAGAGGGTGCGATTCCCTGCTGTCCAGCGATGGCTCTTTTTGAGAGGTGAAGGACTCAAAAGGAGTCGGAGAAAAGATTCTAAAGTTATGTGGATGATAACTTTAGATGGGGATTATTTATAGGGTGGTGCCTATAAATATGATATGGTGAAAAGCTATGTGGTACGTGGTGGTCCACATAGCACAGCAGAGTCTGCACTCGTTGAGCGAGAGAGACTCTGCTTTTTTATTTGTGAATAAAATATTTTAATAATTTTCTCATTCACAAATTGAATTAATATGACTAGACGTTTAAAATCTAAATATATTTCAAATGAATTTAATTAAGATGAATGTAAGCGATTCAATGATTTGCTTGTGAAATAATTAATTATTTTTAGTAAGTCATTCTTGTGAAAACGTGTTACACTATGTGCATAGACAAGATACAGTTTAGAAAAGAGGTATTTCAGATGATTAAGAATCTTGTGGTTGCCGGTGGTGGAACGTTAGGAAGTCAAATTGCCTTTCAAAGTGCATACTTTGGTAAGCATGTGACAATTTATGATATCTCAGACCAAGCTTTGGATGCAGCTAAGGAACGTATTACAAACTTGAAGACTAACTATAAGGACTTCTTCAAGGTTGATCAAGACGTTGTGGACAAGGTTGCAGATGGCATCAAGTATTCAAGTGATTTGAAGGAAGCAACTTCAGATGCTGACTTAGTCATTGAAGCAGTACCAGAAAGCGATAAGATTAAGGGTAGCTATTACCAACAATTGATGGAAGTTATTCCTGATAATACATTGATTGGAACAAATACTTCAACAATGTTGCCATCACACTTGGCACAGTATGTTGGTGAGGATAACCTATATCGTTTCTCAGCTACACATTATGCTAACCAAGTTTGGGCTTCAAATACCTTTGAGATTATGCCAGTGAAGGAAACTTCATCTGAAACTGTTGATGAATTGGTTCAATTTGCGAAGGATACTGGTCTAGAGCCAATCAAGATTAAGAAGGAACAATCAGGTTATGTTTTGAACTCTGTTTTGGTTCCTTGGTTTGATGGTGCCCTTCGTTTGTGGGGTGGCGATATCGCCGATCCAGAAGAAGTTGATAGGGTTTGGATGATTGACTTGCGGGTTAACCGTGGACCATTTGCCTTTATGGATGTTGTTGGTATTCGGACAGTACTTGAAATTACTAAGCGTAATTACGCTAATAGTGATGACAAGCAAATTTTGAGTGCCATCGATAAGCTACAAAAGATGGTTGATAACAAGGAATATGGTATGGAAACGAATAAGGGATTCTATACTTATCCAAATCCAAGCTATAAGGATGTTAAAGTTGCTTACATGGACAAGTAATTAACTATAATAAAAAGACGCCAGATAATGATTTATTTGGCGTCTTTTTTGGTGCTTTTTTAAAGGTACACATTTAAAATGACATGTGAAAAAATATTTTTGATTTATTTTACTTTCACAAATTAAATAAGTTTGACTAGATGACGTTAATTTATAATCAATTTATATAAAATACTTTACAAATAAATGAAAGCGCTTGATAGTATAGATTGTGAAATAATTAATTATTTTTAGTAAGTCAACTTTGTGAAAACGTGTTAAACTAAAGGTGTCGATGGGAGATAAATTAGGAAAGAGGTAGTAGAGATGATTAAGAATCTTGTTGTTGCAGGCGGTGGTACATTGGGTAGTCAAATTGCATTTCAAAGTGCTTATTTTGGTAAAAATGTGACCATTTATGATATTTCAGATCAGGCTTTAGAAGCAGCGAAGGGACGGATTGAAAAGCTTGAAACTGAGTACAAGAATTACTTCAACGTTGATCAATCTGTCGTGGATAAAGTTGCCGATGGCATCACGTACTCAAGTGATTTGAAGGAAGCAACTGCTGATGCTGACTTGGTCATCGAGGCTGTTCCTGAAAGTGATAAGATTAAGGAAAGCTACTATAAGCAATTGATGGAAGTTATTCCTGATAATACATTGATTGGAACAAACACATCAACGATGTTGCCTTCACATATTGCACAATATGTTGGTGAAAAAGATTTGTATCGTTTCTCAGCGACGCATTATGCAAATCATGTTTGGGCATCAAATACCTTTGAAATTATGCCTGTTCAAGAAACAGCGACTGAAACGACAGATGCATTGGTACAATTTGCCAATGAGACCGGTCTAACACCAGTTGTGCTAAAGAAGGAGCAAGCTGGTTATATCTTGAATTCATTGTTGATTCCATGGTTCTATGGTGGACTCCGTTTGTGGGCCGACGATATTGCTGACCCAGCTGAAGTTGATAAGGTATGGATGATTGATTTGCGTGTAAAGCGGGGACCATTTGCTGAAATGGATGTTGTGGGAACTCGAACAGTGCTAGATATTACGAAGCGTGATTTTGGTGATAGTGATGATAAGACCATGTTGAAGGCCATCGATAAGTTACAAGAAATGGTTGATAACAAGGAATATGGTCGTGAAACCAATAAGGGCTTCTACACATATCCAAATCCAAGCTTTATGGACGTGAAAATTGCAGAAATGGACAAGTAAGCTTGTCATGATAGGAGTTGAGCCGGTCCTGGTTCAACTCCTTTTTTTGATGTTAAACATAGCTATTCTGTGTGACGTGTGGTCGCAGGTGAAACTAGACGGATTGTATATTTACTCTTGAAAGTATGCGTTTATACTGAAGTTATACAGTAAAGATAAAGAAATTTGCTTGGCCTAAGTATAGGGGGATAATAATGTTCGGTATATTAAGCTTCTTTCAGATGATTTTGGGAATTGTGTTGTTTTTCATGTTTAGAAAGCAACTAGATCAATTGTCGCAAGGGCAAAAGATGGTCGTTTACTTAATCTTAGCGTTTGCCATTTTGACAATCGTAGCTATGCTTTTCTCGCTCCCAGGGGCAATCCATGACTTTTCAATGGGCTTTGAGGCTGGTATTTCAGGCCATTAAGCTATAGTTTCGTATACAAAAAGCGATCAAAAGTTAAATGCTTTTGGTCGCTTTTTTATATGTGTTTACTTAATGACTTGTTTGCGTGCTTGCCGTGATTCGATGGTATAGCGGACAGGGATGCGTGACAACAAGAAAAAAAACCATGAATAGCAAACCAGGTTTATTCTGGGTTAACATCATAATCGCAGAGCTCTCATCGATGAAGACGATGATAAGGAAAATGAAGAAAAGAGCTCCCGCGGCGATAAGCGATTCGTTAGTGATTTTCTTAAGTAATGTAAAATTAAACATAGCGTGAGTTCCTTTTGATTTGCTAGTAATTGAGCCGATAAGCACTAATTTATAGTGAGTGAATTCCGACACCACTGGTGATTTCTTGGATATAAATTAATGAAATTAGTTTTGCTAGTGAACTTGGGTAAGCTTTAGGATTGCCATCCGTAAGGGACAAGAGCTTTTCGCGGAAGCTAGTTAATTGGCTGCCTTTTAATTGCTTCGAATGAACTTGGTCACGGTTATCGAGAAGAAACTGGTGAATAGTAGGATAATCTTGTAGTTCCAATAAAGTTTGATCGTATTGCGCGATGATGTCTTTATATTTATTCAAGGGAAGTACCTCCATTTTTTTGGGGGGATGAAGCGATTAATAATATAAATTAATTGTAAATGATGCTTTTTTGATAAGCTATCATTATTTTGTATATGAGAAAAATGTAATTATTATAAAACGTTTTATGATAAATTGTAAGCTTATAGAGTTATCAAAACGTGTTTAAATGGGAATGTAAAATGTTAATTGCGTTACTTTAGTAATTGTTTACGGTAATTTAATAGGGGAAGGAGGTGCTTAATGAACTTTGACGAAATGATTAAGGCTATACGTTTGAATCGTGAGATGACGCAAGAAGAGTTTGCTCAGGAACTCAATATTACACGTCAGACATTATCAAGATGGGAGACGGGACGCGGTTATCCGAATTTAGATACACTAGTAGATTTAAGTTATCGCTTTGATATTTCCTTAGATGAATTGTTAAAAGGAAAAGATTTAAATGGGGAGAAGACAGACGTGGTAGAAACAATCAGTAAGGATGTACGAGATAAACAAAAGTATAAAATTTTGGCCTTTGTCATGGCCATCATTATGATAATTTTCGTGATTGGATTGAGCGTTTTAGGCTATGGACGTGAAAAACAGGTGTCTGTGATTGATCGATTTAACCCTTTTTTGCAGACAAGCGTTGGCTATGGACGATTGCCAAAAGAATTTGAATCTGGGAAAGTGGATACTTTCATTATGCAAGATGCTTTTGGAGAAGGAGAATGGTTGAATTTTATCACTGGGAAAGAAGAATCAAATGACGACTTTGTGATGGTAAAACATAAGGGAGCATATGTAATGGGAACACGTACAATCAACAAAAAGAACATACCAGTTGATTTGCGGTCTCAAATGCCATCTGAATATATGAAGTATAATTCGAAGGCAGATGGACCTAGAGTTGCTAAAAAAGTTCCTTGGTGGCCGTTTGATTAAATTAAAAACCCTTGTTGTGCCGACTTTGTGAGGACACAACAAGGATTTATGATTGATGTTCTTTAATATAGTCATCCATGGATGAATAACCAGAAAATAGCATGACGGCAGCAACAGCTAAATACAAGCCAAACATGAAGATTGGTTTGTCATAAGTATTGGTTAAGAAGCATGTATAACCGCCATAGAGTGTGACGCCAATAGGTATGATGAAGATTAGAAATTTATAACGAGGAAATCTCGCAAAAACGAGGGATTGAATTAAAATCCCCGCAACGATTAAAATGGTTGTAATCAAGAAGAGCTCCTTTGTGTGGTTATTTGAGATGTTACTAGCTGCTACATGTAATGTGAATTAGGTTTTGAAGACACCTAAGAGCTTAATACCGACTGCTTACATTGTGGGTTGGTGCGGTCATGCCGTACCCATTGGCTGTCCCAAGTGTCTTTAGCTTACTGATAAAAGGTTTATCTTCTTCTGGCAAATCCAATTCATCTTGTTGTGCTAGATCGTAAAAAGAATTGGCAAGCATTGTCGCGACAATGGGAGCGGCTTGGCGATGATGATCTAAATCATTTTTCGCAGCTGAAATAACACGATAAGCATACGGATTGCTGATATCAGAGGTATGCTTGTAAAGCGTATCAACAATTTCTTTAATTTCAGCAATCTTTTTATTTTTGAATCCAAACATGATGCTACCTCCGAGACCAATGGCTAAGTGATATCAATTAGTTTTATTTTAGCGCAGATGCTAGTGGAATAATATGGTCGCAAGCAAGAATACAAATTTTCTTGAACAAAGAATGCAAATATAAACTTCGTTTAAGAGATGAAGATTAGCATAAAGATTATACAAATAGATTTGCATTTGTGATACCCGTGATTGCTCGTGTCATGAAATGATTGGAACAAGCCGTTTGATACGGGGAGGCTACTAATGAAATTAAGACAAAGAGATGATATAACCTTATTTGCGATGTATGCCATTTACATCATGTTAGTTCGTAATCCTAATCAGCCAATGTGGCTTAAATTTATCACATTTATCGTAGGAATGCTGGCTTTGGCGGCAGCGCTCAAGAAGATTAAAGATGTGCTGGGAAAACGTAAGCGGAGAGCGGTTCGATAAAGTGATAAACAACAAACAGATAAAGAAAAAGGAACTGTTGCGTGAGTTAGCAGTTCCTTTTTTATTGGTAATGATCACCAATTAAATTATGAATATCTTCATCTAATAGTCGCTCGATGGCAACTAGGATATCGATGTTGGGGATACGCAAACCATTTTCAGAATGCGATAGGGTCGTGACGTCAATGCTGAGGGCATCGGCCATTTCACTCTGTGTTAACCCGTGCTTATTTCTTAGTTGTTTTATATTTGTTCCAATATGCGAACTACACACTTCTTCATTCATTTGGTTGTCTCCTTATGATGGTAGGATATGTAAAGAAATATTCGTTAGTAATATATTGCACGATGAAAAATAAAATAAAGTATGTCGTCTCAGTTAGATTGGCAATAAAAAAGTGCCTTTACACGGATGTAAACACACTTTGTAGTAGTAGTTATTTTTTTGTTGGTTTTTTGATGCCAATCGTCAAAGGATATTTTAAATCCCACGCTGGCTCAAGTTTAAAGTTACGCCAGTAGTTAAAGAATGTATAAGCAATCGGCCAAGCAATTAACCATACCAGACAGGCGATGATAAACAAAAACGTGTGATTGCCTAAAGTACTAATGCCATAGAATAGAATTAGCATAATAAAAACAAATATCAGCCGAGGTAAATCATATTTAAGGTGTTTCTCGGATTTTCGCTTTCGTAACTGATCGACTTGAGCTGCGTTATAGGCCATAATTGTTTCCTTTCTATCTGAACCAATATGCGTAAACAAATCAGTGACTTGCACATTTAGGGCTTGTGCCACTAACCGCAAGGTCTCCAAGCTTGTTTCTTCGCCGGCTTCAAGTCTTTGAATTGTTCGCGTATTGATATTGCAAAGTTCTGCAAGGTGGTCCTGAGTCCAGCCTCGTGCTTTTCTGAGTTGAGCAACATTACTTTTGTCCATGGCTAAAGTATAGATGAAAAGCCGATAGAATCAAACGACAGTTACCTGACAGATGGCCGACAGTGTGATTTTTTTAGTTGTTTAACAGGTTTGCTTAACGTTGCTCATTTTTTTAGATAATATATATCTGTATGATTTTTGTTATGAGAGAGTTTTGCAGAATTTGATACATGAACTTACTATTTTGGCGGTTGTAAGTCAGACAATCCGTGATATACTTATTATTAGTAAGAGATTTCACGAGATGAAAGGATGGTAAACAAATGAAGATTGCGATTATTGGTGCAACGGGTATGACAGGTAAGGCGCTTTTTAATGAAGCTAAGGAACGTGGTCACGAAGTAACTGGCTTTGTACGTAATGAGGCACGTGGTAAAGAAATCCTTGGGGATGATGCCAATTTGATTGTGGAAGATGCTTTTGCGATTACAGGCGACCAATTAGATCAATTCGATGTTGTGATTGATGCATTTGCGAACCATCAAGAACCAGAACAAAACTTAGATGTATTAACCCATTTGATTCATCAAACACGGAAGCACTCGGTTCGGATGTTCTTTATCCTAGGGGCCGGCCCTCTTTTGCAAGCGAATGGTGAATATGTTTATGAACACTTGAAAACTTTGCCTGGGGCTGAAACTTGGGTTGATGAGCCACGTTATGGAGTCACCGAGTTACAAGTGTTGCTCAGCACGCGTGATGTCAATTGGACTGCTATTTCTGCACAAAATACTTATAGTGAAGGTCCAAAGACAGATTATGTCTTGGGTAAGGACCACTTAATGGAAGCAAGTGATGGTGAATCACATGTGACATCAGGTAACTTGGCAAGCGCTGTTTTGGATGAAATTGAGACACCACAACATAAAATGGAACGCTTTACAGTTTCTGATAAATAAAACGAATTAAAGCGGTGCATTTTGGTGATGTGCGTGCTATAATCATCCTATTGCAAGGATGGTTTAAGTAGAGAGTGAGTTTGGAAATTTCAGAAACACAGTGGCTGATGTGAACTGTGCCGGCTTATTCTTGAATTACACCCATCGAAAAGGTTTGCACGTCACGCTCGGCGTTATGAGCAAGATAAGGGGTCACAGAATACTGTGGCAAATTAGGTGGTACCGCGTTTAAGTAAGCGTCCTAATCAGTTCATCGACTGATTGGAACGCTTTTTTTGTTCAATCAGTCAAAAATACACTTTTATGGAGGTACAGCATGGCTGAAGAAAATGTTTTGCAAGAATTAGAATGGCGAGGAGCCATTAATCAACAAACTGATCCAGAAGGTTTGTTGGAGTTAATGGATAAAGAGCAAATTGGCGTTTACGTTGGGATTGATCCAACTGGGGATTCAATGCACATTGGGCACTTAATTCCGTTTATGGTGCTTAAGCGTTTCCAAAATGCTGGGCAACATCCAGTGATTGTCGTTGGTGGTGCAACGGGTTCAATTGGTGATCCATCAGGTAAAAAGTCTGAGCGTAAAATGCTTTCTAAGGAACAAATGGACCAAAACGTTGCTAAGATGAGCAAGCAATTGGAGAAGCTATTTGGTAAAGATGGCTTCACAATTGTAAATAACATGGATTGGTTGGGTGAATTTAACCTATTAGATTTCTTACGTGATTACGGTAAGATGTTCCCAATTAACACGATGTTGGCTAAGGATGTTGTGGCATCTCGTTTAGAAGCTGGAATTTCATTTACTGAATTTACTTACCAAATTTTGCAAGCGATTGACTTCCATGAGCTTTGGAAGCGTGAACATGTACGTTTGCAATTGGGTGGTTCTGATCAATGGGGTAACATCACCGGTGGTGTTGACTTGATTCACAAGCTAGAAGGTAGCGATGCGCCAGCATTTGGTTTGACGGTACCCTTGTTGTTGAAGTCTGATGGAACCAAGTTCGGTAAAACTGAAGGCGGTGCGGTTTGGTTGGACCCAGAGAAGACGACGCCATTTGAGTTCTACCAATTCTGGTTGAATACAGCCGATGAAGATGTTGAAAAGATGTTGAAGTTCTTTACCTTCCTATCAAAGGAAGAAATTGATGAACTTGTCGAATCAACAAAGACAGATGCTTCAGCACGTAAAGCGCAACGTCGTTTAGCAGAAGAAGTCACGCGCTTTGTGCATGGTGAAGAAGCTTTGAAAACGGCTGAAAAAGTGACGGATGTGCTATTTGGTAATGCCGATGTTGCCACGCTTTCAACTGATGAAGTGCAAGCTTTGGCGGGAAATGTGCCAACATTTGAAATCGGTAGTGAACCAATTGGTATTTTGGACTTAGTTGTTGCCGCTGGCCTAGAAACTTCAAAGACGCGAGCACGTGAATCAGTAACCAATGGTGCCATTCGGATTAACGGCGAACAAATCAAGGACGTCGAAACAATGATTGATCCAAAGGCTGCTTTTGATGGTAAATACGTGATCGTTAAGCGTGGTAAGAAGAAGTGGGCGGTTGGTAAAGTCCAATAAGCTGATACTTGTCACTTAAACACGAACGATAAAAAGTGTTTTTATTTATGATAGCCAAAAACACGAATTATTGTTATACTAGATAAATATTAATATCAAGTCCTATGAGTATAGTGGTTGGAGAATGGCCAACGAGTTTCTACCTGCGTCCCGAGATGCAGACTACTCACAATGTATTTAGAAAGCCATTCTTTTTTGAATGGCTTTTTTTACACCCTTTTTCGATTAGGACAATTCTTGGAGGAATTTATGGACACGGTTAAGCAACAACCTAATCGACTAGAGTCAGCCTTTTTAGGCTTACAACATGTTTTGGCGATGTATTCGGGCGGGGTGTTAGTTCCCTTAATGATTGGGGCGGCCTTGCATTTTACACCGACCCAAATGGCGGTTTTGATTTCAGCCGATATTTTCATGACTGGAATTGGAACACTTTTGCAATTAAAGACGACTCGGTTCACTGGAATTGGACTTCCGGTGGTGATTGGATCAGCGATTCAGACGGTGACACCTTTAGTTAATATAGGTAGTACTTTAGGTATCGGTGCCATGTATGGCGCAACGATTGGCGCTGGAATTTTTGTATTTTTGATTGCTGGGATTTTCGCTAAATTACGTCGCTTCTTTCCACCAGTTGTAACTGGTTCTTTGATTACAGTGATTGGGTTTGCGTTGGTGCCGGTCGCGATTCAAAATATTGGTGGTGGCAATGCAAAAGCAGCTAATTTTGGTAATATGACTGATTTAGCCATTGCTTTAGTTACGATTGTGACGATAGTGCTATTAAATATCTTTGCGAAAGGCTTCGCGAAAGCAATTGCGGTATTATTGGGAATTATTGTCGGTGCATTGTTTGCAGCATGCTTGGGCCGAGTTGATTTAACGCCAGTGGCACAGGCTTCTTGGTTCCACTTACCAATGCCATTTTATATGGGGACACCAAAATTTCACTTGTCAGCAATTATTACCATGTCGGTAGTGGCCTTAACGTCATTAATTGAATCAACTGGTGTGTATTTTGCTTTGGCTGATTTAACTGGTAAAGATTTAACAGAACGTGATTTAGCACGTGGTTACCGTTCAGAAGGCTTAGCCGTCATTTTGTCTGGTATTTTTAGTACTTTCCCATATTCAACTTTTTCACAAAATGTTGGTGTGGTACGTCTTTCAGGGGTTAAGTCAAAGCGTCCGATTTATTATGCAGCAGTAATGTTAATTTTAATTGGCTTGTTGCCAAAATTTGGTGCTTTGGCTACCATTATTCCAACTTCGGCCTTGGGTGGTGCGATGTTAGTATTGTTTGGTACAATCGGAATACAAGGAATCACGATTCTGCATCAAGTCGATTTTGATCAAGACCGTAACTTGATGATTGTAGCGTTGTCAATTGGCACTGGTATTGGTATTACGGTTTACCCACAAGTATTCCAACAATTACCTGAGTTGATTCGTTTGGTGATTGAAAACGCAGTGGTTGTGACATCAATCTTAGCAGTAGCTTTGAATATCATTATTCCGGGCCGGACTGATGAATAGAAGGGAATGGATATGCAATTATTAGAAGATCGAATTAAAAAAGATGGACGCGTTTTAGGTGAAGATGTGTTAAAAGTGGATAACTTTTTAAATCACCAAGTTGATCCAAAATTGATGGCTCAGTTGGGCGCTGAATTTGCGCGCTTGTTTAAGGATGAAAAAATCGATAAAGTGTTAACCGTTGAGTCTTCGGGAATTGCCCCCGCGGTCTTTACGGCTTTGGACTTAGAAGTACCAATGGTTTTTGCGCGTAAGAAAAAGTCTTTGACGTTGACTGAAGAAAATTATACGGCCGATGTCTATTCATTTACGAAACAAGAAACGAACCATATTATTGTAGATAAGCGCTTTATTCAGCCGGGCGAACGGGTCTTGTTAATTGACGACTTTTTAGCAAATGGGCAAGCTGTTCAAGGGATGATGGAGATTTTGGACGCCGCTGACGCAGAGTTGGCTGGCGTTGGAATCGTTATTGAAAAAACGTTCCAAAAAGGCCGTGCATTACTGGATGAAGCGAATGTGCGTGTAGAATCATTGGCGCGGATTGCAGCTTTTGAAGACGGTGAAGTAAAATTTGCCGATGAAAATTAGCAATAAAAAAGAGCAGGTTAGTTAACTAACCTGCTCTTTTTTTATGAAGGTGGTGATGGGAATCGAACCCACGATCACGGTTTTGCAGACCACTGCCTTACCACTTGGCTACACCACCAGAAACGAACAAAAACCATTATATAAGAAAGTCAATCAACATGCAATGTGATGCGAACTAAAAAGATAAATTAACTAGAAGTGAAAATAATGCTTGCATTGTTTTCTTATCCTAGGTATAATAATTTTTGTTGTTGAGATACATAAGTGTTACACAACATGTTGGACGATTAGCTCAGCTGGGAGAGCACCTGCCTTACAAGCAGGGGGTCACAGGTTCGATCCCTGTATCGTCCATTGGTCGCATGGTCTAGGTGGTTAGGACGCCTGCCTGTCACGCAGGAGATCACGGGTTCGAGTCCCGTTGTGACCGTTTTTTTTATGGCGCGATAGCTCAGTTGGTAGAGCATACGATTGAAGCTCGTAGTGTCGACGGTTCGATTCCGCCTCGCGCCACTTTATAGGGGTATAGTTTAATGGTAGAACAACGGTCTCCAAAACCGTCGGTGGGGGTTCGACTCCCTCTACCCCTGCTTTATACAGTATGATGGCGATTGTGGTGAAGGTGGTTAACACACCGGTTTGTGGTTCCGGCATGCGTGGGTTCGAATCCCATCAATCGCCCTGAAAGCTTATTGAGCTTTCTTATTAGAATAATTATTTGGTTGTTGCCGTTGTGGCGGAACTGGTAGACGCGCTGGACTCAAAATCCAGTTCCCTTTTTGGGAGTGTGGGTTCGATTCCCACCGACGGCATTAGCTGTTATAGCATACGAACTAAATAATTATCTTGCCGTTGTGGCGGAACTGGTAGACGCGCTGGACTCAAAATCCAGTTCCCTTCTTGGGAGTGTGGGTTCGATTCCCACCGACGGCATAAACTAAGAGGTATCGACAGTTGTCGATACCTTTTTTTGTTATCATAAGGGTATAGTGAAGATGGTGATAAAGACGGAGGTTGGATATGCTTGACGTAAAACAAACTGATGAATTGACTCCTGCTGAATTAGTTAGCATTATGGCGGAACGGACAGCTGTTTTCGTTGTGGAACAAAATTGTCCTTATCAAGAGGTTGATACTGATGATTACGATGCCTTGCATGTACGTTTGATGGAAGATGGTGTTATGCATGCATATGGTCGAATTATTCAGGCGGATGATGGCATTCATTTTGGGCGAATTTTAGTACCAAAAGCATTCCGACATCAAGGGCAAGCTAAAAAATTAATCGAAAGCATTTTGGAAGTCATTAAAGAACGATTCCCAAATCAACCTGTTTTAATTCAAGCGCAGGCCTATTTAGTTAATTTTTATCAAGAATTTGGTTTTCAACCAATATCTGGGATTTATTTAGAAGATGGGATTCCGCATCTAGATATGCGGTTAGATTGGGGTAATTAATGTTTCGACGAAAAAGAAATTGGATAATTTTTGGTTTGATAATTGTTGTGATTGCGATGTTAATCGGTGGAGTTGGATACACGCAATATCAAAAAACGCAAGCGCCAGAAGAAACGCGCGATCCAATTCAAAAACAAATCAATCATATGACCTTGGATGAAAAAATTGGACAGCTTTTTGTGGCGAAAACTTCCGGCGTTAAGCCAAAACAGGTCGAGCAAAACGTCAAAGAATATCACTTAGGTGGTTTATTGATTAGTTCAGATGCGTATTATCATACAAATCGCCAACAATTTAAAAAACAATTAGCAAAGTATCAAAATCAAGCACAGATTCCGTTAGGATTAGCGGCCGATCAAGAAGGTGGGACGGTTTCACGATTAGATATTAATCATAAAATTACCAATGTTGCGCGTTACCCATCTCCAATGGAAATTTACCAGGCGGGTGGCCTAAAAAATAATGTTAAATGGGCAAAATTAACAGCCAAGAATCTCCATGAACTAGGGTTTAATTGGGATTTTGCCCCTGTTGCTGACGTGGCTACTGATAAAAATGCTTTCATTTATGATCGGACGATTGGTCAAAACTATCAAAAGACAGCTCAGTATATAAAAAAGGTTGTGCCAGCGATGCAAAATCAAGGAATTGCCACTTCTGTTAAGCATTTCCCCGGTTATGGTAATGCTGGTGATACGCATGACGGCGGTGCCACCGCTGAACGGACAAAAGCACAAATTATGCGTGAGGATGCTGTACCGTTCAAAGCAGCAGTTCAGCAGCATGCGGCTTCAATTATGGTGACGCATGTGGTCTTGGATAAAGTTGATCCTGGCCGGCCCGCCACGATTTCAAAAAAAGATATTAATTTGTTGCGTCATGATTTGAATTACAATGGGGTTATTATCACTGATAGCATGCAAATGGGAGCGATGACTAAGTATGCGAAAGCCCATCATATTAATGCAGATGTAGCCGCTTTAGAAGCTGGTAATGATGTTATTTTATCGAATGATTTTAAGACGAGCGTGCCAAAAATTAAGCAGGCAGTCCGTTCAGGTAAGCTTTCCGAAAAACAAATTGATGAATCAGTTTATCGTGTTCTAAAAATGAAGCAAACGTACTTCAAGGATAAATAATAAAAAGCCAGCGGAGTTACCGTTGGCTTTTTTATTATTTTGTAATTTTATTTTTAATCCAGTCCATGGCAGTTAGAACGATGTAAGTTACACCACCTAATAAAATACCATCACTGATGGAATGGGTTAAGGGCATGCCGAGCACAATCAAGAAAGCTGATGCAGCAATTTTGAAATTACTCCAATCAATCTCCTTTAAATTGCCAAGCATTAATACGCCTACAACAATCAAGGCACTAGCTGTAATCTGAGGTGTAATCACAGTCAAAAGAGGTGAAAAGAATAATGACAAGGCAAATAAAATAGCCACAACCACTGAAGTCAAACCTGTTCGACCACCTGCAGAGACGCCGGCATTTGATTCAACAAAGGCAGTCGCCGGAGAAGTACCAAAAATAGCAGCACTAATGTTACCTAATGCACTCGCAATCAAAGATTTGTTCGTGTCGCGGTTGGTGTGCATCTGTTTTTGCACTCCTAAGATGGTACCGGTGGTATCAAAGAAAGCAACCAAGAAGAAAGTCAGGACAATTGGAATGATTTGCCAATTTAATACATCTGATAGATGGGTAAAGGCAACCCCAAAAGTGGGCTTAACACTTGGGACGGTTGAGACGATTTGGCTGGGGGCATGGACCAGCCCAGTAACAAAACCAATTAAGGTTGTGGCTAACATGCCAAGAAAAATGGCGCCAGGGACACGGTAGTAATATAAAGCGAGAGTGATTAAGATACCCGCAATTGTTAATAAGGCTTGAGGTGCCATTAGATTGCCTAGGGTTGTAAACGTTGCTTTATCGGCAACGATGATGCCACTTCCAGTTAAGCCGATTGTCGCAATCAAAAGTCCGATACCGGCGCTAATTGCTGATTTTAAATCATCTGGGAAGATATTTAAAATCCAGTCACGTACGGGTGTGATCACAACGACTAAGTAAAGCAAGCCAGCTAAGAGCATGGCACTTAAAGCGGCTTGGAATGAGTAGCCTTGTTGTAAAATCACAGAAAAAACAAAGGCGGAATTAATGCCCATTCCCGTTGAAATGGCAATTGGCATATTAGCGATGAGAGCCATCATTAAAGTACCGAAAATTGAAACCAGAGCGGTGGCAGTGAAGACAGCTCCTTTATCCATGCCGGCTTGTGCTAGCATTTCGGGTTGAACAAATAGAATATAAGACATAGAAATAAAAGTCGTAAAGCCGGCTAATACTTCTGCTTTAACGGTGGTTCCGTTATTTTTAAGTTTGAAAAAGTCCACAGAATTACTCCTTAAAATAAAAAAATCACAGCCAAACTTGGCTGCGCCTTTAATAGAATAGCGCAATTGTTTGTGAACTGCAAACTGCGTGAGGTTCAATGGTGAATCGTTTTAAAAATAAAATGGAAAGTGTTATGAATTGCTTACAATGACATGGTATGATTAGGCGTTAACTATTATTTTAGATATAATTTAATGCAATACAGCCAAATGATATGGCGATAGTTTAATTGATAATAAAAAGATAAATGGGTAGATGAAGATGGCAGTTGATCAAAATAAAATTATTGAAACATGTTTATTAGCGGGACGAATCATGGTAGAAGGTGGTTCGGAAATTTACCGTGTTGAAGACACCATGCGTCGCATCGTGCGGAAAGCTAGCAATAATGATAGCCAAATTTTTGCGACAATTACGGGAGTTTTGGTAACGATGGACGCGGATGAAAATACGCGTTTTAGCCAGATTAACCGGCGGGGCATTGATATGGAGAAAATTAATATCGTTAATGAACTGTCTCGTAAGTTTACCGATGGCACAATTGATTTAGATCAATTACGGCAACGTTTAAAGCGCCTCGATCGTGAGTTACCAAATTTTCCCCTCTGGTTACGTGTGCTTGGAGCGGGCTTTGAAGGGATGTTCTTGATGATCATTTTCACCCAGACGCATGCGTGGGTCGATATGCCATTGACGATGTTGGCTGCCGCGACCGGATATTTGGTATCAGATCGCTTAGGACAGATTTCGCGGATTCGGTTTGTGCAAGAATTTATGGGCGCGTTAGCACTGGGCTTAGTTGGTATCTTAGGGGTGCGCTTAGGGCTCGGCCATAACATTGATAATGTCTTGATTGGGGCGGTGATGCCGTTGGTACCAGGTGTACCGATTACGAATGCCCTTCGTGATTTAATTGAAGGAAATCTCTTAGCGGGAATTGAACGTGGCTTTGAAGCAACGTTAACTGTGTTTGCCATCGCCTGTGCGATTGGAACTTTGCTACATTATGTTTAAGATTAAAGGAGGACGTGTAGATGTTATTTAATGCATTAATTCAATTAGTTTTTAGTTATTTAGCCACCGTTTCCTTTGGTCTGTTCATCAATGTTCCGCGTAAGGCTTTGAATGCAGCAGGTATATCTGGTGCTATGGGTTGGATGGTATATTGGTTTGCTGTTCAAGCTAACCTTAGTGATATTTTTGCCAATTTTTTTGGTGGGTTAACAGTTGGTTTAATTGGTTTAGTTTTATCACAGCGGAAGCGCATTCCCAGCACTATTTTTAATATTCCTGGCTTGGTGCCATTGGTACCAGGAGCCTCGGCCTATCAAGCACTGGTTATGATTATGAGTGGCAATGTTGTGAAAGCAAATGAGAAAATCTTCCAAGTCTTAATGATTGGGGGCGCGATTGCAATGGGATATGTCGTTTCGCAATTAGTTTCGGAGCAATATTTCCGTTATCGCCATAATCGGGTGTTATCAAAGAATGACGAAGAAAATGTCGCTGATGATTTTGTTAAAAAACCACATTAAAAAGCCGACAGTCATTTTTGAACTAAGCATGCGTTGATCAAAAAAGTAATCGACATTATTTTATATGAGATAACGGACTATCTTGATGAGATAAAACCCATGTGCCACATTCTTCAAGCGGTTCGACATAGCCGTTTTGCTTTAATTCAATGGATTAAGCTTACGAAGATTTGAATGTTAAAGATAATGTCATTGATAATAAAAGTGTACAAACTAAAACCCACAAGCAAATTTGCCTGTGGGTTTTTATTTTATGGATTTAATCAAAAATCAGTTACTTTGATAATATTGACAAATTGATAGCTTCACTTTTGTCAACTGAATCAATTATGTTGGGTATTGCTTGTTGGATAGCCTAATGTAAATAGCGAAACACAGTGTATTTGTTCGTTAACATTTTTTGAAAGTTATTTTGTTTATTTAATCTCTCGTTAGTTTCTTTAAAAAAACGTGTGATTTGCAATATTTTAAAATGCTTTTAAATATAAAATTTGATTAGTCAATGTTTGTTTGATAGCGTTAGATTTGTATATATTCGAAGTTCACGTAAGGTAAGCGGATGTGTTTTTTAGGAGGAAGAGTCTTGAAGTTTTTGAATGCAGTATTGGACTATTGGAAACAGATGTTTGATTATCGCTCAAAACAGGGTCGTTTGAGCTTTTTTGTGGGATTTACTGTGAATGCCCTCTTGGTCGGTGTAGCTTATTATGCAATTTCATATATTCTTGGATTTATGGGTGGTTACTACGATGCAGATGAAGGATCAATTGATGTGATGATTATGGCGATTACTTGGGTGATGATTATTGCTTATACTGTTGCTTATATCAGTAGTTTAAATCGTCGTTTACGTGATGCTGGATTTAATCCTTGGTGGACGTTAGGTGATTTTGTGCCACTTGTACAAATTGCAGTATTTATTTTTACATTCTTTCCAACAAAAAAAGGAAGTTAAGGGATGGAGTATTTCGTAATACAAAAACTAGGGGATAAAAAACAAGAGTTTGATAGAGAGCTAAATGATTTTGTATATACAACTAGCAGAATGTTGTCTTTAATGGAAATGTTAATCGTAAGAGGATTACATAATATTGATTTGACATCAATCATCTTAAAGGGTTATTTAGAAGAAGAAGTAGAAGATGGTGATTTTGATTTTCCACGAATGGTCGATGATGATGAATTAGTTTTGTATGAAGTAACGGGGTGCGACTCAGCCATACTCGCTTACATGAAGTTCAAAGATTTTTATCCGATTTTAGAAAGAAAAATTCATAATCGATTGAAACTGCAAAATAATAGTTACCGGGATATTCCAAAAGAAGAACAAGTCGAGATTTTAGAAGAATTAGCTGAAGTAAAAACAAGCTTCGGTCTGGATGATTAAACTTAAAAGATAGGATGTTGTTAGAATAGCAAGCTGCGTTTCAAACTTTCCATAAAAAATAATATGCTAGTGTGGCTGAAAAGGTATAGTTGAGACGGTATTTCCTGTTGTAAGCTACTAATAATAGTAAGAATGATGAAAGGAAGTTGAGCGATGGAATATTTCGTCATACAAAAATTGGAGGATAAGAAAAAACAGTGTGATGAGGAACTAGGTGCTTTTTTACATTCTACTAATAATATATTAAGATTATTGGGGATATTGATATCAAGAAGCTTAATGAATAGTGATAATACATCCATCATCTTAAAGGCTTTTTTAGAAGAAGAAGTTGAAGATGTCGATTTTGATTTTCCACGAATGGTCGATGATGATGAATTAGTTTTGTATGTAGAAACGGGGAGCGACTCAGCCGGACTCACCTACATGAAGTTCAAAGATTTCTATCCGATTTTAGAAAGAAAAATTCATAATCGATTGAAACTGCCAAAGAATAGTTATTGGTATATTCCAGAGGAAAACCAAGCAGAGATTTTAGAAGAATTAGCACGTGTCAAAACCAGTTTTGGTCTTGATGATTAACTGAAAAAGGGAAGCACTAATAAAGTGCTTCCTTTTTTTGTTATAAACTACATGTAAACCTTAATTAGGTATTACCTAGCTATAAAGTTATTTGTATTGATACATTTATTATTGTCGTACTCCATCGGATTTGTCCGGTTGGGAGCTAGACAGATATATTTTTATTGCTGCTAGTTGTGGTTGCTTTTGAAAACATAGAAAACCCCATTAGTTAGATCTCTCTGACTAATGGGGCTTTTTTCAACCGAAAAATTTTCGGTGCTTTTTTATTTAATGACGCTTTTTACGTGAAATGCCAAAGCCTAAGGTGCTCAAAAGTAGTCCGATTCCAGCCCAAACACTGGCAGGTTCAGAATTAGAACCAGTATTTGGTAAGGTTTCATTGGCTTGCTTAGTAGCGTTAGCTGGTGCTTTTTCTGATGCTGTTGCCGCAGACTTTGTCTTAGGAGCAGTAACGTTTTGCTTTAAGCGTTGCGCAGCATCAGCTTGAGCTTGTGCTAAGACGAGGTTGGCTTGAGCTTTTGCTGTATTTTCTTTAGCTCGTTGTAATTGGACGCCAGCAGATGTTGTGGCGGCTGAATCACCTAAGCTAGTGTTAGCTGTGTCAGGAGAGGCCAATTGCTCTAACTGAGGTGTTTGATTAGCTTGAGTGGTCATCTGCTTGGTGGCTGAAGTTGGCACTGCAGCCTTTTGGGTTTGAGTTAACTTTGCAGCATTGCTAGGGGCTGTTGTGCCAGTACTTTGCGTTGTTTGGTTACCTTGCTTGGTAGCTGTTGAGCCGGTCACTTGACTTGATGCTGTTGAATTACCAGTTGAAGGTTTGGTCTGATTTGAAGGAGTTGTGGTACCACTATTTGGAGTAGTTGTATCAGATGCTGTTGCTAAACCAAGTTCTTGGGCTACGCGTTGATCAGAAACAGATGCAAAGGTGTTTAAATCACGCTTATCAAAAACAATAACATCAGTTAAGTAATCCCAAGTGAAGGCACCGCCACGGTTACCAACGTAATCAACGAATGGGACCAGCATTGCGACTTGGTCACTCTTGAAAGGTGTTAGCATTGTTTGACGGTGACCATTATTAGAATCAGCATCTTTATAAGCCATAGCAGTCAACGCATTGAGAATATCAATTTTGGCTTCCAACATAGTCGTGGCAGAGCCGAAGCCTAGATTTTGACTTGAAGATTCAATGAAGAGATTTGTTGGATTGTAAGACTGATTATTTGAGCCCAATTCGACAAAAGTTGTGTGTTGATCAACGGTTGCTTGGTGGGTTGTACGATAGGCAAGTTCGCGATCGCTAACAGCTTGCCAAATTTTATCAGTCATCACGAGTGGGGCTAAGTTTTGTGAAGCACGGAAACTATTGATTAATTCAAGGGCGTATTCAGCCAATTCTTTTTGTTGGCTGGCAATGAGGCGGTTGTTTTGAACCGTTAGTTTAGCAGATGTATCACGAGTTTGGTCGACATCATACCAACCGTAATAATCACCACTACGAGATTCAGTACCATTGGCTAAATCCTTGGGCTCAGTCAATGTAGTTGGCAATTCAGATTCATCGCCAATTAATTGGGTGATTTGACCATCAGCATCTGCTGGGGCAACTGCCTTAGTTGTTGTTGCCTTGACGCTTTTTGTGGTTGCTGTTTGGGCCTTAGCGGTTGTTTTATTTTGGACCTCAGTTGTGGTTTGACTAGCGGCTGCCTCACTTGTGTCAGTGGTGGCAATGGTGCTTGATGACGTAGCTTGGCTGTCAGAAGAACTAGTCGTTGTGTTTGCGACTGTATTCTCGGAACTAGCAAGGCTGTTTTGACTATTTTGGATAGTGGCACTAGTTGATGCCTGAGTAGTAGCGCTAGTTGAGGTGGAATTAGCGCTTGCAGAGGTTTGTGATGCAGAAACTGATGTTGGGTTAGCTGAAGCATCAACAGCGGATTGTGCTTGCGCTTCCACAGTTTGGGCAGATTGTAAGTCTGCTTGTTTATCAGCTAGGTTCTCGCTAGCGGTTTGGCTGTTAGCGTCTTCGGTAATTGTTGGTGTTTGTTGTGGATTGCTAGTTGAAGCAGTTGTATCCGCTTGCCCGTTAACCTGCAAACCGGCTAAGGTTGTGGCGGTAACGGCCAATGTTAATTTAAGTTTATTGTGCATGTGGAACCTTCTTTTAAAAGTGAAATTTTTAAATGATTTATTTACTATCGTCCATTATACCAATTTATGAGAAAAATGTAATTTAACTTGTTAGTCAAGGCGAAGTGGTTTAATCAAAGCTCGATGTTTTACAGGCGACCAAATTGGCTGGGTTAGACCAATTTAAAATCTTTTGGCAAAAATAAGCATAAAAACATTTTAAATTTTCACAAAGCATTTTCATATTACATAATCTTATTAATAAGCGATATTATTTCTATTTGAAAAAGTAAATTTCACAAATTAAAACGATTTTATTGTTGGCTTAAGCTAGCGAACGTATAATAGTTTACGTCAAAAGGGTGAGATACCTTTTGATGCTTATATAGCAACATACACTGCTCATATTAGTTGTCGAGTCATCGACAATTAACTCCTATTTTATATATGCTCCCAACATATGTAAAAAGTTAGTCCCGGTGTAAACCTGATTAGCGGAAAGACCCTGGCCTCCCATCCGGGGTCTTTTTTTATAGTTTTATAATGGTTTAGTCATCTGATTATAAGATGTTATAATGTATTAGTAACAACGTTAGTTTAATTACGAAGGAGTGTACATCAATGACTGAAGAGAAAGAACACTTGACGACTGCTCAAGGAGCACCCGTCGGTGACAATCAACATTCAATTACTGCTGGAGAAAACGGACCAGTTTTAATTCAAGACTACCAATTGCTAGAAAAGTTAGCACACTTTGCGCGTGAGCGTATCCCAGAGCGTGTTGTTCACGCTAAAGGGGCTGGTGCCTTTGGAACATTTAAGTTAACCCATGATATGTCTGACTATACCAAAGCAGATATGTTTAATGGCGTTGGTAAGGAAACTGAAATGTTTGCCCGTTTCTCAACAGTTGCTGGTGAATCAGGGGCTTCAGATACGGATCGTGACCCACGTGGTTTCGCCCTAAAGTTCTATACGAACGATGGAAACTATGACATTGTTGGGCTTAGCCTACCAGTCTTCTTTATTCGTGATGCCAAGAAGTTCCCAGACTTTATTCATACACAAAAGCGTGATCCACGGACTCATTTGCATTCAGACCGTGCTAAGTGGGACTTCTGGTCACATTCACCAGAATCATTGCATATGGTAACCATGTTATTCGGTGATCGTGGTATTCCTGCGACATATCGGAATATGAATGGGTTTGGTAACCATACCTTTATGTGGGTTAATGCTGATGGTGAACGGACTTGGGTAAAGTACCACTTTAAGCCAAAGGCTGGTGTAAAGTCATTAAGCGCGGACATGGCTACAAAGTTAGATGGTGAAAATCCGGATTCAGCCACTGAAGACTTGTACAATTCAATTGAAAGTGGTGATTACCCAGAATGGACTATGTACGTCCAATTAATTCCATTTGAAGAGGGTTGGAACTATAAGCAAAATATTTTTGATGTGACACGTACTGTTTCACAACATGACTATCCATTGCACGAAGTTGGAACAATGACTTTGAACCGGAATCCAGAAAACTACTTTACAGATGTGGAAGAATCAACTTTCGCACCTGCTAACTTAGTTCCTGGAATTGAACCATCACCTGATAAGATGTTGCAAGGCCGTTTGTTCTCATATGCGGATGCGCAACGTTACCGTGTTGGTGCTAATTCTACGCAAATTCCTGTGAATGCGCCTAAGACAGCCGTACATGACCATCAAGCTGATGGTGTGATGGGCTTGAACCAAAATACTGGTGACATTAACTATGAGCCAAACAGCTTTGATGGTATCAAGGAAGATCCAACTGTTAAGGATACTGGCTACGATGTTAATGGTCGGATGGGACAATATGTCACATATGATGATGATTTCTACACGCAACCAGGTATCTTGTATCGTGATGTTATGTCAGAAGATGAGCGGGAACGCTTAGTTTCAAACATTGCTGCAAGTTTGGGAAATGTTGAAGAAGATGAAATTAAGAAGCGTGAAGTAACGCAATTCTATAAGGCAGATCCTGATTATGGTAAGCGGGTTGCAAAGGCAATTGGTTTAGATATGGATTTTTCTGCTTTAGACTAATTGATTGAGCAAGAAAAATGTTGAAAAATGACATTTTGAGTTAATTTGTTCATTTTTTTAAGTTTTTTATCTTTGGTTTAAGCTTCTACAGTTACTATAAGAATTGTTAAGAGGAGCCCACCTCTTAACATCTACAAGTTATAAAAAAACTGTAGACCCTACTCCTAAAACAGAAACAATTTAACGATGCACAAACGCATTGCAAAAAGGAACTCGGATAAACTTATTCGGGTTCCTTTTTGTGTGCTTGACAAGCAAAATGGGACAAGCTAAGATAGTCACATTGATAAAAGACATGAATTAAATAAACTCGTAACCTATCGAGAGTTCAGGGAGGGACTAGACCCGTTGATCTGACACCAGCTACCGGAATCGGTGTTGTGGTAATTTCTAGCAGATAGGCGCATTTCTAACTCTGATATGCTGCCTACTGTGCGGTGTTCAGAGTTATTTTTTTCGCAATTTTTAAAAGAATGAGGCAATGATTTATGACAGAAAAACGTTTATTTACTTCTGAATCGGTTTCAGAAGGACATCCTGATAAAGTATCAGATCAAATTTCAGATGCAATTTTAGATGCCGTTTTGGCACAAGACCCTAATGCACGTACAGCGATTGAAACATCGGTTACCACTGGTTACGTAAATGTATTTGGTGAGATGTCAACGAGTGCCTATGTAAATATTAACCAAATCGTCCGCGACACTTTAACTCGGATTGGTTATGACGACCCCGATGCTGGTTTCCTAGCTGATGATGTCCATGTTGGGATTACCATTGATGAACAATCACCTGACATTGCGCAAGGTGTCGACCAAGCGATTGAACAACGTGAAGATGGTGGGGTTGATCCGCTTGACGAAATCGGAGCGGGTGATCAAGGTTTGATGTTTGGTTATGCCACAGATGAAACTGACCAATACTTGCCACTCTCAGTTGTGTTATCACATGCGTTGGTTAAGCAACAAGCGCAAGTCCGTCGTAATGGCGAATTAGATTATTTATTGCCTGATGCCAAAGCTCAAGTAACAGTTGAATTAGATGATCAAGGTCGTGCTACTCGTATCGATGCTGTGGTTCTATCAACGCAACACCGTGAAAATGTTTCTTTGGAACAACTTCGTCGCGACGTGAAAGAATATGTGATTGATCCAATTTTGCCAGCAGACATGGTTGATAATGATACGCGCTATTACATTAACCCAACTGGCCGCTTTGTGATTGGTGGACCTAAGGGTGATGCTGGTATGACCGGTCGTAAGATTATTGTCGACACATATGGGGGTTATGCGCGTCACGGTGGTGGTGCTTTCTCTGGAAAGGATGCGACAAAGGTGGACCGTTCAGCCGCCTATGCCACACGGCATATTGCCAAGAACATTGTTGCCGCAGGTTTGGCTAAACAAGTTGAATTGCAAGTTGCTTATGCAATTGGAGTGGCCGCCCCGGTTTCAATTGATGTGAATACTTTTGGAACTGGTGTTGTTCCAGATGCAGATTTGATTGCCGCTGTTCGTGATATCTTTGAATTGCGCCCAGCTGGAATTATCGATGACTTGGATTTGCGTGAGCCACGTTATGAGAAGACTGCAGCTTATGGACATTTTGGTCGTCCTGAACTTGATCTACCATGGGAGCGTTTGGATAAGGTCGACGAATTGAAGGAATACTTTAATATGTAAAATAAGGGGCACCCGCTGGTTTGGGCGCCTTTTTTTGAATAGTTAAGCTATAATAGAAGTAACAAACACGAGTGAAACGAGTAGAACGCATGAGACCTAAAGTAAATATCCCAGTTAAATTGGGAGAAATTGTCACGATTAAAATTGATGAAGTGGCTTATAGTGGACAAGCAATTGGGGAATATCAAGGTTACCCAATTCATTTGGATAATGCTTTTGTTGGCGAAACAGTCCGTTGCCAGATTACGCAAGTGAATCGTAAATTTGCCCGTGCGCAATTGGTTGAAGTTGTTGATCCATCACCGGATCGAATTGATGCGGGGCGTCCAGATATTATTGAGACGGGGATTGCGCCATATTTGAACTTGGCTTATCCGGCCCAATTGAAGTTAAAGCAACAACAAGTTGAAAAGATTTTTGCGGATGCTGGCGTATCAGCCACGATTGCACCAACGATTGGTATGGAAGAACCAAGCCATTATCGCAATAAGACTGTTGTACCCATGGCCTATGAAAATGGGCATTTGGTGACAGGGTTTATTAAACGGCAAACAGCCAATACGATTGTGCCGTTAGATGATTATTACGTAAATGATCCGGTGATCGACCGGGTGATTGGTCAAGTCCGTGATATTTTGGATGCACACCATGTTTCAATTTTTTCTGATGAAACGGGCTTGGGTGAGATGCGCTATATTATGGTGCGCCGTGGTTATTACAGTGGCGAGGTGATGGTGGTGCTGGTCACGCAAACCGAAACCTTGCAAGACGAGGCGGAGATTGCAGAAGAAATTGCAGCGGTCGTACCTGGAATTAAGAGTGTGATGCTAAACCACAATCCACGCAAACTACATCTGATGATGTCAGGAGATAATCGATTGTTGTGGGGAGAAGATGCCATTCATGACCAGCTCTTAGGAGTTGAATTTGTGATTGGACCTAATTCCTTTTACCAGGTGAATCCACAGACAACCGAAGTGCTGTATGCTCTTGCGGCGCAGAAAGCTGAATTGACACCCGATGATACGGTAATTGATGCATATTCCGGGATTGGGACAATCGGCTTAACAG
The DNA here is from genome assembly GCF_016908785.1 of Weissella uvarum. Lineage (GTDB taxonomy): Bacteria > Bacillota > Bacilli > Lactobacillales > Lactobacillaceae > Weissella > Weissella uvarum. Next base: position 29,311 of record NZ_JAFBEO010000004.1, read on the forward strand.
TCGCTAATCAAGTCAAGCAAGTTCTGGGGGTCGAAGTTGTTGCTCGTGCCGTCGAAGATGCTAAGCGGAATGTGGCGCGTAATCATATCGAAAATGCGAAATTTGTGACGGCCGATGCGCCAACGCAAATGCAAGCTTGGAAGGCAGATGGCTTAACGCCAGATGTGATTTTTGTTGACCCACCTCGCCCGGGATTGACGCCGGAATTACTTGATGCGGTGATTGAGATGGATCCAGCGCGGTTTGTCTATATTTCATGTAATCCTAAAACGATGGCCCGGGATATTCGCTATTTGTTGGACCATGGTTTTGAATTAAGCGGGGATGTGCAACCACTGGACCAATTCCCACAAACAGCTCATGTTGAGACAGTGGCAGTTTTAACCCCAACGCAAGCGAACAAATAATTGGATTGAGTTTAGTATCGAAAGGCGGTTTGATGATGTTTCTTAAAGAGTCTGAACGAGCAGAAGCTTATGTTGCCTATTTAAAGCGTGTTTTCACAGATTTGTATAATGGATTGCCAGATGAAGAACAATATACGTATTTACGTAAGGATTTATTACAAGGTTATCAAGACGTCGAGGCTGGTTGGAATCCGGTTCCAATTGTTCAGAAGCTTTTAGGTGATATCAATCAAGTCTATCTTTTGAACTTAAAGCAGCATGAAACTAACCCAGATGTGGTTAAAACAGCTGAAAAGCAACTGCGCAATGCCAACGAAGGCGCAACTTCACATCGTTGGATTAGTGATTATGCTTTTTTGTTTAATATCATGGATTCTGGTGCTGGTCCAATGTAAAAAATAAAACAGCTGACAAATTTGTCAGCTGTTTTTTTGTAGTTAAATTAGTTTAAGACGTCTTTGTTTGTAACTCGTTGACGAGCGCTTGGACGTATTGTTGAATCGTATCACGAGTTTGAACAAAGTCTGCGCGACGGGTTGCCAAATCTCCAGTCACTTGCGCAGGGTCGGTTAAATCCCAATGTAAGTGTTGAACATGGGGTGGTGTCATAGGACAGTTATCACGCGCATCTCCACATAAGGTTATGACATAATCAGATTGATTCAAAAATTGTGGATCAATTAAATCGGAAGTCTGTTGGCTGATATCGATTCCAACTGCGGCCATACTTTCGATGGTGAGTGGATTGATCCCATGGGGTTGCGTGCCAGCACTAGCAATTCGCCAATCAGCGGGGGCTAATTCTTTTGCGAAACCTTCAGCCATTTGACTACGGCAAGAATTGCCAGTACATAGGAAATATAATTGCATTCAAAGACTCCTTATAGGCGTTGAAGTAAGAGAACTTGCTCACCAGACTGTAAGTCTTGGAATTGTTTTACGTCGTATGCTTGCTCTGGCAGATTTTTAGCATAGTCAGTCAGTTCGGGGATTGGTGTCGCATCGTTTGTAATCAAGAGAATCATTCCTTGTTTTTTCAAAGCCATTAATAAGGGCTTAATCGTGGATAAAAGCGCCGTTTGGTCAGTATCAGCATCAATTTGGAATAATGCAGCGCCAACTGGTTGGGTTGGATCAAGATAATTAATAATGGCAGAAAAGTCTTTACTAATGAGGTCGACACGCTGGTTTAAACCACTTAAGAATAGTGATGTGGCCACTTGATCAACATCGTGTTTATTATCGGAAAAAGCTAAGACTTTACCTGTGTCGCCGACGCGGCTGGCTAAGAAACGGGTAATATCGCCATGCTTAATTGAGCCATCAATGGTTAAATCACCAACTGTTAAATATTCATCCAGCGTCATTTGTGAAATGTTTTGTACGGAACGCATGAGTGCGCCTCCTCTTTTAAATTGACAGTTATTTTAAATTAGACATTGTCATTTTAGCACACTCTGAATAGTGACCAAAATTAGGGGGATGCTTTTGTCCATTGATGCGGTGTTGGTAGGTTTAAAACGTTGAAATGACGGGGCTTTTTTGATAGAGTTAAAACATTAAAGTGAGGTTAATAGCTATGGCATATCAACACAAAAAAATTGAACAAAAATGGCAACGTTATTGGGATGAACACCAGACGTTTAAAACAAGCGAGGATCATACAAAGCCTAAATACTATGCGCTAGATATGTTCCCATTCCCATCAGGACAAGGGCTACACGTGGGCCATCCTGAAGGATATACGGCAACTGACATTGTGTCACGTATGAAGCGGATGCAGGGTTATAATGTCTTGCACCCAATGGGTTTTGACGCATTTGGACTACCAACTGAAGAATATGCAATCAAGACTGGTGAAGATCCAAAGACTGTGACGCACAAGAATGTAAATAACTTCCGGCGGCAAATGAAGTCCTTGGGTCTTTCATATGACTGGTCGCGTGAAGTGAATACAACTGATCCAAAATATTATAAGTGGACTCAATGGATTTTTGAGCAACTTTATAAGATGGGCCTAGCTTATGAAGATGAAATCATGGTTAATTGGGCTCCTGATTATAATGGTGGAACTGTTGTTGCCAATGAAGAAATCATTGATGGTAAGACTGAACGTGGTGGTTATCCTGTTTATCGTGTTCCAATGCGTCAATGGGCTTTGAAGATTACGGCTTATGCCGACCGTTTGATTGATGATTTGGATGACCTAGACTGGCCTGAGGCCATTAAGGAACAACAACGGAACTGGATTGGTCGCTCAATTGGGGCGGCCGTTAACTTCCAAGTGATGGACCAAGAAGCACAAGTTGAAGTCTTTACAACGCGTGCAGACACTTTGTTCGGGGCAACTTACCTTGTTTTGGCACCTGAACATGAATTGGTGGACCAAATTGTGACTCCAGATCAAAAAGCTGCTGTTGATGCCTTTAAGGCTGACTTAGCAACGAAGTCTGACTTGGAACGGACGGATTTGAATAAGGATAAGTCTGGTGTCTTCACCGGTGCTTATGCAATGAATCCAGCTACTGGCGAACCAATTCCAATCTGGGTTGGTGATTACGTCTTATCATCATACGGTACGGGTGCTGTTATGGCGGTCCCAGCGCATGACCAACGTGATTATGACTTTGCTAAAAAGTATGATTTGCCAATGATCCAAGTTATTGAGGGTGGAGACATCGATCAAGAAGCTTATACTGGTGATGGAAAGCATATTAATTCTGGCTTCTTGGATGGTTTGGACAAGCAGACAGCCATTGATAAGATGATTGATTGGTTAACTGAGAATGGTGTTGGTGAGAAGCGCGTGAACTATCGTTTGCGTGACTGGATTTTCTCACGGCAACGTTACTGGGGTGAGCCAATTCCAGTTATTCATTGGGAAGATGGCGAAACAACACTAGTTCCAGAAGATGAATTACCACTCCGCTTGCCTGAAATTGATAACATCATGCCATCTGGAACCGGAGAATCACCATTGGTGAATGTTGAAGACTGGGTCAATGTGGTTGATGAAAATGGACGTAAAGGAAAGCGTGAAACGAACACGATGCCGCAATGGGCTGGTTCTTCATGGTACTACTTGCGCTTTATGGATCCACATAATGACGACAAACTAGTATCTGAGGATGCGGTTAAGTATTGGCATAATGTTGATTTGTATATTGGTGGAGCCGAACACGCGGTGCTTCATTTGCTTTATGCACGTTTCTGGCACAAGGTGCTTTATGACTTAGGTGTTGTTGATACTAAGGAACCATTCCAAGAATTAGCTAACCAAGGAATGATTCTTGGTGAAAACCATGAAAAGATGTCAAAGTCAAAGGGTAACGTTGTTAATCCAGATGATGTTGTTGAACAATATGGTGCGGACACTTTGCGTTTGTATGAAATGTTCATGGGACCTTTGGATCAATCAATTGCTTGGTCTGAAGAAGGTTTGTCAGGTTCACGCCGTTGGCTAGATCGTGTTTGGCGTTTGTTTATTGATGATGATGATAAGTTGCGTGATCGTATCACGACACATAATGATCACAAGTTAGACAAGGTTTACAATGAGACTGTCAAAAAGGTGACAGATGATTACGAGAATTTGCGTTTCAATACGGCGATTTCGCAAATGATGATTTTTATCAATGAAGCTTACAAGGTTGATAATATTCCAGCAGAGTATATGGCCGGCTTCGTACAATTATTGAACCCAGTTGCACCACACATGACTGAAGAGTTGTGGTCATACCTTCACCCTGAAGAAATCATTGATTATTCAACTTGGCCAACATATGACGAAAATGCTTTGGTCGAAGATGAAATCAAGATTGCAGTACAAATTAATGGTAAGGTTCGTGCTAACATTATGATTCCAGCAGATGCTGATAAGGATCAAATGACTGAATTAGCCTTAGCAGATGAGACAATTCAAAGTCGATTGGATGGCGCAACTCCTAAGAAGGTCATTGCTGTCCCTGGTCGTTTGGTAAATATTGTTGTTTAAAATAGAAATTTAAAAGCTATCCGACTGATTTGTCGGGTAGCTTTTTTTGTGGAATTTGCTATCGCATAATGGATTTTGCGTTTTATCTAGTAAACGTCTCTACATTTGGTTTAAACTTTAGTATAATGATAGTTTGTAATGTGGATGAATGGGCATTATGAACAATTATGGCGCTATAGTTCAACTGGATAGAACAAGGACCTCCTAAGTCTTAGATCACAGTTCGAGTCTGTGTAGTGTCATTAAGCATAGCTGAAAGGAGACCGGGGACGTATGGCTGAAGATAATCAAGACACGCAGCATGAAGATCCTTTTCGAGGGCATCTCACTTTTGATGAATTACAACAATTATCAAACGGGGAAGTGACCCTTGCAGATATCTTTGCTAATCGTGATAAGTCATCTAACGATACGCCAGAGGATAATATGAAAGAAGATGCGACAGAGCAAGATCAAAATCTAGAAGCGACCGATCAACAAGCGAAAACACAAGATCAGAACCTAGAATCACAAGCCCTTCCTACTTCTGCCGCTGATGAGTCAAATGCTGACACAGTAGTACCAGAAGCGCCGGTTGAGGATGCTAAACCTCAAAAAATTGAAATTAAAGACGACACTGAAATAATTGATCAACAAGGTGCTTTTGAGATCCATGGTATGGAGGATCCGTTTAAGGCCACCGGGCCAACGCCGGAAGCAACAGTAAGTCTGGATGATCAGCAAAATGAGGATCCAAAATCTCAAGCACAGAGTAAAGTTTCAGAAACGCCTGAATCAGCACCTGAACTATCGGACGAAACAAAGGAATCAGAGTTTGATGAAATTCGGCCAATTGAACCGAAAGAATATCCTGATACATTTGCACCGCGTTTTACTAGTCCAGAGCCGCCAACTTATTATGCTGGCGCTAGTTTCGTTGATCAAATGGGCGGCTTAGGTTCGACCACTGTTATTCCAATTCAAAATTCAGCAGTAAAGACGGATCCTGAAAAGGTTGCGATGCAAGCTGAAGAGGATCAAGCTGAGCTACCTGAGGGTGTCGAAGTGCTACAACCAGAAGGGGATGTCTCAGAAACAGCGGTTGAATCAGCAGAAGCCGCTGAAGATGAAGATACTTCTTCAAGGATGCTGCGTGGGTCATTCTGGATGACGGCAGGTAGTTTAGCCTCACGACTATTAGGAGCACTGTATGTGATTCCTTGGATGGCAATGTTGGGTTATACCTACGCCAATCAAGCGAATGCGGTCTATGGTCAGGGTTATCAAATTTATAGTTTAGCTTTGATGGTTGCCACAGCGGGATTGCCGAATGTTTTAGCTCGACTAGTTGCAGAGTATGCTTCTAAAAAGGAATTCAATCGTGTTCAGCAAGTCTTTAAACAGTCGCTCTTATTGGGTGGCATGATGGGCGTGCTGGCTGGAGCAGTCTTATATCTATTTGCAACGCCACTTGGTCAAGGCGACCCTAACGTTGCCCGAGTGATTCGTTCATTGGCGCCGGCCGTCCTGATTATCCCAGCGCTTGCCATGATGCGTGGCTATATGCAGGGATTTGAATTCATGGGTGCTTCAGCACTTTCACAATTTGTGGAGCAAGTTGTTCGAGTGTTTTACATGTTGGCTCTCACGTACTGGATTATGATTGGGCACCATGGAAATTGGGTTGATGCAACAGTGCAATCAACCTTTGCCGCCTTCTGGGGTGCTTTGGCTGGAACCATTGTGTTAGCGCTAGCGATTTGGTATAAACGTGATTTCTTTGCTCATGAAGCTAAAACCCAAGTTCCTACTGAACCAATTGATGCCGGTAGCTTAATTCGGACGATGGTGAAGCAATCAATCCCAGTTATTTTAGCCGGATCAGCCATCTCAATTTTGCAATTGATTGACCAATATTCATTTGCGAATATTATGAAACACTTTACGGATTTCTCTAATTTAGCAATTACGAATATGTTTGCGCAATTTGCGGTGAATTCGAATAAATTGATTATGTTAGTGATTTCATTGGCAGTTGGAATGGCGGAAACCGCCTTGCCAATGTTGGCTCGGGCTCGCGAAATTGGCTCACGTGAGAACATTAGTCATCAAATTAAGTATGCATTTAAGTTGTTATCTTTTATCTTGGTACCAGCAGCGTTGGGAATGGCATCAGTGGCACGTCCACTATACTTGTTGTTCTACACAGCTAACGATGCACACAATGGAACATTAGTGTTGCAATATGCTAGCTTTACAGCAGTGGTCTTAGGTTTGTACATGGTGGTATTAGCAATTTACCAAGGCCTTAACCAATTGCGTTACACAGTTAAGATGTTGGGTTTGATTGTCATTGTGAAGTTGATTCTACAATTCCCAGCGGTCTTGTTATTGGATGGGATGGGACCTTTGGTTTCAACCGTCATCGCATTTGCGGTCGGATTGTTCTTTGGTATTCGCAAGTTGACGCATGATTTCGATATTGAATGGCGTGACTTTATGCATGATTTAAAGATTATCATGTTCTGGAGTTTGATCATGTATGTTGTTGCCATGTTATTAACAGCCGGATTAACAGCAATCTTGCCAGATGGTAAGCTATGGCAGTTATTAATTATCTTAATTGCTGGTGGTGTTGGTGCTGTTATCTATGGTATTGCTGCTTTGAAGAGTAACATTGCGCAAGATATTTTTGGACCACGGATTCAAAAATTAGCTGATAAATTACCATTTTAATTAAAGAAAAGTGTCGCAGTTGTGGCACTTTTTTTATACCCAAAATAGAAAAATCTGTGGATAAGTTGTGTAAAAGGGGCTTATTTATCCACAAATTCCAAAATTAATGTGGAGAAAGCAGGGATTAATTTGACCTTAGGTATAAATTTAGATACAATAATACAGTTATCGATAACATTAAATGGAGGAAATGAACTATGGCAGTTAAGTCACCATATAACTCATGGGCCGGTAAACGACCAGTAGGCCGCGATGCTAAGAAAGTTCGTCGTGTTGCCGAAGTGGTTAACATTCAACAATGGGCCAAGGGTAAGACAGAATTAGAATCAAAGTAATTTGATTTTGATTGCGGATGATGTAGATATACGTTATCCCAAAGCGTTTCGGAATGATTCCGGAGCGCTTTTTTTATTGAAAAAAGTATGCGTTTTGTCATGTTATAATAGGATAACTGTTGAGAGAGAAATCCAACAGGTGGTGCCTCAAAAGGCACCTAGTGTCTTTAAATTCACGTCTTCACATCCGAGTACAAGCGACTATGATGGAACTATAGGAGGAATTGATCATGACGAAACAAATGCAAGCAGTTGGATTTTCACAACACTTACCGGTTGATGATCCGGCTAGCTTTGAAGATGTTCAGATTGCAGCTCCTGAACTACAAGCACATGATTTATTAGTTAAAGTGGCTGGGGTGTCAGTTAACCCAGTGGACACAAAGACACGTGGCAATGGTCGCAAAAATAAATTGGCCCATCCCAAAGTAATTGGATGGGATGCGGTTGGTATTGTTGTGGCAGTTGGCCAAGATACTGAACTGTTTAATGTTGGTGATCGCGTTTGGTATGCGGGTGATTTCCGACGTTCCGGTAGTTATGCGCAATATCAAGCTGTTGATGAGCGAATTGTTGGGCATGCTCCGAAAGCTTTCACTGATGATCAAGCAGCTGCTATGCCACTTGTTGGGCTTACTGCTTATGAAGCATTGTTTGAGCAGCTAGCATTGCAACCCGCAAACGACACCGGAAAGACAATCCTGATTATTAATGGTGCGGGTGGCGTTGGCTCGATGGCTGTGCAATTAGCTAAATTAGCTGGTTTGAAAGTAATTGCTACGGCTTCACGACCAGATTCGCAGGCTTGGGCGCAAAAAATGGGTGCGGATGCGATCATCAATCACCATGAAGATTTAGTTCCACAAGTTCATGAACTTGGTTTAAAATATGTTGATTATATTTTGAACCTTGGTAACTTGGATGCACATTGGGATGAAATTGCTGAATTGATTTGCCCTGATGGGCGAATTGCAGCTACTACCGAAAACCGCCGCTTGATTGATTTACAAAAATTAACGAAGAAACGAGCTACTTTTAGCTGGGAATGGGTATACAGTAAATCTTATTTCCAAACAGAGGCGATGATCACCCAGCATGAAAATTTGGATACGTTAGCCGAACTCGTCGATGCAGGTAAAATTCAACCAATTGATAAGATTCATTATCAACCAATTAATGCTCAAAATATGCGTAAAGCTCATGCCGATGTGGAATCAGGCAAGATGGTCGGTAAAGTCGTTTTGACTGGCTGGCCAGAGGTGTAGGCTTAAGCACTTAGTTGAGTTTTAGTTGTCTTGAAACACCAGTACTTTGAAAGATGGTAGCAGATTGTACAAGTATTTTGGTTTGGAGTAAGTAGCTTACATATTAATTTAATTCAAAAATTTAATACATTAGATGACCTTAGGCCTCTACTGAACTCTGGTTCTGAGGTGTGATAACATTAGAGTACAAAAGATAGAGACATGTAAAAATGCCTCCGTAAAAACCACTCGTTTGATTGCGAGTGGTTTTTTGTGTATGTTTTTCGTGCTTCTAGCTTTTGTAATGATAATTATTACTGGAGTTGTTGTCGAAATTATTAAATGTTATTTCATGAAGTAGCGCTTTTTTGTATAAAATAAATTCAATTAAAACGATTAAATATTGAATATGGATTTTATTTGAAGTTAATGAGCGCTACAATATAGGTGCAAGCTAAATGATGTGAAATGTCAGATGGGTCTATAGATTCGGCACCAACGAAAGGAATTGTTATGAGTAAAAAATGAAGTATGGATTGATTGCGCTTATTTTAATTGTTGTCGTTTTTGTTGGATATAAAATTGTGGCATCACCGCATGAAATGGATGATCAGCAAGTCTTAGAAAAATACACTTGGACGCTAAAGACTGATGGAAAAGCCAATGGAAGTGCTGAATTTTCAAAAGATTATATCAAGACTCAGGGTCATAAGTATCATTATCAATTGGATGATAATGACAATATGAAGATTAAAGAAGGACCCTATCAAGGGACATATTCTCTATCAGATGAGGATGTGGACTACGTTTTGAACAATAATAAGAAAGATGCAACTCCCCAAAAGATTAAGCTAGAACGTAACGACTAGTGAATTCATGCTTGGTTTTTAGTAGGCAAAATATATGGCAGATTCGCAAATAGGAAGGCCGCTTAGCGCGTTATCATAACGGGTTAAGCGGCCTTCTTTGCAAAAAAGCCCTGCCTAAGAAGACAGGGTTTAAATCATATAACTGAATATATGCTAATCAGCTTTTTGGACTGCTCTAGCTGGACTCGAACCAGCGACCCTCGCATTAACAGTGCGGCGTTCTACCAACTGAACTACAGAGCAATTAATGAATGTGTTTATGATATGATGGTTTGCACAAAATGTCAAACATTTAATTTGTTTTTAATTTCATAAAGCGAAAAACAGACGAAAATACTGATTATACGGATGAAAACATTTGTTTAGCTCAATAATATCAAGACATCCATAAAAACTGACAAGTCTATGAAATTTAATAAATCTTTAATTTTTGCTAATTTTAAGATTGCTGATTTAGAAAACACGGAGGGAAGTGCATAAGAATGCCTTTCACGCCATTTTATCAATTTTTATGTTACACACAACATGTAAGAGAAATGTAATTGATACAATGTAACATATTTGACATATATAAATGAGCGTGTATACTAACCATAAAGTTAGATGAGCAGGACCGAAGGGTCGCTGGAATATACATAGGAGGTAGCCTGATGTTTGGATTGAAGCAAAGGAAAAACGCCAAGATACAACAACTAATTGAAGCATTATATCAACAGTTGACTCTAGTTGACCAACCCGAGAGTTATCGGATTACGCGTTTGGCTAAGCAAGACTTAGCAGCTGATCCACAGGCGGCGCCTCTGATTGCAACGAAGCTGGCCGACAGCTTACAAGCACATCCTGACCGTCACTACAATTTACCAGAAACAGCTCAACCAATCATTAATGAATTGGGACGCCTGGGCCATCAAGAATTAAAGCATCAACATTTTGATTTGCCCGATGTGCCATTAGCTTATGAATAATTGCAATAAAAAACGACGCCTGAAGACGTCGTTTTTTTTAATTGGCACCAATTTCCAATTGATCGAAAGGCAAATCAGCAACGAAGTCAGGTTCGTGACTAACGAGGATGATAATACCAGGGTAATCAATGAGAGCTTTCTTGACGGCGGTTTTACTGCGTTCGTCAAGATGGTTAGAAGGTTCATCTAAGATGAGAATATTACTTGGGATTAAGGTCATTTTTGCTAACTTAACTCGAGTTTGCTCACCACCAGATAGATCACGCAATGGTTTAGTAGCATTACCGGCGTTAATACCAGATGTTGCTAAGACCTGACGGAGTTTCTTTGTATCCAAATCTTGGAATGCATTCTGCATTTCTTGAAGTGGTGTTTTTGAATCATCAGGCCAAATCAAATCCTGTTTGAAATAGTTAACTTTGGCATTTGCGCCGAGTTCGCTATTACCACTTACTGGTTGAAGCAAGCCAAGAATTGTTTTAATGGTCGTTGATTTTCCAACACCGTTAAAACCACTGATGATTAATTTATCATGACCAGTTAACTTAATCGTCAAAGGGTCGAGCAATGGCACACCATCATAACCAACCACAAGGTCTTTAGCTTCAACCGTGCTGAGTTTGTTACTGAATGGGAATTGGTAAGAGATGTCGCTTTGGTCATTTTCTAATAAGCTAACCTTTTCCAATTTCTCTAATTTCTTTTCACGTGACTTAGCCTGCTTAGCGGTTGATGAACGGGCCTTGTTTTTAGCAATATAGTCTTGCTCTTTTTTAATCACGGCTTGTTGTTTAACATATTCACGTTCTTGTTGTTCCGCATTTTCTTGCTTCTGTTGCATGGCCTTGTTGTAGTTACCAGAATACTTGGTTACAGTCCCATAAGAAATATCCAAAATGGCATTGGTGATCTTTGATAGGAAGTCAAAATCATGACTAATGACCAAGATTGTACCGTCAAAGTCGTTTAGATAATCACTTAGCCAGCTAATTTGGTCCGTGTCCAAATTATTTGTAGGCTCATCCAGAATCATCATATCGTTATCGGATAGTAGTAGTTTAGCCAGCATGACTTTGGCTCGTTGACCACCTGAAAGTTCAGCCATCTTGGCATCTTGATCAATACTGGTAAGTCCAAGTCCAGCAACGACTTTATCGATTTTTGTCTCGATTTCATAAAACTCGTGGTTGTCCAAAATTTCTTGAAGTTCACCGGCTTTGGTTAACAAGTCATCGTCGGCGTTTTCAGCGTAGGCCATATAGTCTTTGTTTAGCTCATCATTGAGTTTGTACAATTCGGCAAAGGCACTTTGTAAGGTTTCATGGACTGTTAAATCAGCATTTTCTTTCACATACTGGTCCAAGTAACCAATTTTAATATTTTTACGCCAGTGGATGTCACCACCCAAAGGATCGAGTTGTTTCGTTAAAATTTTAATTAATGTTGATTTTCCTGCACCGTTATCGCCGATTAGGCCGACATGGTCTTCATTGGTCAATTTAAAATTGACGTTACTGAATAGCTTTTTATCAGGATAAGCCATTTCGAGATTATTGACTGTTAGGGTTTCCATAAATTCTCCTCAATTTTAATTTTGCTTGATACCGATTGGGAGAAGGGTGTTAATACGCATCCATACCTCCTTAAAATTAGACATAGAGTCTAGTATACGCTTTTGAGCGAAAGTTAAAAGGTACGGTAGCGATATTTTCATTAAAAAAGAGCAACCCTAGTTAGGGTTGCTCTTTTTTAATTAACTTACTTACTTATCTGTATCAGTACGACGTTGCCAGTTTTCTTCGATTTCCTTGTCAAATTGCTTCTTTTCATTTGAATCAAGAGTCTCGTAATAACGCTTCATCATTTCAGTGTATTCCATAGTTAGGTCCTCCGAAAACGGTTTAATTTTTACTATATTCATAGTATACACTATTTACTTTCACATTTCTAATATATATTTAATTAATGTATGCATTCCCATAAATTAGTTAATTCATGCAAAACATCGTCATGGACTGACTCCTTTAAAAAGCGATTCATAGGCGTGATGGCATGCCGATCTTTAAAGGCCAAGGGACGGGTTGCGACGAGCACCACAAGTTGGTTATTTTCTGTTAAGAAAATTTGACCCGGTTGACCTAAGCGTCCTTTGGTATGTTTACCAATCCGCCAGCTATGAAAATCGTGTTCGCTGAGCGGATTATTTTTGGGTTGATAAGTCCCATTATTGTCTTGTTCAACAACGACACCAATTAATTCTGCGGTTGGATATTTATCTGTCATAATCTACTCCAATTTTGTTAATAGGCTTAGTATAACGCTTTTTCAATAGAGACTGTAGGGCTTGGAAAGCTTGGACGATTTTGGCAAGGCGGGATTGATATGATATAGTTAGTGACAAATAATAAGTTAATGCAAAAGTAGGGAGGCTACGTAATGAATTTTGAGACTAAAGTTATTCATGGTGGAACACAAGAAGACCCAGCAACTGGTGCGGTGGTCCCACCCATTTATCAAACGTCTACGTATCATCAACAAGAATTAGGTGGTAATGCCCCTTATGAGTATACGCGTGGTGAAAATCCAACGCGCTTTGCTGTGGAGTCAGTAATGGCATCCCTTGAAAATGGAAAATACGGTTATGCTTTTTCATCAGGAATGGCGGCAATTCATGCGGTGATGACCTTATTACATGAAGGTGACCACTTGGTCATGGGCAATGATGTGTATGGTGGAACTTTTAGATTAGTTAATTCTATCTTGGCTGAATTAGGCGTTAGCTACACAGCTGTTGATACGGCTGATCCAGACGCGGTGGCAGCAGCAATTCAACCAAATACGAAGATGGTATATCTTGAAACTCCATCAAATCCACTCTTGCATGTTACCGACATTCAAAAAGCAGCTGACATTGCCCACGATGCTGGAGCGATGGCCGTTGTTGATAATACATTTGCCTCACCTTACAATCAAACCCCACTTGATTTAGGGGCTGACATTGTCGTGGCTTCAGGGACTAAATATCTGGGTGGCCATTCTGATACTGTGTCTGGTTTTGTGGTTACTAGTGACACTGATTTGGCTGATAAGATTAAAATGATTCAACTATCAATTGGGGCAGTATTGTCACCACAAGAATCATTCTTAGTACAACGTTCGCTTAAGACGCTTGCACTTCGGGTTGAACGGCATAATTCAAATGCGCAAACTTTGGCCGAATGGTTAAATGAACAACCTGAAGTTCAAAAAGTTTACTATCCCGGTCTTCCGGGAACACCAGATTATGAAATTGCTAAGCAACAAATGCGTGGCTTTGGTGGCATGATTTCAATTGAATTGCAAGATGGCTTAGATACAAAGCATTTTGTTGAGAATCTTGATATTTTCCAACTGGCCGAATCATTAGGTGGGGTCGAATCATTGATTGAAGTGCCTGCCGTGATGACCCATGCGTCAATTCCGCGTGAAGTGCGTTTGGAGAATGGTATTAAGGATGAGTTAGTTCGTATCTCAGTTGGGGTTGAAAATGTTGACGACTTGCAAGCGGATTTGGCCCAAGGTTTAGCGGGATTGCATTAGTAAAACACTTAGTAAAACAATAAAAAGTCCAAAAGTTTTAATTGCATTTTACCTTGTGGTTATGCTAATATTACTTAACGTCAATTTAGGAGGCCAATCATGATTTGGAACGTAAATAATAATAATAATAATAATGATAATTTACACTCAAACGCAAATTGTGATTGGGTCGTTTAGTGCGACACAAAAAAGTGTAAAAAACTTTCACCCAATCTCTAGCCAGGTTGGGTGATTTTTTATGTCAAAAACAGAACGGAGTTAGGAAGATGGAATCGCAAGTTGAACTGAAACGCTCGATGGGCTTAATGTCAGGGCTATCATTGGTTATTGGAACGGTTATTGGATCAGGAGTATTCTTTAAACAAGCTGGAGTTTTGCAACAAGCTGGGAATACAACGATGGGCTTGTTGGCTTGGGTTGCTGGAGGAATTATTACTTTGGCCGCCGGCCTTACGATTGCCGAGGTTTCAAATCGTTTGCCAAAGACTGGTGGTTTGTACAGTTATATTGAAGATTTGTACGGGCCAACAGCTGGTTTCTTGACAGGTTGGATGCAAGTGATTGTTTACGCCCCAGCTGTAATTGCTTCAATTGGAGGTTATGCTGCATATTTAACAGCTAACTTCTTAGGTTGGGATATTTCAACTGCCCGTTGGATTACGGTCGTTTATATCTTAGGTGTTATGCTTTTGAACATGTTAGAAAACCGTGTTACTTCAGCCTTTCAAGTCATCACAACGTCAATTAAGATGTTGCCAATTATTGTGTTGGTTGTTTATGGTTTGTTCTTTGGTAAAGTAGATGCCTTGGGTCAAACTGTTAGCCAAGTGAGTTCATCAGCACACGGTGGCTTTGGGGCGGCTATCTTAGCAACTCTGTTTGCTTATGATGGTTGGATTCTATTAGGAAACATCGCTGGTGAATTGAAGAACCCGCGTCGTGATATGCCACGAGCCATTATTTTGGGAATTACCACAATTGTCTTGGCTTATGTTGGGGTAACCTATGCAACTTACCGGACTTTGCCAGCCAACGAAATTATTCATTTGGGAAACAACACAACTTTTGCCATGGCGACCCAAGCTTTTGGTGACCTAGGTGGGCGTTTGTTGAGTATCACAATTATTATTTCAATGTGGGGAACCTTGAATGGTAAGATCATTTCGTTCCCTCGTATGGCTTATGCGATGGCCAAAGATGGGTTGTTCCCAAAGTTCTTATCACACTTGAACCCTAAGAGCCAAGAGCCAATCCGTGCGACAGCGACTGTAGCTGCCATGGCGATTGCGATTGCGGTATTCACCAACTCAGCTGATCGTTTATCAGATATTGCCATCTTTACGATTTGGATTTTCTATACAGCAGCATTCTTTGGAATCTTTATTCTACGTAAGCAAAATGCGGACCAACCCGAAACAACTAGTTTCAAAACGCCGTTGTATCCAATTACGCCACTTGTAGCGATTGCCGGTTCACTTTTCGTATTAGGATCAACGATTATTTCTGACTTTAGTGGAGTGCTATTATCACTAGTGATGGTCGGCTTAGGCTTGCCAGTTTATTACTACTATCGTCACAAAAATCATGTGCAAAAATAAATTTTAGAACGGCTAGTTAAATCTAGCCGTTTTTTATTTGGGCGTAAACGCTTTTTTGCAGAGAGGTTTGTTAAAATGAAAGTAACCATTAGAAGTTAGAAAGGGATTGTTATGTCGTTAGAAATATTGCTGGGGCCAGCCAGCAAAGATCATGAGCTGGCACTCCTTGAACGGATGCAAACCGTTTTAGCCAATGATGAGGCCACCCAATTATTTTATATCGTGCCAAACCATATTAAATTTGAAAGTGAAATTTCAGTTTTACAGCGGTTAGCTCAGTTAATGCAGCATCAAGGTAACGCCGTTTCAATTCCACGAGTTCAGGTTTTTTCTTTGAGCCGGTTGGCCTGGTACTACATGAATGAAGATCCAATTTATCAGGCTGCCAATGTGTCAAAAGATGCCTTGCTCATGCTAGTGCAGTACTTATTACAAAAAAACCAAGCTGACCTACAGTTATATGGATCGATGTTAAACAAAGCTGGGTTTGTGAGTCAATTTACGGATCAATTACTGGAGTTACGTCAATCTGGTTTGAGTGCGGATGACTTAACTGAGATTCAAAACGATTTGCAAGCTGCGCAAACTTTAGTGTATAAGCTTCATGATTTAACACTAATTGGCGAGCAATTAGATGCTGTTTTAGCGGAGCGGGGTCAATATTTAAATAGTGATTTATTATTGGCGCTAAAGGTTTACTTGAATACGGATAAGCCAGATTTAACGCATCATCAATTTTTTATTAATCGATATTCTCAGATGACCCATGCCGAACGGGGTGTTGTTGAAGCGCTGATTACAAATGCGCAAGCAGTGACAATTGGCGTCCCAGCGACAGATTTGCAAACCAACCAAACTGAGCCAGCCTTGGACCAGCACGCCCAAAAACTTGGTTTGGATTTATTAGATTATGCGCAACAGCATGATGTTACAACCACTGTTACGCCTGTAACGACAGCTCGCCCAATTAGTCAAACCTTGCAATCGGTTGAAGATTTTTGGTATGCCTATGAACAAAAAGGGGTGCAGCCACAATTGGATGCGCCAGTTGATCCAAATGAATTGCAAATTTGGCAAGCCAGTACTCCCTATCAAGAAGTCGAGCAAATGGCGCGCATGATCCGTCAGGAAGTAGCGGCCGGACACCATCGTTATCGTGACTATCTATTGTTAGCGCGTGACTTGGGACCATATCAAAACATGATTCCGGCGGTATTTAACCGGTTTGAGATTCCATTTTTCATGGATAGTGATACTGCCATGGCTGAGCATCCCTTTGTAGCCTTTTTGGATCAACTCTTGTCCTTAGCAGATGGCATTACGCTGGCAAAGGTGATGGGGCTTTTAAAGACAGAGTTATTGCGTCCAGCAGATGTGAGTTTAGCAGACTATCGGGAAGCTTTAGCGTTAACAGAAAATTATGCCCTCGCTAAGAACTTACCAGGCTGGCGTTGGACTGATCAGACACCTTGGCAATTTGATCGCCAAACTTTGGATATGAATGATGAAGTGGTCCGGGAGCGAGTAGCTAATAAAGATGCGCAAATCGAATTAATTCATCAACAAATTAGTCAAGTTGTTGCGCCATTCTTGCAACAATTGCAAGGGATTACCGAGGCTCAAACGTTAGCAACGACACTTTATCAATTTCTAAAAGCGCAACGAGTTGACCAACAACTAATAGCTTGGCGAGACCAAGCAATTGAAGCCGGAGATTTGAATTTGGCCCGCCAACCAGAGCAGGTTTGGCGCACTTTTATTAGTGTGCTGGATGATTTTGTGGAAGTCTTTGGTACGCAAACCCTATCGTTGACGGAATTACGGGATGTGCTGCAAGCTGGTTTTGATAATGCAAATTACACGGGAATTCCGGCCACAATGGATCAAGTCCGCATTTCAGAAAGCGGGATTGTGCAAAATTACGCCTATGACACAACGATTATTTTTGGGGCTACGAGTGCCAATTTGCCTGGGACAAGTCGGACACAGGCGATTTTGAACGATCAAGATCGGGAAAGTTTAGAGCCATTGTTACCACAAGGAACGCAATTAAAAGTGACAGCGGAACAAGAAATGGCCCAAGAGCCCTATTTGATTTATAGTGCCATGATGAGTGCGCAACGCCGGTTGATTTGGCTCTATGCGACTAGCGATGGTTCCGATGCTCAGCAGGCTTCAACCTATGTTAATCGCTTGATGACCCAATTTAATTTGAAGCCGCAGACATTCTTGGCCTTACCAGACCCTACGGCTCAGGATTTAACCCAATTCGTGGGATCACCAGCTAGTACCTTGGCCCATGTTGTGATGGTTAATCGGATTGCGCAAACCGGTCAATTAGCTTTGAGTAGTGCTTGGCAAGGCTTGCAACAACAGGTATCACGGCAAATTCCGGCACAAGCCCAACGCTTAATGAGCAGTTTGCATTATGTTAATCAAGCCCAGCCACTAAAGTTGCCGATTGTGCAGGCTTTATTTGGTACGGACTTAAAGGCTTCTGTTTCACGCTTACAAAGCTATGCACGTAATCCGTATGAGTTCTTTTTGCAATATGGCTTACGTTTGCACGAACGGGAAGTCATGAATTTAACGCCAGCGGAAAAGGGAACCTACTTACATGCTTTGTTTGAACAAGTTTTTAACCAACTAATTGAACAGCAACAACCGCTTGGGGCTTTGGATGATCAAACGCTCCGTGAATTAGTTCAGCAAAAAGCCCAAACTTTATTGAGCTCTGGGGATGTGACATTTGATGTCTTCCAAAGTTCAGCGCGGATGCGCTATTTAACGCAACAGTTGAGTGACCAAGTGTTACAAGACTTGCAACAAATGCGGCGTGGGCAACCAAGTCGCGCTAAAGTACAAACGCAAAAGACTGAAGTTGGATTTGGTTTGGGGCCTAATGCTCTCAAACCAATTAAGTTAGATTTGCCACATGGTTCAATAACGGTGCGTGGAAAAATTGACCGATATGACCGTGTGCAAACCGATGCTAAAGACTACTTAATGATTGTTGATTATAAATCTAGTCAACGTAAATTTGATTTTCCTAAGGTTTTGTCAGGCTTAGAGTTGCAGTTGATGACCTATTGGATGGCATTGAGTCAAAGTGAAACGACACCAATTGGTGGCACTAATTTCTTCAATGCGCAAACGCCGTTGATTAAAGTGACCGATTTTACTTTGTCACAAGTGCCTGATTTTGATACAACTGTGGCACAAGCAGAGGCTGAGTTTAATCAAGGTGGTCGCTATACCGGTGTTTTGCGTCGTGAGAGTGACTTATTACATGCCTTGGAAGTGCCTGAAGGTGAAAAGCGCTTGTATGGTTTTGAATTTAAAAAGGATCAAACGGAACTGAAAGCCACTGGGAATGAAACGTATTCGGATGATGAACTAGCAACTTTGCTTGATTATAATCGGTACATTACAGAACAAATTGGTGAGCACATCTTACAGGGACAATTCCCGCTATTGCCATATCGTGATAATTTGCAGACCGGTTTGCAAAATAGTGATTATCAACCAGTGATGTTGTTTGATGCGATGTTAGGAAATCAATATCGTGATATTACGCAATTACCAAGTAAACGTGATGCGGCTTTAAATGAAATGCGGCGAACGTTAGATGAAGAAAATGATTCTAAAGGAGGGCAAGCCTAATGCAATTTACTGACTCACAAGCGGTGGCGATTAGTCATCAAGGTAATAATATTTTGGTATCAGCTTCGGCTGGATCGGGCAAAACACGTGTCTTGGTTGAACGTGTGTTACAACGTTTATTGGCTGGTGAAAACATTAATGAATTCTTGATTGTGACTTTTACTAATGCCGCTGCGGCTGAGATGAAGGAGCGGTTAGAGAAAGCCATTCGGCAAGCTTTGCCGGACGCAAATCCAGATCAAAAACAGCATTTGATCAAGCAATTGCGGTTAATCAATGTGGCTAATATCTCAACTTTGCATGCCTTTGCGATGCGCTTGATCGAACAATATCACTATACAATTGATTTAGATCCACAATTTCGTTTGGTTGATGATGCCGAAAATACCTTAATCAAACAAGAAGTGTATCAAGATTTATTGGATCAAGCTTATGTTGAAGATGAAGCGACTGAAGAACATCCTTTTGCGCATTTTGTGCAACAATTTAAAAATAATAGCCAAGACGATGGTGATTTACAAAAGGCTGTCTTTACGCTTTTTAATTTTGCTATGGCTCGTCCAGATACAACGGATTGGTTGAATCATCTCACTGATGCATACGAATCAGCTGATGATTATGCGCAGACACCATTCTATCAAGACAATGTGCGGCCAAAGATGTTGCAAGATTTGGAAGGCTTAGTTAATTTAGCCCAACGGGCCATTGATGAAGCACCAGATACGAATGATGAGTTGCCAGCAGAGAACCGTTTGAATAATTTAATGGATGATTATGCCCAGTTAAATGACTTATGGCAATTAGCACAACAACCGGACTTGCCATTCGATACTTTGCGTAAACAAGTTTTGGATACCAGTTTTGTGACCTTCGGTAAAAATCCAAATGGTAAGTCGCCCCGTTTTGAAAAAGATTCACTTGCTAAGCCAGCGTGGGAGGCGGTTAATCAAAACCGTAAAAATTTAAGTGAGCGCCTAAAGGATTGGAAAAAACGTTATTTTATTTTGGATTCCAAAGGACAACAACGTGCGATGGATGGTGCCAAAGCAACGTTACGTCAATTGGTTAGCTTCACACAAAAATTCCAAGACCAGTTTTTGACAGAAAAATTGCGGCGAAAAGTTCTTGATTTTAATGATTTGGAACATTTTGCGTTGCAAATTGTCCAACAAGATCGAGTTGCTGATGAACTACGCCAACAGTATCGTGAAATCATGGTTGATGAATATCAAGATACCAATCAATTACAAGAAGCAATTTTAAGTCGGATTGCTGGACCTTCAAACACTTTCCAAGTGGGGGATATTAAGCAATCGATTTATAAATTCCGGCAAGCCGATCCAACTTTATTTGGTTCAAAGTTGACGCACTATCCGCAAGATGCTGATAGTGAAGTGATTACATTGCAAGAAAATTTCCGTTCACAACCAAATGTGACGAATTTTATCAATTATATTTTTGAACAAGTGATGGACCATGAACTGGGAGATGTTGATTATACCGGATCTGCCAAATTAGTAGCGGGAGCGGATTATTATCCTGATGATATTGCTAAAAAAGCAGAGTTACTAGTTTATTTGCAGGATAATGGCGATGCTGCGACTGACAATGATGCGGTCATGCCAAATGTTGACGATGATCAATACAATGGTACAATCGGTCAAATTCGGTTAATGGCGTTGAAAATTAAGCAGATTATGCAAGACCCAGACTACTTGATTTATGATCGAAGTGCTCAGGAGAAAAGGCATCCACGCTTTTCTGATATTACAATTTTAGTGCCAACTAAGAATCAAAACTTAGATGTTTTGGACGTTTTTGGTGCGCTCGATTTGCCAGTTACGATTGAGGGGACTGAAAACTTTTTTCAGACAACTGAAATCTCAGTGATGCTAAGCCTGTTACGAGTAATTGATAACCCGCATCAAGATATTCCTTTAGCCGCTGTATTGCGTTCACCATTATATGGTTTGGATGATAATGATTTGGCCTTGATCCGATTACAAAATCAACAGGATGATTTTTATCAAGCGGTCCGCACGCTGGGAAAGACGCCATTGGAAGAATTGCCATATGTTGGGGATGATGCTGAAAAAACTCAACATGTCCAACAAGTTTTACAGCGCTTTTTGCATGATTTAGACGATTTTAAAGCTTTGGCAACGCAAAATCAGATTGTTGATTTAATTTGGCAAATTTATAATCGCACCGGTTGGCTGGACTATGTGGGTGGCTTACCTTCTGGGGCTCAACGTCAAGCTAATTTACACGCCTTGTATGAACGCGCGGCTAGTTATCAACGTTCATCTTTTGTCGGTTTATATCAATTTATTCAATACGTCATGGAATTGCAGGCACAAGACCGTGATTTGAGTGCTGCCGATGCGAATACGAGTGATGACACAATTCATTTGATGACCATTCATCATTCTAAAGGTTTGGAATTTCCAATTGTATTTGTCTTGAATAGCACGCATCAAATGGTGAGTCAAAATGAAACCACGGGTCCAATTTTAGTTGATGCTAAAGGTGGGGCTGGTTTGGATTATGTTGATGCCAAACATCATATGCTATTACCAACTGCCCAACGTGAATATGTGAAGCAAGTTAAGCGTCAAGGCGCTTTTTCAGAACAATTACGAGTTCTTTATGTTGCGTTAACGCGTGCTGAACAAGAGCTTTATCTGGTTGGGACGTATAAAACGTTAGATGACTTAGATAAGACATGGAAATTGAGTTTAATGGCCGATGGCGTCTTGCCGGTATGGATTCGTGAAAATGGAAAATCATTTATGGATTTGATTGGAATGGCCTTATTACGGCATCCTGAAGCTGACACTAAGATGACAGAAGCCTATCAAAGTGTTGGAGCAGAGTTTGTGATGCCTGACCATAAAAATTGGCAACCAGAAATTGACTTTAGCTTTGATATTACGTTGATGAATCAACAAACGTTGCAAGCTGCGCAGGCACAAACAGGATCGATGCAACAAGCTGTTGCAGCTGAACCAGTTGTGCAAGCGTCTGAAGCGTCAAAGCAAGACTGGACCCAGGTACTCAATTTTAACTATCCGTATGAATCGGCAACACGTGCGACTGCTTATCAATCAGTTTCTGAATTGAAACGTTTGTTTGAGGACCCAGACTTGCAAGCTGGACGGGCTGTGGCAGATTTGCGCTTAACTCCAAATGCTGATGCAGGGTTACGCTTTGTTGATGATGAATTACCTGAACCAGCGTTTATGCAAACACAAACGCAAGAAGTTAGTGCAGCGGCCGTGGGTACGGCAACACACTTGGTGATGCAACGAGTTAATTTGCAAAATGGGGCACCAAGTCAGGATGATTTGGCGGAGCTGGTGAAACACCTTGTTGCGACACAGGCTTTCGATGCGACTGTAGCTAAAAAGATTCGTCTTGATAAGATTACGCATTTCTTTAGTGCTAATCCACTCGGTCAAGCAATGGTTGCGCACGCAGATACTTTACAGCGGGAAGTGCCATTCTCACTCTTATTAGATGCAAATACTTTGTATAAAGATTATAATGGTGATGAAAAGGTATTGGTCCATGGGATTATGGATGGATTCTTTTATGTTGGTGATGAGGTCTGGTTGTTCGATTATAAAACAGACTATATCGGGCCAGGTCAATCAGCCAAGGAACTATTGACCGAACGTTATTCAGGCCAGCTAAACATTTATGCGCAGGCCTTAGTAGCGCAAGGATATCCATACCCAAGACGTTTTATTTATGCCTTTGGTCCCGAAGAAACAGTGCAATTAGATTAAGCGAGGTGCAAAAATGGCAAAGCCTAAGATTTTAGTAACTGGTGTTCCACATATGCTTCAAATGGAAGCACTAGCTGATAAGTTTGACTTCACTTATGCAGTAAAAAAGCCTTATACACGTGAAGAGCTGTTAGAGGCTATTCCGGACCAAGATGGGGTAGTATTCTTTGGATTCCAAGCTGATCGTGAGTTTATCGATGCGGCTAAAAATTTGAAGATTATTGCCACAGCTAGTGTTGGTTTTGATCATGTTGATATTGATTATGCGCAAGAAAAAGGGATTGTTGTGGCTAACACACCAGAAGCTGTCCGTGTATCAACGGCTGAAACCGCTTTGGCTCTGATGCTAAATGTTATGCGTCGTATTCCAAGTTTGAATCATAAGATGCATGAAGGGGAGTGGACGCCGATGGCCGATCCACGTAATCAAGGTGCTAGTGTTCAAGGCAAAACTTTGGGAATTTACGGGATGGGCCGGATTGGTAAAACCTTTGCTAAGTTTGCTCAGATGCTAGGAATGGAAGTTATTTATCACAATCGCCACCAGCTTGATCCCAAGGATGAAGCTGATTTGAATGTGAAGTATGTTAGCTTTGATGACTTGATTCAACAAGCAGATGTGTTATCACTACATGCGCCCGCTACTAAGGAAACGCAACATGTGATTAATGCGCAAGTCTTCGATGCCATGAAGCCAACGGCTTTCTTGATTAATGTTGCACGTGGTGTACTTGTTGATCAAAAAGCATTGGCGGATGCGCTCAAGCAAAAGCAAATTGCAGGGGCTGGTTTGGACGTGTTCGAAAATGAACCGCAAGTTCCTGATGAGTTGACGCGTTTCGACAATGTGGTGATGACACCACATGCTGGTACAGGTACCATTGAAACGCAAGATGCTATTTTTGCGGAAGCAATGGATAATATTGATGCGTTGCTTTATGATGGTAAGCCAACCAATATGGTGAACCATGTCGCCAAGTATGAAGATAAATAATTAAAAATAAAAACGTGAGGGCAAACGCACTCACGTTTTTTTATTGGGCATATCGAATTTTAACACGTGTGGCAAAGTAGTTTTGTTGTTGATTAGAATAGCGATGATTTGTGTCATCAACGACCTTAGCTAAGGGAACTGTTTTTTTAGGTTGCGCCGATTGACCATCATAATAATTAACTTGATTATGATCAGGCCCCACCAAACGATAGTACGGTGCATCTTTTTTGGCAGTATCCTTAATTTGCAATGCGTAGCTCATCGATTGAGTTGAGGTAGGGTTCTTGACGACAGTGAGTCCCGTTTTGAGGGTGGCTTCAGTTTTGTTCCAAGGCGAACCCTTCAAATGTTGGCTACCATATAAGCCAATAACGGTGGTCGCCAATTCTTCGTTAGTTTTAGTTTGGGCGACAGTAGTGGTCCCATTTGCAGTCTTAATCGGATTATAGGGAGTTGGAATTTTTTTGGCTAGCGGGGTTTGGCTGGCTAGTAAACCTGCACCAGTAATGACACCGAGTGTAAGTCCAACTTTGCTAAGTGTTTTCATACAGAAACTTCCTTTTTTTGGTTTAAGGCTAGTATAGCGAACTAGGTCAAAGGTGTAAAAAAAGTCCTTGCGAAATATTGTGAAGTAAAATACAATTAAATTGTGAAAAACATAACAATATTTGAAATTGGGGGATATTTTAAATGAAAGCGGCTGTTGTACGGGATGAACTTGATGGCTATGTTGATTTGGTGGATGATTGGGAGCCATGTGAACTGGGATTTGGTGAGGCATTAGTTGATGTTGAGTACTGTGGATTATGCCACACGGATTTACATGTTGCTAATGGTGATTTTGGTAATCCCAATGAATTAAACGCTCGTCCTGGTTATCGGCGAGTGATTGGCCATGAAGGTGTTGGTATTGTGGCTAAACTGGGTGAAGGTGCAAGTGATTATCTTAAGGTGGGAGACCGTGTATCAATCGCTTGGTTTTACGATGCTTGTGGTGATTGTGAATATTGTAATACGGGAAATGAAACTTTCTGTAAGCGGGTGCGCAATGCTGGCTTTACAGTTGATGGAGCTATGGCGCAACAAGTCGTGGTTAATGCCAAGTATGCTGTGAAAGTACCAGATGGGTTAGATCCAATGGAGGCTTCTTCAATTACTTGTGCGGGAGTTACGATGTATAAGGCTTTGAAGGTTGGTGAAACAAAGCCAGGTCAATGGGTCTCAGTCGTCGGAGCAGGTGGCCTAGGCAACCTTGCTATTCAATATGCGCACAATGTCTTTGGCGCGCATGTGGTAGCCGTTGATGGTAATCCTGATAAGTTGCAAGCTGCGCATAATGCTGGAGCTGAATTATTAGTTAATCGCAAAAGCGAAGATGTTCCGACGGTGATTAACCAAACGGTCGGTGGTGTGCACAATGCGCAAGTAACGGCCGTTAATACCCAAGCGTTTGATCAAGCAATTGAGTCACTACGTCCAATGGGGAAGCTTGTGGCGGTTGCTTTACCACAAGGTGACATGAATTTAAATGTAGTGAAAACGGTCCTTGAAGGTATTGAAGTAAAGGGTTCTTTGGTTGGGACACGGACAGACTTGTCTGAAGCCTTTCAATTTGGAGCCGAAGGTAAAGTTAAGCCAGTGGTTCAAAAAGCAGATGTACGTGATTTGAATGACGTCATTGAAGCCATGCAGCATAACCAAATTACTGGCCGGATGGTTTTTGATTTTAAGTCGTTATAAAAATAAAAGAGACGCCATGGCGTCTCTTTTTTTATTGCCAATCAAGATCCCATTTTTGATGGGGTGCTTGGCTAGGTTTAAGGGCTAATTCATTGACATCTGGTTGATCAAAAACTTGCAACATTTCAGCAAAGGTATGCGGTAATTGGAATTTTCCGCTTAATAATTCATCACGAGTTGTCCAGAATATTTCACCTTCACGGCTAGCCTTTAATTCACCAGAATAATTGTAGGCGTGAAATAAGAAGACGATATAACGTGCGTCTTGATCAAGTGGCCATTCTTTTATGCCAACTAATTGTGGTTGGCTGATGGTTAAGCCAGTCTCTTCATAAGCTTCGCGAATGGCTGATTCAGTGACGGTTTCACCTGCTTCAATGTGGCCACCAGGAAAGGTTACACCGGGCCAAGTGGGGTTTTTGCGGTCTTCAACTAAGATGGCGTGAGTTTGTGGATTCTCGATTAAAATCATATTGGTGAGTTCTGTCGGCGTTGTACGCATATTCTTTAATTTTCCTTTCGTTATCTTTGGTCTAAATAAAAAAACAATCCGAGGTGGATTGTTTTTTATTTTTTATTGTTTAACCTTTAAAGACCCATTCATTACCATCTTTAGCTAGTAATTCATCAGATTCCTTTGGCCCCATTGAACCAGAAACATAATTAGGGAACTTAGCAGGTGTCTTATCCCAAGCTGCTTGGATGGCGTCAACGAACTTCCAGGCAACGGCAACACCGTTCCAGTCAGCGAAATTAGAACCATTACCGTCCATGCAGTCGTGAATCATACGTTCGTATGGCTCAGGAGTAACAGCTTTGTCTTCGGCAGAAACTTGCCAATCAAGTTCGATTGGACGTGTCTCGAATTGATCAGTCACATTCTTAGCATTGAGCTTAAATTCGATGCGACCAACTGGATCAATCAAAATTGACAAAACAGGGTTTTCTAGCTTTTCGCCACCTTGACCGAAGATGTTAGCGCTCTTCTTGAAGACAACGTCAACACGGGTAGCTTTAGCAGCCAAACGCTTTCCTGAACGGATGTAGAATGGCACGCCTTCCCAACGTTCGGTATCAAATTGCAACTTACCAGCAACGAAAGTGTTGTTTTGTGAACCAGCAGGCACACCGTCTTCATCTAAGTACTTACGTTGTGAACCGTCAGCTGATTCACCGTATTGACCACGCACGAAGTTTTCAGCAACTTCCTCGTCTGAGTAAATCTTAAGGCTGTTGAAGGCCTTATTCTTAGCTTCACGAACAGCTTTGTCGCTAAAGTCAGTTGGCTTCTCCATTGCTAACCAACCAATGATTTGCATGGTGTGGTTTTGAATCATGTCGCGGAGGGCACCAGCAGTATCGTAGTAACCAGCGCGTTCTTCCACACCAAGCACTTCTGAAAGGGTAACTTGGATGTTTTCGATGTAATCTTTATTCCAAGCAGCGTCAATCAATGGGTTACCGAAACGAAGTGGGGCAATGTTTTGGACCATTTCCTTACCAAGATAGTGGTCAATCCGGTAAATTTGATCATCATCAAAGGCTTGAGAAAGGTCATTTTGTAACTCTTCAGCAGTCTTGAATGATGAACCAAATGGCTTTTCAATCATCAAACGGTTGAATTCACCATTTTCAGTAATCAAACCTTCTGACTTTAGATACTTAGCAATTGTTCCAAAGAAGCGTGGCGCAACTGACATGTAGAAGATACGGTTACCCTTCAAATCATATTTTTGATCTAACTTGTTATCAAGTTCAAGCATTTCAGCGTAACTAGCGCGATCAGTAATGTCTTGCTTGATGTAGTAAAAATGTGAAACAAATTCTTTTGCATTTTCAGGGTCATCTACGAAACCATCAAGTGACTCAAGTACAATGGCGCGGAATTCCTCATCTGATAGGTCTTGACGTGAAGCACCAACGATGGCGAAGTGCTCTTGTAAGAAGCCCTTTTTGAAAAGGTTGTATGTAGAAGGGTAAAGCTTACGCTTGGCAAGATCACCAGTTCCACCGAAAAATGTTAGTAAAGTTGTAATTTCTTCTGGCACGACGATACTCCTTTAAAAATTAATTGAACTCATTTTGAAACTAAATCGTTTCCATTTAAGTTATAGAAACATTTAACAAATTTTATTATAAACTTTTTTTCACAAATTAGCTATTAACCAGCTTACAAATTCGTGAAATTAATCATCAGCAAAAATTTCAGTCGTCTTAACGGCGGCATGCCAACCACGCAACAAGCGTTGGCGGGTTTTATTGTCAATTTCAGGTTCAAATTGACGACCAGCTAAGACGTGATGTTCTAAGTCAGCCACACTATGCCAATAACCTACCGCGATTCCAGCAAGGTAAGCCGCGCCCATTGCAGTTGTATCTTCATCCATCGCCCGATGGACTGGTAAATTGGCAATATCTGCTTGGAATTGCATCAAGTATGGGTTACGAGAAACAGAACCATCTGCTTTTAGGGCCGTTGGTTTAATCACAGATTCTTGATCCATTAACTTTAAAATATCTGCAGTTTGGTAAGCAATCGACTGTAACGTGGCTTTAATCAAATCATTTTTGGTTGAATTTCGTGTTAGCCCAACGATTGAACCGCGGGCTTGTGGGTCCCAATAAGGAGCGCCAAGTCCGTTAAAAGCAGGGACCATGTAAATTTCGTTGTGGTTGGTTGAAGCTTCAGCAGCATGCCAACTATCAACTTGGTTATCAATCATTTCTAAACTATTGTGTAACCATTGGAGGGCAATTCCAGCACTAAATACGGCTCCATCCAAAGCGTAAACTGTTTCATCACCAATTTGATAAGCGATGGTTGTTGTAAGGTTTTTATCTGAAAGAACCGGTTGGGTACCTGTATTTAGTAATAGGAAAGCTCCCGCTCCGTAAGTTGCCTTGATATCACCGGGATGGGTGCCTAATTGGCCGATTAAACTGGCGTTTTGATCTCCGATTAGGCAAGCGATTGGGACGGCATTTCCAAAGAAGTGTAGTGGGCTTGTTTCGGCAACAACTTCACTTGATGCATGAACTTCGGGCAACATGTCACGTGGAATATCAAAAATATCTAATAGCTCTTGGTCCCATTCTTGGGTATGAATATTGAATAACATTGTCCGGGCGGCATTCGAACTATCAGTGACATGCTTTTTTCCATCAGTTAATTGCCAAACAATCCAGCTGTCTACGTTACCAAAGGCGAGTTTACCTTTTGCCGCTAAGGCTTTGGCACCAGGAACATTATCTAAAATCCAACGAATTTTAGTGGCTGAATAGTAGGGATTAATATTTAATCCAGTTTTTTGGTGAATTAAATCACCATAGCCAGCTTGAAGGTAGTGGGTGGCAATTTTTTCTGATTGAAGTGATGCCCAAGAAATGGCGTTGTAGATTGGTTCACCAGTGTCTTTATTCCAAACAATGGTCGTTTCACGTTGGCTAGCAATTCCAATCGCCTTGATGTCACTGGCATTAATTCCAGCGTTAATTAAGGCATCACCGATAACGGTTTGTACCCCTTCCCAAATATCGGCTGGCCGTTGTTCCTGCCAACCAGAGTGTGGCGTGTGTGAATTTAACGGCGTTGAGGCCGTAATAACTCGACGAGTGTTGTGATTAAAAATGACCGCGCGCGTACCAGTCGTCCCTTGATCTAAGGCTAGTATGTATTCTGGATGCGTAATTGGCATGCTGTTTCCTCAATTCCAAATAAAATCTTTTTATATCAAGCTCATTATAGCATTATCATGGCCGAGATGATTTAATCAAGCTTAAAAAGTATTCCCGCTGGTTGGAAGTTTCGGGATTTGCTAGTCTTGAGCTTAAATAGATGAACGTATTATGGTATAATAATGTGAATATATATAAATACCGAACATTCGAGGATAAAAACTATGAAAACACGTCGCAGCGACCGGTTGGTCGATATGACATATTACTTATTGGAACGACCACGTACGCTAGTGTCGTTAACACATTTTTCTGAAGAATATGAGAGTGCCAAATCTTCTATTTCAGAAGATTTGACGATTTTGAAGCGCACTTTTCAAGAGCGGGGCATTGGACTATTGGAAACAATTCCAGGCGCTGCTGGTGGGGCCATTTTCACACCCTACATGCTGCAAGCTGAGGCTGACGAGTTTGTCGCTTCTTTGATTAACGCTGTTAATGATGACACACGCGTATTACCAGGCGGATATGTGTATTTGTCTGATTTGTTAGGCCAACCATGGTTTTTGAAGCGGATTGGTCGTTTAATTGCGACTCAATACTTGCGAGAACCCATTGATGCAGTGATGACAGCTGCAACTAAAGGGGTTCCTGTTGCGCAAGCCGTCGCTGAAGAGTTAAATGTACCATTCGTGATTGTTCGAAATGATACTAAGGTTACGGAAGGGCCTACCATGTCAGTTAACTATGTGACAGGACAGTCACAACGACTAGAAAAGATGGAACTTTCACGGCGTTCTTTGCCAATGGGCTCACGTGTATTAATTGTCGATGACTTTATGAAGGCTGGTGGGACCATTCGTGGAATGGCATCGTTGGTAAAAGAGTTTGAAGGTCAAGTCGTTGGTGCTGCAGTTGTAGCTGAAGGCCGCGTAGAAAATCGTGTTATCGATGACTATACTTCATTGGTACATGTTGAGACGAATGCTGAAAATGACGGCATTAAGGTGACTCAAGGGAATTATCTACAAGAAATTTATGGTGAAAAAGCCTAAGTTGCGTTAGCAATGAGGCTGAGTTGAGAAGGGGTAAAAATGGATCGTTATATTATTATTCTTGCAGCTGGTAAAGGGACTCGGATGAAGTCAGACATGCCAAAGGTATTACACCAAGTTGGCGGAAAAGCCATGGTTGAACTGGTCTTGGATGCTTCTGAAGCGTTGCACCCTCAAAAAATTGTGACGGTTGTCGGACATGGGGCTGAACAAGTTAGCACTGTAATCGGTGATCGGAGTGCAGTGGTTGAACAAAAGGAACAATTGGGCACAGGACATGCCATCTTGATGGCTGAGGATGAACTAGGTGATAAAGATGGGATGACCTTAATTGCATCTGGGGACGCACCATTGTTTACAGTTGACACATTGAACCATCTCTTTGAGTATCATGCTACTTCTGGTAATGCGGTAACGGTTTTGACTGCTAAAGCACCTGATCCAACTGGTTATGGTCGAATCGTACGAGATGAGCTAGGTAATGTGGTTCGGATTGTTGAGCAAAAAGATGCAACGCCAGCTGAACAGGCCATTCATGAAGTGAATACTGGTGTCTATGTTTTTGACAATAAGTTGCTATTTAGTAGTTTGCATGAAGTGACCAATGATAACGCGCAAGGTGAATATTATCTTCCAGATACTTTGGAAATTTTGCGGACGCAAGGGTACACAGTTGGTGCTTACACGATGGAAGACTTTGATGAATCAATGGGAGTTAATGATCGTGTGGCTTTGTCAAAGGCAAATGCGGTTTTGCGGGAACGTGTGAATAAGCAACACATGCAAAATGGGGTAACTTTGATTGACCCTCAAACAACCTATATTGATACAGATGTTCAAATTGGTCGTGATACAGTGATTGAACCAAATGTAGTCTTGAAGGGACATACGGTCATTGGTGCGAATGTCCATTTAACATCAGGTACGCAAATTGTTGACAGTGTTGTTGATGATGGCGCACAAATTGATGCTAGCCACTTAGAAGAAGCTCACGTTGGGCCAAAAGCAACGGTAGGACCGTTTGCACATTTGCGGCCGAAGGCTGATTTGCGTGAGGAAGCCCATGCAGGTAATTTTGTGGAAGTTAAAAATGCAACTCTTGGGGCTCGTTCAAAGATGGGACATCTATCATACTTAGGCGATGCAACCGTCGGTGAAGATGTCAATATTGGAGCTGGAACGATTTTTGTTAATTATGATGGCGTTGATAAGCATCATTCAAATGTTGGTGATCGTAGTTTCATCGGTTCAAATACTAAAATTATTTCACCAGTTAATATTGGGGATGAAGCGGTTACTGCTGCAGGTTCAACGATTACCGATGATATTCCAGCCCATGCAATGGGGATTGCCCGCAGTCGTCAAACGACTAAGCCTGATTTTTGGAAGCGGACACCGCTCTTTAAAAAATTCGGACAAAGTGATGATGCCAAGTAAATATTTCGATTTAATGACTAATCGTATACATCCGTTGAATTAAGCGCTTGAAGCGGTTAAAATTAAATGTAATCGTTGGGTGACATAATTGTCAGTTGAAAGTAATTTTGGAGGGTAAGGATGGCAACCTATGGGGATGCGCACTTAAAAATCTTTTCGTTGAGTAGTAATCGGCCACTGGCTGAGAAAATTGCCGCATCAATTGGGGTCGAATTATCAAAGATTAACTTGGCTCATTTTAGCGATAATGAAATCCAAGTTAATATTGAAGAATCAGTGCGTGGTGATAATGTTTATATTATTCAGTCTACGTCAGCACCGGTTAATGATAATTTGATGGAAGTCATGATCACGATTGATGCGCTACGCCGAGCAAGTGCGAAATCAATTAACGTGGTTTTGCCATATTATGGTTATGCACGCCAAGATCGAAAGGCACGTTCACGCGAGCCAATCACGGCTAAGCTAGTTGCGAATATGTTACAAATGGCTGGGGCAACACGTGTCTTAGCAATGGACTTACATGCTGCACAAATTCAAGGATTTTTTGATATTCCAGTCGATCATTTGATGGGAGCGCCATTGTTGGCTGATTATTTGCTCACATCAGGCATCGTCGATGACAATACTGTTGTGGTGTCACCTGACCATGGTGGGGTGACCCGTGCACGTAAATTAGCAGAACTATTAGGTTCAGAAGAACCCATTGCCATTATTGACAAACGCCGTCCTAAGGCGAACGTCGCTAAAATTATGAATATCATTGGTGATGTTAAGGGAAAGCGTGCCATCATGATTGATGATATGATTGATACCGGTGGTACAATTACGCAAGGGGCACAAAAGTTAATGGATGAAGGTGCAACAGAAGTATATGTTGTGGCAACACACGCTGTCTTTTCAGATGATGCGCCAGAACGTTTACAAAATTCATGCTTTAAGAAAGTGATTGTTACTGATTCCATTGCATTACCAGAAGAGAAGAAATTCGATAAATTGGTTCAGGTTTCAACTGCTGATTTGATTGCTGAAACAATCGTTCGTATTAATGAAAATCAGGCGATTTCACCATTGTTTAATAGTCGTTATCACCGTGATTAAATAAAAGGCATCCATATGTTATGGATGCCTTTTATTGTTGTACTAGAAAATGCTTGCACATTGCTCAAATAATGTGTACACTTAACTTCTGTGAGTAACGATGAATTTTCGTCGTGGCTCCTTGCTGGAAGTACCAGCCATAGACCAAAAGGAGGAAGATAAAATGGCATACGAACTAACGTACATCATCCGCCCCGACATGGAGGCAGATGCTAAAAAGGCATTGGTTGAACGTTTTGACAAGATTTTGAGTGACAATGGTGCAAACATCATTGACTCAAAAGACTGGTCATCACGCCGTTTCGCATACGAAATTGAAGGATACCGTGAAGGAACATATCATATTGTTAACTTCACTGCCGACGATTCAGCAGCGATTAACGAATTCGATCGTTTGGCTAAGATTTCACAAGACATCTTGCGTCATATGATCGTTAAGCGCGATGATATCGCACAATAATTAGACCGAGCGTTTAATTATATTGTCACAACTTAGAATTAAGTTGAAATCAGAAAGGAGATTCTCCAATGATTAATCGTGTTGTTTTGGTTGGGCGCTTAACGCGTGATGTTGAATTGCGTTACACGACGTCTGGTACAGCTGTTGGGTCATTTACTTTGGCGGTTAACCGTCAATTTACGAATGCTAGCGGTGAACGCGAGGCTGATTTTATTAATTGTGTGATTTGGCGTAAGTCAGCTGAAAACTTTGCGAACTTTACATCGAAGGGTTCACTAGTTGCAGTTGAAGGACGGATTCAAACACGTAATTACGAAAATCAACAAGGACAACGAGTTTATGTAACTGAAGTTGTTGTTGATAATTTCTCATTGTTGGAGAGTCGTGCAGAAAGTGAGCAACGTCGTAACTCAACTGATACGAATAATGGTAGTTTTGGTGGTCAAAATAATGGTAACCAAAATTTCCAGAATAACTCACAAAATAATGCGCAAACTGCAAGTCCATTCGGTACGCAAAATAATACCGGTGGAAATGTGTTTAATGCTTCTGGAGCTAACAACAATCAGGGGAATGCAAATAATGATCCGTTTGCTGGTGGCCAAGAAGTTGATATCTCTGACGATGACTTACCATTCTAAGTTTGAGTAACTTGTCAAAAGACAAAGTCTATTTAGGAGGAAATTAATCATGGCACAACAACGTCGTGGTGGCGCACCTCGTCGCCGTCGTAAGGTTGACTTCATTGCAGCCAACCATATCGAATATGTGGATTACAAGGATACAGAATTGTTGGAACGTTTCATTTCAGAACGTGGTAAGATCTTGCCTCGTCGTGTAACTGGAACTTCAGCAAAGAACCAACGCAAGGTAACAACTGCTATCAAGCGTGCACGTATCATGGGTCTTTTGCCTTTCGTTGCAGAAGACTAATGTAAAAAGAGTGAACTTCGGTTCGCTCTTTTTTATTTGTCTAAAAAAACTATTGAAGCATAAAAAAACACCAGTTCCGAAGAACTGGTGTTTTAAGTAGTGGACAGACAGGGGCTCGAACCCTGGACCCACGGATTAAGAGTCCGTTGCTCTACCAACTGAGCTATCTGTCCAAATGTTTATCGCTATCGCAACAACAGATAATACTATAACATCGTTTTGGAGATGGTGCAAGGGGTTTTCTGAAATTTTTTATCACAAAGCAATATTGGTTGCTAAAAATAGTTAAAAGATTTAAGTTGGCTTTACCGGTAGAGCTGTTAAAGCACAAAAAAACACCAGTTCCGAAGAATTGGTGTTTTAAGAAGTGGACAGACAGGGGCTCGAACCCTGGACCCACGGATTAAGAGTCCGTTGCTCTACCAACTGAGCTATCTGTCCAAATGTTTGTCGCTATCGCAACAACAGATAATAATATACCATCGATTTGAGATTCATGCAAGCCCTATTTGTGTTTTTTTCAAAATTGGGTCAGAAACTCTCTCGGCGTGCATATAGTCAAAGGCTGTGTTTTTTGGTAAACTAGCCTATGTATCATGAACTTTAAATTCGTAATCATATGATTAGCGTAACATGAACATGTTATAATAATAAGCATATAAACCTACCCATAAAGGGGGATAATGAAATGACTAAAATCTTAGTAGTCGATGATGAAAAACCAATCTCGGATATTATTAAATTTAATTTGACCAAAGAGGGCTATGATGTTGTCACAGCCATGGATGGACAAGAAGCATTAGATAAGTTTGATGAAGAAGATCCTGATTTAGTATTACTTGATCAAATGTTGCCAGAAGTTGAAGGGACTGAAGTACTACGTCAAATTAGAACTAAGTCACAAACACCGGTAATTATGGTTACAGCTAAGGATTCTGAAATCGATAAAGTCTTAGGTCTTGAAATGGGTGCGGATGATTACGTTACTAAGCCATTTTCAAATCGTGAACTGTTAGCGCGTGTTAAAGCTAATTTGCGCCGTCAAACACCTGCGACGCCTAGCGAAATGACTGATGGAGATACCGATGATATTAAGGTTGGACCATTGGTTATTCATCCAGATGCCTATATGGTATCAAAAGATGGTGAAGACATTGAATTAACCCATCGTGAATTTGAATTGCTTTATCACTTGGCTAAGCATATTGGACAAGTCATGACGCGTGATGATTTATTGCAAACGGTGTGGGGGTATGACTATTTCGGAGATGTCCGGACGGTTGATGTAACGGTTCGACGGATTCGTGAAAAGATTGAAGAAACTCCTAGCCATCCGCAAATTTTAATGACGCGGCGTGGCGTTGGCTATTATTTGAAGCCAGCGGAAGAAGCACAATCATAATGATGAGATAATGTTGAGCGGGTGCTTTGTTTTGAATACAGGGTACGCGCTTATTTTTATGAAACTATTCAAAAAAGAAAGAAGCTTGTTTCCATGCAACAACCAAAAAAACAAAAATCTAGAAAAAGCTTTTTTTCGTCGATTCATTTTAAGATTGCCTTAGTTTTCACGTTAACGCTATTGGTAACTTTAGAAGTTGTCGGCGCTTTTTTCGTGAAACAGTTGGAACGGCAAAGTTTAGATACGGTTAAGAGCCAAATCACACTTAAGCCATATGCCACAGATACATTGACTGAAGCTTTGACCAGTTCAGATAATCACGATGAAGTGAATGAAAAAATATATAAGGTGCTCAATTCGATTAATAATCCGGCCATTAGTGACTTTACGGTGGTGGATTCCAATGGTGTGATTCGTGGAACGAATGATGTTAATAACCAAGATAATATTAATCGAAAAACTACGGACTCAAATGTTAAAGCTGCTTTGGCAGGAACTAAATATAATAAAAGCCCGATTGAAGAACATGCCGGTAAACGTTATCAAGTTGTCATCCGACCATTGGTGAATAATCGATCGACTGATAATCGCATTGTTGGGGTTGTGGTTGTTCGTGCTAATTTGGAGCCGACGTATAAGAGTCTGAATAATATCTCCCTTATCTTTTTCTCAGCAGCTTTCTTGGCAATTTTGTTGGGATTAGTGATGTCGATTATTATTTCGCAAGGTTTGGCTAAGCCAATTACTGAAATCAATGATCGCACATTGCGGATTGCGCAGGGAGATTATTCTGGTGAAATTCAAGTTCGGTCAAATGATGAAATCAGTCAGTTGGCTGAAAACGTGAATATCTTGGCTTTGCGGATTGAAGAGACTACAAATTCAATTGATTTTGAACGACGACGCTTGGATTCAGTGCTTGAATATATGACAGACGGCGTTATTGCGACCGATCGGCGTGGAAGCATCAATATGATTAATTCAACAGCGGTACGTGATTTAAATCTTGATGATGGTGAAAGTGCCATCGGTAAGTCAATTTTGGATGTTCTGCACATTGATGGTAAAGAAAGTTTGCGTGATTTAGTTGAGAGTCCACATGAATTATCATTGGACTTTAGTGATAATCAACGTGAACTTTACTTGCAAGCTTATTTTAGCTTGATTCAACGTTCTTCAGGTTTTGTTTCTGGAATTGTTGTTGTGCTACATGATGTAACAGAGCAGTATCGGATTGATGCGGAACGTCGTCAATTCGTTTCGAATGTGTCACACGAGCTTCGAACGCCACTAACTTCGGTGAAGTCTTATGTTGATGCATTGCAAGAAGGCGCCATTGATGATCCACAATTAGCTCATAACTTCCTTGATGTGATTCAAGATGAGACAACCCGTATGATTCATATGGTGAATGATTTACTTGAGTTGTCACGGATGGATTCTGGCACAATGCAGGTTGAAAATGAATTCGTGAATATTGCTGAATTATTCAATTATATTTTGGATCGTTTTGACATGATTATTGCGAATGATGAGCAACCTGAAAAGACATATTCGATTCATCGTGAAATTCCAAAGAGTGAGATTTGGGTTGAACTAGATCCTTCAAAGTTCACGCAAGTGATTGATAACATTATGAATAATGCGATTAAGTATTCACCAGATGGTGGAGTGATTACTGCCAAAATGGATGATGAGCAAACGGATGTCGTATTGAGTATTGCTGACCAAGGATTGGGAATTCCAAACAAGGATGTAAACCATGTCTTTGATCGTTTCTTCCGGGTTGATAAAGCGCGTTCGCGGGCACAAGGTGGAACTGGTTTGGGCTTGGCAATTTCTAAGGAAATTATTGAACGCTTCGGCGGTAAAATCTGGGTTGAATCAGTTGAAGGCCAAGGCTCAACCTTCTTCATTTCATTACCATATGAACCATATGTAATTGATGACGAGGATGACTGGGATGATTAAATTAATAAAAAATATTTGGTTTGGCCTAGGTCGTTTCATTAAACGTTATGGGTTGGGGATTTCAGTAACAATTTTAGTTGGTATTAGTATCGTACTTTCAGCTTTATTATGGTATAGCGTTAGTAATCCAGGTGAAATGGATGCGCGCCAAGAGCAACAAGAAGGGGCAAAAAAGATTGTTGCTAATAAACCAATTCAAGCGGTATATGATACAGATCGTTTGATTTTAAATCATAACCATAAGATGACATATGTCGTGAATTATCGCGGCCTTGCCAATGCCGTCTCACAGCAAGCCTATACTTGGAAGGTTGATCCTGTTAAGAGCAAAACTTATTCTAAAAAGGCATATGTGGAACAAATAGCCTCCGATAATCATGTTGTGTTGGGGTATCCCGATGATGTTGCGGGCGAAATTGTGAATAAAGACTTCAAGAGTGATTTGAAGTTTCCTAAGAATACTGCAATTAATCAGGTCGTTGTTCCATTAAATGGTGAAGGGGCAATTTTGTTTGGTGATGATAAGCATCATAAAATTTACCGTGCCAAGTTAAAAACTACTGAGCGACCAATTAAATATAAAAAGCCGACGAATACGGTTGATGTGAAATTAATTTGGCGGAATGGTAAGACGCAATCGTTTAGTACCTCGCCAATTCATATTGAGAAACGTAGTTACTTGCTAGAATCAAGCAAAATCGGTGATGTTACGCAAAATGTGTTTGAAGGAACCAATAATTCGCCGAAGGTGACAACGCAGGGAGATAAAACAACCTATCGCTCCGGTAATCGTCAATTAACATTGAATCAAAAAACGGGTGGGTTAACTTTGAACGCCTATTTGAATCAAAAGACGCCCCATGCGTTATCTAAAAAAGATATGTTAAGTTATCGTTGGTTAACTGCACGGACAACCATTCCCGAAAATATGTATTATTTTGAAACTGATAATCATGGGCGTGATTTAAATTATCGTTTGTATTCAGATGGCTTACCAATCTTTAATCACGATGTTGCGAGTTTGGTAAAGGTAGCTTTCAATCAGAACCAACAAGTTGAAGTACGCTTCTCTAAGTTTTCAATTCAAGTGCCACTACCTCAGCATGAAAATCGCATGGTGACCTTACCAGATGAGGGGACGGCTACGAAGAAAGTTGAAAGTTACGGTGTTAAGGCTGACGAAATCCAAGATTTACGGGTTGGTTATGAATGGGTCAACCAAGGTAATCCGGACTTTGTAAATCTGAACCCGCAGTGGTTTGTTAAGACGAATGGGCGTTGGTTGCCTGTTGATCAACGGCTTAAGGCGTATAAGGATGGTGGCGTCGAATGAATCTGAAAAAAATTCTATGGGCTTTTTTCTACACATTCTTAGTGCTAGATATTGTCTTGATCTATCAATGGGTCGTGGTAAACCGTCCGTTGACCGATCCTGGATCAAGCCAAAGCGTTAAAAAAGAGATGCAGATGGATGGTATTAAATATCATCATATGGATTCTAAGCCACTCTCAGGGGCCTATTTATCTGCGGATGAAGATAATGCGCTGTATGGACAACGTTATCGGATTAGTGGTGCGTTTTCGGCAACTAAATCAGGCAACACATTAGTTGCTACACCTAAAAAGCCGGTTAACCTTGGGCATACACGGGCACAGGCCATTGCTAAGCTCAAAAAAATGATGTTGGATAAAAACGCGGTTATTGATGGGAGCGAGTATCAATATGATCGTTTCATGACTGATTATTTGAATGAGAAGCAAAACGCATCGGGTGATGGTTTTCAAGCTGTCTTTAGTCAACGGGCTCGTCCGGACGTGACGGGAAAAGTTTTCTCAACGGCACGAGCACGCATACAATTTACCGTGGATGAAAATTATAATTTGAAAAACTATACCCAAACCCATGTTAATCATGTCGAAAAGTTGCGGGATATTTCATCGCTGATTAGTGAAGAAGATGCACTAATTAATGCTTATCAGTATAATGAAATCCCCAATAACAGTGTGGTGCAATCAAGCCAGTTAAATTATATGATTTTTAAAATGGTGCGTGGAGATGTCATTTACGTCCCTGTGTGGTCATTTGTGATTAAAAATAATGCAAATGAAGTTTCAACAATTTCGATTAATGCGATGAATGGAGCTTTAATGCATTAAACTTGTGTTTAGAAAGAAGATACAATGGCGAGTGATTTTAAAGTATCGATGTTAGCATCGAGTAGTTCAGGAAATGTGACCTACATTGAAACGCCTGAACATAAGGTGTTGGTAGATGCCGGCTTGTCCGGTAAAAAAATAGCAGATTTAATGGGACAGATTGACCGTAATTTGCAAGATGTCGATGCCATTTTTGTGACGCATGAACATAGTGATCATATTGCAGGGGTAGGCGTTCTCGCTCGAAAATATGGGATGGATGTCTATGCTAATGCGAAAACTTGGTCGGTCATGCAAAATAAGATTGGTAAAGTCAAACCAGAACAAGTGCACGTATTTGAGCCCAATCAAACGCAACTGATGGGCGATTTAGACGTTGAAAGTTTTTCGGTGTCACATGACGCAATTGATCCACAATTTTATGCTTTCCATCATGCTGGTAAAACCTTTGCGATGTTGACTGACACTGGTTATATGAATGATATTAGTCGGAGCATGTTAAAAGACGCAGATACGGTTTTGATGGAAGCCAATCATGATTATGATATGTTGCGGATGGGAAGTTATGCTTGGCCCTTAAAACAAAGAATTTTGAGTGATCGTGGGCACTTATCAAATGAAGATGGCGCTTTAGCCATCGCCGATATTGTTGGACAACATACTAAAAATGTTTACTTGGGACATTTAAGTCCTGAAAATAATGAAAAAGCGTTAGCGCATCTAACTGTGACCGATGTTTTACAGTCTAAAGATCTTGGCGTTGACCATGACTTCTTTTTACATGACACATCGCCACTAGCCGCGACACGCTTACAAGAAATTTAAGCTACCGCAAAGCGGGCTTGTTATACTAAATTGTAAAAGCAATCAAGGAGACAAGGTCATGACAGACAAACAACCGACTGGTCGTAAAATGATGATAATCGGCTTGTGTGCCGGGTTGATTGGTGGAGGTGTTTCTGCCGGGGCGGTGACATATTTTGCCAATCAAAACCAAACTATGAATCAAACACAAACCAAAGAGGTTAAGGTGCAAGATTCTAAGGTTAAGGGGACTGCTTCAGCAACAAAAGCTTTTAATCAAGTGTCTGGTGCTGTTGTATCAGTGCTGAATTTACAATCTGATCAATCATTGTCAGCTGGCAATTTATTTGGTGAAGATACAAACCAGGATGATGATAAAACAACTGCCTCTGAAGGTTCAGGCGTAATTTATAAAAAAGCTGGAGATGCTGCCTATG
Source organism: Weissella uvarum (assembly GCF_016908785.1). GTDB lineage: Bacteria > Bacillota > Bacilli > Lactobacillales > Lactobacillaceae > Weissella > Weissella uvarum. Next base: position 70,637 of record NZ_JAFBEO010000004.1, read on the forward strand.
TTGTGACTAATAATCATGTCGTTGATGGGGCAAATTCATTACAGGTATTGATGAGTGATGGTACCAAAGTTTCTGCTAAACTAGTTGGAAAAGATAAAACGACCGATTTAGCTGTGCTCAAAATTAGTTCCAAAGATGTTAAGCAAGTGGCCGAGTTTGCCAACTCTGCCAAATTGCAACCAGGGCAAACGGCATTGGCCATTGGTTCACCGTTAGGGTCACAATATGCAACATCTGTGACCGAAGGTATTATTTCAGCAACAAATCGTGAAATTGACGCAAAAGACTCGCAAGGGCAATCAATGGGCAAAGCAACGGTAATTCAAACGGATGCTGCGATTAATCCAGGTAATTCTGGGGGGCCATTGATTAACTTAGCTGGCCAAGTTGTTGGTATTAACTCAATGAAATTAGCAGGATCTGAAGATGGTACTGCCGTAGAAGGAATGGGCTTTGCGATTCCTTCTAACACCGTGACTCATATCATTGCTCAGCTAGAACAAAATGGTAAAGTGGAACGTCCAAGCTTAGGAATTTCACTTGTAGATTTGGACGCAGTCTCAACCCGTGATCAAAAAGATGTTTTGAAATTGCCTAATAATGCGAACGGGGTGGTGGTGATGAAAGTTTCAAAATTCTCACCAGCAGCGACAGCAGGACTTAAGCAATACGATGTGATTACAAAAATTGATGATACTAAAGTAACGGATGCAGCTAGTTTGCGTGAAGCTTTGTATAAGCACAAAGTTGGCGATAAGGTAGCGCTAACTTACTATCGTGATGGGAAACAACAAGAAACAACCGTTTCGCTAAACAAAAGTCAGTAAAACGGTTTAAGCGGATTATTCAGCCATAACTATGAATTTCAGATTTAAATGTAATTTTTTTGTAATGAAATATTTGGAGTTTCACGGTATACTGAACTTATCTGCTAGTATAAGCAGGTCTCATTACTCCCCAAAGTAATAAGTCGGAATATGTAACCCCCATTACATATTCTAAGGTGTCGGCATGCTTTAATGTCGACGTCGTTATTGCTATATTTCCCCCTCTTATAGTAATAACAAAAAGCCGTTCAAATTGAGTTATCTCTACTTTTGGTAGAAATAGTACAGTTTGAACAGCTTTTTTTTTTGCCTAAAATGTATAAGTGATTTGCATCTGATAATCACCAAGTGGAGATTCGTTCTCAATCAATTGGTAAGCGATATTGACGGTGCCTCCTTGGTTGGTCGTTTCTTGGGTGAGGGCAGTGGTTTTAATATCCAGAATGATATTGCCGGCCGGTGTATGATAATTTGTGTGGGTTAAGTGGTCGAGCGTAAATTGAAACTGGGTGTTTAAGATGCCACTTTGACGCATCTTGACTGAACCATCGTCAGCTAGCTTTAGCATCATTTTAGTTTCTGGTAGTTTGGGTTCTGGAGCGGCCTGCGTGTAACGCAGGTAGCGAGCATCGCCAGCTATGGTTAAACTACCGGGCTCATCAACGTCATAGATTTCTTGTTCATCCAAGCGATTAATCACACTATGCAGTGTGATCTGCACGGGAATTGCGGTGTTTTCTGGTAAATTTTCCATGTAAATGCTCCATTTTTTTATTAGTATTCTTATTATACCGTCTTTATGCGGTATAATGAACGTAAATGAAAAGATGGAGGCGTGGCCTTAAATGCAAAATGAAAAAATATTTCGAGACCCGGTTTTAAATGAAATTCATGTTTATGATCAGGTGATTCTGGATCTAATTGGGACCCCAGAATTTCAACGGCTCCGTCGTATTGATCAGCTAGGTGTGACAAGTTCAGTGTTTCATGGTGCTGAGCATTCACGATTTTCACATTCGCTAGGGGTCTATGAAATTGCTCGTCGCATTGAAATGCATCTAGAGAATTTTTATCCAACGCAAACGCCAGGTGATGGGCTGTGGGATGCTAACGAACGTTTAGTCTTGCTTTGTGCGGCATTGTTGCATGATGTCGGTCATGGTGCATATTCACATACCTTCGAACACATTTTTCATACGGACCACGAGGCTTATACGCAGGCCGTTATTCTTTCCGAGGAAACGAATGTCAATGCAGTCTTGCGGCAGGTTGCACCTGACTTTCCAGAAAAAGTGGCCCAGGTCATTGCTAAGACATATCCTAATCCACAAGTTGTGCAATTAATTTCAAGCCAAATTGACGCTGACCGGATGGACTATTTGTTGCGAGATGCCTTCTTTACTGGGGCTACTTATGGAAAGTTCGATTTGGCGCGGATTGTCCAAACCATCCATCCTTATGCTGGCGGGATTGCTTTTGATGAAAAAGGCATGTACGCGATTGAAGACTACGTTGTGTCACGTTATCAAATGTATGTACAAGTTTATTTCCACCCAGTCTCACGGGCCTTGGAAGTGCTCTTACAACATTTGTTGGAGCGAGCAAAAGTAGTTTATGATGATCGTCGAGAGCGCGGGCTTAGTACAGATTTTGTGCCAAAATTGTTGCAACCATTATTTTCAGGTGATTTGTCTTTAGAACAGTACTTGACCCTGGATGATTCTGTTTTACTGGCTGCGATTAATCAATGGCGCTTTGATGAAGACAGTGTTCTGGCTGATTTGTCACAACGTTTTTTGAATCGCGTGCCATTAAAATCAATCACCGTTGGTAAAGCACAGCGTCATTTGTTGCCAGAATTACGACGACTAGTTGAGGCAGCCGGGTTCGACCCACGCTATTATACTGCAGAGAATGATAGCTTTGACTTGCCCTATGATGCCTATAATCCTGATGCTAAGCAACAACGGACGCAAATTGAATTACGCCAACAAAACGGTAATTTGGTAGAGTTATCTGAAAAAAGTGCGTTAGTCAAAGCTTTGATGGGTCGCGAATTTGGCGATGCGCGCTTTTTCTTTCCAAGCGAAATGGTTAAAAAGCAAGCAACTGATGATATGATGGCGCCAATCTACGCTGAATTCCAACAATACATTGAGAATGGGCAGCTTGTTGAACCAGAAACGAAAAATAGTATAAAATAGAGCTAAAAGCAAATCCATGTGGATTGATGAGGAGTAAACATGATTAAGTTAATCGCAATTGATATTGATGACACTTTGGTGAATACCAGTAAAGAGATAACTGACCACGTCAAAAAGTCGGTCCAAGCAGCTACTGCAGCTGGGATTAAGATTGTGTTGACCACTGGACGTCCAGTGCGCGGGGTCCAAAATTATTTGAAGACCCTTGGATTGGATAATCAGGCTGATCAATATGTCATTGCTTACAACGGTAGTGTTGTTGAAACTACAACTGGAGAAGTTATCTTTTCTAAAGAAGTCGGAATGCCAGCATATCAAGAAATGACTAAGTTGGGTGATGCTTGGGGTGACGTATTAGTCCAAGCTGAAATGCTTGATGATATTTATACGACCTCACATGATATTAATCCCATGGCAAGTCGCGAAAGCTATTTTATGGGGATGCCAATAAAGGTTCGGGCTATGGAAGAAATGCCTGAAGATGGCGATTATGTTAAGGTGATGTTAATTGGCGAAGTAGCAAAGATGGACGACATTAGCGCGAAAATGCCACAAGACATTCAAGACAAGTATACAATCGTGCGTTCTGATCAATACTTTATTGAAATTATCAATAAGGAAGCCAGTAAGGGTGCTGGATTACGTGCGCTAGCTGATCATCTAGGAATTAGCATGGATGAAACGATGGCGATTGGGGACCAACAAAATGATATGTCTATGGTTGAAGCTGCTGGCTTCGGTGTGGCCATGGGTAATGCTATCGATGATTTAAAGGCAGCAGCTGATGCCGTTACTACGACACAAGATGAAGATGGCGTAGGGGTTGCAATCGACAAGTATGTGTTAGATAATTAATTAGTTATACTGATTTTTTGGGCCATTGCTCAGAACAGGAATATATTGTATGATTAAACATTGAAAAAGACTGCGAAAGGACGTGCGTGATTTGGCAATTACACAATTCGACGGCCAAAACCGATCAGAGCTCTCAATGATTGAGGTTGCTCGTGCGATTTTATCTGACCGTCATGAAACCATGGCGTTTTCTGATTTACTAAATGAGGTGCAAAACTTCACGGGTAAGTCAGATGAAGAAATTCGAGCGCGCTTGGCTCAGTTCTACACTGATTTGAATATCGACGGTTCATTTATTTCATTAGGAGATAATACTTGGGGCCTTCGTTCATGGTATCCAATTGATTCAATTGATGAAGCTGTGCATTTGGATTTGGATGAAGAACAAGAAAACAAGCCAAAGAAGAAGCGTAAGAAGATCAACGCCTTTTTGGCGGATGTCGATGATGACGATGATGTTATTGACTATAACGACGATGATCCTGAAGATGATGACTTTGGTGAAAACGAAGTTAACGCTGATGGTGCTGATGAAGATGATACCGAAGCCGACGATGAAGCTGAAACTGAAGAAGATGATTTGAGTGAAGTTTCAAGTGGAATTGGTGACGAAATTGTTGGCATCAAGCCCGTTGATGATGATTACGGTTCAGGTGATAAAGAATAATTATTGACATAATGATTATTATTCTGTATCATTAAGTTCCGGGCTCTTATATTATACATATAAGACAAGAAGAATTAGACACAGATTGCTCCCAACGCTAATGTAATTAGCATTGGGAGCCTTTTTATTTTCAAGACCTGGAGGACATTATAATGGCTACAAAATATATCTTTGTGACTGGTGGAGTGGTTTCTTCACTAGGTAAAGGAATCGTTGCCGCTTCATTGGGCCGGTTGTTAAAGAATCGTGGATTTAAGATTGCGGTACAAAAGTTTGATCCGTACATCAATATTGATCCAGGAACCATGTCACCTTACCAACACGGTGAGACTTTCGTTACTGATGATGGTCTGGAAACTGACCTGGATCTTGGTCATTATGAGCGTTTTATTGATATTAACCTAAACAAGTATTCAAATATTACATCAGGTCGTATTTATTCAGAAGTATTGGCCAAGGAACGTCGTGGTGATTATGATGGCGCTACGGTACAAGTTATCCCACACATCACAAATATGTTGAAAGAAAAGATGATGCGAGCCGGTGAAACAACTGATGCTGATATCGTAATTACTGAAGTTGGTGGCACGGTTGGTGATATTGAATCATTGCCATTTATCGAAGCTTTGCGTCAAATGAAGGGTGAAGTTGGTGCGGAAAACACTTTCTATATCCATACATCATTAATTCCATATTTGCGGGCCGCTGGTGAAATGAAGACTAAGCCTACGCAACACTCTGTTTCAGAATTGCGTTCATTGGGAATTCAACCCGATATGTTAGTTGTTCGAACTGAAAAGCCAATTACTGATGATATGCGTCAAAAGCTTGCTTTGTTTACGGATGTTCCAGCGAACGCGGTGATTGAGTCAATGGACGTAGATGTCTTATATGAAGTTGCCTTAAACATGCAAGCGCAAGGGATGGATGACGTTGTCTTGGATAATCTTGGTCTAGAGGCACCTGCTGCAGATATGTCTGGTTGGGTTGATATGATTAACCGCATTAAGCATTTGTCAAAGCACGTCAAGATTGCATTGGTTGGAAAGTATGCTGACTTGCAAGATGCATATATTTCAGTTAATGAAGCTCTTCGCGCCGGTGGTTATGCGATTGATGCCGATGTTGAAATTAATCCAATCAATTCAGAATTGATTAACGATGATAATGTGGCTGAAATGTTGGGGGATGCTGATGGTGTGATGGTACCCGGTGGCTTTGGTCAACGTGGAACTGAAGGTAAGATTGCTGCTATCAAGTATGCTCGTGAAAACAACGTGCCATTCCTAGGGGTCTGCTTAGGGATGCAAATGGCTAGTGTGGAATTTGCTCGGAATGTTTTGGGCTATGACGATGCCAATTCAATTGAATTAGATCCAGATACAACACATCCAATTATTGCATTGATGAATGATCAACAAGAAGTGACAAATATTGGTGGTACGCAACGACTAGGTTTGTATACCAATGACTTGAAGCCAGGTAGCCAAGCACATGCGTTATACGGTAAGGATGAGATCCAACAACGTCACCGTCACCGTTACGAATTTAATACTGACTTCAAAAAGGAATTTGAAGATGCTGGGATGGTCTTCTCAGGTACTTCACCTGATGGTAGCTTGATGGAAATCATCGAATTACCAGAAAACGATTTCTTTATGGCTGATCAAGCTCATCCAGAATTCCAATCACGACCAAATCATGCTGAACCACTTTATCAAGGCTTTGTGACTGCGGCGCTTAAGCATCACGAATCAAAATAAGACGTTTTCAGACGTGACAGATCGGTTGTTAATGGGAGAAAAAGGCGACCACATATAGACGTGTGGTCGCCTTTTTTTTATACATATATTTTAATTTAGTGTAGATTGTTTACGAGAAGTTTAAGCCTGCTAAAATAACTACAAATTATAGGTGAATATGCGTTAAACTATAAGAAGTGATATTTTGGTATTAGCATATTTGCCAAAATTCTAATAAATGAGTTTAATTTGAAATAAGGACCATTCTGGTCATCGATTATAGTGATAATTGCATGGGAATCGGCTCATGCAAATTGAGGAGAACGATTATGAAAAAGTTAGTCATTCGTGGTGGTCGCCCACTGAGCGGAGAAGTGACAATTGGCGGAGCCAAGAATTCAACAGTTGCCTTAATTCCGGCAGCAATTTTATCTGAAGACCCTGTCCATTTTGATGGTATGCCTGATATTTTGGATGTATACAATTTGCAAGTGATTTTGGAGTCAATGAATGTTAGTTCTGAATTTTCAGATGGTAAATTGACGATTGATCCAACCCAAATTGTTGAAGCTGAATTGCCTTCAACAGCAATCAAGAGTTTACGGGCATCATATTATTTCATGGGGTCTTTGCTTGGACGCTTTGGGCGTGCCACGGTGACTTTCCCTGGTGGCGATAATATTGGACCACGTCCAATCGATCAACACATCAAAGGGTTTGAAGCGCTGGGTGCGACAGTTCGTGAAGAAAATGATACGATTCATATCGAAGCTGAGCATGGTCTTAAGGGGGCTCATATTTTCTTAGATATGGTTTCCGTTGGGGCAACGATGAATATCATTTTGGCAGCTGTGCATGCCGAAGGTGTGACGATTATTGAAAATGCGGCTAAAGAGCCAGAAATCATTGACCTAGCTACTTTCTTGAATAACATGGGTGCTAAGATTCGTGGTGTTGGTACGGATACAATCCGCATTACTGGTGTTGAACATCTTGGTAGTGAGACAACGCATACGGCTATCCCCGACCGGATTGAAGCTGGTACGTACTTGGCCTTAGCTGCGGCACAAGGTGAAGGTGTACTTGTTAAAAATGTTATTCCAGAACATTTGGAAGCTTTCATTTCTAAAATGATTGAGATGGGTGTTGATTTAGATGTCCGTGAAGATAGCATTTATGTGCCAAAGACAACACATCTAAAGCCAATTACCATTAAAACAGCACCATATCCAAGTTTTGCGACTGATTTGCAACAACCAATTACACCATTGCTTGGTAAGATTGATGGAACAAGTCGTATTTTTGAAACCATCTATCCGGAACGGACACGTCATATCCCAGAGTTAAACAAGTTGGGAATGAACATCGAAGTGAAGAATGAAGGTGAGATTGATGTGCATCCTAGTCATGAATTGCATGGTGCTCAAGTTTCTGCTGAAGAAATTCGGGCGGGGGCTGCGTTAGTAGTCGCTGGATTGATGGCTGACGGTGTCACTGAAATTTCAAATGCTGAACATGTTTTGCGTGGTTATGATCGTTTGGTGCACAAGCTAACGATGTTGAATGCGGATATTAAAATTGAAGATGACTTTTAAGTAAAAAAAGATTGATTGCAGATGAGCAACCAATCTTTTTTAATTTGTTTTTACTTGATTAATGCAGTGTAACAAGATAGAATAGACAAGTTACATTTAGAAAGCTGATTGCCAAGACTCGGCGCGTTACGAACACCGGATTGTGTTTAGCCTGAGGATTGATCAATTAACTACGATACAAAGAGATGATGATGGTTTAGAGCTATCATCCCTGGAGGATATATTTTGAAGTTTGCAGAATTAGGTCTATCAGATGACCTGTTGACAGCCATTACAAAGCAAGGCTATGAAGAAGCTACCCCAATCCAAGAAAAGACGATTCCATTGATTTTAGATGGAAAAGATGTGATTGGCCAAGCTCAAACTGGAACTGGTAAAACCGCAGCCTTTGGTTTACCAATTTTACAAATGCTTGATGAGAACGTGATGAAGCCTCAAGCATTGGTTGTTTCACCAACACGTGAGTTGGCGATTCAAACCCAAGACGAGATTTTTAAATTAGGCCGTGACAAGCATGTCAAGGTCCAAGCTGTCTTTGGTGGTGCAGATATTCGCCGTCAAATCAACGGCTTAAAGCATGGTGCTCAAGTTGTTGTGGGTACTCCTGGTCGTTTACTTGACCACATTAACCGTGGCACCGTTGACCTATCAAATGTGAAGACACTTGTGTTAGACGAAGCGGACGAAATGTTGAACATGGGCTTTTTGGATGATATTGAATCAATCCTAAAGGCTGTTCCAGACAAACGTCAAACTTTGTTGTTCTCAGCCACAATGCCACCTGCTATTAAGCGGATTGGTGTGCAATTCATGAAGGACCCAGTTCATGTCCAAATTGAAGCAAAAGAACTAACGACTGACTTAGTTGACCAATACTATGTTAAGGTTCGTGAAAATGAAAAGTTCGATACATTGACGCGTATTTTGGATGTTCAAAATCCAGAATTGGCGATTATGTTTGGACGGACAAAGCGCCGTGTTGATGAATTAACACGAGGACTTGAACTTCGTGGTTACAATGCCGCAGGTATTCACGGTGATTTGACGCAACAAAAGCGTTCACAAGTTTTGAAGCAATTCAAGAACGGTGAAATTAATATCTTAGTCGCAACTGATGTGGCGGCGCGTGGTTTGGACGTTTCAGGTGTGGACTATGTTTATAACTTTGATATTCCACAAGATTCTGAATCGTATGTGCACCGAATTGGTCGTACTGGTCGTGCCGGACACACGGGTACTTCAGTAACCTTTGTGACAAGTGCCGAAATGGATTACTTGAAGGATATTGAAAAGCTAACCAAGAAGCGGATGCAACCATTAAAGCCAGCTACTAAGGAAGAAGCAATTGCTGGTCGTTTGGCTAAGGTTGGTTCTAAGGTTGAAAAGTTAGCTGATGAAGCTAACCCAGCATTAGCCGAAGAAGAAGTGAATAATTTGGTTAACAAGTATGATGCCAAGACATTAGCGGCTGCTTTGCTTGGTTCTGTTGCGAATATTGATGATATGGACACGCCATACTCATTGTCTCGTGAGCGTCCATTGCCACGTAAGCGTTACGGTAATGGTGGCGGTGGTAACCGTCGTTCAGGTAACGGTGGTGGCTATCGTGGTGGTAATCGTCGTGACAATGGTCATGGCGGTGGCAACCGTCGCTCAGGAAATGGTGGATCTGACCGTCGGGGTAATGGCGGACAATCACGTCGTTCACGCGACTTTGTCATCAAGAATAAAGACTAATATAAAAAGTACAACTCATAATGAGTTGTACTTTTTTTGTTTATGAAAATTTTAGAGTGATGATTTGAAGGGAAATAGCGTATAATAAAGTGACGATAGGAGGTCGGTATGCTTAATGGTATAGGAACGGACATTCAAACGATTAGTGCAGTAATGAAGACAGCAGAAAGAACGCCGCGCTTTATTGATACAGTATTAACCCCAAATGAACGCGCAATTTATGATCAACGCAAGGGGAAGCATCAAGGTGAATTTTTAGCAGGACGCTTCTCAGCTAAAGAAGCTTTTAGTAAGGCCCTGGGGACTGGGATAGGTTCTAAAGCTGGCTTTTTGGATATTGAAATTTTGTCGGACCAACAAGGTGCGCCAGTGATAACAAAAATGCCAGAGCTTGGTGCCGTTAAAACACATATTTCAATTTCACATTCAGGTGATTACGTACATAGTTTAGTCATATTGGAGCAAGACATGAGTAAGGAACAAGAGCCACAGATGCTTGACCGTCAACCAATTGCTAGTCATCGACCAGCTTGGTTAGAGGTTTCAAAGTCAGCATTATTACATAATATTGATTATATTAAAGACTTAACACAAACTGAGCGTTTTTGTGCGGTTGTTAAGGCAAATGCCTATGGACATGGTTTAGAGCAAGTTGTACCTATTTTACAAGCAGCGCATGTAGATTATTTTGCAGTTGCCACCATGGATGAAGGCATCTGGTTACGTCAATTTGGTGTAACAGAACCAGTGATGATTTTAGGGATGACTCCTGCTAAATATGCCGATGAATTGGTAGAAAATGACTTAGTTGCAGTTGCAGGAAGTTTGACATGGTTAAAAGCGGCTTTAGCGGCGAAGACGAGTTCTAAAATTTTAAAGGTGTCTGTCCCCGTCGATACAGGAATGGGGCGCATTGGACTCCGTACTCGGGATGAGCTTACTGAACTCATCACCTTTATTAATCAACAAGCGGATGTTCACTTTGATTCGATTTGGACCCATTTTGCAACGGCTGATACCACGAATCAAGCATATTTTGATCAACAAGTTACCAAATGGCATGAATTAACTGATCAACAAAATATTCCAGAACATACTTTACGACACTTAGCTAATTCTGGAACATCACTGTGGCATGAGTTACCTAGCCACGATATGATACGGGTCGGTGCCGGAATGTATGGCCTTGATTCATCGCAAGGACAATTAGCAAGGCGTCAGTTACAACCGGTGATGCGGCTAAAAGCAGAATTGGTTTATGTTAAGCAAGTGCCTGCAGGTAGCTCAATTTCTTATGGGGCAACTTATACAGCAAAAAGAGATGAATGGATTGGAACACTACCGATTGGGTATGCTGACGGTTATTCGCGGGATATGCAAGGAATGCAGGCTTTGCTACCAGATGGACGGACAGTCGAACTCATTGGGCGCATTGCTATGGATCAATGTATGGTTCGGCTACCTGAGGAAATGCCAGTTGGGACAGAGATTACCCTACTAGGTCAAGCTGGTGACGCCACTATTACTTTGGAGGATTTAGCTGACCAAGCTGACACGATTCCATATGAGATTGCCACGAGTATGGCACAACGTTTACCACGACGAGTCGTAGAGTAGGAGCAGAAAATGGGAAAATATGTGGACATTAAACGTGGCGACATTTTTTTTGCAGAACTTTCACCTGTGGTTGGTTCGGAACAAGGTGGTCAACGGCCGGTTGTGATTGTGCAAAATGATGTCGGAAACCATCATTCACCAACCATTATTATGGTACCAATCACGGCTCAAATCGATAAGCCACGTTTACCGACGCACGTCGGTCTCCCAGCAGAAATTGAACACACTGGGATTAGCCGTGATTCAGTTTTGTTGGCTGAACAAGTACGTACGCTGGATAAGCGACGGTTACAAGATAAAATTGGGGTGGTTCCTGAAGAAATTATGATTACTCTAAACCGTGCCTTGGCGATTAGTTTGGGGTTAAATGAGTTAACTGAATAGCCAAAACCTTGGCTAATATATGTGAAAGGCATTGGTTTTTTCCAATGCCTTTTGTGCTTTTAGAAAGGATGGGTTGATGGAGACACGTGAATGGAAAATGGAACAGCAACGTTTAGAACGCGTGAGTGATGAAATTGAGCAACAGCTAACTAAGGCTGAGCAAAATTTTGATCAGGCCCATGCAGAAACGTATGCGGTTGAAACGAATTATGGTGCTAACACGTCAATTAATACAATTGAAGAAGATGACGCGATGGAAACCAATGCGGAAATTCAGCAGCAACGAAATATTGTGGCGCGGGTAACCGAAACAGAGCAAATCATGCAAAACATGGTTACTACGTTGCATAATTTGAAAGCGAGCCCTTATTTTGGACGGGTTGATATTGTTGAAGATGGCGAAGCTGAAAGTTTATATATTGGTTTGGCATCATTGCAAGATGAGAATGGGGAGTTCCTGATTAACGATTGGCGGGCGCCCATTAGTGGAGTTTATTATAATGGTGCCTTAGGTGAGGTCACTTATCCAACTCCGCTCGGCGATCAAGTCGCAAAATTAACGAAAAAGCGGCAATTTAAGATTACGGGTCGTACGATTGAGAACATGTTTGATACAGACGTTACGATTGGCGATGAAATGTTGCAAACGGTTTTGGGCGAGCAAAATGATCAAAAAATGCATAATATTGTTGCGACGATTCAACAAGAACAGAATCAAATTATTCGCGATACTGAGAGTGATTTAATGGTTGTTCAGGGAGTTGCAGGTTCTGGTAAGACCTCAGCGATTTTGCAACGTATCGCATTTTTATTGTTCCATGCTCGTGAAAATTTGAATTCTGATCAGATTGTCTTGTTTTCACCAAATCGTCTTTTCTCAAGTTATATTTCTGACGTGCTACCTTCACTAGGTGAGCGTAATATGCGGCAGGTTACAATGAGTGAGTTTTTGACGGCGCGGTTGCAAGGGCTCACCGTACAAACCTTGTTTAATCAATATGAACAAGATCAAGGACCAAGCCAAGCAATTCGACAACGATTACAACAAGCACTTGAGTCAGCTGACTTAGTTACTGCTTTGCAAGAATATCTAATACAATTGACGAGTGATCAGATTGTCTTTACGGATATTTATTTCCAAGGTGAAAAGTGGTTTAAAGCGAATGACTTTAAAAATTATTATGACCGATTGCCAACTGCTTATCCTGTCGTAGAGCGGATTGGGATGACGCGAAAACATTTTTTGGAGAAGTTACAAGCGCAAATAGAGACTGAACAACAAGCTGATTGGGTTTTGGATGCGTTAAATCAACTCAATGATCATGAATATCAACGTTTGTTAGATGAAGATGTCGATGTATTAAACGAAGCAGATGTCGATATGGATGAGACCATTAAACATGTCGCGACCGCTTATCTGAATGAAGTTTTTCAACCAATTGACGATGCGCTGTATAATACGCAATTTGTTGATGTCTATCAGCAATTTGCGGACTTTTTGACTTATCTAGGTCATTTACAGTATGCAGAAATTGATGAAAAGTGGTGGATCACGAAAGCCCAACGCTTCTTATATCAATTAGAGCAACACCAAATCGATTATGAAGATGCAGTTCCAGTCTTACTTTTACGTGATCTTATGACCGGTAGTGGGACGAATCAATTTATGCAATATGTTTTCGTTGATGAAATGCAAGATTATGCAATGCTACAAATGTTGTATCTGAAACATGCCTTTCCAAATGCGAAGTTTACGCTATTAGGGGATGCTGAGCAGGCCTTATTCCGGCCGATTCAAACACCCGAAGCGCTGATGGATGAGTATGCAGCAGCGTTTCAAGTTAAAAAACAACGTTTAATTAAATTGACGAAGTCTTACCGTTCAACTCAGCCGATTATGAATTTTGCCAAGGCATTGTTACCAGATGGGGCTCAAATTGAAGCCTTTCAACGGGATGGCAATCAGCCTCGCTTGATTACAACAACGCTTGAGAATGAGGCACACATCTTGGCAGAGGTGATTCAACAATTGCAAGAGACACAAAAAACAATTGCGATTCTAACGAAGACTCAAGCTCAAGCAGAAACAGTCAGTGCATATTTGGAAGCTCAAGCGATTCAGCATCAATTACTTGATGCTGATGACCGAACCAGGACAGAAAATATATTGGTGATGCCAATTTATTTGGCGAAAGGGTTAGAGTTTGATGCGGTGATTGGTTATGACGTGTCTGAGACAAATTATCCTGGTGAGGCGTCACGTGGGCTTTTGTATACATTGGCGTCACGAGCAATGCATGAGTTAGTTTTGATTAGCGTTGGTGATGTTACCCCACTCATTTGGCAAGTCGCTGATACCCTCCAAATTGAAACGTAATGCGGTTGTTATCAAGCTTAAAAAAACCTACAATAGTAAGGACATATAAAATACAGAAGACGAGGAAGCGCACATGACGGAAAAGCAAGTGTTATTAACTGGTGACCGCCCTACAGGGAAATTACATATTGGTCATTATGTTGGCTCATTAAAAAAACGTGTAGAAATGCAAAATTCAGGCTTGTATGATCCCTATATTATGATTGCGGATAAGCAAGCTTTTACAGATAATGCGCGTAATCCTGAAAAAATTAAAAACTCTCTTTTGGAAGTTGCATTGGACTATTTAGCAGTTGGCTTGGACCCTCAAAAATCAACGATTTTCGTTCAAACTGCGGTACCACAACTTTCAGAGTTAACGGAATATTTCATGAACTTGGTTTCGATTGCACGTTTGCAACGAAACCCAACCGTTAAGGCTGAGATTCAACAAAAAGGTTTTGGTGAAAGTATTCCAGCTGGCTTTTTCAATTATCCAATTTCGCAAGCGGCTGATATTGCCATGTTTAAGGGGCAAGTTGTGCCAGTTGGGGATGACCAAGAGCCAATGCTCGAGCAGACGCGTGAAATTGTACGTTCATTCAATAGCATTTATGGCGTAGATGTATTAGTGGAACCAAAGGGGATTTTCCCACCAAAGGGCCAGGGTCGCTTGCCTGGTTTGGATGGTAACGCGAAGATGTCAAAGTCTTTGGATAATTGCATTTATTTGAGTGATGATGCGGATCAACTATGGCAACGCGTGCGGTCGATGTATACGGACCCTGAACACGTACAAGTAAGTGACCCAGGCCATGTTGAAGGTAATATGGTCTTTACTTATTTGGATGTCTTTGATCCAGATAAGGATCAAGTAGCAGCCTTAAAGGAACAATATCAAGCTGGTGGGCTTGGTGATATGAAGATTAAGAAGTATTTGTTTGAAGTTTTGGATGCTGAATTAGCACCAATTCGTGAACGTCGTGCTGAATATGCCCAGGATTTGCCAGCCGTTTTGGCGATGCTTGAAGCTGGTTCAGCTAAGGCGCGCGAAAAGGCCGACCAAACTATGCATGAAGTTCGTGATGCCATGGGTATTAATTACTGGGGCTAATAGATAAGGGGTACAACGATGAGTTACTTAGCAGTGATTGATTTTGGTTCAAATTCAACCCGCATGGTCATTGAAGAGCTTGATGAACAAGGCCAATTTACGGAATTAAAGCGTCGTAAATTGGACACACGAATGGCGCAAGGGATGGATCAAAATGATGGCAATTTAACGGATGCGGCCATTCAACGGGCGGTTGATGCATTGCTTGAATTTAAAAAAGATTATGAACGTTATCCAGAAATTGAACTAGAAGGGATTGCTACTGCTGCAGTTCGTGAAGCCCATAATCAGGATGTTTTTTTGAACCAAGTCCTTGATGTAAGCGGGATTGAAGTCCGCGTTTTGACTGGTGATCAAGAAGCCTATTATGATTATTTGGGAGCGATGTGTGCCCTAGATGTTGATGATGCCTGGTTGTTAGATACGGGTGGTGCTAGTGTAGAATTAGTTAGCATCGAAGATCGGATGGCTGATAATTTTGTCAGTTTACCTTTTGGTGCAGTTAATTTAGCTGAAAAATTTCATTTGAACCAGGAGAAATTGGATCCCAAAGATGTTCAAGCGGCTGTTAATTATATTGAAAATCAATATGATCAACTCAGTTGGGTTAATGACAGCGAAGAGCCACTCCCAATTATTCTTTTGGGTGGTGCCAACCGATCATTGGCTCGATTGGATCGCTTGCGGCATGG
This sequence comes from Weissella uvarum, assembly GCF_016908785.1. Taxonomy (GTDB): domain Bacteria; phylum Bacillota; class Bacilli; order Lactobacillales; family Lactobacillaceae; genus Weissella; species Weissella uvarum. The sequence goes on from NZ_JAFBEO010000004.1 coordinate 86,427, forward strand.
TTATGATGTGAAACAAGACTTCCATGGTTATCGGATGAGTGTTGATGATGTGATGGCGACGTTTGATGAATTATTACATGCCTCATTACCAGAGCGACAAGCGGCGCTGGGCACTGAAGCTAACCGCGCTGACATTATTATTAGTGGTTTATTACCATTAGTTGTGTTAATCCGTGATACAAAGGCTCGCGAAGTTATTTTTTCTTCGTCCGGTGTGCGTGAAGGATTGTTACAAGAATATCGCATGTCATTAAATTAATAATGCGGGTAAAGACCATTAATTTGGTCTTTTTTTTTGCGGGGGCATTGCTAGTATTACACTTGAAAATGCTATAAACTTAATACAAGAGATCAGAGAAAATTGAGGGTGATGGCATGGTTGAACAAATAACGGATAATATTTTGAATGAAGTGATCGTGCAGCGACCAGCAGATAGTTTTAAGGGCGATTTTGGCCATGTCCTTTTAATTGGTGGTGATGTGCAATATGGTGGGGCGATTATTATGGCGGCTCAAGCAGCTGTTTCATCTGGAGCAGGTTTGGTCACAGTTGCTTCTGATGAAGTTAATCGGTCTGCGTTGCATAGTCGGGTCCCCGAAGCGATGTTTATTGATTGGCATAATCTAACAGCCCTCATTGCTGCCTTAGATCGAAGTGATGTGGTACTTATGGGGCCTGGTATGGGCTTGAGTGATTATGCGGTATCGTTGGTAAAGCGGGTTTTGTTGGAATTAAATGATCAACAAATTCTGGTTGCCGATGGATCAGCATTGACAATTGTGGCCAATGAGCAACTCTCGTTCCCACATGATACTTTTACGATTATTACACCACATCAAATGGAATGGGCTCGCTTAAGTAACATTCAATTAAATTATCAGCATGAAATTCAAATGAATGATGTGCAACGTCAGATGTTAAATGTGGATGTTTTGGTCTTAAAGCAACATCATACAATTTTGTATGATAATGAAGGCCAACAGCAGTTGATGTTAGGTGGCCCTTATCAATCAGTAGGCGGTATGGGGGATGTTTTGGCTGGTATAACAGCAGCCTTTGTGGCCCAATTCCAACATAATTTGATTCATACAGTGCAAGCGGCGGTTTATGCCCATTCCGATTTAGCACAACAAATGGCGGGTTATAATTATGTTGTTCGTCCATCATTGTTGGCAGATGGGATGGCTAATTACATGGGACGCGTGCAAAATAATTTAGTTGATTAATATAGCTTGATTTGTGAAAAAATGTGTTATGTAAATTATTGAGAAGTAGCGTATAATGAATAGAAATTAGTTTTGGAGGATAACGACTTATGGTGAAAGCAACAGATTGGTTAGCAAAGTCATTAACATATGAAGATGATTTATTGACTGATTTAAAGGAAATGATCTCAATCAAGTCTGTCCGTGATGATGCGGCAGCAACTGAGGATGCACCTTTAGGACCTGGTCCTAAGGCTGCCTTGGATAAGTTTTTAGAGATTGCAAAGCGTGATGGATTCCGGACGGGTAACTACCGTAATTTGGTTGCTTATGCTGAATTGGGACCTGAGGATGCCGAAGAATCTGTTGCCATTATTGGCCATTTGGATGTTATGCCTGCTGGTGATGGCTGGACCAAAGATCCATGGACACCAGTCATTGAAGATGGTCGTCTTTATGGTCGTGGTTCAATTGATGATAAGGGACCAACCTTTGCGGCTTATTATGCGATGAAGATGCTAAAAGATATGGGTGTACCACTTAAGCGTAAGTTGGTCTTCATGGTTGGAATCGATGAAGAGTCTGACTGGACTGGTATGGATGATTTCATCGCTGAGTACGGCGAACCAACAATGGGATTCTCACCTGACGCTGATTTCCCAATCATCAATGGTGAAAAGGGAAATGGGTCAACTGTGGCTCGCTTTGCTGGTAACAACAGTGGTAGTGCTCGTTTGGTTTCATTTACCGCTGGTGAGCGTCCAAACATGGTGCCTGGAACAGCGACAGCAGTTGTTGAAACGAGCGATCCAGCCACACTACAAGCTAAGATGGATGCTTATTTGGCAGATGAAACACGTGTTCAAGGTAAGGCTGAAGTGGATGGCAACCAAGTTACCATTACATTCTATGGTCTTCAAGTTCACGGTGCCTTCCCTGAAACTGGTGAAAATGCCGGTACTTACTTGGCAAACTTCTTGAAGGATGCAGATGACTTTGGTGGTAACGCTAAGGGCTTCCTAGATTTCTTGGGTGGTGTTTTGCATGATGATACCAAAGCCACTAAGATGGGTGCGGCGATCCATGATGATCTGATGGGTGATCTTTCAATGAACGTTGGAATCCAACGCTTTAACGATGGTCAAGATGGTTTCATTGATATGAACTTCCGTTACCCACAGAACACAGATGCTGAAACAATCGAGCGCAAGGTTCAAGAATCAATTCCAGCTAACTTTGATGCCACAGCTGCTAATGAAGGTCACGCAATGGTACCTCATTACGTGCCAGGTGATGATCCAATCGTTGATACTTTGCTTAACGTCTTCCGCGAGCATACAGGTTTGCCTGCTGGTGAACGTGTTATCGGTGGTGGGACATTCGGTCGTTTGCTCAAGCGTGGTGTTGCGTTCGGAGCGCTTTTCGAAGGTGTGCCTGATACGATGCATCAAGCGGATGAGTTCTTCCCTGTGCAAGATATTACGCGTTCAATGGCAATTTATGCGCATGCCATGAATGATTTAGCAACTAAATAAATAGAATAAAATCTTTAATATAAAAACCCTATTGGTTGTTTAACCAATGGGGTTTTTATAGTTTCCTTTAGACCAAGGTTTAAAGGCATACAAGGACTGTAATAAATGATAAAATATAGTTCGAATAGCTTTTAGTTTTTTAAAAGTTAACGAGTGGGCTAGTGTTTTTAGCTGTTTTTAAGACGGAACATTGTAAAATAAGTAGATAGGGCAAGGGGGAAGTGAAAATGAAGTGGATGCAAAAACTCTTAGGGGTAACGGTTGTAACGGTTATCATGAGTCTGCTACCTTTAACAGTTGTAGGACATGCTGAGGATAATCACACACAAAAACCGGCCACCCAGGGGCAGGTCCGTGCACTTTCAAAGCCATATGTGGTTTACGGTTCCGGTGCTGTGCAACGGACGCAAATCGCCCAAACCCTAGGGATCAATAAAAATTATGAAAAGCTTGTCATCAATGGTAAAGATGCGCGCTACATTGGTATCAATCAGGTCAATGATTCTGACATGATTAGCTCGGTTGCTGTCGCACCGGCTGAACCGGGGACTGGGGTGCTAGTAAATATTGAAAAATTTGAAGGTCAGAATAACATTCAACGTGTGAGCGCTCAAGAATACGCGATGGCCGCTACGATGGCTGGTCTTAAGGATGTCATTATCACGGTGACTTCAGAAAAGCCAGTGTCAGGCGATTCAGCTTTAGCTGGTGTCTATAAGGCGCTCCAAACAGATGGCATGCCTATGGATCCGCGGAATGTTAATGCAGCAAATCATTTGATGGATGTGACGAATGGAATTATTATGCCTGATGATAAATCATCACATCGGTTGACTGCAGCGGTGACAGATACAGCTAGTGAGTTGGCCAGTCAAAAGCAAAAGCATGCCAAGATTGATGATAGTCGTGTTGATAATCAACTTGTGGTTAATTTAAAGCAGCGAAGGGTGGCTAACGATGTTAATGGCGACCAAATGGCTCAACTCAAAGAAGCACTTAAGGCTGTTAATGCAGCGCCAATTTCGGATTCAAAAGCATTTGTAAAACAATCAGCGCAATTGGCCAATAAAATTAATGCTTCATCTGGAAACACGATGGCTGATGCGGATGATTTCAAAAATTCACAGGATGCGCATAATGCCTCAAATTGGTTTGTAGAAAATATTGTGCATCCAGTTCAACGCTTCTTTACTGCGATTAAAGATCGATTGAACTAGTTGATGTATTTTTAAATCGAGGAAGTAACTTTGAAAATTAATCAAACAAAAATTCAAGCAGCCTTACCAGAGGTAGCAGTGGAAGTCTTTGACGAGATTGATTCCACAAATCGTTATGCTAAAGCACTAGTAACAGCACCGCATTATACGAATCAAGCCCGGTTGGTTGTGGCTAATCAACAAACTAATGGTTACGGTCGACAAAAGCGGGCTTTTTTTTCTCCCGCAGATGTTGGCATTTATATGTCGTTAATGTTTCCGCTAGAGGCTAGTCAATTTACCCACCCGGGAACATTGACGTTGAATGTTGCCGTAGCCGTGCAACAAGTGTTAGCAGAACAGTTGGGTGTTGAGCTAGATATTAAATGGGTTAATGATTTATATCATAATCAACGTAAAGTGGTTGGTATATTAGTGGAAGTACCACAAGCGCCCACAGCAGTTGAAGCTGGCACGGTTGTGATTGGGATGGGAATTAATTTGAACCAGAGTGATGTTCCTACTGAGTTAGCCCAAAAAGTTGGTGCCATTACAGATGAATCTATTCAGCGTGAACAGTTGATTGTTGCCTTACAACGTGCTTGTCAAAAAGTCATTCAATTACCATTTTCAGCCTTACGTGAACAATACTTAGCACATAGTTTGTTGCAAAATCGGATGGTTTCGTTACATGTAAATCAACAGGATATTGTTGGGAAAGTTGTGGACGTTGATGAACAAGGTCGACTCGTGTTGGAGACTAAACAGCAGCGAATGGCATTTACATCAGGAGAAGTGACGAAAGTCAACTTTTCATCATAGGAGTGAACATGAGAGTGAGAGGGATTACCTTGGCGGCAATGTTTGCCGCTATTATTAGTATTATTGCGCCCTTTGCGTTACCAATTGGAATGGTTCCGTTAAGCATGCAGACATTGATTGTGCCATTAGTAGCAAGTATTACGACGCCGCGGATTGCAGTGTTGTCGGTTCTAGGGTATTTTGCTGTTGGCTTGGTTGGCTTACCAGTGTTCGCAGGCTTTCATAGTGGCTTGTCTAGTTTTGTAGCGCCGAATGGTGGTTATCTATTAGGAATGCTAATTTTTCCTTTGGTGAATAGTCCAATGTTAAAGCGTTGGCCAGGTTGGTTGAGCTTAGTATTGAGCAATTTGTTGGCAGCAATCTTACAACTTGGCTTTGGATCTTTATGGTTGGGTATTGCAGCCCATTTGTCACCTCAAGCTGCCTTAAGCACAGGCTTTGTTGGTTTCTTAGTACCATTAGTGATTAAGGTCGTCTTAGTGGTCTTAATCGTATTGATTATGAAGCGATCAATGCGTTTGCCAATTGCATAAGTTGATGCGGGGTGTAAGGAGAAAGTTGTGAAACGTAAAATATTTGTTGTCACGGGTAATACCGGAACTGGTAAAACGACTGTGACAAAATACTTAAATGAATTTTTTGAAATGCCTAAGGTGGTAACACATACCACACGGGCACCACGAATTGACGAAATGGATCAAGTTGATTATTATTTTGAAACACCAAAAACATTTGATGAAAATCATTTTTTAGAAACAGTCTCATATGCTGGTAATCGTTATGGATCTTCCATGGAAGGTTTGGAAAGGGCATTTGAAAAGAATCCGCTCATCACGATTGTCTTAGACACGAAAGGGGCGACAACTTATGTTGAAAAACTGCCAGAAGACGAGGTTGAAGTCATCTATTTGACCGTTTCAAAGGAACAAGATTTGTATCAACGTTTAGTGCAACGTGGGGATGATGTGCAAGCAATCCATCATCGTTTAAAAAGTGAAGAATATGAAAGAGATACAACATTACCAGCTGCATTAAAGTCACGAGCACATATTGTGATTAATGATGATTGGGAACAAACAAAAAAACAAATTAATCAAATCGTCCAAAATGCGATTACAGCTGATACTTAAGAAAAAAGGAGGGATATTATATGGCATATCGAACACCACCATTTATTACACCTGTGGCGTTAGTATCGATTATTTTAGCTTTGAGTGCTGGAAATGCAGTCGTTAATGTGACGACAAAAACGCATAACGGTGGTCCAACTAAGGAGCAGGTGGCTTCAAGTAAAAAAGCATCTGAAAAACGCTCAGCTTCAATTTCTGAATCAAAGAGTCAAAGTCAAAAGGAGGCTAGCCGTCAGAGTGCATCTTCTGACACGAATGATGATTCAATGAATGCTTCAAGTAGTGCGGTTGATGAAACACAAGCAAGTTCTGAGAAGCAACAAAATGGTAGTCAATCCGAAAATCAGCAGGCCTCTTCGTCAGCCGCCTCTGAGGATAATACTGGTTCAGCTTCATCAAGTGCGCAGGAGAGTAGTTCAGCTCAAAATAATGGCGGAGAATCAGGGACGCAAACGCATGCGTCATCAACGGCGACCCAAGATCAAGGAGGTAATGATTAATGTTATCAATGCTTGATTTAATCAATCACTACATGGGTTATCTGAACGTTAACTCTAAATTCAAGGGTCGGGTTTATACCTTACTTGCCTTAGTTGGTGATGCCTATATTTTGTACTTGGCTTTTTCATATTTTAAGAATCACGCCTATGTGCGAGGCGCTTTGTTGTGTTTAGCTTTTCTGGGCATTCTCTATTTTGCGGTAATTAATTTTTATTATTACTTCACCCAACGTGAGCCAAAATGGGATGTCTCGCCATATATTGCGAAGGTCTTAGGCGCGGAAGAGCAAAAACAAGAGACTCAACAAGCGGGTGATAATGTTCAATTTGTGCCTGCAAACGGCTTGTATAACAATGAAGATGTTTTGCCAGCGACGGTTGTATTGGATCCTGGAAAACAGGTTGATTTGAGCCAAATTGCGGATACTTTGGTGCAAACACATTTGGCTGATAATAATTATGGTGGCCTCAGTGATGCAGAACAAATGGCGCAACTAGAGAATGGACAGACTAAGCTGTATGCGGATGGTGATGGGATGCCGTTACCATATTATAAATTACAGCAAGATCAAGATGGCTTAGCCGTTTATGGTGGAGTCAATGAAATGTCTGCAGAACGCTTAGGCTTGATTACTAAGGTGGGATTACAACCAATCCATGAAGCATTACGCCATTACGATTTATTTATCGCAACAGCGACCATTCAAGGTGGCCCTGCCCATGTTAAAGGACGTTCAGGATTAACCACGGTCCAAGATCCGTATGACTTGCAAGTTACCTTAGCTTATCAAGCAAAATAAATAATGTTCGTGTTTTAATTGTTTTAGCATGACTTTGAGTAAAAAAAAGCCCTTTCTGGGCTTTTTTATTGACATCAAGTCCGCTTAATACTAATATGAACACAGTACAACAAATAGATGTTCGTATGTACCCCGGTGTGGCTGTCTGTCGCACCGGGTTGCTTTATATCTATTTTGTTTTTAAGGTAATGATTTTATTTTTAGGAGGACACCCGATGTCAATGATCGAGTTTAAGGATGTCGAAAAGTATTATGGAGAATTCCATGCTTTGCATGATATCAATTTAAAAGTTGAAAAAGGTGAAACAGTTGTTTTGCTAGGACCATCAGGATCAGGAAAGTCGACCTTGATTAGAACGGTTAACGGATTGGAATCAATTGAAGGAGGCCAATTGATTGTTAATAATCAAGATTTGGCAAATCCAAAAACTGATTTGAATCGCCTCCGTAAAGATGTTGGTATGGTATTCCAGCACTTTAATTTATATGCAAATAAAACGATTCTTGAAAATATTATGTTAGCACCACGTTTGGTGTTGCATCGTGATGAGACGAGCAATAAGAAAATGGCCATGGAGTTACTTGACCGCGTGGACTTGGCAGACCAAGCCAACAAGTACCCATCACAGTTATCTGGGGGTCAACAACAACGAATTGCCATTGCACGTTCATTAGCCATGGAACCTAAGGCGCTTTTGTTTGACGAACCAACCTCAGCTTTAGACCCAGAAATGGTTAATGGTGTATTGAAGATCATGCGTGAAATTGCGCAAGATTCATCAATGACGATGTTGGTTGTGACACACGAAATGGGATTTGCTAAGCAAGTGGCTGATCGGGTTATTTTCATGGCTGATGGTAAAATCTTGGAAGATGCACCAACGGAACAATTCTTTGAAAACCCATCTGAGCCACGGGCTCGTCAATTCTTGTCACAAATCGTGCACTAAGGGGGTGGCAACATGCCAAGTAAGATGAAAAAACGCATTCTTGGATTGGCCCTAGGTAGCTTGATGATTGGTGGTTTAACATTAGGGTTAGCCAGCCCAACTGTACAGGCAAAGTCTAAGGAAGAACCTAAGAACCAAACTTACTATCAAATTAAAAAGACCCATAAAATGCAGTGGGGTGTTAAAGGTGATACTAAGCTAATGGGGCTAATGGATATCAAAACTGGTAAATTACAAGGTTTTGATATTGATATGGCCAAAGAGATTACGAAGCGAGTTGATCCAAAAGCTAAGCCAGTGTTTACGCAGATTACTTCTGGAACTCGTATCCCAATGCTATTAAATGGTAATATCGATGCGATTATCGCAACGATGAGTATTACACCAGAACGTGAAGAAGTCGTTGATTTTTCAAAGCCATATTTTAAGGCGGGACAAGCAATTTTGGTTAAAAAGGACAGTAAGATCAAGTCAATCAAGGATTTGAATCATTCCAACATGAAAATCTTAGCTGTTCAAGGTTCTAACTCATTACAGAATGCTAAAAAGTATGCGCCAAAGGCTAAGGGTTCGGCATTGCAAGATTATGCCACAGCTTTGACAGCCTTACAATCAGGCCAAGGGGATGCATTGACAACTGATAGTAGTATTCTATATGGAATGGCTGTAGACAATAAAGATACTAAGGTTGTTGGTGGTAATTTCACTGATGATCCATATGGTGTTGCCATGGCCAAAAATGATCCAAAATTACGTCATGCTATTAATCATGCGATTGATGATATTAAGGCTGACGGAACGTACGATCGTTTGGCCAAGAAGTGGTTCAGTGATGTGCCCGGTATGAGTTGGAAGGAGGTCGCTGAATAATGTGGTCATTGTTTACGAGTCATGCCAGTGATTTTTTAACTGGTTTTGGATGGACGATTTTATCTAGTGTCATTGCCTTGATTGGTGCAACAATTTTGGGCTTGGGCTTTGCTTTATTACAAATTGTGCCTAACCGCGCTGCTAATATTGCCGGTAAAATCTATATTGAAATTGTTCGAAATATTCCGTTATTGGTGATTACAATGTTTTTCTATGTGGTCGTGGCCAAAGTCTTTCATTTGAACGGCTTTGTTTCTGGAACGATTGGTTTGACGTTGTATTCATCAGCTTTCATTGCTGAAACTATTCGTGCGGGAATTAATTCCGTTGATACTGGTCAATATGAAGGTGCCCGCTCGAATGGTTTAACATGGTGGGAAGCTATGCGCTATGTGGTCTTGCCACAAGCAATTAAGTTAGTGATTCCGCCATTGGGGAATCAATTTGTGAATTTGATTAAAAATTCTTCAATTCTTGCCTTTGTCGCTGGAATGGATTTGATGTATCAAGCGAATATGATTTCGCAAACTACTTTTGATACATTTGGACCATATATTATTGTAGCGATTTTCTATCTAATGCTAACAATGCCATTGAGTTATTATATGCGTTACTTAGAAAACAAACTTGAGAATTAGGAGGAACGAAAGTGATGCAAGAATTTTTACAAGCTTACTCATGGATTAATATGCGCTTCCTCCTAAATGGACTGTGGATTACGGGGATTGTTTCTGTGATTTCAATCCTCTTGAGTTTCGTTTTGGGCTCAGTGTTGGGAATTATCCGTTATATGGGAGTGAAATATTTATCACGGATTGTCGGTTTTTTGATTGATTTAATTCGAAATTTGCCGCTTTTGTTGATTATTTTCTTTACATACTTTGCTTTGCCTAAGATTGGTATCCATTTGAATGTGATTACTTCAACGATTGTAGCAATGACGGTGTTTGAATCAGCAATGCTTGCAGAAATTGTCCGTTCTGGAATCAAGGCGGTTCCAAAGGGACAACTTGAAGGAGCCTTATCGAATGGTTTGAATTTCTATCAAGCCCTCTGGTATGTTTTGCTACCACAAGCTTACAAGAAGATGATTCCACCGATTGTGTCGCAATTTGTGTCTTTGATTAAGGATACATCGTTGGCAACGATTATTATGTTGCCTGAAGTGACTTTCCGGGCTCAAACGATTTATGCGCAACAACCTAAGTTCATTATTCCAATGTTCTTGATGTTAGCCATTATGTATTTCGTTTTGAACTTTGCAATTTCACGTTTAGGTGGGTATATTGATCGCCGGATGGCTTCATAACAATAATAAAAAAGGATTGGCTGTGATAAACAGCCAATCCTTTTTTATTATGCAATTATTCGAAGTAAACACAGACCGTTTCCGGACCGTAGAAAGTATCATCAAGCAACGTTAACTTACCGTTTGTTTGGTCGATTTCAAATAATGTTAGATTATCTGAGAATTGGTGACCTACAACAATGAATTGACCGGTTGGATCGATGTTGAAATCACGTGGGAAGTGACCTTCGGTTTTAATGCGTTGGATTAATTCTAGTTCGCGTCCATCTTCTGATACTTGGAAGACTGCGATTGAATCGTGACCACGATTTGAAACATACAATGTATTTGTCTTTTCATTAAAGCGAATGGCTGCAGCACTGTTAAAGTCCGTCCAATCATCAGGCTTTGTTGAATACTTTTCAACAAAGACCAAATCGCCAGATTCATGATATTCAAGGACAGAAACACTACTATCAAGTTCCCCAACTAAGTAAACATATTTACCATTTGGATTGAAGACTAGGTGGCGTGGACCGGTAGCAGGTTGCGCTTTGTAAATTGAACGCGTTGAGATAAGTCCTTTATCTTCAACATCATAAACATAAACTTGATCAGTTCCTAAGTCGCAGACAATTAAACGACCATCTGGTGTTTGGTTTGTAAAGTGAATGTGGGGCGCATCCTGGTTAGGATGGGGACCAGTCTTATCATGATGGTAGTATGATGTTGCGGGACCAACACCTTTTTCTTCCGTCACAGTATAAGTATTTAATTCACCCTTATGGTAATTAGCCCCATAAATCAATTGGCGATCTTCGTCAAAAGCAACGTAACAAACAGGTGCGCCAGTTTCTAGGACTTTGTTAATTAGTGTAAAAGTACCATCTTCCTCAGGCTTAAAGGCTGCGACACCACCCATCCGTTCTTGATCATAAACGGCATAAAGTGTACCGTCGGATGACTTAGTCAAATATGTGGGATTGCTTTCTTTAGCGACCAATTGCAAGTTTTGCAATTGTTTCTTTTCAGTATCTAATTCAGCACGATAGATACCTTCACTATTTTTCTTAGTATATGTTCCAAGCAATAAAGTTTCAATCATGAGCCTCTCCTTATCTAATAAAAAAGCAACATCGACCAGTTGCAAGTATTGGTCGGTGTTGCTGTAAAAATAAAATAACCAATAAGCTTTTTATTTACAATCTATATAAATTTGTTGATGATTAGTTCTTAATAAAAACATCTTGTGGGAACTTTGGTAGCATCTTATTCCAAATTGAAATCATTGATCCGGCACCAAAGGCAACCGCAATCGTACCAACACCAATTGGACCAGCCAAGATGAAGGCCAAGATAACAAAGGTAATGTCTTGCCAAGTTCGAACGGCATCATATTCACGATGCAATTGCTTTGATAGGATTGGTGCGACCGCATCGTATGGGGCAGTTCCCATGTTACCGGCCATGTAAATTGCTGAACCTAATGTAAATAGAAGGAAACCAACAACTAACAAAACTAATTTCATCAAAAATGATGCACCACTTAAGTGGAGTGGTTGTAGAACTGAAGTGAAGATTTGGATGAAGACACCAACCAAAGTCATGTTCAATAGCGTTCCCCAACCAATAATCTTCTTATTATTGAAGAAAACATAAATCATCATAATTAAGTTTGTGCACAATTGCGTAACACCAAGTGACATACCTAATTTAGTTGATAGCCCAATATTGAACGCGGTAAAGGGATCAACCCCTAAGCCGGATTGACGTAATGTTGAGGCTGCCACCCCAATAATCACCAAACCAACCATAATATAAGCGATTTGTAATACCTTTTTCATAAAAACCCTCCATATTCGTTTGATTTTGATTATAAAGGAAATAAAAAAGACATTCAACGGATTTTACATTTATTTTACAAATTGAATGTCTTTCCTATTAGATTTAATCAATTATGTGTATAAATAATGAAGTGAGACACAAGTTATTATGAAAGCGCTTTTAGCAAAATATGAGAAAAATTAAAAACACGAACATTGTCATAAAGCAGTGGAAAAGCATAAAAATGAGAATTTTATCATTGACGGGTTAGTTTTGTGAGCGTATATTTATCAAATAACAAATAGGTTCTCATAAAGCAGTTTTTGGGGGTAGGATTATGGCAATGAAAATAATAAAGCCTGCATTGATTGCAACTGGAGTTAGCTTAGCGCTTCCACTTGCATTTCAAACAGGCGTGCATGCTGATAAGTACAAAACGATTAATTGGACCGAAACAGCACCAATCAGTACGATGGATCCATCAAAAGTTACTGCAGCAAATGACTTTGATGCGTTAACTGCAACAAATGACGGATTATTTCGAGCAGACAAACATAACAATCCACAGTTAGCTTTAGCTGAATCATATACGAAGAGTAAAGATGGTAAGAAGTACATTTTTAAACTTCGCCCGAATTTGAAATGGTCAAATGGGACGCCATTGACTGCGCATGATTTTGTCTATGGTTGGCAAAGAACCAATGATCCTAAAACTGGGTCACAATATGCATATCTCTATTCAGGAATTAAAAATGCGGATGCTATTCAAAGTGGTAAAGAAAAAGATCTTTCTAAATTAGGCGTTAAAGCACTCGATGATCGAACTCTTGAAGTTGATTTAGAGCGACCTTTACCGCAATTGATTCAGATGCTACCTATGGCACCGTTCTTCCCACAAAACGAAGCATTTGTAAAGAAGGCCGGTTCTAATTTTGGAACGCAATCTAAATACATTTTGTCATCTGGACCTTATGTACAACAGGATTGGAATGGCTCGAATGATACGGTTTCATATAAGAAAAACCAAAATTACTATGATAAGCGAGCAGTGAAAACTAATCATTTGGTGATTAAGACAATTGCTGATGCAAACACTGGATATAATTTGTATAAGTCAAACACAATTGACTTTACTAATTTATCACCACAACAAGTGACGGCTTCAAGACATAATAAGGCTTATACAACAGTGCCATCTGCAACAACCTCATACATGGAGTTGAATGAAAAGACAGTTCCAGAGTTTAAAAACACTAATATTCGTCGCGCCATTTCTTATGCGATTGATCGAAATGTCTTAACTGATAAGTTGTTGACAGGTAGTGCAACACCAGCAACGACTTTCTCTTCAACTCACTTGGTTAAGGATCCAAATAATGGAGAAGACTTCTCAAAGTCAGCCACCGTCAAAGGCGCGGTGGACTACGATTTGCCTAAAGCGCAAAAGCTCTTTGATGAAGGGATGAAGCAAGAAGGTAAGAAAAACTTGAAGGTGCAACTATTGATTGATGATAGTGATGCCGGTAAGCGGAGTGCGCAATTCTTGCAAGATCAATTGCAACGCATTAAGGGATTGGATGTTTCAATTAAGACGGTGCCTTATAAGCAACGTTTGTCTCTAACCCAGGAAAAGAATTTCCAAATGGTAATTTCGCTTTGGGGAGCTGACTACGCTGATCCATCAACTTTCTTGGACTTATACAAGAGTGGAGCACCATTTAATTCCGGTTCTTGGAACAATGAAAAGTACACGAAGCTGATTGATAAGGCGAATAACCAGGATGTGAATAATCCTAAGAAGCGCTTTGCCGATTATAAGCAAGCTGAACAAATTATGAGTAAAGAAATGGGTGTGGTACCACTTTATTACCGTTCGCAAGCTGCATTTATGCGTCCAAGCGTCAAGGGCATGGTGACTCATCCAGCCGGAGCCATTTATGACTTTAAGTGGGCTTACAAGGAGTAGTTAATCATAATGTTTCAGACGTGGATAGCGTCGGTGCATGAGTTATGGAGAGAGGTTTGTCAGTATGTCAGGAATGATTAAATATGTATTAAAAAGACTGGGAATAATCCTGCTAACGTTGATTATCATTATTTCAATCACGTTCTTCTTAATGAAGTTAATGCCGGGTTCACCTTTAGCCAATGCGGCGCGCTTGTCAGATACACAACGACAAGTGATTGAGGCGCAGTATGGGTTGGATAAGCCATTAATTGTCCAATATTGGAACTATGTCGTAAATGCTTTGCAGTTTAATTTTGGAAATTCATTTCAATTCCAAAATCAACCAGTTTCAACTTTGATTGCACAACGAATTGGACCTTCAGCTCAATTAGGAATTCAAGCTTTGGTCTTTGGGATTGTTTTTGGAATCGGTTTAGGTGCGGCGGCTGCCGTGCGGCGCAATACAGCTGCTGATACTGGGCTTTCAATTATTGCGGTGCTTGGTGTATCAATTCCATCATTTGTGTTCGCCGCTTTGTTGCAATACTATGTTGGTTTGAAATTGAATTGGTTGCCAATTGCTGGTTGGGAAGGGTTTAAGTTTACCATTCTACCAACCATCGCTTTAGGCATGCAGCCAATGGCGACGGCCGCTCGGTTCATTCGAACTGAAATGGTTGATGTGATGGGGTCTGATTACATTGAATTGGCCCGTGCCAAGGGGCTTTCAGGAAGTGATATTGTGTGGAAGCACACGTTGCGGAATTCATTGATTCCTTTGGTGACATTGATTGGACCAATGGCCGTTAACTTAATGACTGGTTCAGTCGTTATTGAAAAAATCTTTGCTATCCCAGGTATTGGTGGTCAATTCGTTTCATCAATTTTGACGAATGATTATCCTTTGATTATGGGAACGACAATTGTCTACTCAATGATGTTGATGGTTGTGTTATTAATTACTGATATTGTCTATGGATTGATTGATCCACGGATTCGCTTATCAAATTAGGAGGAACGAGAATGGCTGAATTAAATCAAGCAACACCAGCAGATTTTACGTTGCTACCGAATGATCGTAAACGAAATAATGAAACTATCGAGAAACCATCATTGAGTTTTATGCAAGATGCATGGCGACGATTAAAGAAAAATAAGGGTGCTTTTATTTCACTATGGATTGTTGTGATTATTGCTTTAGCCGCCTTTTTGACGGTCCCTTATGCTAATCCAACGACAACTTCAAAACAAGATGTTAATCAACAAAATTTGCCCGCTAAAGTTCCGGGAAATATTCCTGGATTAAATGGGATGCAAAAAGTTGATGGACAGCGTTTTGACGCCTATAAAAAAGCCCATGTTAAGCAGGGCGAATATCACGTGTTTGGAACTGATCAATTTGGTCGTGATATTTTCAAGCGGGTGCTTTATGGAACCCGGATTTCTCTTGAAGTCGCGTTGATTGCGGCAATGATTGACTTGGTCTTTGGCGTAAGCTATGGCCTAATTTCTGGTTGGAAGGGCGGCCGAGTTGATATGATTATGCAACGAATTGTTGAAATTGTATCTTCCGTACCGAACTTGGTCATTTTCGTCCTATTGATTCTGATTCTAAAGCCAGGCCTATTCTCAATTGCGCTTGGAATTTCCTTAACGTCATGGACGTCCATGGCTCGGTTAGTCCGGGCGGAAGTGCTATCGTTGAAGGAACAAGATTTCGTTTCAGCGGCGCGCACCTTAGGAACATCGCCAGTTAAAATTGGGCTCCGCCATTTGGTGCCAAACATCTCCTCAACGATTATCGTGCAATTGATGTTTACAATTCCATCGGCGATTTTCTTTGAAGCTTTGCTTTCATTTATTGGAATCGGAATTCCGGTGCCAATGGCTTCATTGGGAACATTGTTGAATGACGGTCAGGCGGCCTTCCAATTCTATCCATATCAATTGGTATTCCCTGCGATTGTCATGTCAGTTTTGATGATTGCCTTTAATTTGTTGGCTGATGGCTTGCGGGATGCCTTTGATCCTAGAACACGTGATTAAGGAGTGGTGAGGAAATGTCAGAAAAAATCCTTGAAGTAAACGATTTAAAAATCAATTTCCACACTGATAACGGAAATGTCCAAGCGATTCGCGACGTCTACTTTGATTTGAAAAAGGGTGAAACCCTTGCGTTAGTGGGTGAGTCTGGGTCTGGTAAGTCAGTAACGACTCGTGCGATTATGGGCTTGCTAGCAAAAAATGCGGAAATTGAACGTGGTTCAATTAAATTTAAAGGTGAAGAATTGGTTGGTTTAGATGAAAAGTCTTTCCGCCGCATCAGAGGATCAGAAATTGCAATGATTTTCCAAGATCCGATGACTTCACTTGATCCAACGATGAAAATTGGGCAACAAATCGCTGAGCCATTGATTGAACACCAAAATATGAGTAAAAAGGAAGCTTGGCACCGCGCCCTAGAGATGATGAATTTAGTTGGGATTCCGAATGCGGAAGCGCATATTAACGATTATCCGCATCAGTTTTCGGGTGGGATGCGTCAAAGAATTGTGATTGCGATTGCTTTGATTGATAGTCCAGAGGTTTTGATTGCTGATGAACCAACGACGGCCTTAGATGTGACGATTCAAGCTCAAATTATTGATTTAATGAAGAAGATTCAGGCGGAAACTGGAACTTCAATTATCTTTATTACCCATGATTTAGGTGTGGTGGCCGGTGTTGCCGACCGTGTGGCCGTAATGTATGCCGGTCAAATCGTGGAAACAGGAACTGTGGATGAAATTTATAATTATCCCCAGCACCCATATACTTGGGGCTTGCTCAATTCAATGCCGACAACACAAACAAGTCGTGGTACTTTGGAACCAATTCCAGGAACACCACCAGATTTGTTGAATCCACCTAAGGGGGATGCGTTTGCACCACGTAATCGTTACGCTTTGAAAATTGATGAAGAGCAACAACCACCTTATTTCCAATTGTCACCGACGCATTTTGCAGCGACATGGTTGTTGGATTCTCGTGCACCAAAAGTGGAACCACCACTAACGGTGCAACAGCGCTGGGCAAAGTATATCGCAGAACATCCAGAGGTTACGCAACAACAAGCGCAACCAGTTGAAGCCTCTGCAATTTTGACAGAATAGGAGTGGTTTGATGGTAGAAGATCGTAAAAAACTGGTTGAAGTGCAAAACTTAGATATTACCTTTAATCAAGGACGTAAAAATCAAACGCTCGCAGTCCAAAATGTCTCATTTGATATTTATGAAGGAGAAACTTTTGGGTTAGTTGGTGAATCTGGTTCAGGTAAGACAACGATTGGTCGTGCCATTATGAAGTTGTATCAGCCAACCGCCGGTAAAATTAATTATGATGGTCAAGATGTGACCAAAATTAAGAAAAAAGCTGACTTGCAGCAATTCCACCAAGCGGTCCAAATGATTTTCCAAGACCCACAAGCATCATTGGATATGCGGATGAAGGTTAAGGATATTATCGCCGAAGGGCTAGATGCCAATCATTTAGTTGATAGTGATGAACAACGTACTAAAATCGTTGAAGATATGTTAGAAACCGTGGGTTTGAAGCGTGAGCATGCTAATCGTTATCCCCACGAGTTCTCAGGTGGTCAACGGCAACGGATTGGGATCGCACGTGCTTTGGCGATGAATCCGAAGTTTATTATTGCTGATGAGCCCATCTCGGCCTTAGATGTGTCAATTCAAGCGCAGGTTGTGAATTTGATGCAAGAATTGCAAAAAAAGCAAAATCTAACCTATCTCTTTATTGCCCATGACTTATCGATGGTTAAGTATATTTCAGATCGAATTGGCGTATTGCATTGGGGTAAGATGGTTGAAATTGGACCAGCCGATGAAGTATACAATCATCCTTTGCATGATTATACGAAGTCGCTATTAAGTTCTATTCCAGAACCTGATCCAGATGTAGAAAAGCATCGTCAGCCAATTATCTATGATCCCACGCGTGAAATGGATGGGAAGGCACGTGATATGGTTGAAATTGCTCCCCAACACTTTGTTTGGGCAACGCCAGAGGAAATTCCAATGTATCAAGAGCGGGCGCAAGCCTATGGCTTAATCTAATAGATTTAAATAAAAGGCAGGATCTTGGATTCTGTCTTTTATTGTGGTTGCTATGGTTAGGTTAGAAGGGGACTGAGCTTAATTTCCCAATGTTCTTCAACCGTGGTATAATCTTCTTTAATATTAAAGTTTTGGTTAAGGAGACCCATTCGGTGAAACAAGAAAATAAAAAATTAAGGGTACCGCAAATTTTTCAAAATCGTTCAATCGGTTGGATTGCCGTCCTCGTTTCGCTGATTGCGCTACTGGGAACAATTTTAGCTTTTAACGTTAATTGGCTAGTTGGTGTCATTTGGTTGGTTCTGGTTTTAATTGCGTTAATGATTATTTTCCGGACTTTACGCGAAATGAGCGAAGATACCGCAAAATATTTAGCGAATTTATCATATCGCATTAAGCGTAGTGGTGAAGAGTCAGCTTTAAAAATGCCGATTGGGTTGTTGCTCTATAATGAGAAGCATGAAGTCAATTGGGTTAACCCATACTTACAACATGTTTTGGGTGACAACGTAATTATTGGTGAGCAACTTAGTGAAGTTTCAGAAAAGCTTGATCAACTCGTAACTGATGTGACTGAAGCTGATGAGGCAGATGATCAGAAGCAGTTGGACGAACAAGAGACTCGAATTAATTGGCAGGATCATACTTTTGTCGTTAAGGTTCAACCGGATATTCAAGTCGTCTATCTTTATGATGTGACCGAAAATGAAGAAATTCGTGAAAACTATGAAAATCATCGACTTTTCATCGGAATGGTTTCGATTGATAATTATGATGAAATTACTGAAAGTATGAGCGATGCGAACGCTTCATCATTACGAACATTTGTAACGCGGTCATTAACCAATTGGATGGATGCTCATCAAATTTATACACGCCGGACAGCGGGCGACCGATTTATGTTGATTGGTTATGATGAAGGCTTGAAACAAGCTGAAAGTGATAAGTTCAGTATTTTAGGTGATGTGCGCGAAGCAACATCAGCGCAAAATATGCCACTGACTTTGAGTATCGGAATTGCGTACCATGAAGTATCAATTAACCGTTTGGCTGAAAATGCACAGTCTAATTTGGATTTGGCCCTTGGCCGTGGTGGTGATCAAGTTGTTGTTAAGGCTGAAGATGGTGAGGCCCGTTTCTATGGTGGTTCAACGAACCCGATGGTTAAGCGGACGCGTGTACGTGCGCGTGTCATCTCGCAAGCCTTGAGTGAATTGATTTCACAGGCTGACCAAGTCTTTATTATGGGACACTCAAAGCCAGATATGGATTCGTTTGGGTCAGCACTAGGGGTTCGACGAATTGCGCAAATGCATGATAAACCATCGTGGGTGGTTTATGATACCGAGCAAGAAGCCCATTCAGATATTAAATTACTGTTGAATGAGTTGAGTAAAGAAAGTCGCAATGAAAATGCGATTATTGCCCCGGATGAGGTGCAAAATCAAGCGACCGATCATAGTTTATTGATTATGGTCGACCATTCAAAGCCATCGATTACTGAGTCTAAGGCGGTTTATGAGCAGTTAAGTGGCCATGTTGTGGTCATTGATCATCATCGACGTGGTGAAGAGTTCCCAGCTGAACCGCAATTGGTTTATGTGGAATCTTATGCTTCATCAAGTTCAGAATTGGTATCAGAGTTGTTTGAATATCAACCTAATAATCAAGCACGTGGTTTGACGCGTGTTGAAGCAACTGCGATGCTTGCCGGAATTCAAATTGATACAAAGTCGTTCACTTTGCGGACAGGAACACGAACATTTGATGCAGCTAGTTACTTGCGTTCAGTGGGGGCTGATAGCACATTGATTCAAGACTTTATGAAAGAGTCCGTGGAATCATATCGTGATCGTTCACACCTGATTGAAAAAGTTCAAGTTAATGATGATGTTGCCATTTCAGTTGGTGAAGATGATACGATTTATGATCCAGTTGTGGCAGCACAAGCCGCCGACAGTTTGTTACAATTAATTGGGGTAACCCGTTCATTTGTGATTACGCGACGTGATGATGATACAATTTCAATTTCTGCACGTTCTGATGGCAATGAAAATGTGCAAATTGTCATGGAAGAAATGGGTGGCGGTGGCCACTTGAGCAATGCGGCAACCCAGTTGAAAGGCATTACAACTGATGAGGCTTATGACCAACTGGTAGAAATTTTGCAAGCACAAACACAAATAGATGAATAAATAGTGAGGTGTCAAAGATGAAGGTTATCTTTCTAGAAGACGTTAAAGGCCGTGGTAAAAAGGGCGACATTAAAGATGTTCCGGATGGCTATGCCAATAATTTCTTGATTAAAAATCATAAGGCTGAACCAGCTACTAAGAAGAATGTGGCAGTTAGCGCTGCTAAGAAGAAAGCAGCTGATCGCGATGCTGCTGAAGAAAAAGCTGCTGCTGAGGCATTAAAGGCTAAGTTAGAAGCTGATGATTCAGTGATTGAACTAAAAGCCAAGGCTGGTAATGATGGACGTCTGTTTGGAGCGGTTTCTTCTAAACAAGTTGTTGAAGCATCCCAAAAGCAATTAGGTTTGAAGCTTGATAAGCGTAAGATGGACATGAAAGAGCCTATCCGCGCGCTAGGCTATACAAATATTAAAATTAAGTTGCATAAAGATGTCGAAGCAACCTTACGGGTGCACGTCGACGAGCAATAGAAACATTACAAATGTAATAAAAAGCGACGGCTGAAGTCCGTTGCTTTTTATTTTGTAGGAATCTGTTAGAATGATTAGGACGATAATTATAGAAAACGAGGTGGTGGGCGCATGCCAGAAAATGAACAAAATGTTGCTTTAAGTGCACCACAAGATATTAGTGCTGAGCAAGCTGTGCTAGGTTCAATTCTATTATCGACTGATCCGACTGATCTTGTCGCACAAGTATCGACAATCCTTGAACCGAACGATTTCTTTCGGACTGCGCACCAATTAATATATCGGGCGATTTTAGCACTTGATGAAGACCAACGACCAATTGATGTGTTAACCATTACGGACGAGTTGGAAAAAAATAATCAGGTCGAAAATGCGGGTGGCATCAGCTATTTGACTGAATTGGCTTCTAGTGTGCCGGTTTCAGGCAATGCGATGTACTATGCGCGCATTGTTAAAGAAAAATCACTTCGTCGTGAATTGATTGATACATTGCAAGAGGGAACCCAAGGAACTTACACTGGAGCAACGGATATTGAAGATTTAGTTTCAGATATTAGTACGAAACTGGATTCAATCAATGCAGGTGAAAAGACAAATGACTTTAAAGAGATTTCCGATGTCGTGACACGGTCATTTGAACAAATTGAAGCAAATTCGACGAATGACGAGCAAGTAACTGGGTTGGCAACTGGGTACCAAGCCTTGGATAATTTAACGACTGGATTTCACGGTGGTGAAATGATTATCGTGGCGGCACGTCCGGCGGTTGGTAAAACAGCTTTCGTCTTGAATATTGCCCAGCGGGTCGCGGTAAATGATCCGACGCTACCCGTTGTGATTTTTTCATTGGAAATGCCAGATACAGCCTTGGTTAATCGTATGTTGGCGGCTGAAGGAAATATTAATTCCCAACACATGCGAACAGGTAGTCTAGATCCAGAAGAATGGAATAGTTTGGCAGTGGCGATGGGATCTTTGTCACGCACGAAAATTTTCATTGATGATACACCTGGGATTAAGGTCAATGAAATTCGATCAAAGTTGCGCCGTTTGCAGAAAAAAGAAGGCCAAATTGGTTTGGTCATTATTGACTATTTGCAGCTAATTGAAGGAAATGGTTCTGAAGGACGGCAACAAGAAGTGTCAGCTATTTCACGTTCGATTAAGAAGATGGCGATGGAATTGGATACACCTGTGATTGCGCTATCACAGCTTTCACGTAGTGTTGAACAGCGTCAAGATAAGCGTCCGATGTTGTCAGATATTCGTGAATCAGGATCTATCGAGCAGGATGCTGATATCGTTGCCTTTTTGTATCGTGATGATTATTATCGTGAGAATGAAGATGATGATAGTCCGCAAGATCCACGCGATGAAGAGCAACAAGACGTGGGTGAAATCGAAGTTATTATTGAAAAGAATCGTTCAGGAGCACGTGGAACAGCACGGCTTTTGTTTGTGAAGTCATATAATAAGTTTTCTAATATTGAATATCGGGATGATAATAGTGGCTTTGGATGATGAAGCCAAAGAATCAGTCAATCATGATTTGGATTGGCTGATTCTTTAATTAAGAAGGGGGATTGTAAATGAAGAAAACAGGTGGTATGTCAATCAAAGCTTTATTGATGGCATCACTAATTAATAATTTTGCATTTGGTTTTATTTGGCCAATTATTACGGTTTATTTGAATGGGCCACTACATCAAACCCTGATTACAGCGGGATGGGTCATGTTGATGGTTGCCTTTGGGCAGGCATTCGGTTCGATTTTGAGCGGCCGCTTGTTTGACCGTTTTGAACCGTATCATTTGATGTTATATGGTACGTTGGCCATGATTGGCATTCAAATTGTGTTAATTTTCGTGCATGGCTGGCCGTTTTATGTCATTAATTTGATGATTGCGTCATTCCTAAATGGGTGGATTATGGCAATTATTAATGCTTATGGAACGTTAGTACGTAGTCACGATGGCCGTTATGTGTTCAATATGCTATATTTCACAAATAATTTTGGTATGGTCTTTGCTACAGCATTGATGGGCTTAATTTATCCACATGGGATTACTTGGTTGTTTATTGGTTCGTTAGTGCTTTATTTGTTGTTATTGGTAAATGTGCGGTTCAATTTTAATATCGAAGCAAGTTTTCAGACGGTTAAAGATGCGATGGGGGTCAATAAATTACCAGTCTGGAATAAACGAATTGTCTTTGGGGTTATCTTAGGCTTGATTGTTTTATGGATTGCTTATGCCCAATGGCAAGGAAATTTGTCGGTATATATGACTGATAATTTGCACCTACCACTATGGCAATATTCACTGCTTTGGACGATCAATGGTTTGCTGATCGCAGTAATTCAATTGATTATTAATAAATTTAACCTAGGTAGTGGTAGCAAAGCGATGTGGATTCAAATTTTTGGCGGAATTTTGATGTTTGGCTGTGCCTTTTTGATTTTACCATTTGCCAAAAACTTTACTGGCTTTGCTTTTGCAATGATTGTGACAACACTTGGTGAGGTCACCGCCTTTCCGATGATTCCGGCATTGGTCAATGAATTGACACCAGCTAATTTGAAGGGGCGCTACCAAGGCTTGGTTTCTGCGGCTCCATCGATTGGTCGAGCCATTGGACCGCTTTTGGGTGGGATGATGATTGAGCAATTTAATTATAAGATATTATTTGACAGTGGCGCAGGCCTCGTGTTTGTAACTTTTGCTATTTTGGTATACTTGATTAGTAAAGGCTATCGACATACTCAACAATTTACAGAAGGAGACTAGTTGCAGATGGACGCACCACATTTAAAATTTAGATTTGGTTTACGGACGGTTAAAACCGGAATTTCAGTGATGATTTTAATTGTTATTTTTTTGGTTTTACATCGGGGTAATCCAATGATTGCGTGCCTCTCAGCGGTCTTTTCATTGCGCCAAGATTTTGAAACAACATTGCAGTTTGGTCGGTCACGCGTAATTGCCAATGCCTTTGGTGGTGCTTTTGCGATGGTCTATTCATTTTCAATGATGGCAACGCACCATGCTGCATGGGTGCAAGTGATTGTACTTCCAGCCTTATTAATGCTATTGATTGCAGTGAATGATGCCATTAACAATAATCGGGGGATTATTGGTGCGTCGGCAGCGTTTTTGATGATTTGTTTTACGATTCCAAGTGATGGTGACTATCTGTATGCGATCAACCGGGTCATCGATACTTTTATTGGTATGGCAGTGGCTATTTTAATGAATGTTGGCGTACATCCGGTGAAATTTGAAGAGCCAATTAAGCAAGAAGCCAAAAAAATTCATGAAGAAATCTTGGATGAAATTGAGCATAAGAATTAAAAAAAGGCAGGTTAACCATGTATGTTAACTTGCCTTTTTTTATTTGTATGCCAGACTAGGGGCTTAATTTGGTTTGTGTTATAGTAGGGACAATTCTATAGAAGCGTGGAGGAAATCATGATGCGAGCAGTTCAATTGGTAGAAGCAGGTGGCCAACCGATTGTCACGGATGTCCCAGAACCAAAGCAAACAGATGCTGATCAAGTTTTAGTACATGTGAAAGCAGTGGCTTTATCGAATCTTGCAAAAATGGTAGCGACCGGCCAACACTATTCAAGTCAATCAGTTTACCCACAAACGTTGGGAATTGATGGAGTTGGTGTGTTGGATGATGGCACGCGGGTTTATTTTGATCAAGTTGTGGACGGGGGTGCGCTTGCCGAAACGGTCAAAGTGGCTGTCGATCACTTACGCTTGCTTCCAGCTGAATTAGATGACATAACAGCAGCGGCAATTGCAAATCCTGGTATGAGTGCGATGGCTGCCTTAACTAAGCGTATTCAATGGCATCCTGGCGCAACGGTCTTAATTAATGGTGCGACTGGTACGGCGGGACAGCTGGCCGTGAAAATCGCTAAGGCGATTGGGGCCAAACGTGTGATTGCAACAGGCCGGCGGACGGAAGCGCTTGAAGCAAGTGGTGCCGACGTCATTTTGGCCACGGAAAGCCTTGATTTAACGGATGCGACTGATTTTGCTCAGTATCAAGCTGGTTTGCGGACGGTCGTGGGGAATGTTGATATTGTGCTGGACTATTTGTATGGGCCGGCTGCTAAGGCCATTTTAACGACGATTGCAGACGCTGTAGGTGGCCAACACGCGGTTCAATATATTGATGTTGGGTCAATGGCTGGTAAGACGTTAGATTTACCAGCAAGTGTTTTGCGTAGCTCAAAATTAACCTTAATGGGTTCGGGGTTACAATCTGTCGATAGCTCAGAATTGCTTGACGCTGTCGAGACAGTTTTTCAATTGGCTGCACACTATGACTGGCGGATTGCTACGCAAGTATATCCTGTTAAAGAATCAGCAACGGCTTTTAATGCACCAAATCAACCACGGGCTGTTATTACTTTTTCATAAAAAAACATCGCTCATATAATCAGCGATGTTTTGCAGTTATTCAGTTTCATTTAATTTTACGCGTTCATTGTGTTTTTTGAATAAATTGTTGAAGAGGTAACCGCGATAGAAACCTTCCATACTAATAATCTGAGCCAACGAACAAGCAATTAAAGTTAAGCGAAGCCAAAGTTTGGGTACGGTGATGAATGGAATGGCCATAAAAGCGGCCGAAAATAGATAAATGGCAATGCGTTGTTTCTGATTTAATTTCCGCTGATATACGCCTTCTTCAACGTAGCGTTGGTAATATTTATTTTTTAAGATCCAAGCGTGTAAGCGTGGTGAAGAGCGAGCCCAACAGAAAGCTGCAAAGAAATAAAAACCTGTGGTTGGGAGACCGGGAATCCAAATGGCAACGGTTCCGATGGAAAAGAGGATGAGGCCAGTCAGTATGTAGAGATAGCGCATAGTGTTCCAATCCTTTTTTGTGTTTGTTGCGCATATTATAACAAGATTTTGTGGTTCCGCCTATGGACTAACCTATTTTGTTGCATATTTGTTATAATGACTGTAATACTTTGAGAAGCTGGGGGAGGAGTGAGTGGAAATTTTAGAACGCGCCTATGCTAAACTGAATATTAGCTTAGATACCCCGTATCTCCATCGTGATGGGCTTCAAGAATGGGATATGTTCATGGTGCCAATCGATTTGGCGGATTATGTCACAATCAAAACGACTCAAGAACATCATGATATTCATGTTGATTCAACGAGTGGGGTACTCCCATTGAATGAAAAGAATTTAGCCTATCAGGCCGCAGCGTTGATGCGTGAACAAGCTCAGCAAAGTGACGGTGTTGATATTTATATCGATAAACGAATTCCGGTTGCAGCTGGCTTGGGTGGTGGTTCTTCGGATGCGGCTGCGGTGATGCGGGGCTTAAATAAACTGTGGTCAATGCATCTGAGTGAAGCCCAGTTAGCTAAATTGGGTCTGTCAATTGATGCTGATGTACCATTTTGTATTTATAGCCGACCAGCGCGAGTAACTGGTCGTGGTGAAGTGGTGGAACCAATTCAAAATAAACTACCCTCTCTTTGGGTAGTCGTCGCTAAACCAGCGGTGAGTGTGTCCACCCCTAAAATCTTGAAACAAATTGATTATGATCAATTACAGCATGGTGATATGGCGGCTTTGATGGCAGCTTTGGAACTGGGAGATATGTCCCAGGTCTATGCAGAAATGTTTAATGTGCTCGAACCGGTCACGGCGACACGTTATCCTGAAATTACTAACTTAAAAATAAAAATGCAGAAATTTGGTGCTGATGCCGTCCAAATGTCTGGAACCGGGCCAACTGTATTTGCGATTACAAATAAGCAATCGCGTGCAAAAAGAATTTACAATGCTGTACGTGGCTTTGTACAAGAGACTTTTATTGCCCACATTGTTCAATAATGAAAGAGAGCGTATGAAATGTTTGAATTAGATATTACGAATCAACCCGTCTTAGATGCTTTACATGATTTGCGAGAAAATCAAAATGAGGATACGGAAGCTGCGTATACACAAGCTTTGCTAGAAGCCCACTTTATTGCGCCAGTTAGTTTTACTGAGCCTTTGCAAGAACAGGCTGATGGTTCAATTGTTTTGCCAGAAGGGGCCGAGGTACGCTTTGTCACTTTACGTGATGAAGATGATAATATGGTTTTCCCTGTCTTCACAGATATGGAGAAGTATAATACTGATGGAGAATGGCAAGCTGAAGAACCGGTTTACCCTTATCCAATGTCAATTGAACAATATTTGCCAATGGTTTTTGACGAAGAAGTACCAAATATGGGCGGTTTGGTCTTAAACCCATTCTCAGAGGACGGCATGCCAATTACGAAAGATAACATGGGGTATTTGGCGAATGTCTTGGAAGCACTTCAAGAAGATGGTGGCGTTCCAGTAATTCCAGCTGATGAAATTGCACCAGGTGCATTGCAATATGATTTAGTCAACTTTGCGGATGATCATGGTGATATTATTAATGCCCTTTATCTACTTTGGTTGGGGCAAGAAGATGGCGGTAATTACTTGATTGTCGTTGATGGTCCTGACCGTGATGCTGTGATGGCCTTAGGCCCTGATCTTGAAAAGCTCTTCACGGATGACGCTGGTAGTGAAGGTCCTGACTTTAATATGATGATGAGTGAAGACTTTGGTGATGGATTATCAGAATTCAAACCAGTCTTTGATCATACAGTTTAAGTAAGCATGGTCGCTCAAAAAAGTTTTGAGTGGCTTTTTTTGTAAGGAGGCAAGCTGTGGAAAAGACACAAGTCGCAATAATTGGTGCTGGACCAGTTGGATTGTATACTGCTTTCTATGCGCGGATGCGTGGTCTAGATGTGACAGTTTTAGATAGTTTAGAAACAGTTGGGGGTCAAGTCGCTCATTTATATCCGCAAAAAGATTTATTAGATATTCCTGGTTTTACTAAAATTGATGGACAAACCTTGGTTAAAAATCTAAAACAACAGGCTGATCAGTTGGAAACGCGGTTTTCACTGAATACAGTGGTGCAGGATTTAAACTACGACGCGACACATGATTATTTTGTGTTACAAACGAATCAAGGTGAGTTGATTGCGCAAAGAGTAGTTTTGGCAATTGGCCGTGGTGCGTTTGAGCCAAAACGGTTGCCAAATGGAATTGGATCAGCCTTTGAAGGCCAAGGGGTTTACTATATTGCGGATGATTTGCAACACTTTGCGGGGCGTGATGTTTTAGTAGCTGGTGGTGGCGACTCAGCTGTTGATCAAGCACTGGCTTTGGTACCCTATGCGCATCAAGTTTACTTGACCCACCGGCGCAATCGCTTTCGTGCAATGGCATACACTCTGGAGCAATTAGCAAATACGAATGTGAAGCAATTAACACCATATAATATTACGGATATCCAGGCTGCAAGTGGGAAATTAGCTGTTAACTTAGAAAATAATGAAGATCAGACTGATCAAACACTTTTGGTTGATGATGTTGTTGTGAGTTATGGTTTTCAATCTAATAGTCAAATGATTGAAGGTTGGACATGTCATCCGGTGATTGAACGGCAGCGTTGTGTGGTCCGACAAGATATGGCAACAACAGTTCCTGGGTTGTACGCTGTAGGAGATATTGCTGGTTATCCAGGTAAAGCTGACTTGATTGCAACTGGTTTTGGTGAAGGACCAGTGGCGATTCTATCTATCTTAAAGGAATTGGACCCTGCAGCCGCAGGACCTTTACACTCATCAGGATTTACCATTACGGATGGTGATTTGAACCCATTAAAGTAAGGTTCATTGTGCGCAGACGCACAAAATTTGTTATACTAATTAGGAAAATAAAAATAAGAAGAGGTATCGTAATGTCAAAGTTAGTTATGGTTCGTCACGGACAAAGTGAATGGAACGCCAAGAATCTATTTAATGGTTGGGTTGATACCAAGTTGAGCCCAGTTGGGGTAGAACAAGCTCGTTCAGCTGGTCAATTGTTAGCTGAATCTGGCATTGAATTTGATCAAGCTTATACTTCTGTTTTGACTCGTGCAATTCAAACGTTGCATTTGGTTTTGGAAGAAGATGGTCAACTTTGGATTCCAGAAGAAAAGTCATGGCGTTTGAATGAACGTAATTATGGTGCCCTACAAGGTTTGAACAAGGCTGATGCCGCTGAAAAGTGGGGTGACGATCAAGTTCACCAATGGCGTCGTTCATACGATGTATTGCCTCCATTGTTGGAAAGCTATGATGAAACAACGACTGTTGATGGTGAAACTTATGCTTCATTTGACCGTCGTTATGCCGGTGTACCTGAAAATGAATTGCCATTAGGTGAAAATTTGAAGGTCACTTTGGAACGTGTGCTTCCATACTGGAATGATACAATTTCAAAGGATTTGAAGGCTGGTAAGAATGTTATTATCGCCGCTCATGGAAACTCATTGCGTGCCTTGGCTAAGCACATTGAAAAGATTTCTGATGAAGATATCATGGGTCTTGAAATTGCGAATGGTCAACCAATCGTTTACGATTTGGATGATGATTTGAATGTTGTCTCAAAGGACATCTTGGCTAAGTAACTTTAAGTAATACAAATTAAGATGTTCAAGATTCTTAAAAACCTGTTTCTCAATCTGAGAAGCAGGTTTTTTTATCGAAAATGGGCAAAAGGAAATTAATCAGCAGTTGCCGTCCTGAAAATTCTTGTTGTTGCTAGATTGATTAATGTATAATCAGAAGTGTTATCATTGTGGTTATGCTAAAGATATTATTATGTAGAGTTTTTTTAACGAGTTGGGAGTCGAGTTCAACATGGAGAATGTAATTGATTTAAGACATATTTGGCAAATTATTAAGCAAAATCTGGTGTTGATGTTAACACTTGGTGTGTTATTCGCTGGGGTTGGTTTTGCTGTTTCAAAATTTGTCATCGAACCACAATACGCTTCATCGGTTAATTTATTAGTTAATCGTAAAGATAAGCAGTCTCAAGATGGTGCTGCACAATATCAAAATCAACAAGCGGATGTCCAAATGATTAATACGTATAAGGATATTATTAATCAACCTGTGATTTTGGATCAAGTATCCAATAATTTGAGTGATAAGTTTACCAAGCATCAGTTACAGAATTTAACTGATAAAATTTCGATTTCAAACCAGCAAAACTCACAGGTGTTCGAAGTTAGCGTTAAAACCGGCAATCCATATTTATCACGGGATATTGCTAATGAAATTGCAAAGGTATTTAAGAGTAAGATTACCAAGATTATGGATACGCCTTCAAATCTAACGATTGTATCGAAAGCTTCAGCTCACAAAACGCCCGTATCGCCTAAGATACCATTAATTACGTTAATTAGTTTTGTATTAGGTGTTTTGGTGGCCTTTGCCTGGGGCATGCTTCGTGATATGTCGGATCGAACAATTAAGAGTGTTGATTATATTACGCAAAAACTTGGTTTAACCAACTTAGGGATGGTCGGTTATGCTGAGCACGTTCGATCAGTTGACGATGTCTTGAAAGCACAAGAAAAGGGACTTAATCAACCAACCCCATCACGTCGTCGTCGGGTTTAAGGAGTTCAAAAATGGGATTATTTAAATCAAAAAATAAAGCAAGAGCAGAGAAGGAACCAAGTAAAGTTGAATTAGTGACTTTCACGGAGCCTAAAAATGTCATTTCAGAACAAATCCGAACGGTGCGGACGAATATTGAGTTTAGTGCGGCAGGGATTGATGATTTTAAGTTGATGATGCTTACCTCACCTGAAATTGGGGATGGAAAATCAACTGTGGCCGCTAATTTGGCGGTGGCATGGGCGCAAGCCGGTAAGCGAACATTATTGGTTGATACCGACTTACGACGTCCAACCGTCCATTTGTCATTTTATCTAGATAATCAGCATGGTCTGTCAACACTCTTGGTACGAGATGAGCAGCCTAAAGAAGTAATTAAAGGGACGTTTGTACCTGGATTGTCAGTTTTGACGTCGGGACCCGTCCCACCAAATCCGGCTGAACTTTTAGCATCATCTAAGATGGGTGATTTAATGCATTGGATGCGTGAAAACTTTGATGTTGTTTTATTCGATGCGCCACCAGTTATTGCCGTTAGTGATGCACAAGTGCTGATGCCTCGAGTAGACGGGGTTGCTTTGGTGGTAACAATGAATAAGACACTTAAGTCTAATTTGAATCGTACAGTTGAAATTTTACAATTATCAGAAAATACCAAAATTTTGGGAGCGATTGAACGAGTCAAAGATAAGCGTTCAGATGACGGTTATGGCTACGGTTATGGCTACGGTTATGGGGATAACTGATTATTGAAAAAGGAGCAGCGGGGATAAGTCGCTGCTTTTTTTAATTCAAGATGAAAAAGCGAAGGGAATTAAAGATGATTGATATTCATTGTCATTTATTACCAAATCTAGATGATGGCTCACCGAGTTTGGAACAATCATTGGATTTAGCGCGAGAAGCAGTGGCGAATCAGGTGACCCATGCCTTAGTTACGCCTCATCATATGAATGGACGTTATGTTAATCACGCAAAAGACGTGATGGCTGAAACCGCCGCATTTCAAGAGGCGTTAGAAGATGCCAATATCCCTTTGACAGTTTTTCCTGGGCAAGAAATTCGAATGAATGGTGATCTTTTGCAAGCTTATGATGCGCATGATTTATTAGCCACAGATGAATTTAATACGTATATGTTGATTGAATTTCCATCGGATGAAGTCCCGGTTTTTAGTGAGCAAGTTTTATTTGAATTACAACAACGCGGCACAACGCCAATTATTGTCCATCCTGAACGGAATCAAGGGTTCATGGATCACCCAGATAAATTAGTTGATTTTATATCGCGGGGGATGTTGGCTCAGGTCACGGCGAGTTCTTATGTGGGTACCTTTGGTTCAAAAGTAGCAGCGTTTGCTCAAGATATTGTGAGCCATGGGTTAGCCCATTTTTTTGCATCCGATGCGCATGTTATGAAGCGACGTAGTTATCAACTACAAGTGGCCTATCAACAATTGGAAAAAGCAGATGCACAAATGGCGCATGCTTTTGAAGAAAATGCCAAAGCAGCAGTTAATGGTGATCCAGTGACTACGTTTGCTGTAACACCGATTAAAAAGCGTCGCTTTTTTGCTAAATATTAATAGTGGATGAAAATGGGGTGCTAGCATTCCATTTTTTATTTTGTGATGAACTTAAAGTTTTCTCCAAGCTTAATTTGGTTAAATGGTTCGACATGATAACTTTAATTGAAAGTATAGGATCCTTAAATTATGGAACAAT
Source organism: Weissella uvarum (assembly GCF_016908785.1). GTDB lineage: Bacteria > Bacillota > Bacilli > Lactobacillales > Lactobacillaceae > Weissella > Weissella uvarum. The sequence continues at coordinate 118,525 of NZ_JAFBEO010000004.1, forward strand.
TTATTGAAAGCATGATTAATCAGTTCGGTTATTTAGCAATTACATTATTAATTGCGGTGGAAAATATTTTTCCGCCGATTCCATCTGAATTGATCTTAACTTTTTCAGGTTTTCTCACAACACAATCACAGTTAAACGTGGCAGGATCAATTATTGCCGCTACGCTTGGGGCGAGTATTGGTGCTGCTATCTTATATTGGATTGGCTCCTTCTTAGATATGCCAACTTTAGCAAAATTAGTTGACAGCCGGCTTGGAAGAGCTTTACATCTGCGCTTAAAGGATTTCGAACGTGCCGAAGCATTCTTTTTACGACATGGACGCTTTGCGGTTTTTGCTGGTCGTTTTATTCCAGTTGTTCGCAGCTTAATTTCTGTCCCAGCTGGGATGACGAAAATGTCGTTTCCAGTTTTCATGATGTACAGTAGCCTTGGTGCTGGAATTTGGAATACCGTGCTGATTGGGTTAGGGCATTATGCAGGACAAGCTTGGCAGCAAGTGCTCACCGTCATTGATGAATATAAGTATGTCGTGGTGCTTGGTGGGGTAATTTGTGGCTTATTGATTTGGTTGGCCTATCGTATGTATACAAAAAAAGCCAAATCAGTCTGATTTAGCTTTTTATTTGGTCTATTTATTAACTAATGCATCGACTACGTTTTCAAGGTGAATTCCGTGAGATCCCTTTAGCAAGAGTAAATCAGATGCGGTAAGTTGTTTTTGCAAATCTTGTGTCAGCTTTGGTAGTTCATCTTTTTGATAAGTGTGAATGTGGTCAGCTGGATAAAACTTAACTAATGCATCTGCTAAGTTCGTCATTAAATCACCGACTAAGTAAACTTTTTCAATCTTTTTTGGATCGAGTGCTTCAGCTAGGCTAGCATGTAATTCTGGGCCAGCTGTGCCTAGTTCAAGCATGTCACCAAGGACCGCAATTCGCCGGCCTTGCGTTGGTACGGCGCTAAATGAATTAAGGACCTCTTTAGCTGCGGTAGGATTTGAATTATAGACATCTGATAGAATCTCTCCACCAAAATTACCTTTTAACCATTGAGTTCGATTAGCAGTGATGGGTGCGTTGCGTAAAGCTTCAGCAATCGTGGCGTCATCAATTTCAAGCAGGTGGCCCACGCTGATAGCTGCCAAAGCGTTCGCGACATTATAACGACCGGTCAATGGAATTGTGAATTGTTGTTTCGAAGCATTGGTCGTGAAAATTGCTTGAGTAGCAGTCATTTCAATATTAGAAGCAAAAAGATCATTTTGATCTGTTAAACCAAATGAAACATTATGCAACTCATCGTGAGCACCTACGCGGTCAACCAAAAGTGGTTCGTCGCCATTATAGACTAGTTGGCTATTTGGTTTAAAGCCATTGATAATTTGCATTTTACCATCGGCAATGTTGGCACGAGTTTTAAAGAATTCAATATGAGCTTCGCCAATCATTGTTAATACCGCAATGTCGGGCTGCACCATTTTAGAGAGCTTATCGAGGTCACCTGGATGATCCATCCCCATTTCTAAGACTAATAATTCAGTATCATCATCCATTGATAGGATGGTTGTGGGAACACCAATTTCGTTATTGAAGTTAGCGGGTGTTTTAACAGTTTTGTATTTGGTGTTACCAATTGCAGCAATGAAGTCCTTGGTAGTCGTTTTGCCATTTGATCCGGAAATGGCGACAATTTTAGGATCAACTTGCTTCAGATAAAATTCAGCTAAAGCTTGGAATGCCTCGAGAGTGTCATCAACCAAGATTAGTGGTACATTGGTAGGATATGGGGTGTGGTCTTTTTGCCAAAGACTGGCAACGGCACCATTTTGAATGGCACTATTTAAATACGTATGACCGTCGTTTTCGGCAACAAGTGGGATAAACAAGGCTCCAGGGGTTACCTGACGTGAATCAAAGGCAGTGCTTGTGACAGTTACGTCAGCGTCATTTTGGATGTGTGCATCGAGCGCGTGTGCAATAGCTTGAATTGTGATTTTCATAATGAATTTCCTTTGAATAAGTTTGTCTTTTGTGTAAATCAATTTTACACTGGAATAGAAACAACAAGCAAATTAATTTAAATTTGTTGTATACTAATATGATAGAACATAAAAAGTAAAACAGTATGCTGTTTAAAAGAGGTGGAAACATGGCAAAGACGATTGGAATTGATTTGGGTACAGCAAATGTCCTGATTTATGTTGAAGGCGAAGGCATTGTACTTAATGAGCCATCGGTAGTTGCAATTGATACAAAAAAGGATAAAGTTTTAGCCGTTGGAACGGACGCATACAAAATGGTTGGCCGGACTCCTGGTAATATCCGTGCGGTTCGTCCGTTAAAAGATGGTGTGATTTCTGATTTTGACATGACCGAAGAAATGTTGTCATATTTTATGTCAAAGTTGCAAGCAAAGGGTGTTATGAGCCGTCCAAGTATCATGGTTTGTGCACCAACAAATATTACCGAAATTGAACGTAAGGCGATTATTGAAGCTGCTGAAAAGTCTGGTGGCGGTAAGGTCTACCTTGAATATGAACCAAAGGTTGCTGCTGTTGGAGCAGGTCTAAACATCTTTTCACCATTGGCTTCAATGGTGATTGATATGGGTGGTGGGACTTCAGACATTGCTGTCTTATCATTGGGTGATATTGTTAATAGTGAGTCAATCCGGGTCGCTGGAGATCGCTTGAACGCAGATATTGCTAATTACATTAAGCACAAGTTTGGTTTGCAAATTGGAGAACGTACGGCTGAGACGATTAAAATTCAATTGGGAACAGCAATCCCAGTTGATGATCCAGATGAAATGGAAGTTCGTGGTCGTGATAACTTCTCAGGTATGCCAGAAACCATCACATTAGATGCAAATATGGTTGAAGAAGCCATGCATGATTCATTAGCACAAGTAGCCAAGGCTGCACACCGTGTCTTATCTGAAATTCAACCTGAACTCTCAGCTGATATCATTGACCGCGGTATTGTCTTGACTGGTGGTGGGGCATTGCTTCGTGGCATGGATAAATATCTAGCACATGAGCTTGATGTGCCAGTCATGGTCTCAGATAGTCCTTTGGATAATGTGGCTAAAGGTGCTGGTGAGTTACTAGAACATATTACAAAGAACGATTAGGAAAGGAAGCTTATGTCAAAGAAAAACAAACCAGTTTCAGTTGAAATTAGCGATCCGGTTGATCAACGTTCTGAAGTGAAAATTAATAAGGTGACTTTAGGTTACGTTCTTGAACTTGATGATGGAGTGATGATTGAATATCCTGACCAACATCAAGTAAAGGTGCCGGATTTTGATGCGGGCGTTGCAAAACTAATCGCTGAATATAATCTACATCATTAGAGGGAGCGCCATGTTCAAACGTTTTTTTAATTCAAAAGGTGAAATTGATTGGTCCATTGTGTTTGTGGTACTAATGTTAGCCATTATTGGATTAGCTTCAATTTATGTGGCCGCAACCCATGATGCAACTGGTATCAATGTCAAACGTATGGTGCTGATGCAATTTATTTATTATGTTATCGGTGTCGGCGTCGTTATATTTATTATGCAGTTCGATTCAGAACAATTATGGCGACTATCACCATATATTTTTGGGCTGGGAGCGTTCTTAATGGTCGCGGTGCTCTTCTTCTATAGTCGAGCATATGCCGCCCAAACCGGAGGTAAGTCTTGGTTTGCAATTGGTCCGTTAACCTTCCAGCCGTCTGAAGTGATGAAGCCAGCATTTATTGTGATGTTGGCTCGGGTCATTTCAAAACACAATTTTGATAATCCGGTTCGGACGATTCGCTCGGATGAAATGTTGTTGCTTAAAATCATTGCCTGGACGATTCCAATTATAGTTTTGGTGCTATTGCAACATGACTTTGGAACAATGTTAGTCTTCTTGGCAATTGTTTTTGGAATGACAATTGTGTCAGGAGTTTCTTGGCGGATTCTGGGTCCAATCTTCTTAGTTGGTGGTATTTTAGCAACCGTGGTCATTTTGTTGGTGTCACAGACCTGGGGTCGTCATATTTTGGAAAGCTTTGGTTTCCAAGCTTACCAATTCTCACGTGTTGACTCATGGCTTAATCCAGAAGGTGACACATCAAATGCGGGTTATCAATTGTGGCAATCAATTAAGGCTATTGGTTCAGGTGGCTTAACTGGAACTGGCTTTAACGTCTCACACGTGAATGTGCCAGTTCGTGAATCGGATATGATTTTCTCAGTTATTGGTGAGAATTTTGGTTTTGTTGGTAGTATTTTAGTGTTGATTTTGTATTTCCTATTAATTTATCAAATTTTCCAAGTGGTTTATGATACATCAAACCAATTCTATGCATACATTTCAGCTGGTGTTGTGATGATGCTTTTGTTCCACATTTTGGAAAACATTGGTATGAACATTGGATTAGTACCATTGACTGGAATTCCATTGCCATTCATATCGCAAGGTGGATCGGCCATTTTGGGTAATATGATTGGGATTGGTTTGGTCATGTCGATGCGTTATCATAATCAATCATTTACTTTGTCAAATCGACAAGGTTTTGCTTAAAGTTAAAGATTAAACGGGGTGGCGTCGCTGACGTGACCCCGCTTTCATTTAAAGGAGATAATAATATGCTTACAATTGGTTATATTGGATCAGGTGCGATGGTTGAAGCACTTGTAAATGGCTGGCAAGGAAATACGGCGATTGCCCAAATTGGCTTTGCTGAAGCAAAAGATCAACCTGATGGATTAGAACATCGGGCTTCAGTATTGGAAGTTTGGCAAGATGCTGACATGGTAATTTTAGCTGAAAATGCCAAAACCTTAACGGACTTAGCGCCCCAAACGCAAATGGCTGCCAGTGTTGATCCAAGTGTGATTGTCGTTTCAATTAATGAAGAATTAATGCTTGCACAGTTACATGATTTAATTAGTTCAGAAGTGACAATCGCGCGTGCGGTTCCAAATGTGAATGTTGCGTCGCATGCTGGGTACATCGGTTTGGCTTTTGATGAGCAAATCGATGCAGAAATCAAAGGTGCTATTGCGATGCTATTTGACGAATTGGGACGTGCGGATGAATATCCAGAAGACCAATTGGCAGTGGTGAGTGTGTTAGGAACAGCTGGCCCAGCCTTAGTGGCTAATTTAGTAGATGCTTTGGCCCATACCGCAGTTGCCAATCAAGTTAATGTTGAACACGCAGTGGGGATGGCAGAGCAAATTCTTGCAGGGACTGGGACACATTTAGAGCAGGCCCAAATTAGTCCGAATACATTGGTTAAACAGGCAACATCTGATAATAGTGTGGCACAAACAGCACTAGAATATTTTGATAGCGAGGCGCTAATGGCTGGATTGCAGGCTGAAATTGCGGCAATCCAACAAGAAAATGACTAATTGGCATAAAAATTGAAAAAAGTAGTTGCATAACTCAAAACCACGTGATAATATAGTTTTTGTTGTTAAGGCAACTATGATTTTGGCTCATTGGTCAAGCGGTTAAGACTCCGGTTTTTCACACCGGCATCCAGGGTTCGACTCCCTGATGAGCTATTCCTAAAACACTATCTCTTGATGAGGTGGTGTTTTTTTGTGTACAATGGGTCTAATAGAACAGACATGAGGTGGACAGATGAAATTCATTGCAACTGATTTAGACGGGACATTTTTGGATGATCAAAAACATTACGATGCAGATTTGTTTCAACAGACTTTAAATCGCCTCGCAGATGAGCAGACGCGTTTTGTGATTGCAACAGGACGTGAACTAAAATGGATTCAAGCGATGTTTGGTGAGTTTACTAAGCAAGTAGATATCGTGGCTAGTAACGGAGCGGTAGTTAAACCACAAGATCATCCAATGATACGAAAGCAAATTTCAGTAGCAACTTTGGCTGATTTGCAAGCATTTTTGGACGAGCGTCAAGCCGTCCCTAGTGGTGGCCTTAGAACTTATACTGACAATGAAATGTACACCTTGAAGGGAATGGGTGAATTGGATGCTCAAACCTATGCCTTTATGGAAAAGTTGTATGACAAGATTAATGAAATTGATTCACTAGCTGAATTACCTGAACCGGTGTCAACGGTGACGGGACGTTGGTCAGATAATCATGACGATGGCTATCGAGTGATGCAAGCTATTAATGATTCAGATTTGCCATTGTACGCGACAACTTCTGGTTATGGAACAGTTGATATTTTGCCAGAAGGGGTTAATAAAGCATTCGCGCTAGAAACCTTACTTCAGACGGTAGGGGACGCTGATACGAATCAACTTGCTGCCTTTGGGGACGGAATGAATGATTATGAAATGCTCCAGCTTGCCGATGCAGGTTATGTGATGCCAAATGGGGATGAATTTTTGCTTAAGCAACCTGAGTTTAAACATGTCGCTGAGGATAACAATCATAGTGGCGTGTTAAAGACAATTTTAAATTGGTAAAATTTGTAGCATACATTTTCCAGTATTAATGGGGAAATGTATGCTTTTTTACTGGAAAAATTGGACTAGACCATATATAATGAAACTAACCAGATCATTTAAGCAATCTTTTAAGGGGGCAAACATGAGTAAAGTACTGACACATGCAACGATTTATACGGGTGATGCGACGAACCCAGTTATTAAGGATGGTTATATTCGTTTTAATAAGACAATCCAAGCGCTCGGCCCAATGGCGGAATTTACACCACAAGCTGGAGATGAAGTTGAGCCAGTTAATCAAAAGATTATCGTACCTGGATTTATTGATGTTCATACTCATGGTGCGTATGGATTTGACACAATGGATGGTAATCCAGATGAAATTTTGAAGATGGTACAAGGCCAGTTGAGTGAAGGTATTACCAGTGTTTTCCCAACGACAATGACTCAATCAATTGAAAATATTGATCAAGCGATGGTAGCCATCAATGAAGCTGCTAAAACAGAACCCGCTATTATGGGAGTTCATCTTGAAGGACCATTTGTTAATCCACATTATAAGGGAGCACAACCAGAGCAATATATGATTGCGCCTTCAGTTGAATTAGTCCAAAAATGGCACGAGCTTTCTGGTAATCGGGTGCGCTTGATTACATACGCTCCAGAACGTGCTGAAAATTTGGCTGAATTTGAAGATTATTTGTTGCAAAACAATATTGTTGGTTCAATTGGTCATTCAGATGCAACTCGTGACTTTTTGACAAAGGATGTCAAGGCTAAGCGTGTGACGCATTTGTACAATGCTCAACGGCCAATGCATCACCGTGAAGCCGGCGTCACAGGACATGCAATGTTGGAGGCGAGCGTTAATGGTGAATTAATTGTGGACGGATTCCATGTAGTGCCTGACATGGTTAAATTGGCCCTCCAAGTTAAAACAGCTGAGCACCTAGAATTAATTACGGATTCAATGCGGGCCAAGGGACTTGGTGATGGTGAATCTGAATTAGGTGGTCAAAAAGTCTGGGTTAAGGATAAGCAAGCTCGTTTGGAAAACGGCGCTTTGGCTGGGTCAGTGCTTGAATTTGATGATGCTTTCCGTAATATGATTGCCTTTACGGGGGCAGGCACCGAAGAAGCGGTTCAAATGGCCTCAGTTAACCAAGCTCGTGAATTTGATTTGAAGCAAAAGGGAACACTAACTGTTGGCAAAGATGCCGATTTGAATGTCTTTAGTTCAAATCTAGATCAGTTAGAAGCAACTTATAGTGTTGGCCGTCACTTTTCAAAAAGTGATGCTCCAACGAAATAGGAGACAACGTAAAAAATGAAGGCGCCAGTCTATATAAAGATTCATGATGAAATCCGAGAAGCAATCGATGCCGGCCGATGGAAGCCAGGCGATAAAATTCCTGCTGAACGAGAATTAGCGGAACAGTTTGATGTATCTAGAATGACTTTACGCCAAGCCGTGATGTTGCTGGTTGATGAAGGCGTTTTAGATCGGCGTGTCGGCGCTGGAACATTTGTAGCCGAGCCGAAAGTGCAAGAGCAATTGAATGGCGTATCATCATTTACAGATATGATGGCTGCATCGGGGAAGAAAGCTACCTCAAAGACGGTGAGCTACCATGTCAGTTCAGCGTCGACTTCAGAACAAAAGCAATTACAATTACCGCCACACACGCAAGTTTTGCGGATGGAACGTGTCCGCTATGGGGATGATGAACCAATTGCCTATGAAGTGGCTTCAATTCCTGCTGACTTAGTGGAAGGGCTTAACCGCGAGGACTTAACAAATTCACTTTATAAAACATTGTTAGAAACACGTGGTGTACGGGTGACACATGCTAAGCAAATTGTGACAGCATCCAATGTTACCGAGCGGGTGGCTGAACTTTTGCAAATTAAGCGCAATGATCCAGTTTTGGTGTTACGGCAAATTACTGTTGATCAAAATAATAAACCATTCGAATATGTGCGGACACAATATGTCGGTTCACGTTTCGAGTTTTATCTTGAACGGTAACTAAAAAAATTGTTGCTTGGTGTAGTTTATTTTGCTACAATAAAAGCACTGTTGAAAACTGCAGCGGGTTGTCCGCAGCGCGTCACCAATTTACCGACCTACCAATGGTAGAGAACATTACTAGTAGCCGCGCTGCAGTGGTGAAGGTGTGGGTGAATTGCACGTCTGTGAGACAACTCTCTAGAATTCAACAAAATAAAAATTCTGGAGGACATTTATTATGTCACGTTATACTGGTCCTAAGTACCGTTTGTCACGTCGTCTTGGCGTTTCATTGTCAGGTACTGGAAAAGAACTTGCTCGTCGTAGCTATGCACCTGGTGATCACGGTCAAGGCCGTCGTTCAAAGCCATCTGACTATGGTCTACAATTAGCTGAAAAGCAAAAGGTTCGTTATACTTATGGTTTGACTGAAAAGCAATTCCATAACTTGTTCAACAAGGCTGGACGTATCCGTAAGGGTACTCACGGTGATAACTTCATGATCTTGTTGGAACGTCGTTTGGACAACATCGTGTACCGTTTGGGATTGGCAACAACTCGTCAACAAGCACGTCAACTTGTAAACCACGGCCACATCTTGGTTGATGGTAAGCGTGTTGATATTCCTTCATACGAAGTTGCTATTGGTCAAGAAATCAGCGTTCGTGAGAAGTCACAAAACAACGTTTACATCCAAGCTGCTTTGGATGGACAAGCTGGTACTTTGCCATTCGTTGAATTTAACCGCGATGAAATGAAGGGTTCACTTGTTCGTTACCCAGAACGTTCAGAACTTGATCACGATTACAATGAAGCGCTTATCGTTGAATACTACAACCGTTTGGGATAATTTTTTATCACAACTTCGGTTGGCAAAAACACGACTATGGTCGTGTTTTTTTTATGCATTTTTTTGGTCAACGTTATTGTAATACGTTTGAAATGGATTAAAAAAAAGTAAAGAACCCCAAGTAAAGCTAAAAGCCCACGCAAAATCCCCCATTCTGTTTCTTGGCATGATAATCTAGAAATAATTAATCTGAGATAAAAGGAGTTTGGTAATTGACGGCAATTGCCAGGAAATGAGTGATGACACAAATTGGGCATATTGTGATTGGTCTAATTGTGGTTTCTGCTGCAATTTACCTCATTATTTTTATTTCACAGCGTTTAACAACTCGTAAAGTGAATAAATTACAACAAGAAAAAGATGATTTACAAGCCATTCCAATGCGTGACCGGATTGTAGAAGGACGTCAATTGAGTTTGACAGGGCAGTCGCTGCAACAGTTTCAAATTTTAGAACGCAAGTATGAGCAATTAGAAGACAGTGGGTTTGATGCGATTGATGAACAAGCAACTCAAGTCTTGTATGATGTGCAAGGAATTAATTTCATTAAGGCAGCACAGTCATTACGACAATTACAACAACAAGTGCGAGATGCTAAAACCACGATTGATATTGTGAATCAAGGTTTGGAAGATTTGAAAGAGTTGGATTCAGCGCATAAACAAGCCGTTAAAGATCTTGAGCAAGAGTATCAAGAACTAAGAAAGGTATTGCTTTCAGAGAGTTTCCAATTTGGACCGGCGATTGATCAACTGGAAGACGTCTTAAGCAGTTTAGAGGATGAGTTTGCAGAGTTTTCACGTTTAACTGAACGTGGTGATCATGCTGCCGCCGCTGATATTTATGAAACATTAGGAATGGAAACGACTCAGTTGGAGCAACGGATTGATCAGATCCCGGCTTTGTTTAAAGAGTTAGATTCCACTATTTCGGATCAATTGGCTGAGTTACACACAACGTATGACCGTTTGAACACAGAAGGTTATCAATTTAATCAAGATGTTGCTGAAGAATTGCAGGAGCTAGATGATGAAAAGCAAGTTGCTTTAGATGCTTTGTCAGAGTTGAAGCTTAAAAAGACCAGTGACAAGATTGATGTTTTAAGAACAAGAATTGATGCGCTTTACCAAATGTTCGAAGATGAAATGGTTGCTGCTAAACAAGTTAAGCAAAATAATGTGGCTTTATTTGAGGGACTGCGTCAAAATAAGATGTTGAATCATGATTTGAATATTGATTTAGATCGTTTGTCCCAAGATTTTGTGTTTACGCATGATGAGGACGGACAAATTCGAAGTTGGCATATGCAGTTGTCGCGCTTAGATCGGGAATTAACGGAATTAAAGACAGCAATCGAGCAACATGAAGTCGTTTTTAGTACGATTCTAAAGCCACAACAAGCTTTGCATGATGAATTGGTGCAAATTGAACAAGGCCAGCGTGAGCTTTGGCAAGAGTTTGGTGAATTGCCTGAGCGGAAGAATCAATTGAATAGTCGCTTAGTCTACCTAAAGAATAAAATGCGGCAGTTACAACGTCGGGTTGAGCGTCAAGGTTTGGCGGGACTTTCAGAAAAATATAAAGCTGATTTTTATGTGGTTGCAGACGAATTAGGTCGTTCTGAGAAGCAATTGATGTCATCACGGACGAATATCGATGATGTCGAGCGTCAACTAGCTATTGTAAGTACTGACTTGGATTCATTGAGCGAGACGACAGAACAGATGTTAGAAGCAGCAGTGGTCACAGAACGACTGGTACGCAAGGCGCAAGGTCATGCGGACAATGCGACTGTCATGGCGGCAACGCAACAAGCCCGACGGGAATATGAAGAAAATTTTGATTATACTACAGCAATGCATACACTAGGTGATGCGCTTGAAACAGTTGAGTCAGGTGTACTAGATCGAACGATTAAAACGTATCGTCAGGAACAAGCGGCACTTGAAGAAGAATTCGCTGAACGTGAAACCTATCAAAAATAAAGTTAAAACAAGCAGGGTTGCGACACTGCTTGTTTTTTTTATATAAAAAAGGACTTTGAACAAATTAGTCAAAGTCCTTTTGCTTTTTTATAATAGATTACTTAATGCAAAGTTAAGTACAAGAAAAGTAAGAAAATCAAAGCTAATGCGTACATCAATGGGTGAACTTGCTTACCGCGCTTAGTAGCAAGCATCATAATTGGATAAATAATAAATCCGAGCGCAATACCATCTGAAATTGAATAAGTCAAAGGCATGCCGATAATAATCATAAAGGCTGGAGCGGCAATAGCGAAATCATCCCAATTGATATCACGTAAGTTAGAAGCCATTAAGACACCCACAACAATTAAAGCTGGTGCTGTGACTTGAGGGGTGATGATTGCTAACAAAGGTGAGAATAGCAATGCAAAAATGAATAGTACACCGGTTGTGATGGCAGAGACACCACTACGGCCACCAACGGCCATTCCGGCTGAGGATTCAACATAAGCAGAAGTTGGTGAAGTACCTAAGATTGCACCGGTGGTCATACCAACGGCATCGGCCATTAAAGCTTGACCAACACGAGGCATCTTGTTGTCTTTCATGAAACCAGCTTGAGTTGCCAAACCAATCATTGTACCGGCGGTATCGAAAAATGTGACAATCAGGAAGGTTAGAACGACAATTGCGAGTTGCAAAGTATTGATATCACCAAGGTGGGCAATTGCAACGCCAAAAGTTGGCTTTAATGAAGGTGCAGTTGAAATAAGTTGATGAGGTACGTCAATGAGACCAGTCAACATACCAGCGATAGTTGTGATAATCATACCGATAAAAATCGCGGCAGGCACTTTACGAGCCATCAAGATAAAGGTGATTAAAACTCCAAAAATGGCAAGTAACGTTGAAGCATTGCCCAGATGGCCAAGACCAACCATCGTAGAATCATTTTTTATAATGATCCCAGCGTTAACTAAACCAAGAAAAGCAATGAACATACCAATTCCAGCAGCGATTGCAATCTTTAAATCTTGAGGAATAATGTTGATGATTAATTCGCGTAATTTAAATAAAGTTAAAATCATAAAAATGATGGCAGCGACTAGGACACCAGCTAAGGCTGTTTGCCAAGGAATTCCCATCCCGATGACGACGGAGTAAGCAAAGAAAGCATTCACGCCTAAGCCGGGCGCAATTCCAATTGGGTAACGGGCAACTAAGCCCATAAAGATTGTGGCAATTGCACTCGCTAATGCTGTTGCGGTAAAGACAGCGCCTTTATTCATGCCAGCTGCACCTAAGACAGTTGGGTTAACGAATAAAATGTAGGCCATTGAAACGAACGTGGTAAAACCGGCGATGAATTCAGTTCTAAAGTTCGTGTTTAGCGCATCGAATTGAAAATATTTACGAATATTATCCATTGGTTCCTCCGAAAATGGGTCAAATAAGTTAATAACAGTTACATATTTTAAGCGCTAAATGACCTTAAGTCAAACTAAATACGAACGTTGGATTAAAATAAATCTATAAACAATAAAATAAACGAACGATTAATTGATTATAAGGAGTTTATAACTTGCTAAAGTGATTGTTTGCTGATAAAATAATTTAGTACCTGTGGGTATGATTAATGTTCGCTTTTTAATGGCTGAAAAGCATAGCGAATAGATTTAATTAAAGTAATCAGGATTTAAGAAATGAGGATTAATTAATGGCTGGAATCGTAGTTGTTGGTAGTCAATGGGGTGACGAAGGTAAGGGTAAGATTACAAATTTCATCGCACAAGAAGCAGACATGGTAGTGCGTTATCAAGGTGGTAACAATGCAGGACACACTATTTATGTTGATGGTGAAAAGTTTGAATTATCATCAATCCCATCAGGAATTTTTAACCCAGAACGCCTAGCTGTGATTGGAAATGGTTCTGTTGTTAATCCAAAAGCATTATTGGAAGAACTTCGTTCAATCCAAGAGAAGAATGTTACCACCGATAACTTGCGGATTTCTGATCGAGCGCATGTCATTTTCCCTTACCATATTTTGATTGACCAATTGTCAGATGCTAAAAAGGGTGATGGAAAAATTGGTACAACTGGACGCGGAATTGGGCCAGCTTATATGGATAAAGTGGCGCGTGTTGGTATTCGTATGGTTGATTTATTAGACAAGGATATCTTACGTGAGCGTTTGGCAGTTGTATTGGCTGATAAGAACGAGTTATTAGAGAAAATTTATGATCATGCGCCACTTGATTTGGACGAGCTTGTTGAAGAGTTTGCTGGGTATGGAGATGCCTTGCGTCCATACATTACGGATACTGCGGAATTAGTTAATGACTACTTAGATGATGACAAGCAAGTATTGCTTGAAGGTGCACAAGGTGCCATGTTAGATATTGACCATGGAACGTATCCTTATGTGACATCATCTTCACCAGTTGGTGGTGGTGCGACGATTGGTGCAGGAATCGGGCCAACAAAAATTGATCGCGTTGTGGGTGTGGCGAAAGCTTATACCTCACGAGTCGGGGATGGACCATTCCCAACAGAGTTGTTTGATGAAGTGGGTGATACAATTCGACGTGTCGGACACGAATATGGTGTTGTGACTAAGCGTCCACGACGGATTGGTTGGTTAGATACGGTTGTTTTGCGTCATGCGGCTCGTATTGGCGGATTCACACATCTATCACTTAATTCATTGGATGTTTTGTCAGGGTTGCCAATCTTAAAGATTGCAGTTGCTTATAAGTTGGACGGAGAAGTTATTTCTCGTTATCCAGCTAGCTTGGCAGAAGTTCGTCGGGCTGAACCAGTTTATGAAGAATTGCCAGGTTGGGACGAGGATATTACCCAAGTTAAATCACGTGAAGAATTGCCTGAAAACGCGCAGCATTATTTGAAGCGAGTTGAAGAATTAATTGGTGTGCCACTTTATACTTTTGCGGTTGGACCATCAAACGAACAAACTAATGTCTTATTTGATATTTGGAATGGTGAGGCTTAAGCCATGAACTATAATTTGCAGCGAACAGTTTTAAACCCTGAAGATATACAAAATATGGTTAGTCGCGTTGCTAATGAAATTAATCAAGCAACTGGTGATGAGCCCTTGGTCGTTATTGGGGTCATGAAGGGTGCTTATATTTGGATGGCGGATTTGTTGCGAGCAATGAATCGTGAAGATGTCATTATGGATTATATTGATGTCTCAAGTTATGTTGGTGATAGCTCAACCGGGCACATTACGATTCAACGTGATTTAAAAACCGATTTAGCCGGGAAGAATGTATTGATTTTGGATGAAGTTGTCGATACAGGCTTGACGTTGCGCTATTTGAAAGCTGACTTTAAGCAACGTGGTGCTAAGAATGTTTGGATTGCGGTAGCCACTGACAAGCGTGAAAATGAAGATGATGGTGAAGTCACTGTGGATTTTGTTGGTGCACATGTGCCAAATGAATTTTTAGTTGGTTATGGGATGGATTATAACGAACACTTCCGTAATATGGATTCAGTGAAAGTATTAGAACTATTGGATGATTAATAAAAAAGAGGTATCTCAATCAGAGATACCTCTTTTTCATTAACGTTGTTGTAAGAAAATTACTAAAACAGTAATCATTTCAAAGAATGACAAAAGCCCCATCCGATATTTATATTTTACATCGAAATTAATGAGAACCATCCAAGTGAAAATAATGATAACAATGGCTAAAAATGTCCAGAAATTCCAAGACAAACTTAAAACATTTAACAATAGGACAATTCCTAAAATCAGCCCAGTCACGCGTTTTTCCTGTCCGTCAGTCACGAAAATACTACTCATATAGTACATATAATTCATGAAGAGTGGTAATAGGCTAATTAAAAATGGCTGGGTTAAAAATGTGTTTTCTTGATAAAAAATCACAACTGGCATTGATAAAGTGGCTAAACTAGAGTATAAAATTAGCCCAAGAATATTGTTTAGGTTTAACCATGGTACGTTCATCAAGAAAAGACTCAATGGCAATAGCACTAATAGAATGACTTGTTGGATTGTCATTTGCTGGTATAAAAAATATATAAAACAAATTGGTAATAAGATAAATAAATAGTTAATGCGCTGTTTCAAACCATGGGTGAAAGTTAGGTAAGTGGCCAATGCTAATAAAACACTGTAAATGATGAGCACAGGACTGGGTTGCCAACTTTGTGCATCTAAATGTCTAGAGTAGATGAGCGGATAAATCCACCAAATGGCAAGTTGCGCAATGATCGAAATAAGCATTAAGGCCCAATAAATTTTATCTTGGTAAATTGAATGTGGCTGATTGAGTCGAGTTGTTTGTGTTGACGACGTACTCGTAGCTGGCTGCTCATCGAGCCGGTCTAAGCGACTCAGCCGGTCTTTATAATCTTCGTCCATACGACAAACCTTTCATTTGTATTTAATAAACATATTCTAACACAAAGTGAAAAAACACTTCGCTAAAATTGACGCTAACAGTGGAATGTTTGGTTTAGCTGTGAAAAATACTAGTATTCTAAGCGTTAGACGTATAGAATTAAAAATGGTTTGTCGCCTCAAACATAAGTCAAGGATACGGACTAATTTAAAATTAAGAAACAATAGTTAAGGGAGAATAGATGGTATGACGATTAAACTCATTGCAACTGATATGGATGGAACCCTCCTTACCGATGAGAAAACATATGATCAAGCCTGGCTTTCCGCTTTGCTTGACGAAATGGCGGCTAAAGATATTCGCTTTGTGGCTGCTAGTGGGAATCAACAAGTTAAGTTGTCAGCCTATTTTGAGCCAATCGGTGCGGATCGACTAACGTATATTTCAGATAATGGCGCGATTGTTTCACAAAATAATCAGATTTTAGCTGAAAAGACGTTGCGTCCACAGCAAGTGGCTGAAATTTTAAAATGGAATGCAAAAGAACATCCCATTGATGAAAATTTAGTTATGCTCTCTGGGGCTAAGGGGGCGTATGTCTCAAACCATGCCACACCAGAAATTATTGAAATGAGTAAATTCTTTTTTCCTAATATTCATCAAGTGGATCGCTTTATGGATATTGAAGATGATATTTTCCGCGTTTCATTGATTTGGGAGCAGAGTGTCGATGTGATGCCTGAGATTGCTGAACTTCAAGACGCTTTTGGTTCGCAGCTCCATATCACAGGATCGGGTTATGGATCAGTTGATATTTTAGCGCCGGGAGTCAATAAGCGTGCGGGTCTAGAGTTGTTAAGTGAACGCTGGAAAATTAATCCAGATGAAATGGTAGCCTTTGGCGATAATGATAATGATTTAGAGATGTTGCATTATGTTAAACATCCTTTTGTAATGCCTAATGCAGAGCAATTTATGCAAGATCAAATTGCAACGAAAGCAGTTGCTGACAATAATCATCAAGGTGTCTTGGCAACAATTCAGCAAATCTTAGATGGAAAGCTTATTTGATTTTTAACAAATTATTTAATATTTAGATTGCTGATAACTGATAGTATGGGTTAGTATAATAGTTTAGGAAATCGAATAAGCAAATAATAATGGCGGAGGAATTGCCATGATTTTTAATCGCTCGCAAGCAGCTAATTCCAAAAATGAATTGCTGTTGGACGAAAACAATATCCCCAACCACGTGGCAATGATTATGGATGGAAACGGTCGTTGGGCTAAGCAACGTAATATGCCACGTGTAGCCGGACATCAACGCGGCATGGAAGTTGTTAAAACAATCGCCAAAGCCGCAGCGACCCTTGGGGTCAAAGTTTTGACATTGTATGCATTTTCAACTGAAAATTGGAAAAGGCCAGAAGATGAGGTTAGTTTCTTAATGAAGCTACCGGGTCGTTTTTTTGATACCTTTGTGCCAGAATTGATTGAAAACAATATCCGAGTTGAGATTATCGGAGAGCTTGAAGGAGTGCCTGCGGACACACAAAAGGCGGTGTTAGGGGCAGTTGAACAAACAGCTCAAAATACAGGGATGGTGTTGAACTTTGCCTTGAACTATGGCTCACGTACGGAAATTGTGGATGCCGTTAAAGAAATTGCGGCGCAAGTTGCTGATGGAACAATAGCCCCGACAGATATTTCAGAGGCAACGATCAGTCAACATTTGATGACGCAAGAGTTAGGGGAGTACGCAGATCCTGATGTCATTATTCGGACTGGCGGAGAAGAACGTTTGTCAAACTTTTTGATGTGGCAAGCGGCCTATTCTGAATTGATTTTCATTGATACTTTGTGGCCAGATCTTGATGCCGATGGATTTAATCAAGCAATGCTAACCTACCAACAACGACACCGTCGTTTCGGTGGTTTAGCTGAAAATAAAAGTGATAAAAAATAAAGTAAGGATTTAAAATTATGAGAACTCGAGTAATTACGGCAATTGTTGCCCTTGCAATCTTTTTGCCGGTTGTTTTTGCTGGTGGGATTTGGATTCAAATCATGGCAGCAGCTTTGGCGGTTATTGCAACAAGTGAGATTGCATTGATGCGGCGGACTTTATTAGTTGATTTTGGTGCTATTTTAGCGATGCTTGGAGCGGCAATTATGACTTTGCCACCTGAGTTTATGAAATCAATTGATACGCCTGTTATTATGCACCGCTCAACGATGCTATACATTTTTGTCTTGTTGATGCTTGTGCACACTGTCTTGGCAAAGAATAAGTTTAATTTTGACGATGCTGGTGTCTTCACATTGGCGATGATGTACATTGGACTTGGATTCCACATGTTTGTTCAAGCACGTTTTGCAGGCTTGGGAGCACTATTCTTTGTTTTGTTAATTGTTTGGACAACTGATTCAGGTGCTTACATGATTGGACGTAAGTTTGGTAAGCATAAGCTAGCTCCAGCGATTAGTCCCAATAAAACTTGGGAAGGGTCAATTGGTGGAACTGTTGTTGCGGTGATTGTCGCAGCGGTTTATGCCTTGTTTGTTCCTTTGGAATATAACTGGTGGATTATGCTAGTGATTGCATTAATTTTGTCAGTCTCTGGCCAATTAGGTGATTTGATTGAATCAGCTTTGAAGCGTTTCTACAAGGTGAAGGATTCTGGAAATATCTTGCCAGGTCACGGTGGTATTTTGGATCGGTTTGATTCAATGTTAATTGCGTTCCCTGTTTTCTACCTATTGGGTGGCATGGGATAAATGAAAAAAGACATAACTTCGGTTATGTCTTTTTTTAAACTCTAATTTTTTTTAAAGGAGTCCGTTAAGCAGGCTCGAATAGTTTAAACTGAAAAGTAAGCAATTTTAGATATTATCAATTAAACGTAAGAAGTGGAGAAAAGAATGCAGACATTAATCACGTTTATCCTTGTCTTTGGTGTGATTGTCATTGTGCATGAATTTGGGCATTTTTATTTTGCAAAAAAAGCCGGAGTGCGTGTACGTGAATTTGCAATTGGCATGGGGCCAAAATTATTTCAGATGCAACATAACAAAACGACCTATACTTTAAGAATTTTACCGGTCGGTGGTTATGTGCGCATGGCAAGTCGAGCTGAAGCAGAAGAAATTCCGTTACAAGCCGGGATGACAATTACCATCGGTATGGTCGATGGGGTAGTCGAACAACTTAACTTGTCCGATCAAGTTGAGATAATTGGTGGTCGAGCTTTTACAATTAATGATTTTGATTTAGTGGATGCCTTGTTTATTGAAGGCTATTTCGATGGTGACGACACCCTATCACGCTTACCAGTTGATCATGATGCCACGCTGATTGAGTCAGATGGAACTGAAGTGATGATTGCACCACGTGATACGCAGCTAGAATCAGCAAAATTATGGCAACGGGCTTTAATTAATTTTGCGGGTCCTTTCAATAATTTTTTGTTAACGTTGGTATTGTTCGTTGGTGTGGCTTTTGCCCTACCTGGGGTGACAACGACAACTTTAAATCATGTGCAAAAAGATTCAGCGGCAATGCAGGCAGGTTTAAAGTCAGGCGATCAGATTAAGGCGATTGACGGGAAACAAATTAGTTCTTGGCAAGCAATGCAAACAGCGGTACAAGGTTCATCTGATAAAACTTTGGCTTTAGCGTATGTACGTGACGGAAAACAAATGGAGACCAAAGTACATCCAGCGGTTAAAAAAATCCAAGGGCAACAAGTACGCCAGTTGGGAGTTACGCCAGAATTGACCAAGGCGCCACTGGCTCGTTTGAATTATGCTTGGCAAGTAACTAAACAATCAGCAACGCAGATTTTGCGTGCTATTATCAATTTGTTCCAGAGTTTCTCTTTGAATAAGCTAGGGGGACCTGTTGCAATTTATAAAAATACTGAAGAAGTTAGTTCTTATGGTTTGATTAGTATCATTAGCTTTACAGCGATGTTGTCGATTAATTTAGGAATGATGAATTTGTTGCCAATTCCAGCGCTAGATGGTGGAAAGTTGTTGATGAACTTAATTGAAGCAATCTTTAGACGGCCTATTTCACAAAAAGTTGAAATGGGTGTTACTGTTGCGGGAGCTGCCATTTTAGTGGTTTTGATGATTGCGGTCACTGGAAATGACCTATTCCGTTATTTTATAAAGTAGCTTAGTTTGGGCGAAGTGTGCATAATGCTTCGTCCTTTTAACTAATTTATGCATTTTTTAGCGAATATGGTAAGATATCTAAAAGAGTGAGTGGATGTGTGCAAAGATGTGCCATGAAAAAAGAGGGTTAGGGAAGATATGAAACAATCAAAAGTTTTTATTCCAACATTACGTGAGGTGCCAGCTGATGCGGAAGTGATTTCACATCAAATGATGTTGCGAGCTGGATATATTCGTCCAGTTTCGGCAGGGGTATATGCATATTTGCCTTTGGCGCAACGCGTATTGAATAAAGTAGAAGCGATTATTCGTGAGGAAATGGATCGGGCTGATGCAACCGAAATGCTTGACCCGGTTTTGTTACCTGCTGAATTATGGCAAGAATCAGGGCGTTATGAATCATACGGTCCTAATCTTTTCAAATTGCAAAATCGCCACAATCGTGACATGATTTTGGGACCAACCCATGAAGAGACAATGACGCAATTGATTCGTGATGATATTAAGTCATACAAGCGGCTACCTTTGACGTTGTATCAAATTCAAACCAAGTTCCGTGATGAAAATCGTCCACGATTTGGTTTGCTACGTGGACGTGAGTTTATGATGATGGATGCGTATTCGTTTACCGTCGATTATGATGGCTTAGACCACGTGTATGATCAAATGGAACAAGCCTTTACGCGAATTTTCGATCGAATTGGTTTGAACTATCGGGCTATTGTTGGTGATGCCGGAGCAATGGGGGGATCAGATTCTAAGGAATTCTCAGCCCCAGCAGCAGCAGGTGAAGATGTGATTGTTTATTCTGATGCATCAGACTATGCAGCTAATCTTGAAATGGCTAAGGACTTATATACGCCTAATAAGTCCCACGCACCAGAAGAAAATTGCGAAAAAATCGCGACACCTGAAGTTCAAACGATTGAAGAATTGGCCAAATATCTTCAAACAACACCAGATCAATTAGTTAAAAGTATTTTGATGTACGCTGATGATGAACCTATTTTGGTATTGGTCCGAGGTGACTTTGAAGTTAACCCGGTTAAGGTACAACATTTGACTGGAGCTCAAGATGTGCGTGTAGCGACAGATGAAGAAATTATGACTACCTTTGGTTCAAATGCAATTTCACTTGGACCAGTTGGGGTTGGTGAAGATGTTAAGATTATTGCCGATGAGTGGGTGACTGATATGGTTAACCTGACGGTTGGTGCTAACGAACCAGGGTTCCATTTTTTGAATGCCAATGTTGACCGCGACTTTAGAATTGACGAAGTTGCCGATGTCCGTTTGGCCCGCGAAGGCGACCCAGCTATTGATGGTAAGGGGACATTACAATTTACGCCTGGTATTGAAATTGGACACATTTTCAAATTGGGTACACGGTATTCAAAGGCATTAGGGGCACAAGTCTTAGATGCGAATGGGCGTCAAACTGATGTAATTATGGGAAGCTACGGTATCGGTGTTTCACGTTTGTTATCAGCGATTGCGGAACAAAATGCTGATGAAAATGGTTTGGCTTGGCCACGTGCAGTGGCGCCATGGGACATTCATTTGGTACCGATTAAATATAAGGATGCTGAACAACAGAGTTTGACGGATGATTTAAACGATCAACTAGAAAATGCTGGGTACTCAGTTTTGTTGGATGATCGTAATGAGCGTCCAGGGGTTAAGTTTGCTGATTCTGATTTGATTGGTTTGCCAGTCCGGGTGACGGTTGGTAAGAAAGCCGATGAAGGTATTGTCGAAGTAAAACTTCGTAAAGCTGAAGAAAGTATTGAAGTCCGTGCAGATGAACTTGTAAATACATTAGGCATTTTGCTTAGTGATGATTCTGATGCAAATAACTAAAAATAATTAAGCCTAAGGCACAAACCTTGGGTTTTTTTATTTGGCACTTAACTAGTATAATGAACGATGTCAGAAAAATATTGGAGGGAAATCGATGGCTTTATCAGCACAAGAACAATTTCAAGTTCTCTTACAACAATTGAACTATGAAAATATGCCACAGAGTTTCCAAGGTGCCACGCTAGAAAAACTAATTGTCCATAAGAAATCACGAGTGTGGCAATTTAATTTTTCGTTTACCGCGTTACCACCAGTCAGCGACTTTGCTGATTTAATTAATCGAATGCAAACCAGCTTCTCAGCGATTGCGCAGACAACATTTCAAGTCACGCTAGCCAACCAACCAGATTTGCCACAAGTTGCAAACTATTGGTCTTGGGTACTTCAGCAGTGTCAACAGCATTCTGGCGCTTTTCAAAGTGCTTTTTCACAAGTGATGCCACAAGTTGAACAAGATCGTTTGGTATTGGTATTTGAAAATGAAGCATGGGCAAACTATGCCCGTCAAACGGGGATGCCCCTAATTAATCAGGCCTATCATCAACTAGGGCTCACTTATGATTTGCCTGTTGAAATTGAGGTTGATCAACAAAAAGCAGCCGAATCAGAAGCTCAGATGGCGATGGATCGCGCGCAACAAGAACAACAGATGGCTGAGCAAGCAAAAGCTCAGTTAGAGCAGGCACAACAAACCCGTAAACAAAATAACAATGCTAAAGCGCCTAAAGCTAATTCTGATCGCGCATTAGGTCGGAAAATTGGTGCGGATGTGGCTCCAACACCAATGATTGAAATTGAAGATGAAGAACGTTCAGTTGTTGTTGAAGGATATATCTTCTCGTCTGAAGTTCGCGAATTAAAATCTGGACGACAGTTAATTACGATGAAAGTGACTGACTATACCAGCTCGTTCATTTTGAAGAAGTTTTCACGTGATGAAAGTGATGAAGCATTCTTTGAAAAACTAAAGGTCGGTACTTGGATTAAAGCACGCGGACCTATTCAGCAAGATGATTTCGTGCGAGATTTGACCATGAATGCTTATGATATCGAACTTATCCATCATGAGAATCGTCAAGAGTTGTATCAGGGGGATCAAAAGCGGGTTGAATTGCATACACACTCATTAATGTCGACAATGGATGCGACCAATAGTATTGGTGATTTTGTTAAACAAGCTGCTGAATGGGGGATGGATGCAATTGCCATCACAGATACTGCCGGTGCGCAAGGCTTCCCAGAAGCAGCATCTTCAGCAGCTAAGTATGGCCTCAAAATGATTTATGGGGTTGAGGTCAATTTGGTGGAAGATGGAGACCCGATTGTTTTAAATCCGCAACATCGTTTGTTAGACGGTGCCGAGTATGTTGTATTCGATATTGAGACAACCGGTTTGTCGGCTGCTTATGATCGAATCATTGAACTTTCAGCGGTTAAAATGCAAAAAGGTAATGTAATCGCCGAGTTTTCTGAATTTATTGATCCTGGTTTCTCGTTGAGTGAAACAACTGTTAATTTGACATCAATTACTGATGCAGACGTACAGGGGTCGAAATCTGAAGAGCAAGTGTTAAAAGAGTTCCGTGAATTCTATGGGGATGATATTTTAGTTGGCCATAATGTGACTTTTGACGTGGATTTTGTGAATGAAGCTTATAATCGCCATGGGATGGAGATTATTGAAAACCCAGTTATTGATACATTGCCATTGGCGCGCTTTTTGTATCCAAATATGCGTTCGTATCGTCTGAATACGTTAGCCAAGCATTTTAATGTTAATTTGGAACATCACCACCGGGCGATTTATGATGCGGAGACGACAGGACACCTGAACCAAATTTTCTTAGCACAAGCTAATGAAGAATATGGTATCGAGTATGCTGATCAATTAAATGATCATATGACAGATAATGATGCATGGCGGCATGGACGTCCGAATAAAGCAGTATTGCTTGTTCAACATCAACAAGGCGTTAAAAATCTGTACAAGCTGATTTCAGCATCAAACACGGATTATTTTTATCGTGTGCCACGAGTACCTAAATCCCTATTGACAAAATATCGGGATGGGTTACTTGTTGGAACAGGTGATACATCAGGTGAATTCTGGGAAGCTTTGATGCAAAAAGGTGTGGCTGAAGCAACCCGTAAAGCTAAAGATTATGATTACATCGAAATTCATCCTTCTGCAAATTATGAAGCAGCGATTGAAGGAGAATTGATTCAAGATGAGGCACGTTTGCGCGAATTAATGCAACAAGCAGTTGAGATTGGTAAGAAATTAGATAAACCGGTCGTTGTAACTGGGGATGTGCATTATTTGAATCCAGAGGATGCTATCTATCGTAAGGTTTTGATTAGCTCACAAGGTGGAGCCAACCCATTAAATCGTTATAGTTTGCCGGATTTGCATTTCCGGACTACACAAGAGGTGCTGGATGATTTTGCCTGGATGGGTGAAGAACAAGCTAAAGAACTGGTCATTGATAATCCTCATAAAATTGTGGATATGATTGATGATGTTGAAGCGATTAAAACCGGGAACTATCCGCCAAATATGCCGACTGCGGAGGAAGAAATTCGTCAGCGTACTTATGATACAGCGCATAAAATGTATGGTAACCCATTACCACTTATGATTGAGGCTCGAATTGAACAAGAACTTAAATCAATCATTTCAAACGGGTTCTCGGTTATTTACTTAGTTGCGCAACGTTTGGTTGCTAAATCGAATAAAGACGGGTATCTGGTTGGTTCACGTGGATCAGTTGGTTCTTCACTGGTTGCCCTTTTGATTGGAGTGACTGAAGTAAATGCTTTAGCACCGCATTATCGCAGTCAAAATGGTGATTATGTAGAATTTGTTGATCCTCGTCAGTATGAATCAGGTTACGATGTTCCTGAGAAAATGAGCCCAATTGATGGTACAAAATTAATGGGCGATGGCCATAATATTCCTTTCGAAACTTTCTTGGGCTTTAAAGGAAATAAGGTTCCTGATATTGATTTGAACTTTTCAGGGGACTATCAACCATATGCACATAACTACATGAAATCACTATTCGGTGAAAACAATGTATTTCGTGCGGGAACGATTGCGACTGTGGCAGATAAGACGGCTTATGGATATGCTAAAGCCTATGAACGTGAAAACGAATTACACTTACGTGGTGCTGAAGTTGATCGCCTGGCAGCTGGAGCAACTGGAGTTAAAAGAACAACTGGACAGCATCCGGCTGGTATTTTGATTGTTCCGGATGACATGGAAATTTATGATTTTACGCCAATTCAATATCCGGCGGATGATATGAGTGCCACTTGGAAGACCACTCATTTTGATTTCCATTCCATTCACGATAATATTTTGAAAATGGATATTTTGGGGCATGATGATCCAACGATGATTCGTGCTTTGCAAGATATGTCGGGAATTGATCCACATACTATTCCGATGGATGATCCGGGTGTGATGAGTCTCTTCTCTTCTCCAGAAGTGTTAGGCGTAACAGAAGAGCAGATTATGTCAAAGACTGGTACATTAGGTGTGCCAGAATTTGGAACTGCTTTCGTTCGAGGCATGCTAGAAGAGACACATCCGAAGAACTATTCAGAACTACTACAGATTTCTGGTTTATCACACGGAACTGATGTTTGGCGTGGTAATGCGGATGAACTGATTAAAGATGGTGTCGCTGATATTGGAACCGTTATTGGAACGCGTGACAAAATCATGACCGACTTAATTAATTACGGTGTTCAACCCGAATCAGCTTTCCAAATTATGGAAAAGGTCCGTAAAGGTAAGGGAATTTCAGAAGAGTATCAAGCAGAAATGCGTGAAGCGGGTGTACCAGAGTGGTATATCGAATCATGTTTTAAGATTAAGTATATGTTCCCACGGGCCCATGCTGCAGCCTATGTCTTGATGGCTTTGCGAATTGCTTATTATAAGGTTTATTTCCCAATGCTATATTACTGTGCATATTTCTCAGTCCGTGCGACAAACTTTGATATTGTTGCAATGTCACGTGGCTTGAATTCTACTAAGTCGAAAATCCAAGAAATTAAGCAGCAGGGAAATGATGCCTCAGCTAAGGATAAGGATTTGTTGACGGTTTTGGAATTAGCCAATGAAGCCTTAGAACGTGGTATTGATTTTGGCATGGTTGATTTATATAAGTCAGATTCAGAACAATGGATTATTGAAGGCAATACGTTAATAGCACCATTTAACTCAGTCCCAGGGCTAGGCGATAATGTTGCAAAACGGATTGTTGCTGCTCGTGCTGAAGGGGAATTCTTATCTAAAGAAGATCTTGCTGAGCGCGGTGGTGTTTCAAAATCATTGATGGATTTCTTTGAGGAAAATGGGGTTCTTGACGGAATGCCTGATGAAAATCAATTAGCTTTGTTTTAATGAAAAGTCGGTCAATGACCGGCTTTTTTATTGTTCAGGAAAAAATACTAAATTTAAGTTGTTGACGAACGTTCGCTTTAGGGGTATATTATTAACTGTTGTTAAGGCGTAGCCGGAACGACGCAAATAAAATTGTTGTTGACAATTACAATTAACTTCTGTATTATTTATCAAGTTGGTTGCGAAAGAAAAGCAACAACGATGTAGATCATTGAAAACTGAATATCGTTTCGATATTAACAAATGTGTAGGGTCACCAACATAGTTGGTGCAAAACATTTGCGAAGTCAATTCGCTA
>NZ_JAFBEO010000005.1 GCF_016908785.1 Weissella uvarum
ATTTTATCATTTTTATTTTCTGGCTCATTGGTCAAGCGGTTAAGACTCCGGTTTTTCACACCGGCATCCAGGGTTCGACTCCCTGATGAGCTATTTTATCATTTTTATTTTCTGGCTCATTGGTCAAGCGGTTAAGACTCCGGTTTTTCACACCGGCATCCAGGGTTCGACT
This sequence comes from Weissella uvarum, assembly GCF_016908785.1. Classification (GTDB taxonomy): domain Bacteria; phylum Bacillota; class Bacilli; order Lactobacillales; family Lactobacillaceae; genus Weissella; species Weissella uvarum. Next base: position 173 of record NZ_JAFBEO010000005.1, read on the forward strand.
CCCTGATGAGCTATTATTTAAAAAGCCTATCTCGTCTGAGCTAGGCTTTTTTTACGCATAAAAATATGTATATAGACACTCCACATTCCATGAGCTCCTATTTTTACACAATTTTCCCACTAATAACTCATTCCCGCTTAGTTTACGGATATTAAAATCATCATAGCTTTCGCAAAACTGCATCATCGATAAATACATTCAGACAATACCAATCATTATCCTAGTTAACTACGTTCATACAGCTTGAATAATTGAACTACTATCGCTATAATAGTTCAATGTACTTGGAGATATGGCAGAGTGGTAATGCAGCGGACTCGAAATCCGCCGAACCGGTGTAGAGCCGGCGCACGGGTTCGAATCCCGTTGTCTCCTTAAAGCATATCCTAAAGTTAATGTCATTATTGCATTCACGTTGGCTTATTCTAGGGGCTGTAGGCTGTTTGTCAGTCAGCAGTCCCTTTATTTTAACCAAAATACAGATTCACCACATTCACTAATAAACTAATACCAAAAAATCCGCCTACTTAAATGTAAGCGGATTTTTTCCACAACAGAACTGACCTGAGGCCTTTCGGGTCAGTTTTTTTATTTCCAAAAATGTAACTAGCGATTGGTTTTTCTAGCCAAACTATGACAACTTATAATATAGAGCGATAATATTTCCGATTTCAGCACCTAAAATACAAGCGCTTAGAAACTTTTACGGTGTTAAAAACACTATATTGCATTGTCCAAAGACTCAATGCTAATCAGCTCCTAACCCTCTTGAAAAGCGCCAACTTAAACTAATGATTTTTTCACAAAAAAGACGTCATTTCCAAATGAAATAACGTCTTTTTACATATTTAATTCTTGGTTGATTCACGTTCAACAAAACCATATGGTAATTCAATTTGACGTTCTTCAAGATCTTCTTGATTCATTAACTTTGTTAATAGTCGCATCGAAACGGCACCCATATCATAGATTGGTTGTGTAATTGACGACATCGCTGGACGAGTAATCTTTACTAATTGAGAATTGTTGCTAGCAATTAATTCAAAATCATCAGGAACTGAAACGCCCAAATCAGTCAAACCATTCAATACCCCGGCAGCCATCTCATCGGTTGAAATAACTGCAGCATCAGCCTTAGCGTCAATTAATTTTTGAGCAAAAGCATATCCCTCATCGTAAGTATAATTACCTTCAAAAATTAAATCAGTATCACTTGAAAGATCATGCTCACTTAAGGCAGCTTGATAACCTTGGAATTTATAATCCTGCTTACTAAATTCAGACAGTGGTCCTGAAATAAATGCAATCCGTTGTCGTCCATGATCCAACAAACGGTTAGTGGCCTGCTTGAAGGCACTTAAGTAATCAATATTCACACTCGCTAAATGCTTTTTAGCATCAAGCGTTCCAGTTAAGACCACTGGCAAATCAATTTCAATCAAATGATTTTCAATTTCCGGTGTGACTTGGTTTCCCATAAAAATAATGCCATCAACTTGCTTACCCAGCAAATTATCAATCAAGTCTTCTTTAATGTCGATTGAATTTGAACTAGATAAAATAATTTGATAATCATACATATGAGCAATATCTTCAATACCTAAAGCTAATTCGGCAAAATATTGATCTGTAATATCCGGAATAATTAAGCCGACCGTCGTCGACTTACGAGATGCCAGACCACGTGCGACTGCATTAGGACGATAGCCTAATTCTTCAATAACTTTTTCTACTTTTTCTTTTGTTGCTGGTTTTACGTTAGCATTTCCATTAACCACACGAGAAACGGTTGCCATCGAAACCTTCGCTTCACGTGCAACATCATAAATTGTAATTGTTTGCTTATCCATAGAAGCGGACTCCTTCTCATTTAATCTGAAAGCGTTACCAACTAAATGATACCATGCTTTCATGATTTTTTCATACGACAAAGACCAATTTTAGCACATTTCCAAATTTTTCTCACGCGTTAAATTGAAAACGTGTACAATAAAACTAAATAACTTAGAAGGGTGACATGTTTATGTACGAAAATATCAAAGAATTACAAACTTGGTTAAACCAACAAGGTGATGATTTAGCCTATATTTCTGATTATCACAGCATTGCGTATCTGACTGGTTTTGAATCTGACCCAATTGAGCGTATTTTAAGTTTAGTGGTCTTTCCACAAACTGATCCGTTCATCTTTGCCCCTGCCTTGGAAGTAGAGGCCGTAAAAGCCACTGGTTGGCCTTTTGACGTCTATGGGTACCAAGATGCCCAGAATCCTTTTGAATTGATTGGAGAGCATATCAAAGCGTCTAGTGACCATTACCATCGCTGGGCTGTTGAGAAAAATGTACTCACCCTCAAGCAAGCTCAAGCACTACAAACAGCAATCCCAGAAGCCATTTTTGCCGACGATGTTAGCCAAACCATTGAGCAAATGCGCTTGATTAAGACACCAGCTGAAATTGAAAAAATGCACCAAGCTGGCGCTGACGCCGATCGTGCTTTCCAATACGGCTTTGATGCATTAGCAACGCACAAAACTGAATTAGCTGTTATGGCAGATCTTGAATACCACCTTAAAACGGATGGTGTAGCGGCAATGTCTTTTGAAACCCTTGTACAGTTCGGTGCACACGCTGCCAATCCACATGGTTCAACTGGCCAAACTCAGCTACAACCTGGTGATTTAGCCTTATTTGATTTGGGGACAGTCTCTGATGGCTATGTTTCTGACAGTACCCGTACTGTTGCCTTTCAAAGTGTCTCTGACCACCAGCGCGATATTTACCAAGTTGTTCTTGAAGCCCAATTAACCGCGCAAGATGCCGTTAAACCAGGAATGACAGCTGGTGAATTAGATCAAATTGCGCGAGACGTCATTACAAAGGCTGGCTATGGCGAATATTTCGTGCATCGGCTTGGTCATGGAATCGGTAGCTCAGTGCATGAATCAATTCAAATTGCACCAAACAATGATCTCGTCCTCCGTCCAGGTATGGCCTTTTCAATTGAACCAGGTATCTATATCCCTGGTGACTTAGGTATTCGTATTGAAGATTCAATTGTCTTAACCGATGAAGGGGCCGATTCATTTACGCATACAACCAAAGAATTACAAATTATCGACTAATAAAAAAGCTAACTTACGAGGTTTCGTAAGTTAGCTTTTTTTAAAACTTTCTGAACCGTTGACGTCGCCGTGATAGCAACTCCTGTGGATCAAGTTTCATTAATCGTTCAATTGTTTGCTCTAGCTTTAGTTGCATTAACCGCATCAGACGACGCTTTGTCCAACCTTCTGGAATAACATAATCAACAATGCCTTCATCCGCCAACTCGTTAGCCGTTAGACCCATCAATCGAGCTGCTTCATCAGACCGCTTACCATCTTTCCATAAAATTGAAGCAAAACCTTCCGGAGATAAGACTGAATACGTTGCATTTTCAAGCATCCAAACTTCATCAGCTGTTGCCAATGCCAAAGCTCCACCAGAACCACCTTCACCATAAATAATCGCGATAACTGGTACCGTTAGCTTCATGCTCTTCAAAATTGACTGTGCAATCGCTTCACCTTGACCATTTTCTTCAGCTTCTTTACCAGGATAGGCACCTGGCGTGTTAATGAAAGTAATAATTGGGCGCCTAAATTTCTCCGCCTGTTCCATCATACGTTGCGCCTTACGATAACCATTTGGAGTTGGCGAACCATTACGCTTAGCCATTTTTTCATCCAAGGTTACCCCTTTATCAATCGCAATCACTGTCACAGGCTGTTCGTTTAGCATCGCAACCCCTGCAATAATGCTTGGATCATCACCATTTAAGCGATCTCCGTGCATTTCAAAAAAGTCCGTAAATAAAGATTGAATAATATAATTTGCAGAGTACCGATCTTCACGAGATTTTGCAACAACTTCAGCTGGATCTAAATCACGCTTAAATAAACTCATAATTAGACCTCACTTTTCTGGTGTAGCTTGAGCAAACGCCCAATCGTATCCGCCAGTTCGTCACGCTTAACAATCGCATCAACAAATCCTTGCTCCATGAGTGACTCAGCCCGTTGGAAATCAGCTGGTAGTTTTTCATGAACCGTTTGTTCGATGACCCGCCGACCCGCAAAACCAATTAAGGCATGGGGTTCCGCTAGCGTTACATCACCATCCATCGCAAATGATGCAGTCACACCACCAGTGGTTGGATCTGTGAGGACGACCAAATAAAACAAACCTGCCTCTTGAAATTGAGCTAATGCTCCAGAAATTTTAGCCATTTGCATCAATGACTGAATTCCTTCTTGCATTCGGGCACCACCAGAAGCCGTGAATAAGACCACTGGAAGTTTATCTTGTAAGCCACGTTCAAATAAGCGAGTGATTTTTTCCCCAACAATCGTTCCAAGTGACCCCATCACGAAGTGACTGTCCATCACACCAATCGCAACTGTTTGACCTTTAACCTTAGCGGTACCAGTCACAACAGCATCACGTAAATGCGTATCATGTTGAGCTTTATGCAACTTCTCAGCATAACCTGGAAAGTCCGGATTTTGTAGTGATAAATCAGCATCCATTTCACGGAATGAATCTTTATCTACGATTTGTTCAAGTCGCTCTTGGGCCGTTAATCGGAACCCATAGCCACAATTGGGACAAACTTTGTTGGGCCCCAACTGTTTTTCATAAAAATGAGTGTGACAATATGGACAATCGACAAAAAGACCATCAGGAACCTTTTTAGCCGCATCAGAAGGTTCATTTTTAAATTGATGTACCGCTCCCATCTGAAGCCTCCTCAAGTTGCTTTTGCCATGCAGGCAAGAAATAATCTTCGATGTAGGTTGTATTGAAATCACCAGAATTAAAATGTTCATCACTTAACAAATCTAATTGGAAATTTCGATTCGTTTCAATCCCATCAATTTCAATTTCGCTCAACATCCGGCGTAGCTTTCGCACAGCAAGATCACGCGTATGGTCTTGTGCAATCACCTTACCAATCATTGCATCATAAAAAGGTTGAATCTTGTCATGATTATAAATTCCCGTATCGATTCGACTACCTAAGCCACCATTTGGCCAATACAGATTAGTAATGGTACCTGTACTTGGTAAGAACCCTTTTTCTGGAACTTCCGCATTAATACGTGCTTCAATAACATGACCATTCATCTTAATATCACTTTGTTGAACTGGCAAATCTTCACCAGCTGCAACCAAAATTTGTAGTCGAATTAAATCAAGATTGACCAACATCTCAGTAACAGGATGTTCAACCTGAATCCGTGTGTTCATTTCCATGAAATAGAAATGACCATCAGTATCTTCTAAGAATTCGATTGTTCCCGTGTTTTCATAATCAATGGCATCAACCGCTTTCTTAGCAATGGCACCTAATTCATCACGTTGGGCTTGTGAAACACCAACTGCTGGTGTCTCTTCAATCAACTTTTGATTCTTACGTTGCAAAGAACAATTACGCTCAGGGAAATAAACCATATGTCCAGCTTGATCACGCATAATTTGCATCTCAATGTGCCGCACATTCGTCATGACTTTTTCAACATAAAGTTGATCATCCCCGAACGCTGCTTGAGCTTCATTTTGTGCATCATTAAATTGTGAAGCAAGTTCATCTTGGTGGTACACAAAACGCATACCTTTACCGCCACCACCAGCAGCCGCTTTCAACAAAATTGGATATCCAACTTCATCAGCGATTGCTTCAACTTCAGCGACGTTCCGTACAAAACCTTCTGAACCAGGAATAACGGGCACACCAGCTTTACGCATAGCTTCCCGCGCTTGGGCTTTATTACCCATTAACGCAATGACATCAGAACTTGGACCAATCCACTTAATTCCTACCGCCGTCACCATTTCAGCAAACATTTCATTTTCTGAAAGGAAGCCATAACCAGGATGAATGGCGTCAGCTCCTGTTAACAAAGCCGCACTTAAGATGTTATTCATATCTAAGTAGCTATCTTGGGTCTTTGGACCACCGATGGCAACTGCTTCGTCAGCCAACTTTACGTGCAAGCTATCCTTATCAGCCGTTGAGTAAACCGCGACAGATTGAATTCCCATTTCCCGGAGCGTGCGAATAATTCTAACCGCAATTTCACCACGGTTAGCAACTAACACTTTTTTAAACATTTTTAGTCTCCAATTGCAAATGTTAATTCAGCCGTTGTCATGCGCTTACCATTAACGTAGGCCGTACCTTTTCCGACACCCATTGGGCCACGGAAGCGTTCAAGCTCAACTTTAAGCTCCATTTGATCACCAGGTTGAACAGGCTTATGGAAGCGAGCCTTTGGTACACTTGCCAAATAAGCCGTCTTACCTTCAAATTCAGGCATTGATAAAATCGCAATTGCGCCAGTTTGTGCAAGTGCTTCAATTTGCATCACACCTGGGAAAATTGGATTTCCTGGAAAATGTCCTTGGAAAACTTCTTCATTTCTTGAAACATTCTTAATCCCTGTAATTGACTTCCCTGGCTCCAAATCAATCACCCGATCTACGAGTAGCATCGGATAACGATGTGGCAGGATTTCTTGAATTTGTGCTGTATCTAATTCCATTACGTTTCCCCCTCACCTTTAATCCGGAATAATCTCAATTAGGTTCATATCATAATCAACCATATCTTCATCCGCAACTAAGATGTTTTTAACCGTACCGGCCACCTCTGTCTTAACTGGTGTCATTAACTTCATCGCTTCAATCAAAGCAACTTGATCCCCTACGTTGACATGATCACCAACTTTAACAAATGGTTCTGCATCAGGATTTGGTCGTAAGTACACGGTTCCAACTAAGGCAGCCTTCACATAAGTTCCGGTTGGTTCAGTTGACTCACCTTCAGTCGCAGGTACTGCAACATTTTGAGCTGTTGCATCCGTTTGAATTGGTGCAACTGGTGCAGCCACTGGCTGTGGCGCGTCATTTTTACTCAAATGTAAGCTATAGTCGCCTTCATTCACTGCAAATTCACGCAATGAACTGGCATCAATTGTTTGAATTAAATCTTTAATTTCATCTAATGTTAATTCCACAACTATTCACTCCACTCTTTAAAGACAACGGCCGCATTATGGCCACCAAAGCCATAATTTGCTGACATCGCATACTTAACTGACTTCTTTTGATCCTCACCAGGCTTAACTAGCTTAACGCTGGCAGTATCTTCACCTTGCTTTGTCAATCCAATATTAGCAGGCATTTCATCACGCAAAATTGAACCAACTGCTGCTAAGGCTTCAACCGCTCCAGCAGCACCTAGCAAATGACCAGTCATACCCTTAGTAGAAGAGACATCAACACCCTTTTCACCAAAGACTGCCGTAATTGCATTTGCTTCGGCCGAATCATTTGCTGGTGTTGCAGTTCCATGGGCATTCAAATAATCAATCTCAGCTGGTTGGATTTGAGCATCCTCCAAAGCCAACTTCATTGATCCAGCAGGTCCTGAACCGTCAGGGGTTGGGGCTGTCAAATGATAAGCATCTGAATTTGCACCATACCCAACAACTTCAGCTAAGATATTAGCGCCACGCGCTTGTGCATGCTCTAGTGATTCAAGAATCAAGATTCCTGAACCTTCACCCATAACGAAACCATTACGGTCTTCATCAAAAGGCATTGAAGCATGCATAGGGTCTTCATTTGTTGACAAAGCTGTCAAAGCGGCGAATCCTGAGATTCCCATCTTTTCAACCGTGGCTTCAGAACCACCAGTAATCATCACATCAGCTAAGCCATTCTTAATCCGTGTATACGCTTCACCAATCGCATTGGTAGCTGAAGCACATGCCGTTGAAAGGACATAGTTGATATTTTGCGCGTTATAACGCATTGAGATATTTCCTGATAGCATATTTGGAATAGCCATTGGCACGAACATTGGGCTAACCCGCTTAGGACCCTTTTCATGCATCTTAATGACTTGTTCTTGGATCGTAATCAAACCACCGATACCATTTCCAAGGATTGCCCCCATTTGTTCGGGCTTTGTATTCTCTTCATTGATACCTGCTTGCTCCAATGCTTCACCCGTAGCATGAACACCATATTGTGAAAATAGGTCCATTTTACGCGCTTCACGCTTACCAACACGTTCAGCAGGATCAAAATCCTTGACTTGACCTGCTACTGAAATACCAGTATCACTTGCATCAAACTTTGTGATTTCACTGATACCAACTTGACCAGCCATTAAATTATCTAAATACGTCTCTGCTGAATTACCAAGTGGTGTCACTGCACCTAAACCAGTGATTACAACTCTTGTCATTTCTATACCTCGATTATTAAAAATTACAGTGCAAGGCCACCATCGACCGTAATCGTCTCACCTGTAATATAGTTATTTTCTACTAAGAATTGTGCTGTTTGCGCAATCTCATCCACATCACCTAAGCGATTCAATGGAATAGCAGCTAAAATTGATTCTTGAACTTTTTCACTCAATGAAAGCGTCATATCAGAAGCAATCATCCCTGGCGCAATCGCATTCACACGCACACCACGCTTAGCCCCTTCTTTAGCGAGAGTCTTGGTCAAACCAATCAAGCCCGCCTTAGAAGCAGAATAGTTAGCTTGCCCCACATTACCGTGCAAACCAACGACTGATGACATATTAATAATCACACCCGTCCGCTTCTTAAGCATATGCTTAAAGATTGGCTGGGTTACATTAAATGTTCCCGTTAGATTTGTATTAACAACCTTAGCAAAATCATCTGCTGACATCCGAATTGACAATGTATCTTTGACAATTCCGGCATTATTAACCAAAACATCAATTTGACCAACTTCTTCAATTAAATCAGCAATGTTTGCTTGAATTGTTTCTGCATCAGCAATGTCACCTAACAATACTTTCGTATCCGCTGGGAATTGATCCATGACGTCTTGACTTGGTTCTGAACGGCCATGCAAAATCACCTTAGCCCCTTGAGCACTAAAGCGCTTAGCAATTGCCAAACCAATACCACGAGTTGAACCAGTTACTAAAACAATCTTATCTGTTAAATCCATCATTACTCCTCATTATTCGATAGTTCTGCGTTCACTTTTTCCAATGATTCAAGATCACTGACTGCGTAACGCTTTACCTCACCAGGAACGATCGCCTTTGCAAATTTTGTTAGGGTCTTATCAGGCCCTAATTCGATGGTTGCATCTAAGCCCGCTTCATTCATCGAGGCGAGAGCACCTGCAAAATGGGTTGGCTTAACAATCTGTTCATTCAAGGTCGCCAAAACGTCCTCAAATGCGGCACTCGTCGTATTTGAATAAACAGGCACCTTGAGTGGCTGAACACTTTCTTGGGCCAAACGCGCTTGTAACTTTTCAGCAGCATTTTGCATGAATGGTGTGTGGAAAGCCCCACTAACCGCCAAAGGCACCACCCGGATACCTTGGTCTTGTAATTGTTGGGCAAACTCATCAACATCAGTTCCCAAACCAGCGATCACCAATTGTTTAGGCGTATTGAAATTAGCGGGGTACAAAGTTGCACCCGCTAACTTCGCCGCCTCAATTTGTTCCAAAATCTTAGCTTGATCATCATCTAAGATAACAATCATTTTACTTTCAACTTCGTCACTAGCTTCTTGCATAAAGCGTCCCCGATCTTTCAAGATGTTAAAACCTTGATCAAACGTAAGCGCTCCGGCAATTGTTAAAGCCGTATACTCACCTAAACTTAGGCCGACTGCCCCAACAACTTGTGCCTTAACTGCATCATCTAAAGCCGCATAAATTCCCATCGACATGGTGTAAATGGCTACCTGCGCATATTGGGTTTGAGCTAATTTAGCATCATCTTCTAAAATCTCTTTTTGAAAATCACAACCCATTAACTCACTGGCACGATCAACCGTTGCACGATAATTAGCATTATTATCATACAAATCACGTCCCATTCCCGCTTTTTGCGCACCTTGCCCACTCAATAGTAAGCCGATTCGCATTACTTGGTCCTCCAAGTTTTATTCAATAGTTCAGATGCTTGAGACCATGTGTTTTCCAAAATTTCTGAAACAGGCTCAATATCATTCACCATCCCAGCAATTTGGCCGGCCATGAAGGCACCATTTTCCTTATCACCATCAACAACAGCACGACGAAGTGAGCCATTTTCTAGCTTTTCAACGGCTGCAGCATCTGGCTTTGGCTTAGTAACTTCCACGCGTTCATTCTTGATGTACTTTTTAGCCATCTTAGTCTTCAAAACACGGGCACGATTTCCCATCAATTCACCTGTGACAACTGTATCGATATCCCGTGCTTTAAGCACAGCATCTTTAAAGTTTTGGTGAATTTCTGATTCTTCAGATGCTAGGAAACGTGTTCCCATTTGGATACCACTGGCACCAAGCATCACTGCCGCGGCCGCACCACGGCCATCTGCAATTCCTCCAGCCGCAATAACTGGAATATTAACAGCATCAACAACTTGTGGTACCAAAGTCATCGTTGCCAAAGAACCAATGTGGCCCCCTGACTCTGATCCTTCAGCAATCACAGCGTCAACACCCTTCTTCTCCATCATTTGGGCCAATCCCACTGATGGTACTACTGGCATAACGGTAATACCATGCTCATGAAGTTCATCCAAATATGGCGAGGGATCACCAGCCCCGGTTGCAACCACTTTGACACCTTCTTCAATGATGACATCGAAGACTTCACGAATGTGTCGTGACATTAACATAACATTCACCCCAAAAGGGCGATCTGTTACTTCACGTGCCCGCTTAATTTCTGCGCGCACTTGATCAGCATGCCAATAACCGGTTCCAATAATTCCAAGACCACCTGCTTCTGAAACGGAACCAGCCAAATGACCCGTTCCAGCCCAAGCCATACCACCTTGAATGATTGGATAGGTCATCCCTAATTTTTCAAAAATAGGGTTATTTAACTGTACGTTCATGTGACCTCCTCACTAATACTAGATTAATTCTTTGCAGCTAGTTGTTCGCTAATCTTGTTAACAAGGTCTTGAACAGTCTTAATGTCTTCTGCAACTTCTAGTTCAATTCCAAATTCGTCTTCAACTCGGTTCAAAACTTCAAACAAGTCCAATGAATCAGCATCGATATCATCTTCAAAGTTTGTTGCTGGCTTTACATCATCGCTTTCAAGATCAAATTGATCCATCAAAATTGCTTGTACCTTGTTAAAAATCTCTTCGTTAGTCATGTTTCTATTCTCCTTTATATCTGTGATTAGCTTTGGCTAATCTTCCTGTAATTTATTATGCATTAAATACACAATACTATTATAACCTATATTTGAATTAAAGTGGCACCAGTCGAAAGACCAGCACCAAACCCAGCCAACATAATTTTTTGGCCGGCATGTAACTGACCCTGTTCAACCAGTTCAGCTAATAAAATTGGAATGCTAGCAGCACTGGTATTTCCATAGCTAGCTACATCCATCGGGAATTTTGTAATGGGTTGATCAAGATGGTTTGCAATACTTTTTACAATCCGCGCATTGGCTTGGTGTAACACAAAGTAATCAACATCATCTAAGCTAACACCTGCAGCGTCAATTGCTTCATTAATAACTTGTGGTACGCGCCGAGTCGCAAATTGATAAACCGCCCGTCCATCCATTTTAAATGGTAAATCAGTTTGTTCGCCAGCTGGATTCCAACGTGTTTGCGCACTAATTTGACCAGCGGTCAGCGCACTCCCCTGTTCACCATAAGAATGGAGAGATTCGCTCAATAAACCAATTTGTTCATCCGACTCAGACATGAGGACGCCACCTGCGCCATCACCAAATAGAACCGCCGTTGAGCGCTCCTCCCAGTCAACCAAACGACTAAGCGTTTCAGCACCAATCACGATGCCATGCTGGTAATGACTACTTAATAACTTGCTGGCCAAACTGAGGGCACTGACAAATCCAGTGCAGGCAACATTAATATCAAAGGCAAAGGCATGGTCCGCTTGAATCCGACTTTGCACTTGTGCCGCAACAGTTGGCGCCAAATTATCTGGTGACATCGTCGCCACAATAATGAAGTCAATTTTCGCGGGTTCAATTGCTGCTTTTTGTAGCAATTGTTCAGCTACAGCAGTTGCTAAATCAGTTGTACTTTGCTCCGTGGTGATATGGCGTTGCCGTATACCGGTCCGACTACTAATCCATTCATCAGAGGTATCCATGATTTCTGCCAAATCATCATTCGTTACAACTTTATCAGGAACAGCCGCAGCAGTTGCCATAATTGAAAATTTTTCCATAATCACTTTTATTTAATAGAATGATTTAGATTATTCAAATATTCTTGGAGGTGCAACACCGCATCTTCAACAACTTGCATATCTGATGCATTTAAAGAATCAACCAAATAATGCGTTAAATGACGATGGAAGGCTTGGTGAGCGCGATACACCACGCGGCCACGATGGGTCAAACCCAAGCGAACCATCCGCCGATCCGATTCAGAACGACGGCGCTCCACATAGCCTTTCTTGACCAACTTATCAATAGCTGTCGTCATTGAACTTGGAGTTAAATGCACAATTTTAGCAACTTCTGAAGCAGTTGACTCCTGATACATCGAAATTGCCGCAATGATATGCATCTCCTTTAAAGAAATGTCTTTAAAGATTGATTCGTGTAAAGATGCTTCTTCAATCCACCCAACATTATTGAACACATCAACAAGGGCATCATTTATTTCTTCAAAAGCATCATCACTAGCAACCATTTCTATTTCTCCATCTTTTATTTTGTTTGTTCAACATCTGAAACAACAAACATCAATTCTGCACTTGTTGCAAGTTGATCATCAACGTAAGTTGCTACCTTAACAGTACCCATCCGCTCACGCATTTTATCAAATTGCACATGGACCTTCATCACATCACCAGGCTTAATCATGCGCTTAAACTTAGCTTTGTCGACCCCAGTCATATAAGCTGTCTTATTTTTGAATTGTGGTGATGATAGAATCAAAATTGAAGCCGCTTGGGCCATCGTTTCAATAATAAACACACCAGGCATCACTGGGTTATGTGGAAAATGGCCTTGGAAATAAGGCTCATTAATCGTCACATTCTTTGTCGCAATTAGTGACTCATCAGGGACAATCTCATCAACATAATCAATATATAAAATCGGATAACGATTTGGAATGATATCCATGACTTCAGTCGTATTCAATGCAACCATTATCTAACTCCTTCTATTTTATTTCGAACCTCGAAACATTCGATAATCAAATGTTATAAATTTTTAGTCCGATTGTCAAACAAAAAATTTAAATCACACATTTTTAGTAAGCAAAAAAGCCCGCCACCATAACGATGAACGAGCTTTTATTAATTTTAAAATTATTTCTTTAAATCAGCTAACCCAGCCTTATCTGCCGCAGCTAATCCCTGTTGCTTAGCGCTAGATAGAGCTTCCTTACCAGATTCAGCTAAACCAGCTTCATCAGGTAATTGATCTACTTTAGCCTTAACCTTGTCGCCAGTTGCTTCAGCAACATCAGCAGCTGCATTAGCAGTATTTTGTGCTGCTGCCTTTGCTTCTGCTTCAATTTCATCCAAATTGTCGAGGTTCACAACAATGGTATCTTCAGCGTCCTCTTTTTTGGCTTGTGCGTTTTGGCGCGCTGATTCAGCTGAATCTTGCGCCTTGTCCCACATTTCACTTGAACGAGCTTGCACTTTTTGTGCTGCAGAACTTGCTTTATCTTTCAACATTGCCGCTTGGTCTTCTAGACCAGCCTTAGCAATTAAATCATTGACTGCGTATTGTGCATCTACAGCGCGTAACTTAATCTCATCACCAAGCTTACCAACTTCGTTTTGAATTTCAGCTTGTTGCTTTTGATCCAAACGCTTATAGACCACATAACCAGTTGCCGCAATCGCACCACCAGCTAATAAACTCTTAAATACATTATGACTCATAATTATACCTCAGTATTATTTGTTGTTTGGCTTTGCGCCGTTGTTGTTGTGCTTGCAGCCTTTTTGTCTTTACGGTTTTTTCTGAAATTGTTTACCGTTGAAAAAGCTTTAGCGCCTGCTTTAGCACCCTTGGCACCACCCTTTGCATTTGCTTTTTGCGTCAAATTCTTAGTAGCTGCATTCAAGTCAGAAACAGAAACCCCCAAATCAGCAACAGCTTGCACCGCCGGGTCTAACTTTCCAACCTTATTATTCACATCATCAAGTAATGAATTGGCATTTACCATTAATTCATCAGCTTCACGAGCGATAATATCCGCATCTACTAGGACATTCTTTAACGGACGTGTAATCCGAAAGACCAAAAAACTAATTGATCCAAGCAATAATAAAATGGCAATGGCCACGATTAACCAAGCTAAACCACCTAATGTCATATGAACCTCCACATAAACTACTTAATATGTTTTCATTGTACCTGTTTAACCGCTTACTTTCAATCAAAGGAACCATCTTTATGATAATTCAATATGAAATTCAAAGGTGAAACATATTTTTATTGATTTGCTAAATCAGTGACCAATTTTTCAAACTCGTTTAAACGCTTTTCAAACGTTGCAAATGTCTCCTTCAAGTAATCAGGTTGCGTCATATCAACACCAGCCGCCTGCATCACTTCAATTGGATAATCAGATGAACCCGCTTTTAGATATTGCTTATAACGCGCAACCGCTGGTGCACCTTCTGTAATGATTTGATCAGCCAAAGCCGTTGCTGCCGCAAAGCCAGTACTATATTGGAAAACATAGAAATTGTAATAGAAATGTGGAATACGCTCCCATTCGTGCGCAATTTCGGGATCAAAAGTCAAAGCATCACCATAATAGTGACGATTTAATTCACCATACTTAGTATTCAATACGTCGGCTGTTAAAGGTACCCCATTTGCATCTTGCTGGTGCATCCATTGTTCAAACTCAGCAAACTGAGTTTGTCTAAAGACAGTCCCTTTCACGCCATCAAGATATTGATTTAAAATATAAGCGCGCAAAGCAGGGTCTTCAACTTGCTTTAATAGATAATCTGTTAATAAATTCTCATTCGTCGTTGAAGCAATTTCCGCTAAGAAAATTGGATAATCTCCATATTGATAAGGTTGATTTTGACGAGTCAAATAACTATGCACGCTATGTCCCATTTCATGTACTAACGTGTATAAATTATTTAAGTTGTCTACCCAATTAAGTAGCATGAACGGATTCGTGTCATAAGCACCCCCTGAGTACGCTCCTGAACGCTTACCTTGATTTTCGACCACATCAATCCAGCGTGAATCGAAAGCTTTGTTCACAATATCTAAGTAATCATTACCCAATGGGGCTAATGCCTCTAAGGCTTCAGCCTTGGCTGATTCAAAATCGATTGCGTAATCAGGCTCACCCAAAATTGGCGTATACAGATCATATGAATGTAATTCATCTAACCCCAAGAGTTGCTTCCGTAGTGCCACATATCGTTGCAAAAGTGGTAAAGCCCGATTCACTTCTGTTACCAACGTATCATACACTGACTCTGGAACATGATTTTGCGCTAACGCTGCTTGACGGGCACTATCATAATGGTGGGCTTTGGCCATATAATTATGCCCTTTAACGTGACTCGACAAAGTTGAAGCAAAAGTATTTTCTAAATCAATATATGCCTTATAAAAAGTCTGAAAAGTGTTCCTGCGAACCGTTGGATCAGTTGATTCTAACAAACGGGCGTAAACGCCATTAGAGAGTTGCTCAGTTTCCCCCGCTTCATTTTTTACCGTTCCAAACTTAATATCTGCATTATCAAGAACACTAAAGGTTTTTTCTGAGGCACCAAAAACATCCCCGGCTGCAGCCAAAAGGGCCTCTTGTTCTGCAGGTAAAACATGGCCTTTTTTAGTTAGAATTTCATCTAAGTAGTGATCATAGTCATGTAACTCAGGTGTCTGCTTTTTAAATTCGGCTAGTTGTTCATCTGATAAACTCAAGACAGCCGGATCAAAGAATGTAATCGCACTGGCAACTTGTGCTGCCAAGCTTTGGGCTTGATCGAACATCCCTTGATAGCGATTATTGGCAGTATCCTGATCATTTTTCATTGACGCATAGACATAAACTGTTTCCAAATCACGCATCAAGCCCAAGCCATATTGCAAGGCTTGTAACAAGCTATCCCCTGAATCTAGCACATGTTTTGCAAAATAATCGGCCATTTGCACGCGCTCAGAAACGTCGTCAAAAGCTTCCTGCCAAGCAGCATCGGTTGGATAAATTGTAGATAAATCCCATGTTTGCGAGGTTGGTACCTCATCTCGTTTTGGTAATTCCTTTGCCATAACTGTTACCTCTTTTTCTATTAATGTCAACTGGCGAAGCTGAATGCTTTTACATCAATTATTGCTGACTAAAGCCCATTTACTCGCCTGTTGCCTAATCACACCTTGCATTTGCCAGCATTCTAAAATGGCCGTCAGGACCAACTGACACCACTGATTGTGACTAAAATATACTGATTGATGCCATGGTAACACATATAAAGCTTGGTACAAAAGTTGATTTGATTGAGGCCCTCGTTTCAATCTTAAATAGAGGACATATAATACATACCAATATGGTTGCTTAGGTCCAATCGGGTAATAAACCTGTGGCACACAACAATCCGGTAACTGACGTAAGTTTCCTTCCTGCTGATAAATTTGGCACTGTAAATCATAGTATGGTGCTTGTCGTTTAATGATGCCTCTTTGAATCAGATACCGTAATCGAGCCGAATTCCATAACCTTTGTTGTGACCGCACAAGTGGGTGCACACCATCAAAAAACATTTTAACTGGATGATTGCTTTGCCAATACCATACAAATAGGCTTACGCCATCAAATTGTAAGAAAGCGTACGGAATCTCTTTCAAATAATTTCGTCTTAGAAGCCACATGCACTTAATCTGGGCTTTTTGATACCCGATGCAACGCGTCTTTAAAGTTTCAAAATTCAATTTAGCACATTGTAGTTCAACTGCAATCAACTGTTGATTAGGTAAAAAAATGAGAATATCTGGTCGTTGCTGTAAATCTGTTACATAAATTTCTAATTCGACATGTTCAAAATAGTGTTTGAAAAATTCAAACACTGCCCGTTTACCATCCCGATGTTCTATCGTTTCCACGTAAACCCTCTCTCACAAAATAGAAATTCTTTCATTAAGTCGGCTCTACAGTGCTACCTCTTTAAAGACGAAAAAAGATGGCTTTCATTTATGAAAGCCATCTTGCTTAGTTAAAATATTGATTAAGTTGTGCCAGTGCGGATTGTTCAAAAATGACTTGCCCGTGTTCAGCTAAAACATCTGCGTCAATTGGACTTAGCTTACCGTATTCCAAAGCCACACTCAAAATATTTTGTCGATCAGCTCGACTCAAATCATCTTGAAAAATCAGCTTCAAATAATAGGCATCCGCTTGTTTGTACAAAACTGAATCTTGAATACCTTGGCTCACCACCTGTGCTAATGCCAACACATCTTCAAAATTTTTCAACTTTAAGAACACATACTCGGGCATATCTTCATGATCAGGATTAACTTCTTGATCACTCAAACGCGTTAATCGATCAGATACGCGATTGGCTGGTTCTGAATCTTCCTCTGTTGCATCCGTTGCTAATAGTTTGTTGAGTAATTCCTTCGTCATGGCATCATCATTATCACCTTCAACAACATCTTGTCCATCAGTTCCTTCAGACGTAACTGATTTTACCAAAGCATCCATCGTATCTGGATCTGGCATATGATTTGAGATGAAAACTTCTAACCCATTCCGACTTGGGATGACCTGGAACGATACCGCACCATCACTATTTTTCAAAAAGTCATAATCTACATTGGCTTCTTCTAAAATGCCATAAAAGAATTGTTCAGTCTCTTCCTGGTTGCCCATCAAATCGGTGATTGAAACCCCGCGATCATCTAAATCACGCTTTGTGATGAGCACGCGAATCGTATCATCATTTATACGTTCAAATTCCATGTTAAATTGGGCTCCCTTCTTAATTAATTTATAACAGCATATTATAGCAAACTCTGCTAAAAAATAAAGACTGTTAACTTACTTTTTTAAAGTTGTTTTGTTAGTGCAACCGGTGAATAACTACTATTTCGATTGCCATAACGGTTTCCGTAATCTTCATAACGTTGAAGTGGACTTTGGTTATCTGCTTGCCAAATTGTATAGTATTCGCGCATCGTCCAAGTAGTTAGGATAGCAAGTTGATTCCAATCGTCGGTACGTTGTAATAATTCACTATTCACTAATCCAGGTGTCCCAACGAAGGCATCATCTTGATATTGACTCCACTGTTTAACAAATGTACCACGTTCAGATTCAGGCAAAGTGAAAAATGCAAAGTGCACCCAGCCGCGGATTTCATCCGTTTGTTTCTGTTGATCTAAAACTTGGTAACTAACTGGACTTGAAAATGGTGCTTGCTCGTCATGTGTCTGTTCAAGTAATTGAAAATTGCTTTGATCTTGATCGTCAGAAACCATCATAATCACTTGGTCAGGATGCTCTGCTCGAATTTGTTGTAATACTTTTTGACTTCCAAAAGTCGTATGTAAAAATGTTGACATATCTCGCTCCTTTGTATGGCATCGTTTACGGCTATTATAGGCTATTTTTACCAAAAGCCCAATCTTTTATCATCAACTCATGATGGTTATTACCATCAAACCAATTGAAATGGCATTATTCAAAAAATGTAACCCCATCGCATATTGGATTTGATGCGTGTGTTTATAGACATATGCCAGAATCAAGCCCAATAAACTATATTGCAAAAAGTCAAAGATATTAAACGCTGAATAAACATGAAAATAGCCAAATAACCCAGCTGAAATAAAGACGTTTAACCACCATGCACTATTCTTAAAGAAATAATTCAACACTACGCCACGGAAAATAAGTTCTTCAACCACAGGGGCGACCACAACAGCCAAGATGATCGTAAAAGTCAGTCCAAAAGTACCTTGATGGGCCAATTGTTCAATCATCTGTTGATTCTTAGCTTGTGGTACTTGCCCAGTTAAGCCTAAACGCACTAACGTTAAAGCCATCGTCCCTAGGATAATTAGCGCATATCCGTAAAAAATCCACATGATCTTACTTACTTGAGGCCGGTGTAAGCCAACTTTAGGATTCACACGTCGGATTGCATAGAGTAAGACGGCTACGGCAATGGTCATAAAAATCAGCACAACGATAACCATACATAAAGTTGCAACCCACCCATTTTGTGGAAAATGAAATGCTAAAGCTAATCCCCGACTGGCACTAACACCAAAAACTTGAATAGCAAAGTCTAAAACTACTCCAATTATGAGCCAAAAAAAGCCTTGAAAAGCATAATCAATCGTTTTGAGTTTCGTCTGCATGGTTAGTTTGCTCCTTTTTTTGCTTTGCTAGTTGTAAACGAACCACCAATTGTGACATTAAATACGTAAATAAGATGACCGCAACAATGAACACAATGATTGACACCCAAACGGGCCAATTATAAATTTTACTGAGCATTGATAAACCCACAAAACTCAACAATGTCACAGTACAAAATAACGCATAAATTAATCCGCGCATGCTTGTTCCTCGATTTCCAGTAATTTCTCTGAATCTAAACTACTAATAGTTTATTTTACTATAAATATTTTAACAGAACGTTAAATTATAAGCTAAAAAAGGCAATTTTTTCAATGGCAGCGATTGCTTATGATAAAGTAATCTCAGATATTTTTAAGGAGTATTATCATGAAAGCATTTTTTAAAGAATTCCGTGATTTCATTTCAGATGGTAATATCGTCGATATGGCGGTAGCCTTTATTATGGGTGGTGCTTTACAAGCACTTATGAAAGCCTTGGTTGATGATATTTTCATGCCCATCATCGGTATTTTCACTGGATCAGTCTCATTTAGTGATTGGGTAATTGAAGTTGGCTCAGCTAAATTACAAATTGGTAACTTTATTGGAACGACAATTACCTTCGTTTTGACGGCATTCATTGTCTTTTTAATGATTAAGGCCATGAACAAAGCACGTCAATTAACCCACTTAGATCAATCTGATGCAGATGAAGAAGCACCTGAAGAAAGCGAACTAGATGTCTTACAAGCCATTCGTGATGAGCTTGCTAAGCAAAATCAAGCTTAATATAAAAGTCACAACTAGTTGTGACTTTTTTTAATGGATAAAATTTTACATAAGTCAAGAATTGAATTAACACATTAATTTAGCTAAGATAGTTAACGGCATGTTAGTGAATAACTAACGAAATCCTAAAGGAAGAAGGACAATCATGGTGATAATCACAGCGGGAATGATTGGCGTTGGTAAAACAACATTAACAGATTTAATTGCAAAGCATTTAGGGACAGAGGCCTTTTTTGAACCAGTTGGTGACAATCCAGTCCTCCCACTCTATTATGACAATCCTAAGCAATATGGTTTTCTCTTACAAATTTACTTTTTGAATAAGCGCTTCGCCATGATTAAAAAAGCCTTAGCTGACGACAACAACGTCTTAGATCGCTCAATATATGAAGATGCGCTGTTTACACAAGAAAATCATCGTGAAGGTAACATTTCGGATGCCGAATTAGATGTCTACATGCAATTATTAGACAACATGATGTCTGAACTTCAATCAATGCGCAAAAGTCGCCCCGATTTAATGGTCTTTGCTAACGCTGATTTTGACACGATTTTGTATCGGATTAAAAAACGGGGTCGCGATTATGAGCAATTTGATGACAATGATGAGTTACGTGATTACTATTACAAAATGTGGCAGGCCTATCAGCAATGGTACAAGGATTATGATGCTTCACCAAAAATGATGGTTGATTTGCAAACCTATAATCTTGAAGAACCAGAAAATCAAAAAATCATTTTAGACCAAATTGATGCACGTCTTGCACAACTTGATGCTGAAATGCAATAAATAAAAAAAGCCTTGGATTTACAAATCCAAAGCTTTTTATTTTATCTTTATTGATATGTTCCCACAAAATCAGGACTTTGTTGAATTGGTTGAACCGCAGCTGTTGCAGTTTGATCAGCAACTGTTGCCACTTGATTATCTCCAAAATAAACTCCTGATTGATATGCTGTTCCATGATCACCCCAGAACAAAACATCACCTGGTTGGGCAACTGCGTCCACTGGTTGTCCATTAACATCCGTGGTGGCAAAATAAGCTTCTTGTTCTGTTGTATTGGCTGGGATTGTCCGACCCGTAGCGGCTTGATATGACTGTGCAACTAATTGTCCAGAAGTCGTTGCCGTTCCATTATTCACTACTTCAGTTGCCGCATCAGTCATCGCATTGCCTTGTTGTTGTGTATCAGTTGCCACCGCACTTTGCTCTACCGCACCGGTTGTTGAATCGGGACTCACTGCTTGGCTGGTAGCATCAGAAGTGACGGTTTGTTCTGATGCGGCTGGAGCCAAACTACTTACAGCAGACTCTGAAATTGCAGCAGACTCTGATGGAATAATTGCGGCACTAGCAGATTCACTAACCGTTTGATTAACATTACTATCTACCGCCGATGTTACTTGAGAGGTTGCACTTTCACTTGTTACAACAGTTTGATCAATAGCTGGTTCTTGTGAAGTTGCTGCCTCTGTAATCGCTTGTGTATCAGTTGCCTGTGCCACCATGGTCTGGCTAACCGCTGCTTGAGATTTTGCTTCAGCCGATTGTGACTTAGCTGTCTCGGTTTGGACAGCTTGTGAACTAGCAACCGTCGCCGCTTGCTGTGCTTGCTTAACTGCGTCAGACTTTTTAGCTGACACTTGCTTCAAATCGCTCTTCGTTCGTTTTGGTTCAGCTTTCTTAGCTGCCGATTGCTTCTCAGGTTGATCTTGCCCCATCAACTTCTGTAAGCTTTGATGAACCGGGTCGGTTTGCACAACCTGTTGGCTCGTTGACTTTTCCGCTTGCTCAAAGTGTTGCATAGCCGCTTTAACTTCAGGAACTTGCGTAGCCCCCATCACACCAAGCGCGCCAATCATACCACTCACAACGATTGTATTTCGCTTCTTTCCCATATCCGATTTCCCTCTTAAACTTAATTTAATACACTCATGATACCGCAAAATAACACCTTATGGAGGGCGAATTTAAGGGGCCATTAAGTTTAACCGACCTCTTTTAAAGCTTATTTATCCACCCATATCTGTATCAGGCTCATCATTTATAGTTATAAACAAGAAAAAAGCATTTTAGCCTTACCTGTAACAGGCGCTTAGACTAAAATGCTCAGTTTAACTTAATTTTCTAATGTTTGTAACATAAACTTAATATTACGAAAAATCATCCTGTAGTGGAAAACTTTGCGCTGCACGCACAGCCTTCTTCCAGCGGCCATACGTTTGTTCCATTTCACCAGCTAAAGCCGTATCAGGCATCTTAATGTGGTTTGATGGTAACTCTGGTAAGTCATCCAAATCTGACCAAAAACCAATCCCTAAACCAGCTAAGAAAGCTGCACCTAAGGCTGTTGTTTCTAATTGATCAGGCCGACGTACTGGCAGTTGTAATAAATCAGCTTGGAATTGTTGCAAGTAATCATTAACTGACACACCTCCGTCAACCACTAATACATCCATTTCTAAGGCAATATCATTTTCCATAGCCATTAATACATCACGGGTTTGATAAGCCAAAGATTCCAAAGTAGCGCGAACAATATCAGCTTTATTAGTTGCTCTCGTAATCCCGAAAATTGCCCCACGCGTTTGTTGGTCCCAATATGGTGCCCCTAAACCAGTGAAAGCCGGAACCATATAAATGAAATCAGGATGCTGCACACGCGATAAGGTTGCAAGTTCGGATGTTTCACTAGCATCCTTAATCAATTCTAGCCCATCCCGCAACCATTGAATAGCCGCCCCAGCAATGAAAACAGATCCTTCAAGCGCATAAGTCACTTCCCCATTCAAACTGTAAGCAATGGTTGATAGCAAACCATTATTTGACCGAGCAATTTGTTTACCCGTGTTCATCACAATAAATGAGCCGGTTCCGTATGTATTTTTAACAGACCCTTGGTTGAAGGCACGATGCCCAACTAAAGCTGCTTGTTGGTCACCGGCAATTCCAGAAATCGGTACATGTAAACCAAAAAATACATAGTTAGCGGTATGTCCAAATACATGCGCTGAATCCTCTACCTTTGGTAGCATTGCTTTAGGAATACCAAATAACTCAAGTAATTCGTCGTCCCACTCCAAAGTGTGGATGTTAAACAACATCGTACGCGATGCATTAGTATAATCAGTCGCATGCACGGCCCCATCAGTCATTTTATAAAGCAACCATGAATCAATCGTACCAAATAAAATATCACCGCGTTCGGCTTTTTCCATCGCTCCTGGTGTGTGCTGCAATAACCACATAATCTTAGTGGCTGAAAAATAAGCATCAACCCACAAGCCAGTTTTGTCATAGATTAATTGTTCATGTTCGGCTTTTAATTGCTCAGCAATCTCATCACTTTGTTTTGATTGCCACACAATGGCTGGCGCAATGGGCTCTGCTGTTAAGCGGTCCCAAAGTACCGTTGTTTCACGCTGGTTGGTAATCCCAATCCCACCAACTTTATAGGGCTCAATATTTGCTTTTAACACCACTTCATTTAATAGTTGGCGCGTATCATCCCAGATAATGTTAGCATCATGTTCAACCCAGCCGGGCTCACGGAAAATTTGGGGTAATTCTCGTTGTTCTTGTGCAATGGCTACACCATCATGATTAAATAAAATAGCCCGTGTACTCGTTGTACCTTGGTCAATTGATAAAATATATTGTTCAGCCATAGCTGCCTTCCTCATACCTCAAAATTAAAAGCATGCCAAATTGGTCATGCTCGTCTTGTTTTTATTTTTCAGAACGTAATGTTCCACCATCCATAAAACGATCTGCACGCATTTCATCAACAATGACTTTGATTGCTGAACGAGGAGCCCCGGTATTTTTTTCAACTGCATCAGTAATTTCGGTCATCATCGCTTTCAATTGTTCTGGCGTCCGACCTTCTACTAATTCAACATGTACAAATGGCATCTTTTTTCCTCATTTTTCTATGTAATTATCTTTTAAATTTATCATCTATCCGCGGTAAATTCAAGTTTGACGGCACAAAAAAAGACTACCCAAGGGGTAGCCTTTTTATCGATGCAAGCATTACTTACGGCGAGCTTCAGGAATACGAGCAGCCTTACCTTGCAATGCACGCAAGTAGTACAACTTGGCACGACGAACGCGACCATGACGGACTACTTCGATCTTATCAACACGTGGTGAGTGAAGTGGGAATGTACGTTCCACACCAACACCACTTGAAATCTTACGAACAGTATAAGTAGCTTGGATACCAGTTCCGCGACGCTTAACAACAACACCTTCGAACAATTGGACACGTTCACGTGATCCTTCAACAATTCGTGCATAAACACGAACAGTATCACCAGCACGGAATTCAGGAATGTCCGTACGTAGTTGATCAGCAGTGATCTTTTCTAACAATGCATTTTGACGCATAATCTTATCTCCTCATCAACAATCATTCGCCACTTGGCCAGCGGATTATCGGCTTTTATTTTGGTGAAAACACCAATGAGTAATATATCATAGGTGCCCTGTGATTGCAAATGTTTTTATGAATTTGCATCATTTTCTTCAGCTTCGACTTCACGTAACAAACGGCGTGATGTCTTATCAAATGGATAATTTTCTAATAAATCAGGTCGACGTAAATATGTCCGCCTTAGTGCTTCTTTTTGCTTCCATTCAGCAATTTTCGCATGGTTACCCGAAGTTAGCACATCAGGTACTTGGCGCCCTCTGAAATCAGCTGGGCGTGTATATTGAGGGTATTCCAATAAACCAGTTGAAAACGAATCATCAACGGCTGAATTTTCATCCCCCAATGCATCATCTAAAAGACGCACCGTCGCATCAATGACGGTCATCGCACCTAACTCACCGCCAGTTAACACAAAATCACCAATCGAAATTTCATCAGTCACCAATTCACGAATGCGTTCATCATACCCTTCGTAATGACCGGCAATAAATGTTAAATGGGGTTCTTTAGCCAGTTCTTCAGCTTTAGCTTGATTGAACGTCTCACCTGCTGGATCCATTAAAATCACACGACCACGATCTCCCGCCGCTTGTTCGACAGCATCCATTGCATCAAAAATTGGCTGGGGCATTAATAACATGCCCTGCCCACCACCATAAATTTCATCGTCAACTTTGTTATGTTTATTGGTCGTATAGTCTCTAAAATCCACAACATTGAAATCAACCAGCCCTTTATCAATCGTTTTGCCGATAATTGATTCACGCATGGGCGCAAACATATCTGGGAATAAGCTCAAAACATCTATGCGCATCTTAAATTTCCTCTAATTGGTTCACAAAAACCTGTCCATTTTCTAAGTCTACTTTTTCAACAACCTGTTTAATGTTGGGTAATAACAAATCTTCCGTACTTGGTCGTTTTACGACCCAAACATCATTGGCTGGTAGTTCCAAGATTTCACTGACTTTCCCTAAATGATCCCCTGTGGCTTGGTCAATTACTTCCAATCCAATAATATCATGATAATAATAGGCATCTTCATCTGCCAATGCCTCAATTTGTGTTTCATCAACCATTAAATCACGTCCCTTATATTGTTCAACGAGATTAATATCTTGCATATCTTTAAATGAAAGCAAATAGAATTGCTTGTGTGGTCGTGCTGTCGCGATTTCAACTGTGAGAGGTTGCTTACCATCAATCACCAGTTGTTCACCAACTTGAAAGCGCTCCTCTGGAAAATCAGTGATAGGCACCACACGCACTTCACCGCGAATGCCGTGTGTGTTTACGATTGATCCGACTTTAAATAAACTCATGCTAGCCTCTTTCTGAGATGTTTTTTGTGTTTAGTATAGCACACGCTCACATAAAAAAAGAGCAACCGCAATTGGTCGCCCTCATTAGCAGCAATTACTTGCTGTACTTTGCTTCGTGATACTTTTGCATGATGCCAGCATCTGACAACAAGTTCTTAACAGTATCTGATGGTTGAGCACCCTTGTTCAACCAGTCCAAAATTGTGTCTTCTTCCAAACGTACTTGGTTTTCTTCAACCAATGGGTTGTAAAGACCAACAGTTTCGATAAAACGACCATCACGTGGTGCACGTGAGTCAGCAACAACAATACGATAGAATGGGCGCTTCTTTGAACCCATACGCTTCATACGAATCTTAGTAGCCATGTTTGTATTCCTCCAGTAATTTTTCTACAGGTAATAATATACCAGTTACACAAGCATGTGTAAAGTGTTTTTCCTTTACACATTTAATTTTTTATTATTTACGCCGCTTTTTCTTATTTTTCTTCACTCGACGGGCCATTTGCTTCATCGCGACATTGGCCATTTTACCTTGCAAACCACCACCGGCACCGGCGCCATTACCGCCCATGCCCATGGCACCCATCATTTGTTCCATCCCTTGCATGTCACCATTCAAGACCGAACCCATCATCTTTTTCATCTCATTAAATTGCTTAATCATGCGATTAACTTCGACAATTGGCCGACCTGAACCAGCAGCAATACGACGTCGACGTGATGGATTTAGCAAATCTGGATTTTCACGCTCAGCAGGTGTCATTGAGTAAACAATCGCCTTAAGGTGTTCCATATCCTTTGGATCAATTTGTACATTCTTCAAAGCTGGATTGCTTGCCATTCCCGGAATCATTTTAATCAAATCTTCCATTGGTCCCATATTTTGCACTTGTTCCATTTGATCCAAGAAATCGTTAAAGTCAAAAGTACTTGACTTCATCTTTTCCATGGTGGCTTCGGCTTGCTTTTCGTCATAATCCTTTTGGGCCTTCTCAATTAGGGTCATCATATCACCCATGCCCAAAATACGACTCGCCATTCGATCAGGATAGAAGACATCTAAGTCATCCATCTTTTCACCTTGACCAACAAACTTGATTGGCTTACCCGTTACAGCACGAATTGATAACGCTGCTCCACCACGTGTATCACCATCAAGCTTTGTCAATGTCACACCGGTAATGCCTAAGCGGTCGTTAAACCCTTCCGCTGTTTCTGTGGCGTTTTGTCCCGTCATCGCATCGACAACTAACATAATTTCGTCAGGTTGTGCGATTTCTTTAATGTCGGCTAATTCTTGCATCAATGCTTCGTCAATTTGTAAACGACCCGCCGCATCAATAAAGACATAATCAGCCTTCATCTCATCAGCCTTAGCTAATCCCTGGCGGACAATTTCACGTGGATCCGCATCAGTCCCCATTTCAAAAACAGGGACATCAATTTGTTCACCAATCGTTTGCAACTGCTGAATCGCAGCAGGACGATAAACGTCGGCGGCAATCATAAATGGACGCGCGTTTTGCTCATCCTTCAATTTCTTAGCTAACTTACCAGCGGTTGTCGTTTTACCAGCACCCTGTAAACCAACCATCATAATCACGGTTGGAATCTTAGGAGACTTGTTTAGTGGTGCAGCTTCCTCACCCATCATTTCAACCAGTTCGTCATTCACGATTGAAACAATTTGTTGGGCTGGATTTAATCCTTCTAAAACATTTGCCCCAGCAGCTTTTTCGCGTACGTTCCGCACAAATTCTTTAACTACAGAATAGTTAACGTCGGCATCGAGTAAAGCCATGCGAATTTCACGCATCGTGTCACGCAAATCGGCATCAGTCACTTTTCCCTTACGGCGTAAGCCACTAATAGCACCTTGCAATCTTTCTGTTAAACCTTCAAAAGCCATCTATTACTCCTCTTCTAATGTCACTAATTGATCAATCATTGTTTGTAATGTTTCATCTTCTGGATAAGTATCATCAATATATTTCTGTAAAGATGCTGCCATCTTTTGTCTCTTTTGATAGTCCGCATACAAGTGGAGTTTACTTTCATAATCTTCCAACAACTGTGTACTCCGTTTGAGATTATCATAAACAGCCTGCCGTGATACATCGCACTCTTCTGCTACTTCTCCTAACGATAAATCATCAGCATAATACAATTCCAAATAGTCATTTTGTTTCGGCGTTAGCAATGGTTGATAAAAACCAAACAACGCATTTAAACGGGTGGTTTTTGCCAACTCCATGTTATTTCTCCTCTAACAAAGGACCAAAGAGACCTTTGACGAATTCATTGGCATCGAATGGCTTTAAGTCAGATACTTGTTCCCCAACACCAACCCACTTCACAGGTAAGTGCAATTCATTTCGAATTGGTAAGATGATACCACCCTTAGCCGTTCCATCCAATTTAGTGAGAACAATGCCTGTCACATCAGTTGAATCCTTAAACAATCGTGCTTGTTGCAAGGCGTTTTGCCCAGTTGTTGCATCAAGGACTAACAAAACTTCTTGTGGTGCTTCAGGAATTTCACGTTGAATAATGCGCTTCATCTTTGACAATTCTTGCATTAAGTTGACATTGTTTTGTAGACGACCAGCTGTATCAACAAACAGAATATCCGCACCATCAGCTTGTGCGGTCTTTACGCCATCATATACGACAGAGGCAGGATCAGCTTTTTCATCACCAGTAACTACCGGAATATCATTCCGACGCCCCCATTCAACAAGTTGTTCAGTTGCACCAGCTCGGAAAGTATCTGCTGCGGCCAAAACGACCTTTTTACCAGCTTGCTTATAGTATTGTGACATTTTTCCGATAGTGGTGGTCTTACCAACCCCGTTCACACCAACAAACAAGATGACCGTCAATCCGTCTGAATTAATGTGCATTGAAGCATCTTCATCAACGCCTTGGCGCTCATACAATTCAATCAATTTTTCAATGATAATTTTTGAAACTTGATCCTTACTTTTCGCATTCTTTAGCTTAACTTCATCACGCAATTCGTCAGTGAGCGTCACGGCTGTTTGCGCACCAACATCAGCTCCAATTAAAGTTTCTTCTAAATCATCAAAAAAGTCTTCATCGACAGAACGGAAATTTGACATAAATTGATTCCAACGTTCTGACCAAGTATGACGTGTCTTTGATAGCCCTTGATCCAAATCTTTTTTATCCGCTTCAGCTGTGTCTGTTTCTTTATTAGCAGCTTCTGCTTCACTGACCAGATCAGCAGATAACGACTCAGAAGTAGCCTGCATTTCAGATATGGAAGCCGATTCAGCCGCTTTGGCTTCTGAGGCAGCTTGTGATTCAGAAACTGACAATGAAGCTGCTGTAACTGAGGCTGCCTGAGATTCAGAAACTGATGTTGAAGCAAAAATACTTGCATCTGATTCTGAAATTCCCATAGAAGCTTGTGCTGCTTGCTTGGCCGCTACCAAATCATCTGCATGCGTTTCCAAATTATCTTCAACAACTGTTTGGTCGGTTGAACGTGCCACTTCAACGGTCGTTGCATCTGATTCAACCAAATCAATGTCGCTTGGCGTTGCTGCCATTGAGTCAGGCGTTGTTTCTGCTAATTTCGCAGCAACTTGAGCAGCTTTTTCATCTGTAAGAGTGTGCGGTTCTAAAACCTCCACCTTAACCTGTGGCTTATGTTTAAAAAAATCAAATAATCCCATTGTGCTTACCCTCTTTCATTAACTGCTTCATTTAAATTGACTGAAACCATGGTTGAAACACCTGGTTCTTGCATCGTTACCCCATACAAAACATCACAGGCTGCCATGGTACCTTGGCGATGTGTAATCACAATAAATTGTGTCCGTTGGTTGGCCTCATGCAAATAATTCGCAAAACGATCGACATTCGCTTCATCTAGTGCAGCTTCGGTTTCGTCAAGGACAACAAACGGTACTGGACGAACAGCCAAAATTGCAAACAACAAACTAATTGCTGTTAAAGCCTTTTCTCCCCCTGATAACAAACTCATTTGCTGGAATTTTTTACCAGGTGGTTGCGCTTTGATATCAATCCCAGTCTCTAATAAATCGTCTGGTTGGCTAAGATATAGTTTAGCTTGTCCACCTCCAAACATTTTAACAAAAATTTGTTCAAATTGGGCATTTACAGCATCAAACGTCGTCTTAAACCGCGTTTTTACTTCCTCGTCCATTTCACTCATCGTTTCCGTTAAATCATCTTGAGAATCAATCAAATCCTGCTTTTGTTGTTGCAAGAAGTCATAACGTTGCTTAACTTCTTCATATTCAGCAATTGCATTTAAGTTCACCGCCCCAATTTCATCCAAGCCACGCTTCAATAACTTCAAGCGACCATTCAAAGTTTGTACCTGCTCTTCACTGGCTTCCTTTTGAGGTTCATAGGTTGCATGGTAATCTTCAGATAATTGGACCTGAGTCTGCTCAATTTGACTCGCCAATTGATCCTTTTTCATTTGAGTTTGATTAACATGCTGTTGCAACTGTTGCGCCCGATCTTGATAATTTGTGACTGCTTGCTCAATTTGTTCAATATTTTGCGTCAAAGCTTCTACTGCTTGAGTTAAAGCTCCACCACTGGCTTCTAAGTCATCCCGTTCTGCCTGTTTTGCTTCATATTCAGTCGCTAACCGTGCTTTGACGTCAACTTGATTTGTTTTTAAATCAGTCAATTGCTGCTGCAACTGTTTTTGAGCATCTTGATTATCTTGCAATTGCTGTTGCTGATTTGCAACTGTCTGTTGCAAATGCTCAACGTTATTTTCGGCGGTTTGATGGGCTAACCGCACATCAAGCAATTGGGCATCACTTGCTTCCAAGCGTTGTTGCAATTCCTCAATTTTAGCCTGCGCTGCCGCCAAGTTTGCATTGGCTTCATCATAAGCTGCTTGTGCCTGTTGCACTTCAAGTTGTGGGTCTTGATGCGTTGTTTCTGTTTGGATCCCGGCCGCCTGCATATCATAAGCTAGGCTTTTTTGGTTCTGCTCAACTTGTGCTAAACGCTGTTGAGCTAACTCAACTTCCGCTCGTTGATCTTGATCAGCCTGAGATAATTGCATGACCTCGTTTTGCTTAGCCTTAAATGCTTCTGTCAATTCATTTAACTGTGTTTGTTGCTTAGCAACTTTAGCTTCCATATCAGCAACTGATTGATTTAACTCCGTTAAACGTGTGTTCAGTTCAGCCATTTCATTCTTTTGACTCAATAAACCTTGTTGCTGATTACGGCTAGCACCACCAGTCATTGCACCACCCGCATTAATCACTTGTCCATCAAGTGTCACAATCCGAGCTCGTTGCCGGATAGCTTTGGCCAATTGTGTTGCATGATCAAGATTATCAACAACCAAGGTTGTATTTAACAAATGCTGTTTGACAATAACTTGACTTGGTTCAATGTGGACCAAATCCGCTGCCGTTCCCAAATACCCTACTTGTTGTTGCGCTGTTTGTAGTACATCTTGTGGCAATTGACGCGCCTTAATCGTACTTAGTGGTAAAAATGTCACGCGTCCCAAATGACGCTCGCTTAAAAAGCGAATTGCTTGCTTAGCCGTATCAGGTTGGTCCACAACAACTTGTTGTAAGGCAGATCCTAAAGCCGTCTCGATTGCCAACTGATGCTCAGGTGCAACCGTAATCAATTCAGTCACAACCCCTTGGATTCCAGGAAAATCACTTTGATGCCGCATCAAGTTCTTAACACCCTGATAATAACCATCATATTGTTCATTCAAGCGTTGCAATGACTGTAACCGCGCTTGTACTTCCTGTTGTGTTTGTAGCTCCTGATACCATGCTTTACGGCTTTCTTGATACGTTTGTTCAGCTTGCTGCCCTTGCTTTTGTTGCTCAGCTAAAACCTGTTGAGCCTGTGCCAATTCAGTCTTAGCCTGTTTTGCTTGATCTTGTGCCTGTTCTAATTGTACTTGCGCTTGTTGCGCTTGTTGCGCTAAGGCATCCGCACGCTCTTGATAGCGTTGGGTTTGCGCATCCGCTCGTTTAGATTCTTGTTGTGCATATTGTTGATGATTTTTAGCAGTCGTCAAGGCTTGCAAGGCGTCGACCGAATCAGCTCGTAACTTTGCCAAGTTTTCCTGTAGCGTTGCTAAAGTATCACGTTCCTCAACGTGGTCCAATTGCTTAATTTGTTCAGCTAAATCAACCACCGTTTGTTGCGCTTGTTTGAGCTCCGCTTGGGCATGAGCTAAACCAGCTTGCAATGTCTGCTCAGCATTTTCCCGCTCAGCTAATGTTTGCTCAGTTGTTTGCACTAACTGCGCTTGATTATGTTCACGTTCTTTTTGCACTTTCAACTCACCAGCAATATTTTCAACTGCTTGCGTCGCTTGCAATAAAGCCTGTTGTTGTTGCTGTTGTTGAGCACGTTGTGCTTGCAAAGTTTCTTTTTGCTCAGCCAATTGCGTTTGTGCTGCATTTAACTGTGCAGTTGCTTCCGACAAGGCTTGCTGTTGTTCAGTCAAATTTTGCGTTAACTCATGTAGCTGTGCATGCCCTAGGGTCAAAACTAACTGTAGACGCGTTTGATTCAATTGATCGTACTCAGCTTTTTGGTTTTGATAATCCATGGCTTGGGCACTTTGCTGGGCAAGTGGCTCCAAACGTTGTTCCAGTTCATAAATAATATCCGTCACACGTGCTAAATTATCCTGAACTGTTGCTAATTTCTTACTAGCTTGCGTTTTATTTTGTTTATATTTGTACACCCCAGCGACGTCTTCGATAATCGCCCGACGATCTTCTGGTTTGGCACTAAAAATGTGTTCCACTCGGCCCTGTGAGATAATCGAAAAACTTTCGTGCCCTAATCCAGAATCCATAAACAACTCTTGAATATCCTTCAAGCGCACTTGTTTACCATTTAGTTGGTACTTTGATTCACCATTGCGATACAAGGTCCGTTTGATCTCAATTTCAGAAAACTCTGAATTGAGGTAATGATCCTGATTGTCAAACACAATTGAAACTTCCGCCCGATTCAAAGGTGCACGATTTTTAGTACCGCCAAAAATCACGTCCGCCATCTTGTCACCACGTAATCCTTTGGCAGATTGTTCGCCCATTACCCAACGAATAGCTTCGATAATGTTTGATTTACCAGAACCATTTGGGCCAACGACACCTGTAATCCCGGGCATAAAATCAATTTGCGTTTTATCAGCGAAAGATTTAAACCCTTGCATAGATAAAGCTTTTAATTTCATATGCTGTGTCCTAGCCCCAATTTATCTTATTTACTTTGCATTAAGCTTTGATAAGCTTTTCGTGCAGCATCTTTTTCAGCCGCTTTAGTTGATTTTCCTTGACCTGTTGCTAACTTTTGTTGTTTAACAGTCACTTCGACCGTAAACAGCTGATCATTATTTTCAACAGGTTGTTCAGCTAATTTTTGATACTGAATATCAACCGGCCCATCTTGCTGTAAATATTCTTGTAGCTTTGACTTATAATCAACGAATTGTTCAAAAAAGCCTTCATCAATTTTTGAAAATAAAATCTGATCCAAAAAGCGCATTACGGTGTCTTGCCCTTGATCCAAATAAAGCGCACCAATAAAAGCTTCCCAAATATCTTCAAGCAATGAATCGCGTTGCCGGGCACCAGATAATTCTTCTCCATTACCGAGACGAATATACTGATCCAGATGTAACTCACGTGACAAAGCTGCAAATGAGCGGGTCTGCACCATTGCAATCCGCAACTCTGTCAACCGACCTTCATCCCAATCTGGGTAACGTTTAAATAAATACACGGCAGTCGATTGTTGCATGACTGCATCCCCTAAAAATTCTAAACGTTGATAATCATTTCCAGACTCTTCAGGGTGTTCGTTAAGATAATTGGCCTGAGTTAGCGCTTCTTGTAGTAGCTGCTGATTATCAAAATGTATATCATACTGTTCGGCTAATTCTTGTTCTAACTGTTCAATCATATTGAATCCTTTCAATTCTAGCATGCCTCCTATTATAGCAGATTTAAAAAGCGGTGGTTGTGCGAAAAAAAGACGCTAACAGCATTTATCGTGCGCATCCCTAACTACCTTAGACGGTGGTCATAGTTTAAACACAACAAATTTGCTAGCGTCGTTTCATATTATTTTCCATGTTCGATGACAAAGTCAACAATATCATCGATTGTCTTCAAATGCTCAGCAGTCTCATCAGAGATGGCGGTATCAAATTCATCTTCCATTTGCAGTAATAACTCAACAAAATCGATTGAATCAGCATCAATATCTTGTGTTAAGTCCGTCTTTCCAGATAATTGCTGTGGATCAACTGAAAACCGTTTTGCCACGAGCTGAATTAATTTTTCAGTTAAAGCTTGTCGTGATTCCATTTTAATCCCCTATTTGTCTGTCTTACCTGAGAGCTCCTCTGGATGTTCCTTAACGAATTCCGCAACTTTTCCAGTCAAATCTGCCTGCAAGATTTTTTCAATTTGTTTCATTGTGTTTGCCACTTCAACCGGTGTTGCTGAACCATGCGTTTTGACCACTGGTGCTTTGGTTCCAATAACCACAGCTCCACCATATTGCGCATAATCTAATTGTCCAACGACATCTTTAAGGGCTGGCTTAATCATCAAACCACCCAACTTTGTTTTCAAATTACCATCAAGGATGGTGTGCTTAAGCATCGAAAGAATTGCTTGTGCCGTTCCTTCCAAAGCCTTCAAGGTTGCGTTCCCAGAAAATCCATCAGCTACAACAACATCGGCAGGGCCTTGCAAAATATCGCGGGACTCAACATTTCCAACGAAGTTTAGGTGCCCAGCATCACTACCCTTTTGCAATAGCTGATGCGCTTCTTTGTGCATTGGATCACCCTTATCTTCTTCACCACCATTATTCAACAAACCAACACGTGGATTTTCAATCCCCAAAACAGCATTGGCGTAAAATGAGCCCAAAATACCATATTGATACAAATGATTAGGCTTATTCTCAGCATTCGCACCAACATCCATCATTGTAAAGACAGAATTAGGACCCTTCAACGCAGGTAGCAAAGCCATCAACGCAGGCCGATCAATCCCTTTCATCCGTCCCACAATGAAAATACCGGTTGCTAATAATGCTCCTGTATTACCAGCTGAAAATAGTGCATCGGCTGTCCCAGCTTTAACCGCTTCGGCAGCTAAAACAAGTGAACTATTTTTTTTCGTTCGCATCGCTTTAACTGGTTCTTCACCCATGTCGATAACTTCATCGGCTTGGACAAGCTTAATTTGTTGGTCATTTTGAACCAATGGTTGAACTTGATCAATTGGTCCGTACAATTGAAATTCAACGTTTGGCATTTCATCACGTGCCTTTTCAACACCCGCTACAATGGCCTTAGGCGCATTATCGCCACCCATTGCATCAACGGCAATCTTAAACATGTTTTTCACCTTAATTCCTATTCTTTTCTGTTATTAAAAAACTCGCAAACACCATTATAAAAGCATTTACCCTGATTAGTCAAAGTTTCGATAGCGCCCCATCGTTTCGTCTAACAACGTCACTAACGTTTGAATCTCAGGATCTTGATCCCAATCCGGTGTTGCAACGGTCTCAATCGCTTCTTCTTGTGCAATTGTCATCATTTTAAGATCATGAACTGGATCAGCGACTTTAAATTCAGGTACACCTGATTGACGTTGCCCCAAAATGTCTCCAGCGCCACGCAATTCTAAATCTTTTTGAGCCAGCACAAAGCCATCGGTCGTTTGTGTCATCGCTTCCATTCGTTCAATTCCATATTGGGTTTTCGGATCACTGACCAAAAAAGTATATGATTGGCGTTCACCACGTCCAACTCGACCTCTTAATTGGTGTAACTGTGAAAGGCCAAAACGATCAGCATCCAAAATCATCATGACGCTCGCATTGGGAACATCCACACCAACTTCAATTACTGTCGTTGACACTAGGACTTGAAATTGATTAGCTTTAAAAGCTTGCATAACTGCTTCTTTTTCATCATTCGTCATTCTTCCATGGAGAAGACCGACACGATAATCCGGCGCAAACGTTTCTGCTAGTTCCGCGTAAACGGCTTGTGCATTTTGCACATCTAGCACCTCTGATTCCTCAATCAAGGGTGTTACCACATACGCTTGAGCCCCTTGGTCTAACTGTTCTTTGATAAAAGCAATGACATTATCATAGCCATTTTGGCGCACCCACTCTGTTTTAATTTGCTTACGTCCAGCCGGAAGTTGATCAATCACTGAAACATCCATCTCGCCGTAAGCTGTAATTGCCAAGGTCCGCGGAATTGGGGTAGCTGTCATCGCTAAGATGTCTGGATTCATCCCAATTTCTCGTAACTGCGCACGTTGTTTAACACCAAAACGATGTTGCTCATCAATCACTGCTAGACCTAAATTATGAAAGAGCACATCCGGTTGAATCAACGCGTGGGTTCCAATCAAAATATCAATATCCCCGGCTACCAAATCTTCTAGAATTTGACGCCGTGCCGCTGCCCGTGTTGAACCAGTTAATAATTCTACACGTACTTCAGCGGGATTAAAAAATTGACTTAACGTTTGAGCATGTTGTTGAGCCAAAATTTCGGTTGGGGCCATAAGTGCTGTCTGCATACCGGCCGTAATAGCTGCATACATCGCTAAGGCAGCGACCACCGTTTTACCCGAACCAACGTCACCTTGCAAAAGTCGATTCATATGCAACGGCCGTCGCATATCACGCAAAATTTCATTGACAACCCGTTTTTGAGCATCGGTTAATTCAAATGGCAAGGTCGTAATAAATTTTTTTACTTCACCATTATTAAATAATACGGGTCGCCCTTGATTATGCCGATCCATCTGCTTAATCAATTGTAAACGCATTTGAAAAATAAAGAATTCTTCAAATGAAGCTGTGCGTCGAGCCGCCTGTACGGTGACATCATCGGTTGGCTGATGCATATTTTTAATTACATCACCATGATTCATAAGCTGATACCGTTGCCGAATTGCTTTTGGAATCACTTCTCCTTTCAATTCGTCAGCATAAGTATGCAAGGCTTGAAAGACCAATTCTTTAATCGTTGATTGGCGGATTTCTTTGGAAGCTGGATAAATTGCTTGCTGTTCATCTTCTGAATCATTTAACAATAATTTCATACCCGTTAAACGCTGGCGGGCTTTATCATAAGTCCCATAGACAGCTAAGGTCATTTGTTGAGATACTTTATTGCCAATCCACGGCTGATTAAAAAAGCTAACCTGGATAGGTTCGTTTTCCACCAGTAAACGAAAAGTCACCATCGCTTTTTTGCGTCCAAAACGTCGTAAAATCGGTTCAGAGGCGACAACACCTTTAAAAGTAACTTTTTCGCCATCTTCAGTCTGTGAAGGTAATTTTTGTGCTAAATCTTCATAACGCGTGGGATAATACGTTACTAAATCTTCAATCGTGTAAATACCTAAATGGTTTAAAGCCTGTTCACGTTTGGGCCCAACGCCGTTTAAAACAGCAACTGAATCTAACATGCTTTTCGTCATCGTCTCACCTCCTCTCAAAAAAAGAGCTAGCAAGTGCTAACCCTTTCCAGCTTTTTTAAAGCCAAAGCTATTCAACTGACATCAAAATTGGATAAAGTGGTTGACCACCATCATGAATTTCAAATTCTAATTCATCATCTAAGGTCTCACCATATTCAGCTAATGTATCAGCCATCTTTTCATCGGCTTCTTGGCCGTAATAGATTGTCACTAATTCTGAATCTTCATCCAACATCTTTTCAAGAAGCGCATTAGCCGCAGCTTGAATATCACCATTTGGCTTTGCAACAACAATTTCACCATCATAGATACCAATGGCATCACCACTTTGAATGGCTAAGCCCTTAATCGTGGTATCCCGAACAGATGTCGTTACAGAACCTGATTTAACATCGGCAATGACCGATGCCATTGCATGCGCTGTTGTTTCCAACTCGCCTTCTGGATTATAACCTAACAACATGGCCGTAAGCCCTTGTTGCTGTGTCTTTGTCCGAACAACTTGCGTTGGCATATCCGTTAAATCAACCGCTTGATCAGCGGCCATGAAAATATTACTGTCGTTTGGTAGAATAATTGCTTTCTTTGCGCCGGTTTGGTTAACTGCATCAACCAAATCAGCGGTTGATGGTGCTTGTTCACCGTCAATTACTTTAGCAACACCGGCATCTTCAAATAACGTCTTCATACCTGTTCCAGTCGCAACAGCAATCACAGCAATGCCTTTTGCTTTTTCCGCAGCAGCTTCACTTTCGCGTTGTGCCTCAGCCTTAGCCGCAGCTTCTGCTTGTTGATCACGCATGTTATCGACCTTGACCTTACGTAAAGCACCATAATGGGTTCCCCATTCGATTACTTCACCCGGATCTTCCGTGTGCACATGAACTTTCACGACTTCATCATCATTGATAACCAAAAGCGAGTCACCTAACTCCGCTAAATGGTTATAGAACGTGTCATAATCAAATTTCTTATCATATGTCGTTCCTTGGGCAATATCAACCATGATCTCAGTACAGTAGCTATACTTAATATCATTTGGATCCAAATCGCCTTGAACCCCGGCATTGTGCATTGACTGAATCATTGCCTCCAAACCAGCGTTATCTACATTTCCAGAAGTAATTTCTTCACCACTTAAGGCACCGTAAAAGGCTTGGAAGACGATAACAAGACCTTGTCCACCAGAATCGACCACGCCAACTTCCTTAAGGGCAGCCAACAAGTCAGGCGTTGAAGCTAAGGCTGCTTCGGCAGCATCAAGTGTCGCTTTCATAACAGCAAGCACATCAGTTGATTGCTTAGCTGTCTGATTGGCAGCAGACGCAGCTTCACGGATGACAGTTAGAATCGTTCCCTCAGTTGGCTTCATCACTGCCTTATAAGCAGTTTCTGCTCCAGCCATCAAGGCATCTGCAAATTCACGGGCAGTTAATGTCGTCTTATCAGCTGCAGAATTAGAAAAACCACGGAAAATTTGTGACAAAATCACACCAGAATTTCCACGTGCACCCATCAACAAACCTTTTGAAGTTGCCTTAGCTAAACTGCCAACCCGTGTGTCTGTTTCTGCACGCTCATATTCAGCACCACTGGCCATTGATAAGGTCATATTAGTACCAGTATCACCATCAGGAACGGGGAAAACATTTAATTTGTTAATCTTATCTGCATTATCCTGCAGCGCACTCGCAGCAGAATTAATCATTTTACCAAATTCAACATTGGTAATCTCTGTTACAACTTCCACAATCTCTACTCCTTAGTCTTCAAGCATACGGACGCCTTGAACTGTTACGTTAACTTCCTTAGCAACAATTCCTAACATCACGTTTAAATCGTTCTTTACACGGGCTTGGACACTTTTTGAAATTTCAGAAATCTTCATGCCATAACCAACAATAATGAACACATCGACGATGACCCCTTCTTCAGACTGGCGCACGACCACCCCTTTAGAAAAATTATCACCATTCAAAATTTGATTCACACCATCGCGGAGCGGGGTTTGACTAGCCATCCCTACTACCCCGTAATTATCTGTAGCAGCGCCACCGACAATCGTTGCGATAACATCGTTTTCGATTTCAATTGATCCTTGATTGAATTGCATCTTCACTGCCATGTTGTCTGTTCCTCCGTTTAAAATTACTTCGTAAGTTATGCATGAACTCTTAGCACTTGGCTGATTCGCATTTATTCATAACTCTTATTTTAACAGGTTTTTGCGCTAAAAGAAAAAAGCCACCGAAATTGGTAGCTTTCTCAATTAAACACGCTCAATTGTACCGTTCTTCAAACCAGCCTTCAAAGTACGAGCTGATAGGTACACCTTCTTAGGTGCTGAACCGTTAATCTTAACCGTCACCTTTTGCAAGTTTGGCTTCCAGCTACGACGACTTGAGTTAAGGGCGTGTGAACGTTGGTTACCAAAGCGCGTACGCTTTCCATTGACTGCATCAACTGCCATATGTTTACCCTCCAATCTTAAGCTCTTTATATTAGTGCTTTTATTTACTTGAATAATGATACCAAACCATTTTCACTTGTGCAAGGTTTTTGTGTAAAGTATTTTTACTTTACACGATTTTAGCGTTGCCAAAGCGGTTTGCTTAATTCCGACTTTGAATCACCGCTACGATTCCCTGCTCAAAAGAAAAATGATTTTCATTGCCAACAAACTCGTTCGAAGACCATGAAAACGGTCCTCCCGACCAGTCCGTTAGCGGATATTTTTGATCAACTAACGTTAAGTGTTCAACTCGGGTGAGTGGCATAAAACCAACATATCGCATTTGAGGATTCTTATAAATCGTATGCTGACCTGCTCTGTAAAAAGTTACATCATTATATTGATCGATTATATGAATTTTTTCAATCAACTGATTTAATGCTGGCTGTGTAAAAATCCAAAAATTTGAAAATAATTGATCAAGTCGACCACCGGTGGCCCCATAGATGTCGATTCGATCAACATCCGCATAAGTTTCCAATGATTTCAATAATAATTCAGTATCAGTCTGGTCCTGATCCAATTTTGGAACAACTTTCTGCGCGTGCGCAAACACTTGGGTTTGTTCTGCTTTCGTCATTGAATCAAAATCACCAACTACTAACTCAGGCTGATAACCATAGGTTAACAATCTTAAAGCACCACGATCTGCGGCAGCCCAACGTCCAGTTAATGTTCCTTGGACCAGCGCTTCGGGCAAATCTTGAGTTGGGCCTCCCACCAATAGTTGAAACGTCTTAGTCATTAGTCACTTGTTACTTCCTTCAAACGCGCAATCTTTGCGGCTGGATCAACCTTATCATAGACATATGAACCCGCTACAGCAACTGTCGCACCTGCATCGTATGCTTGCTTAGTCGTCACATCATTTGCGCCACCGTCAATTTGGATTTCAAAATCATATCCTTGTTCACGCTTGATTTGCGCTAACTTTTCAATCTTCTTTAGGGTTGCTGGCAAGAACTTTTGGCCACCAAATCCAGGGTTAACCGTCATAATCAAAACTTGATCAACCATATCCAAAACTGGCTCAATTAATTCAACCGCTGTTCCAGGGTTAATCACAACTTCAGCTTTAGCACCGCTGTTTTTAATCAACTGTAAAGCACGATGAATATGTTGCGTAGCTTCATATTGCACACCAATTAAATCAGCCCCAGCAGCGGCAAATTCTTCCACATAACGTTCTGGTTGTTCAACCATCAAATGAACATCTAATGGTAGTGTCATCACTTGCTTCAACGCCTTGACCCAGCCGGGACCGTATGAAATTGATGGTACAAACATTCCGTCCATTACATCGACGTGTAACATATCAGCTCCAGCCTTTTCGACTAATTCAACATCACGTTGTAGATTTAAGTAATCTGCTGACAAAATTGATGGTGCAACTTTAATTGACATAATTTATCCCTCTTCTTGTGTGTTTAGTGTTTCTTATCATGTTTATTATAAACCGGACGACGACCTTCAATCAAATCATAAAACAATTGATAGTTTTCATATCGTGATGGCATAATTTCCCCAGCTTCAACAGCTGTTTTAACCACGCACCCAGGTTCTTTAAGATGAACACATCCACGATAACGGCACTCTGGGCTATAACG
This sequence comes from Weissella uvarum, assembly GCF_016908785.1. Lineage (GTDB taxonomy): Bacteria > Bacillota > Bacilli > Lactobacillales > Lactobacillaceae > Weissella > Weissella uvarum. The sequence continues at coordinate 41,790 of NZ_JAFBEO010000005.1, forward strand.
ATTAAATTCACGAAAATATTGGCCTAACTCGTTAGCTTCCATATCAAAGACCTCAAAGGCTGAAAAGCCAGGAGTATCTGCAACCAAGCCACCATACATTTCAATTAACCCAACTTGACGAGTCGTATGCTTTCCACGCATCAACGTGTCTGATACCGCACCAGTTTTCAATTCTAAGCTTGGTACCAAATGGTTTAACAAGGTACTCTTACCAGCCCCCGTTTGCCCCATAAAGACAGTTAAACGATTAGGCAAAGCCTCTTTAAGTGCATCTAAACTTTCCTCATCAAACGTTACTTTAGGAAATATAACCTGATAGCCAGCTGCTTGATAACCCGCTGCAATTTCTGCAAAATGTGCTCTCGCCTCATCTGAAACAAGATCTGTCTTTGAAAAATAGATAATTGGTTCAATTTGTCGTTCTTCCAAAGCAACTAGTTGTCGATCTAGTAAATTACTAGAAAACTCAGGCACTTCAACAGATGTAACGACAATTGCTTGATCCACATTCGCTACTGGTGGCCGTACTAAAGCATTTTTTCGATCATCAATACTCAAGATATACCCATCATCGGCTTGGGTTGCACTAAATGTAACAAAATCTCCAACCAATGGTTTTACATCTTTTTTTCGAAAATTTCCGCGTGCCCGCGCCCGAAAGACTTCACCATCTGCCGTTTTTATATCATAAAATCCGGCTAATGATAATTGAATTTGTCCATGATATGTCATGTATTCACCTTTATTCTATTATAACTTTAATCAGCTCCATCTTGTTCCTGACTAGGGGCTGTTGCCGAAGAAGAAGTTGATGGTGCTGGGTTTGAGGCTGAACTAGCGCTAGATTCAGCTGTTGAATCTGTAGTTTCATCAACCGAACCATTTGCTTCACTTGACTGTGATGATGCTTCAGATTCTGAAGCCTGACTAGCAGCTTGTTGGGATTGTGATTGATGCTTTGTTGAACCAGAACCAGTTGCATGATTGTTCGAATTATTCTGATTTTGCTGATTTCCATCATTTGTCGATCCAGAAACATCACTTGTCGTTTCAGGTCCCACCGAAATGACAAAATTAACTGTCGTTTTATCCGGAATAACTTTCTTATCAGGCTTTATACTTTGATCCATAATGTACCCGACCGGTACATCATTACTATGTGCATGAGACGTCGTAACTGTATAACCCTTCGCCTTAAGACTGTCTGCCACACTTTCAAAGCGTTCATTACGATAATCACCAAAACGAATTTTCCGAGAACCAGTAGAGACGACTAAGTCCACTTCACTTCCGCGTTTGAGATGTTTACCTGCATCTGGTTTAGCAGAGATAATGCGATCTTTCTTAATGGTGTCAGAATCACGTTCCGTCACATCGCCAACTTTTAATCCAGCTGATTTCAATTCAGCTTTGGCCTGCTTCATCGTCGCACCTTGGATATCTGGGACTTTTGTTTGCTCTGGTTGTTGCAAACCATAAGCAGTGATGCCAACACATAGTGCCACAATTGCTAACAAGCACCCTATAATCCAATAACGCTTTTTATGACGGGGCTTGTCGTCCTTTTTAGCCGACTTTTCAACCTTTTTGCTGGTATCCGGCGTTGTAGCAGCCACTGCTGATGTCTCATCCTTTGCCTGTTGTTCAGGTTGTGTCTTCAAGGCAGGGCGCACCTTTGTCGCTTCATCATTCAGTGCCTCGCCTTCAGGAACAAAACGTTCTTCGTTCACTCGATCTGGTGAAAGCGCAGTTGCCAAATCATTGCGCATCGCATTTGCTGATGTATATCGCTCCTGTGGATCCTTAGCTGTTGCGTGTAGAATAACATTCTCTAACGCTTGCGGGATGCGAGGATCATCTTCACGCACATGTGGCATTGGATCCGTTGTTTGCTTGACAGCAACCGCCACAGCCGTCTCGCCATCAAATGGCACTTTGCCGGCCAACAATTCATATAACATAATTCCAAGTGAATATATATCACTTTGCGGGGTGGCTGTTTCCCCACGGACCTGTTCAGGTGCCATGTAATGTACCGACCCAATGGCCATATTTGTTTGCGTCATCCCAAACGACGATTGGGCCCGAGCAATCCCAAAATCAGTGATTTTAGCGGTACCATCATTGGTCATCAGGATATTTTGTGGTTTTAAATCTCGATGGATAATGCCATGTTCATGCGCCAATTGAATACCGCTTAAAATTTGACTCATGATATCAACTACCTTAGTCAAAGGTAAAGGAAAGTTATCCATCTCATAACGCTTCAAATCCGGACCAGCAATATATTCCGTTACCAAATATTGGTTATGATCTTCATCGCCATAATCATAAACTTGGGTAATATTGGGATGTACCAACTCCGTTGAGGCACGAATTTCATTTTCAAAGCGCTTTTGAGCAACTGGATCATCACGCATATCTAAACGCATAATCTTCAAGGCAACTTCTCGGTCTAAAATTAAATCGCGCGCTTTATAGACGTTGGCCATTCCGCCCTCACCTAACGAGCCAATAATTTGATACCGACCACCGAAAACTTGATCAGTCTGCATCTACACGCCCTCGCTTTCTTGATAGCCTAACAACACAGTAATGTTATCAGAACCACCCGCTTGATTCGTTTGCTCAATCAACTCATGAATCGCTTGATCAATCGTTGTTGCCTGATTTAGGATATTTGCAATTTGCGTATCATCCAAATGTTTCACCAATCCATCCGTCGTCAACATAATCTGATCACCAGATTGTAAAGCAAAGTCAAAGAACTCCATTTCCACTTCATCATCAACACCCAACTGACGCGTTAAGACATTACGTCCTGGATTATGCGTCGCTTCAGTGGCATCAATTGATCCAGCTGTCAGTAATTCTTGAGCCAAATTATGATCAACGGTGATTTGATGCAATTGCTCGTTACGTAACATGTATGCACGTGAATCACCCAGATTAGCAAAACAAATTTGGGATGGGAAAATGACAGCTAACACAATGGTTGTTGCCATGCCTTCAAGCGTCCGATAACGTTGCGATGTTTGTAAGATCACGTCATTTTCTGCCTTCAAGCTCTCGGTTAACCATGCTTTAGCATCCGCAACCGTTTGGATCTCAGTTTGCTGCCACTGATTTCCCAAATGTGAAACAGCCATATTTGAAGCGACATCCCCTGCTTGCTCACCGCCAACTCCATCAGCGACGATTGCAAGTTGGATGCCAAATTGGTTTTTAAAAGCACCCACATAATCTTGATTATTAGCCCGAACTTTTCCTGTATCGGTGGCATAGGCAATTTTCATAAAGCACTCCTCTAGCGAATTAATTTGCTACTTTTTCTAGTGTGGCGATGAAGAACCCATCTGAACCAAATTGATCAGGCATAATGTGCACTAATTGCTGCGTATCAACAATTGGCAAATCATAGTCCAATTTGGTGGGAACAATTTTAAAATCGGAATGATTTTGCAAAAAGTTTTGAATCACATCATCATTTTCGATCTGCACAAATGTACATGTCCCATATACTAAGCGGCCGCCTACTTTGAGTTTATTTGCAACCGCATCTAATATGGCTAATTGAATTTTTTGCAACTGTTGGCTATCAGTGAGCTTTTTTTCATAGCGCACTTCAGGTTTTCGACGCATTAGTCCAAGCCCAGAACAAGGTGCATCAACTAAAATTCGATCAAAAGTCGCGTCCGCAAAGCTTTCGTCAACTTTACGAGCATCTAAAAGATGTGGCACTACTTGAGCCCGAACACCCAAACGATCAGCATTATCCTCAATTAACTTTAATTTATGTTCATGAATATCCAATGCATCAACTTGCCCACCCACAGTTGAGTCTAAATAAGTGGCAATTTGGGTGGTTTTACCTCCGGGAGCAGCAGCCGCATCCAATACCCGCATGCCCGGTTCAATGTCTAAGCTTGGCACCATCAGCATTGCTGATTCGTCTTGCACGGTAATTAAGCCTTGCTTAAAAGCTTCTGAACTAGCTGCATGCCCATTTGAAATTCGCAAACCAACAGGCGAGACACGAGATGGTTCAACCTGCAAGCCTTCCGCTTCTAAACTAGCCGTAGCTTCAGCAACCGTTGCTTTAGCAGTATTCACACGAGCTGATTGAGCTGGAGCCTGATTAATACTAATGGCAATTGTTTCACTACGTACGACGCCATATTGTTTAACCCACATTTGGATAATCCATTCTGGCACTGAGTAAGCAATTGATAATCGGTTTACATCATCGGTAATTTTGTTGTAATCCGGTAGTCCTTGACGATCCATAGCGTGCAAAGTTCCCGTAACTAAACGACGAATCCCATCATGTCCACGTTTTTTGGCAATTTTAATTGTTTCATCAAAAATAGCACGCTTAGGAACTTTATCAAGATATTGCCATTGAAATAGCGCGACAAACAATAACTCTCGCACCCATGGGTCCAACTTTTTAGGTTGCTTAATAAAAGGGTCTAACCAATATTCCAAAGTGAGCCGGTGCTGAATAACTCCATAAACCAGGTTCGTCATAAAATGAATATCTCGCTCGGATAAATCGGCCTGTTTAATCATGGCATTTAATTCTAAGTTCGAATAGGCTCCATTTTGAATATTTTCTAAAGTACGGACAGCCATCGCACGTGGATTTTGTTTCTCCCACTGACTAATAGCAGTTTGTTTTTTACTCATGTGAAATTACCTGTTGCCCTTCATCAAACTTAGCGTGACCGTTTAGATAAGCAGAAACTGCCATTTTAGGTTTTCCAGCTGGTTGTAATTCATCAAAAGCTAGGATTGTCCCCTCAGCGGCAGCAATCCAAAGTTCCTTTTTACTTTTCTTCACAACCGTACCAGCTGGAAGATTTGTTGTTGCATCAACCAGATGCGTCTGCTGAACTTTCGTACGCACACCGTTAATGGTCGTGTGAGCCGTTGGGAAAGGATTTAACCCCCGAACTTGATTATGAAGTTCTCGCGCTGTGCGGTTAAAATCAAGCACTTCTTGTTCCGGAGTAATATTAGGCGCAAAAGTCACTTGGTCTGGATCCTGAGGAGTCCGCTCACTGGTACCGTCCACCAATTTTGGCAAAGTATCCATTAGTAAATCACGCCCCACTAAACTCAACTCATCAAACATCTCCCCTGTGGTCGTGTTTTCACCAATGTTCACGACTTTTTGCGCAATCATATCACCAGCATCCATCGCTTTAACCATATACATAATCGTCACACCCGTCTGCGCATCACCGTTCATCACAGCGTAATGAATTGGTGCGCCACCACGATATTTTGGTAACAAAGAAGCATGAACATTAATCGCCGCGATTTTGGCAGCATTCAACAATTTAACCGGCAAAAACTGCCCATATGCAGCTGTAATGATAAAATCAGGTGCTAAATCAATCAAAATTTGTAGTTCCTCCGAACCAACTAATTTCTCAGGTTGATATACTGGTAGATTTAAATCCACCGCTACTTCTTTAACTGGAGTGGCCGTTAATACCCGCTTACGACCAACTGGACGATCAGGTTGCGTTAAAACAGCCAAAACTTCATACGCATCATCGTTAGCCAATGCTTTTAAAATTGGAACTGAAAAATCGGGGGTCCCCATAAAAATTATTTTTTGTGTCATATTAGCTCCTCTTTACATTTTATGTATGCTAGTCAGCTGATGACTAGCTGCTTAAACAAAATTAACTGGGTCTCGATCAATGACTAAACCGACTTTTTGCTTTTGCAATTGTTGGCCAGTTTGCATTAACTCATCTAAGGCTTTGAATAGATGTTCACTTTTCTTATATTTGATAATAATGCGGTAAACATATTTATTGTTCAAACGGGCGACTGACCCCATTGAAGGGCCAAGCATAACCGCTTGTTCATCCAAATGTGGCTTAAGCCAATCCGCAATTTGATAGGCTACACGTGCTGCTTCATTTTGCTGTTCATGTGTAATTTTTAACTGAATTGTATAAAAATATGGCGAATATTGCCAGTCTTTTCGTAAATTCATCTCATACCGATAAAAGCCTTCATAATCATGCTGCTTGGCAAATTGAATCGCATAATGTTCCGGGTTAAAAGTTTGGACAACAACCTCACCATGTTTTTCATCACGACCGGCCCGGCCTGAGACCTGCGTTAATAGTTGAAAGGTCCGTTCAGCCGACCGAAAATCGGGCAAAGCTAACGTTGTGTCAGCATTCAACACTCCCACTAAAGTTACATCCGGAAAATCAAGACCTTTCGCAATCATTTGTGTTCCCAACAAAATATCAGCTTCATGTCGACCAAAGGCTTCTAACATTTGATCAGTTGCCCCTTTTTTACGCGTTGTATCTAAGTCCATCCGCAAAGTTTTAGCTTGCGGAAAATATTGTTGCAAAAGTGTTTCCACCTTTTGCGTTCCCGCTCCGAACGGACGAATCCGCTTTGAACCACAATTGGGACATTGTTCAGGAATGGGTTCTTGGTAACCACAGTAATGACAAACCATATTGTGCGAAGCTTTATGCATCGTTAGCGCCAGATCACAGTTTATACATGTTGGCGTATAGCCACAATCACGACAATTAACATAATTAGCGTAACCGCGACGATTTAACAAAAGCACGCTTTGCTCACCACGATTCAATCGTTGTTGAATGGCCTCTAGCAACTGATGTGAAAATAATTCATCCTCACCTTGTTTCATTGCTTGACGCATATCCACCACTTCTACCGGTGGCAAAGGTTGTTGATTAATCCGATTAGGTAAGCGTAACAAAGTATAGAGACCTTTTTGAGCACGCGCCCGACTTTCCAAAGCGGGTGTTGCAGAACCTAACAGTAAAGTAGCGCCGTGATATTCAGCTCTCCAGGCTGCAACATCGCGAGCATGGTAGCGTGGATTATCTTCTTGCTTATACGAGGCATCATGTTCTTCATCTAAGATAATCAAACCCAGATTATCTAAAGGTGCAAAAATCGCTGAACGTGCTCCCACGACCACTTTAGCTTCACCACGTTCAATGCGACGCCATTCATCATAGCGTTCTCCATCCGATAAAGCACTGTGCAAAACCGCTACTGATTCTCCAAAACGGCTCTTAACGCGTCGAACCATTTGTGGCGTTAGCGTAATTTCAGGTACTAACATCAAAGCAGTTTTGCCTTGTGCTAATACTTCAGCCATATCTTGCAAATAAATTTCCGTTTTACCAGATCCTGTCACGCCTTCCAGTAAGAAGGTCTGATGATCTTTTGATTGTAGGCTAGGCTTTAGTTGGTCAAAAACGGCCTGTTGGTCTGCTGTCAGTGGCAATGGTGTCGTTGACTCAATCTTTGATGTTAACTGTGGAATCCGGTATTGTTCAATTTCTTGGCGAGCAATCCAGCCATTGCTTTCAGCTTTTTTAAGGGTGGCATAGTCAATCCCTGTCGCATCAAGCACTTGCTTTTGTGCAATCCACTCATTAGGTGCCGTCATTAGGAAAGTCAATAGCCGTGCTTGTTGTTTGGCCACTTTATTCAATTTTTGGCGCGCATCATCATAAGCTTGTGATGACATGAGCGGTTTTAAAGCAGTAACTTTTTTAATTTTCGCCTTATCTCCCACATAATAATTAATCGCCACGTGTCCTTGCCGTTGCAACCGTTGGATTGATTTCAATAGTTCAGGTGCGACATGGTCGTCATCTAGGGGTACTTCATAACGGTCTGCAAAAAAAGCCGTCAATTGGGCATCATCTGCCACCGCGCTCTCGTCAATTAATTGAACAGTTTTAACATACTTTGCTCGCATCACATTGGGTAACATCGCTTGTAGCACGCTGATTTTAAAGGCAAAATTACTTTTTGCTAACCAATCTGCTAATGCCAACATTTCATGATTTAAGACCGGTGTTACATCAATCAATTCATCAATCGACTTCAAAGGGGCGTCAGTTGTGGTTGTTTCAGTCGTACCTACCACAAACCCTTGCACGCGCCGCGTTCCCCGACCAAACGGGACAACAACACGCATGCCTGGTTGTACCAGCTCAGCTAATGCGGCTGGTATTTCATAGGTATAGGGTTGATTTGTTTGCATCGTTGGCACATCAACAATCACTTGTGCATACATTTCAAATCCCCCTTTTCTTGCATTATATAACGTTTCATTATAACAAATTTCGCGCCGAACCTCTAATGACAGCAAAAAAAATATGCTCACGTTAAACGTTAAGCATATTTGATGGCTTAATGGACAAGTTCATTATCTATCAACCAATCGTTTAGTTCATTGACAAAGTTTAAGTTCTCATCACTGTGATTTACTTCAGGTGCTTTAGCTAATAGAACCGGTTCAGCTTGTTTAGCATCGTCGCCTGCCTTTTGAATGACCAAGAGAGCTTTACGGGCCTTTTTATCCAAAAACAGATTGTCAGAGAATTGAATAAAAGCTTGGAAATACATTTCATCCGTTTGGAAATATTTAAGTAAGCTAGCTGCTTGATCAGACTCGAATAAATTAGCTGGGACAACCAAAACACCTAATCCACCAGGACGTAGGTGGCGAATTGTTTCTTCAATCAACAAATGGTGGACATACGTCATCCCTTCTTCTTGTTGTGTCGCGTAACCTACAATATCCGTTTTAGGGTAATATCCAACTGGTAAATCACCAATGACCAAGTCCATATCCTTGGTCTCTTGTTGGTCATCCGTATCAAGTGTATCTTGATGAATAAGATGCCAGTCTAAATCAAGTAGCGCTGCAACACCACTAGCAACTGTAATCATTGTGTCATCATTTTCAACACCAAAGTAATCTCCCTGATCACCACGTTGGTTTAAGGCCAAGTTAACGGTTGCTAAGAGATTCCCCGTTCCTAATGTCAAATCTAAAATGCGATGATGACTTTGACTTGGTAAGAATTTTTCAGCAAGAAAGCTGACCCACATGCCGATTGCATCTGGTGTCGGTTGATAGTTACCTTGAAGTTGGTCCTGTTTAACCGTGGCCACCAATAATAGTTGTAGCACTTGGCGCTTTTGTTCAAGTTTGAGCGTCGCAAATTGACTATCCTTCAAGTTTTTTCGGACAGCCTTTCGTTCAGCTTGTTCAAGTTGGTCGAAGGCTTCATCATTTTGATGCGTTAAACCTTCAAATGCCAAAATTAACGCGTCAATCGCGGGAATATCTAATTGCTCGATTAAGCGTTCTTGTCCGGCTTGAATTTGTTTAATCGCGTCTTCAATTTCGTCGTACATTTGATCACCTCCATAGATTACCTGTTCTGATTAAGTGCTTTAATTATACTCGGATTTGAGCCCCTTGCCCAGCCTCCTAGATTGAAAAATAAAACCACGTTGGCGATTTAACTTGATACACACCTTTTTTATCATTAAATGAAATCTCATAGCCGGCCTTTTCAAACCCACCTTTTTTAATTGCAAGCTCATTATGTCGTATGTATTGCAACGCACGTTGGCGCTGCGTCCAATACACTTCCTCTTGAAGCAAATCACGTTGTTCAACCAATAGCTGTCCGTGCATGCCATATCCCACACTCATTAACACAAAGCTAAGCAACAGCACTGGTTCTAAACAAAAGGCAGCTTGCTTGGTGTTAAGTATGACAAATTTTCTGATTTTGATACCCATCTAAAAAAGTTACCACCATTCGAAACTGACGCTTACTTAAACGCTCAAAACGAACTCTTCTCAAGCCATTTAACAAAACGAAATGGCCGCCTTTCCTGCTGACTAAACACACTGATGGCAGTCGAAATATTAAATGAGAAGTTTGCTTGGTTATCGGATGAATAAACACAATTTCATCCGAATAAATATCTTTTGGCTCACATCCAACAAAATGATGCATGACCTGCTGCTCAAAAGCCATCAATTGTTGCTCATGAATGTGCCTTTGTTGGTGTACCCGTAGTGCCCGATAAAAGTTACTTTGTCCTTCAGTTAATCCAATAATAAGACTCAAAAACAGTAAGCCGATGACACATTCCACAAGAATACTAGCAGTCTTTTTTGGATGCATGCCACTCCTTTTCTGCTTTTAACACCCGCTGCTCTAATTCGTCACAGCTTTGCTTCAAGTGAACCACCTTATGATATTGGCTAAAAATCTGGTGCCCCATTGGCAAGGTGATGCTTGTTAATAATAGTAAACTAACGATGCTTTCCATGATTATGAAACCGGAACGGCTAGCGCCACGCATAGGTTCCTCCTCCGACTTGAAAAACAAGTAATCGGCGTTGGCGGGTTTTCGAATTCACAAACTGGATACTTTTACCACGCATCCCGTCAGCTCTCAGATGTAACACAACTTCAGAGCTTGCCATCCAAGCACCAGGTAATTTCATTGATTGCATCCCCAAACCATTACTAAACAATATTTTCTTCTTATAAAAATAAATATCTGTCGTAGATCGACGATGCAAGTAGCGAATGCGAATACTATAAAAATGACGATCAAACCAGCGTTCAACCATACTAAAGCTTGAATCCTTGGGATAAGTCAGACTAAACGTTAGTGTCAACGTTACGACGATCCCCAGTACCACAACTAATTCTACCAATATAAAACCTTTCTTTCTTGCCCAACAGTGCTTTAGCTTATTTATTATCATCAAGGACAATCTTATCGCGTTCAATCTGACGCACTTGTTCTGCAGTTAGATAACCTTTTGCTTGCATATTCGTTGTTGTCAGGGCTGGTTCATCTGGATAATGCTCTTTATAGAGTGCCACTTGATGTCTAATCGTCTGACGAAAAGCAGTCTTTTGCTTCTCTTGCGCAAATTGACGTAAGTGATTAATATTTGGCAAAACCAATAACATCAGTAAACTCATAATAAACAAAGTCGTAATGATTTCAATAAGGGTAAAACCCGCCCGTTTTTTTAATTTCTGCCAGCTAATCATTTTCCTGGTAACCCCTCAATCGTTTGATAATTTGGCAACAAAAATTCACCATACAGGCCAATAATACAAATACCAATCAACATAAATAGTAGTGGTTGCGATAACTGTAAATACAATAAGATGTTTTGTTCCAACTCTCTTTGCAATTCTTTAGCAAAATGCAACAATGATAAGCCCACCTTTTCAGATGTTTGCCCGACATCAAATAAAGATTGAATTCCTTTTGGCAAGCAGTGCAAAAACTGCAAGACTTCTGATAACGGACGGCCCTGATCTAAGGCTTGTTTAACTGCATTTTCTAAAGTCGCATATGATCGTAGCGTTCTCAAAACCGGTTGTTGCTCAAAAATCAACAGAATATCAGCTAAATTCACGCCGGCTTTGATGAGACATCCCATTTGAAAACATAGTTGCACTTGTAAATTGGTTCGCCATAGGTCACTCAGACCTGGCACATATTGCACCCACCAACTTAACTGCGGGTGCCACTTCCATCCAGCAATCATGATACCTAAACCAGCACCCATCCACCCCCATATCCAACCATTACTAAGATCTAAGGTTTGCTTAGAAAATTGATGCACAAAATAAAAAGTTAAAACTAAGATAAGCCCTAACAAAAACAAGGGATAACTTGCCAGTTGCCAAAATTTTCGGACATATTGATGATGATGCCGTTCGCGTTGCCCTAATTGATTTAAATAAGCAATCAATTCACCGTGTAATTCAACGAAATATAATTCTGCAACAAGTTTTTGATCTACAAAAGGTTTGAGAGCATCTTTTAACGCCTTGCCAGCTTGTAATTCTGACATAATGTATTGAAAATCCGCTCCCCACAATCGTTTTTGTTGCATCATCAATTGCAACGCTGTCATCAGATCGAACCCATTATCCAATAATCGCCCTAATCGAATAAAGAATTCAGCTTGTTGTTTACGCCGCCATCTTTTTGTACGCAATTTATCACCTCACAAGTTCAACGTCAAAATTCACATGCTGATTTTGCCGCTTTTGGAAAGCTAAACCAGTCAACGCATAGCTTAAATCCTGGCGATTTATCCCAAGATTTAATAAACGTTGCCGCATTCCCTCTAAATTAAGCGCATGCATTGTCGTTAAAATACAATGCCCTGTTAAGGCAGCTTGTACCACCAGTTGAGCTGTTTGCGCATCCCGAATTTCTCCAATAACAATCACATGCGGGTGATGCCGTAAAGCCAATTTAAATAAACTGGCGTATGTCATTTGGGCTAATTGATTAACCTGCAATTGCAAAACATGTCTTTGTTCAATTTCTACTGGATCTTCAATTGATAAAACAATTTGTTCATGTAAATAATGTTGTACTAAGCAGGCTAAAGTCGTCGATTTTCCAGCCCCCATCGCCCCACCAATCAGAAATAGCCCGTTTTTTTGCTGCAAAGCTTGTCCAAATGCCATGAAGGCAGCATTTTGAATTAACTGCGTTTGTATCATTCGAACTGGATAAATAATCCGTAATACCAACGACTCCGTTTGTTTAAAATCTCCAACTGCAGATATGCGTAACTGCAGTGTTTGTGATGTCAACTCATAACACCAGTGCCCAGCTTGCGGCCTTCTTGTTTCTGCTAAATTCAAATGAGCCTGAAATTTAATAAAACGGATTAATGCCATTCCTTGCATGTACGGAAGCGTTTCGAAGCTTGTTTGGCCATCAGGCAATAAATACATGACCGCGATGGTTTGTGCTTCAACTTTTAAATAAATATCACTCACCTGTTTCGTGACTGCCTTTTGTAGTATTTGTCTAAATAAATCTTCCACACACTCACCTCCTCAAATAGCAAGAATAAAGACCATCGCCGGACTAATTTTTGCAAAAAAAAAAAGCAACTCCAAACTAGGAGTTGCTTCATTAATTTTAACCCAAGGCCATTGAAATGAAATTCAATAAAAACAATAAGGTCACTACCCACAAAACTGGGCTAATTTGTTTGAATTGACGCTTTACTGATTTAATCAAAATATAGAAAATAAATCCAGCCGCAATTCCATAAGAAATTGAATATGAAAAGGCCATAAATGCTGAAGTAAAGAATGCTGGAATTGCAATGTCGATATCATCCCAATCAATCAACTTGAATTCATTCATCATCGAAATACCAACGATAACCAAGATTGGCGCCGTTGCGACGCTTGGAATCACATTCACCAAAGGAGCTGCTATGAAGGCAAGTGCAAAGCCAATTGCAACTACGACTGACGTTAAGCCGGTCCGACCACCAGCTTTAATTCCAGTCGAAGATTCAATAAATGTGGTTGTATTTGAAGTTCCCAAAATTCCGGCAAACATCGTCGCAAATGTATCAGCAACGAGTCCCCGATCCATCTTAGACTTAAAACCTTTACCTTCATAAAATTCTTTTTGGTCTGCCTTTGAGAAGATTCCCGTTGACATACCAGTTCCGATAAAGGTTCCAATCGCATCAAATAATCCTGACAAGCCCATTGAAAAGACTGTTAAAATCACCACCAAAATATGTTTAGGTGTTGTAAACATTGACCAGAGGCCTTGAGGTCCAAGCGCTTGGCCAAAAATTGATCCAAAATCTTTAAAGGTTGTTCCGAATGATCCAAGCGCATCAATATGCGTGTTTGTAACCCCCATTGGAATTCCAATTAATGTCGTTGCAGCCACAGAAATCAAAAATGCTGCTGGGACGTTCATCACTACCAATAATACCAAAATAATAAATCCAATTAGAGCCAGTACAACCGGTGCTGCTTTGAAATTAGTTAATTGTGGTGTAATCCCACCATTTGCCAACATCGTATCAATCGACTTCACCGCCATACCAGGAGTATAGGGCTTGTTATTAATTGACGTGATATTGGAAGGATCAATCACAAAATTTAAGAAGCCTGAATTTTTTAATCCAATATAGGCAATAAATAATCCGATTCCGGCTGAAATCGCATGCTTCAACTGATCAGGAATCGCTTTAACAATCGCAGAACGCAATTTGGTTAAGGTGATAAACACATCAACTAATCCAACTAAGAAGACCATTCCTAACGCTTGTTGCCAAGTAAAGCCCAAGCCAAACACAATTGTGTACGTAAACATCGCTTGCATCCCAATTGATGGTGCTAATGCATACGGCAAGTTCGCAAATAACCCCATAATTAACGTTCCAATAATCGCCGTTAAAATGGTGGCCAAAAACACACCCTGACTAGGCATACCAGTCAATGATAAGACAGCTGGATTCAAAAAGATAATATAAGCCATTGCTACAAAGGTTGTGATACCGGCAATAACTTCTGTTTTTACCGATGTGTTATTCTCTTTGAGCTTAAAAATACGTTCTAACATGATTTCCTTTCCACTACACCCTTCGCCGTATGCGTTCTTACCAACAGCAAAAAGCGTGAGAAAAAGAAAACGACATAGTAAAAACTATGTCGTTAGTTCGGCTTTTGTTCACGGATTCAGTCTGTGGCAAAACACGTTAACGACTAAACATTACTTTACAAATATCTATAATAGTATTTTCCCGAACATTGGTCAATAAAAAAGAAGCAATTTATCATAAATTGCTTCTTTTTTGATTATTCAGCTGTTGTATATACGGCAGAAACATCATCATTGTCTTCTAGTTCATCAACTAAGTTTGCCAATGTTTCTTGCTTGTCCTCAGGTACGGCCACAGGATTTTGTGGAATCATGGTTACTTCAGCAGTTTCAAAGGTATACCCTTTGTCAGCCAATGCATCACGAACATCCTTAAAGTCTTGCTTATCAGTGTAGATTTCGAATTGATCATCGTAAGTCTTCACATCTTCGGCACCTGCTTCAATTGCATCTTCAAAGACTTGATCTTCATCAAGATCAGAATCTTCATCACGTGTAATTTCCAAGTAACCCTTACGATCAAATTGGAATGACACTGAACCAGAAGTTCCTAGTTCACCACCAAAGTGCTTGAAACTAGCACGCACTGATGAAGCTGTACGGTTTGTGTTATCAGTCAAAGCTTCAACCAACACTGCAACACCGGCTGGTCCATATCCTTCATAGACCAATTCTTGATAGTTCGCACCATCTGCCCCAGAAGCCTTATCCAACGCACGTTGGATGTTTTCCTTAGGCATGTTAGCAGCCTTAGCCTTATCCATTACTAAACGTAAAGTGGCGTTTGAATCTGGATCAGCACCACCTTCTTTAGCAACTGTATACAAGTCACGTGATAGCTTTTGGAAAATCTTACCACGCTTAGCATCTTGAGCGTTTTTACGCCCTTGAATGTTATGCCATTTACTGTGTCCTGACATGTCAAATACCCCTTTTCATTAAACTATTCAATATAAGCATTGGCTTTTTATTCAAGACAAAATTAGCCAACATTACACTATTGTAAGATTAATTTTAACTCTCAAAATCAACCGGTGTCAAGCCTGCCATTCCAATATTCGGGTCAATCGTTCCGGCTTGAATCATTGCCGTTGTCAAAAGCTTGTCATCATCAGGTGTCTTTGCTGCTACCGTCTCATCAGCCTTTGGCTTAATTGCCTTCTCATTTTCAGATTGTATCTGCGCTACTGGTGCTTGCTGCCCCGTTTCTTTCAGGCTCCCCTGTTGTTTTAAACGCTCTTGCAACGTCGTTTTACGCATCGTTCCTTCATTTTGCGCAGCTTGTGCAAAAGCAGCCGGTTCACCTAATAAGACCAGTGATTCACTGGCTCGTGTTAAACCAGTATACAACAGATTTCGTTGTAGCATGCGCGAGAATTGGCGAACCATTGGCATGATAACAAGTTTGTATTCAGATCCTTGGGCCTTATGAATAGTCGTCGCATAAGCCAAAGCCAATTGATTCAAATCTTGGCGTCCATAATCAACATCCCCAGTATCAAATGCGACACTGACTTTATCTTTCTTATCTGGATTATCAGCATCTTTTGCTAACAGGATTGATTTAATATAGCCGATATCACCATTAAAGACATTATTCTCAGGGTTATTACTAGTTTGCATGACTTTATCACCAACCCGCAAGATATAACTCTGATCACCCATTTTAATCGGTAATTCACGTTTCTTTGGACTAGCTGGGTTGAATATATCTTGAGCCAATGTATTCAATTGATGCACGCCCGCCCCAGTTTTGTACATGGGTGATAAGATTTGCATATCCGCAACTGAAAAGCCCTTATCACGCCATGATTCCCCAATTTTTCGAATTAATTTTGGAATCGTCTGAACATCTGCATTAAAAAAGGAACGATCTGATTGCTGTACTTGAAAATCTGCTGGCAATTGTCCGGATTTAACCGCTTGCGCTAACGCGATAATCGAAGAACCTTTACCTTGACGATAAATCACATCTAATTCACGATAGTTCAAGAGACCGCTAGCTAAAATGTCATAAAACACCCGACCTGGACCAACAGAAGGCAATTGATCCTTATCGCCAACTAAAATTAATTGCATCCCCATCGGAACTGCTGATAATAGCAGGGCGAAAAGCTCTGTATCCACCATCGACATTTCATCGACAATCAAAATTTTCCCTTCAAGTTCTTCAATTTCTAATTCATCACGACTTTCACGACCCGTGATGCCAAGTAAACGGTGGATGGTTGAGGCGGGCATGCCAGTCGCCTCAGATAGACGCTTAGCGGCACGTCCCGTCGGTGCTGCTAGTAAGATACTATTTGAAATTTCATCTTGCTTAAAGCCATCACTCTGTTCAAGTAACTTAAAAGTTTTTACAATACCATTTAAAATAGTCGTTTTACCCGTTCCTGGTCCACCAGTTAAGATAAATAAATTACTAGTCAAAGCTGAAATAATTGCCTCAGTTTGGTTTTCATCATATTCAAAAGTATTCTGTTTAGCGACAATCTTTAACTTTTCAACAACTTGCTTGCGTGTAAAATGCGCCGTTTTCAAATGAGTCAACCGTAGTAATTTCTCGGCAATTGTCCGTTCTGCATCATAGATTGGCTTGATATACAGATGTTCGCCTTCTGCAACAATCAGACCAGCCTGAGTCAGTTTCAGTAGAGCTGTTTGAATTAAGTCCGAACTAATCGGTTGATTTTGGCTTTGCTCTAAGAGCTGCTGCGTACCGCGTAATAAATCAGCTACTAACATATACGTATCACCCGACTCAAACGTGGCCGTATTCATAGTATCAAGCACGGCTGCTTGAATCCGCCGTTCATCATTAGCCGGAATACCTTGATCAAGGGCAATTTCGTCCATCCGTTTAAAACTCACACCATTAATATCAGCAACTAACTGATATGGATTTTGTTCTAGGATGGTTAGAGTTTTACTCTGATATTTTTCATAAATTTCACTCGCCAAATTAGTACTAAATCCATATTCATTCAGTGATAAAATTGCTCTTTCCACCCCTTCAGATTCTGATAAACGCTTGACCAGCGTCTCTTGGACACGCTTAGGTAGTTGCAAACTATCCAAAACATGCTCATCATCCAAGATTTTATCAACAGCATTAACACCCAGTTCATCAACGATTTTGGTTGCACTCGCTTTTCCAACACCAGGAAAGCGTTCACTTGAAAGGTACTCAATCACCCCTTTGGTTGAAGTGGCTGCTTGTCGTTGATATTTTTCGGCTAAAAATTGTTCACCATAACGCGCATGCGTTGTTATCCGGCCTGAAAATTCATACGTCGCACCGGTTTGAATATCACCAAAATTTCCAGTAACTGTAATCTCATCTGCATCAAAATCAAAGTTCGTATCGTCAATTTGAACATTCAACACCTTATAGAAGGAATCTTGCGCTGAAAAAATGACATGCTCAACGGTTCCGACCAATTGTGCCGCTTCAGTCGTCGGATTTTGTTGCAGACTCATGTGTCTCTTCACCACCTGTCATCACATTTACTAAATCATCCAATTGTTGCGTCTTCTGGGAAAATTGGCTTGCATCAAGGCGTTTTGCTTGTTCAAACCAAGGATTTTCTTGATGCTGTACGGTCGCAATCAAGCCACGACCAAAGTTCGCTTCAAAATTATCTGGATCAACTGCTAATGCCTGCTCAAAAGCACGTGTTGCAGCAGCAAAATCATTAAGTGCTAACCAAATGTTGCCTAACAATACTTGTGCATCAGCGTCATCTGGTTGCTGATCAATCCCCGTTAAAGTAAAAGCTAGCGCTTGTTTGTAGTTTTTTTGCGCGTACCAACTCTGAGCTTGCATCATCGTTGCATCATGCGCCAATTTTGGATTATCGACTTTTTGGAAAAAATTTTGGGCTTCATGGTAGTGTCCCGCCGCATAATAGTTATTACCAACTGCATAGGCTAGATAGGCTTGTGCCTCGGCATTTGCCTCAAATAAGGTTAAACTTTTTAAGCCTAATTCTTCAGCTTGGACAAAATTACCACTAGCCGTTAAAGCAGTCACTAAATCAGCATATGCTGCCCACTCATCAGGCTTATTCTCAATTTCCTCAACTAATTGATGTACTTGTTCTTGTAATTTTGCTTGCCGTTCCTCTGCCATTATTTGCCTCTTTTCAACTAAACTGTATTTGATTTATCATGTTTCACATTCAGATAATCCACATCATTTCTCGTGAGTTCATGATAATGTTTTCCATCGTCTGTTTCTAAAATTGACGTACTCGTATTGTCTAAACCACCACGCTTACGAATATCTGCCATTGGCAATCCAAGTAAAGCGCCCATGCCAGCAGTCAAAGCCATTCCATGACTAAAGAACAACAGATTGACACCTTCGCCTCCATATTGCGCCACGGCCTCATCAACATCATGAACGAAACGTTCCTGCACCTCTTCAAAGCTTTCTGAACCCGGTACCTGTTTGGCATCAAATTGGTCCGGATGATGCCGATAAGCATCATGCATTTCAGGATATTGGGACTTAACGTCTACAAAACGCATGCCTTCCCAAACCCCCATTCCAAATTCACGTAAACCTTCCAACGGCGTTAAGGGAATATCTTGGTGCATCTGTTCAATTGTGACTTCGGCAGTCACATAAGCACGTTTGATTGGACTTGCAAAGGCATGTTTAAACGGAATATCTTCCAAATGCTTGGCCAATGCCTTCATTTGATCAAATGATTCTGGTAACAAGGGTGAATCCCCATTTGCGCCTTGAAAACGCCCCTCTTGGTTCCATTCTGTTTTTCCATGTCGAATAAAATATAATTTAGTCATGTAATCGCCATACTCCCATTTTTTCTGTTACCTTCCATTATAAGCAAATTTTTCATAAAGCTCAGCCTTTTTCTAAAAAAAAGAACCTAACGAGTCGTTAGATTCTTTTAAAGCTTAAGCTTCTAGTCCTTCAGTCAACGCTTCAGGATAATTCTCGCGTACAATTTCGGCTTCGTGGGCTGAAAGCATAGGGAAATCAGGATCTGCCCCAATATCTAAATGATACATCCGATCACGTGGTGAAACCTCACCAGCAGCATGTTCAACCTTGATGAGATAACCATCAAAGTCACTAGCATCACCAGCTTGTTCAGCTGATTCTAAGTGAAGTTGAGAAATCATCAACAGCACACGAATATCTTGTCCAAGACTATCAATGAGTGCCTTTTGACTATCTGTTAGATAAAGCGTAACGGCTGCTTCAGATGGCTTTCCAATCAACTTATCATCACGCGCCACTTCAAGGGCCTTATTAACAGCATTCCGTAAGTCCATAAATTGCTCCCAACGTGCAAGCAAGTCTGAAACATCACCTAAATCTTCAACAGTTGGCATTTCAGTCAAATAAGCGAAATCAGCCGTTTCATATGGCATATAGTCAAAAATTTCTTCTGCCGTATGTGGCAAAATTGGCAAAATGAGCTTATCTAAATCAACCAAAATCTTATAAAGTACTGTTTGTAATGAACGACGTGCGTGCCCATTTGGTGCTTCAACATACAAAATGTCCTTGGCAAAGTCCAAATAGAATGCTGACAAATCAACATTAATGAAGTTATTCAAAAGCTTATAAACTTGTTGGAAATCATAAGCGTCATATGCAGCCTTCATGTCCTTAACAACATTGTTAAAGTGAGCATAGAAATATTGATCAACAGGTACTAAGTCAGCATATGCAACTGTATTTTCGTTAGGATTGAAATCAGACGTATTTGATAGCAAATAACGCATGGTGTTTCGGATCTTACGGTAGACTTCAGATGTCTTGCTCAAAATTTCTTCTGATACGCGGACATCACCAGAAGTATCAACAGACGTTACCCAAAGACGAATGATTTCGGCACCCATCTTCTTCGTAATTTCATTTGGTGATACCGTATTACCAACTGACTTTGACATTTTATCGCCATTACCATCAAGGGTGAAACCTTGTGAAATCACACGACGATAAGGTGCCCGATCATGGATTGCAACAGAAGTAATCAAAGATGAATTAAACCATCCACGATATTGGTCAGATCCTTCCAACACGACATCTTCTGGGAATGACAATTCAGGACGTTGTTCCATCACAGCAGTGTGCGACGAACCTGAATCAAACCAAACATCCATAATATCTTTTTCTTTAGTAAATTCACCATGTGGTGAGTGCTCATTTGTATAACCTTCTGGCAACAAATCCTTGGCGTCGCGTTCAAACCAGATATCTGAACCATGTTTTTCAACCAAGTCAGCCACATGTTCTACCAAAGCTTGTTCCAAAATTGGGGTTCCATCTTCAGCATAGAAGATTGGCAATGGCACGCCCCAAACACGTTGACGTGAAATAACCCAGTCACCACGATCACGAATCATATTTGCAAGACGCTTACGGCCCCATTCTGGTTGGAATTCAACATCGTCCAAACTGTCCAAAATTTCTTGACGGATTGGCTCAATTGATGCAAACCATTGTGGTACCGCACGGAAAATAACCGGCTTCTTCGTTCGCCAATCAAATGGGTAACTATGAGTAATCTCTTCAGCCTTAATCAAGGCATCCGCTTCTTCTAACTTTTTAAGTGAAATGGCATTCGCATCTTCATAGAACACGCCATCAAAATCAGGACCAGCTTCTTCTGTCAAATAACCACGATCATCAACGTTCATCAAAATTGGCAAATCATAGGCTTGTCCAATTGCAAAGTCATCTTCACCAAAACCAGGCGCAGTGTGAACCAAACCAGTTCCAGCATCAGCTGTAACATGTTCCCCATTGATGACCAAGATATCGCGATCCATGTAAGGATGTTGGGCAGTCAAACGGTCAAGATCACTTCCCTTAACAGTTTGAACCACTTCATAATCATCCCAACCATAATCTGCAGCAGCCGCTGCTAAGCGAGCCTCAGCGACCACATACTTCTTTTCTGAGCCAGCTGGACGCACAACATCATAAGTAAAGTTAGGGTTAACAGCGATTGCTTCTGACGCTGGAATTGTCCATGGGGTCGTGGTCCAGACAATAAAGTATGTATCATTGTCTAAGACACCTTTGCCATCCTTCACACGCTCTGAAAAGGCAACTGAAGTTGAAGTCACATCGTGATACTCAATTTCTGCCATCGCCATTGCTGATTCAGATGACCATGACCAAAAGACTGGTTTCTTACCACGATAAATCAAGCCACGATCGGCCATCTTTCCAAAGACACGTAGTTGCGCCGCTTCATATTCAGGTTGCTTTGTAATGTAAGGATGATCCCAATCAGCAGAAATTCCCAAACGTTTAAAGTCGGCCATCTGCGTCTTAACTTGTTTATCCGCAAATTCAGCAGCCATTTTACGCCACTTGACAGGACCAGCTTCCTTACGATTTTTACCTGCCTTCGTCAATTGTTGCTCAATTGGGAGTCCATGCGTATCCCAACCAGGAACGAATGGTGCATAATAGCCATTCATTGACTTATAACGAACAATAATATCCTTTGAAATCTTATTCATTGCGTGGCCAATGTGAATATTTCCATTCGCATATGGAGGTCCATCATGCAACATGAATGAAGGCTTACCTTCATTCAAACGTTGTCGTTGTTCATATACTTTATTTTCAAACCAAACATTTTCACGTTCAGCTTCTTTTTGCGGTAAATTCCCACGCATTGGGAACTTAGTTTTACCAAGGTTCAATGTCTCCTTGATTTTCATCGCGTACTCCTTTCAAAGTAAAAAAGCATCCCAGACTGAAATCATTCAGTCCGGGACGCTAAATAACGTGGTACCACCCGTTTTTACAGCATAGCGCTGCCTCAACAGTTTGATTAACTTTTTTATATTACGCGGTGATAAATATCTTGCGGCACTACTCTAGACTTCCACCATCCACTAGATCGCTTTTTAGAATACAAAATACCTTTTGTTCGCGTAACTTAAAATGATAATACCTAAAAACTAATCTTGATTCAAGTAATTATCTTTATTTTCTTCTAAATCAGGCATCACAACAACTGTTTCCTTTGGTGCCGTTTCTGATTCTGATTCAGATACAGACGTGTCATCCATACCAGGTTGTACCTGCGTCACTTGTGATTCAGGTGCATTTGGTTGGTCAGCAACCGCCTTTTGGAATTCAGCCCAACCTTCAGTGTTCATCAAATCCAATTGTGCATTTAACAAACCAGAGATACGTTCTTTGAAGGCCGCCATTTCTTTAGCCATCGCATCGTGGTGGGCAACCAAGTCAGCATTCTTTTGTTGACTTTCAGATAACAAGTTATTAGCCTTAGCATTGGCTTCCATCACAATCTTTTGTGCTTCAGTCTCTGCTTGTTGCAAAGTTGCTTCTGCTTCTGCTTCGGTTTGCTTCTTCAAACGATCAGCTGCTTCTTGCGCAATCAAAATTGAAGAATTTACTGATTGCTTCATTTCTTCAACTTGGGTTGCATTTGAATCAGCTTCTAACAACTTAGTCCGCAAAGCTTGATTTTCTTGTAGCAAATTATCGTAATCTACAGCAATTTGATCTAGAAAGTCTGTTACTTCACTTTTATCAAACCACTTGTTAGAACGAGTTGTAAATTGCTTTGAATGAATTTCTTGTGGGGTTACTGCCATTTTATAACACTCCTGTCTATTTTTTTAAACGTGCCACAGTTAATTTATGTTTATCTTGTCTTGTTAAACCATTGTCAGCCATAACTTGCATCCGACCATGACCACGAACAGAAAGTAAATCACCAGGCTCCAAAGTAACGTCTGGATGAAGTTGCTCTGCCCAATTTAATTTTACATCACCATGTTCAACCATTTGTTTGGCTATGCTACGTGAGAGTTGATACGTACTAGCTACCACATTATCTAAACGCGTAGAAGTAGCCAATATATCAACGGTTTCCCATTCAACATTAGGCACGAGGGCTTGGTCGACCGCTACATTTTTAAAATGTACCTTGGCCCCACCAATTCGCTCAATATGCTGATTCACATAGTCCGCCACGACAGGTGTCGTAACAAATTGCCAACGCTCATTGTCATCAGTTACGATATCGCCAACTCGGTCACGTTCAATACCATTATGCATCAACGTCCCTAAAATGGTCCGATGTTGCAAAGTTAAAAACTTTTTAGGATAGACGATTTCGACCAATTGCATTTCATAAACCGAATTGTCCAAGGTTTCTATATCAATATAATCAGGTAATATCAAACCACGTTGCATTTCTGCATCCGCAATTAAACCGTTTGTCCTTAATGTTAACGATGCCGCTCGATTAACCAAAGTCTGTAAAATATAGCGTTCGCGTGGATTTAAAAACGGTGTTAATACCAATCGGTATTCATCCACCGCCTGTGCAACCCAATCGACTGCCTGTTGTACAAAAGCTTGCTCATTACTTCGAAAATGTTGTCGCATATCTGCCATGATAATCGACCTCAGCTTAGTGCATTCATAATTGAAAAGACACCATATTGTGCGGCCTGTAACAAAATCAAAGCAATGACTGGGCTAAAATCAATCATGCCAATGGGTGGCACGATTCTTTGAATCGGTCCAACCACAATCTCGGCAAGTCGTGTAATCAATTGACCGACCTTACTATCACGTAACGCAGGTATCCAACTCATTAGCGCCCAAATAATGATAATCCATTCAAACGCCCGTAAACCATACCCGACTAACGTGAGGATCATTGCCATTTACACTACCTCAACTAACTACCAAATTGTTGGCTGACAGTTTGTGAAATTGAACCTGAAATCTCAAAGTTATGTGGCGTAGCCACAAAAATTTCATCACCGACACGTTCAACATCACCATCAACAGCAAACGTTGCTCCGGCAATGTAATCTAACACACGGAGTTGATTGCGTTCGTCAATTGCACTAAAGTTCACGATAACCGCCTCGCCCTGCAAAATTTGCGTAGCGATTGTTTGTGCATCAGCATAAGTTCTTGGTTCATATAAGGCAATTTTAGCTGGAGTATTGCGCTTACCATCCATCTTCAACACATTTCCTCGTTGAACTGGCTTGCCTTTACGTTCATCACTTTGTTCGGCTTGGTCATTCTCAACATAGTCGTCACGTTCAACTTCTTCTTCATACGTATCATCTACGCCAAAGAAATCTTTGAATTTATCAAATGCCATCTTCATTCACCTACTTTTCTTCACGTTTATTCCAGTTAAAGAAAGCTGGACGATCAATTTCGTCTTCTTGGTTTTGTTCTGGAGCTGGTGTTGTTTGTGCAGCGGCTTGATTTGTATTTTCAGTCGCGTTTGCCTCATTGCCTACAGGAGCTTGACTTTGATTGGTCATATTCCAGTTAGCAAATGGATCAGCTGGTTCAGCAGGTTGACTTGGTTGTGCAGCGGGTTGTGTAGCTTGCGCAGCAGGTTGCGCTGATTGATTTTGATTCTCAAATGGGCTTGCTGCATTTGCACCAAGCTTAATCTCAGGACGTGGCGTCTGAGCCTTATCAATACCAGTTGCAATAACAGTTACCAAGATGTCACCATCCATATTTTCATCAATGGTTGTTCCAAAGATGATGTCTACATCAGTGCCTGCAGCTTGCGCAATTGTTTCAGAAGCTTCTTGGGCTTCAAACAATGACATATCAGCACCACCCTTAATTGAAAGCAATACATTTGATGCGCCTTCAATCTTAGCTTCTAGCAATGGAGATGCAATTGCCTTGCGGGTAGCTTCAGCGGCACGGTTTTCGCCTGATGCTTGACCAATTCCCATCAACGCTGTACCTTGGCCTGCCATAGCAGTCTTAACATCAGCAAAGTCCAAGTTAATGATTCCAGGCTTAGTAATCAAGTCAGAAATACCAGAAACTCCTTGTAGCAACACATCATCAACCATCTTGAAAGCATCCATGATTGGCGCTTTTTTATCAACGATTTGCAAAAGATTGTTATTTGAAATCACAATCAATGTGTCAACATTTTCTTTTAGGTTAGCTAGTCCTTCAGCAGCTGACTTACCACGGCGTGGTCCTTCAAATGAGAAAGGACGTGTGACAACACCAATTGTTAATGCACCAGAATCACGTGCAATCTTAGCAACAACTGGAGCCGCACCAGTTCCGGTTCCACCACCCATTCCGGCAGTGACGAAAACCATATCAGCACCTTCAAGTGCTTCTGAAATTTCTTGCTCGCTTTCTTTAGCGGCAGCTTCTCCGACTTCAGGACGCGCTCCGGCCCCAAGGCCACGCGTTGCTTTTGAACCAATTTGAATTTTGTTCTCAGCTGCTGAACGGTCTAATGCTTGGGCATCGGTATTGGCGACGATAAAGTCAACCCCTTCAACCCCTTCATTTACCATGCGATTAACGGCGTTTCCACCACCGCCACCGACACCAATTACTTTAATTGTTGCGCCATATTCTTGATTTGTATCCATTTGGAAATCCATATTGAGCTCCTTGTATTCGTTCATATTTAGTCAAAGAATTCACGGAAGAAACCAGAAATTTTTGATGGTTTCTTTTTTGAATCACGGGTATCTGCTTGATTAGCATCATCTTGGTTAAAAGATGGATCATCTGGAGCAACCAACGTTGCTTCTTGCTCTTTTGGCGTTGATTGCGCCGTCCGATTAACCGGTTGGCTGACAGTTGCCGGATGACCTTCACGATTAGTCGTCAATGGCATTCCGTAGAGTGCCTGCTTAACAATTAATTGAACCGGTAACTGTAACGCTGCATATTGAATAACAGCCCAAGTATTCGCAAAACCTGGATGCCGAAGTCCAATATCATCAGGAACAAACAAACGTGCCTGCGTGCCAAACTGATTTTGAATTGCATCAGTCATACCTTCTAAGGCAGCACCACCACCAAGGGCGGTTACGCCACCAGGCATTTGCAAGGCACTCACCATCCCAAGCTTTTCAGCTAGCTTACCCAAGATTTGGTCAACACGAGCTTCAATAATTTGTGAAAGATATGCCTGTGAAATAGCCTCCGGCTCAGCCTGTCCAACTTTGGTGACCATCAATTGTTCTTGACTATCAGCCAATTGGGTCATTGCCACACCAGAATCTAGCTTGAGCATTTCTGCATCATAGCCACCAATTGATAAGACCGTACTAATATCTTTTGAGATATTTTCTCCACCAGCTGGAAATGATGCAATAAATTTGATTTGATTATTTTGAACCACAGATGCAGTTGTCTGACCAGCACCTAAATCAAGTAAAATACTACCAAACTCCTGTTCAGCCTCTGAAAGTACCGTTTTACTGGTGGCCAATGGCGTAAGTACACAATCACGTAGATTTAAGCCCGCCTTACTAATAGCCATCTTCAAATTACCGAGTACATTTTTAGGAGCAGTATAAGCAATACCGTTCATGGTTAATCGCATCCCGACCATATCATTAGGGTCTTGAATGCCATCAAAATCATCTACAGCAAAATCCGTGGGCACTAAATCAACAATTTCACGATCAACAGCTGTTTGACCTTTAACGCTTTCACGTACGGCAGCTTCAACATCTTTATAAGAAATATGTTGAGAATCCTCAACCGTTACCTGTCCGTTCACTTGAGGAATTTGAATGTTCTCTGCTGGGAGGGCTGCAATGACATCAGTGATTGTTTGACCAGCCTGTTCATTAACTTGCGCCATTGCTTGTCGAATATCGGCGGCAGTAGCATCAATGTCAACCACAACGCCTCGTTTGACGCCGTGTGAGACAGCTCGTCCAACCGCAACAATATTTACTTGCTGATTTCGGACATCTGCGGCCAACGCTTTAATTGTGTTGGTCCCAACATCTAAACCAACAATTAATCCATGATTGGCCATCTGATTTCCTCCTTCATTACATTCTTTAAAAATTAAAGTCAATAAATTAAATATTTTCTTTAAAAGAATACCATATTTCTAGGCTTTCTTCTACTTTTCACCCAAAATTAACCGAATTAAGCCACTTTTTTTATTAAAAGGTTTGTTGGTAGCCATATGCACCAACTTGTAAATCAATAATCGTCTTTTTATTGGCTTTATCCGGATGACTTTGCTGGTATTGTGCCACAATTGATGGATAGTACTTTAACTTACGATCAAGATCCCCTGCACTCACTAATACTTCATTTCCATCATTCATATACAAGATGAGTCGATCACTATTTAGCTTCGTTGGCGACCAAACAACATCTGAAACAGAGCGACGCACTGGGCCAGATAACTTACCAAACCTTTCGGTTACTTGCTCCAGCGTTTTATTATTAGGAAAATCATCATAAATAGGATAACTATCCGCTGGATGATGCTTCAAATTTGTCGCTAAAATGGTGCCATCTTCCAAGATTTTTTGATAACCATCATCATTTTTCAAATAGCCCACTTGATGTCGCTCTTTAATATGCACAACGAGGGTTGTAGGGTTCTTCATCGTTAACGTTAAATCTGAAATTTGCGGATTATGTTGTTGCGCCTGCTTTTTAAAAAAGGCCTGTTCTTCATAAGTTAAAAAAGTTGATTGTTGTTTTTTTAATGTCGCAGCTGCTAAGATATCTTTCTTCTTTAAATCATCATGCCCAACAACTTGATAATGTTGTACCTGCGCAAATGGTGAGTTAAACCATCCCACCCCTAGTAGAGCAACAACCAAAATACCAATCACAATCATGCCTTGTTTCCGTTGCCTTTTCCACGCATCACCTGTAGCGGGAATATTTAAAGCAACCTCATCAAGTCCTTCATCATCATGATATTCATCAGGTAAAAAAGCATCTACCTCTTCAGCATCAGTAGATTTTTGTGGTGCTTTGGCTACCAGAGCCTGCCAGAACGTCCGGAAAGATAGATTAAATGAACGTCTATTCTTTTTTTGACGAGGTGGTCGCGGTGTTTTGGGCTTTTTGGATGCTTTATTTTGAGTAGTAGCGTCTTTTTTGCCTTGCTTTGCTTGAGAGGACGTCGCATGTGCAGATGTTGATTCCTCATCAATAAGTTGATTCAAATGTTTTTGAATGTCTGACGTTGATTGATTTTTTGAATCATCATCTGCCATTGCATCTTCCTCCTCGCACTTGTTTTACTTAATAACACTTTTAATTAAATCAATAAATTCGTCAGCTGCATCAGGAACGCCAAACTTTTTAGCGTTCTCTGCCATGTCAGCTCGCAAATTGTCATCCACCATAATTTCATTGATGGCGTCAAATAACGTAGTACCAGAAAGCTCTGATTCTGTTACCATTTTAGCTGCCTTAGCATCAACTAAACTTTGCGCATTCTTAGTTTGATGATCGTTGGTCACATAAGGACTTGGAATCAAAACCATCGGCTTACCTAAAGCAGTTTGCTCGGCAATGCTTGTGGCTCCAGCCCGACCGACAACTAAGGCCACTTTTGGCATCAATTGCGGCATGTTACCAATATATGGCACAACGGCAACATTACCAGCTGGTTGAATGTTTTGCTCGGACAAATCAGCCTGAACCTCTTCATAGCGCTTTTTTCCTGTTGCAAAAATCACCTGATAATGTGCTTGGTTAAATTGGGGCATTGCTTGAACCATTGCAGCATTCAATTTCAAAGCTCCTTGTGAACCACCAAAAACTAACACGGTTGGCACATTTCCATCTAATCCTAACTCAGACCAATTAAATTCACCTTTGCCGTCGACCACTTCTTGCGCACGTGGGTTACCAACTTCAACGGCTTGGCCAGGTTTAAAGGCTGAAATAGCATCTGGAAAGGCGACCCCAACTTTATCGGCCTTACGCGCCAAAAACTTATTTGTCACGCCGACAACTGAATTTTGTTCATGAATCACCGTTGGAATCTTAAGTAATTGAGCTGCATACAAAACTGGTCCAGATACATAGCCACCGGTTCCAACCACGACATCAGGCTTAAAAGCCTTTAACATCTTTTTTGCTTTCGCGGTTCCAGTTAAGAACAGATATACCGTCTTAAAATTATTGAGCGAAATTGAACGATCAAAACCTTGAATCTCAATTGCTTTAAAATCAATCCCTGCTTTAGGAACAATTTCTTTTTCGAGACCACGTTCACCACCAATATACAAAACTTCTGTCGCCGGGTCGATTTCCTTTAAGCGATTAACCGTCGCTAAAGCTGGGTAAATATGTCCACCGGTACCACCACCAGAAACTACAATTCGCATTATTTCACCTCATTCGTATGTGCTGCAGCATAATCTTGTACTGCTTGAATAAATAAGTCACCACGCGTTTCGAAATTAGGATATTGATCCCAAGATGCTGCTGCGGGTGATAGCAAAATTAAATCACCAGGTGCACTGGTTTGAAAGGCTAACGGCACAGCCGTTTGCACATTTTCAGTTTTTTCAACCGGAATGTTTACTGTTTGAGCCACCTCAATTAATTGATTGGCTGTCTGTCCAAATACAATCATCTGTTTAACATGAGCCTTTAAAACTGGTGCTAGACGCATCAAATCATCACCACGATCTAACCCACCAGCCAAAAGAACAATTGGTTGTGTAAAACCTGACAACGCACTTTCTGTTGCTTCAATATCAGTTGCTTTAGAATCATTATAAACCATACGATTCAAATATGTTCCAACTTTTTGGAGCCGATGCTTTACACCTGTAAACTCTGATAAAGCTTGCTTAATGGCTGATACGGGAATTTCTTGCAGACGACCAACCGCAATTGCCATAAGTGCATTTTCAATATTATGATCCCCACTGACCCCCAATTGATCAACGGACATGATTGCTTCATCTTTATAATATAGCCAGTCATCTTGTTGATAGGCTCCGGTTTGAGTGACCCCCGTCCGTGAGAACGGTATAACCTGTGCCGCAGTCTGTTGACTTAATTCCCGCCATTCAGCGCGGTCAAAATTCATCACCAAGAAATCACTAGCGTCTTGATTCTTCGTAATATTCATTTTAGCAGCAACATAATTTTCGCGGGTACCGTGATAGTCAAGATGTGATGCATAAATATTTGTAATCACTGCAATCTTAGGTTTTAAATCGGGGACGCCCAAAAGTTGGAAGGAAGATAATTCGGTCACCAATGTGTCTGAAGGTCGCACTGTTTTAGCAATTTCACTAACCGGTGTTCCGATATTCCCGGCCACACGTACATCATGCTGATCATCGCTTTGCGTTCTCAATACAGCCGCAATCATCTCAGTTGCTGTCGTTTTACCATTTGATCCAGTCACAGCAATCCAATCCCCTTTGATATAAGGTTGGGCCAAAGCCACTTCTACTTTAATCGGAATGTGACGTGCTTGCGCTGCCTTTAAAATTGGAATTGAGTATGGAATTCCCGGATTTTTTACGATTTGATCAACACCATTGAGTAACGATTCATCTTGCTGCGTCGTAAAAGTAACACCTTGCTGCGCTAACTCTTGTACCGTTGCATCTTGCATATCCAACTTTGGATCTGAAACAATAACTTCATCTCCATTATCCAATAATAACTTTGCTGCGGCTGCTCCAGAACGAGCAAACCCAATGACCAATGTCCGCATATCTAACTCCCTCTTATGTTTAAACCGACGTCATATGTGTTACAAATAAATAAATCTATGTATGTAAGATGCTAAGCATCTTACTTTGAATAATTTTAAAAAATCAAAAAGTATAATCCGGCTCCAATTAAACCAATTGCCCAGAATAAGCTATCTACTTGCCATTCATTCCAAGGATGGTCCACATTACCAGTTAATCCACCCTTTTCAACACTATGATGAATTGGTGTAATTAAGAAAATTCGCTTCCCAGTTAAACGATACCAAGAGATTTGAATAATCACTGAAAGTGTATCTAGCATGAAGACAACCCCAATCAAAAGCAATGACCATTCTTGGTGCAAAACAATTGAATTCATTGCCAAACCAGCTCCTAATGCTAATGAACCCGTATCACCCATAAAAATTGACGCTGGATAATGATTAAAGACGAAGAAGCCAATCAAAGCACCAATCATCAAAGCATCAACTAAAATAACGCCTGCATTTGCTTGTTGCCATGCAATGATAAGATAAGCCCCATAAGCGATGATTGCTAATCCAGTTGCTAGCCCATCTAAACCATCGGTCAAATTCGTCGCATTCGACCAACCGACCAACCAAATAATCACGAAAATAGTATACAAGAATGTATTATGCAAAGTTGGCAACCCAAAAGGAAGCGCCAAACTAAATTCAAATCCACTCATGTGCAAAAGAATTACGCCTAGAATTGCAGCCAAAATTTCAACACTTAATTTAGGTAAAAAGCGAAAACCTTCATCGCGGTGGTTAAAAACTTTAATACTATCGTCAAAGCCACCAACAATTGCATAAAACAAAATTGCCAAAATCACGACAAAAGCGGTTACATCGAATGACTTTAAAACAAAACTCAAAATCAAGAAACCAATCACCACAACCGCGATAAATCCGGCGCCCCCCATCGTTGGAGTCCCCGCCTTAGCAGCATGATCAGGTTCATTTTCCCCTGACCGCATAACGAGTTGTTCCACTTTAATCTTTTTAAACCAGTTACGTAAGGCTGGTACAACAACCAGCGTGGTTGCTAAACCAACCAGTAACCCAATGACTAAATTCCACATATTCCCTCTCTACTCCTTTATTCTACCTTTGGTTGTTTAAATTTAATTGTAATTGTCTGCATAGCTGAACTAACTGGCATCCCACCAGCAGCAGATTGCTCAGCAACGAATCCTTGCCCTTGGAGGTCGACTTTAACATGCGCTAATTGCGCCCAAGTTAAGACATCATTCCGCGACCAACCATGCATATTTGGCACTTCAAGTTGCTCACCCGTGTTTAAGAAAACACGTTGATTTTGCAGCATTTCCTTATTTCCGGCTGGACTTTGACTCACGATATGAGCACCCGATCCCATGACAAGTGGTTGCAAATGTGCCTTTTTAACTTGTTGCTTAGCTGTATCACGATCTTGCTTAACAACCTTAGGCACACGGGTCACTTGCTCATGGCTGCTGACCGACTTTTTATCGCCCTTAACCATTTGTAGTGCTTGCATCATGACTGGTTTGAAGACCCCAGCCATTTGTTTTGTGACATTTTCAGTGTCTTGCTGTGGTTGCTTAACCACAATGTACATCATATAACGTGGATTTTTGGCTGGTGCCATCCCCATCCATGAATGAATTTCTTCTTTAGCATCTTGCGCGTTATTGTAACTGCCCCCAGTAGAAACCTGAGCGGTACCTGATTTACCAGTCGTCCTAATATTATCAAGGGCATAGTCTTTACCAAGACCATCCTTGCTATAAATGACTGCTTCAAGTTGCTTACGTGCTTTCTTGGCCGTCTCTGGCTTAATAGCCCGACTTACCTGCTGACGCTTAGCTTCATAGACCGTCTTATTATTATTCGGATTGACAATACGATCAACCAAATGTGGTTTAATCGCTTCACCATTTCCAGCAATCGCTGAATATCCTTGCATCATCTGTAATGGTGTCGTTGAAATCGCCTGTCCAAATGCTGTATTGGCTTGTTCAAATGGATATTTAAATTGCATCATCCCAGCTGATTCTTCTGGCAATCCAGAATTAGTTGATTTCAAGAAGCCAAAACGATGGATATATTTCTGCCACGTCTTTGCACCTAACTTTTGTTCAGTCTTTGCCATTGCCACGTTTGATGACAAAGCAATCCCTTGACTATAGGTAATGTCACCCCAACCTTGACCATTATTCCAATCCGTAACTTTATTACCATCAATCTTAAGCGTTCCAGATTGATAAGTATTATTGGCTTGCCACTTATTTTGGTCCAAAGCAGCCGCCAGTGTAATTCCCTTCATTACGGATCCAGGTTCAAACGCTGTTGTTAATTCATCACGCCAGTAATCACCAACCCCACGTCCAGTTTCGGCATTATAATTTGGACGCTGGGTTGTCGCAACAATGTCTCCTGTTTTGGTATCCATGACAACAGCCACAGCCGACTTTGGTTGCATATCGCTCACTAGAGCATCCATCCGATTTTCAAGGGTGGTTTGTAATTTAGCATCAATTGTTGTGTAAATATCATACCCATTTTTAGCTGGAACTGACTTAGCTCGGTTGGCTTCATTTTCGTCAACTGCAGTCGTTTTAATACCATCACGACCAGTCATTTGTTTGTTCCAGCCAGCTTCGATACCACTTTGCCCTTTGAGTGTTGTTAAACCAGTCTTTTTATTTTCTACGCTATTTGCAAGACCAACAACATTAGCGGCCATCGAACCATTCGGATAAAAACGTGCAGCACTTCCCACAAATGTAAGTCCTGGGATATTTTGGCTCTTTAGCTTCTTATAGTCCATCACATCCAGCTGGGTACCCTTTGAACCAAACTGTACCTGCGCACGCTTAGTTTTGCGTCCTTCTTTTAAAACTGATTCATATGTATCGACCTTACCACCCAATGTCTTAGCCAAAGCTTGACTCACTTTTTTGTCATCTTTTGCCTGCACATATAGCTTTTTACCGTTTGGTGCAATTTGTTTCTTATCCAAAATAGCCACAACTGTATATGAAGTTGTGTTTTCGGCCAAGGGGTTCCCATTTACGTCAAAAATTTGGCCACGCTTCGCTTCATCAACGCTTTGGCTTTGATAAATTTGTTGCGTGGCCTTATCTAGATGATGCCCTTTAACTTCTTTTGTCACCGCAATATTTGCATAACGAAATCCCAATACTACTAAGACAATCAGCATCGAACAAATGAGTATAAATCCCGCCAGTCGACTATTTCGATCCATCTTCTTCCACATCGAAGTTCGTCCTTGCTTACTCATCTACTTCACGTTCCTAACGTTATCATGATTGATTGAGAGATTTTCTTTATTTGCAACCTGTGACAAATGCTCATTGTTTGTTAAAGTGCCAATTTCTTGACGCAAATCATTATTTTCATTCTTAGTTTGCGTCAATTCTGCCATCATCTGATTAACATTCGCATTAACCTTGGCAGTTTGATTACTAACATTAATGACTAATAGCATCCCAATGATAGCGACTGCTACTGTTGCAGCAAGCATTGTGATATCCAAAAAATTCCAACGGGTCGCCCCAAACTTTCGAACAACATGCTCTGTTTGCCGCTCTGGATTAGGTTGACTCTGATAGCGAGGTTGATTTTGCCACTTCTGTACATTATCCATGATTATTCACCTTTCTCTCAATAATTTATTTAATACGTTCAATGATGCGTAGCTTAGCTGAATGGGCACGATGATTGTCAGCCATCTCAGTCTCACTTGGCAAGATTGGTTTACGATTTACAAGTTTAAAATCCGGTTCCATTTCTGCTGGAATAATCGGCAAGCCTGCTGGTACTTCTGGCAATGCTGTTTTTTCCTTAAACATCGTCTTAACAAGCCGGTCTTCTAAAGACTGGAAAGTAATAACGGCAATCCGCCCACCGACATTTAAAAGATCCAAGGCTTGTTGCAGTGAAGTTTCGACCGCTCCTAATTCATCATTAACTGCAATTCGAATCGCCTGAAATGTCTTTTTAGCTGGATGACCACCTTTACGACGGGCGGGTGCTGGAATCGCTGATTTAATAATGTCAACTAACTCGAAAGTCGTCTCGATTGGCGCTTGCTCACGCGCTTTCTCAATCGCGCGGGCAATTTGCTTGGCAAATTTTTCCTCACCATAGCGTGATAAGATACGCATCAAATCTTGGAATGACCATTCATTTACAATCGTACGTGCATTTAAATCTTGATCTTGATTCATCCGCATATCAAGCGGCGCATCATAATTATAAGAAAAGCCACGTTGGCCATCATCGAATTGCGGAGATGACACTCCCAAATCATAAACGATACCATCAATGCCAGTTACACCATGATCAGTTAGTTCATCAGTTAAATTACGAAAATTATCTTGAATTAGATGTACTTTC
The DNA here is from genome assembly GCF_016908785.1 of Weissella uvarum. Classification (GTDB taxonomy): domain Bacteria; phylum Bacillota; class Bacilli; order Lactobacillales; family Lactobacillaceae; genus Weissella; species Weissella uvarum. The sequence continues at coordinate 77,027 of NZ_JAFBEO010000005.1, forward strand.
CCAGCAGCCAGCTCATCTGCTAAATGACTCTGATTATAATTAATAGCCGTTACATCTTGGTCAAAGCTCCATAATTGCCCGGTCGTTAACTGACTAGCCAATAATTTTGAATGGCCACCACCACCAAGGGTCGCGTCAACATAAACGCCTGATGGATTCACTGCCAATCCATCAATTGCTTCGTTGAGTAAAACGGTCGTATGTTCAAATTCACTCATGCTATGCTCGCAACCTCACTCATCCTTTTGTTTTTTAATAATCAATTGTATTTGTTTTTAAATGCCTAAATCATCTAAGCCATCTGCAATGTCGTCAAAGTTTTCGGCCACATTTTCTTCATAGCTTTGCCAATTAGCAGAACTCCAAATTTCAAACGAATCATCACCCAATCCGAAAATTGTCGTGTCTTTTTCTAACTGCGCGTATTCGCATAACGACTTTGTTAGCGTAATGCGACCTTGCTTATCAAACTCAACTTCTTGTGCACCACCTAAGACAAAACGCTTAAATTGACGTGCTTTTGCGTTTGTTTCTGGCAAGGCCCGAACCGTCTTTGAAAATTCTTCCCAACCCGCTTGGGTATATGCACGAATCGAATGCTCCATCCAGCGCGTCACAATGAAAGAATCTCCGAGCTGATTTCGAAACTTAGCCGGAATGATTAAACGATTTTTATTATCGATTGTATGTTGATAGGTTCCCATGAACATCGTTTAACCCCTCCTTGCCTAAATTTATTGAACTCAGCCGACACTACGCCTATTAAGATAATCCAACATGATTAATTTACCACAATTCGCCACTATTCTCCACTATCCCCCACCACGTTTTTTGTAAAAAAATGCGGTTTCAAATAGAAACAGCTTTAAATCAATGTTTCTAAGCAAAAAAAGTCCAAAAAAAATAGTGGGGAGCTTCCCCACTATTTCATCAATCCCCACCAATTAAAAAAGCACTATGGATTTCTCCATAATGCTTTTTTAATTAATTTACTTCATTAAACTTCATGATAGCCATTTTCAATCGGAATTTGATCTTCATAATCCTGATCATTACGTTGTCCAGCAAAAAAGGCTAACCCTTCCACAGCCAAATACAAAATAGCAAAAGCATACCCATAAATTGCAGGTACCCAACCGATGACTACCGCCACGGCAAAGAGGATTGGCCAAACTAACAGCATCCAAATCAATGCCCCACGATGTTTCAAAGTCCGAGCCAACCAAATACTAAACCCAACATTTACCAGTAAATAAATACCGACAATAGCCCACAGCAATGGGATGTTTAACATCTTCACCAGCAATGGCTCCACAAAAGCAAAAACCACAATCAATAGCCAAATTGGCCAATTCATTATTTTAAAGTATTTTTTCATAAGATTTCCCAACTTCCTAACTCAATTCTAACACGTAACTTAAAGCACTTAAGAGATATAGCGGAGCTGTCTCGGCACGCAAGATTCTGGGTCCAAGCCCCACTGGAGTGAACCCACGCTGGGTTAAGGTCTTTAATTCACCCTCACTTAGCCCACCTTCTGGGCCAATAACACCCACAAAATGGTCCGTAGTCTTTAATGTTGACAAAGTTTGAGCTAGCTTTGCCTGTTCACCTTGCTTTGCACTTTCTTCCCAAGCGACAACCCCCACCATATTTTCTGGTAAGCGAATATCCTCTAAACGTTCAGCATAACTTACCGTTGGGACTATTAGTCGATGACTTTGTTCACTAGCTCCCTGTGCGATTTTTTCTAAACGCACCAATTTTTTAGTACTTTTATTACCCCAGTGGACCACAGACCAATCTGTCTCAACAAATATTAAATGTTTGACCCCTAGTTCCGTTGCTTTTTGTACAACAAAATCTGGCTTATCGCCCTTACTTAATCCAATAATTAAAGTCGTCTCCACCGGCAATTCAACTTGTGGCGTATGGCTCGCTGTAATCTGCATCCGCGCTGTATGATCAGCAAAATCCGCTACTTTAGCTACTAAAACGGTCTTGTGATCCGGTAACACAAACTCTGCTTGTTCCCCCTCACGCGCACGTAAAACTGTTAAAAAATGGTGAGCAATCTCCTCTGGCAACCAAAAAGTTTCACCTTGAGGTGCCTCATCAAGAAAATATCTTTGCATTATAACTCCTCATCGCTTGGCACATGCGCAATGACTCCATACCATTCACCAAGTTGCATCACTTGGTCAATCAACATACTTTCCGCTTGCAACGCTGTAGAAATCGCAGTTAGTTTATCTTGATAAATACCTGATAACAAAATTTGTGTGCCAGGTTTAACTACCCGTTTAAGTTGAGGAATCAAAGGCAATAATACTTCAGCAAGCATATTAGCAATAACGATATCAAAATCACCTTCATGCACATCGTCAAGTAAATCACTGACTTGAACGTGGACATCCTTAGCAACCGGGTTTAAATCGAGATTGCCTTGCGTTGATCGAACCGCAACTTCATCAACGTCCGTACCAAGTACATAATCTGCCCCTAAATATTTTGCGGCAATGCTCAGAACACCAGAACCTGTCCCTACATCCAAAACACGTTCATGCCCCCGAAAGACAAACTCTTCAGCTTGCAACATCAGACGCGTTGTTGGATGCGTACCAGTCCCAAAAGCCATTCCTGGATCTAAAGTAATGACATGTTCATCTGCACTCTCAGGTTGATAACCTTCCCATTTAGGTACAACTGTTAAATATCGTGTTAAACGCACCGGATGATAGTACTTTTGCCATTCAGTCGCCCAATCTTCATCTTGCACTGCCTGTTGTTTAACAGTTCCAGGATGTGGATCGAGTCCAAAAGCAGTTAACCCTTGCACCCGAGCTCGAATCTCATCCATCAACTCCGACACATTAACGTCACTAGGAAAATATCCAGATACTTGGGCGCCTTCCTTAACACCGGGAAGTTGATCCCAATCAACCGTCACGGTCGCATCGCCAGGTTGATAAAAATCGCGATCAGCCGCATCATCAATTTGGATACCTTCTGCACCGGCCTCCATCAAAATATTACTAACAGCTTCAACGGATTCATTTTGCGTACTTACTGTGATTGCTTGCCAGCTCATTTTTTTGCTCCAATCCAACTTAATATTAATACTAGAATAGCATATCTTACTTGAAATTCTAAATAAAAAAGCACTTACTGCTCACAGTAAGTGCTTTTATTTAAAATTTAATTAGTCGATTGTGACAATTGACATCAAGTTAGTTGTTCCAGAAACAGTCACTGGGATACCAGCAGTAACAATAATCTTGTCACCCTTCTCAGCCAAACCGTTTTCAACAGCTTGTTGCTTAGCCAATTCAATCATCTCGTCAGTTGTAGCAACTGGGTCAACGATAACTGGTTGAACACCCCAATAAATTGTAAGTGAACGTTGTACCATTTCATCAAATGTCAAAGCCAAAATGTCAGCATCAGGACGGTACTTTGAAATCATCTTAGCAGTGTATCCTGAGTTAGTTGCGGCAACGATTGCCTTAACGTCAGACAAGTTGTTGGCAGCGTTGGCGACTGAAGCAGCAACTGATTCAGTGATATCGTCAACCTTGTAATCATCCTTATGACGGCTGTTTTCACGCAAAGCTGTTTCAGCCTTTTCGTCAATCCGAGCCATTGTAGCAACTGATTCTACTGGGTATGAACCATTAGCTGATTCTCCAGAAAGCATTGTTGCATCAGTACCATCGAAGACAGCATTGGCAACGTCAGAAGCTTCGGCACGTGTAGGACGTGGGTTCTCTTGCATTGAATCAAGCATATCAGTCGCTGTGATAACGGGCTTACCAGCTTCGTTCATCATACGGATCAATTCTTTTTGAACCAATGGCACGTTCTCAGGCGGAATCTCCACACCCATGTCTCCACGAGCAATCATCAATCCATCTGAAACCTTCAAGATTTCTGGGAAGTTATCAATTCCTTCTTGAGACTCAATCTTAGGGAAGATCATAACATCTTCGCGGTTTGCTTCCTTTAATAGGGCACGGATATCTTCAACGTCAGATGGCTTACGCACAAATGAAGCGGCGATATATTGGATACCATTTTGCAAACCAAAACGAATGTCATCAGCATCCTTTTCAGTAATACCAGGCAAGTTAATTGAAACACCTGGGGCGTTAACACCCTTACGTGAACCCAACCAACCATGGTTTTGAACTTCAGTAACTAATTCACGTGTTGCATCATCTTTATCAGTGATCAACATATCAATTAGACCATCATCAAACAAAACATGTCCACCAACATGTACGTCATCGTACAAACCTGGGTAAGTTACAGCAACCTTATCTTTAGTTCCTTGTAGTGAATCATCCATTGAGATGCGAACAACATCACCAATGTTAAATTCAATCTTACCAGGTTCTTGAACCGTGGTACGGATTTCGGCACCCTTGGTGTCCAAAAGAAGACCAACAGTCTTTCCGGTCTTTGCTTCCGCTTCATGAACCGCATTGATACGACCCAAATGCTCTTCGTGATCTCCGTGTGAGAAGTTAAAACGGGTAACGTTAGCACCAGCTTCTAATAAGCTAGCAATAGTTTCGACATCTGTACTGGCAGGTCCAAGTGTTGAAACAATCTTGGTCTTTTTCATTATTGAAAAATCTCCTTTGTTTTTTGATAGCAATACTTCTGTATCCAATGAACATTGTACACTAAATTTAAACCGTTTAACATTGAAAATCGGTATTTTTAAAATGTAAACGTTTCCAATTATATCAAGGTTTTTAGAACTTTTATTAGACAATCTATCTGGTCGATTTATTGCAATCTGGGTTCGTCCAGACAATAAAAAAACAGCCGTTTAGGGCTGTTTTTACTTAATTTATTTTTCGTCGGCTGACATTGGACGCGCATCCGTTTGCAAATCAACTTCTTCAAGTGGACGAATCTTAGTATGATGCTTGAACTTGTAGTAGAAGAACAACACTAAGAAAATTGGAATAGCCAAGTAAGTGGTAATAATAGCCTGCCAGTTCCAATCCATAATCGAACCTTGGAATGATTGTAAGTCTTGTCCCATAATCACGATGATTGACATGACAAGTGCTAAGATTGGTCCCACTGGGAACCACTTTGCATGGTAACGCAATTCTGACACGGCATGGCCTTGAGCCTTAAAGGCACGTCGGAAACGATAGTCACATACCGCAATGCCAATCCATGTAATAAATCCGGTCAAACCAGACGCTGCCACCAAATACATATACACATCTTTTCCAACTAAACTCGTAGCCAATGTCAAGACACTAACCGCAATCGTTACAAGTAACGCCCGCGTTGGAATCCCAGTTTTAGCATCCACTTTCTTAAAGAAACTTGGTGCCATGCCATCTTCTGCCATGGAATAAAGCATACGTGATGACGTATACAAACCAGAGTTAGCTGAAGAAATCACTGACGTTAAGATAACTGCATTCATAACCGCAGCCGCACCAGCCAAACCGGCGCGCTCAAATACCAAAGTAAATGGCGATACCGCAATATTTTGCTCACTTGAATTCAAAAGTGATGGATCCTTGTAGTAAATAATTGCACCAATCACAAAGATGGCCCCAATATAGAACAACAAAATCCGCCAGAATACTTGTTTAATTGCAGTTGGAACTGATGTTTCTGGTGTTTCAGACTCACCAGCTGTAATGCCAATGAATTCTGTTCCTTGGAACGAGAATCCCGCCACCATTAAGACTGCCAAAATACCATTGAAGCCATTCACAAAACCATGGTTACCAACTGATAAATTCCGGGCAACATCTGGCTTATAAGTCATAATGCCAAAAATCATTGCAAACCCAACCAACAAGAAAGCAATGACTGCAATTACTTTAATCATTGCCATCCAAAACTCAGTTTCACCATAAGTTTTAGTTGATAGCAAATTGATAAGTAAAATTAGTGCAAGCGTTCCGAAAGACCAAATCCAACTTGGACTGTGGGGGAACCAATACCCCATCACAACGCCCACGGTAGCTGCTTCAACGGCAACAGTAACCGTCCAGTTCAACCAAAAATTCCAGCCCATCGCAAACCCAAACGCAGGATCCACAAAACGATCAGCATAGGTTGAAAACGAACCAGATACTGGCATATAAGTTGCCATTTCACCAAGTCCGGTCATCAAGAAATACACCATCAAACCCATAATGGCATACGCTGTTAAAGCTCCAAAAGGACCAGCTTGCGCCACGGTCGCACCAGACGTCACAAATAGCCCGGTTCCAATCGTTCCGCCTAAGGCAATCATTGATAAATGACGGGTTTTGAGCGTCCGCTTTAAACCAGGCTGCTCTGCTTCTTCATTAGACATAAAACTCCTCCTAATTTTATGAGGCCTCCATGCCTTGGGTCAAAAAAAGCCTAGTTTACGGCTATCGTCGTAAACTAGGCATTATTTACCAAGTATATGATAGCGCTCCGTAATCATTGATTACGACAGTCCAGCCACTCTTAATAACTGCACCAATGAGTCCACCCGCCGGCTACTCATTTCGGCAACCGCCCCTTTTACTAATCGCATCACCCGCCGGTTTGATTAGTTACTCTTGTTAGTTGCAACCTCTATATTATTTTATGTTTGCTAATAGTTTAGTGGACTTTTCTGTATCCGTCAAGCTTATTTACTGTAATACCCATAAGCAATCGCTACAAATAAAATAATTAAAACCACAGTTGTTATTATCGTATAAAGATGATCATGAATCTTAGCAAAAGCTATAATTGACACAATTACCCGTAACACTGGGGTCATAATTAAAATAAATAAACCTAACATCATCCATGCCATGGGTTGCCACTGCCATAAGCCATGCCAAATTAGGGTTAATTGCGTTGGAAAAGTTGCTTGCGCTTGCGTGGGTTTGAACAATAAAAGGCCCATCCCAATTAGCATGGCTAAAATTGCCAAGCCCACGCCAATTCGCATGATTTGTCCAATCACTTGTTCCATTTTAGCTAAATCAGTTTCGGCTTGTTTATGATTCTGGACTGGATTATTCATTAGTTAAATACCACCATTCCTTTATAAATAAGTTGTAAGGCCATCAATAAGACCACTGGGATAAAAATCTTTCGAATCATTTTGGCTGGCAAATACTGCATGACGTGTGAGCCAATCGTTGAACCCACAACAATACCTAAGGCCATTGGTACGGCAATCGTTGGTTTAATGGTGCCATTAAAAAAATAAACCGTTGCTGACGCAGCAGCTGTTACTCCCATCATTAAATTAGATGTTGCCGATGAAACCTTCAATGGCATTTTCATGACACCATCCATCGCCATGACCTTGAAGGCACCTGATCCAATCCCCAATAGACCAGAGGCAATCCCAGCACCAAACATAACCGCAGCACCACCAGGTACATGTTCTAGGTAATAAGGCACTGTTTTTTGAGCTTGCTTATCATAATATTGTCCATTCAACTCTAAACGAGTCGCTAATGGATCTGGTGTTTGTACCATCGTATCTGCTTTAGTCTGATGTAACTTTTTCCACATGTTCCAGGCTTGGAAAATCAATAACGCTCCGAATAAGAAGTACAACACAGTTGCATGAAAGAAGCCGGCCATAATCGCCCCCAATAGCGCTCCTAAAGTTGTAAAAATTTCCAAGAACATCGCCACTCGTAGATTTAAAACATCATCTTTTAAAAAGGCGATTGCTGAGCCGGAACTAGTTGCAATCACAGCAATAATGCTGGCTCCAACCGCATATTTAATATCTAACCCCATAAAAACTGTCAAAACAGGTGTGACAATGATGCCTCCGCCCAAACCCAATATGGATCCTAAGGCCCCCGCCAAAACACCCGTAACCAACATGATAACCGTTTGTGTTAACATATAATATATTACTCCCTAATAAATTTAGCAGTATCACTTTCCATATTATACCGCTTCATCGGATAACATAACTAGCGATGGAATGAAAAGATTGGAGTCAAACACATGTTAATTCGAAATACACATGCCCAAAAAATTTTATTTGGTCTAAGCCTAATCGCGTGCATCGGTCTAATCATTTTAACTTTGCTGCATGCACCGTTTATTGCCATGCTGGACAACTTGAGTGCGCAGTTACACATGTCACAATTACCTCATAGCATTCAGCTTATCTGGCACCTCGTTGCGTTCTTTAACCAGGGGTTCGGCGCTTTATTCGTCATTTTTTGCTTAGCCTATTTTCTTTGGGGCTTCAAGTATAAGTTACCGGCTTTTTGGGTAGTCTGTACCAGTCTATTTGGGGGATTAAGCCTTCATTTGTTAGATTGGTTAATTCCAGCAACCCATCTGCATCAAGCCGTCCAATTCCCAGCGTTTGCCATCTTTTGGGCGAGCTTAATTTATTCTTTTTTTAATATCTTCATCCTGCCAGAATTAAACCACTTCTTTAGTCGAATCGGTCTGCAATGCCTTTTATGCATGATTTGGCTTTTCATTTTTATCGGCAGTCTCTTTCAAACTCATGTACTCATGAGTGGTATTCTCTTTGGCTGGAGCTTTGCGCTCGTTATCCTCGAACTTTTTGAAATGCTCTATGTCCACTACGCCCCTTTCTTTGCACGCATGAACGGATTTCATAACTCATGGTATTAAAAAATGTCATTACCCTGCAGCCTTGGCAAGCCAACGATTTTAAAACCTATCAGCAACTATTGGCTGATGAAAGTTTAGCGCATGGTTTAGGCGTATTATCAGGAAATTTAAAACACCATTTTACGAATGAATGCCAACAAGTTGCTTTTAATCAAATCAAACTTAATCAAACCTGCGTTGGTACGCTTACCGTGTACCAAATCGATGAACAAACTTTAGACTTAGCCTATGGTCTCATCCAGCCCTACCAACATCAAGGCATTATGGGACAAGCACTCACCCAGCAACTTGAACAATTGCCCCACGGAAAAATTGTCCAAGCCGAAATTTTAGTTGAGAATCATGCCTCACAAGCCTTGGTCGAAAAATTAAATTTTAAACAAGTAACTGTAATGAAAAATTTTTTAAACCAACAGATTGCGATTTATCAAAAGAAAATCTAATAAAAAAGCTAGTCATGTAATAATTTCCGAAATCGATTTCATCTCGGAAAGCATATCCATGCCTAGCTTTTTTATTTTAATTACCAAAATATTGCTTAGCTAACTTTGCTTCAGTACCATTCGCTTTCAATTCTGCTAAGGTCTGATTCACCTTATTTCGTAGAGTCCGATCCTCTTTTCGGAATCCAACCCCATATTGATCAGCTGGGAAGCCTGTGGCAACAATTTTAAGTGGCGTTCTTTGCTGCTCGTGCTTCATATCATAATTCGCATAATCTCGATCAATTAAAACTGCATCAACCCGGCCAACCTGAAGATCATTAATCGCTTTATCGTAGGTATCGTACTGGACAACTTTGCGATTCAAATACTTTTTCAAATGCTGTGGTTCAGTATTTAAATTAGTGGCCCCAGAGGAACCTGTCTGTACTGCCAAAGTGTGATTACGCATATCAGCCGGCCGATGAATTGCACTATCTTTCTTGGTCAATAATACCAAGCGATCTGAATGATATGGTTTTGAAAAGGCGACCTTCTTTTCTCGCGCTGGCGTAATTGTATAACCATTCCAAATGACATCAATGTGATGTGTCGCGAGTTCAGTCTGGTTCATCGACCAATCAATGGTTTGAAATTTCGGCTTAAGTCCCATCCGCATAAACGTCGCACGAGCTAAGTCAACATCATACCCCACTAATTGGCCTTGCTTATTGCGGAAGCCCATTGGTACATAAGTATCATCAATTCCAATCACCACCTCCCCATTTTTTTGGACCGTTTTCCAAGAATCAGTTCGATGATTAACTCGATACGTTATCCCTAGCACAATGACTAACACCACCAACAAAACGAGCCCATTGCCCAACCAAATTTGCCAACGTGCTTTCTTCATAATTGCCTCCTAGCGCTTCACATCAGTCGCAAAGTCAAAAATTGTACTATCTAAACTATCAGCAAAAGGCAAGTCGTGAGTCACAATTAATTGTGTGACCCCTTTGGCCTGTAGCTCCTGGGTCACTGCTGTGACGCGTTGGGTTGAAGCTGCATCTAAACCGGAGGTTGGTTCGTCATAAGCTAGAATACCTGGATTCATCGCCAACGCACGGGCGATTGCAACTCTTTGTTTTTGACCACCTGATAGTTCAAATGGATATTGATCACTTTGATCTTGTAAATCTAGCTCTTGCATTAACCGATTAACATGCGTGTGTACCTCATCAGGGGTTTGATGGGCCACCAATTTTGGAGCTAAACCAATATTTTGCGCCACACTATATTGAGGGAACAAATTAAAATCTTGGAAAATAACGCCGACATCCGCCCCGGTACGATTACCATCTAAGGCCAATTCTTTCCCATCCAACGTCATCGTTCCAGAATCAGCTGGCAACAACCCTGCCAGTATCCGCAAAAATGTCGTTTTTCCAATTCCGGACGGTCCAACAATCGTCAAAATTTCACCATCGGCAATCGTTAAATTCAAATCTTTGAAGATAACGTGATCACCATAGGCTTTGGATAAATTCTTAATTTCTAACATTTTGGCCCTCCTTTCTAATGATAATAGTTCATCTTTTTCTCAATGTAGCGCATCCCATACGTCAACGCAATCGTCAACAATAGATAAAGTGCTCCCACAAGCAAATAAGGCACTAAAGTGACATCTCGTGCAGCAGCAATATTACCGGCACGCATTAAATCACCAAGCCCAATCACATAAACCAATGAAGAATCTTTAACTAAGTTAATGACTTCATTCCCGACCGGTGGCATAACATTCTTAAGAACCTGTGGTAGAACAATATGCTGCAAGGTTTGTCGACGACTAAAGCCTAACACTTTTGCACCATCATATTGTCCTTGGTTAATCGATTGAAAACCACCCCGAAAAATTTCGGCAAAATAAGCTGCATAATTGAAAATAAATGTCACCACCGCAGCCTCAAAGCGGGGAAAAGTTACAATGTTTGCCAAACTCAAACCATAATAAACAAAAACAATTTGTAACAACAATGGTGTCCCACGCATTATTGTAATGTAAGCATTCGTAATCGTCCTTAAGACAATTAGTTTAGACTTCATTGCTAAAGCAATCACCATCCCCAAAGGAACTGATCCAAGCAAAGTGAGGCCAAAGACCCCTAAAGTCATTTTCAAACCATCCAATAAACTGGGCAAAATCTGAAAAACATATTGCATTTTCTTCCTCCAAATCATAAAAAAAGCCCTCAAGCAGTTAAAAACTACTCGAGGGCGATAAAGTCGCGGTCCCACCTCATGATCTACCAATCATTACTAATTAGTACTCAGTTACCAGGTCATCCTGGTATGTCGATAACGGCGACGGCCGAACATATCTGTTAACAATCGCAAGTGTGGTTCACCTCAGTCCAACGCCATTTCTCAACCTTGCATGGCTCTCTGTGCTTAAACAATCGGTTACTCTTTTGCTCAAATTTTTTCGTATTTAATTAATGGTGTTATTACCTTACCTAACTTCACTTGATTTGTCAATCAAACTAATGTTTAGAATACTTAATAGTGACGTGACCGGGTCCGCAATGGAATACCCGAATTCAAATCACGTTGATCAGTATTGTAACTTGAAATATCAGGTTGCTTTGTAACACGGTAAAGATAACTCAATGGGCTGTAAAGCACAATGAAGAAAATCAAATTCAACACAATCGTTGGGAATAGGTGAAAGACAACAAAGCTAAACAAATCTGAATTAGCCAAATTGATAATACCAAAAGCAAAATAATCATAAAATAGGAAGGCACACATTGATAAGAACCATGTGACCATTGACCAACTCATTGTCGTTTGGACATAACGTTGAATCTTAGTAGCTAACCAGACCGTTAATGGGAAACCAATTGTCGCAATACCAATAATGCCCACATAGAAAATGTCAAACAACAAACCGCTTAGAAAGGCCATAATATAAATCAAGCGCATCCCAATCTGTTTCGTTGTTCCAGTTAAAATCGGCATCAAGATCACGAGAATACTAAGATAAGGACTCGCTGACATTGGCAATTTAAAAAGAACCCCGGCAAATTGTTGCGCAATTCCTCCGTCTAGGAAGACTGCTAAAATAACCAGGACTACATGTAGCCAAGATGTTCGTATATACTTCAACATATTTTTTTCTCCAATGCCTGAATACTTCTAACTACAAGCATATCCTCTAGAATCGTTTGCGTCAATTAAAAATAAAAAAGTTACAGAATCCTTGAAAATTCTGTAACTCAGCATGTTTGAATATTTAAGATTTACTTCTTCTTACCTAGGGCAATATCTTTGGCAACCGTTGCATCAACACCAGCAACAACATCTGAAATAAAGCCTTCGTCGATTAGTTCTAACAAACCAGCAACTGTGGTTCCACCTGGTGAGCTAACCTTGTCAACCATTGTCCAAGCTGAATCATCGGTGTTTTCTAATGTCTTAGCACTACCAAGGACAGCTTGAGTAGCAATTTCATCAGCCATTGCCTTTGGCAAACCATGTTTAACACCAGCACGAGCAATACTATCAATAAACAAGAAGACATGGGCCGGCATACTTCCAGAAATAGCAGTGAAGGCTGAGAAATAATTTTCATCCAAAGCCCAAGCCTTACCGATCGTTTGGAACATGTTCAAAACAAATTCAACTTGCTCATCAGTCGCATACTTATTTCCTGTAACAGCTGAAGCCCCTTCTCCGACCATAACATTCATATTTGGCATAACACGAACGATTGCTTGCTTTTCGTTAGCACTACCAACAGTTTCCAAAATTGAATCAGTTGATGTACCAGCAGCAATTGAAATCAACACCTTATCGTTGTCAGTCAGAGCATCTTTAATTTCATCCACAACGACTGGGATAATATGTGGCTTAACACCTAACAAAATATAATCTGATGCAGCAACTAAGTCTGTAGCCGTTTCAACTGCATTGGCCCCAAGTTCTTCAGCCTTTGCCTTTGCAACTTCAAGAGTACGGTCATATAAGTTAATATCTTCTGGCTTTACATATCCAGCATCTGTGATTCCACTGATAATGGCATTGGCCATATTACCAGTTCCAATAAATCCAATCTTCATGTGAAGATACCTCCAATTTTTAATTAAGTTAATCCTTAATCTCGATACCCTATTTTACCAAAGATATTCATACGAGAGCAATGCAAAAGGCACGTTTTTGTTAATATTTTGTGCATATTTTCACTTTTTTCTAATGCCGATTATTTTTAGAAATTCGTCTCTTTTTTTTATGAAAAAAATCATTGTCGTCATTAAATTCTGTTGTATTTTTTTATTTTTATAAAAATTGAATTTTGACGACTAGTATTGTAATTGATAGGCTTATTAGCAGGAGGAATGATACTATGCCAAATTTAGATTACATTGATCAAGACCACTGGTCGTTCGTAAGTGGTCAACATCAGTCACCGGTTGCATTAGCACATCAAGCTGCAACAGCCGATCCTGAACTAGCTGATCTTGAAATGCATTATGATGCACAAATTCGCTACGTTAGAGATACTGGCGCCAGCCTAGAGTTCGGCCTAAGTGGCACAGCCCGCCTAAATCATCGCCAATTTGAAGTTGAACAAGCACACATACATACACCTGCCGAACACACGATTGATAACCATCAAGCACCGGCAGAGCTACACTTTGTACATCATGCTCGCGATGGTCAGTTAGCCGTTATTGCAGTTCCAATTGAACTAGCCGACACTAATCCGGCCATGATGACTATTTTAGATGCTTTCCCGACCCAAGAAGCTTTTGAACTTTCAATTGCTCCTCTAATTCCTGAGAAACGCACCTATTTGCATTATTTGGGATCCTTAACGACGCCACCACTCACCGAGAATGTTGAATGGTACGTGCTTGATCATCCCATCCAAATTGACAAAGATCAATTAGAAGTCTTGCATCATTTTCACAATGGTAATAACCGTCAATTACAACCATTAAATGATCGCATCATTGAATATCACCAAGACTAAAAAAAGCGATACCCAACGGTATCGCTTTTTTTAACTTTCAGGAATTGCAACACTGACTGCAGGCGTATTATTAAAGTCTGCACCTGGTGTAACATAAATTGTACGAGTTAGACCGTAATCTGAATCTTCAACCTTAGCAACAGTTCCAATGAACAAACCAGATGGTGTAATGCCACCAAGTCCACTCGTCGTCACAGGGTCACCAGGCTTCACCTTCACCTTAGATGTCACCTTACTCATAACAATTTCATTCTTCGTTTGATCAAACTTTGAGACAATTCCATCTACTGTTTCCTTTGAACCATTCGTAACCCGAATAGCAAAGCGATCAGCAGTTTGACTATTATCAGAAAGTAACTCAACTTTGGCACTAGTCGTATCAACTTCAGAAATACGACCAATCATACCACCGGCCCCCATCACTGACATATGCTTTTTCAAGCCAGCATTTGAACCACGGTTAATAATTAACTGTGATTGCCAGTTGTTTGGTGAGCGGGAAATAACTGACGCATTAACTAAACGATAGTCAGTCATTGTTTTATCAATCTTAAGTTGCTTCTTAAGAGCTTCATTTTCTTTTTGTTCAGTCTGCAATTGCACTTGGACACCTGCTAGCTGATCAACCTTTTTATTTAAGCGCTCATTTTCTTCATACACATCAAACATTTGTGTCAATGCATTATAAGAGTTTCCGACCGCTTTAACCGGAGACGTAACCACTTCTGAAACCCACGTTGAAACGTCTGAAGCAATCCGCATGGGAAGCGCTGGCTTTTCTTGTGAACCACGGGCACGTGAACTAAAGGTCAACACACCAATTGTGACAATTACAACCACAACAAAAACTACTAGCCGCCGTGATGTTAGTAATTTCTTCATTGTGCAGAATCCTTTCTTACTATTGTTCTAACAAATAAATAACGCCTCACCGAAATTGGCGCGGCGTCAATATCATGTACTAGTTATTTTTTAAAACATCGATTGATTTCAATGCTTCCCCTGTTCCAAGGGCAACTGCATCCAATGGTTCTGGTGCAACAAATACAGGCACCTTGGTTGCTTCTGCAATGACCTTATCAATGTCCTTCAATAACGCTCCACCACCGGTCAAAACAATTCCGTGGTCGATAACATCAGCAGCAATTTCAGGTGATGTTTCTTCCAACGTCTCTTTAATTGCCACGATGATTTCTTCAATAACATCATGAATAGCAATCGCAATGTCCTTAGCAGGTACTTCAATGGTCTTTGGCAAACCGGTTACCAAATCACGACCACGAGCGCTAACGCTTTCAAGTTGATCCGCATTTTCAATGCTTGCAGAACCAACTTCCATCTTCAAACGTTCAGCAGTTTGCTCACCAATCAATACAGAATAATTCTTACGAATATAATTCATAATTGATTCGTCCATTGTATCACCAGCCATTCGAATTGAACGTGATGAAACAATATCACCTAGTGAAATCGTTGCAATATCAGAGGTACCACCACCAAGGTCAGCAACCATTGAACCAGTTGGTTCGTTAACTGGCAAACCAGCTCCAATAGCTGCCGCAAATGGTTCTTCCAAAACATAAGCATCACGCGCTCCAGCTACACGAGCAGCATCAATCACGGCGCGACGCTCAACAGCTGTCACACCAGATGGTACCCCAATTGTGACATATGGCTTAGAGTTATTACCGCGTGAACCACCTAGGGCCTTTTCCAAGTAATACTTAAGCATAGCAACAGTCGTTTCATAGTCAGCAATTACACCATCGCGCATTGGGCGAATGGCCTTAATGCTAACTGGCGTCCGTCCTAACATTTCTTTTGCTTCTTGACCAACAGCGACAATGTCGTTGGTTTTTGTGTTGCAAGCCACAACTGATGGCTCACGAAGCACGATTCCTTTACCTTCAATATAAACTAAGGTATTGGCCGTACCTAAGTCAATTCCTACATTATGAGTTCCAAATGAAAACACGGCTTTTATCCCTTTTCTCTTAGATTTTAATTTTAATAATAATCAGGGCAATCCGTCTTGATTACCTTTAATGTTACTAATTTTAGCACAAATCAGTACAACTCGTCTAGGCGTCAAGCAAGCTTTGTAAAGTTATTTCATGCCACAAATTAGAGTGTCGATAACTGCGGTAACCTTGTTTTGAAACGATTAAAAAATCAAAAAAATTTATCAACATCAACGCACTACAACATTGGTATTGTTGTAATACCAACTGATCGCCATTAGAGGCACTTAGATTACCACTTGGGTGATTATGAATCATCATAAAACCATAGGCATTCACGGCAATCAAATGTCGGAACACGTCACGCGGATGGATGGCAACTTGATTCAAAGTCCCACGCGCAATCAACTGTTCATCTAGTAAATTGAGTTGCGTATCAACAGCTAAAATCCAACACTCTTCTTGTGGTCGATAACCATAACGTTCAACCGCATAGTTACCCACTGTTTCAACTGATTGCATCTTGCGCATCTTATTACCCCTCAACTTTATGGTTCAAAATAAAGAGGCCTTTTTCCCAATTTTTTATAAAAATGATTGGCTTTTAAGTTTGAAGCGACTACACTAATTACACAAACACATTCAGAAAGAAGGTTTTTTATGCGCGTTTCTGCTTTTTCAAACGATGAAATTCCCGTCTTAAATCAAGAACGAGCTGTTCGTTTCTACCGTGAAGTTTTTGATTTACCTGCTACTTTTACAGCCCACGAGCAGAGCCATTTATCATTTCTTGGCAAGCTAATTCACTTCCCACTAAAAGATGCTACCACTTTTAACCCAATTGCGTTAAAAGTTAAGGTTAACGACACTCCTGAAGATATCACCAATCATCTCATTAATTATGAAGTTCCACAAACCCAACCAGTCGAACAACGCGATGGGCAGACGATTTTCCATATCGCGGATTTTGAAGGTAACCAAATCCAGCTCATTACAAATAAAAACACCAAGTCATAAAAGACTTGGTGTTTTTTTATCAAATTAATTGTCCCAATAAACGACCAATTTGAAAACAAATTAAGCCACCAATCATTAGAATAATGAATTGTAACAGGGCATGGCTTCGCTCTCCTGACACTTCTAAGCCATCTGCTAGACTAACCATTGGCGCCGAAAAAGTTGAAAACCCACCTAGAATTCCAGTAGCCCAAAAAGTATGAGTTTGCATCGGCGCATAACCAATTAATACACCCGCGAAAAAAGCGACCGCCAAATTGATTGCTAAAACCATTAAAGGTTCTAACATATCTGAGAAATGACGCGCCAACTCTAATAATGCAAAGCGTAGCATTGAACCAATTGCAGCTCCGCATCCAGCGATTAACATTAATTTCATCGCTACTAGCATTACCGAGCCACCTCCTTACCAAGGTAGCGGGCCAAATAAACCATCGCAACACTACCAATGATTGATATCAATCCATAACCAAGGCCTGTCCAAAAAGTAAATTCAGTGCTTAATTCCGTAATCAACGTTGCATAGGTGGTATACGCACCTAAAATGCCAACTGAGACAAAATCTAATAAAATTTGCGGTACATGTCCATAGCGAGCCGCAATTGTTGTTACCAAAACTGATAGGAATGTGCCCGTTAAATTAATTACCAAAGTACCTAAAGGCAGATGTGGTTGATTCAACAAAAAAGAAATTAGCTCGCGCATGATGCCCCCAATAAAGCCACCAACTGCCACAGCCATAAAGCGTTGCCAATACTTCATTTTTCCTCCTTGATAAAACTTAATTAATAGCGATTAAAGAAAGTTAACATCTCTTCAATCGTTAATGCGTCTTTTTCTGCACCCGTTACATCCATTGCAATCCGTCCATTCGACATCACCAATAAACGATCTCCGTATTGCAAAGCATCTGACAAATTATGAGTTATCATCATTGCTGTTAAATGCGCTTTTTTAATTTGCGCATCCGTCAAAGCCATCAGTTGCGCACTAGTCTTAGGATCTAGCGCTGCTGTATGCTCATCAAGCAATAAGAGTTCAGGTGTTTTTTCTGTAGCCATTAAAAAGGCCAATGCTTGGCGTTGACCACCGGAAAGTTGACCAGTGGGTACATCCAAACGATCAGCAAGACCATTTCCCATCTGGTCAGCAATTTCACGTAGTTCAGCCCGCTTTTTTTCAGTTAAGCCTCGTGAACGTAACCGGCGTTTTTCCCCGCGACGTTCAGCCAACAATAAATTTTCAGCAACCGTCATACGTGGAGCGGTTCCTAATTTTGGATCTTGAAATACCCGTGCTAATTCTTTCGTACGTTCCGTCTCACCTAAATAAGTCACATCTTGGCCGCCTAAGTAAATTTGGCCACTCGTTAAAGCCAAACTACCGGCAATCACATTAAATAGTGTTGATTTTCCAGCCCCATTTGACCCTAAAACAGTCACAAAATCTCCGGAGTTAACTGTTAAATTAACATGGTCCAAAATTGTTTTTTCTTCTGCAGTCGCCTGATTCACAACCACAGTTGCATCAATTAGTTGTAATTTTGTTTCCATGCCTAATTCCTCTCTTTAAGTCTCAAGTTAAGTCGTTGGCCTAGATTTGGTAACATCAATGCCAAGCCCAAAATAACTGCACTAACTAATTTCAAGTCATCAGCATCGAATCCAATTGCTAATACCAACACTAAGACAAAGCGATAAATAATTGAACCGAATACGACTGTAATCAAACGATCTGTTAGACTCATATCTCCAGAAAAAACAACTTCACCGATAATAATTGAAGCTAATGCAACGACAATGGTACCAACTCCCATATTCACATCGGAAAAGCCATTATTTTGAGCAACTAAAGCACCGCCGAGTCCAATTAGCCCATTCGCTAACATCAAGCCCATAATTGTCATGGCATCTGTATTAATCCCTAATGACCGTGACATATTCGCATTATCACCAGTTGCAATAAAAGCTTGGCCTAGTTCTGTCTTCAAAAATAGTGCTACTAAAGTCACGATAATGGTAATGAGCACGGCCCCAATCAAAATCACACTTAGGTTATTAGGCAAAAAGCCCAATAATGGCGTATGGAACAATGTTGGCAAATTCAAAAGCGAACGGTTGGACTGGCCCATAATCCGTAAATTAATGGAATAAATCGCCGTCATCGTTAAAATTCCAGCCAAGAGAATTGGTACCTTGCCCTTGGTATACAATAATCCAGTTACTAAACCAGCTAAGGCTCCCGCCAAGGTTCCAAATAAAGTTGCCATTATCGGTGACACACCATTTGAAATGCTTGTAACAGCTACCGCTGCCCCTAATGGAAAAGTCCCCTCAACTGTCATATCAGGAAAATCTAAAATTCTAAATGTTAAAAAGAGTCCGATCCCTAAAGGTGCCCATAGGAACCCTTGCCCAATTGCTGATAATATCATTCCCATATTACTTATCTCCACCTACTTCTTTTGCATTTTGGTATTCTTTTGGAATGTGCACACCCATCTGCATAGCCTGCTTGCGATTGACCACAACCCGACCAGTCTTGACCGATTCAACAGGTAAATCATGTGGCTTTTTACCCTTTAGTTCTTGCACAATCATCTTACCAGTCATTACACCAAGTTCGTGCTGATTAATTGAGCTGGCCGCCACACCACCTGCTGATACCATCGTATCAACGGTTGGAAATACCGGTACTTTTTGTGCATTCGTATTTTTAATTAATGTGGGCATTGCTCCAGCAATCGTATTGTCGGTCGGTACGAAGACCGCATCGACTTGATGATTAGCTACCATCTGTTGACTGGTTTGATTCAAATCATTTGATGAAGAAATTGAATAGGCTTTCACCTTAATGCCGGCTGCACTCGCCAACTTAATCATGCGTTTAGCTTCAGATGAGGCTGAATCGTCAGAAGAAGTATAAATAACCCCCATCGTTTTCATTTGTGGTACGAAATTACGCATCAGCTTAAGCTGTTGCTTTAAAGGTGCTTTATCCGAAACTCCAGTAACATTGCCATTTGGTCTTTGTTCATTCGTCAACAACTTACTTCCCACCGGATCCGTCACCGCCGAGAATATGACTGGTTGATTTTGAACCGTATTAGCCAATGCCACGGCCGCAGGTGTCGCAATGCCAACTGAAATAGTCGCATGTTCATCAGAAAAACGTGTTGCCATTGTTTTCAAATTTGACTGATCACCTTGTGCATTTTGATAATCAATTTTAATATTTTTTCCATTGTGATAACCATTACGCGCTAATTCATCATCAATTCCCTGATGAATGGCATCTAACGCAGGATGCTTAACGTACTGTAAAATTCCCACAGTTGGGACTTTATTTTGATCGTTTTGTTGTTTTAACTCCATACCGCCCGCAAAGACAGTTATACCAATTAAGAGTGCCATCCCGACTGCTACTTTTTTATTCATCTTATCTCACTCCTCTACCACTTCATCCCTAAATCTGCCCCATATTAAACAAAAAGCCATAAGTTGACTGTGCTTAGTCCCCTTATGGCAAATAAAAAGGCCCACAGTCATTCCTGTGGACCTCATCTTTTTTGAAGCATGATTTGGTTACACAGGTTCAATACACATTATTGCATACGCATTGAACCCTCTCACGAAAAATCCAACGCTTTTACCTGCGCCACCAAAGATTTAATTGTGTCTTGACCATCATCATAATTGCTCCACCAATCGTTTTAGAATGTAATGATACTAACATGCCTCAATTTGATTTGTCAATCCTAATTTAAACTAGATATTATAATCATCGTCTGACATGACTTCTACTTCGCCCAGACGGTAACCATTTCCAACTTGTGAGAAGAAATCATGATTTGATGTCGTTGTTGAAATCCCATTCATTACCACTGAGTTAACATCTTCTGCTCCATCTGGGAATAATGGATCTTGACCCAAATTCATTAAGGCTTTGTTAGCGTTATAACGTAAGAATGTCAAAACAGACTCAGTCCAACCAACTTCATCATACAACTCGTGTGTATACTTTTCTTCATTACTATATAAGTCAAAGAGTAAATCATACATCCATGTCTTTAAGTTAGCTTGTTCCTCATCAGAAAGCTCATTAAAGCCAAGCTGGAACTTATAACCAATATACGTACCATGCACAGATTCATCACGCAAAATCAGCTTAATGATTTCAGCCACATTATTTAATTTATTGTGTCCCAAATAATAAAGTGGCGTATAGAAACCAGAATAGAACAAGAATGTTTCCAAAAATACTGAAGCAACCTTTCGTTCTAACGCCGATCCATTATGATAAATATCATTGATTTTTTGTGCTTTATATTGCAAAAATTCGTCACTCTCAGCCCACTCAAAAATATCATTGATTTCAGCTTCGGTATTTAAAGTTTCAAAAATTGATGAATATGACTTAGCATGGACTGATTCCATAAATTCAATGTTATTCAAAACCGCTTCTTCTTGTTGTGTCCGAATGTCCGCTTTAAGCGAAGTCATCCCATCCTGAGATTGCAAAGTATCTAGTAAGGTCAACCCACCAAACACCTTTCCAACCAAATTATGCTCTGTCTTTGACATTTGGCGCCAATCATCTAAGTCATTCGACAAAGGAATTCGAGTATCAAGCCAAAACTGCTCAGTTAGTTTTTCCCAAGTTGCTTTATCGATTGCATCTTCGATTTTATTCCAATTAATTGGTTTATATTGTTCACTCATTTCATCACAATCCTTATTTTTAATAAAAAAGACCGCAAATAAATCTGCCGTCCTCTTAGTTAGATTAAATCGAACAACTCTCACATTCGTTCACGCCGAATTCTTCCATATCATCGGTGTATGTCCGGACATAATAAATTGACTTAATACCCTTACGATAAGCATAATTTCTCAAAATATTTAGGTCACGAGTTGTCATCTTATCTGTGTGGCCATCCTTCCACTCATACAAACCTTCCGGCAAGGTTGAACGCATGAATAGAGTCAAAGCCATTCCTTGATCAACATGTTGCTGTGCTTCAGCATAAACGTCAATCACCTTACGCATATCCATATCATAAGCTGATTCGTAATATGGAATCGTATCAGCATCTAGGTATGGTGCGGGATAATAAATTTTACCAATCTTCTTCTCTTGGCGTTCTTCAATCTTGTTAATAATTGGGTGTAGTGACGCTGTCGCATCATTTACATATGAAATTGAACCAGTAGGTGCAATCGCCATACGATATGCATTATAAAGGCCATATTGCATCACAGCTGCCTTTAACTCTTGCCAATCAGCATGTGTTGGTAAGTGATGCTTTGCAAACAAATCACGCACTTTTTGAGTCTTTGGTTGCCAATCTTGTTCAAGATACTTATCAAAGTAACTACCATCGGCATAATCAGACTCTTCAAAGTCAGCAAAAGTTTCATGGCGTTCACGTGCAATTTTATTTGAAGCTTTCAACGTATAGAAATTCAACATCATGAAGTACATATTCGTGAAATCAAGCGCTTCTTCATCACCATAGTACATGTGGTTTTTAGCAAACATAGCGTGCAAGCCCATTGCCCCTAAACCAACCGCATGCATTTGTCGGTTACCATTTTGCACAGATGGTACGATATCCAAATCAGATGCATCCGATACAAATGTCAAAGCCCGAATCATCGTATCAACTGATTTTTCAAAATCAGATGTTTCCATCAAGTTAACGATATTGGTTGACCCTAGGTTACATGATACATCTGTACCAAGCTGCTCATATTGTTGATCATTATTAATGATTGAAGGCTTTTGAACCTGCAAGATTTCTGAACATAAGTTCGATGAAATTACCTTACCGGCAATTGGATTAGCACGATTAACCGTATCAATATTGATGATATATGGATAACCAGATTCTTGCTGCATCTTAGATAATTCGTTCTCTAAGTCACGTGCGTTAATCTTAGTCTTCTTAATATTAGGGTTAGCGACCATGTTGTCATATTCCGCCGTGATATCCACATAATTAAATTGCGTCTGATACTCACGTTCAACATCATAAGGTGAGAATAGATACATTGTGGCATTGTCTCGCGTTAATTCATAAAACTTATCCGGAACTGTCACACCCATTGAAAGCGTCTTAATTCGGACCTTCTCATCAGCATTTTCCTTCTTAGTAGCCAAAAAGGCCATAATATCGGGATGGAAAACTGATAGATAAACAACACCTGCACCATTTCGTTGGCCCATTTGGTTTGAATATGAGAAAGAATCTTCCAACAACTTCATCACGGGAACTACACCAGATGCAGCATTTTCAATCCCCTTAATTGGTGCCCCTGCTTCACGTAAGTTTGATAGGTTAATTCCAACACCCCCACCAATCTTTGAAAGTTGCAAAGCAGAATTAATTGTGCGACCAATAGAGTTCATGTCATCCGTTGACTGCAGAATAAAACATGATACCAATTCACCACGACGAGCACGTCCCGCATTTAAGAACGATGGTGTTGCTGGTTGATAACGTTGATGAATCATTTCATCAGCCAAATTCATCGCCAATTCTTCATCACCATTACCATAAAATAATGCATTCATTGCCACCCGATCAATGTAACGCTCAACATAGTAAGCACCATCATTAGTTTTAATCGCATATTGTGCATAAAACTTATATGCCGCCATAAATGACTTAAATTGGAAATGTTGTGATTCCAAATAATCATATAATTTTTCAATGAATTCAAATGAATAGTTGTTTAAAATCTTCGGATCAATGAAGTCATTGTCCTGTAAATAGTCAAAGCGTTCACGTAACGTATCGAACTTCAACGTATTGGGAATAACATTCTCTTGCATGAAGGCTTCAAGCGCTTCACGATCCTTTCCCAATTGAATTTTATTATCCTTTGGGATATTTAATTCATTATTTAAATCAAAGTAAGTAACCTTGTTTTGATCTAAGTCCAATAGTGACATGTGCATCCCCTTTTCTTTTCAATGATACAAACCGCAAAGCGGAATTGTTAGATTGCACCGGCAAGAATGTATCAGATAATTACTTTTACATTGCCGCCTTAGTTAAATTTCCCAATAGGTCAGGACGGAAGCCCACAATTGGTGCTTCATCTTCAACAAATGTAACTGGAACTGATTGATAACCAGCTTCTTTTAATTCTGCAAGGGCCGTTGGATTTTCTTCAACATTCACCTCAGCAAAATCAACTTGATATTGTCCTAACAATTTTTTAGTCATCATGCATTGCACACAATTATTTTTTGTATAAACAGTTACCTTTTTCATGGCACTTCTCCTAGCAATTTACTTATATTTTGTATCCGAAATCTGAATAACTGATGTTGAGTATACTGTAAAAAGATAACAATTTGCAAGGCTAAAAAATTATAAATAAAACGCTTGACAAGGCATTATCACAGCCACACAGGCAACAGACGTCAATGTTACATTTGCATTAAAAATAACGTTCCGTTATGCCGAACATTTTAAAAAACCTGTCCCAATCAGCGTCTATCCGTCTTTCAAAGCAATCTCCAAATTTGTCTCTTGAAAGTTATTAAAATTCCGGTTACTGTTTGAAGTAACAAAATTAATAAAGGACCTATTATGAACATTCGTTTACTCTATATTTCTCAGTCTGGGAATACCCGCGCTTTTGTTACCAAATTAGTTGACTATGCCAAAAAACTGAACGGTCCACAATTTGAAGCCGTTGAGATTAATGACTTAACCCCGGATCACCATGAAACTGAACCTTACTTTGTCTTTGTGCCTACTTACTTAGATGGTGGTAATGGTATTGACACTGGTGTGAAAGAAATCATGACTAATGCACTTTATGATTATCTAGATTACGGGAATAATGCGCGCCATCTGCTTGGCGTAATTGGTTCTGGTAATAAAAACTTCAATATCCAATATGTTTTAACAGCTAAACGTTATGCGGAGACTTTCGGTGCGCCATTAATTGCTGACTATGAATTACGTGGAACCGAGCACGATATTGACCGGATTTATCAAGCCCTCTGTCAAAGAATCAAGGCTGTCTCAAACTAAATAAAAAGCTCTCATTCATGATGAATGAGAGCTTTTTTATTAAATTCATTAAATCTTACCACCAACCGTTAGCTTGACGGAAGGCAACGGCATTTGAAACTGAACCGTAACGTGAGTTAGCGTAGTTAACCATACCTTGTGTTTGTTGAGCAACTGATCCAGTTCCCCAGCTTTCCTTAGTTTGGCCTAATCCACGGTATCCATTAGCTGATACGGCGTTAGCATTTCCACCTGATTCAGGCATCACAACAGCTTGCCACAAAGCAGCTGATCCACCGTTAGCGATGAATTGGGCGTAAGTTGAACCACCAGCGTTTGTTGCTTGCGCTGTGTTAGTAGTTGTTTGTTGCGTTGAAGCAGCTTGTTGTTGAGCTGGTGCAGCCGCTGTAGTGGTTTGGGCTGCTTGTTGCTTTGGTGCTGTAGCAACAGTTTGTGTAGCTTGTTGCTTAGGAGCAGCCACTTGAGCTGTTTGCGTAGCTTGTTGCTTTGATGCAGCTTGCGTTGCAACTTGTTGGGTAGCAGCAGGCGCAGCGGCAACAGTTGTTGTAGCTTGGGCTGAACCTTCGGTTTCAAGTGTTTCACCAGCATAAATCATGTCTGGGTTTTCAATGTTATTGATTTCAGCTAACTTATCCGCTGTCGTGTTGTAGTTTTGTGCGATAGATGCAAGAGTATCACCTGACTTGATTGTTACTTGATCGGCAGATGCAATTCCAGTTGCACCCAAAAGCCCGGCGGCAGTTGCAGTTGTCATTAAAATAGCTTGTTTAATATTCATGTGAATTAATACTCCTCTTTAAGTGAAAAAATATCTAGGTCGGTGCTGAACTCATATGCAATATCAGCAGCTCACGACCACCTCATCGACAAATAATAGTTTAACAAGCTGAGCAGTTAGTGCATGACAAAGAGAAATCAAAACTTTACAACGTTATGACAGGGCTTTAATCTTCACAACGTTCAACCCATTCATAGCGCTAAAAGACCGCGCTAGAGCAATTTATATTCAGCATTATTTTACGAATACTCGCAATTTTTTTTGAAAAAAAGTCGTTTTCGATAAAAAATGCACATTTTTCTAAACAACATAAACGTTTTTCTCTTTTTGTTGCAAAGTAATGACATCTAATAAGTTATTAAAGAGTTATTTTATTTACAAATAATGCTAGTCAATCAAAAAAACAGCATACCGCTCGGTACACTGTTCAAGTTAAATGACTTCTAATACATCACGATCAACTAATTCTTGCAAATAATAATGATACAATTGCACCATTTCTGCATTGTCTGATAAGTTAAACAAATTAATGGTGACTGTTCCCGCTGGATTGAGCGTTTTAATTTTCATGCCATTAAGTTCAGCATTAACCACAATTTTTAACTTAATTGCTTGATTAATCGGCTTCATAGGTTCCAATGAACGTTCCATCACAAACGTACCATTCGGCTTAGATACAAAACCAGTATCAGTCAACGCATATCGTTTAATCTTTGGACTTACCCTGTACGTCTTATCATCACCTGGAATATTAATGACTTGTTCAAATGCCATTTACTTCACCTGCCTTTATTCTCATCATAAAGTCCTTATTCAGCTTGATTCAAAAAATCTAACAATACTTGTGCCGATTGACGGCCAGCTTCAATAATAAAGTCATCAAAGGTTGGTCCTGCTTCACCATTGGCGTTATCAGAGATTGCTCGTACAACTGCAAATGGTTTTTGATACGTCGTTGCCACTTGGGCAATGGCTGCGCCTTCCATTTCAGCTGATAGTGCATCTGGGAAATGACTTAAAATCGTTTCTTTTTGTGCGTCATCTGCAATAAATGAATCACTCGTTACAATTAATCCTTGTAAACGTTGCTTATCAGTCGCTTTAGCAAAATCTTGCATCAACTGTTCTGATAACCATGCATCTGTTACATACCGAGCTGGTTGTTGCGGAACTTGTCCATATACATAGCCAAAGGCTCGTGCATCTGCATCTGCATACGCTAACTCATTTGCAACGACAACATCACCAATCTTCAAATCATGCCCCAACGCACCCGCTGAACCAGAATTAATCACATAATCAATATCGAATGAATTTAACAATAAGGTCGTCGTGATTGCCGCTGCTACTTTTCCAATTCCAGCCTCAACAATGACCACATCTTGTTGTCCAACTTTTCCAGTATAGAAAACTTTACCATCGATGGTTACTTCAGCTTGGTCAGTCATTCCTTCTAACAATGCCACTTTTTCTTCCGCCATGGCATTTACAATTCCAAATCGCATATTTACTCCTTAAAAGAAAAACAAAATAATATAGGTTACTAAAATCAAGCCTAATAACACCAAAATCACTAAATTAAGTTTGTGCTTAAGACGTGTCGTTAAACCGAATTGGGTTAAACGCCGCGTTTGTGGATCCAATTCATACTTACCACGCCCTGTTAATCGGTACTCTTTTCGTGTAAGTGGCGGATCCATCTGCGCTAATGTCGTTTTCACTTGTGCTTCTCGTTGCTTTTTTTCTTGATAATTTTGATATTTTTCTTCAAAAAAAGCCTTTATCTTTTCCCACATAATTCTAATTACTTTCCTTGCAGTGTCTGCCAGTAAAAATAGGCCATTAAAGTTTTGGCGTCATTTAACTTGCCTGCACTAAACAATTGATTCATTTCATCCAAAGTATAGTACTTTAAATCAATTGATTCATCATCATCTTGTGGTAATGCATGCTCGACAGGATGTAAGCCTGTTGCTAAATACAATTCCATATATTCATCTGAAAAACCAATTGACGTGTAGAATCCAGCAATCTTTTCAATATGATCAGCTGACAATCGAGTTTCTTCATTTAATTCGCGTTGCACAGTGTCTAAATAATTATCATCACGATTATCGACTTTTCCAGCTGGAATTTCTAATGTCTTCGCCTGAACCGGCGCCCGCCATTGCTCTTCTAAAATCATTTTGCCATCATCAGTCAAGGCTAATATTGCGATTGCGCCACTATGATAGACAATATCACGATGTGCTTTTCTACCATCTGGTAAAGCCACGACCTGCTCGGTCACTCGAATGATGTGTCCTGCATAACGCTCATCTTCTTGCAAAACTGTTTCTCGATAATTTTCATCCATGCTTAAGCTTCTCCTTGTTCCAGTTCAACTAAAGCAGCTTGTGGTCCGCGTACCCCTGGTACAACGACAAATGAGACCGCTGCACCGATTGGTAATGAACGTACACGCATATTTTCTAAACCAGAGAAATGGACGAAGACATCATCCATGTCAGGGGCTTGAATAAATCCAAAGCCTTTATCATCATCCCATGTTTTAACTGTTCCATGTAATTTTTCCATTCCATTTTCTCCTCTACTTTAATTGCCACAAAGTCATCACGATTACTAAGACATATACAACTAAAGTCACAATGCCAATAATTCGCCACCAATTTAACAAAAAACGTTTAATTACAAACTGTTGTGTGCCAAATGTCTGATAAATAGCAAGCGCGATTCCCCAAATTAAAAACATGCACATCATCGGTCCAACCACTGAGTAGTGCGTACTTTGAAAAGTCATCGCCTCCATACTCCACCACATTGGTAAGATCATTAAATCAATGACGCGCAATTTTTTCGGCCAACTTTGGTTGACCCGCTTTACTAGACTCAACAGTAGCCAAAGCAGTAAAACAATTAAAATCGAATAAGGCCAGTTAATCGCAGTTGCCATAATAAATCTCTTTTCTTCGTATAATATCTATTCCATTATACTTGATTTAGCCAAGTCTGTGCGAATTCTCACGTTAAATTTGCTATAATATCAATTGTGTAAAGATTAAAAAATGTTAATGAGGTATGCCGATGAGCAAGCGTAAGCAAAAATCAACAATGCAACGTATCCTACAATTCTTTGTTGTGTTCATGTTAGTTGTCCTAGTTGGTTCATCACTCTTAGTGATTTTGCAACTATTTTAATTAAAAAGCTAGTTAACTGGTAATTCAGCTAACTAGCTTTTTTTATGCTTGATTATTATTAATATCCCAAATGTTTGCAACTTGAATCTGATTAAGCATTTCAGTCGTATTATCACCGGTAACGACCACATGTCCACGCTGTTGACTATAAGGGATCGTTGGATAAAGATTAATCGTCCAGTTTTCTTGAATTCCCCAATGTAAAGCAAGCTTATCTAAATCAGCCTCAACTAATGGTAGATAAGCTGACTCTTGCAACACCTTAATTGGCATCAATTTTTGACCAGTTAGGGCCCGCATATGTTGCGCTTCAACTGAACAATTACAGCTAATGTTGTACATTAAATCAACTCGCTCTGTTCCAGCAGTCACATCACATAAATAAAGTGTCCCCGAATCTGCGTAAAAGAAATGTACTGCATAGGCACCAACATAGTTTAAAGAGTTTCCAATCTTCGTGGTAATCTCACGCATTTCTTGTCGTACACTATTTTCAATATCACCAACGGTCCACGCACTATGTAATTTATTTTTATCAGTAATGCGTTGACGCAAAGGATAGTAAACAAATTCGCCATTTTGATCCCGAACAGCGGTCATCGAATATTCTTGAACATGTTCTAGCCAACTTTCAATAATGACTGGAGCCCCATCAATCAAAGGGGCGACCTTTCCTAAATCATATGCGCCTTTTAAGACCACCGCATGATTTTCATGGTGATGGCGTGCAATTGGCTTAACAATAACCGGATAGCCCAAATTTCGAGCTGCTGAAGCCACATCATCTAATGACGTTCCAATTTCATACGGCGTAATATTAAAAGCTTGTTCTTCAGCAAAAGCCTTGCTTAGAGCGTGGTCATCCGTAAAGCTAATCAAATCATAGCCCTGGGGGACATTTGCCTGTGCTAGTTCTAGGGTATTGATGACATCACTTGGTACCCAAGATGATGCATAGGTAATTAAATCACTTAGCCCCATAAAATTAACGAGTTCTTCACGTCCAACGAAACGATAATCGGCTTCTTTCATCACTGGTGCTTCCGCAAAGTCACTATATGCTGCAACCGTATAACCTTGGCGATGGGCTACTTGAGCAACATAATTACTCATAATATCATCACCTAATATTCCAATTGTTGCACCCGGTAAAATGTTCCCACTCATCTAACTAACCCCTTAACTCTGATCGTATTTATTTAAATGATATTTTTCGATGATTTCTATTAATTTTGAAGCATAATCTGGATCTGTAGCATAGCCACCATCAACCAAACCTTGTGCCGCATCACGATAGTTATGACTGCGAATCACTTTAGCATACCGCTGCGAATTATCTGATGTGCCATGTTCAAGCAAGGTTGCATGCGCCCACATCGACTGTTCCCAACTATCATACCAGCGAAAGGATGCGTTGACAGTCTGCCACTGTCCATTGACATATTCTTGTGTCGGTAATTTGATGTTTCGCGTGTTTGCAGAACCCTTAACACCATACAAATTATTGTATTTAGCTGCCAACTCAGACTGACCCCAATTAGATTCTAGTGCTGCTTGCGCTAAACTAATCGATGCCGGCACCCCTTTTTGTTTTTGAATCTGGACCGCAGTAGGTGCCAGCTTCTTTATAAAGGCTTGCTTGCTCATGCCAGGTGTTGCCGATGTTGTCGGTGCCGGTGTATTCAATTGAACTAACCGAATCGTGACAAAACTACCGATAACAAAAACAATGAGCAGGGCTACAATAACCTTTATATTATTCTCTTTCTTTTTCTGCACTGCGCATCCCCTCTATCAAAGGCACCATCAGCGCTGCCTTTATAATCACTACTTTATCATACAATATTTTGGTGTGACATGTGTAAATAAAAAAATAGCAGACTTAACTGCTATTTTCCTTAAAAACTATTAAAATCCATGGTCCATCGCCAACAATTGATTAAATCGTGGTGAAGTTTCAAGCAACGCTTGGGGAGAACCTTCCAAAGTAATTTGGTGATGCTCAATAAAGATAACGTTATCCACCAATTCAACCCCAGTCAAATGATGTGTCACCCAAATTAGCGTCTTATCTTGCAAAGTTGCAAAAATTGTTTGCAAAACCTCTAACTCCGTAATCGGATCAAGGCCAACCGTTGGTTCATCTAAGATAACAATCGGTGTATCTTGTAGCAAAATTCGGGCTAGTGCAAAACGTTGCTTTTCACCACCAGAGAACCGCTTTCCAGCTTCAGTCATTGGTGTATCTAACTGTTCTGGTAATTGTTCCACCAATTCTTTCAAATTGACTTGGTCTAATACATCCCAAAGTTGAGCATCACTTGCATGCAACTTACCCAATTTCAAGTTATTGGCAACTGTCGTGTCAAATAAATAAGGTTGTTGATCCAAAACCGCAATTAACTCTGCCCGATGACTTTGTAATTGCGAAACATTTATACCACCGACCGTTACCGCTCCAGTATTTGGTACTTCATCCCCTGTAATTAACTTAAGCAAGGTTGATTTTCCGGCACCAGAAGGGCCTAAGATGGCTAGATGTTCACCAACTGGAATATTTAGGTTTATATCATTCAAAACATTTTTGCCACCATCATATCCAAAACTGACATCAGCCAAATTAATTGTATTTTCCAAAGGTAGCTGATCAACCTGAGGTAATTGTTGATTGGTCTCAGCCTGACTTTCTTGATCCATGGCATTCAAACGCTTGATTGAATCTGTGTAACGTGGCAATTCGCCAAAGCCTTGACTGATGCTACCCAAAGCATCCGTAATTGGGAAAAGTACCAAGCCAAAAGCAGCAATCCAGTTTACACCGAAAGTAGAGTGACCAAACGCCATTGTCGCAAAAATAATCAAAGCTAATGCAGCAATTCCCATTACCACTTCAGAGCTAAAGTTACGCCACCAATCAAAGTGATCATCCTTGGTCTGTAAATTACCAAGTTGATCAAAATCTTCTTCTTGATTATCAACTAGTTCCTGTGTCCGTCCTGACAAAGTCCAGTCTTGCAAGCCCATCACAGCATCCGTTAAGTTAGTATAAATTTTATTTTCGACTTGTTTTTGTGTCGCATCACGTTCGCCCATAATTGCCAACGTGATAAGGGGAATCACAATTGCATCGATTCCTAAAATAATAAAGATTAACAAGGCCATAATTGGGCTAAAAATACCCAGCGCGATTGAACCCAAAACATAAAGTAACCAACCAATAATACTTGGGAAGACCACACGAAGATACATATTCTCAATCTTAAACAAATCATTGGCCATCAAATTAAAGACTTCACCAGTTTGTACATGGGCATAAATACTTTTGGTCCCAGCCTCAACAATTTGATAAAGCCGCTTACGGAAAACAGACACAATTTTCAAAACCCAGTTGTGCGAAGTCAACCGTTCAGCATAGCGAAAAGAAGGCCGCCCAATTCCAAAAGCACGGGTTAACACAATTGGCGCATAGACCATTAAAATATTACCAGGTCGTTGAGCTGATCGGGAAATCAAGAATCCAGAGGTGAACATTAAAGCCCCTCCACAAAAGAACGTCATGAACCCCAGGAAAATAATCAAAGCAAGGAGGCCTTTATATTTAGTTAAATAAGGAAAGACCCAACGATCATTTTTTACTGTATGCCAAAAATTACGCATTTTCTGTCCCCCGCATTGCATTTCTTAATTCAACAAAGTAGCCATTATTGGCTAATAATTCATCCAAAGTACCTTGTTCAACGATTTTTCCATCTTTCATAACCAAAATCCAATCCATTTCAGCTAACCAGTGTAACCGGTGTGTCGCAAAAATAACCAAATGCTGATCAAAAACTGGTAACATCGTTTCTTTCAATTGCATCTCTGTTTCAATATCCAAATGAGCCGTTGGTTCGTCCATCAAGATAACGTGCCGGTCTGGATTCAACATGATTCGTGCTAAGGCAATTCGTTGCGCTTGACCACCTGATGTCTGCATTGCACCATCACCAATAATCGTGTCCAAACCGTTATCTAATTCATTAAACCAGCTTGATAAGCCAACCCGTTCAATCACAGCCATGATTTGGTCATCCGTGGCTTGTGGACTATAGAAGGCCAAATTTGCCCGTACGGTATCATGGAAAATATAAGGATCCTGTGGCATCACTTCTAAATTCTTTTGCCAATCGTTTTGAGCAAAATGAGGTACTTCTTGTCCATCAATTGTGATAGCACCCTCACCACTAACAAAACCACCTAATAAATTAAGCAAGGTTGATTTTCCAGAACCTGAGGTCCCAACAAGTCCAATCCGCTCATAACCCTGCGCTTTAAAACTAATGTCTTGTAATGCATTTTGCTTCGTATCAGGATAATGATAATTTACATGGTCCAAAGTCAAAGTGCTTTGTGCGTTCCAACTTGCTGGCGCATGGTAAATTTCACGATCAGTTGGCTCAGGTTGTTCCAAAATATCCATAATGTCAGCTAAAGCATTCTTTCCATCTAATGTGGCGTGATAATCATCAGCAAAATTACGGATTGGCAAGAAATACTCTGGTGCCAAAATCAAAATCGTTAGCGCTGGCGCTAATGTCATTGAGCCATCCATTAAGGCAAGTCCCAAGAACAAAGCCACTACCGCAATTGATAATGTAGTCAAAAAATCAAGCGCAAAGGTTGATAAGATTCCAACACTAAGGGTCCCTAGGGTCGCTTTACGATAATCTTCTGAAACTTCATACACGTTATTCGCATATTGCTTAGAAAGGCCCAGTTGCTTAAGCGTGGTTAAACCACGTAAGGTATCAACAAAATGATTAGATAAACGATTAAAGCGATCATATTCTCGATCCGCCTTGGCTTGTGCCGTATAACCTAAGATGATCATAAACAAAATAATCACTGGGTATACAATCAATAAGAACGCCGCTTGTTCCCATTTAATCGTGGCAATATAAAGCAAAATCAACCAAGGAATAATACTGACATCGATAAATTTTACTAACACTAAGGTCAAATAATTATTAACTTGACTAATCCCTTCAATCACCAAATTAACAGACTTACCAGTCCCATTATTAGCAATTAATGTTGGGCCTAGCCGCGTGTATTTCTTGATTAATTCTTTTTGAAGTTCATCCGTGGCACGATTAGCAAATGGTACCAAGACATAGTTTTTAACGACTGTTAGAATCTGTCGCAAGATAAAAGCAGTGATAAAAATGCCCAGTACGAGCGCAACTTGTTGCAACGCTCTGTGTTGCCATAGTTCCGTTAAACTAACACTCAAAAAGCGACCTTGGCAAATAATGATGACTGCTTGAATCAAAGTCAAAACTGATAGCCAACCAAGAGCCTTTTTGGCTCCTTTAAATTTAAAAATTCTTGGGTCTAACATGAAGCAACTCTCCTATTTATTTATGTTATGTACAAAGAGGGAACAACAATTGTCGCTCCCTCTTCAATATCCTATATGTTAATTTCCATATTTTTCATCGCCACCAACTTGAATTCGCTTACGGAAGACCCAGAAGCTCCAAGCTTGATAACAAACAACGATTGGCACAACTGTTAATGCGATAATCGTCATCCACTTCAATGTGTATGGTGTTGATGTTGCATTCTTCAATAGAATTGAATTTGCAGGATTGTCGGCAACCATAACACGTGGATACAAACCAATCAAAAGTAATGCAACAACGGTTGCAATTACCAATCCAAGAGCCATAAAGGTCCAACCTTGGTGATCTTTAACATTTGTAAACCATGCTAATAGCGTCAATCCAACAATGACAACTAACAAAATCAACGTAATCATTGGCTTTGTTGTAAAGAAGTCAGTGAAGAAATACAAAGAAACCGCGAAGGCAACTTCACCAAGTAACAAGACTGGATAGAGTACCTTAAGTTGTTGCTTAGCACGTTCAACAAGTGGGCTTTCAGCCAACTTTAAGCGTGTGTAGTTAAGACCGTGCATATATGAAAGCAATGCAAGGGCAACCCCCGCAACAACTGAGAAAATGTTGACATAGTCGAAGAATCCAGCTGATAAATCACCAGCGGCATCAATTGGCATACCTTGCACAACATCAGCAAACATCAAGCCAAAGAAAAATGGCACGATGAATGATGTAATTGAAGCAATGGTAGCCCAAAGCTCACGATACTTTGAAGTATACATTTGCTCACGGAATTCAAATGATACACCACGGAAGATTAAGCCCAACAAAATGATGAACAAAATCAAGTAGAAACCTGAGAACAATGAAGCATACCAGTATGGGATTGCCGCAAACATGGCACCACCACCGGCGATTAACCAAACTTCATTTCCGTCCCAGTGAGGTCCGATTGATGAAATCAACGCATCTTGCTCTTCTTCATTCTTGGCCACAGTCTTTAGTGACATACCAACCCCAAAGTCAAATCCTTCAAGGAAGAAGAATCCGATAAATAGGACGGCGACTAACAAGAACCACAAATTTTGTAATAGTGAAGGCATTAGTTGTTACCTCCTTTTTCGTCAAACGCATCCGCAGAGAATGGATCTGCAGGAATTTGTTCTTCATCTACTTCTTCATCAACAGATGCTGGACCTTGAATCATAACACGACGTGTAAGGTAAATCATCACACCGCCCAAGGCAGTAAATGTCAAGAAGTAAACGATATTTGAAATAAATAGTGATGCAAATGAAACATTAGGTGATACGGCATCGGCAATTGTCAAGACGCCGTAAACAACCCAAGGGTAACGACCTAATTCAGTCACTAACCAACCAGCGGTTGTCCCAAAGAATGGGATAAATGTTGATAATCCAAAGATCCACAAGATCCAACGATACTTTGTCAAATCGTAATTTGACTTCTCACGTGTAAACCACCAAGCAATTGCAGCCAACAAGCCCAATACGCCGGCCACAGCAGACATAATACGGAATGCATAGAATAAGGTGTTCTCAGGTACGTAATAATTCATATCCTTACCGAACTTCTTATCATACTTTTCATGCAATTCTTTATTAATCGTTTCAGTACCTTGGTTATAACCAGTTAACTTGTGGTGAGCCAAGATTGATAGCATGTATGGTACATCAATTGACCACTCCACATCGTGTGTCTTAGGATTTGTATACGATACAACAGACCATGGCTGTTGCTTATCTTTACCACCGACATCTTCACGAATACCTTCCATAGCAGCAAACTTCATTGGTTGGTCTTCTTGAATCTTGTAAGCATGGCTATCACCAGTTACTAAGATTCCAAGTGTTCCAATCAAGGCAATGAATGATGCGATGTGAATTGACTTCTTAAAGAAAGTAACCTCGTTCTTATGACGCATCAATGAGAAAGCAGAAACACCAATCACGACGAATGGTCCAATCAATAATGTACCGAACAAAACGTGAGGGAATTCCAACCATAATTGATGATTAGTCAACAAGGCTGGGAAGTCGACCAATACGGCACGTCCAAATTTGTGATCAATCTTGAAACCAACTGGGTTTTGCATAAATGAGTTAGCTGCAAGAATCCACAAAGCTGAGAATGCTGATCCAATGGCCGTCAACCAGATGAACATCAAATGAACACCCTTCTTAAAGCGATCCCAACCAAATGACCAAAGTCCCAAGAATGTTGATTCACAGAAGAACGCAACCAAAGCTTCAACCGCCAAGGCTGGTCCAAAAATATCACCAACATAACGTGAATAACGTGACCAGTTCATTCCGAATTGGAATTCTTGAATGATTCCTGTCACAACACCAACGGCAAAGCTGAGAAGGAAAATCCGTCCCCAGAACTTTGTCATTCTCTTATATGTGTCATCACCCTTGATGACATATAAGGTTTCCATGATTGCTACGATTATCCCTAGCCCAATTGACAATGGCACGAAGAAGAAATGAAAAATCGTGGTCATCGCAAATTGGAACCGACTCAAATCTAACATCGTTAAACCTGTAATCAAGTCCATAACTTGCCTCCTACTCCATAAACTAGTTTCCTAAAACTATATAATTATAACGCAAAATCACCAAAAGTGAATATTAAATTTCTATTGCAAATATCAGAAATCTTGCAATATGCCCTATGATTGATATAAAAAAATGACAAAAAGTCATTTTGCACTTCTAACTTCACAAACTCTAATTCTCACTTAGTTTTAAGCTTAAAAATAACGCCAGCTTTTAAAATGTAAATTATATACTTTAAATATATTCGAAAAAGATTATTTTACTTCATTAGTTTCAAATTCAATTTTGTAGTGTTGTGTTTGTTCTGCTAATTTCTGTTCTTGTGAAAAAAGCCCTGCTGCATAAGCTAAAAGTTTTGCTTCTTTTTGTTCCTGTTTTTTTCCTAATGCGCTCGCCGCTTGAATTCTTAGTTCTTGTAGCTGTACCAATTCGTAAAAAGTATTTAATCTTGGCATGACCTGCATTGCCTGATTAATCCACAATAAGGTTTGCTCATAGTCTTTTTGTTGTGTCGCTAATTGTGCATAGTAACGGTACACTTTCACCATTACAGCTCGCACCATATCATTCTTTGCATCTTTTTTCATAGCATTATATAACTTCGTACAGCGCTCTAAACAATCCTTAGCATTCTCATATTCAGCCATTTTAATCCAGATAGCCCCCATCTCACTAAAAATTTCAATAATTAAGCCAACTTGCGTGTGCAGGACAGTACTCAACGCCAATTGCAAATAATGCAAAGCCTTTGTCGCTTCACCAATTCCAGAATGCCATAGTGCATTTAGCAAATAATATTCTGACATAACCAATTCTTCTAAGTCTGCATTAAAACTTGCTGAATTTAATAAATCATAAGCCTTTTGATACTCCAATTGATCGATTAATGTTCTTACTGTTGTTAACTGGACATGATTTTCTGTTGTAACTTCAGCAATTTGTTTAATATCAATGTGCAAACGTACACACAGTGCTTTTAAAACCGTCACACTAGTAATATGATTTTGTTTCTCAACTCTGGATACCATTGATTGATGGCAAATACCTTCAGCTAACTGCCCCTGTGAAATACCTAACTGCTCTCGTCTTTGTTTCAATAAACTTCCTTTAACAATCACATCAAATTCCCCCTATTTTTAAGTTGTTAATCTTTGCAACCATAAGTTTAGGGAAGTCCCAAGCAAACAACAAGATAACCCTGTTAACAGTTAACACTGTTAACATTTTCGATTTGCAGGACTTGAAGATGAATTTAGTCGAAACTTATATTCAATTCTTATAGTTTTTACTGTTATTCCATAAGGAAAATGATTAATCACTACTTTGAAAATCTGCATAATTTCTGAAAATATTTTTTATAAACTAGATCAAAACTTAGATATTGTTCGAAAAAAGTTAACTAAAATTAGACCTCCTACTTTCGTACTCTTAGCATTTTAGTTTAGTGAAATGATGTTATAATAAAGACACAGATTACTTCATGATGTTACACCTATTATTGGTTGATACGGAGGTAGTAAAATGCTGAAAGAATTTCTACTTGATGAGCGACTTGATTATGAGATAGCTAAATGGGAACAATACGATGAGGAATTTTCATCGGAGGAATTCAATTCAATCCTATTTGATAAAAATTCAGAGGATCGCGCTTAAATTGATAATCTTTAATAATTAAAAGGGCACTTCCAATTTATTGGAGTGCCTTTTTCTGTGTAGTCATGCTCATGTAATGCCTCAAATACTTCTTTATCCCTATGGTAAGACCTCTAGCAGCCATGGTAATTCATATATGGACCATTTACCCTTGCAGACTACCATGCAGCTTAGTACCGCTCTTAGAACCCATATCAATAATCAGTAGATTAGACAATAAAAAAACCACATCTTACTTGATGTGGTTTCACTAACTAACTTGTAATTCATAACGGAGACAGAGGGATTCGAACCCTCGCGCCGGTTGCCCGACCTACACCCTTAGCAGGGGCGCCTCTTCAGCCTCTTGAGTATGTCCCCAACATAAAAAGACACAATGCTTTTTAAATGGGACTGAGAGGACTCGAACCTCCGACCTCACCCTTATCAGGGGTGCGCTCTAACCAGCTGAGCTACAGTCCCAACAAAGCGGACGACGGGAATCGAACCCGCATTCCCAGCTTGGAAGGCTGGAGCACTAGCCATTGTACTACATCCGCAACATTATAAACCGAAACAAAACTTTTACGCTTTTATTTCTAAAAGCGGACGACGGGAATCGAACCCGCATTCCCAGCTTGGAAGGCTGGAGCACTAGCCATTGTACTACATCCGCAAAACAGGCATATCACTATGCCTATAATATGATGGCGCGAGGCGGAATCGAACCGTCGACACTACGAGCTTCAATCGTATGCTCTACCAACTGAGCTATCGCGCCAAAATATTAAACGGTCACAACGGGACTCGAACCCGTGATCTCCTGCGTGACAGGCAGGCGTCCTAACCACCTAGACCATGCGACCAAATTGCGGGTGCAGGATTTGAACCTACGACCTTCGGGTTATGGGCCCGACGAGCTACCAGACTGCTCCAACCCGCGATAATTATTATTAGCATCATCTCTGATGCGAAGGAGAATGTGGGATTCGAACCCACGCGCCGGTTTCCCGACCTGACGGTTTTCAAGACCGTTCCCTTCAGCCAGACTTGGGTAATTCTCCAATAGATACTTACGTATCAATCGCGGCGGGGGGAATCGAACCCTCGACCTCTCGGGTATGAACCGAACGCTCTAGCCAGCTGAGCTACACCGCGAAAATATTAATGTTGTAATTTAGCAATTACAATCGGGACGACAGGATTCGAACCTGCGACCCCCTGGTCCCAAACCAGGTGCTCTACCAAGCTGAGCTACGTCCCGAATACTACTCTGTTAAACAACCTAAGTTGTTTAATGCACCTAGCAGGAGTCGAACCTGCAACCTTCTGATTCGTAGTCAGACACTCTATCCAGTTGCGCTATAGGTGCAAAATCATGCCGGCTACCGGGATCGAACCGGTACGATGTTCCCATCGCAGGATTTTAAGTCCTGTGCGTCTACCTATTCCGCCAAGCCGGCAAAGCGAACTACGGGATTCGAACCCGCGACCCCCACCATGGCAAGGTGATGTTCTACCACTGAACTAAGTTCGCATGATATATGCCGACTAAAGGA
>NZ_JAFBEO010000006.1 GCF_016908785.1 Weissella uvarum
TTTGACTCTGGCGTTGTATTAGACTCTGGCAATGCTTCTGAACGAGGGTTTGATTCTGGCGTTGTATTAGACTCTGGCAATGCTTCTGAACCAGGATTTGACTCTGGCGTTGTATTAGACTCTGGCAATGCTTCTGAACCAGGGTTTGATTCTGGCGTTGTATTAGACTCTGGCAATGCTTCTGAACCAGGATTTGACTCTGGCGTTGTATTAGACTCTGGCAATGCTTCTGAACCAGGGTTTGATTCTGGCGTTGTATTAGACTCTGGCAATGCTTCTGAACCAGGATTTGACTCTGGCGTTGTATTAGACTCTGGCAATGCTTCTGAACCAGGGTTTGATTCTGGCGTTGTATTAGACTCTGGCAATGCTTCTGAACCAGGGTTTGACTCTGGTGTCGTATTTGATTCTGGCAATGCTTCTGAACCTGCATTTGACTCTGGTGTTGTATTTGATTCTGGCAATGCAGTTGAACCAGGATTTGACTCTGGTGTTGTATTTGATTCTGGCAATGCAGTTGAACCAGGATTTGACTCTGGTGTTGTATTTGATTCTGGCAATGCTTCTGAACTTGCATTTGACTCTGGTGTAATTTGTACTAATTGTGAAGAAACAGCTGATTGACTCACAGCTTGTGACTCAGTATATGCAGATGATGCTGGTTGATCCACAGCTTGACTTGTCGCAACTTGCTTTTGAGTATCTGGCTTAGTAGCCAATGAAACAAAATTAGTATTTGCTAACTTTTCTTGTGCTTCAGCTTGTGGTGTATACAAAGCGGTTTCTCGAATGTCAAAATCCTGATCATTATCCGCCACAGTTGAACCATCATCAACTCCTTGGCTCACCCATTTCTTACCGTCCTTATATTGCTTTTTTGCACCTGAACGATTCTTATTGTCATCAGATTTTGAAGAATTATCTTGCTTCTTTCCTGGCGCCTTAACTCGCAAATGCTTATTTTCTTTTTCAGCGTTTCCATTATCTTGAGAAATAACTTGATAGGCTCCTGTTCCACCTACCGCTGCCAAAATCGCTCCCGCTGCTAAAATCGTCTTTCCATTCTTCATATCAATGTCCTCCATGTGTTTGTTATTTATCTAATTGTTTTGCCCCTTGGAACAATTTATATATTACGGTTTATTGATTCCAGAAACATCGATTTCGCTTTCATTTTAAAAAATTAGTGCAAAAAAAGGCTGACATAGACGCTACAAATGCGTTCATATCAGCCTTAATCTAAATATATTACACAAATATTACAAATGCGAATTATTGTTTCTTGTTAGGCAATAATTGCTTCCACTTGTCCTTTGTGAGAGCAGCAGCACTAGCTATAAGAACAATCAATGTAATTAGCGTTGATGCAATTGGGTGGTTCTTAATAGCAGCGGCTGTGCTATTCATAACACCACTACCTGGTACAGATGAGCTTACAGGTCCACCTGGTTGTGATGAGTTTCCACCACCTGGGTTTCCTGGTGCAACAGCTGTTTCAGGATTGTTTTCAGCATCTTCCTTAAACTCAACAGTTTGAGATGCGCTCTTCAAATCCTTGTGTTCAGCAACAACTTGCTTTCCACCATTCTCTTCAGTAGTCGTTAATTCTTCAAAGACAACAGTTTCACGTGGCTTTGAGGCATCAAAGTTCTTCAAAGGTAGATCAACATCAAGCTTTCCATCC
Source organism: Weissella uvarum (assembly GCF_016908785.1). Taxonomy (GTDB): domain Bacteria; phylum Bacillota; class Bacilli; order Lactobacillales; family Lactobacillaceae; genus Weissella; species Weissella uvarum. Next base: position 1,685 of record NZ_JAFBEO010000006.1, read on the forward strand.
TTAGAAACAGTAACATTCTTACTATTTTGAACAGGCTTTCCATCCTTGTCCAAAACATCCTTACCAGTCTTCTTGTCCTTCAAAGTACCATGTAATTCATAATCCCCAGGTTGGATTCCTGACCCCTTAACGTTGTCATTAATCGTACCGTTCTTAGTTACTTCATCAACATGGTTTCCAGATTGACCAGTAGCAGTAGTTCCCATTTCAGGCTTTGAAACATCAACTGTTTCGTCCTTGTCCTTAATGTCCTTGAACTCAGCAACAACATCCCCATCATCAATCAAAGTTTCAAAGAATGTAGTCTTTTTACCAGCTAGCTTTGAGATGTCAACGTTAACAGGAACGTTGATAACACCGTCAGCCTTTTCGGCAACGAATTCAATAGTAGCAACTACAGGCTTACCGTTGTTCATCAATGGCTTGTTAGCCAAAGTGTCCATCAATTCAGCCTTAAGTTGATACTTCTTACCAGGAACTAAGTTGTGGTATTCAACACGGTCGTTCAGCTTAGAATTCTTAAGAGGGTTTACAGTCTTGTCACCCTTGTCAGATGTAGCAACCGTACGAATCTTAGGATTGTCAAGAACACGCAATGTTTGGTCTTCATTTCCTAGATCATGTTCCTTACCAACAGTCTTACCATTTTCATCTAAGATATCTTCATAAAGAACTATTGTCTTACCAGCAAGCTTTGAAGTATCAAGGTTTGTAACTACAGCTTCATAATCCAAGTTTTGAGTCTTTGGAGTGAACTTACGTGTAATAATAACTGGCTTGCCATCGATTTCAAGTGGCTTACGAGTTGACTTGTCCATAAGTGTTGTCTTAACAGTAAGTTCCTTGTTAACAAGAGACTTGTCTAACTTACCAATCAACTTGTCCTTGATTTGTTGGTTCTTACCAGCTGGGGCTTCAAAAGCACCGTTGGCGAATGAGGCCTTTGATTCAAGACCAGCATCTTCTGTGATTGGCTTGTCTAGTTCGTTAACAGCCTTGTCTGAAACCAAAGTGAACTGGTCATCACGTGCTGTAACATCCCCCCACAATACGTGGTGACGGTCAATTGTACCTGGTAGCAAGTTAGTATCAGTCTTATGCTTACCGTCTGATTGGATTTCCTTCCAAGCATACTTAGTACCCAAAGGTAGCTTTGCATATGCACTTACGTCCTTGTTACCTGCTTCATTGGTTGTACCATCGGCACCAGGAACAATGAAACCATTAGAATCTGATGCATATTCCCCAACCTTCTTCTTCATGGCACCCTTATCATCAAGAGTCCACAATTGGAAGAGAGTATTCTTCAAAGGCTTACCATCTTGGTCGACCTTACGAAGAGTAGGAACCCCAAACATCTTTTCATATTGGAATACGGCATTGCCCTTCGAAGAAACAGAGATATCCTTAGTTCCGCTAGCCTTACCCTTACCAACGATATCGATAGGCTTACCAGTCGTCGTGTGCTTAACGGCAGCCATGATGTCTTGTGGACGTTGGATAGTTGCTTGACCATCAGGGTACTTAGAAGGGCCAGTAGCTTCATAACTTTGGATACCCATCCATGATGCTTCCTTACCTGGCAAACGCTTTGTATAATCCTTACCAGTCTTCTCAGAAGTAGCTGATACCTTACCAGTAGCGTTTTGTGATGGTTCTGCAGTAAATGTGTACTTACCAGCATCATTGCTAAATGGTGTCTTAACTTCAAAGTTAGCATTGTTGTTAACCGTGTAAGTCTTGTTATCAGATGATGACAACTTCTTACCGTTTTGAACAACTTCAGAACCTGCAGGCAAAGCCTTATCAAATGTGATCTTTGATGTTGGTGACAACTTCAATGCAGAATTTGCAGAGTAGTTAATCTTGTATGATGATGTGTGGCTACCATTCTTATAATCATGGTTGTCGTATTCATCATGACCCAAACCATCGTTAGCACTAGGCTTGTTGTTGTTCTTGATGCGTTCAACATTGTACTTAATGCTATCAATCAAAGTTTTTGATTGTGCATTCAATGAACGTTCTACATCATCCTCAGCATCCTTCTTAGCCTTAGCATTCATTTCTTCAAGAGCCTTCTTTTGGTCTGCTTCTGAGGCAGTAATGCTGTCTTGGAAGAGCTTAATAGCTTGGTCAGATGTAATACCAGTCTTGATTTGTGGCAAAAGCTTATCAATCAAAGCTTCAACCTTAGGGTCATCAAACTTCAAATTACGGTTAGTAACTTGTGCTGATCCACGTGAGTCAGATAGAATCCAAACCAATCCTTGTGTTGCAGCATAAAGTTGTGTATCTGTAACACCATAGTCAGAACCCTTCTTGTTAGGGTATCCCAAGTTAATTGCTTGGAAGATAGCAGCGTTTGATTTGTCTGATGCAGAACCACCAGGCTTAAATCCAACACCATCAGGATTTTGAGCAGAAAGTTCCAAACAGTATGCAATGTTACCGTTCAAGTGCATCATCTTAGTAACTTCTTGCTTACCCTTGAAGTTAAATCCGATGACATCCCCACTTAATGTGATACTTCCTTGGCTTGGCAAGCCTTCCGTAGAACCAACAGACTTATCAGTCGTCTTCATTGACCCCATATCGATTGTAGCGGCGTCAGCGCTTTGTTGAGAGTTATAAACTCCAGTAACTAATGCTCCTGCAGCCAAAGCTCCACCAGAAATGCGCCGTTTTATCGTAGCTGTGTCAAAGTCTTTTGTAGTAGACCCATTCTTATTACTCATAAGATTTCTCCTTTTCATTTATGTTTTTAATTCTAAAACAAGACTGAAAATTTTATGGTAAATCAAAAAAACCACCTTTTTGCCAAAATTCCGGCAATCGGGTGGTCATCATTTAACTAATTTTTCGGGCCTTACGTCGCTTTACAGCAGGCTTTGCTGGGGTTGACGTTGAATTTTCATTCTTTTCAGGATTAATAGCTTTTGTATTTTGAGTCTTAGTATTCTTACTTTGAGCTTGCTTCTTTACCGCTTGCTGAGAGGTAGGATTTGCTTTTTGTTGACTCATGTCTTGTACAGCTTCATTAGGTACTACATTTTGTGCTTGTGGCATTGGATCTTGTTCCGGTTGTTCCTTAGGTACATAAACAGGCTTAACCACAGGCTCTGGGATTAATTCAGCAGGCGCTTGAGACTTTCGCATGATAAATAGGCAAATAGTTTCTTCTGGTTCAGCATTCTGGCATGCTTGATCCAATAGCGCCTTATCATTAAGGACAATGAAGTCATCATCATCTTGGACTAATTGCACAATTTGGTCTACCGACAAATCATCAATAGAAATAGCTTTACTGAAACTCTCTTCATTGGTTGCTGTTGTGACATCAAAAACTGCCAAAATCACTTCATCTGACATGTTTTCTTGATAAGAAACCGGGGATGTGTGCTCTACTGGCATTTCTGGTTGAGTAGGTGCCTCATACTGTTGCGCATCTGGTTGAGCATTATAATCAACAGCTTGTGCAGGTACTTCCTGAGGTGTCGTTTGAACCTGTGCTGGTTGCGGTGTAGTAGCCGTCTCTTGTACTAAATCATCCAAAGTCTTTGGCTCAGAATTAGGTTTAACCATATGAGAAGATTTCTTAACGATAATATCGATATATCCATCTTCAATCTCAAAATCAGCATCTGGATCTTCTTCCTCATAATCATCAGGAATATAATCAGATGGCTCCATCCCTTCATCTTTAGTAGGATCATAAATTGTCTTTTTCTCTTGTGGAACCTCAACTCGCACCAAATCAGAAGAACCGTTACGTTGATTTACTCTTTCAAACAAGCGGACTTCTGTAGGCTCATTCATTGGGGGGCGTGATGACACTTTATCTTTAATCACGTCTAAAAATTCTGTTGCTCTCATATTACTTTACCTTCCTTTTTTTCACTACTTTTCGTGCAGGTTGTTGTCCAATCTTATCTAATTTCTGGGCAATTTTATCCATATCATTGTTCTTTGGGACCTTTGGTGCATAGACATCGCTTGTGTCTGAAACACTAGCTGGCGCTTGTACCGGCTGTACTGTTGGATCAACTTCTTGCTTATGCATCCCCTCAATTAACACCAAAGGAATGGCGTATACAGAATCAGAAGATGATAGCGCAATCAATGTCTTGTTCTCGTGTGCTGCCTTTTGCAATTCAAATTCCCCAATACTGCATTTATCCAACTCGACCCGGTATTTATCTAAATCGATGCCCATAAGGTCGCGTGGCTGAATCGGTGCAAATTGCCAAATTCTCGGACTCAAATACACCGAAATTTCATAACCACTATCCTTTAAACGTACTACCGAACGCTCTGGATCAGATTGATACCCAGCCGGAAAAACATTTCCTGGAATATCAACATTAGCCCCATATGTATATGGCACCTGAATGTCATTTTCTGCCGAAATGACTTCCTCAGTAAAGGCATCCCTAAATACTACCTTTGCATAATTACTTGTATAACCTTCCATCTACTAGCTCCACCTACTATTTCTGATATTCATTCATGAAATAAGTGCTACTTCCCTCATGCTTTACGACACTTACTTTCTTGTATCCAGCATCATGAATTTCATTCTTGTTGTCTTCAATGTACTTATTAGCTTCATCCCGTGACTTAAAACGCTTGTCTGCATCTACTCGTGCTGACTTCTTCTTATCATTAGTCTTTGCTTCGGGGATGTCGTCATCCTTGCCCTTTGAGCTGTCTGAGTCTTTAGACTTGCTGCTTGTTGAGCTATCTTCTTCATCAACATCAACATGGCTCTTTAACATTGAGTCTGAGTCAGAAACAGTGCTTGATTTTGACTTTCCATCTACCTGTGAAACACCGGTAACACCTTGGTTAGGTTGAATGGCATTATCATCCTTGGCCTTTTTAAATTCAGTTTGAGACCCTCCATTAGGCTTACCTACATTACTAGCAAAGGCCCCTAGCATCAGTACAATGAACAGTGCGACTACCAAACCAACAAGAATCGAAACAAATGCACGATTCCGATGATAGTAAGTCATAACTTTCGCTACTATATTGTCGAACTTTGTGGTCCCTTGCCGTTTTGGGGCCGATTTTTTATTACTACGTCGTCTGGTATCGGCATTGACACCTGAGTTCTTATCTTTATCAGATTTATTATTGCCTTTACGCACGACTTTTACTTGTTTAGCCATACTTATTACTCCAATACTTTATAAACGCCTTCATACAAATCAATCGCCGCTTTGGCTAACTTATCAGCAACCTCTTCTGGATCAGCATCAGGATTTCCAAATAGCTCACGTTCAGCCTCACTACTCTTATGCCAGGTATCTCGAATAAACATGAGCGTCGCATGTAAGAGCTTCTCAGGACTAGTATTTGCGATAGAGGCTGCATGATTCAAAGCCGCGTAGTCTAGGTCACTCAATCCCAAATAATTGTTGAATGTTTCTACAATTATTTGGTTGTAGTGGTCCTCAGGCTTCTTTCCTTGTAGCCTGACGATGCTTTCACTATCAATACCACTGCCTACCAACAAGACTTCATATACCGCACGATAGTCCTGAATGTTTAGGTCTTGAGGGACTGATACTTTATACAGACGTACTGTGAAGGACTTTTCATCATCCGCGATATTGAATCCAACATCATTTTCATCGAACTTCACACAATGAATGAAACGGATAAACTCCTTAGAGAACAGCAAGCGCAAATCCAACGTAATGTACAGGGTTTCAAAGTACTGGACTGGATGCTTGTATTTAGAGAACTTATCGCCAACAGGCAAGTTCACTTCAGTACTATCAGCTACTTGGGCCCACAAATAATCCATTGTCCCCTTAAGCTCCCCAGGTTGAATGAAATTACTTCTAAAATCCCGACGCTTATTACTGATTTCCCATACCATCTTTGATACCTTGTACAAATCCAGCTTCGTCGTGACAAACAATCCAGATGGCATGAACACATTTGCTCCGTCTGAATTATCGTATATCTCTGAAACCGACCGCATACAAGCATGCCGAACTGACATATTGAAGTTTTCCCCTAAGATAAAGTGGTCACTAGGAACCTTTGTATACTCATTTTCCCAATCCCTTGAGGTATCAATGTCCTTTTGAATCTCTGTGACGCGATAACCGGGGATGGTTGTCTTAACTGTCCAATCTTTTACATGAACAAAGTGATCTTCTCCGTTCTCTCGTTCACGAATTTGCATATCCGGGAATTGCTTCTGAATGTAGGCCAACATTTGCGATGGCGTTACATCGTTTTTACGGGCTAGACCCATAACCTTATACTGGCGTCCCATAACTTTCCTCCACACTACTATCTGTTTTTTTATTTTACAGCAATTATCGTGCGCTATTTTTTTGTTTTAGTTCTCATAAAACCCCTGAAAGCGCTATTTTTGTGCGCTATTTTGAAAAACTAAAATGCACCCCTATTATTTACGCGCAATAATTTAGTTCTGGTCGTTCTAGCAAAAATTCATAAAAATTTCTTTTGGCTATACACCAATACTTCAACACCTCTTTTAGATAACTACTCTTGTTTTTTGTATTTATTCAACAAAACACGCACTTGAGGTAAATCAACAATAAAAAAGCATTAGAGAACCTCATTTTCCTCTAATGCTTCATGCTATTTTTTTGAATTTTTTAGCTAATTAGAATTAACAGACTTTACGACGTCTCCAAGGTATTCAATATGATTGATTTTTTGGTCATCATTCTTCGTTTGATAGAGAGCCTGAGAATTATGCCCTTCGTCATTCAACATTTCACCTAGGTTTCCATTGTTCAAGGTCTCAGTATAGATTAACCACTCATTGGGCTCTCCTGTACCGAATACATCTGCCTTAGATGATTCACTCTTCAACTCCATCCCATCGATAACTGATTCACCCTGGTCATCTTTATCTGGGTCGTTAATATCTTCAAAATATTGCTTGTCAGTGATGAACGTTTTTGCTTTCTGCCGGTTGCGGTTATATTCTTTAGAATTACTCCAGTTATCCTTTAGGTGCATTGCCTTTATATCAGCGTTTACTTCTGACGTTTTTTTGGCATCTAACCGGTTTCCCTCAAGATATAGACTCTTGTTTGCATCCCTTTCCATCTTATCAATGGACTTCTGATATGCCTTAATATCACGACGCATAGATTTGATTTCATGTCGCATTTGCACCCCGTTAGTCATCCAGGCAATAAAGACTAGTACAGCAATAAAGACCATCAAGACAGAAAGAACTAATAAGAACTTATCACTAGTTTTATTCTTCATCTTCAGCCTCCTCATCATCGTGCTTTATATTTAGCAATCTATCCTCAACAAACTTATGTTTCTCAAATGAATAGGTCACAATATGCATCACATAATCTTGTGTACCTTTTGTTTTGACCTTGAAGGGGATGTTAACCGTCTTATCAGTTGGCTTAATCACACTTGGATAACCAATCTCCAAGCTCTGCTTATACGCCTTTGTGTACCAGACAGGCATGGTCTTATTTTGACTAGCTTTATTGAACAAGTGCAAATACTTCGTTTGAATATCATCTAACGTTTTTGACTGCTTTTCATCCGGGGCACCCTGGTCAATCTTTGCTGCTTGATCCACCAGATCTTTTAATTCACCAACTTTTAAATCGACCTCAATAGATTTATGATTCATCTCACTAGCTTTGATATCTTGACCACGGTTAACCATCTTGCTCATCTTAGTAAACCGTTGATATTTATTGCCCAGCTGGTCATTCAACTTCTCATGCTCTTTTTGGTCACTACGCATTGATAACAACATCATACATGTAAAGATTAAACACACAGCAATAACGACATAGTATTTAAGTCTATTAAACTCTTTCATGTGTTCTCCTTTTATCTAGGTTCCAATGCAATTGGCGAACCGTTAATCGCTGCATATTGGAACGTATTCTTATTGGCAATTCCGTTAAACGCTGCCGTACATTCAAGTACCTTGGTAGACTTCCCATGATAATCTTCCATCAAGAAGAAAGTATGTCCTCCAGCACCTGCACCAGCAAGGCCACCGGTAACCACGATAGTTCCCTTCTTTGCAGTCTTCAAAGAAACCTGCTTGAACATCTTACCATTTTGGCCAAGCGCATTTGAATTTTGCAACATCCCCACTGTATTACCAGCAGACTTAGCATTCTTCATCCCTGCCTTTTCAAGAGCCGTTAAGACATATCCTGAACAGTCATAAGAACTAGAACCCCAACGCGCGGCCATTGAATAAGTGATTCCTTTATTCAAACGGGTTAAGCCCCATCCGACAGCCTTGGCCAAAATAGGATTCTTCACGCCTTTAGCACTAGATACATCTCCTGATCCTCCTTCGTCATCTCCATCAGTCGGACAACCTTGGTTTTCAGACTCTTGTGCGCCATCGGCTGCGCTCTTGATAGTAGAACTAGCTTTCTTATCCTTCAAACTAAACAATGTGTAAAACTTATTTGCAATAGCTAAACGCTGAGGTAGCGCATCAAATCTTGCACCACTACCTTGTTCATAGTCTTCAAGCCAAGCCATTGTTGCATCCTTAATTGACATTTTCTTAAATGTATCGAAAGAGCGTCTCTGCCCAATCGGCAATCGCATACCTGACTCTTTAATCTGATTCATAATGAACTTTGATTGTGCTGACATGCTTAACCACTTCTTACTTCCAAGAGGCGCAAACTTTGTGTAGGGTGTGAATTGAAATACACCTTTACCTCCACCGGCTGATTCATTAGCACTCTGCGCAACTGGCCTAGTATTTTCATCAGCGTTAAAGTAGTCATAGTTACCACCCGTAACAGCTGGGTTAAAAGAGGAACCTGATTCATGACCAGCATTACCTCCAATTCCAGCAACAGCCTGTCCACCAACACCAAAGGACACCCAGATTTCGGCTAATTCTTTGGCATTGTTATATGGTTTCGTACCCTTTTTGGTCCAACTACCATTTGCACCACCGGCTGCTTTACCTCCACCTATAGACGATGTTGGGTCCTGCCCATCAGAAGTATCACAATAACTAGACTGATTAAACAAAGGCATTGCTATCGGCACAGAGAAAGCAAACACTACCAAAAACGCCACAACCCAAAGAACTATCTTTAATAAAGGATTTGACTTCTTTTTAGAACTCATTACATATCCCCCTATTTATTCTTCCGGGGCAAATGCATAATAAGTTCTAGCACCATAAACACCAGGACAAATGTGGCCACTGCCCACTTACCTGCTGTCTGTGTCCAAAAACGCTTAGCAATATCAGTTATGTCAGGTTTTACTTCTTTGGCTTGTTTAGGCTGATTAACAACGTCATACGCTGTATCGGGTTGATCTATCTTGTTCTGAGTCCTAATTTGATTAACTTCTTCCCTAGGCAATCCCAAACTATCAACAGTTGTCTTACCAGCATAGGCTGCTTGTAGTATCACTCGTTGCGTAATGTTAGTCGTATCATCACTATTGATATGGTCAACGGGGATGTAACAGGTTTGCAAAGTTAACAAAGGCTTCCCGCCTGTCACCTTATAAATGTTCTCTTTGTTTTTTACCTCTGAGCCTAGGTAGTCATAAACATAATTACCATCTTTGTCTTTCTTCTTTAAATCACCTACTAGATAGACATCATGTTCATCAACTACACGCCTAGCTACTGATTTATACACATAGGCTTCATCCCCGATTATCAAATAAACGGGCTGGTTCTTCTGAAATGCAAAGCCTTGTAGATTTGAAAACCACAGATTATGATCATTCACGTTAGAAGAAGTCATCGCATTATGTGCCTCAGCAACATAATTGCCTTTTCCAGGCTTCATATTGGGCTTACCTGTACCTGCACCAAGTGCAAGTGTATCTTCACTTACCCCTTGATATAACGGTTGCTGTACACCCGCTGCAGGATAATATATCGTCCCAACTGAACCAACGTTTGCTGGGTCAACTTGATTAACAGCTTGTTGAATCTCATCAAAACTACGATAAGTACGCAACTTCTCACTACGGTATACAGGCTTAATTCCCTTGTTCCTAGCATCTTGATCACTTAACACCCGTTTAGTTTGTACATTCTTTTGAAATTGGATATCACTAGCTTTCAAAGCAGATAGTGGCATACCATCATTCATCTGATAGACTAAGAATGCAGAACTTGCAGACAATACTAATACTGGTATCAGTTTTATAGATGCTTTAAACTTACTTTTGAATACATTATTATTTTCCGTCATGTCTTATACCTCGCACCTATTAGTATATGGGTACATGACGAAAAGTATGGTTAATCAAAAAACACCTCACTTTCTGCCGAATAAGTTACCTTATTCGGTAATAATGTGGTAAAATTATATATGTTAGATAAGGAGGCCGTCAATGGCTACCACAAAAAAGGAAAAATCACTGGCTTATGCCGCAAACATTGAATTGAATTTCGTTGCTGCTACTTCTAGAGGTACACGCATCGATAAGTTACCTTCACTAGGTAATGAACTCACAGACATATTTCAAGAGGCTGCAAAGGAAATACACGGTTCTTTATTATCACCTGTAATTCCTCACACCAACTACGTGACATTTTCTGCTCAGATGCCTGAAACGACATCACCTCAAACATTTATTTGGGCGCTTCTACGTCGCGCTACAATGGAAATGAACAATCAGAACATGCAACTTAACAAGCGTGGCGGTGTTTGGTCTCGAAAATACATCTGTTCCACTGATCCGATAACTGATGAAATGCTTCAGGGATTCATCAAATACGTCGAAAATAAATAATCCCAATCAGCAATAGAAAGGTACTGACAACAATGCAATACGGTAAAAGCGTCTTCCAACAAATTACATATACGCCAAGACTTGATAACGTGCCTGGGCTACCGATCGCTTCTACCAAAATTGTTATTGGAAATGTACTGTCTAGCTTCACAGACTTCTTTAATCACGTCAGCTATCAAGCAAAGTTAAAGTTTGAAAGAGAACTGTCTACTCAAATTCTTAAGACCTCACGTTCAATGGTCACCAATCAGGAGATGACGCTTAACTTCTTAAATGACGTGACACAAGACACTAGTAGTTATCTGCCCATCAACGGCTTTTACTTCTGTGCGACTGATTTAAACCTTATGATGGAATATTTGGCCATTAAATTGCGTGATTACGTACAGGACATCACCTTTGAAGGTCAAATCATCTTCGACCCAGATATCGTTAATATGTCTTTTGACGAATTCTTCGATATCTCTTATGAACTCAGCTATTTCGCACGACGTAACAGAGAGTTCTACCAAGAGATGTTTAATTTAGTCAAATATGCTCTTGCTGGCTATACAGGTATCGTTCTATCAAACGATAACCATTCAGCGGTAGAACAATACCTCTCACGTGCTGTATTTGCGATGACACAAGCTGCACTTGATGTTACTCAACTCTTTTACTGCAACGATGAAAAGTACCGTGTTAATCACGATGAGCAACTGCTAACGCTAGAAGAAAAAGTAGACATCGTTAGCTTTAGCTTCTCTACCGTTAACCTTAGCTTTTGGCCACACTTCTCATATGTATACGTTGATAATGATGATCATTCTCACCGTGTGAATGAAGAGGCGTACCTAGATCCTTTTAGTATGTTTGAGGCTAAGGACAAAAAACGTCTTATGCAGTACTACTCACCTGATTTAGTAACTAGAGACTTCAAGTCACTCAATATTTTGGCCAATTTTAAAACACTAAAGGTTCGTGCTCAAATCAACCACAACGCGGACATGATGGCCCATAAGAACGACCCCTCACTAGATAACCTAGTTGTCGCAATTGATTTAGAAAAAGATTCTGACGAACAAATCGCTCAATCTATTCTTGGCCTACTTACATTCAACTTCTCTATCAAGGAAATTTCTGAGGCCTTGGGTCTATCAAGATACAAAATCAACAAGTATCTCACTACACAATTTGGTGACCTAAATATTGATGAGATGATTAACCAGAATGGGGATGCATCAATACGTGCATTAACCATTAATCTACTAAACCGTGCGGACATTAGTGATCTAAACATCACCAAGCTGTACGAATCTACAACCGCGCGTTAAAGAAAGGACTTCCTAATGAACGATTCCATCCAAAAATTCCAACCCATGATGCCAGGGCTATATGCTTCGACTCTAGATTCAAAACTACACGCGTTGCTAGATAAATTTAATGCTGACAAGCAACTAAAGTTTCTAAAAGATGGTTTGAAACAAATTATTGCCTCAACTGACAGTGAATATGAATTGGGTGCGATTAACAAAAGCTCTGACTACATCTTTAAGAATAATCTTATGCCTACTTCGTTGACCTACGCTAAGGCAATGGGAACCTTTGAAGTCTTCCAAATCATGTTGGACGCTATTCAAAATTCCATATTCGTTAAACCGATTAATGAAAAAAATGAAAAGGGCAAGACTATCCTATTCCCACTAGTTGAGCCTGTCGTATCACGTGAAGACTTTTGGAATGAGGAAGGTCAACTGGACAGCATCCAAAACCAATTTGTACGTGAAAACAAAGAAACAATCAGTAAACTCATAGTTTCTGCGTTAACAGATTTCACACGGCGCGATGGCAGTGTTTACCTACGTTCAAATTTGATTGACTTTAATATGCTAGATGAGTCTTTAAAATTGATGTATCTTCAACTACTCTCATTGTTGCAAACAATGGACAGTATCAGTGCTCTCATTCAGTCAGACTTGGTACGCAAACAAGACGAAACCAACACAGAAAAAGTATTTAAAGCAATCAATGAAACCCTTTCAAAGACGATTCAATCACCTTTGGACCCTCAATCAGCATCGATGATCATTAACCCCACGGAAAACGCTTCAATTCACACTATCTTCCAGGAACCTGATGCTATCAAAAAACTACTAAATACTATCGCTCAGTCCAAAGATGCAATTATCCTTAATGATTATCCTATGTTCGTTTCAAACGACTTAAACATCGATTCTAGCCAATTAGAACCAACCACATTTGATGTCTTACAAACGGAAAATCAGGCATTCACTTACAACAACATAATCCTTTCTGCAATTGCATCGATGTCTATGTAAAAAGGCAGGGCCAATATTGGCCCTGCCTTTTATTTATTATGGTCCATAATTTCGTGATGCAAACTCATCATTTGATTGATTACATCCCCATCGGTTGATTTAAAGTCATCATTTATTTTCTTGGCCTCAATAAAGGTCGGCTGTATATCTTTGTGGATCCAGCGCTTATAAATATTGACCAACGTATTATAGATATCAAGTAAGAACAAGGCATATCCACCAAAAACTAAGGCTAAGACTGTTCTGAGGAAAACTTTAAAAAACTTCGCAACTCTAAATGCAAGAAATGAATCAAACACAGAATAAACATTAAAGTTAGTGTCCAGCTTGTCTCTAACCAAGATAGCAAATTCACTTGAACCATCTACTTGTGATGGAAAACAAGCATATCTAATTGCTGGTAGCAATAGGAAAGCAGTTGAAACATAAAAGTCGGTGTGAAAAAATAAATAACCAATAAAAACACTTAGTATACAGCCCACAAGGACTACTCCATTGATAAATCTTAAATTCTCACTAACTGACATTAAACATCTCCTGATGGAAACGGCTCAATATCACGCTTGATATCACGTAACGTAAATCCAGAAATACTATCATCAATCGGTATGCTAAATTCACCCGAAATATCGCTAGAAAGTCCTTTAACATAATTCTGTAGAGGGCCGTCATTTCCTAATGACAAATCATGATTATCAAGCTTAGTTGGCCGGCTCAAGTCTAGGCGGAAGTTAGAGTCTCCAATATTAAGTGGAACATCTAGCTCTTCACCATATTCATGAAAATCTGGCATCGTATACATGACGGGTGACAAGCGTTGAACTTGTCCAGTCGCGTGATTCTTACCATAAACATAGGAACCAGCCTCTGTGAAACGCATACCAAAGTCATCGAAATTGTCCTGTACCTGTTGGATGTTGTTAAATGAAAGAGATCCATTGTCTACAGACGCGCCAACCGGGGTATAAGCAGCCGATGGTATATCTGTGCTATCCAACAATGCGTTAAACATCTCTGAATTTCCTAATGGTCGTGTTGCATTCGCACTACCACCAACTGTAGGTGAATAGAACTTAGCCACTGCTGGCGACCCATCTGCTACGGTTGGTATTTGAACACCAGTCTCAGGATGGTAAGCCAACGGTTGAATAATTGTCTCTCCATTTTCTAGGCCTGGATTTCCTTTTCCCATACGTGAAAGTGGTTGTAGAACACTGCTACTGTCTTCACCTACCAACTGTGTTCCTTGATTAGTCTGGACAGCCATAAGCTTGCCATTCTGGCCAGCAAAATCAGCAATGTTTCCCATGCCTAATTGAGTTGGAACAGGTCTTGATATTTCTGTTTTGACCCAGTTATCAGCAGGTGGTTCAGTTTGTTCTACTAATGAATCAAAATAACCAGGGTCTTGCATGCCAGGTTCAGGCGGATTATTTTGCACTGATGACTTGTTTAAGTATGATTTCAACAAATCATCAGCATTAACGGCATCCTTTTCTTGATTAGGAATGTCTTTATTGATTGGATTGAAAGGCTTCTCATCATCTTTAGGAACAATATCATCCCATTTTTGATCTTCAATACTCTTATCATATCCACCATAGCCTGAATTCTTATCACGGTAGCGATTAAACGGACTCGTGTTACCATTTCGTCGTTTCATCATCTTATGGCCCATATAAGCCCCTGCAAGCCTTGAATCACCACTACCAAGTGCTGTCAGAGCAAATGTACCTAAAGCGTCAATTGCGCCACTATCACGCATCGCATCCTTGGTCTTCTTTAAGCCATTCCCTGCCTTCTTAAAGGCTTCAGCTCTTCTTTCTTTAGCAGAATCAGATTGCAAATCCTGTAACTTACTGCGCGTCATCATACCAACTTTTTGGCTGGCCTTTTTAGGATCTTTAATGGCTGCGCCTAATGACTTCATTCCAGTCTTCATTGTTCCCTTTGCCAGGATACCTGCCGTGCCTTTTCCAGCACCAGCGGCCGCTAATCCTCCTCCACCAGAGGCTGCAAGAGAAAGACCGCCAGTTGCAACCGCTGCACCTGCAGCAGCAGCCGCTAAACCAGTAACCATAAGTGACTGAGAACCCTTGGAATATGCTTGATTCATCACTCCAGATGGCAATCCAATTAACTCTTGAATACTTGAGATAATGGGCTTATATACGAACAAAGCAAAGATGATGATAATGCCACCAACAAATCCATTTACCTTTGCGGTAGTTACACCTTCAATCAAGATGACTACTATTCCAAATCCCAAAGCTTGAACTGTTTGGAAAAGCAATGTTCCGGCCATCTCCTTGATCCATGCTCCAGTTCGACCTCTACTCATATTCAGTCCTGCCAAAGACAACATGATTGGTCCAATTGAGTACAACCAGATAAAGGTGATTGCACGCGCCAAAAACTGGAAATAAATAGATGCAATAAGCCCCAACACAACTAGGAAGATTGCAATAAGGATAATGATTCCACCCACATTGACCTCAGGGAAACCATCGGTATTGAACATAATCTTCCACAATGAGGTACCCGACAAAACATGTTGCGCTGCATCCAATAGATTACCCTTGCCTACATCTATTGTCTTCATCAAATCAAGCACAAACACAAACAGAATTGCCTGAATACGAATACAACAAAACATTATTGGCTGATAGAAATAAGTGGCAACAATCATTATCAAACTATAATAAGCGTTATCTAAGAACTCGCCTTTATCCTTCGGACTATTGATGATTCCACTCTTTATCAATTGGTAACCTTGAATAAAGATAATAATAGCCAGAACTGTTCCCGCTAGCGGGGTAATACCCGCAACAAATTTAGACGTTAATTGGCCATAAGATTTAACTAGATCTTTCTGCCCCAAAGGCCCAAATATTGTGATAAATGGGTCAGCTGTAAGCTTATCTACAGCATCCAAACCGCCGTCTTTCGTGGATATATAATCACTAAGATAAATAATCTTACTAACACTAAAGAAACTCAAAAAGCCATTGACGTTAGACATCCCCGGTAAATAAAACCCAAGAACACCTTTCATGATATTTTGTACGGGGTCTGGTAAATCAAACTTCCAGGCCCCTTTCAATTCCTTAACAGCTTTATCTGTTTCTTTTTTGGTTTTCTTTTTATTTTCTTTTACCTTCTTATCGCTCTTTTTCTTATCGTCCTTATATTTATCCTTGGTCTTCTTTTCTAGCTTATCAGCTTCATCATTTAGCTTTTTTGCCTTCTTCTTATCCCAAAGTTGCTCGGCATGCTTGGCCTGTCGTCTCTTGGAATTAATCTCAATATTGCCTTTGAGCTTTTGAGCTTCTGGTTGCATCTTCGCGTTCAAATTAGAAACTCCGCCCTTAAGTTGAGACCAAGTCACTTCACCAAGAGGCTTTACTAACTTTGAACCCTGAATAATATATTTACCTGCCTGTCCCAAAGGCGTTATTGGATGATAACCAACAGGTGGAACAGGCATGGCTGCCTCTTGCATTGAAACAGTTGTCGTCGCTTCAACTGGTGGTTGTTCTTTTGAATTCCCCGCCATAAATGACAATGAAAAAACAATTGGAATAATGAAAAAAAGTGGCATCCACCCCAATAACTTAGATTTACTCACCTTGGTCACCACCTAATTCTGATTTAACTCTCTCACTATTAGGCTTCATATGACCAATTTCACGGTTTTCAGAATCTGCGAAAATTAGCGTTGGATACTTCGGCATGCCATCTGAATATGAGTTCCACGAATCAACAAAAAGCTCTGCAGTTTTATACATAATTTTATTCTGTTGCTCAACACTAATATCAGTGTTCTGACTATCATAAGGAATAGTGACTACAAAGGCATCTTCTTTCTTAACATATGTCAAACCGAACTGTGCATCGCTGTTAATACCAAAATTTCCTTTATGAATTAACTGGTTAGTAGTTGTAATAAACTCTTCTGCAGGTTTACGTTGTTTATCAGGCACTTTATTTAAATTCTCTGTGCTGACCTCTGAAACCTGATTATTGGCTTTTTTCGCGTTATTAGACACCCCCATGAAAAACCCAACCAAACAAACGATTAATATCACAATAGTGATAATGATTGGCTTAGAACGCTTCTTGATCCATTTCATCGGAACTATCTCTCCTTCCCTCATTAGATTCAAAGATTTTCAGTTCTTCAGCTGTCGGGTTAGTTTTAAAAGGTACCGTACGGCCTGATCCAGAAATAAGCACACCTGTCCCTGGTTCCTGACCAGAACTCAAAAACTCAGTAACACCTTCGCTAATCCCAATTTCTTGTTGTAGCAAACTAGTTTCAGCTTCGGCAGTCTTAAAGAGTACATATTGTCCGGTATTCACAAGTAGCCCTTGGGCTGCCTTATTATCTTTCAGGCTTGCATAGTCCTGAATAGCCCAATTAATACCCGCTTCATACTTACGAGATTCACGAATCATCTTTGAAAGCATCTTCATGAAGGTTGGGTCATCAGTATTTTTCAATACTTCGTCTAAATATATAGATTTGTGAATATAAGAGTTTTTCGCTGCTGTAATGTATCGATACCAAACATTGTACATAAGCAAGTTTTCAACCACCCGCATAGTAGATGCATCTTTAGCTAACGGTGAAATATCAAACACTACCAAGCGGTTTTGACTCAAATTATCAAAGTCTATCGTGCCTTGACCATCAAATATGCCATCTAGGTTATCCCGGATAGCTTCTTCAATCCGAATCACATTGTTACTCAAAACAGTCTCATCAGAATCGGCAAATCCTTTTTGAACTTGGTTTTGTTCAATCAACTTCGCATGTAATTCAGATAATGTAATTTCCGGCTTTTTTGGATGCTCATAGAGCACTCCATTAACCATGATTGCGTCATTTTGATACAAACTATCAGGGTTACTCCGGATTTCACGTTCGTTCAACAAAGTTTCCATCGCTGTATTAATTGCTGTCATTTCACCAATAGATAGCTCATTCCCTGGACCCGCTAAATTGATAACTAGTGATTGAATAAAGTCTACAACCGCCGCCTTAGTCCCCTTCTTATCGAAATTTTGGATGAACTCTTTAACAAAGGTTTCCCCAGTGCTTTCATCCATAAATTGAATTGGAACAATCTTTCTAGCAGCATTTGGTGTACTGTAGCGTCGTTCTACTTCCTCAACCGTCATATCATTAGCCTCAGCATATCGCTCAATAGGTTCTTCGACTAATTGATAAGCAATTGGATTAATAGTTTCACGGCTATCTTCTTCTGATGGATCCACACGCACAACACGCGCGCCTACTGACCGTGCAGTATGCACATATTCACCAACACTATCGATAACCATGCCAGCTTCGTTTGTCAGTAAGTAGTTTCGACGCATCTTTAACTTCATGTACAAAGACTTACCAGACCCGGGCGGTCCAATTGTCGCAACATTATAGTTCTCGTTTTCTGGACCAAACACGGATTGATGAACTAACGGTTCACTGGGTACAGCTAAACTAATACCAACAATGATGCCCCCATCTCCAGCACCGCTATCCAAACGTCCCATATCTAGAACAGATAATGCAGTCAAATCCAAACGACGATATGTAGGCTCATTTTCATCCATTTCCAACATAACCGGTGCTGAGGCTTTAAAACCGGTCCCTAGGTTCATTTCATAGCCTTTTAGAATAATATTCCTATCACTAAGTATCTTCTCCAACTTGCGCATGAGGATTCTTGTTTCACGGGTGTTCTTCCCAACCGATTGGAAATTCAAACTAACATCAAAAATACGATTAGTTCCACTTTCCAGTTCCTGCATCATCGCATCAATGTTATTTACTAATCGTTCTGTATCATTTCCATTAGCGTCTAAGCCTTTCTCGGCTTCCTTAATGGCTTGGACCTTCGCTGTTGTTCGTTCTGACTTTAAAGTACGCCTAGCAAACTGATTAGACACAGGATGAATCGACATACTAATGCCATAACCCAAAGATTGTATTTCCGGAAAAATATCAGCAGTCAAACGTGCTGGAAACGATTTAGGACTTGCAAAAGCATCCATGGCAAAATAACGTTTTGCCGGTGTTTCTTTAACAACAACAAAATCTTCTTCAGTTGAATCAAAGCCGATATAGTCGGGTGCAATCAGTTCTAAAACGGTAGTCCGTCCTAGTTCCTTGTCTGGAATACCGGTACTATCCAACATATCCATAAACAAGTCTTCTTGGTCAGTTCTATCGTTCTCTTGAGCTTCGTTTTGCTCATCCACGTCAGGTTTATATTCATTATCTGACATATTACTGGTTCTCCTTCTCACTTATTTTCTTCTTAGCTGCCGCTTGTTCACGTTGACGACGTTGTTTTTCTGCACTGTTTTGTGCGTATACAAAATCATTCATAAATTTCTGGATATTGATGGCTACTTCCTCATCTAAGCTACCCGTGGTCATTGAGGCATAATTCTCCGTCTTAATTAATTCACGGAAAGGCACCTCAATTGACTGTTCACGATTAAAGTACCGATACAAAACTTCTAGAATCCCAATATCATCCAACGGTTCAACATCCCGCCCAACTGCACTCTCCGCTTGACTCATCTGTTGAAACTGGATTCCTAAATCTTCTTTAGCACGTCTAGTCATGTTCTTAGCGCGTTCTACCTCATTTGTTTCATCCATATCTTCATCAGTGATATAGTCCGCTAATAAGATATAAACCTCAGACTCAAAATTCTCATTCTCCTGGTCATAAGATTTAAATTGCTCCAATAATTCTCGTGCCTGATCTGCATTCGTATGATTTCGTGCTCGTTTCTCTTCAGAAACAGAGAAGTCCTCTCGCTCAAAAGAACGCTTTATCTGTTCGTCAATTCCGTCATAGTATTCCGATTGGTCCTTTTTCAAAGGAATTGATACCAATTGGCCTTCTGATTGGATAATAGAAAACATTCTTGCTTGCGCTGCGATTGTGCCATTCCGCATGTCCGCTGTCTGCAACACAGGATTTGATGGCATCAATTTAGCCATCCCGACAAATTTTTTGACTTCCTCTGATTCATTAAAAATCATCAATCCATCTCTAATCGCAACCAGGTTCATCTCACGGAACAATTCCGCAAAAGGCTCAAAATCCTCAAAATGTGAATCATCATCTGTGATTGGATCCACCTCTGGTTCATCATCTTCCTCGTCTTCCTCATCATCGGGACTAAATATTTTAAAAATGAAATAGATTAAAACAATTAATGCAAGGACTCCACCCGCAAATAACAATCTATGCTGACTAATAAATTCAACAATCCATGAAATATTCATTATTCTCTCCTCCTAATTTTCTATTTCATTTTATCTGGTATTGCAGAATTTTATGGCAAATCAAAAAAAGCCCACTTTACGTGGACTTCGTGATTTTTTTATTAATAATTCCAGTTAAATGTCGGTAGATATCTTGATATCCAATAACAATAATAAACAAATTAGAGCCAATGTAACCAAGCGCACTTGGTAAAGCGAAATACTTAACCAAGATTAATGGAACACCAGCAATTAATGTGACAATAAGAGCTCCAGATACGTCTAATCGCAATATTTGCCCTCGGATATATCTAGCCGTATCATCACCTAATGCGATACCAGCAATATAAGTTGATTGCTTCTCCAAGTTATCTTGTAAATCAGGTACATTCATTTGAATGAACGAATACAAAAAGGTACCTAAGAATACAACCACCAAATACAATGCAATGCTTTCCCATGTTTGCATACCTAAATATTGGTCAATCAATACAGATGGAATGACAACACTAAAAGTACTTGAGACAAATTGAAGTATCATTTGAATTAATGTAAACAACATCCCTGCGAAAATAATAGGCATAACCCCTGTCAAGCTGACCTTGAATGGCAATACTGCCTTATCAACCAAATCAATCCGCTGCTTAGCCAATACTATACGATAGTGCTTTTCTAGCATTTGAAACTCTGCCACAATAAACAATCCAACTAGCATAAAGAGTACACAGTAGAGCAAGAATGACATATCTTTTGATGTGATCTTTGATTCTTGAATCAAGTTAACATATCCAGCTAAAATACCAACAATCATTATGATTGCACTACCGTTTCCTAAGCCAAAGCGGTTAATCATTGTCGTGAACCAAATTAGAATACAATATCCGGCCATCAGAACACCAAACAATTCCAGTTTCAATGGAAGTGAATCAGTCCCAGCAAATGCCATAAAGCTCGCAAAAAGAATCGCTAGCACCATACCCACATAATGAGTTAGTTGTGATAAGCGCTTCTTTCCCAGATGACCCATCTTCGTTAAATCGGTCAGATGAGTACTAACACCCTTTTGCAAAATTTGCACAAAAATTTGCGCCGTCACATACGGTGCAATACCAATTGCTACTATAGACTGTTGAGTTATCCCATTTATGCCAAAAACATTCAACATCTGCGACAACCCCAGGTAATTACCATACAGTTCTTTCAATGGTGTAACACCAGGCAAAGACATGCCGATCATAAATGAATATGTAACGACAACTAATAAGGTTACCAAAAGTCGTACAGATAATGTCCACAATCGTTTCAGGTCTTTATTGTCTGATACCGTTTGCAGTGTCGCTGCTCCCGAAACTTTATTAAACATGCTCATACCCTTTCTCCATTAATACTCGGCTTAAAATCGCTACAAATACGTCTAAACTCATATACTTTTTTGCATCAGCATAGAGCTCATTACCAAGCTCCTCAAATTTCAAGAAAGGATTATATTGCGCATGAGCCTGTAACTGCACACTCTGTTTTAAGACCTCTAACTTCATTAACAAATACATCCAGCTTCTATCAATATAATTCAACTCAATATCCTTTAACTCTTGTTGCCCAACTGAATAGTCAACAAACCTATCGATATAGTTTGAAATTAAGTCGTGAAGTTCAGCCTTAGCATCACGATGAATTGATGAAAACGCTGCTTTACTTGGTTTTTGATTATTTAACCGTAAATATTTTACTAACCATTTTCGGCCTCGTACACTAGCATTATTATAGGCTGCATCAAAACTTTCCTGATTAGACAACATTTCATCAATCGCCTGATCCAAAAAGGCATCAAAACTATCTTGGAAGTTTTCATCGTGCAGTACTTTATTACGGATACGATAAAAATCATCTCGATATCCTTTGACAATATCATCAAACCTGTCAGAGGTTTTCCGCGTATCAACATCTTTGCTTTCAATATATTTTTGATAACCCAAGGCACGATGAATTTTAATGCGTGAAGTAATTTCATGTCCTTGGTTATTATCTTTACGCTGATTTTTATATTTGAACTTTGAAAACTGATAGCTTTCTAGCTTGTCAAAGACCTCATCATCTAAAGAGACGAACATTTGACTTGTACCTGGTTGGCCCTGTCTTCCAGCACGTCCCTTTAACTGATCATCAATACGTTTACTAGAACTCATATCAGCCGCAATGACTGCAAGACCACCCTCAGCCTCAGCTACTACGTCAATTTTGATATCAGTACCACGCCCGGCCATATTAGTAGCTACTGTGACTGAACCAACCCGACCAGCAAGTTTGACAATGGTTTCTTCCATGTCCTTCTTTTCGGCATTTAACAAATATGAATAAATTCTATTTTGTTCAAGCACCTTTTGAATTTGCTCACTCTCCTCGACGTTACCAACTCCAATCAATACTGGTCTACCGGCATCGGATAGCTTTTTTACCTCTGCAACGATAGCGTCATATTTAGATTGTCTATTAGAAAACAGTCTAGTTGCTAAATCCTTTCGTTGGATTCTTTTATTCGTTGGAATCTTGACGACACCAAGATGATATAAGTCTTTAAATTCTTTCTTCGATGACATCATTGTTCCTGACATGCCCGTTAGGAACTTATACTTATTAAATAATGCTTCATAAGTGATTGATCCACTCGTTAACTGGTCATTCTTAATTTCCAATTTTTCTTTAGCTTCTAATGCAACATGTAACCCTTCTGAATAACGCTGCCCTTGAGTGATTCGGCCAGTTTTATCGCTAACCAGTTGAATTTCACCATTCTTAACAACATATTGATGCCCTTTTTGCATATTAAAATGAGCAGACAACGCATTTACAATCAAATGCATTATGTACTTATCCGTTGACTTATCTGAAAACAAGTTCGTACTCTGAAATCTCTTTTGAGCTTTCTTGATACCAGATTCTGTTAGAACAGTTGTATCGCTGGCTTTATCAACAATAAAATCATTGACTCGCAAGCCTGAGACAAACATATCAACAGCTTTAACATCAGCTGCCTTAGTAGAATCGTCGTCAAGACCAATAATCAAAGGAACAACTGCTTGGTCCAAAAAGATGTTGTCCGCTTCATCAACAATTGCACATTCAAATTTTAAGCCTGATTGATTCTTAGGGTCTTTAATCCAAACATTATCCTTTAGATAATCAAATCCTACTGCTTCACTAGTTGCATACATTACATCTGCCAAATAAGCATTTTGTTTTTCTGTAATATCATGCTGACTTGAATTAAGAGACACAGACACACCTAACTTCTCTAATAAAGCTCCACATTCAATACGGTCTCGTTTCGCTAGATAATCATTAACAGTAATGATATGAACATGATCACCCTCTATCACTCTGAACAGTGCCGTAAATAACGCTGTCAGTGTCTTACCTTCACCTGTTTTCATCTCAATTAGATTGCCGTTTGCCATTTCTAACGCAGCCTGCAATTGAACTTTGTGTGGCGTAAATCCTAATTCATTCTTGATATGTACATAAAGTATCGCAAACGTGTGTGTCAATCGGTCAATTCGATTTTGATAACCTTTAACCTCGACCAAAAATCCACGTAATTGTTCAATAGTACATCCACTATAAACATCATCAATTAATTTATCGATTTTCTTTAACGTCTTTTGCGTCTGAAAATTAATAATCTCCATTATCCCTCGCCTCTAATCTTTAAAAATTGGATTAACTAGGGTTAACTGATAAATAATGAAACATACCAGAGCAATCGACACCCCAAAATTAAACCAATCCCCTATCGTATATAGCTTGTACACAATAACCAACATCGCCGGTAATTCAAACATGTACATTAACCACGCTACAACTGATAAGGGATTTATTTTTAAATGAACTTTCTTTGCAACCATATTGAATAACTAGTTATGGTCAATGACAGGCTGCTTAAATTGATCCAGCAAGCTCACCATAATAACGCCAATCATCGCTGTCGGTCTACTACTAAATTCTTGAAATTCCGTAGAGTCTTCCTTCTCTTTCAAAATCTCAAATTCATCCTTATATTGATTTACTGCCATCGTACAAATATGTTCAATAGCTCTATTCATACGGACATTCAGCGCAACCGCCCGTAAATTATCTTCTGGAAAGTACTCCCTAGGCACTGAAATTCTATAAATATATTCTCTACTTTCAACAGTCTTACGCATACTATTAACTAAGTACGCAAGAGACATTGATACTTGCATATGAAGATTGTCCTTCTCCACACTATCTTTCATAAGATATTGTGCTTTCATGCCAGTCACACAGGCTTCAAACAGTGCAAAATTATCCTTTGTGATAGACACCTCTACATTCAACTTCGGCATTATAATCCTCCTACTACCCATATAACTGCTACTGTACTAACTAATCCAACCAAAATTGAAAAGTTGATAATCAATTGCCTCTTCATGCTTGGCATTTTGTACTTCGCATAATCTGCTTTTAATTTCTTCATCACTTTCTCCTACATATTGCTCGTCAAAAAAAAGAACGCCAAAATTAATAAGAACATCATAAAGTCTTTCGACAATAGAATTTTACTTATTGAGTCAAAACTTAAATTACCCCTAAAAAGCTTTATAGACATGGCTTCTTCTTGATTTGGCGCATTGAAAAAAGTTATCAACAAAATTGCGCTTATAATAATTAAAGATATTAATTTGAACATGTTTAAATTATACAACAGTTTTCCGTGCGCTATTTTTTATTTTTAGAGTACAAAAAAAGCCGCTTTATCGCGGCTAATTCTTATCCTAAACTACCAGCATAACTAGGCATAAAGCCAGCTGAGATTGTCTCAACACGAACGTTATATCCAAAAGTAGGCGCTGCAACGTATTGATTATTACCAATGTAGATTGCCACGTGATGTGCATTACTTCCAGTTTCATCCCAGAACAACAAGTCTCCAGGTTGAGCATCCTTTACGGCTATCTTTTGAAATACTTTCGATTGTTCCTGTGAAGTACGTGGCACTCCTGCCCCGACTGCATTACCAAATACATATTGAACTAGGCCAGAACAGTCCATACCGCTCATTGATTCTCCACCCCACACATATGGAATATTTTTAGTCGTCAGGTTCAATGCCATCTTAACAATTGCATTTCTTTGAGCACTATCCGTTTTTACACCACCAGTAACCGCTGTATTACCCTCGCCTGTTGTAGTTGGTGCACCATTTGAAGTCAACAAACCATCATTTGGATCCATAGTTGCTTCCGTTGCATTTTCCTTAGACAACTTGTCTACATTCACAACCAATGTCATATCTTTTTTCAAAGCATTGAAATCTGCTTTAGGATTCAACTTCTTAACTGTTGCCTCATCAGTACTATAGCGTTGTGCGATACTTTTTAAGGTGTCGCCCTCCTTGACAGGGACACGAACCAAGGGCTGCTTTCGGCCTTTAGGCGTTTCATATCCAAGGAAAAGCTTTTGACCCACATAGATCACATCTTGATTGGAAATTTTATTTAATTCCATTAAACGTTCAATTGACACATGATGTCGTTGTGCAATTTTAGAAAGTGAATCATTAGCTTTAACAGTATAGATGCGTTTGCGACCCTTTTGTACCTCAATATCTTCACCAACAGTTAACTTATGGTCATTATCGATACCGTTTTCAGCTACAATATTTTGTACCTTAGCCCCATAGCGGTTAGCAATCTTCTTAACTGAATCATTTTGCTTAACCTCAATTTTATCTGCTGATGCCTCGGTCTGGTTAAAAGCGACTACACCTGTCGCTGCACTAGCAACTGCTAGTGACACGTTTACTTTGCTCGACATAATCTTCTCCTTTTTAAACTATGTCTATAAGTATAAAGGCTAATATTTTTTCTTTGTTAAAAACAAAAAAAGCACAATTCTTAAAGAATTGCGCCTCTGCTTATTCAATTAATCAACAGGTTGTAAATTCGGGATAGGTGCTTGAATGTCTATATCTGATGCGTTTTCAATCCGAAAATCAACATCTACACCAGTTTCTACCTCATCCGCAAATACGTTCTGAACTTTTAATTGAGCTAATAACTTATTTTTCATGAGCATAATCAAAACCCGACTATGCCCACTACTCAATGTAGAGAACATAGCCGGATATTTCCGACAAGATAGACTTAACTATCCACGTCCTCTACAAAGAGTCCTTTCAATTTTAAATTTCAACAATCTCAGGTAAGTAACCGTTATTCAACAAATCATCCAATCCCTTACCATTTTCGATGTTCCAAGTAGCTTTCTTAACTGTATAGCCCTCTTCCTTAAGCAACTTCACCAAAGCATTAAGTGAATTCCGTACTTGCTCTTTTTCAATATCAACATCAAAAGCAACAATTACTGACTTTACCTGCATCCGCTTTAGCATCTCAAGGAATAATTTATAACTACCAGTTCCTGCGATAGCTAATGAAACAAATCCATTCTTTAACAATGTGTCATCACCTTGGAAGTAACGCTCTAGAACCTTTTCAGTAATAATATCACCTTTGAGGCCCCCTTCTGTTAGCCAAGCGCTATCTGAAACTAAATGCTTGCCACCTTTAATATCATTAATCATTGGTGAGTAAACGGAAACGTTTACGTTTAAGCGATTAGCTACAGTGGATCCTGCTACCTGGCCAGCAGTTGAAACCCAGCGATACTTACTACCGTCTTCCTTTGGATGATCAAGATCACGAATTTGCAATCCAATAATCTCTTGACGTTCATTGCGATAAGGAACTAATAATGCTTCAAAAGGACCATCATGCTTTTCAATCATCCCTTTAATAGCACTCCAGCAAAACTTAACTCGCCATTCACCATTCATCTTAACCTTTGAAAAGCCTGGCACACCTCGCCAGATATTTGAATCTTTATCATATCCTGCTCGCTCAAATACATCGTCCCACTGGATTAATGCAGTATCTGGTATAACTGAGGCGTATTGCTTTGCTGCAATGGCCTCCTCTGTTAACCCTCTACGCAATAAGTCCTGCTTTGTTCTTTCAGCTAGTCCAAGTTCCTGCAGTACGATACGATAGACAACATCAAGTTGCTTATCGCTTGCAGTCTTAACATCATAGGTTTTTTTAGGTTCAGGCAAATTAGTTGTTACTTCGCCTTCTAATTTGTGATAAGGCCGTCCATAATCATTAATAACACGTTCACAGCGAACAGTATTAGTTTCTGGACAATAAACACACCAATCATCATGACCACATATTGGGCATGGTTGTTTAAACTCATACCATAGCAAATCACTAGTTGGGTTAATTTGCTTACCTCTGTTTGAAATTCTTAATCCATTAATTTCCATCAATTTTCTTGAGCAAGTAACCCAATTAGGTTTGCTCTCTCCTTTCATCATTATCCGCCTGATGTCTCTTATTTCTATATTGAAACAAGAAACATTGATTCAACAATATATTAGACTGCCTTGGTTGAGCCGTCTTTTTCTAACTGAATAAAATCAACACTCAAGATATTATTCAATTTTTCGTCTGCACTAACTGCCATACTATCTAATTCATTCAAAGCATCTAAGTCATCCAATCCATCAACATTATCGGTCTGATTAGATTGATCCATATCATCCGCAATAAAGGCTGGTGTCGGTTTAATAGTTTCAGTCTCTTCAACAATTTGAATTTTCCTCAACTTCTCTCGAATTGACTTTCCAACAGTTTGATAAAGTTCTAATTCATTAGCGAAATTACGTTTCTGACTTACTTCCTCTTTTATTTTAGAAACAAAGTCAAATGCTGTCCGCTTATCAACAGAATTCTCATCATCGAAAAATCCACTTTGAACAAGAAATTGCTTGGCTACGGTCATAATAGCCTGTTTTACATGCTTAACCTCTTCAACCATGGTATTTTCTTGCTCTACAGCCTGTTCTTCAGCTTGATTAGCTTGTCTATTTAACAACCTTTGCTTAATTTCCTCAGGCTTAGACCAAAGCTCAAATCCTATCCCTGTCAGTTCCGCAGTGCTCTTAACAAAAGCACGTGCATAAGCAGTCTGAATGTTTTGAGCTGTTGGATTTCTAGTATCCAATGGATAAGGCTGAGTTCGTTCATTTCCATTTGCCTTCACTGTAGTAATAACATAAGCATTACCAAATTGATCTTGTTCAACTGGTCCGCGTGAAAATTGAAAATCTTCCAACGTGTCATTAGCTATTACATATACATCAGTCCAAGCCGCATAGACAGAAGTGAATCCATTAGCTTCTTCCTTGATCTTCGCATGTGGTGCAAGTAGTTCCTTTTTTAAATTCTCACTAAATTCCTTTATCGGTGCATCCGCAACAAATACTCTCTCATTCAACATTATCTGTCCTCTTTCATCAATTTTTCCAACTTCGATCTTAATGACCACTATAAAAATTATCTATAACATTTTCAGCTATTTCGTTATAACTGTGTGGTTCTGCCCACAAAGTCATACGAGAACCATCTAAAGACGCAGATTCACGCTTATTAAATTTAGACTTGCTAACCGCATACAATACATACTTTCCTTGTAACAAAACACTATTACGATAAGTACCAATTAGCGTCACATTCTCTAAATTTATCTGGTCATAACCCCAAGGTTCAACTGCAAATTCTTGATGCTCAACAGTCTTCATTTGATTAAACAAAGCAAGAACTAAATTTCGTTGTTCAACTGCATATTCATCTTCTGCATCTACTTGAACTAAGTCTTCCCCGTTCATCAATGCTACAAAGTCATTAAATTCATCATTACTTAGCTTAACAGTCATAATTTCTCTCCTCTTTCACCAATTTTTCTAGAAAAGTTTCGTAATAAAAAAGCGCCATGGCGGTGATTCTCAATGAAAATCTTTTATTATCTTGCTATTGACGTCGATAATAATCCCACACATCTTCAAAATAACTATTTATTCTTTCTATATCCGAAAAAGATAACAGTGTCGTTAATACATCGCCTCCGAAGCGACTTTCAATAATACCCTCTTCAGTATTTATGAAAGTACTTGGTCCACCGAGATCAATGAAAAAAAAGACAGATTCATAATTTCCGCGTAAGTTACTCGTTATTTTAGCTGTCTGATTAACTATGTCATCCGACGTGAACTCGTCAAATCCCTCATCAGTTTTCAATTGGTTAAGGATTTGCTTGTGCTTTTTATTGAATTCCTTTATTACATCATTATTTGTATTCATCATATCTATTTTCCTCTTTCAACAATGTTTATAACTTTCTAGTCGTTCAGATTTGCCATCAAATCTATAAATTCTAATTCATGGGCCCTGTTTTCAGTCAATGCTCAATGTTATATGTTCACCACAGTCTAATCGCATCTGCAAATCCCCAACTAAACGTTTAACATCTGCATCAGTTAAATCAATTTCACCATAATCATTCGTTGACCCAATAACTATTTCGTTATGTCCTTCCGAACAATTGTCGGTCCAACCAAAATATGAAATATCAGCCATAATTGCCTCTTTCAACAATGTTTATTAACTGCTATCCGCTGAGTTTGATTGCTAATTCATGAATTCCAATTCACGCACCATGTCTTCATGAGTCATGAAGTTTGGACTAGTCATGATTTTCACAACTCGGTTATAACGACTGTAAACTGCCTCTGCTAACTGTCCTGGCAGTCCAGCATTTACGTATTCAAACCGTGTATTTTTATAGTCTGCTTGCACGCAAAGCATGTCAGCTACTCGTTTATATGTTTCTGAATCAGACACATCTAGATTGCAGAGACTTGAAACATCTACATCAACCGTTGGGACAACAACATCATCTACTTCTTCATCCCCTGGTACATTCAATAAGATTGATTTGTCCCGGGAATCATAACTAATCTCGATGAACGATAAGTTATCCAAATAAGGGTGCTTTTGTTCTAATTCTTCCCAAGCCTTTTGGAAACTTTGACGATCAATAGCGAACTCTTGAGGTGATTCAACATATAACACTTGATCCATATCATTAGGAAATTGTTCGATTTCAAATTCTAGGTTGAAACCTTTGAATTTACCTGTGAGATACAAATTATGTTCATCACCGATTAATGCACCTTGATCATTAGTCCCCACATTACTAGTAGCCTTAAAAACAAGAACATCATTATCATTCTTTACTGCATCAGGCATAATCAATACACGCTGGTAGAACTCGTTAAATTCCAAAACTTCAACTGTTGCAACTACACTAATATCCTCATTAAACATATTCTTTATCCTCTCTCATCAATATCTCAAATCATCTCAATCAAATTTTCTTCTAAATAACTCCAAAATGATTGTGTGATTTCATCATAAATCGCAGCACTATGTCCTGGCTTTTGAAATTCCTCAAACATATTAAGGACATCTTGCTCAGTACCAGTACTAATAGCTTTATCTAAAGACTTCTCACGAATAAATTTCTCAATACTCTCAATATCAAGCGTATCCTGGTCAATGCCTAACCCGTGAACATTAAACTCTTTCATTTGTTCTAAGAAAGGCTGTTCATCCCAATAAGAATGTAACCAGTTAGCAAAAGTGTTTACCTTATCCTTTAAAACTAAGTAATTTCCATAATCTAGGCGATTTTTACCAGGTCTCAAATCTGCAATTGTTGATCCCTTTAAAATTGATTTTGGTGGAAACCATTCACGTCTCTCAAACAGTGAAGTACCAAACTTCACGTCAGTATAAAGCAAATCATTGCCACCAAATTTACATTCTTTATGGAAAGCAGTAGGAAAAGCAGTAACCTCTTGATACAAAATATCAAAGTTACGCTCGAATTCTTGCATATACAAGATTTCGTCTAGTTCCTTATTGAAATAAAGTTCAAATATCTCGCTAATATCGCTATCAAGAAGAGAAATCCCAAATCGTTTGACGCCATCAGCATTGTACTCGTCATATTCTAAATCAATTGCATAATCGTCTTCTGTGAAACCAAAGCCATTCTCATCTAAATAATAATTACCTCGGTTTTGACAAAAAGTACGTACAAAATCAACAATAAATAATTTTGTACCATCCTCACTCAGTTGTCCTTTATATGCTTGAATACAACGCGCTGCTAAACTACCTTCTACAATCTTCATTTTATTTATCCTCTTTCATCAATGTTCAAATATTCTAGCAATCAATACGCTTTACTCTTGAATAACATAAGTACTAATCAAGAGAACTAACTAATCTTCTTCCCAGGTATCTAAACAGTCTCTATTACCTACCATATCCGGTAAGTTAGTCTCTAGATAAGCCCAAAAAGAACGTTTAATATCATCCTCAGAAAACCCAAATTCTTTGGGATTCTTTACATAAGCTAATAATTGAAGAAGTTCTTTTTCAGTCCGTTCCGTCATTGCTTTAAAAGCAGCATCTTCTCGGAAAAAAATCTCAATATTTTTTTTGTAAATGTCCTCACGATTAATGTCCACACCATACAAATTGTATTTTCCCATTGCGGTAAAAAATGACAAAGGATTCCAACATGACCGAATCCATTCTCCAAATGAACAAACAATGTCCAAAACAATCATATAAATACCATGGTCAATGTATGGTTCATAACGTCGCAGGTCCTCAATCTCCATGCCTTTAGCTAAGTCTTCAGGAAACTGTGAAAAGAACACAACATGACTAGTACCAACTTTTGCTTCGGTAACAAGATCATCTCCACCAGCATAAGGCTGATTAAAAACACAGGGGAAAACTCCTCTTCCCTTTTCTGGATGGTCATACATAAAATCTTGCATATACAAGATTTCATCCATATTGTCATTAAAGTAAAAGTAATAGCTTTTGTTAATCCCTGGTAGATATACAGCAATACGGTTCACACCTTTTAAACTGGCTAATCCAAAAATTCTGTAGTCGTTTTCACTGAAATAATCATACCCATCCTCACTTTCGCAATATGGGCCAAGAAACTCATTGTAAGTACGTACTAAGTCTTTAATAAATGCGCACTCATCTTCCTGACCTAACTGCTGCTCATAACAAGCAACCAAACGCTGCGCTAAACTTCCATCTACAATTTTCATTATTATTTTCCTCTTTCATCAATCTTCAATCCAACCAACAATGTTGATTTAATAACTACTGATTCACATAGTCTTCTGCAGTTTCATAATCTTTTTGATACAAAAATACCCGTAATGATTTATGAATCTTAGCCAATTTCTTAGCATTAGATCCATTAACAATTACGGGTTTATCACTAGTATATGAACGTCCATGTGAATATTTAACAAAACGATAGCGACCATTGATTTTATCAATAAGAACATAGTGCTGTCGTTCCATCGTTAATGTAACCTTTTGCTTTCCCAAAAGAATATTAACGATTTCATGATGTACGTCCGAATCTGAGACTACACATATATGATTGTTAACCTCTTCAAACCACTCAGAGTGATTACGAATAACGGCCATTCTATCTTGTATATGTGATATAGGGCCAAACGATGCCTCACCACTAACAAAGTCTTCAACATAACCTATCAGGTACTCCTCAAATTCATTAGCTGAATTTAAACGTTCCGTATATTTATGCCGAATCAATTTGCCATAACGGTCCTTACTATTTTGAGAAGTATAAACAACTGTTAAATAGTGATAAGTAGAGTTTGGTGCCTGTCTAGGTTTAAATACATAGTAAGTTTTTCGTGTCATAGAAAATAAACCCCTCTTTCAACAATAATGGTGCAAAGCACATTACAACAATAAACGACTCGTTACTTATAGATCGCACTAATTAGAGCGTTCGTTAACCAATTACGGATACCAATAGAAAATACGCCGTATACCTGCTTTAAATCTTCGTTGACCAATTCTGTAAAATCTTTTTTCGTGATTTTAAAAGCTGGTCCAACATAGCTTTGGTTCATTTTGAACGTGTCGATAAAAATATCAATATCACCACGGTTCAAAATAAAACGTTTATCGCTTTTAAGTTGTTCTAGACGATAGATAACTAAAGAAAGACAAAGATTGTCTATCCCATTTTTAGCAGATAAGTTTGCTTGATGAACATCAAGCATAGAAACCTCATCTAAATTAGTGACATCTGAAATATCTTGCAACGGATTCAACATAAAAAATCTCCTTCTGTCCAATTGGACGCAACAATATTGCAAACAAAAAAAGGACATCGACTAATTTATCGGTCAGATAAATTGGTATCAATGTCCTTTGCTGAATGCAATATTAACAATGTAATTTAATAAGACTACTTGTCTTATATACAACAGAAACTTCTTCAGACTACTTGTCTGAATTAACAACAATACATGCACTACTGTGCAAACCAAATCTCAATTAAGAGATATAAACTAAACAAATCATGTTATTCAATAACAAGAAAATAATAGTATTGGATAACAAAAATTGATTTTAGCAATTTATTAGTGTAAAAGCAAGCTAAAAGCTTTACACGTTTTTAATGAGGTTAAATATTATATAAATTATATGAAATGAATTTGACCTTTTTCGTAACGTTCCGTTACGTGTTGCCTTTATTCATCCTGAATCCTCTTGATATAAGAATATAAGGATATAAATAGGCGAGAGGGTAAAACGCTCTGTGTTGGGTCTTAAGACGATTTTTAAGGGAAGAAAAGCGATGTAGACAACGAAAAAAAGCGATGTAGGCGACGAAAAAAAGCGATGTAGGGAACGAAGAAAAGCGATGTAGGCGACGAAGAAAAGCGATGTTAAGTGGGAAAAAAGTGCAACTTCAAATGGTGATGTATCTATTTCAAAGCATATTTAAAATAAATATGTATAGTATATAATTGTGCCTGTGTTCCACTTGTGTATCATCGATGAGAGTGGTAGTTCGTATTTTGTGTTTAGGTAGTGACCGCATTTTGTTCGTTGATCGCACCCGAAGTTTCGCTTTTTTCCCTCTACTTGATTTGGGTCTTTGAGGTTGCACTTTTTTCGTCGTATCTGTTTATCGAGAAAAATTTTCCTAACGAAAAATCCATTTAAAAGCATATAATGCCTTTGTAACAATGGTTTAGAGCTAATTTTGTCATTATAAATGATGAGTAAATAACTGATTGATTAAGTTGCACTTTTTTCCCTGGAGAGAAATAATCGATACTTTATATTTGAAAGCCTTAAAAGGTTGCACTTTTTTCGTTCGATTGCTTGTGCGCTATATTGCACTATATCACTCATGGACGAATATTGCCATCCGTTCGAGCCGATATTGTTTGTATCTAGTGACATTTTGCTGCTGTAAAAGTATTTAACTTTTGAAAATAGTTCTGAATAATCGAATAGGGAAATTTTCGATATTTTGATCAGTGAATACGAAAAATTGAGAAATCCGTTTTATTGATAGGATGAATTCATCTGTTTTTAAGGGGGAAGAAACAGGAGTGACAGTTATCAATTGGTGTCAAAGATAAGTGATTTTTGATGGATTTAGATGTTGAGAGGGAAAAAAGTGCAACTTTCTAGGGTGTTTTTGGGCTTTATAGGGAAAAGTTTGCAACTTTCACCTAAATGGAAGTTTTTTTCGCTCATTAGGCCTGATTGTGCTATCATTACTGTAAATAAAGATAGCTCTAGTACAGTTTTTTCGTCAGGAAAGCTTCATTGAATGACCGCATTTTTCCCTGGAAACAAAAGCAACCCTCGTACTGGCTATTTAGAATACATTAAATGCAAAGTACAGTGAAGGATATGTAAGCATGGCTGATGAAGAGAATTTAGAAGATAAAAACAACTTAACGCTTCTGGATGATATGTATGTGAAAGAAGGCAATGATTTAGTCACAGCTTATCCAGACATGAATTGGCAAGCAAGTAAGTTACTAGATCTTGCTATTGCAAATATAGATAAATCAGAATTGACAGCTGAGGCTGCAGAGAAGAATGCAGGCAAGGCAATTGAAGTCACTATTAAAAAACAGGCGCTATTTATTTACTTTGGACTAGATGATAATTCTTCAAAGAGTAAATTTAGTCGTTTGAAAGATAAGCTGAATACTGCCATCAAGGATGCTACTTTCGATATTCAGAAAGGTGAAGGAATTGGTAGCGTATTCTTGGATATGACGTATGGAACTAGGAATACACCAGACGTAAAAATTAGTTTGCACCCTAAGCTCCGCCCCTACTTAGCTTATCAAAAGAGTATTGGCTATACGCGGTATTTGGTTGCAGAAGAGGCTAAATTAAGTGGCGCACCTGTATTTTTCTATAAGCGAATTGTTATGCTATACAAGCAGTATGAACAATATGTTGGATCTAATAAGCGCACAAAAGAACAGTTAGATGCTATGCTGAATCCGTACTATGATATCGATGACCTTGCTAAGGCTGTTAACAAAAAAGGTAAATATAAGCGTAAGTATGACTTTTGGCGCTATGTTGTTGTACCTATGACAGAAGAGATCTCTAAAATCACACAGTACAATCTAGGTGCTGAACAAGTTAAAGATCGTGGTCAATTAATCGGTGTACAGTTTCATATTTCCTTGAAAAAGGATCATATCTTCGATGGTGCCCTACTTGAGGATGAAGATTTGGACATTAATGATGATGATCAGGTTAAAGACACATTCTTAAAGTCTAATTATACTGAACGTCTGGCTAGAGCAGGCATTATTACTACGAAAGAGATGTTTGATACTGAATTTGAACGGTCGATGTTAAAAGAGGTTTATCCATTGTATAAGCGGATTGCATCAATTAAACCTGAACAAGGTGATAATGCGGTATACGAACATATTTCTTATATTAAGAAATACAAGGAAGAACCTGATTCAAAGGGAAACCCAGTAAAGTATCTGAAGACGGCAGCAGAGCAATATATCAATCAATTAAGTAAGCCCGAACGGACTAAGGAATTTCAGGCCCTTATGAATGATTTGGTTTCATCAGGCTACATGTAAATAATAAAAAAGGCTGTGATACATTTTTTAATGTATCACAGCCTTTTTATTTAAAACGGGAATGTAAGAATTATAAAAGCAATGACAATGAGCATCACGATCAGGATACCCAAAGTTGCTTGTAAGAAAAACGATATAGGGTCTATACGCCACATAATTAATGTACCACCATGTTAAATATTCCGTAACAGATTGTACCCAACACACCGACAACAGCGCTTAGAGCGACTAATATAGACAATCCAGAGACATGCTTTAGGGTTGCTGCCGCTTGCTTGCTGAATGATTTTACTTTGATAAAGTCTAGTAGTTCTATCTTCAAGAATGATTGTATGAATTCTAGAGGTGCGTAAATAAAAATAACTGCTACCAAGATACATCCGGCCAGTATTGATATTAACTGTGCTGGATGGAATGAAAAGATACCGCTCAAAATGATTAGAAGTACATTCAGACCGATAACCAGAAAAGGAATCTTCTGTACTAATTTTTTGAATTTAGGGTCATTATCATCTGTGCTTACGGTATCTAGGTTTAAAGATACTCCGGTACGACTGTACACAAAGCACAAGAACGCAATGATGAATGCCCCTATCCACAAGAAGTCTATCATGTCATTGTCTCCTAAATTAGTACCAATTATGGCTGTTCCAGAACTCTAGTGCCTTTTTGTATGTTCCGTATCGCCCTGCTACATATTTGTCCATTGCTATCGATTGTAGACGCTTGTTTCCCTTAACTTGGTCCCAAGTTTTTCCAATCAAGACAGGATAGTAATTACGGTCTAATTGTCCTAAACCAACATACTGTCCATTTTCAGCGTATGGATTAAATGTACTTTCTCGGTGGATGATTTCGTTTTTGAATGATGCTTCATCCCCAGTAACAGTTGAAATATCAGAATTGTCATCTAGATCATTGTTGTTAGTGACCAAAGTCTTAGTCAGAGTAGAAGATGCAACTGGTGCACTCTCTGTACGTTTAGCCTCCTGGTTAAAGACAGGAACATCAGCATATTCATCTGCAGCCTTAGCACGTTGCTTAGACTTTGGAATCCAAGAACCAATTTTATCCTTTGATTCATCCTTGTTGCTGCCTTTAGAGACGGTAGCTTTCTTACTTTTAGAAGTAGAGCTGTCAGACTTACTGTCGTCATCAACGATTTTAGAAGGCGTTGTACCATTCTTTTCTGAGATTTTGATAAGTTGGTCGTTTTGCTTTTTTGCCACTGCCTGTGGATCCACATCAATGTCATGGTGCTTCACTTCCGTACGGTCAACCACTTCAATGGTCTTTTTCTTGTCTGTCTTCTTTTGCTTAGACTCTTTAGGTTTAGACGACATCATTTGCTCTGCGTAAGCAATTGAATCCGGGACCCAAGAGACAGCATTAGTCGTGTATGCTGTAGCGCCAATCGTCGTTGTAAAAGCTAACGCAACTAAGGCAATTTTTTTGTTATTTCGTTGTCTTTTTACGTTGACTTGTTTTTTAGTCATAAAAATTCTCCATAGTAACTTCCTTTACGCCATCCTTCTTAGTAGGCACGAAAGGAAAAATTTCAACAAAGCTTTTAGGCAAGCCAGCTTCTTCTTGCTCAGATTTGACAAGAGACATAATCATTACCAGGACACTAACGTTCTTAGCTTCATCCCCATGCTTGTGTGTAGGGCTGAATAAAATGTCGTACAGCTGGAACAAATCTTCAGTGTTTTGAACAACGAAGACTGGCTTAATGGGATATTCCCGCTTCATGAGATTAGCGTCAGTGGCTAATTCGGGGATGTACAATGTATCAGCGCGATTAAGGACTAATTCGCAATAGTCGTCAATGATGTTTCGTAAATCGTTGGGCTGATTAGATGGCAAATAAGGATAGAAAATATAGTTCATATCACCCTGCCCTTTTAAGTCCAGGCGCATCTGTAGTGGTGAATAAACGCCGTTAATCTTCTTCCCTACACCAATTGAATTGAACATATTGTGGACTGCTTTGAACGGCTTGGTTACATTGATAGCTTGATATATGTCTAAAGCCATCCAGTATTGCAGGTGCACAATTTCAGGCAATTTGTAGAAGTTGTTTGGTGACATGAACTGATAGTAGTTCCGTTTACCGAACTGAACTTCCAAATATTTATACCCGGCATCTGAAAGCGTATAGAAGTAAATAGTTGATGGTGTACCATCCGGCAGAATGCGGACGTGTGACCATCGTTGTGTAAGCCCTAAGACGTACAGCTTTCTAATACTATTTGTCCACTTCTTACCGGCGGTAGTATTTTCATAAGCAATGGCCGGGTCAGATTTAGTACTGCCTTTATTAGTACCGTATAGATCAGGATGCGTTTGTACTTCTCTCAATAAATGCAGATGTTGTACAGACTTAAACCGACCAATGAACTTTAGTAGGTTCTGTTCATAGTCGCTAACCTTTGGCCCCAGGTCTAAGAGTTCATCTGTACTTGAATAGCGCCGTAGTAAACGTTCTGTTTGAAGAACAGTTTTATCCTTAAGCTTGTAGATGCGTTTGACTGTGAAACCACCGGCGTTGAGATATCCTAATTCTTCATCATACTTACGATAACTAAATAGAACAGGCACTCCCATGTTGTCGGACATGTAAGAAATTTTCTGAGTCATAACACGCCCCTATTGTTTAGAACTTATCTAATTGCTGGTTTACGAAGTCGACGTATGAAACAGCATCAGATTTTGAAGTTTGCTTCTTAATAATGAAGTTTCCTAGTAACGCTCCACCACGGCCATGGAAAAGGTTTTTAATAGTTCCATAAACTGGTGTAACGTTCTTTGCGTCTTCCTTTGTATACCAACGTTGTGCATTTCCACGTGGACGAATGAATACAGATGGTGCCACTTCAACTAACATGATTT
This sequence comes from Weissella uvarum, assembly GCF_016908785.1. Lineage (GTDB taxonomy): Bacteria > Bacillota > Bacilli > Lactobacillales > Lactobacillaceae > Weissella > Weissella uvarum. Next base: position 40,893 of record NZ_JAFBEO010000006.1, read on the forward strand.
CTTCTTGAGATTTACTCTTGAAAAGATGCAAATAACCAACAACGGGTTGGTCATCTTCTTCTGCTTGCTTCACAAATGTTTCTGGGTTGATTGCGTCCATCGCAGCGTTTGATCCAAAGACCTTGATTGAGCCGTTTTCAATAGAGACCTCGCTGAATTGAATTGGATACTCAGAACGGATGAATGCCATTGTTTGTAGGTCATAATGTCCATTGAAGTTAAACGGCACAACCTTATTTGCAAGCAAAGTAAACAAATACCCATCGTAGTTCATGCGAATGAACGTAGTAGAACGACCACTTGGTTGTGTATTAACAATGGTGTCGACTAAATAACTGTTACGAATTTGGTTACGTACTGATTCATTTTGCTCAAGTTCCTTTGACATGTAAGCCCAGAAGTCACCATCGGGACCATTAGCATCCCCGTATACTAAACTACCGTAGACTTCCGTCATTTTAAATTTAAGTGGCAACCCAATTAAACTCTCTAAGTCTGCTGGACGTTCGTCAGACATGTCAGTTTCGGGGATGGTCACCTTAATGTGTCCTGACTTAGGCAATTTGATAGATACGACAACCCCTTTCATCGTACCGCCCCGGTCATTCTTAAACCGATGATCATAAATAAAATCAGTTACTTCGCCCGTTAAAACGGTTCCCTCTTCAATGGCCTTATCAAGTTCTGGCTCATTGAAATACTCATTGAGTAGCTTGATAATATCTACTCCAAATTTTGGACTATCAGTGGCTGGTTTTTCTCTAAACTTTGGCATAGCTTCCTTATCCTCTTTTAACATTGTCATACCTCTCAAAATTTAATATGTAATTAGCATAACCTTATATTAGCTTCTGTTGTTAAAAGAAAAAAAGCAAGTGGCACATAAAGATGTACTACTTGCTTTTTAGGGAATAAAACTATTAGATTTTCTGAACACACGAATTAGCGCCGTGAATGCTTCTTCTTTGGTTGAACACCATGGATGTTGACACGCCACAAGATGAAAACTAGTCCAGCGGCAGTTGCTAGTGATGCTAGTCCAGTCGTCCATAAGTATCGTGGTGATGAATCCATTGGTAGAAGAAATGCTTGTTCATACCAGAAGAAACCGAATACCAAGAAAATAAGTACTGAGACTTTCTTGAAATTCTTCTTATCACGGAAGAAATTCAAAATACGGTTAAAGAATGAGCCATTACGCTTCTTCTTATTATTCTTTTTAGCCATTGTTAGATTGCTCCTTTCAAATTATATGTGTATACGATTAATAGGTGGTATTACTTCATCCTCACAATACGTTTTGGTTCATGCTCACTGATAACGCCATTTTGTTCTAAACGACCATAATGCATATTTTCAGCCAGGCTTTCGTTGGCACTTTTTAGTGCTAATGTTTGTGGTCCGTTATAGACAATGTTCCCTTGGGAATCCCGTTCGCAATCAAGAACTGTCTTATAAAGAGCGTAAATCACAAATACTAAAAGTATTATGATGGGGACGAAGGCAATAACACCACCCACAAAAGCCCGACAGGCTTGGTAGATAGATGGCACGAAAAGCATGAGTAGTAGGCCGGTTCCTATAATTGCAGCGACCTGCTGCTTTGTGAACAGCAACCACACTTCACGATTTCGGCCAGAATATGGTGGGACAGCTGCAATTTCATAATTTCGGTCATCATTATTTGCCATAGTACCTTACCCTAGTGTATTAGTACGTTGGTGACCAATTGATTAATCACAGTTGGATTAAACATTGCTGTTGCTGATCCGGCCTGGGCTGTATTTGCAAATAACATCGCGATATTTCGACAGTTATGACAAATAATAACACCTAAGAATAGATATAAGAATTGTGGCCCGATTTGTGCCATTGAACGCGCATCCCCAAACATGTTGGCAATGATCATACGAATACCAAGAAGTGCAATACCCCAAACGACCAATGCACCAATTACGGGCATTAGTTCATCGATGGGACCAAGCAAAGCCTTGGCAAGAGAACCACCATTGAATGATGCGTTACCACCGGTACCATCAGCAATTGATGCCATGGTGAAAAGATTTGATGGCATTGAGTTTACCAATGAAGAAAACATTTTCCTTCCTCCTAAAAATTGAAATTGACGATATATCGCCTAAAGTAATTTTCTATGATTGGAAGAGAAAAAAGGCACAATGAAAAAAAGCCCCAAAATTACAGATGATACGTGTAAAAAACGATGGTTTTACATTTAGGTTAGATAAATATTGATTCAGTGAGCGCCCAGTTCAATCAAAAATGACGTAATTATACGGCTAAACACCTATATAATAGTGTTTATAAAGCGTTTTATGTACCCCTGATTTGCTGTGCGCTAATTTGAAAAAAACGACCATATTCCATTTGGAAATAGGCCGTTTTTATCTAATATATATGATGATTTAAAATATATCGATTAAATTATTGCGTCAGAATATTGATATAACGCGATTGAGCATCTTACTTAGGACAACTACTTGTGTTTTGCGCACTTATTTGAATAAGTGATAAAAATGTGTGTGTAACGATAAGCCGCAAACCCAGTTTAGAACTGGCTTAGATAGTTATTAGGTAGTTGATAGTAATATTCTAAATCTTCGTTAGTATAATCTGACTCTCGTAAGTACGTTAAGAGTTCCATGTTTACTGATCCATCAGTGTAGATAAGAGGCTTGTCTTCCCAGTTACGGGCAGTCAGGAACTTTTTAAGTGGTTGCTTACGTTCAAAGTTAGCTGAGATAAAACGTCGTTGAAATTCCTCTGTCGATAATAACTTGTTAAATGACTCTGACAGAGCGCTTACTTCGATACCCATGAAACTTAGGCTTCCTCGTCTTCTTCGTCTTCTTCGTCTTCTTCGTCCGTTGGAACTAAGTATGACTTTAGATCATCTACAAAACTCACGTCAGGTAAAATTTCATAAACCATATGTGCCTTTGGATTTTCATCATCTGGACCGACGAAAGTTGCTCGAACTAAGCCATCTCGTAATGGAAAGAAAACGTCGTATGCATTAACTGCGTCTTCCATAGAAATTTTGTTGGATTCAATATAGTCTTGGAAGTTTCTTAGGACTAATTCTTTCATAAGTTCTGGGCTAAGTATTCGATTAGCATTGATACCTAAGGCTTTCCGAATCTCGATTGGGTTGTTGCGTTTTGACATATTATGTCTCCTTTTTCTTGATAATAATATTATACATAAATAATCGTGCGCTATTTTTTATTTTTCTCATCACCATTTTACTTGTCCGTCATCATCATCGATTGTTCCGATGTTTTCCCAATCGTCGGTTGAATGGTCATATTTATCCTGGGCTAATAAGTTACGTGGGTCCATCGCTAATGATTCATCATCCATTTCCGTTTCATCAGGAACTGGCATTGAATTGATATCGTCGTCTGTTAATTCGCCATATGCAGGGGCTGCAGTTAGCAAATCTTTTAGCGCGTCTTCTGCCCTAATTGCATTTTTGTCTAATTCTGGTTCTTCAGGACGTGGCTTTGAATTCGGTTGGGATGTCGCTTTCTTTGATGTCTTTGACTTACGCTTAGTTGACTTCTTTCCCTTAGCTGAGGTCGTGTCTGTCTCGTTAGCGTTTGCTAATTTCCTTTTCAAGTCTTCAGGCATGCTATCTTCAGCTTTTTGGTCTTTAACCTTTGTTGGATTCTTAATCTTGGCTTTGCTTGTCTCAGAAGGCTTAATTGAATAATTGTCTATGATAGTTGGAACAAAGTTAACGGTTTTATCGCTCTTCAGCAGATAGTCGGCGATCATCTGTGATGGTCCGAAATCCACGTTCACAGACCGATTTGATTCTTCCTTGAAATATTCAAATGCCTTTGCATCAAATGATTCAGGGTTTGAGATGTCTAGTCTATTCTCGGTATCCACTCCATCTAGGTTACGTTGCTTGACTAGCTCGAACAGATTTGACCGTTCTGTTAACGGATAGCGCACTGCAATAGTATTGCTTTCAAGTGATGCTAATTTAGAAGGTGTGATATTAGGCACGTGCTCATCAACACTGACCATTGAAGATTGACGGTTAGACTCATTAGTCATGATAAAGTCATCTCCCCAACTAGAAAGCTTCTCAGTGAACTCCACATGCTCGCCAAAGATATCAGATATCATCTTTGCGTTTTCTGGGGATGTATCCCCATACGAAATTCTTGTTCGACAAGCAGTGACCAGGTTTTCGTATTCTTCTTTATCAAAGCGTGAAATGATTTGACTGGGTGCCTGGAACGCAAGATGTAACGCAATTCCGAACTTACGCACCTGTGTTGGTGTTTTGGCCAAGTTACTCGTCATGTAACTGGCCACCTCATCCATGTAAACCGCTGCGGTTGGCGACACGTTTGCATCACGACGGTGCATACCTTCAATAAGGTAGTCCTGGACAATCTTACCGAATGCACTAGAGTTAGCCTCCCCTAATCCAGAGTGATCAAGGTTGAATAGAACGATACCACCATGCTTGAAGACCTTATCAATATCAATAAATTGTGATTCTTGCATTAGTACGTTACGTAACCTCTCATTAGCAACAACAAACGTCATTTTATTCACTAAACCTTGAATGTTATTTAGGTTCATATCAAATCGCTTCTGGGTGCTTTCGTAACCTCGTTCCGTATGCATGTCTGGAACTCTCACTCCTGGCTGGATTTCAACGGTCATTTTTGGGAAAGAGCTGTATAGCCATTTGCTGGTCTGGTCGATAACCTCTAACTCAGTTGATAAACGCTTTAATGTGATGCGTTGTTCCTCGGTTTGGTCATCTTCTGAGTCTGGGTACTCAATTTTAATTTTTCGGTAGTACTTTTTCGACTGTTTTTCATATTCAATGAACATGTCAATGTCACGATCACGAATCGCCGTGTTTTGGTACATATCGATTAACTCTTTTAACGTGGCTTTAGTTCCCCGCATTGCATTGGCACCAATACATACCTGAATCATACGCGTTAAGTGAGCATCTTCTGATTGAGAGAAGAACTGATTTGTACTACCTTCATCAGCACTAAGGGATTGGAACAGTCCTAACACCTTACCGATGATTTGAGATGTATCACCAGTGAATAAGTCTAGAGACGGCGTGAACGGGTCTTTCGGGTTCACGTAAAAGATTAAACTCTCGGGGATGCCCTTCTCCCTAGCTAATTCATAAACGGTGTTTGTAAGGTCTTCTGTGGGATCAACTACGACGATGCTATTTAGATAAGTCGCTGATACATCACGACTGTAGAAATTGTCGTATTGAGATATTTCTTGATAGTCACGTATAAACTCGATTAGCTTATCAATGTCTTGCTTAATCATAGGCTTGAAAATAGTTCTTGTTTTACCCGTACCTGGTGGCCCAAAAATAATTGTACCCAGTGTTCTAACAGGTTGGTCCAACCATAGTTCTGATTCATGATTATCAATCGTGTAACCTAGAAGCGAATTAGCTTTGTGCTTTGAAGGTGTGCCGTTTAACGTGTATTCGAGGCGTCCGTCTTTGTAATACATCGTTTCTAAGGCATTGTTGAACTCATCTGGGTACATTGACTGGGAAATAAATGCTCCATGAAAAGTTGTCATAGATATTGAAATACCTATTATCACTAGCCCTATTTTCGTTAAGATGAATGGCCCAGTTACATTTGACATGAGGCTTTGTGATGTGGCGAAATGATGTAGAATTGGTGCAAAAAATGATAGCAAGATGGTACATAAGTAAACAGCGAACTCAAATTTCAAGTATAGAGAATAACGGTCAAGTGCCTCTAACAGGATTTGCATCCTGGAACGGTCAAATGAGAGTTCCTCTCCGTTAAAGATAACGGCATGCTGACGTGATATTAGCTTGATTAGGTAGTTTATGTTGTATGCACTTAAAGATAACATGACGAACTCAAAGGCACTTAACAAAAGGGCTAAGGTAAGTGGCCTGTCAATTGGTAATACAACTAAAGCGACTAAAACAGCAGCTGCTGTGTAGAAAAAACGTAATATAGTTTGGATTGGCTGTTGCAACTCTTCAATTGCAGCATCTAAGTCTAGCTCGTTTAGTTTGCTGGTTGCCGTGTCATCTATGTTTTTCCCTACGCGACCATACCACAGCTTTTTAAAGCCGGTAGTCGCCATAGTTAGATTTTTATTTTCCTTAGTAGAGCTTTTAATTTTCATGAGGTCCCTCCATAGGTATTAGTATAGAGAAGAAATTAAAATCTTTATGTAAATCAAAAAACGCTCTGTGCCTAACGACACAAAGCGTTTTTTAAACTATTTTTCCGGCTATTGAACCCAAATCTAAATCTTTGACATTTACTGTGGATTTTTTGCTTTTGGGTGTTGTTTCTTTTTCTTCGGTAACGGTTGATGACTGACCAGACATGCTATCAGCAAGTATTTTCGATACCATATCTTCAATGCTAGATTTATTAGGCATGCCTTCTTTAGACTCTTTGATAATTGCTTTAATCGCATTATTAAAAGTTACACCATTAGCATCGCTATATTCTTGGACATATTGTAGTAAATCAGCCTCGTCATCATAGATACGGAAATGAACATCCTTGAGAACTTCACCATCTCTTTTAGCTGGCATAATTGCTCCTTAATATATTTGATATATCTTGATGAACTGAAACTTTAAACTATTTCATTGATTGTGCTTTGACGAAACCAATTGCATTTGCCATGTCACCATCAGGAACGATTTCACCAAATCCAAACATTCCTTTCAAATCTTCTGGATCAAAGATTTGCGCAGTTCCACCAGAGAAGAAAATATTATCAATGGCGTCCATATCTGCGACAGTGTTTTGAATTTTATTCTTTAGAATTGTCAAAGTTTCTTGTAGAACTTCGTTCAATTCATCTGTGAAGTCGATGGTTTGGTTACGTGAGACTTTATATGAACGTTCCCCTTTCTTGATTTGGCTTTCAAGTTCGTCGATATCCACTTTAACTTGTTGGTTCTTTGCAATTAATTGTGCTAGTTTTCGGTAAATTGTATCTGATCCATTCCAATAGATGCTTGAAAGATCTGGTAGTGCTCGGAATTGGTCAAAAGTATTGATGATGATTGTTCCCCCACCCATGTCTACCCAAACTGTACGTTGAGTTAGGATTTCAGGGTTAATGACATTGCCGTCAAAATCAATTAGTTCATGAATCGGTGCACCTAGTCCTTGTTGTAGGACTTGTAATTTTGTGACTTTGAATTGAAGTACCTTATCATCAATTTCGACACTGTGAGCATTCTTATAGATAGACTTAATTAAATCACTGTCTGAATATTTATCATAATCGTCATCTGGCAAGCCAATAGAAAGACTAATGTTTACAGGTTCATCAGCAAAGCCAGCTTGTAGGACACCTTCTGCTAAGGCGAACTTTGAAAGTAGTTTGTATTCATCCATTTCATAACGATTTGACTTAGCTATAGATTGCAAGATGCCATCGTCTTTGTGAAATTGTGTTAATGATTCGCCCCAAATATAACCGTTGTTATCATTGGTAAGTTGAAATTTACGTGTTGTTGGTAAGTCAGAATTATTCATTAGTGATCCAAAAGTACTCTCACCTACCAAATTAGCGGGTAATAAAGCTGATGGATAAACAATATTAATTGGTTTCTTCACACCTTCTTGTTCAGGTATGTAGATTTTCGTTTGTCGATTCCCTAAGTCGATTCCCATTTTTAATGTATTAGCAGCCATTTATTCGTCCTCCGAATTTTTTTGTCATTTATGAATTGTTTGGTACCAAAAGTTCTAATGATTTAGTTTATTTGGTACCAAATAATACTTATATGGTACCAAATAAACTACAAGGGGTCAATTATTATTCATATTCGGTACCAAATATCTAGCTTATGGTACCAAATAGAATGAAATTAAGAAAACAAGTAAGTTATTTGGTACCAAATAACTTACTGAAGAACCCTTTTTGCTTTGAATTAACTTCTGTCTCTAATTGTTGATCCTTTTCCTTAACCTCTTGGTCCTTTTCCCTCACTGTAGTTTCTAATTCTAGATTCTTCTGTTTAACAGAAGTTATCTCTTTTTGAGACTCAGCACGTAATGCTTGTTCCCTTTTGAGGTTTTCTTGTTCCTCACTTAAGCGTTTATCAGAGCGTTCAATATGCTGACGTGCCACATTTACTTGACTGCGCAAGTCTTCAATGTGTTCTTCCTTAGAACTTGTCATCTCCTCTTGGTGCTTGAGTTGAGTAGTTAGGTTTTCTATCTCATGTTTTTTAGACTCTAATTGTTTTTGTAATTCTAGAATTTCGTCAGCTTTGCTATCGACGTTTGACTCCTTTGCGTCTGTTCTGTCTTGCACCTTTTTGATGTAGGTAGCATCTTTTTCTAAGTAATATTCAGCAAGCTTATCGAATGTTGATTGAGGATATACAAATCCACGACCATCCGCTGAGATTTTTTCGTCTTCTTGATCAAGTGTTTTCAGTATATTGATAATTGCCGTTCGTGATTTATCGAACTCTTCTTCAAAGTCTTTTATTCGGTATGTTTTTTCTTCCATTTGACGTCTCCTATCATATGATTAATCTAGTCGCTATTGATTATACCATCTTTATACTATGGCACCAGTGTTTAATAGCTATTTAGCACTATGTTAGTTGTAAAAAAGCAACTAAATATAAACCATCATGGTTGAAAAACGTGTTTATTATAATTGTTTTGTTTTTGAACGACAGCTGTAGTTGCCTAAGAATCTATATTAGGCGTGAATATAACTATAAGTGTTATTAACATTATAAGTATAGGTATAACTTGATTACAAACCTTGAATTATTCAGCGTTTCCATGAAAGTTGAAATGTCTAACATGGATATATTATAAACTATAATAATCAAACTATAGTTATTTGTTTCGATTTGGTCACGAAATAAGCTTGTTGTAAGAGTGTTAGTTGTAGCTATTGATAGTTGTTGATTCAGTAGACACTCTATTTAGCCCGATGCAATAGTTAAATAAGCAACTAGTGTAGCTTTATTGATAATTATTATAGACAAACTGACAATAGTAGAAGTATTTCAATTTAGTCTAGATAAGACTTTTACAATGCAATTGGACTCAACTAATAGTCGTAAAATGAAACTAGCATGGATGATATTAGTATGTTACCTAGTTATAAAATAGGTTAATATCCAATGGATTGGCCATGGTGCTATTAGGGTGGCGGGGGGTGTTAACAAGAATTCTATACAATTTAGTATCTATAATGGACGTTACCGTGATTAATGTAGCTATCATTACTGACTAGCGTAGATGACTGCTTTGCTGGCAACGCCTTGGTAGCGAACGAAACAAATAGGGTGGGGTGTCTGTGATGTTTAAAGTAGTCATAATTGTAACTGTCTTAGTGACATATAGACATATAAAGTGAAGGCAAAATAAAAAGCGCCTTTCGGCACTATTGTAGATTAATTAAAAGATAGAGTTGTTTGAAAGCTGGTGTTTGCATGGTTGATAAATTCAAATGCCATATTCTGAGCCACGGGTTCATTGTTATTCCAGCGGTCGTTGTGTGTCAAAGTGTGTCGTATCTTTCGCTTGATGATTCTTTCTGAACTGTTAGGGCTAAATTTGGATAGATCATCAATGATTTCACTGATATATGAATACTGACTGTTCTGCAAATTGTCATAAATATCAATGACTTCATTGTGCAACGTTTGAAGTATCAAAGCTAAAGTAGCGTTGTCACATTTTGTTTCTGGATCACGACTATATTGGTTACAAAATCTAACTAATGTTTCGTTTAATACAATTAAACTGATGCGGCTTTCAGTTAGGAAAGTGGGGGTGCGAGAAAGAGAATAGAAACGTTGCTGGAAATTTGATAGTTGTGAATAATCCCAATAATCAAGGTTTGCTGATTTTTGAGAATCGACTTCATCAAACTTGAAACCAATTAAGACGTCTGAATTAGTGACTACCCAGCGAACGCTGTGCTGCGTTAGTAAGTATTCGATATATGGGAAGTCATAGGCTTGAACGGTTTGAAGGTCATCGGGCAATTTTTCGGTATCTGGAATCCGTTCACCAACTTTTGCAATTTTAAAATTTGAATTTGGGCTTAATGATGATTCGTGTCTTTTAAGACAATCAAGAATATATGTATTTAAGCACAACATTTTTTGATATAAAGGGTTTTCAATTGGTTCTTTTGGATCAATACAAAGACGTTTCTTTGTTGTGTAGCCAACCATAAAAACTTCGTGATGATCATTGAAAACCCGTGAAGGCGTATCAACATAATTAACAAGTACTTTTTTGAATGACTTAGATTCGTCAACAAAATCGCTATTGTTTTGATTACCTAATAGGTTCTTTATAACGATGGGGTGGTAGCAAATAAATAGATAATCTAGAAACCAGATTTTTGGAACGCCGCTTCCGAGTGTTTTTGTGTCATGCGCTGAGGTCATTGCAGTAGTTCTCCTTTAATTTATTAAGTTCAAAGTCAAGGAACCAATCTTCTAAAGAGGCTTCTTTGGCAAGAGATTGAATTAGTAGTAGGGCGACTAAAGTAAATTGAGTAGGGGTGATAATATCTTTTGCTCTGTAACTTATGTTTCCTCTTTTGTATTCAAGCAAAAGGTTGAATGATTTTCTCTTAGTTGTTTTCTTAGCGACTTCAGGCAGCTCAGATTTAAACAAGTCATACATAGGAACATTGGCAAATAAGTTGAGGTCAATGTGATTGTTATTCATCGACATGGTTAATGCTTGTTGAATAATTTCTGAATTAATAGTTGTCGATGAATGAAGAACGTGTTGAAACAATGAATCAACCATATTTTCAATGATTACCATTGAACCGCGATATGCGATAGACGGTTCCTTATCTTGACTGACTGTAATAGCTAAGAAGTGAGTGACGCCGACTGATCTACTAGGTAACTCATAAAATTCAGAAGGTTGTTCTAAAAGTTCTGTAACAAAGAACCTTTTAATTTTTCTAGCCATGCTTAGTAACTCCTTGTTGATTCACGGATAGATTCATTGAAACTATTGTTAATCGTGTTGACGAGCTTATAAGAACGTGCAAAAGCCTCATTAATTTCTTCTTGAGTAGAGGGGTTTAAGTAAACCTCTTCATTTTCACCAACGTTATCCGGCTTGAGTTGTGTAGCGATAAAGCTTAGTGAATCTTCAAGCAGTGTAAAACTATTTAACAATGACTTCTTTAACACGATTGACGTAGGTTTGTTCAGTTTTGTCGTCTTGCGGACAACAACTGCTTCCGTAACAACAAGAGATTGATTTGGGCTTCCTGCTACAGGCGCCGGCAGCGCATATGCGTTGAGAATTTCTTGATAAGTGAACTTTCTGAACTGAACCCAGTCTATGAATAAGAATATAAAAATAATGCCTAGAAGTATTAATAAGACGCCCTCAGCCAGAGAAGTGACGAGGCTATTAGATTTGGCTGAAAAAACTATAAATGTAGCAACTAGTAAAGTTGAAAATGAAAGTAATACGTTTCTCAGCTTGTCGTTTAATGCTTTCTTTTCATTTGGATTAGCTTTCTGGACAATCTGTTGATGTATGGATGTCCGTTTTGGGTGTTTCGACATGTCGGAATTTGCTCTTTTTTGAGCTTTTCTGAACCGCTTAGATTTGACCATGTAATATTCTCCCTAAATTCTTTATGGTGTAAGTGAGATAAATTCAACCGTATTATTATAAACATGAAATTATTTCCATTTAAAGTTATTTTAATTAAAACGTTGTAACAGGCGTAAAAAAATAGCAGTTTATTTGAATAAAATTGCGCTCGACTAAAAAACACCTAAATTTTAGAGTTAATTTGTAGATATTGGGTTACCAAAAATAAAAATTAGCGCACGGCTATATAGTGTACAATAATTAATATATGTTGTAAAAGGAGATTTTTATGAAGTTATACGAGTTAATTGATGAGTTAAAGAAAGCAGTGGTGTCTGAACCAGACGCTGATTTTGTTAATTTATTTGTTAATAAGAAAAATAATTTAGAAATGGGTTCAACTAGATACTTGGGGCCAAGCGAAATTAATGGCACTGTTTATGAAATATTCTTTCAGTGGTATCGAATGGATCATACTGTTCCAACACTAGCCAACGAAGAAAGCTTCTTTGAAAAGTCGGCTGATATTTTAGATGCTTTACAAAAAAACGTATTAAAGGACCCAAGTGCTGGACAACGTGAAGTATTGTTGGGCGTAGCTAAGAAGTCGTTAGAGGACCATGACAATAATGAGCCCTTACGTGATTCAGATGTCATCAAGTATGTACCTGTTTTAGGCATTTCAAGAACAGTAAACGATGATCCAATTAATGGCATGAGGTATATGCATGACTTCCAAATTTAGAAACGTAGGGAAAACGTTAGTTATATTGTTGTTCATTGTTGTTCTGGGGGTAGTATCAGCAATTGTGTATTCTGCTACAAGCAGTGGTATTAAAACCCAAATGACATTTACGCAAAACCCTAGTCGTGTTATTGAAACTAGGGACAAGGCAAATAAAGAAACAGTAATTGTATTTTTGAATCCAACGTGTGGTCATTGCCAGGATGCATATCCAAAAATTGTGAAGGCTGCAGGAAGTCAACGAACTAAAGCGCAAAATATTGCCACAGTTTATGTGAACGCAAAGGATGATAAAAACAAGAGTCTTTTAAAGAAATATGATGTTAATAACACACCAACGTTAATTCAAGATGTCGGTGGGAATGTGTCAGTACCCATCTCATTAGTAAAATACGGTGAGATAGACAATGATGTTATTAAAAATGTTTATCGACAGTAGATGGGAGGCGCGGTGTTTAGATAGGGCATTGCGAGTCTAAGATGGCTAAGAAAAAAGTTCACGTAGTTAAGAAAAAACCAGTATATAAGAGTGTTTGGTTCTATTTGATTGTGGTAGTGATAGCAGCTGCATTGGGAATTCTGTATATCTTGTGGGGAGCACCACAGGTTAGTCAAAAGCAGTTGCGTAACTTACCACAGATTACCACGCAAATTTATGACGATAATAATAAGGAAATTTATAATTCTTCTCAGGCGAAAAATGATTATGTTAAATATGACGACATCCCCAAGAGCTACATTGATGCAGTTACTGCTATAGAAGATAAGAATTTCTTCCATGAAAAAGGATTCTCAGTAAAGGGAATTCTAAATGCATTTAAAACGACCTTTGAATCTAAAGTGTTAGGGAGAGGGGTCCAAGTTGGTGGTTCGGGAATCACACAACAGTTAGTGAAACTATCATTGTTCTCAACTGATGCATCTGATCGGACGTTAAAACGTAAGTTGCAAGAAATTTGGATATCAGTTCAAGTAGATTCTATCTATTCTAAGGAACGACAATTAGAGTGGTATATCAATAAAGTTTATGAAGGTTATGGCCGATATGGCGCACAGACAATTTCGAGATTCTATTATGGAAGGAATTTGAATAAGTTGTCTGTGGATCAGCAAGCGCTGGTTGCTGGTTTGGGCCAATCGCCAAGTGTCTATAACGTCTATCAAAATCCTGAGGCAGTAAAAAAGCGTCGAAACTTGGTCTTAGCAGCTATGCAATCGACCGGAGCGATTAATAAGCAACAATATCAACAATCTGTGCAACAGCCGGTTAACCATGGAGTGGTACCAATCGAAAAGCATGAACGGCCAGCAAATGTGCGAAAGATTGATGATGTTGTTTCAAATGCGCTACAGGAGGCCGAAGAGGCAGGATATAAGCCAAGAACAGAAAGCTTGAAGATTTATACATCTTTGAATACAAAAGCCCAGAATGTTCTGTATGGGCAAATAAATGACAACCCTAACTTTGCAGGTACTGATAAAGCATTACAAGGAGCCGCTACATTAGTTAATGTGAAGAATGGAGAGATACAAGCGCAAGTGGGTGGACGAAACAAACAAGTTGATTTTGGTCTAAATCGTGCAACGCAAGAAACTAGGTCATCTGGTTCATCAATCAAACCATTACTTGATTATGGACCAGTGATAGAGAAGTATGGATGGCATAGTCAGCACGTGTTAAATGATTCGCCATATAAGTATGAAGGAACTAACATTCAGATTTACAACTATGATCGTCGTTATCGTGGCAGTGTCACGATGCGTAAGGCCCTGGTTAATTCTTTGAACGTGCCAGCTGTTAAAGCGTTTGAGGCAGCGGGAGCAAGATACGCTTCTAACTTTGTACGTGCACTTGGCATCGATTTAAAGAATCCTGATGATGGCTCAACTATTGCTACAATATCGCAAGCATTGGGTACTGAAACATCAACACAAGCAATGGCAGGTGCATATGCTGCTGTTTCAAATGGTGGTATGTATAATCCGCCACACTTGTTACGCAAAGTTGTTTCAAATTCAGGTACAAGAACACGTGAGAATAAAGCGTTGCGTGTTATGAGTGAAGGTACAGCCTATACGCTGGTCGATATGCTTAAGGGTGTTCCTTCAAGCAATGGAACAGCAAAGGGTGCGATGATTAAAGGTATGCCTCAGGCTGGTAAAACTGGTTTGAATCAATTTGATGCTAGTGAAAAGAAACCCGCACGTGCGGTTAAGGATTCATGGTATGCAGGATTTACGCCTAATCAAGTATTAGTCACGTGGATGGGATTTGATGAAACAGCTAAGGCTACTCATTACTTGTCGCCACGCATTTTACCTAGTGGGGCTTCAGAAGAAGACTTACCACAGTATGTATATAAAGACACAATGAAGAGGATTACTAATAAAAAGAACGATTGGAAAAAGCCAAACGATGCATATGGAACATCAGGAGGTCAAATTGGCCCGGTTGTTCAAACACAAAAGTACAAACAACCTAGTTCAAGACCAGGGGATGCAAACCTAAATCGGGATGTTGATAATCTCTTGAATCAGAAAAAGATGTTTGTTGGCGGGACGCTAGATCCAAATTATTCAAAATCAGACATTGAGAGGTATCATAATGCGAACTAAAAAAAAGCATATCGTGATGCTGGCCTTGGTTTTTTTGGTGGTGATAGTCGTCTTATTATATTGGCGTTCTTATAGTCTAAATAAACAAGGAGCAGAGAATGTCTCAGTCAAGAATGGTGTCATGTCTTCTCAGAGTAATGCTTATCTCAAATATGAACAGATGGATACTAAATTCAAAAAGGCAACCGATGTTTCAAAGATGGTTCCTGATGACGAAGATATTTCAAAGATGAATGAATTGAAGGACAACATGCATCCTAATGAGGCAGCGCTTATTCAAGATGGCTTAGACGCCTATAAGCAAGAACGGGTTGTCTTGAAGAATTACAACGCATTGTTGGATAACGATGGTAAGTCAGCGACAGGACGACAAGGTGGTAATACTACTAAGCTGAAAAAGTCGGTGACGCCGGCAAAGATATATCAATTTAACGATACTTTCGCTGGAACAATTCACTCAATTCTTTTAGATAACCCATCTGATCCATTTGCATTAAAGATGGATGAATTGATGGTTCAATTAGGACAAGATTCAGATACGATTTTATCTGGCTTCTCAAAGCTAATTGGTAAAGATGGAGAAGTAAAAAGACAAAATGTGAATGGCCAAACCGGTTACGTACTGCAAGCGTCAGATTTACTATTTCCACCAACGTTGAATAGTGTGATGAACAGCTTTTCTTCTTTGCATTATCAATGGGGATGCCTTGATGTGATTAAGTCAGGAGAGTCTAACCTAACCAAATTATCAGAAGGCCATAAAGATAAAATGGAATCTGATTCAAAGAAATATCTAAAGCAAATTGAGGAAGAGGCTAAGAGAGAATCAAAGCGTCGGGCGTCTGAACAGAGCAAACGTGATGAGGAATCACGTAAGGCATCGATGGAAGATGAAGAATCACGACGCAAAGAGATGGAAGAATCATTTAAGAGAGATTCTGAACGTGTAAGTCGTAGCTTTGAACAAAATGTTGAAGAGTCACGGACAGATGAAAGTGAAACATTGCCAAGTCGTGTAGAGGGAAACGTGGAGTCAAATCAAGTTCGGCCTGAAGCTAATAGTTCTTCAAGTTCGGTAAATAGCACAAATTCTTCATTAAGGAATGATGTGAACAATGGACGTGAGGCCTCATCCGATGATAATAGACATGCGGGACGAAATGAGGAATTATCTAATTAATTAAAACGTGCCGAATAAGGGGTTTCATTCGGCAGGAAAGTGAGGGATAATAGAGAAGAAGAAATAAATTGGAGATTCAAATATGCAAATTCAATATTCAAAACGGGCCAAGAAAGACTTGAAGAAGATGAAGTCAGGGCACAACAATCAGATTTATCACAAAACGATGCACTTGCTGCGATTGCTTGAAGATGGTGCTACGGATTCAATCGGCGATTTAGAAAAGATTTGCTATCGTCGTATGCCGTGCTTAAGCGTTCGTTTAAACAAGAAAGACAGACTAATCTATTCAATTGCAGGATCAAGTATTAGGGTTGAATCTTTTTTAGGACACGAAACAAACTTCCAGGTTAAATAATAGTCAGTTAATAAAAAGGAGAATTATAAATGGTTAAAGATAATAAAATTGCATTGAATCAAACGACAAAGCAAAGTTGGCGTGATGCTGAAAAAGAACTTAGTTATGAATACGTACATCAGTTTGATTATCGCAATCCATCAACTGAAAAGTTTGTATGGATGGCCGAGGCCTTAGACTTCTTTGAGTCTGAACTTGAAAACATTCTACTACATGGGAACCAGGCTCAAGTAATGGTTCCTGCTACGGTTGATAGGGATGAAACTGGGAACGTATATAAAGCGACATTACAAGCTTTAGTTGAAGATGCTTTTGAAAGTTCACATCGCGGACCAATTCCAATTGGTTTGGAAGAGCGCCCAGAGGCATTCCGAATTTATCAAGTGATGAAACTGGCGATTAAAGATATTACCGAATAGTAGAACGTAAGGAATAAATATGCTGAATCCGTATAAAGAATACACACTCTCAATTGGTGTTGATGGTGAATCACTCAAACCTTTTTGGGCTAGTAACGATGGCTTTGCTACTGAGCTAAAAGCTAAGGAAATGCTGATGGACTATGGGGCCGATGGAAGTGCCATTAATGAAGTAGAGGGATTAGCACAAAAGCTAGTCGTTCTTTCTGATTATGATACAGGTAGTTGGATTGTTAGGAAAAGTATCGAATTTACTAGTGCCAAAGGGCAAGATGTCACGCTCGACATTGTTTATGGTGATACGAATTCTTTAGATGTTAATCATCAGTTTGGATTGTAGCGCTGAAAGTAGGAAAAAAGTGTATCAAATATTAATAAGTGTATTTCTGTTCATAGTAGCGCTGTGTATTGTGCTTCTGTTTGAAGATTTAAAGAAGTTGATGAACCTATGGCACATGGGTGATGATGACTGGACTAAGTCATATACTAATTACCAAACGGTACTGACGGCATTGGAGATTTTGCCGATTGCCTTGTTCGCATGGATGATTTTGAAAAACCTAAATATGATTGATTTGATGAGTTTTGTTTGGTTAGTCGAAAAATTGGCAATGGCCATAATCATCACATCATGGATTGTGAATCGTTCAATGGTAGTTAGAAACAAACAGATTAGTAAGAATAAAGTTGATTGGATTATCCTATTGGGATTTGTTGGTTTCTTTTGCGCGGGTTGGTTCCGAAACATCTTTACGATGCTTTTGCCTATCCTGCCGTTGCTCGTAATTGTGTGGATTAGTAAGGGGGAAATAGTGCCACGCCTAAAGCAAACAAAGAAGTGATGCAGTTAGTTGGGGAGGTATTTGACCAATGCTGACATTACAAGAGGATTAGAGGAGGTATAAAAATTGGTTAGTTTACGGACTAACCTTTTTTTATACCGTTTAACATAATATAATGAAATTTGGTCTATATTAGCTGTGTATATCTAGTCGAATCCGTTTAGATATACGCTGGATTATTTTAAGGAGTATACGGAAATGGGAAGTAAGCAAAGAGTTAAGTTATATAAAAGTGGTAAGGTATGGGTTAGTGCTCTTGTTGCCTCATCATTTTTGATGATGGGTGGCGTAGCGAATGCGGATGATGTAGATACGTCTACAACGACACCAGAGGCAGCACAAACAGTTAGCGAAGATGAGAACACACCTCAATCTACATCAACTAGCAAGACAGTTGAAACCGGTGTATCAGCCTCACAACAAAACGCTAATTCTGTTAGTGAATCAGTAAGTCAAAATCAAAGCAGTCAATCTGCAAGCAATAGTCAACTAAACAGCTCTTCAGCTAGTGAAGTTAACTCATCTAATGGTAGTCAAAGTGTTACTAGTCAAGTTGAATCAAACAGTATCAAGCAAAGCACAAAAGCATCTGCAAGCGCCGGTGCTTCAAAGCTTACTAACTCTCAAAGTGAAGTATCTTCAACAAGTGCAACTTCACAACAAAGTCAAGTATCATCAAAGACAAATACTAATACTAAGGCAACGTCTGAAGTGAAAAATGGTTGGAGCAATGGCAAGTATTACAAGAACGGAATCATGGTTACTGGTTCACAAAAAATTGGGAACCAATATTATTATTTCGATGCTAATGGAAATGCACACAAGGGATTACGTTCATATGCAGACGCTAATGGGAAACTTCATTTAGAATTCTATAACAGCGACTTCACACGTGCTCAAAACAAGCGTATTTTTGCTGACAACCACTATTATTACTTTGATCAGAATGGTCAAGCGATTATCGGTTTGCGTCGATACAAGGATGCTAACAGTAAGCAATATCTAGAATTCTATAGTTCTAACTTTGCTGGTGCCCGTAACAAGCGCATCAAGACCAATGATCATTATTATTACTTTGATCAGAACGGCTTGGCCATCACTGGTTTACGTCAATATAAAGATGCCAACGGCAAGCTACATTTAGAATTTTATAGTTCTAACTTTGCCGGTGCTCGTAATAAGCGCATCAAAACAGCTAACCACTACTATTTCTTCAATAAGAATGGTAAGGCCATCAATGGTGTACGTAAGTTTAAGGATTCAAAGGGTAAGCAACACTTAGAGTTCTATAGTTCAAACTTTGCTGGCGCCCGTAACAAGCGTGTTAAGACGAACGGTCATTACTACTACTTGAACAACACAGGACAAGCGATTACTGGCTTCCGTGGTTATAAAGATGCCAAGGGTAAGAACCAACTTGAATTCTATAGCTCAAACTTTGCTGGAGCGCGTAATAAGAGCATCCTCCAAAAAGGGAGCTACTACTTCTTTAATAAGTATGGCCATGCCATCACAGGTAAGCGTTACTATAAGAACACGATGGAATTTTACCAAAGTAACTTTAAGCGTCTAACAAATGCTTGGAAGACATTGAGCAATACGCGTTATCATTTCAATAACAAGGGCCGTGTTGATCAAGCATTGTTGAACTACACATACTACTCACAATTGAACCAAGGTGCCCCACAAGGTTGTGAAGGCGCGTCAATGCAAATTGCATTGTCACATAAGAATCGTGCCGTCCCAGGCTTGCCAAGCATCTATCGCAAGGTGCCAGTTGGTTATGGTGTTAACCCTGGTAAGGGATTCTACGGTAACCCATTTGGACACGGTAGTCGTTATACAGAAACTATTTTTGCTAATCCATTAGCAAAAGCATTTAAAAACATGGGAGCCGCTGACATCACGGGTGCTGGTACTTCACAGATTATTAAGGAGCTAACACGCTCTAATGCTGTTGTAACCTGGGCAGACTATTACTGGCGTTTGTCAGGCCAACATGCTTTCCACGTTATGACAATTGTTGGATACCGTCCTGGTCAATTTTTGATTGCTGATCCATACGCAACAGGTAAGCGGACAATGTGGGTATCACAAAGTACTTGGGCCTACGTTAACAAGAACACAAAGGCACTTGGTTGGAACACACCAAAGTCTATGAACATGGTTATTCGTTAATTAAAGAAGTCACCGTTAAATACGGTGGCTTTTTTTCGTGCGCTAATTTTTATTTTTGTGAAATTAAATTGCGCTCACATAACCAAAACGATAGAATGGGTATATTGATTAATAATCAATATAACATCGTTGGTGGGCTATAAAATGGCGTTTGTGATCAAAACAGATACGGATAAGTATTACGCAAAAATATGTACTGGGAGTAAATTCGTCGTCAATTTAAAAAGGAATACACCGACTTATTACGACAATCAAGATACAGCGTTATCTGAGCTGTCTGTAATTAAATCAATTAATGATTGTGTATTGAATCAGACTAATTGTTCAGAAGACTTTGTTGATCTAGACAAGGTCCAAGTAATTGAGACAAGGTAATTTAAGATTATCGCTATTACTAGGTTGTTCCTTTAGCTCAGTTGGTTAGAGCAGACAGCTCATAACTGTCCGGTCGCTGGTTCAAGTCCAGCAGGGAACATAACAATAAACTCACCGCCTTCTGTATACATGAGACATCATTGGTGACATGTCCAAGTTTACCTTCTGAATAGCCACAGAGGGGTTTAGCGGACATGAACATCAACCGCATTGAATGCGGTTGTACTACAACTAAAAATGGATTATAAGAAGAATTCTTCATGATTCTATATCGTGGATATGTCGAAAATAGATACAGTCATTAATAATTTTTCTTTTTTCTGGTTCGATTCCAGGTAGTTGTGTAAAAACAGAACAACACAAACATTCAGCCGTTTATGTTGTTTGGTAGCCAAGTTTTTTAATTTTTTAGGCTACAAATACTAGGACGAAACTAGTATTGTCTTTTGTCTTACTGGGTTGTACATCACTACTACAACCCCAGTTTTGCCTTTATTGCCGATGGGGTAAAACTTACTGGTTTATTTAGGGTTTAGTCGATTTCTTCTATGGATCAATAAGTTAGGGGTTCGATACCTCTTAAGGGCATTGCATAGAAATTAATTCTAGGCATGAACAATAGGTAGAGCTGTAACTGTCACGGTTAGGGTTCTACCTTTTTATATGGAGAGATGAAAAATGGGAATCAAGATATTTTTAATTGGATATATTTTAGTATTAGCAATTATGACAGCTAATATTCCAAAACTTAAAACGTCTAAACTAGACTACATTTGGATGTGTCTGGCCATGATTGGTGCGGTGATTGTAATCTTCTTAGAATGTGTACGACCAGACTGGTTGAATACACATGATTTGGTTGGGATGGTTATTATAAGCGCAATATATCTTGTGATCACTTGCATTCAACTCTATCGCTACAATGTGATGGAAAAGCGTGCGAATAAGCTATCGTTGATACAAGAGACGAAAGACGCATTAGAGAGCGAATTTAAAAGCATAAAGATAGATTGGCGTCCAAAGGCAAAAAGGTATGGTCGTTATTAATGCATGATAATTATTTTCTATTTTG
The DNA here is from genome assembly GCF_016908785.1 of Weissella uvarum. Taxonomy (GTDB): domain Bacteria; phylum Bacillota; class Bacilli; order Lactobacillales; family Lactobacillaceae; genus Weissella; species Weissella uvarum. The sequence goes on from NZ_JAFBEO010000006.1 coordinate 62,338, forward strand.
AAAAGGTGGAACAAAAATATGAATACAATCTGGATTAAAATCGGTTTAACCATTGCAGTATATGTGACACTGTCATTGCTTGTAATGGGTGCAATTATCTATTTCTTCAAAAAAGATAAAAAACATGTAAAAGTTATTACTAACCTTCAGTTCACTATTGGAGTCGTTCTATATTTAATTTTCTCTGCCTGTCCGGTCTTGTTTCTGAATTTTCAGGTTGTGTCAAATAATGTAACTATTCAGCTTAGGTATAGTTTAATTATTGATTTAATACCACTCATAATTTTGATTGTATTTGTGAAAGCTGCAAAGTACTTTATTCCTAATTTAGAGATAGAAATACAGCCCAGTTGGGTGCTGCTAATGTTTTTTGCAATTGCATTCAGTTTACTGACGATTGATTCTGGGATGGATATATGGCAGCAGAAACAAAAACAGCAGTCGAACGAACAGAATGGATCAACTTTAAAAGATGTCACAAAGCTTATCAGAGTTTCAATTGAAGGTAACGAAAGTGCAGAGAAAGTTGGCACGATTCCAGGTGTCCCTGCTCATAAAGTTTGGATATATAAAACTTATCAAAGTAGGAAGTATATTGAATTGGATGATGGAACCCTTCTTAGAAGGAACGGGGATACAACAGATAAAAATAATGTAGATGTTACAAAACAATATGAAGTTGCACCACGTAGTACATATTATGCCTACAAAGTGACGCTTAATGGTCAATTATCGTCAAAGGATGAAAAAAGTTTGAATGGAAAAAAGTTCACAGAATCAAGAATTTTATTAGCTGATCGAAATTTTAGACCCAAGAAGTCAGCAGTTAAATCTAATACAATCGTACACGATTATAAAATTTCAGAAATTGCGTATGAGGATAGCTTATCATTCGCACGTGCTGATATAGAAAATCATTTAATTTCAAGTGAAGGTCAGATTAAGCCAATTCATAAAGAAATCATCCCTGGTTACGATTTATATGGAACGAACAAAATCGTTGATATGAAGAGTTGGAGGGAAGATTGATAATAGAAATTCTTAAAGCTTGCATTTGAAGGAGGCGTGAAATGGATTTAAATTTTGAGGATTTAATTTATGCTTTATTACAACCGATGATCATTATGTGGCCCATTATTTTATATTTAGTAATATATTTCGCTTTTTTTTATCCGTCTAGGAACATATTGAGAAAATATGATGGCGCGATTGAATCGTTGGAAAATAAAAAGATGGGTCAGGGTAATTTAGCTCTTGATAAGAAGAAACAGCAACTCAATACGTTACGCCGTAACCGTAAATTGGTGTTCTATTTCGTGGCTATTATTTCAGCGATACTTGCGTTTGTAGCTACATTCGTTATTTACAATTATGTTCATACTATCTGGGGTATATAACCCTGGTTATAAACCAAGAAGGAGGAGCTTGTGATGGGGGTTTATTTATCGATTATTTTTGTGTTAGATGCCTGCATGATTTTATTATACGGGCCAGATAAGAGAGCCCAGGGATGGAAGAGACATCTAATTACACTTTTTATCAGCATTACTTTGTTAAGCAATGTGATTATGACGATGCTTCTATGTTTACAAAATAAACAAATTATGGGCTTGTTGATCATGGCGATGGTTTTTCAATGTTTCGCGATATTCCATACTAAAGCGTCTCAAGCTTTCGTAAAATCAAACGGCGGATTTTTTATATTGGTTACTGGACCATTACTTGTCGTGTTATTGGCGATTCAATTGAAGATCAGGGCAGATAACGCACAGATGATTTCTGGAGGCTTACCAGTTGGATTGATTGCGTTTGGGATTTCTTTCTTGTCTACAACTTGTGTTGCTAGTAGTTACTATGCTTTTAAAGTTGGTAGAAAAGCTAGGGATAGCGAGGAATAAAAGGAAGGGTAATAAATTTTATAAATGTTTGTATGAAGAAACTGAAGTTGTCTTGGAAGAATCTTGTTTGGTGGATATAGGAAGATTATGGACAACCTTGACTAGCTATGAATCATATCTGGAAGGCATTGAACAACTTTGGCTAGCAATTTTAACATTTGTTATTTTCTATAACTGTCTCTCATTCGTTTGGAGAAAGGAAAAAAGATGGGAATTTTTAATCTAATTTTAGATGCGATACTAGGTTTATTAACGGGTTTGGATATTTATGGAATAATGGTTGCTTTGATTACATATCGTGCTTATCCCCAATATAGAGTTGTTAAAAGACACTACAAAGATAGAAATCTGCTGACTTGGTTAGCAATAATTTTGTTTGTAATTACGTATTGGATTTTCTGTATCCCTAAATCAGATAGTTTTCAGATTAAGATAACTGTAATGATTTTAGAGATTATTGTGGTACTTCTTTTGGTTAAAGCGAATAAAATAGGTGAAAACAGATGAAGAAAAATACAGTAGTACTTCTAGCGACATCCTTTGTTTTGGTGTTAGTTGGCTCAGGAGTAGTCGTCAATCAATTAAATAAAGAATCGAAAGGAAGTCGTAAGGAATTACGTGTTGGTTTAGAAGGTACATACGCACCTTTTTCATACAAAGATAAATCTGGAAAATTAGTTGGGTATGATGTCGAAGTTGCTAACGCGGTTGCTAAGAAGATGGGATTAAAACCAGTTTTCGTGGAAACTAAATTTGACTCGTTAGCTGCAGGTTTGGATGTAGGTAAATATGATGTGGTGTATAACGATATGACTGCTACAAAGGAACGGGAGAAACATTATCGATTTGGCCGACCATATCTAAAATCTGATGCGGTGATGATTGTAAAAAAGAACTCGCCAATTAAAACAGTAAATGACCTACAAGGAGCACGGGCTGCACAAACGACGTCATCTGCTTACGGTCAATCAGCCTTGAAATACGGTGCTGCGCTTATTAGTTCACCAGGATTTTCAGAGACGTTAGATTTAGTTGGTTCTGGTAAGGCAGATGTTACATTGAACTCGGAAGACGCATGGATCACATATCAAAAGAAGCATCAGACCAATAAGCTGAAAGCGATTCATACGAATGAATTAGAGCCTATTTTGGCACGACCAATGTTTAGCAAGAAACACAATGACAAAGAATTAGAAAAGCAAGTGTCTGATGCCCAAGTGAAACTGGCACAAGATGGTACTCTTAAGCGTTTATCCAATAAGTATTTTGGAAAAGATTTAACTCGACAAATTGGAGAATAATATGACAACTCATGAAATAGCAAAACAATTAACTAATAATGTTGATTTACGAAACATTGCATGCCTTGCTTTTATAGGGGGAATAGTCTTTATCTACGGTATATTCATAGCCATGACAGAATGGAGATTTCATCATGTGAAATCGGACTACTTCACGCTTATTTTAAGTATATTTATGCCTCTTGTCGTCGGGGCGGGGCTGATTTTATTTTGTGTGATGACGGCAATACAAAATGTACCTATAAATGATGTGCAAGACAGAATGATAATAGTTGGAACAGGCACGGTCAGTCCTTCAGATGATGGGAAGTATTTACGGATAAAGTCGACTGATGGATCTGGATTCAAAGTTCATGTTTCCGGAAACTTGCGAGGTGTGAAAAAGACGAAAACGATTACTAGCCTTAAAGTTAAACCAAATGATCGATTAAAAAATATAAAAACTGATAATCGATTAATAAAGTTTAAAGCAAATGGATATGGCAAAGTACTGAAAGCGGAAATGGTAGAGAAATGACTGAGGTGTCAGATATGCAAGGCCGGGTTTTAGACATGCGGACGTAAGATGCAGCCATCCAAAAGTAATTCATTAGGATATTGCTTAGAAAATGGATATGGATAGATGTTAATGAAGAAGATTTAATGCGTGCATGGTTGCATGCTGAATTGATTGAGGAGGTTTAAGAATAATGATTAACTTTTCAAATGCGTTTAAGGATGAATTAGCACCTAGCGTGTTTCAGTTTATGTTAGATAATGCTGTTTTTGAAGATCAACGTTGTGTTTTGACGTCTGTTCCTGAAATTATGAGACATTTTAAAATTGGTTATAATCGTGCTTGTTGGATGGTTGAACGGCTTATGGATGAAGGTATTGTTTCAGAAATTAAAGTTGAGGATTCAATGTCATATTCTAAATATGAATTGGTTAACAAGTATCTGGTTGAAATGTTACGAGATTTTGAAAGAGTTAAGGAGAATTAAGATGCGGAAAGTAAGTAGAGGTATGGCGCATTTGTGGGACTGGTTTGTTACGCACTTGTGGGGTTGTGTAACAGCGTTGCTAGTTATTTTAAATATCATCATGTTCAATGATGTTTTATACAATGCGGGATGGATAGGAAATATACTAGTTGGTTTTACACTCGGTATTTTTGTTGTGTTGGGAAATCTAGTAGATCGGTACTCTACTAAAATTGTAAATTTGGAAAAATATATTGATGTGATCAAACGTGATGTTCTTGATATAAAACATTGTTTATGAACTGATTAATTATAATGTGTTTATTTAAAAGTATTGAAACTATTTATGAAGTGTCTGATATAGATGGGGGTTGAATTTAACTATGGAAAAGAAACTAAAATTCAGGATTTGGTTGGAGAGAGAAGGCGAAAAACCTAAAGCTTGGTACAATACGGAAGATGATGCCACAGCATTCGTATTTGATGACGATGATAAACTTTGGATTTATGAAGAGTATACTGGATTGCAAGATATTAATAATGAGCCTATCTTTGAAGGCGATATTGTAGTAGTTGACTCTGAAAATTCAAATCACGTACATGAAAATTGCGTGATTCAAGGGAATGGAGAAATATTCGTTGTATATATCCCTAGTGTTGGACAAAGAATTCCATTAGAGGGACAAGGGATGGGCGATTTTAAAATCGTGGGCAATATCAATGAAAATCCAGAAATGCTGGACTAAGGATAAATATTAATAAGGAGTGGAAAGATGGGCTTAAAGAGCTTTTTAAAACGCTTTACAACGGGAGATAGAGTAAATTCAATGTTGGCCAAGGACAATCAAAATTTGCTAAATGAGATTAATGAACCACATCCGGGGATGCAAAAGATTGGCCCATTTACAAAGCTAGAGGATAAGATGCATTAACATATTGATAATCAGAGCTGTATGAACAAGAGGAGAAGGTGGGAGTATGAGTGAATCACCGGTTAACTTTATTGATTTAAGTGATGTCGAAGAGGTAGGGATTTGGAACTTGAAGGTTTAAAAAACAGACTGTCGAAATTGGTAGAATTGACTTTTCTAGGTGTTCTCATATGGTCTTTTCATAAATGCTTGGAACTAGATGATCTAGGTATTAAGATACAAAACCAGAGTGACACACGTTCAAACAGATAATAAATCCCAATAATAGAATCACCGATAATCAAATCTCTAAATGAGGTTTGGTTATTTTTTTTGTTTAGATACACACAAACCCCCTCAGCGTTCAGTTAACGTGAGGGGGTTTGCGGGCATATGTGGAATATGTTAATGCGGGGTGGGAATACCCCCTAATGATTATTTTATCATTCTGGTAGCAAATACTCCAATTATAGAAATAATTAGAAATAATTCAAAACATGCAAAAATAAAGCACATCAAATTTAAGCCATCCCTTTGATTGAAAAAATAGCTGGTAGTATTCCTACAAAATATAGTGTGAATCAGCTTCAAAAAGAGTATATTATTGCTTATTTAGAGCGCCATTACGGTGGGGATGGAACAACTGGCACATACTTTTACTCAATTAGAAGAACTGGTAAAAAATTTCTTTCAATCGCAAAAAGACAATTGTATTGATGGGAAAACCTTTCGTAAAGCAGATTGAGAATATCTTGGGGAAGGAAAAACATCACTACTCATATTGCTATACTCATAATCCAGATAAAAAGGTTGCAGAGAATCAATGAGTATCTGAGTTAAAAAGTAGAAAGCAAGGAGGGGGGGCTTGTTTTGAGTGATAAGTAGATCAGTAAATTATTGGATCTGTCCATCTGGACCGAGTTTTTTTGTACCAAAAACACAGTTGTTACGTCAACGCAAAAATCATACTTCCACCATGGAAAGGCTAATGTGACATAACGGTGGCCTAAACGACCATCGCAAAGCCATTTTACAGAATTATATAGAAACATTGAAAAGCGCCAAAAGGCGCTTTTTTTGTTTTAAACACAAGGATTTAAAACATCTATATAATTTGTTTTGAAAGGTTGATGAAGGAGGTTTTGTTGGAATGCGATCCATACGGTTATTAAAACAATCATCTTAATTGCAAGTGGGAGTAAGGAAAATATGGAATTAGAATTTGTATTGAAACGTCGCTCAAGTAAGGCGGCAATCTTAACGCTTACGTTAGCCAGTAGCTTATTAGGTATGCAGGTGAATGCTAATGCTATGGGGCATAGCGATTTACAAGCTACCGATTCAAGCGTTTATCATGAAATGAGCAATCAGGAACTTCATGACAAAATCACACAACGTGAATCAGTGCCATCTGATAAACCATTGAAAAAGGTAATTCAAGCAACAACGGGTGTGCCAACGCTATCGATCACTGATAAGACCCGTCCAAGGACTGATGCAGTCGATGTGTCGTCAAATAATGGTACGCCATCTGTAAACGACTTTAAGGTCATGAAGAAGAATGGGGTCAAGACGATTGTTGTTAAGCTGACTGAGTTCACGACCTATAAAAACCCGGTGGCCAAGCAACAAATTGCGAATGCTAAAGCGGCCGGGTTAAACGTTTCAGTTTATCACTATAGCTGGATTAGCAGTCCAGCAACTGCCAAGTCAGAGGCAAAGTATTTCATTGCATACGCAAAATCATTAGGCATCCCCAAGGGCACGCCACTAATCTTGGATCAAGAAGAGGGCTTTACGCTTACCGGTAATATCACGCAAAATATCCAGGCATTTCAGAATGAAGTAAAAAGTGCTGGTTATGTTTGTCCAGTTTATACATATGTGAGTTACGTCAATCAAGCGGGTAGCAAGATGAATGTTAATACATTGGGGCCAAAGTCATTTTGGATGGCTCAATATCCATTTAATCCGTTGAAGACAAATCTTTGGAATACACAGTATGGTGCCTGGCAATTTTCTGATGCTATGACTTTCCCAAGTGTATCGGGCAAGTTTGATGCGTCAATTGATTATACGGGTGTGTTAGCCCCTAAGGAGGCAGAGCCTGAAAAGCCAACGCCACCAACTAAACCAGATAGCGGTTCAAGCTCTTCATCGTCATCTAAATCAAGTAGCTCTAGTTCATCTAAGTCAAGCAGTGCTATCTCTTCATCTAAGACTAGTAGTTCATCAAGCAGCAAGAGTAGTTCAACGCAAAGTTCAAGCTCTAGTAGTAGCGTGAGTTCGTCTGCTAAGTCAGGAAGTTCAACTTCAAGCTCAGTATTTGAATCATCTAAATCAAGTAGCCACACTGAATCATCAACGGAACGCTCAAGTTCTGAGAAAGAGGATTCAAAAAGTTCAAGTAGTGAACTAGGGTCATCAACACCTGTGGAAAGCTCTTCAAGCGATGCTAATGGTAGTAAAGAGTCAAGTAGTCATGGTGTAACGCCAAATGTCTCAGAAAGCGGTTCAGATAAGTCTGATGGGCATAATCGCTCAGAGGAAGAGGCACAGGAAAGCTCAAATACGAATCGGAATGATACAAAAGTCAGTGAAGTAGAAACTGTAGAAGATCCGAAAGCGATTGATGGATATGACATGTCAAACTCTGGCCAATCTACTGATGTGTCATCTAAAGACAATACTGATAATGGCACACCGATTAACGAAAGTGCTGTAAATAAATCAAGTAGCAGTGAATCTAAGAATCCGTTGATTAAGGCGATACAAAAAACGTTGCCTAACACGGATGTAGATAGTGGCACATGGTTAACTGCACTTGGATTGTTCATCATCATGATTTGTACGGTTGCGCTATCTCACAAGAAGGATAAGTCTAATTAAACTTGTTAATAAACAGGATAACTACAATGTTGATAAACAAAGCAAAGATTAAAGCGGTAAGTAAAAAAGTACTCATTTTTGTGGTAGAGGTAGTGAGTTATTTCTTTTGACAAGCAAAGCGTGAACACAACTAAGCATGGTTGTGATAGAGATGGTACAGACAATACAAACGCAACATACACAAGTAAGTTAAAAAAGGCGGAACTATGACGATATTCAAAGCAAAGAATCTAGTCCGCTAATATGAATTAAAAAATAATATAAAGAGAGATTAAGTAATGAAACCTAGAAGCGTAATTGCAGGACTGCTGTTCAGTTCTGTATTCACATTCGGATTGATGACATCCCCAGTATCAGCGGATTCAACGGAAACAATTGACGGCATCCCTGTTAGCCTAAAAGAGGAAGGGTTATCAAAAGCTTCATATCAAGCACCAAAGCTAATGGTTGAAGATGGTTCAGTATATGAGGCCGATAAATCTGATCACTTTAAAGTCAGCAAACTGACATTTAAGTCAGAGACCGGGACTACCTTAAAAGGGAATATTAATTTAGGTAAGACAACCGCCTATGGTGTCGGTTATACTTTTGACTTCACGGCCAAAGACTTGAAGGAAGGTGACATTGTTTGGCTACCAATTAAGCATTATCAAGGTACAAACGTTTCAAACGATGTGTTGGCAAATGGTGTTGGTATTAAGGACCAGACAGGTAGTTTTGAGATTGTGGGTACTGATAATGATAAAGGTGTCGGTATCCGGGTGTTGAAAGATGTCACAGAAGGTACTGGACATTTTAATATCGGAGCCGCGACTGCTAACCGACGTACTAACATCGTGTTGCAAATCAATAAGACCTTAACGGGTGTAGAGGCTTTGGCCAATAAGATTGAGTATGGTGGTAACACGGTGGCCACACTATCATCAGATGTTACGGAGCCAGCATATACAAAGACAGGGTTGCATAATTACATGGCCGTTTCACAAAAGGGTAATGTATTAGAAATGCCAATGTATGTGCGTCAAACAAAGTCTTTGGATGCGACAGCTGCTAAGAAGACATCAAAGGAACTTGGTGTTGATGACTACATGATGAGTTCAACCATCAAGGTTAAGAACGATACGATTAAGGGGCTAGATTCATTTGGATTTAACGCCTGGACACTCATCCCCGGGGATAAGGGATACAACGCCTTGCCTTTGAAGACACTGCAAGGTGCAAAAGGTAACTTGATTACCGGAACACAACTCTATCATGGTGATGAGAATGATTATTATAAGCAAGTTGAAATGCCTGAAGGTTTGACGGAAAACCAAGTAAAGGCCCGCCTAAAGGATGCCATGGCAAAGGATAAGCGCTCAAATTACTGGGGTTATTCAATTTCAAAGGATGGCCATTCAGTTGTACAAGCCGTTTACTTTGGTGATTTCTTTGACATGTCAAAGCATATGAAACTCAAGGACAGTACCAAGTACAAGGAAATGGGTGCGACATCAGTTCATGACTTCTTTGAAAAGGTAACAGGATACAAATATAGTGCTGAGGCTGCTAAGTACATCGATGCTAACTATGATAAGCATCCTGGAGAGCTTTCAATGTACATCCGTTATACGATTGCGGATCCATCGGCTGACCATGATGTACATTCAGACTTTAATACAACATTACCAACTAAGGAATCATATGACTTCAAGACAAATGGATCTGTCGCAAATGTTTCTGGCCAATCATCTGTTAAGGTTTACTACAAGGATGAAAACGGTAAGTCAATTGATGATGTTGTGACGCTTTCAGGTTGGCCAAAGGGGTCTGAAAAGAACTCTGATGGTAAAGACAAAGCAACAGCGCAAGCAAAGGTCATTAAAGGATATGTCTTGAAGAAGGCGCCAGACAAAGCTGGTCAAGATGCATTACGTTCTGTAGATGTTGATTTCCCTAAGGAAGGTGAAACAGCTGATGTGACCTATGTATATGAAAAGCTTGGTAAGTTTACGACTGACGAGGCTTCTGTTTCAGATAAAATGCCATCATACGAGAACGATGACAAGAATCCTTCTAAGATTAAGGATGACGCTGTGATTCCTTACGTGCCAAACAAGAAACCACAAGGACCTGATGGTAAGGATTTGAACTTGGTAGACCCTCACGACAAGAAGAAGGGTTACAAAGCACCTGAGGTAGAAGATGCCACTAAGGACACAAAGATTACTTATGTTGCGGACCAGGGCTCAGTTAAAATTCAATATGTTGATGCGGAAACAAATGAAGTCCTACACACTGACACAAAAGATGGTGACATTGGTAACCATGTAGATTACTCACCAGCCGATAAGATTAAAGAATTTGAATCAAAGGGCTTTGAGGTTAAGACAAACAACGTTCCTAAGGAGATTACTATCAAGGATGGTGAAACCATTTATGTTGTGGAACTTGGCCACAAGCTAAAGACCCACACCCCTGAAATTACAAACGGTATGGGGATGGATAAGTTGCGAAAGACAGTTAAGCAAACTATCCAATACCGTAACGCTCAAACTAAGCAACCAATGCCAGGGATGAATGACCATGTGCAATCATTGGTATTCTCTAAGCGTATTGTGACGGATGAAGTAACAGGTAAGATTGTTGAAGAAACACCATTCACTGCTAAAGCTAACGGATACGATGCTGTGACCTCCCCTAAAGCAAATGGTTGGGTGGCTGATAAGTTGGTTGTGCCAGGACGAGAAAATGTCACTGTTGAAGATGGTGACACGACTGTCTATGTAGATTACGTGCCTGGTGATCAAAAAGGTAAGATGACATTCATTGATTCTTCAACTGGTAAAGAGATTGCCGTTGATGCATTAGCCGGTAAATCAGGTGAAAAGTCACCTTATACACCTAATGACCGTATTAAAGAACTTTTGGAGAACGGTTATGAGCTTGAGGGTACAAACTTCCCTAAGGATGGTTTAGTGTTTGACGAAGATGATGATAAAGACCAAAACTTTGAAACGAAGTTGAAACCACGAGTAAGCCCAATTACACCGGATACACCAGGTAAGCCTGGGCAACCGCTTGATCCGCAATATCCAAATGGTGTTAAGTGGCCTGATGGTAGTGACGCCACATCTTTGACAAAGAAGCGTGTCATTGATTATGAATTTGAAGGTGAACCATCAAAGCGTGCTTCTAAGGAAGAAAGCGTAAAAATTCATCGTACTGGCCAAATTAATCACGTGACCGGGGCTGTAACTTGGACAGAATATCAACCAGGTCAATTTAGCAACGTTGATACACCTGAGGTATCGGGATGGACTGCAGATAAGGCAGCGGTGCCTGGCGTAGCGGTTACTAAAGACACTAAGGATGTGACGCACGAATTAGTGACTTACAAGAAGAATGCTGACGAAAAGCCAGATGAATCTAAGCCTGTTCCACCGGTAAAGGGAGATAAGCCTAAGCCAGATGAAAACAAGAAACCTGATGAACCAGAGGAAGAAAAGAAGACCCCTGAGGAACCAGATGACAAGTCATCTAGCGTTAAGCCGGATTCAAACAAAGCTGTAGAACCAGACGACAAGACTGAACCTGTTGAAGAAACAACCCCAACAGACAACAAGCAAGAGCCAGGAGACGTAAACAATGCGTCTGAGACCAACGCTAAGAGCCCACAAGGAACAGGCCAAAGCAATGGTGCAAATGTGCCCGGGGATGCAAACGTCGCTTCATCAAGCTCAAAATCAGCAAAGACGCTACCTGAAATGGCAGCAAAGGCTGTAGACAAGGTATTGCCAAATACAGGTGCCAAGCAACAGGCTTGGTTAACAACCTTGGGTGTGGTACTTATGGGCTGGGTGATTTGGAGTATGGGCCTTAAAAACCTTGTTAAATCTGCTATTAATCAAGTAAAATCGAAGAGTGATAAATAATTTATCGAAATAGATTACCAAACAGGTAGTTTATTTATAACAAAGTCGCCGGCCACATTAGGACGTTGTAATATTGGAGTGCATCGCTCTGGTGATAAAAAGGCCATGGATAGATTTAACTTATTTAAGTTGATTGGCAATAACTTTCAACCATGCTTTCGTCGTTACTCACAATCTCAATAAAAGCATGATCAAAAGAGACCTACAAAAGTAGGTCTCTTTTTTATCAGTATAAAAAGATTGAGAAACGCAATCAATGATTGGAAGTGCAATAATCATGTAACAGCCAGAGTTTAAGGAGAAATTTCTGATGTCTTATTTCTTGTGTTGATGTTGATATAAATCAGAATATATCGTATCATAATTGTAGCTGAACTCCTTTCTAGAAGATTTTGCTCAAGTGGGTTATACACCGTAAGCACTACCTTTTGGAAAGATAGAACCGCTATACGTGCTAAAGTTGGCGTGCGACCCAATGCACACGTCGAGTATAGCGGTTTTTTGGTGTCTTATTTCTTGCTGTTATTGGGGATGAATATCAGCAAATACGCAGGTAACTTTCTTGCACATGTCGGGGAACAATTGTTATAATAAGGACATAAAGAAAAGCCCAAGTGCAGGAACACTTGAGCTTCTACAAGTTACTTCAAACGGTGACTGATTAATTACTTCATTAACCGCCTAACCTATCAAAGTTTAAGGGCGGTTTTTTTGTACCTTATTTCTTGTGCTGGTCGTTGATATAACTCAACAACGCTAACAATAATGTTCCGAACATTAACATCAATGTTAATGCGTCGTAAAAAGACAAAACGGTTAAGTGGTCGTTGGAGAACAGTTGATCGTGTTTCAGCAAGACAAATAAGACAATTACCTAATTGGCCTGACATAGAATGTCAATCTATCCAATCCAATAGTCTTAGACACCCTATCCATCGTTGCTGTTTATAATAAAATTCGTGAGATAAGAGGAACGCTTAATTTTCAATTTGATAAGTCCTCTTTTTAGAATACAATCATCCGACTCATAGCGTACGTTATTTAGTACGTTAAAGTGACGTTAGGGTAGAAAGTGGAAGATGAACTAATATTGATTATGACATTATATTGAGGAGGACATTATATTATGGAGGTATTTACATCAAGTTGGACTAGAAGTAATTGGGCGAAAGTTCTAAACATGGTTAAAGCTAGTAAACTTCCGATGCAGGTAGGAACAGATGATGCGGAGAGTGTTGTTATGGTGCCTAAGGCGGAGTATACTTCGATGGTTGAAACCCTTTTTCTAGAGGAGAATGGCGTTTTAAATAACGTGTTTGAACGTATGGCTAATACTTCGGAAACCGACTTTGATGAAGTTTAGTTGTGATATTTGAAAATGTTGACGACATTCTTAATAATCCTGTTGCTTACAAAGTTATGCAACATAGGCAGGTTACTAAGAAGGACTTTACCACACTGATAGTTGTTAATCTTGAGCTTCACCATCATTTTCTCAACAATATTGGAAAATGCATCGGAACATGTTAGAATGTGAATACGAAATACAAAAGAGTTGGTAAATAACCTTCGATTTTTAGCTTTTTGGGTGTGATGGCCTGAAAAGCTTTTTTTATGCTATAATTTCTGCGGCGCACCATCACAAAAGCGCCAGATTGGAGGTTATTTAGATGACCCTAATGTATTTCGTGCTCTCAGTTGTAATCAGCGTGGTTGCTGGTGTGATTGTGGAGATCATTAAACGTTACTTCATGAAGTAGTGTTTTGAAAGGCGTTGACCGGTTTCTGGTTAGCGCCCTTTTTTTATAGTCAGATTAACTGTTTTGTTATGTATCTATTGAATTTTTGCTATGTATGATTATCTTGACTAATTTCTCGCTCGTTTTGATCATTGGCGCTCATCTGAATATTGAATATACAATTACGATTATTGCCATTTATGACAACTGGCGCATCCCCACATTCAATTGTTTTTTGTTCTCGTGGTGCCAATAGTTCTTTGATTAAGCTCCATTTGTCCTTAATCCAATTAATCATTTAGTAGGCTCCTTTCTGAAGTTTGAACATCTCTTGATGTCACTTATTTATTGTAAGTTTAAGTGCGGAAGATTACAAGCGAAATATTTGCTGAAATTAAACGTTGGCATTTATTTAGTTGTAGCAGAGATTGATTAATCGTGTCATATGGTTGAAGAATACTTATATGCGTTTTTACTAAGGAAAATCTTTTTGCGTTATCATGACACTAGAGATACTTGGCTTGTTTAATATAGAGCTAAGCTAATACTTCATGGAAAATTTCCATAAAATAAAGTCATTATTGGATAGTGATATAATGACTTTAAATTAGGTGAGTGAAGTAAACAATACGAACATATGAGGATAGAGGATATAGGAATGAGCATAAGCCGAGAAGAGTTAATGCAATTAATACAAACACCTGAGGATGAGATGCATGATTTCAAACGAGAGTGGTATAAAAGCACCAAAACTTCGGAACTGATAAAAGATATATTTAGTTTCGTCAATACGTCACATCATGACGATTGCTACTTGATCATTGGAGTAACTGATGACCAAGACTGTGTAGGTGTCTTAGAAGACGAAAATAGAAAAAATCAACAGATGGTAATCGATACTTTGCGACAGTGTCCCATATCAGGTGGGGTAATTCCCAAGATTAGCGTGGATACGTATACAGTTGACGAGAAAGAGATTGATGTTATAACAATATACGATACTGATGAATTACCTGTTTTTCTGAGTCAAGATTATCCAAAAAATCCAAAAGGGAATAAAATAATTCATGCAGGTCAAATATTTACAAGAAATAAGGATGTAAATACTGGCATTGTTAGTACCGCATCTTTTGGCCAAACAGAAGTTCTTTGGAAGAAACGTATGGGACTTGATCTACCGATTAAGCAGAGATATGGTCGCGTTCTCTCTGAAGTACAAAATTGGGAATATTTTGAAAATAGACGAAATGAATGTGGCTATGTTTATACCGTGGATCCTGATTTTGTTATTATGCTGGAAGATATGGACGAGGACAGGGACGAATTGATGGCATTTAGTCTTAACCTGTTTAGGAAAAGAATTAATACTTGTCATATTGATCTGATGTTTAGAAATGTACTAGTGGACTCTTTTAACGGCGTTTTCTTAGATAGCCGAAACGCATTGGTTGTCATGCCAGATATGGGCTTCGTAGAGGGCATGGGAGAACCACTAACTGGTCAATCGTATTATTATTATTTGAAATCTAATTTAAATTACAAGTTACAGATGATGATACAAAAGGTCCCCCATGGGATAGCAGGTGGTTGTGAACAATTGAGGCCTTTTTATGAATCAGTTGTACTTTACAACGAAGAATCTGAAAAGGAAGAGATTGAGCATAATATTTTAGCTAAGGAACCATCTATCGAAGAGGAAATTGATGTATCTGAGGATGACATTAAAAAACAGATTGATGCGATGTGGGCGGACTTTAGTGAAGAGGACGACGCACTAAAGCCAAGTAACATTGAAGGAATGCTAAGACAATTGAAAACGGCACAGTTCATTAATCAGTATTTATCCTCAACACGTGATTAATTGAAGTTTTTAAAAATCTCAATACCTGGCAAAGTTTAGTGAGATGTTTTTTTATGCATTTATTTGTTGTTTTCAACAGGGATGAACCACGGGTCATAAGCAGGTACACAACTTGCACAAGTCGGGTAACGATTGTATAATAAAAGTGTGGGGAACACTTGAGGTTTTACAAGTTACTTCAAACGGTGACTGATTAGTTTTTACATTAACCGCCAAACCTATCAAAGTTTAAGGGCGGTTTTTTTGTGTCTTATTTCTTGTTTCTTGTTGGTAACAATGATGAGGCACGGGTAATAAGCAGGTACTCGACTTGCATAAGTCGGGTAACGATTGTATAATAAATACATAAAGAAAAGCCCAAGTGCTGGAAACACTTGAGCTTCTACAAGTTACTTCAAACGGTGACTGATTAATTGATACATTAACCGCCAAACCGGCTAAAGTTTATGGGCGGTTTTTTTGTGTCTTATTTCTTGTTGGTAACAGGGATGAAGCACAGGTAATAGCAGATACCCGACTTGCATAAGTCGGATAACGATTGTATAATGAATACATAAAGAAAAGCCCAAGTGCTTGGAACACTTGAGCTTCTACAAGTTACTTCAAACGGTGACTGATTAATTACGAAATTAACCGCCTAACCTATCAAAGTTCAAGGGCGGTTTTTTTGTGTCTTATTTCTTGTGCTGGTCGTTGATATAACTCAACAACGCTAACAAGAATGTTCCGAACATTAACATCAATGTTAATGCGTCGTAAACAGACATCTTTAACTGAACTCCTTTCTAAGATTTTGGGGTTTATGGGTATTACACCATAGACACCACCACCTTTCGTGGGGAATTTCAGCCACCGTCCTTTGTTAACTTGTATGTTTATTATACCATCAAACCCATTTCAAAACAAGCTATAAACGTTGATGTATCAGTGTTTATAGCTTGTTTTATATTTTAATTGTAGTTTGACGTGCTGATAGTTGCCAGTCTTGGATTTTACCATCATCTTCTTAGCGATATTGGAACATGTCGTAATAAGTTTACGAAATAGAGAGCGACATGGATGTACTTTCGATAAAAACCACCCGTTTGGACACGAGTGGTTTTTTGCATTTATTTTCATGACATACTTCTCGATGTGCCACGGCCGAAATAGACACAGACTGGAGGTGCATGCCATGTCATTAATCTATTTCGTAATCTAAATTGTGATCAGCGCGGTTGCTGGTGTGATTGTGGAGAAAATTAAACATTACTTCATGAAGTAGTGTTTTGAATGGCGTTGACCATTTAATGATTAGCGCCTTTTTTGTAACCTCTTGAACGTCCTCTGAATGGTCTTACTTATTGCAAGAGACAGATTTTTAAATGCAAATGTTTTATTGTCTTTACCTACTGTTCGATAGATTGTTGAGCTACATGTTATTTAGACGTGCTTTGGGGCTTGACAGGGTCAAGACCTCAAAACCTTCTTTAAATTATTAGGGTATAATAGAATAAGAAAAGTTTAAGGGGATGGATATGGCAGAAAATGTTTCGAACGTTCGTGGAAGTAATTATGAGTATATTGAAGTTGATACTTTACAAGAATTTTTGGATGCGGTACAAAATATTCAACAGCAAGTTGGACATAGTCTCTTGTTTAGAGGTGAAAATGGGCCCTATGAATTTATGCTGCCATCGCTAGATCGTGATAGACCAGTTAGCCTACAAAGTCATGAGTATTATGCACAATTATTACTTGATGCAGTACAAGAATTGCAGGATGACGAAACGCCCTTTGATAAACTAACCCACTTACAACATTATTCTGCAAAGACACGTTTATTGGATGTCACAATAAATCCACAGGTAGGGCTCTTCTTTGCATTGGATGGGGCGGTAGACCGAATCGAAACTGAAAGAAACAATTTGGAAGGTGGGGATGTGGATGATTCAGTCTATGTCTATGTATTTGATGCAGGTGAAAATAATATAAACGTAGAACTGCCCGGGGGGATGGCTGAACAAATTAAAGCCGGTGTGCAGTTTCTACCAAATTCCGATGTTGAGGACTTCATTAGGACTATGAAGCTAGCTATGTCCCCTGCAGCAATGTATCGAAAAATTGTAGAGGGCAATAATACGGATCGAAAGTATTCAGAAGACGTATTTTACAAAAATTATTTGGACTTTTATAATAAAGCGATAATTAAGGTAAATCTTGAGATATCGGAAATTACTCAATCAAAAATCAATGGCACTATAGACATTTTGAAGAACCTTGAAGAATTGGATAAAAACAATGTTGAACAGATGGTGTCTTATCTGAGTGATAAAGATAATTTATGGGGGGATGCTGATGAGCCTGAACACTTAGGATTCTATACTTCTTTTGAAAATGCTATTGAAATCTTCATTCAAGACGATAATGCACACTATGCAGTGTATAAAGCTGTTTTAGAGATGGAGCGTATACTGAGAAAATCAGATAAATTCTTGGCTGAACTTGAAAAAAGTGGACGAATCAACGGCATTAAAATTGATAATCCAATTACTGTGTATGAAGTCTTAACCAATGCTCAAATCTTTAATGCTAAGAAAAATAATGACCGTATTCGGCAACAACAGGGAGCATTTATTTTACCAGCCTTTCCAATAGATAATAAAACAAGAATTGAAGACCTGAATGAGATGAGTCGAAATTTCCAAATACAATACTCTTTAGAAGAAATGATGATTCAATCCATCACGGATGACCAAGAAGAAACACGGTATGTTGACAGCATTAATAGTCAAGCGCTTAAAAACAATCGGCTACCGTCATTTAGTCCAACGGCAGCTAGAACCCGGTTGTATGGTATGCAACAAAATCCTCACCCGATTGCAATCAAAATCACAGGGGTGGAAAATATTAAGAGAATGGAAACACAACTAGAAAGCCTAAGTGTCCATGCTGGTACAATGTATCCTGATATTGAGCACCAGTCGGACTACTTGGTGAAGAAGCTCAGACGAAGCTATCAGGACAATGCTACTAAAAGTGAAAATCAAGCAGCATCTCCTGAAGAATCTTAATTAAAATAGTAAAACCCCTTAGGCATCATTGGAGGGGGTTATTATCACTAAGTAGATTTCTACATGAAGTTAAATGAATTGAATGCGATTATAGCGAAGCAGTACAATTTCGTTACTATTGGTGAACAATAAGCACAAAGAAAAGCTCCTGGATGAACAGGTGCTTTTTTGTTTGTTTAAAATCAATTTTATGTGGATTTAAAGTTAGGTATAAATTATTTGAGCGCAAAAAAGCCGCACTAGGGAGTGCGGTACACGGCCGGAGATAGGCTCTAAGATAACTGAATATGTTGCTAGGGGGGTAGGCATACTCAGTTATCTTATAAAAAGCTACCATTTAATTGGGAGCTAAATATTTGCTATGGGTTTATTATACAACGACTATTAAATTGAAGTCAATATGTATAAATCTTGGACAAATAAACGAAGTGCCGGGAAAATTTTGGTGGTGGTAAATCTAACTTTAACCTATTATAATTAAGTTTAAGTTAATTAATTAGTTGTGAGGTTTGAGTATGTTAGATCCAACAGAACATGAGCCCCAGCGAAAAGTCATGATGATTGACACTAAATCTTTTTACGCCAGTTGTGAATGTGTGGCTTTGGGGATGAATCCAATGAAAACAATGTTGATAGTCATGAGCCAAGCGGAAAATACAAATGGTGGATTAGTCTTGGCTGCATCCCCAATGGCTAAAAAGAACTTGGGTATTAAGAATGTTGATAGGCGTAGAGACGTCCCAGATGACCCTAGGCTCATCATAAAGCCCCCGCGTATGAATTACTATATCGCTATGAACAAGCGCATCAATGATGTCTTTCGTGAGTACGTCGGGGATGATGACCTACAGTTGTACTCAATTGATGAATCACTGCTTGATGTGACGTCTAGTTGGGAGTATTTGAAGTATAGGTTTGGCCAAGATTTGACGATGAAGAAGTTGGCCAGGATAATTCAACTGGAAGTCAAAAATAAGATGGGTTTATATTTAACGGTAGGCATTGGCGAGAACCCAGTCATGGCTAAGCTAGCTCTAGATTTAGAGGCTAAGAAGAATCATTCATTAATTGGTGAGTGGCACTATGAGACAGTCCCAGCAAAGCTCTGGCCAATTACCGATTTAACAGATGTTTGGAGTATTGGTAAGCGGACGGCTAAGACGTTAAACCGATTGGGAATTGTCAGCATGCGTGATTTGGCTTTTTTTGATCCATACCGATTAAAAAAAGAGTTAGGTGTTCGAGGCAATGAATTAACGGCCTTGGCTTGGGGGGTTGATAGAAGTATCGTTAGTCATAAGTACCACCCCAAAGAGAACAGTATCTCTAATAGTCAGGTATTGCCCCGGGATTATTATCTAGAACGAGATATTAAGACAGTTATACGGGAAATTGGTGAGCAAGTAGCTAGTCGTTTAAGAAGTAAACACAAGATGGGTGGAGTGGTGTCGCTGTACATCGGCAGTGCTATGTCAGAAACCGTCCCAGGCTTTTCTGCTCAGACAAAAATTAGCCCGACTAATAACTCTCAGATGATAGTAGATGCGCTTTATAAGATTTTTGATGCCCACTATGAAGGACAAGTAGTTCGGAATATCGGTGTATCTGTAGGCAAGTTAGAGGCTGATGGACATGAACAGCTTGACTTGTTCATCCCCGTGGAAACAAACGTTAAACAACATAAAATTGATTCAACCATTGACGATATCCGACACAAGTTTGGCACAACAGCATTAGTTAAGCTGTCATCAAAGTCTAAGGGTGGAACGATGATTCAACGTGCCGGGTTAGTTGGTGGCCATAATGGGGGTAATGCATATGGATGAAGAAGAACAGTTAGCTAGAGAGAGAGCCAAGTACTTCTTTGAACACGATTATCATGACCGAGGGATGGTAAAATGGCAGGGGTTTTATCTATCTGATCATGTCGAAGATGTAGAGAAGTATACAAATAAGAGAGCAAGAGCAATGGAACAGCAAGAATTAAAGGAAATGACAACAGAAGAGATTACCCAGGTGCTATTTGATGCCTATCGGAATCATCAGCAAGTTGCCTATCAACTTAATCGTAAGGACATCAAGGGAATGTACTCTCCAGTCCTCAAAGGTAAGGTAAATGGCTATATCGATGACGAAGCGTTTATTGGTGCTCAAACCGTGACGATTGCTGATATTAATTATGTTGAGCTAATTGATTAAACGATAGTTGAGATGAAGAACAGTTAATCAGCCGGTAATTGACTTGCATAAAAAAGTGTTTCTATAGTAAGATAAATCTATTAAGGTCACTACACCTAGATAGGCTTAAAATTCAAAGTCTACTTTTACTGAAACACTTTTGTGTTTAAGCATCTCCCAAACTTACTAGAGCCTGGCAAAGTTTACAGAGATGCTTTTTTGTGTCCTTATTTGTTGCTATCAATGGGGATGAAGAATGGTTAATCAGTCGGAACCTGGCTTGCATAAATTGTGTATCGATTGTACAATATAGATATTAAGAAAAGCCCAAGTGCGGGTACACTTAGGCTTTTAGGTTATCTAAACGGTAGCTGACAGTTTATGAAGATTTTAAGCATCTCCCAAACGTGCTAGAGTTTAATGAGATGCTTTTTTTGTGTCCTTATTTCTTGTTGTGATTGTCGATATATTCCAACAATCCAATCAAGAAAGATCCAAACATTAACATAAGTGTTAATGCATCGGATACAGACATGACAGGCTAAGCTCCTTTCTAGTAGATTTTGCTTAAAGGTAATTACACCATAAGCACCACCCCCTTGTGGAAGAGTTCAGCCACCATCTCAAATAACCATATGTGTATTATAACATAAAAACCGTTGAAATGCCGGTGTATAGACGTTCTTAACGGATTAATAATGGATTAATGAAGACATCCCCAGGGTGTCTTTTTTGTTTGTTCAAAAAAATATCTAAACGATAAATATATTGTTTCTGAATGTATGTTTATGTATATTGATTATGAGCATGTGTCATATATTTTGGGGGACAACCAATGATTGAAACAATACGTAAACTTATAGAAGCACTTGGGCCGTTAGTTGATACTTTAGGAAGTATTCTTATAGTCCTATTTATGTCATCGAAATTAGTTCAAAAATGGCAAGTGGTTAAGAACGAAGGTCATCGTGAAGACTTAAGACAGGTCATGCGGTTCCTAAATGATAATTACGCAATCAAGAGCATTGCTAAACAAGAGAAGATGCACAAAGGACAAGCTAAAGTCTTGATCAAAAAGTTTATCGATAATCTACAAAGCAGTGATGTTGGCATTGAGTTAGTCGCATTGGGTAGGGATGCAGATTATACGTTGGAATATATTGAATCAGATAGGTATCTGGACATTGATAAAATGCGTATGATACATGAATTTGATAATTCGTTTGAGCAAACACGTAAGCAATATCAAAGGCAATTAGGAGTGCTTGAGCCAGTAATTAAGAGCATGAAAACTGAGTATGAAAACATTATGTTTGTGTTGATGTGGTCTACAGTGATTTCTTTTGTATGTATTCTGGCGGCCTCTTTTATTTGGGACAATGTACCGGTGGTTCATCAAACTGATTCTATTGCAAATTTGTTTTATCTTTATTTTGTTATATTTACACTTCTCTGCCTTTTTGTGATGCTTATGGCTGGATATCTTGCTATAGCATTTATGATTGAATTTTTATGGTCAGCGTTCTTATGCAGTTCAGTACCAAGAGGACTAATACCATTATGGAAGTTGGTAGATTGGGTTACCAACCACGTATTAACGCGGAGAAAAGTTGAGTGGGTTGATGTGCCTCATACAGAATGGCGCGAAAAGGTAGTCCATAAAACCGGTTGCTTCTGTTTTGCATGGGTATTTATCTTTGTTTTTGGTATTGCAATGGGGATGATTTTCAAAAAGCATATGGCTTCCATCATTGCCGGTACAGGAATTCTTGGTTTAGTGTGTATGGCAGCTATATTGTATCTATCTACGAACCAGTATGAACGTGATCAGGCATACTTAATTGCAGAAGGTAAAGTTGATCCAACAGAGGGTGATGTTAAGCCACCAAAGGAAAAACATCATGGTTCCACAAAATGAAGAAAAAAATCTCTCAGTTTCGTAAATAGGGATTTGTGCGCTAACTTTTATTTTTATCGCTAACCGTTGACTAGCTCTGTTGTCAGACGATAGAATCGTTGTTAAAGCATTAAAAAAATACATTCAAATGGAGAAGGCGAAATGGCAAGTAAGCAAGATTTAGTAAATGAAGTAGCAACCAAGGCTGGATTGACAAAGAAAGATTCTAACGCAGCAGTTGACGCCGTGTTTGAGACAATTCAAAGCAAGTTGGTCGCAGGTGAAAAGGTTCAATTGATTGGCTTTGGTAACTTTGAAGTTCGTGAACGTGCCGCTCGTAAGGGACGCAACCCACAAACGAAGGAAGAAATTGAAATTGCAGCAAAAAAGATTCCTGCTTTCAAGCCTGGTAAGGCATTGAAGGACGCTGTGAAATAGACTAAGGACTGAAACTTCTGGACTACTACCAATTCATGACAGCGTTGAGCATTATTTTCGGTAATGATGCTTTAGTTCATCAAAAAGTAGATAGCTACACAAAATTCTTACAAGTTCATATTCATCATGATGAATACGTTAGTCTGTATGCGGTAGAAAAAGAAGTGCAAACAATCTTGCAGCGTTAATAT
This sequence comes from Weissella uvarum, assembly GCF_016908785.1. Classification (GTDB taxonomy): domain Bacteria; phylum Bacillota; class Bacilli; order Lactobacillales; family Lactobacillaceae; genus Weissella; species Weissella uvarum. Next base: position 85,570 of record NZ_JAFBEO010000006.1, read on the forward strand.
TGCTTCAAGCATTGTGTTATCAGTAAGGCTTAGGTATAATTTTAAGTAGTAAAGAGCATTTTACGCCAAATGTTTTTTATTTGTGTAATGAAAGTTCTAGGAACATTCGTTTCAACGATATATAGATCACTCGTCTTATAGATGAGTGATTTTTTTTGTCCTTTTTTGGAGATGCATCCCCTTTTTTTGCTTTACCTAAAATTTCTCGCTTCTATGGGATAATGATTAAGTAATGAATGAAAAGGGTGTAAGCACATGAAATTGAAGAAGAATATATATATAACAGTTGGCTCAATTGCAATCTTGCTGCTTGGGGCTACACATGACGTATTTGGGGCTTCTATGGGTCGCTGGGCGTTCCAAGGGGATTCTATTGTTCAGAGTGCCACTAAACAGGTAAAGTCCTCTAAGGACAAGCTACAGCAGAAAACAGAGAGCAATAATAAGGCAAAGGGTAAAGGTGGACTCTTTGCCGGTATTTCAACCGATAGTCAGCGTGATCACGATAATATGGTTGCTGGTATCAATGGTGAGGTAAAGAAGTCCAAGAAGTATAAGCCATCCCCGGAAGAGGATAGTAAGCAAAAAGATGCGGAGCAGGCGCAAAAACAAAAGGACCTGCCAACAATCAATGCTGAGTTAGCCAATTCAGTACTCACACCAAATGTTAAACAGCAATTGGGCAATGTGTCATATAGTGGTTACGGGGCCTTTGATGTGAAAGGTGGGCACTCAGACTTAAACACAAATGTTACTAGTGCACCTTATGTCCACAATACACTGGATACAAAAGACCGGGTCGCTAAAGCAGATGCCTTGTTGAATAAGTCTAGTCGTCAGTATAAAAGTAGAGAAGAGACTGGCAACGATAAGAAGATGACACCACCTGGATTCAAAAACCAGAGAACTGGGGATGCCTTTAACATGTTATACAACCGGGGCCATGTTATTGGTTATGCGATTGCTGGTAGCATTAAAGGATTTGATGCTTCAGAGGCAAACCCTAAAAACATCGTGACTCAAACAGCCTGGTCTAACCAAGCATCTATGGGGGATTCAACTAATCGGGGTCAAAACTACTATGAAAGCCTTGTTAGACAAGCGCTAGATAAGAACATGCTAGTAAGATACCAAGTCACACCGATTTATGATCAAGACAATATCGTACCATCAGGGATGCACATTCAAGCTAAGTCACAAGATGGCGCACTAGACTTTAATGCTTTTGTGCCAAACGTCCAACCTGGTTATGTGATTGACTATAAGACCGGGGATGCCAAGAAAGCAGAATAAAACAGCATAAAAAAAGCACCTCATATCAAATGGGGTGCTTTTTATTTAGGCCTTGGCTGAATCCTTAGATTTTTTTTTTGCTTTTTCTTTGTCACGCTCTTCTTGTAGTTGGTAGCTGACTTCATGTAGACGAACAATTTGATCAAGCTTCAACTTAGAGTAGCGGGTACGGTCAGGACTATCAAATAGCTTATGTGCTTCATCGGGTGTAATATCCGTAATGTTCACAACAGCTTGAGAACCGTACTTTTGCGCTAAGTCAAATAGTTCACGATAAGTTGACTTAGACTCCTCTTCAAACTTTTCAGGGTCTTTGCTGTATAGCCAACGCTCATTATAGGCGTTAGATGCGTAAAGATTGAGTAGCATACGGATTGGTTCTAAAGGATAGGTATCCAATAGCTCATCTTTTGGAACGCCTTTATTCAAGCGGCTACGTAAGCGGCTGAAAGAGATATTGTTAATTCCGTATTCTTCAAGAACGTCTCCTCTTAGGTAGTGCTTATCCAAAGAGATGAGCTCATAAGCAGCAGACTCTACATAATCTACTACAGAGGCAGTAGGGAAAGTATCTTTCTTAGCTTCGTACTTGTCCAAGTAACGTAACATGCGCTTAATAGTAAGCCATGCAACAGGGTAAGTGACGTCATCAGTCTCTTCGTAAGCTTTGGCCATGTTAGTGAGTGTTTGATAAGTGATCCCGGATTGTTTACTTAACTGCATTAAACTCTTCGACTTAATATCACGCATCAACACAATATAGAAACTTTTAATTTGGTTATCTATGATTTCAGCGTATCGCATAAAGTATAATTCCTCTTTTTATTTGTAGTAATAATTATGATTCATAATATGCTGGACGTTTTTAGTGAACGATTTACAGTAATTACTGTTAAAAACACCTTAAACTGGGGCATCAAAGTATAGTTTATCTTATTTTTGCCGAAATTACACGTGCTAGCGCGGTTTTTCCATCGCAATTTGACGATAATAAGGCAGTTATACTGATAATTAAAAGAAAGTGCTATAGCTTTATAAGCATGACGAATACTTTGAGTGAGTTAATGACATGAATTCATTAAGAATAATTGGTTTATCTGAATATGCTGATGGATCCATACTGATGTCAGGTCGTACTGATAGAGGGACATTTGTCAGCGTTTGACCTAAGACCTCGCCATATGGATGTCCAATTACTAAGTGAGGCTTTTCATCAAGGGGATGCATAGTTCCAAGGATGACACTGTTCTTTGCTAAAAAAGATGGCTCCTGGGCGAAAAAGATTGTACGCTCCTGTGATTGTTCAATGCCATCCGTTAGTCGTTGTATGGCTGCTGAGAATCTTTGTTCATTTTGCTTCCCGTGTACAAAGCCTAAGAGGTTCAATACTTCTCCAGCCGCTACTAGGGGGATGGCATAAAGCTCCATATTTGTTTGAGCTAGATAACCATTCACTAAAGCCTCAACACTACCAAACCCATTTACAAAGTTCTTGAGTCTCCTAGGTGTATCGTTAAAGGATACTGGGATAGTTTTATCAGTATACAAAGACTGTATGCTATCGTCTCTAAAGATGAACACCACCGTGTAATAACATTGGGGATTACGTTTTGCCTGGTCTAAGTAATTGCTAACTTTGTTTAACAAGACGTTAATTGCCTCTGTACTATTATCATATTCAATTTCAATTTTGTGTATCATGTCTGCCTCGCTATACCTCGGTGTCTGCATGCTTCAAACGTGAAAAGAGACCAGTCCCAAAGTCCTCGGTATCATTATTGGTATGGCTGTGCAATTCAGATGATTCATCAGAAGAGATAGGTTCAACACTATCTTCGATAGAATCTAATTCTGTTACTTTATTATGGAGATGCACAGAGGGGATCTCTGGATTATCTGATAAATCGTCAGAAGAACTTGCACCTAATTTCAATCGTTCAAGTGTCGGGTTATTCTCTTCTATATCTAACTGATTTACTACTGTATTTATAGCAGATGCCCTCATAGGGGCCACACTTTCAATATGTTCGGATTCAGATGAACTATGTAACGCTTCATCAATACTGTTGTATGATCCATCCTGTAAAAGAATATCCATACATTTTGATATGTTGAATGGTATTGCAGAATCAGACGAATCAAACGTCAGAGTAATATCTGGAATGAATGTATCCACATTTGAATTAACCTGAAATACGTTCAAGTTGTATAAGTAAGAACGCAAAAATTGATTATATCCTAGTAAGTCAAAGCCACCGTTTTCTACAACATATTGACTCTTAGTTATTTCAATCAACAAGTTAAAAAAACTAAACTTAACAGCAGAAACTAGATTTTTATGTTCAGAATAATTACCCATATCAGATATATAACCATCATTAAAATAACTAGATAATGATGTTGCCTTGGAACCTAAACTATATAAGACTGTTTTAATTGGACGGTTAATTCTGTGTGAATTAAGTAGATTAGATTCTGCCCACTTATAGATAGTTGCTCTTGAAATAGAAGACTCGTTATTCACTAACCCCTTATACAGTTTTTGCAGTTGATACATATTTAACCCATCTGTTTTGGACAACAAAATCAGCAAATTGATGTGTACAGGTGACAACCTAACCTTGCCTGTATTTGTTGCTAATATTTTTTCACTTGCTATTACCATAGAAGTAAGACCTCGCTTGTATTTATTTGTGACTAACAACGTTGAAATGACGCTAATTCACAACAATAAGAGACTTTTACTTTGTATACGAAATGGAAAACATGATGTACACGTAAAGCTCTTAAAAAGACTAAGAAAATAAACTTAAAAGACTAAGAAATATTATTGAGAAGACTAAGAAAGAACTTGTTAATGTTTAAGAAAATAAAACGTTTCCTAATCGCTAATCTCTTTAAAAGCTATATTATCATTAACTGGAAAATTAAATTGGCAATAAAAAAAGGCACGATTTAATTTTCCAGTTAACTCTCTTTTTATTAAAAAGGGGCTTTTTTTGATTTGAACAATAAAAACAAAACTAATGAGATAATTAATATAACGAAAAATTGGAAGGGATTATTTTGTATGAGAACAAAAAATAGTGACAGCAAAATTGTCGATGAGACAATAGAAACAGCTGAAAAAGTTTCAAGTAAATTGAATAGTTTCATCGTAAAAGGAAGTAGAACATTTACGTATACAGACTATAGTCAATATCGTCGTGCAAATTTAAAACTACAGGTCATTTTTGGTGTTGATCTATTCCTGACATTTGGTTTTATTTTTTCACCTGGTGGACTATTTAACGCATTGTATTGTATTCAGATTTTACTTACTGGTGTAGTCATTTGGAACATGACAACTAAGGCATCAAAACTTTTAATGATGAATAAAGAAAATAAGCGGAACTTAAAAATGTATGGAATTTCGCTCAAGAATGTTGAAATATCTGACGTAAGCAAGAAAATTCATAAGATAGCAGAAAATATGAATATTGCATATACGTCTGAAGTAATACCAGTACCTGTTTTCTCTTTAAAGAATCTACTTTTTTCTAGAGCAAACCCGTATGACGATGAAGTAATATTCCCGGTAATTGATGCTCATTTACAGATGAGTTCACAAGTATCAACTTTGATTCAAAATGGAGCCAAAGTTGGAGTAGTGATTACTATCCCAATCGAATTAGAAGAGAAATTTTTAACAAAATATCCTTCAGCTAAAGTTATGGAGGATGCAGTATACGATAAGCCTACTTGGGTTGACCGATTAGCATTTAAAGAAATGGTATACCCATTCCAAGAAGAATATAAAACATTATTAATAGACTAAGGAAGTGATTAGATGAAGTTGCAAATCCCCACAGTCACACCGACTGAATTAGCAAACGAAATAGATAGCATTTGGAAAAATATAAACAATCCCCAATCACCTGAATTTCATAAATTCCGACTATATCTACAAACAGCTAGAATTACTCTTATTGATCATCTAGTTGAAAGCAATTCAAATGATGATGATTTGGAATCAGAAGTACTGCAAAATATTACGGATTTCATTTGCTCAGATGAGATGAACAAACTTATGTTACAAGCTGCTTATTCAGTTTATGCTAAAGGAATTAGTGTTGGTTTGACGAACCTTTATCAGATTTATAATGGTGAAAATAATCCTGCTTTGATAATTTTGTCAGCAAAAGAACAATTTCCAATTTATTATCCACAGTTCTTACTCAATCAAGCCTCAGATAAACAAGTCTTTGATAATTGGACTAAAAACAGTAGAACAGATAATTTAATTAGCGCTTTCCATGAGAGCAGATATTTTGATAAGTCAATTAAAGATGCTAAAAAGCACATTATTGAACCTATGTTGAAGTTAGGGTTGTATACAGGTGCATCTTATATACGGGAAAAGTACTATACACCAAAAAGCAATGATAGTGAGTACTTTATTGGTAAAGAGTTTCCCGAAAGTTTCTTCCCAATTGGAACGCAAATAATGGGAAAGACCATTTATTTTGATCATGATATTCAGATAGTAACGTTATATGAGTCTGTAGTGAGTTATACGTCAGATGTTACTTTGAACACTATAGGTACATTAACAATCACTGCAAATAGTGAACGTAATAATGGATGGAAATTAACGCATCAAACTATGGAATCAGTAACAGAAGATAACGCTAGTGATAATGAACTTGTTTTATATTTCTCAGGCCAACTAAGGTTAAACAAGGTACGTGTTGATGCATATCTTGAAGAATATGTACAAGCAAACCTTGGAAAATTCCTAGGGGATTTTATAGGCAAACAAAACACAACCTATAAGAGAATTAAGTTTATTGCAGAATAGAGGTGAGAGCATTGGGAAATGAAGTATCCCTGTTATTAGCTATGAATGAAGGCATGGCTGATAACATTCAAAGTGCTATAGATATGGTTCCTGGAAATTTAGTAGTTTGTAATACCATTGATAATGCAAATAATCTTAAAAGGGCTGTTCTTCAACAGAATCCAGGCGTTGTTCTTATGCAATTTGATCACTTATTAAATAGCGCTAAGGATAATGCAAATGACATAATCAGCACAATTCAATCCATTATGCTGCATAGTGTAGACGATGTTAGATTTGCAATCATTATTTATGGCACAACTTTGAATTCAGAAATATTGACTAACTTAGTGTATTTGGGTGTCAAAGATATTTTTGTACAGCAAATGGGAGAAGGATTGCCAATTAAGGATATGCTGATTCAATTGAGCGAACCAGCTAATAATAAAAATGTGAATGCATTGAGGCAAAAATATCCGCCCAGACAACAATTGAATAATTCAATCCCACCAGAAATACCAAATGATCCAGCACCAGAAATACCTTTGGAAAAACCTATTGTTAACAAAAAAACTAAGGTAGTAAAAACCAGTACTGGTAACAAACAAACTCAAGATAGAGATCAAACTAAAACACCAAAACGGGTTGATGTAAAACGAGCAACTGTATCGAGCGCAAAAGAACAGGAACCAAAACCATTTACACCTGTACCTAAAAAGAAAAAAGTTGCAGTCGTCAAAGAATCTAAGCTCAAGAAAGAAAAAACTAGAGAATTGATACCAGTATCTAACGTTTATGAAAAACAAAATTCTGGCCATCATTCTCTTATGCGCTTTGATGTAAAAAAATTATTAAAAGGGGCGCTGATTCTGGTGCCCGTCATATTAATGTTCGCTTTGTTTACATCTTGGCCAACCGTTACACAAGCAGTTAGTGAAAATGTTAAACCATCGTATGACTCTTTGATGGAGAAGAAAGAATACGAAAAAGCAGCGGATAAGTATCCTAAAAATGTGAATAAGACCGAAACACAGGTTTTAAGCGATGCTGATTTATCACCCGAGAAGATAAAATCGATTTTGGGTAAAAAGGAGTTCGACACGGCCGATACGATTGAGTTTGACCGAGATTTTCTTGATAAAAATTATTCTGATGCATACCAGGTATTGAAAAATCAAAATTTTCCACGTATGAATGGATTACATGCGCAAATGGCATCTTATTCGTGCTTAGTTGATGGCGACTTTGATAATTCTGAAAAGTATGCGGAGATGGCTAAAGATAATGATCTAAAAGATAAAGCTATAGAGCTTAAAAAAATTAGCGATAAAAATAGCGAATATAAGAAGGCTTTAAAAGAAAAAGACTTATCAAAGAAAGACCGGAATAAATTAGATCGAGCAATTAAACAGCAAGACAAGATATTAAATGAGGTAAGAAAAAATGGTTAAAAAGAAACGAGTTCTAGGTAGTAATTCTTTAAACGTTAAGAAGTATTTTGATAACGCAACACCTAAACAAAAATTTGCTGCTTTGGGTGGTGGAGCTACTTTATTAACGGGTGTCGGCCTTTATCAGGCAAACGCTACAGAAAAAGAGCAATCTAATAAAAATAGTGATGCAAGTAAGGCATCTTCTAAGGTCACAGATGAATATGATTTGAACGGTAAACCAAAGAAGAAAAATGATTTGGAACGTTTAATAAATGGAAATACTAAGGATAAGGATAAGACGTTATCACGTTTGACAGGCGATAATAGTTCAGAATCAACCTTGTCTGATTTATTAGGTTCAAACGACAAGGATATGGATACCAGTAAAGATGCTGATAATGTTCTTGCTAAACTGAAAGATGAAGAAACTTCAAAAGGTAATACTAATGGCTCTGAGACACGTTTATCAGGACAAAGTACCGGTATGCCAAGTGTTAATATGGATTCAGGTAAGACGAGAGGTAATAATGTAACAATCAAGCCAATTGTAAACAAAGAAAACTCAAGGCCAAAAGTTAAGACAGGTGGATCCAACGAGAATAAAACTGTTACGCCATTGGTAAAACCTGATAATAATGTAAATCAAAATAAAGGCGATAATACAGTTCCATCAGTTCCAAACGGAGGAAACCAGGGCGGAGGTACAACGACACCGCCAACAATCCCGGATAATGGTGGTAACCAAGGTGGAGGAACGACAACACCACCAACAACCCCAGATAAGGGTGGAAACCAGGGCGGAGGTACAACGACACCGCCAACAATCCCGGATAATGGTGGAAACCAGGGCGGAGGTACAACGACACCGCCAACAACCCCGGACAATGGTGGTAACCAAGGTGGAGGAACGACAACACCGCCAACAACCCCGGACAATGGTGGTAACCAAGGTGGTGGAACGACAACACCGCCAACAACCCCGGACAATGGTGGAAACCAAGGTGGTGGAACGACAACACCACCAACAACCCCGGACAATGGTGGAAACCAAGGTGGAGGAACGACAACACCACCAACAACCCCGGACAATGGTGGAAACCAAGGTGGTGGAACGACAACACCACCAACAACCCCGGACAATGGTGGAAACCAAGGTGGAGGAACGACAACACCACCAACAACCCCGGACAATGGTGGAAACCAAGGTGGAGGAACGACAACACCACCAACAACCCCGGATAATGGTGGTAACCAGGGCGGTGGAACGACAACACCGCCAACAACCCCGGACAATGGTGGTAACCAAGGTGGTGGAACGACAACACCGCCAACAACCCCGGACAATGGTGGTAACCAAGGTGGTGGAACGACAACACCGCCAACAAACCCGGATAATGGTGGTAACCAGGGCGGTGGAACGACAACACCACCACCAACCCCAGATAACGGTGCCAACCAGGGTGGAACCACACAAGTACCGGAAGGATTATATACTGAATCAGATTCAGCTGGTATAATTAAATCTATTACAGTTAATGAACTTAAGCCTGAAAGCTTAAGCAGTGGAAAACAAGTTGTTCAATTTGAATACAACGGTACCCCTGATAGTAAAAATTTCGGAAAGGAACTACAATTACCAACAGATTTTAAAATCTCAGGTGCTAAGAATATTAAGTTGATTGCACCAGATAAATTTCGATCACCCGACTCAGCAGGTGGTGTGCCAGGTAAATACTACGGTGTTGGCGAATTAGTTTATTATGTTGGCGATAATACAGAAGATCGGTTCAATCAAGAGTATCGAATTCAAGTCGTAATTCTGTATAATTCAAAAAAGTAGTTATTTAAAATATGTTAGATAATGATGATGTCTTGATTTTTTTTATCGGCCAGATAGGTGACTATACGCTGCTTTTTCAAGCTGGTTATACAAATCTATGCAATCATAAACTAGCGATGAAAACACTAGAGGTCTTAAAAAGTCACATCAAGGATATGCGATTAGACATGGTTGAAGGTAAATTAGTATTGGGCGATGAATATGAACCTAAAAACTTTATACTGCTATCAAATCATTTGTTCTCAGTAAGAGAATATAAACTATCTCAGGAAGATATAGATTCATTCTTAGGATTTGAGAGATATGCTATTATCAGTTTCTCAAATTGGACAGTGCATGCTAAAGGATCTTTAAGTGAAGTCTGAAATAAACCCCCATAACTATAGACAAAATGTCTAATAGTTATGGGGGCTTTTATTATTTAGCATCTTTTTTTATCTGTTGATACATTCTTACCATATTCACTTGAGATATGTTGTAATTATCCCAATCAAATTCGCTTCTATTTTTAAATTTAGAAAGAGTACCTAGCGATATTCCTGTATTTCTAGCGATTTCTCTTAGAGAAAAACCGGCCGGAAAACTATTGAAAAATGCTCTAACAAATTCAAATTTTCCATTCGGCCGTGCTTCAATTAGTTTATTAGCGTCTTGGAACATTTGATTATACTGAACGAAACGCCGATCATGTTGTAATAGGTTAAAAAGTAGTAATACTTTCTTATAATTTAGGCTCCAAATACTGTTATCGGATGGATCAGTATTATGACGTCGCTTTACATTTGTTATAGCAAGGGTGCTAATTCTTAATTCAGAAAAGCCAAATTCAAGCGCAAGGGAATAATTAGTCAGAGGTGATGTTAGGAAGAATTCAATTTCAGTTTGCACATTTGCAACTGCTTGGTTTATTCGCTGTTGTTTTAATCCATCCGAAATACTAGCGACAAACCTGGACTGTTTTGCAGCCATAGCCCAAGTTGTTCTAGTGATTTTGTCAGATGTGTACTGACTTATAGAGTCCATTGAAAGATTAGTCAACCTGGATAGGTCTTCTAGGCTGACATCAGATTTACGTTGGTCTTTGAGAAATGTTTGAAATTCTAACACCGCATCATGAATAATAGGCACTTCAGGTGATCTGGTAGAACTATCTTGTAGAATAGCAAATTTTTCATCGTCTGTGACTTTGTCTTTAAGTTTAATGATAACACCTCCAGAAAACGTTCATTTTATCCAGTATACCGTAAATATCAAATTTTAAAAACCAGCGGTTCATTGGTTTAGGCTTTTTAAAGTATCTGTAATTAATATATGTATATTAATTACAGATACTTTTCCCAAAAAAGGCTATAAATAGGCATTTTAGTAAGAAACTACACAGTTATATACGTCTGCATTTTCTAAAGTTAGGTTAAACCTAACTGTGAATAATGGTATCTGTTTGATTAAATGCCCAAAACACATATTCACCATAACTGCTAAGAGTAGGTTGGCGTTTACGGTATAATAAATAAAATGAACACTAATGTTTGCGCTTCATCTTTGATAAAAAAAATGGCCACCAAAGTGGCCATGTTCTCTATTCTAATTTATCCGCAGCATCTAACAAACGTCTTTGCTCTTCATCACTTGAATGCATATAGACTTCCGTAGCAGAACTAGTTGTCTGACCCAAAGCTTGTTGTATTTCAGTGACTGACGCTCCAACATCAAGCAATCCCGTTGTGAATGAGTGCCTGAACTTGTGAGGACTAGTTGCTTTACCAAACGCAGAGCTATACTTATGAATAATAGTTCTAGCTCCATTGGCTGTAAGCGGACGAACACGTCCCTGGTAAATACTCAAGAACAAAGCATTATAAACAAACGGATCATCATAACCCTCATACTTAGCATCAAGATACTTCTCACGTCTTACATCCAGGTAGTCCTTTAAGTAACCAACAGCTGAGGCCTGAATATTCACATCTGTTCGCACGTTTTCCTTACGCTGTACATTCTTAATCACCAAATCATCCAAATCAACTTGATCTACACTAATAGAAAGCGCCTCAGAAATTCTCATACCTGAAAATTCCAGTAGGGCAAACAAAGCAATATTCCTTTCCAGATTAAGCATATGCTTTTGATAGGCAAGATTATCATTACCGTTCCTGGTCTTTGTGTCTATGGTATCTAAATAGCCGTTCCGCATAAAATTAAATAAATCCAAAGACTCTCTCTTGGTGTACATCTGATCCATAATTCGTGCACGCTTAGTGGCCACATTTTCTCTTTGTTGATAGACAGGTGCTTCAGCACCTTCCCAGGGCGATATTTTAAACGCACTGTATCTAGAATCTCCGCCTTTCTTCAATGCAACTTTTTTGAGATAGGTGAATAATGCACGATTAGCATTCAATTGGGTAGTAACATATCCCTGTGAACGCTTCTCTAACTGTGATTCCAAAGTAACCAGGCGGCTTTTATCCTTAGTTGCTTTCATAGCGGCCAGAATTTGGTCATTGTGCTTGCTTTCTTTAGGCTCATCCAATAGAAAGCCCCAGTATTCTTCAATATCCTGGGTACTAATCTGGCCAAAATCTTCTAATGTAATATCCTGGATACGGCTTTTGTTAATAATAGAATTATTAAGCAACCAATCCAGAAAATCCTTAATCGCATATATTCGTGTCTTTTTTGTAGAAGGGGCTAGATTTGTCTCAAAATACTCATTAATGAAGTCTGGAAAGTGTACTTCTTCCAATTTCTTTTCTACAGTATCAGTAGTAGTGGCAGTCTGTGCCTTTGCTAAATCAACTTTAAACTCAGGTTTTTGTGTCATATTATTCACCATTTTAAATTAAAACAAGGATAGGTCTTCCCAAATAGGCTGTTTCTTATCAGTCAAAGAACTATCATCGCTGGTATGTTTCTCTACAACGTCCACAGAAGGCTTACTATGTCCATCCCGGGTGCTTTTAGCAGAAGTTGTATCTTCATTAACTGATTGTCTCTTACGCGTTTTAGCTTGCTCAGGAACTGTTATTTCATTTAATAGATAGCCAGATCTATCAATATCATTCTGGCCAATGCGATAAACTTCATCAGAGTTCAAATCCTGGATTAAATATTCAGGGACGTACTTATTAAGCCACTCTGACTCAGGAATAATCTTAATTATCTGGCCTTTAAACTTTGGTGTTGTGCCTTGAGCCGTAGAAGTCGCATAAACACCAACAACCTCATCCAATTTATGATATATCACGTGCATAGCTCCAAATCTAAATTTTTACTCTTCACCTTAATTATAACACCTTTCTGTGTTTAATACTATAATATTAACTACAGAAACATCTCAAAAATAAAAGAGCATTTGCGATTTACAAATGCCCTCTCGTGACCATGTGGCCATTAATTTTGTTTTCTTTGTAAAGCCATACGGTACATTTCATCAATGCTTTTAAGCGCTGCTTCTTTAGTCATCGGCTTAACATTACTAAACCGTTGCTTAGCTAAATCTGATTTCTTTATTACGTATACAAACGAAACATTAGACATATAAGTTACTTCCTTTAAAAATCTAAGTACTCTTGGACACCACCGTTAAAGTCTACATAAACCACAAGGCTACCGTTAAATCCTTGAGACTTCATTACGGCAACACCTGTACCAACATTAATCATCTTACGGTCAGTTTGGATTTTATCGTGACCAGCAGAACGCTTGAATTGCTCTAAGATTTTTTTTGCAGCTGATTCGATAGATACACGACCACTACGTACATCATCAATCTTGATAGGAATTACAAGCATATTTTCTTGTGGCTTCACAGATTCCAATCCTGACTTCTTTAGTTGCTCATCGATATCTGAAACATAGTCCTTATGGGCACCACTCTCAACCAAAATCTGGCCGTTTGCAGCACGATTTGCACGATCTTGGGCAACAATAGACATATCCTTATCCACTGATAAAGCAGGTGCATTCAATGACTTACGGTATTCATTCAATTGCGTATTAAATGATGTCTCAATTGCAGACAAGGCCTCTTCTTCTGTTAATTGTACATTACCTTGGTTCTCAGAACCAGGGTTTGATTCTGGCGTTGTGTTAGACTCTGGCAATGCTTCTGAACCAGGGTTTGACTCTGGTGTTGTATTTGATTCTGGCAATGCAGTTGAACCTGCATTTGACTCTGGCGTTGTATTAGACTCTGGCAATGCTTCTGAACCAGGGTTTGACTCTGGTGTCGTATTTGATTCTGGCAATGCTTCTGAACCAGGATTTGACTCTGGCGTTGTATTAGACTCTGGCAATGCTTCTGAACCAGGGTTTGACTCTGGCGTTGTATTAGACTCTGGCAATGCTTCTGAACCAGGGTTTGATTCTGGCGTTGTATTAGACTCTGGCAATGCTTCTGAACCAGGATTTGACTCTGGCGTTGTATTAGACTCTGGCAATGCTTCTGAACCAGGGTTTGATTCTGGCGTTGTATTAGACTCTGGCAATGCTTCTGAACCAGGATTTGACTCTGGCGTTGTATTAGACTCTGGCAATGCTTCTGAACCAGGGTTTGATTCTGGCGTTGTATTAGACTCTGGCAATGCTTCTGAACCAGGATTTGACTCTGGCGTTGTATTAGACTCTGGCAATGCTTCTGAACCAGGGTTTGATTCTGGCGTTGTATTAGACTCTGGCAATGCTTCTGAACCAGG
>NZ_JAFBEO010000007.1 GCF_016908785.1 Weissella uvarum
CACACCTGTTCCCATACCGAACACAGAAGTTAAGCTCAATAGCGCCGAAAGTAGTTGGAGGATCTCTTCCTGCGAGGATAGGACGTCGCAATGCGAACTAGAAAGTCGTCAGTAATGACGGCTTTTTTTGTGTCTTAAAATAAATTTGACGTCTATATCTAAAGGAACCATCAATTTGGAAAAATATGGACGTTTAGAAGCAACATTAGATAACAATAGTATCACTGGTGTGGCAATGCCTGCCATTAGAAATGGTTTTTGCCAAAGGTGTGCAGTTAACATTAAAGATAGCTGGCGTTTACCAAGTGGTCTAAGCTACTGTTGGCATTGTGCTAAATATGGCAGACTAACAGAACAGCATTATTTATATGGAGTATCTGAACCGCATAAATTTGACGCTGAGCAGGTTCAATGTACTTGGTCAGGTAAACTTACTACTGAACAATCAAAACTATCAGAGGACTTATTAGAGGGCATCAAAGCTAAACAAGATCAATTAATATTTGCAGTAACAGGCGCTGGTAAAACAGAAATGCTATATTCAAGTTTGACATACTGTATTAATAAAAAATTTCGCATCGCATATCTTTCACCAAGAATCGATGTTGTGCAAGAAATTGCAGCACGCATTATGAAATATTATGATGTTAGTTTTACGATGTTACATGGCGAAATTAAGGATACTTTTCAGTATCAACAGATAACCTTCGCTTCCGTGCATCAAATGTATAAATTTTATCATGCGTTTGATTTAATAGTAGTTGATGAGGCAGATGCGTTTCCCTTATCTGGTGATTCATCATTGTGGTATGCACTAGCTCAAGCCAGAAGTGATCAAAGTGTGATGATATACATGACGGCGACCTTGAGCCAAGATTTAAAAAAATTGATGGAACGAAAGCAGTTGCAAGTTCACACGGTATTGAAGCGATTTCATGGACAAGATTTACCAAATTTCAAATTGAATTTAATATTGCTTCATTGGAAAAAAAGACTTCCTTTAGATTTAAAACATAAATTATCACAGAAAAAGGCTCCCTGGCTGATATTTGTACCGGTTATTACTGACTTAGCACGTTTAAAAGAACTATTAGAACATTGGAAGCTGGGATTGAACATCGTTATTATCTCATCTAAGCATGGGCAGAGGAGAAAATTAGTTGAAGCTTTTAAAGTAGGGACAATTGATGTTGTATGTACCACCATTATTTTGGAAAGAGGTTTGACTATACCTAATGTCCAGGTGTGCATTTTAGGTGTTGAAGATGGAAAGTATACGGATGAGACCCTGTTACAAATAGCGGGCAGAAGTGGTAGAGATCCACAATACCCAGATGGAAACTTAATCATTTATTGTCAAGAACTTACAAAGCAAATGCAAAGGATTGTAAAAACGATCGATGACATTAATAGGAATAGATTTTTGTCAACTATGTGATGAAGAAATACCATTTAGTGAAATATTTAAAGGTCAACTAATATTTCAAAATCGAATTGTTTGTGAAAAGTGTATGCGACAGTTTAAGACATTTAAACAACTTTGCTGTAGTGATTGTGGTGGAAAAGTTGCAAAGGCACAACGAACATGTTTGGAGTGTTTAACATGGCAAAAATATCTTGGCTTTAGAACTAATAATATTGCTGTTTTTATGTATAACGAGATAATGCAAAATTATTTAACACGATATAAATTTCAAGGTGGCTACCATTTATCAAAGCTTTTTCGAAGAGCAATTTGGCATAAAATTTATCAACAGAAGGCAGAGATTGTTGTACCAATTCCTGTTCATGAAATTACGTACCAACAGAGGGGATATAACCAAGTTGAAGGCATCCTTGGGACTAATTTTACGCGCCTTCTAACCAAGGCAATTTTTGCAGAACCGCAAAGTAAAAAGACGAAACTAGAGAGACTGGATACCAGTAACCCGTTTAGGATTGATTCACAAGTATCAGTCAGTTTGGAAACAAAAATTTGTTTAGTGGATGACGTCTATACGACGGGAAGAACGTTGAGACATGCATATAATACGCTACGACAGGTGGGATTTACGCAGCTCAATTCGGTGACGCTAGCTCGTTCAGGTTTTATGAGGGAAGTTTAATAAAACTGGTAAACATGGTAAAATAAACATACCAAATATAATTTGGTTGAGTTTAAACTTTGTCATACCTACGGGTATAGATTGGAGCGACACTATGTTAGATTATCAGATTCGTGGTTTAAATTTTGACGTGACCGAGGCCATTCAAGCATATGTTGAAAAGCGAATGGCACGACTTGAAAAGTATTTGGATGATGCTGAAAGCTATCCGGTACGCGTAAAGTTAGGTGGTCATAAAAGTGATCGAACTTACCAAGCTGAGGTAACAGTCCAGCTACCAGAGTTGGTGCTTCGTGCCGAAGATACTGAAGATGATTTATATGCAGCTATTGATATGGTTGTTGACAAGTTAGAGCGCCAGATTAAGAAGTATAAGACTAAAATCAATCGTAAATTACGTAAGCAAGGTATTCCAGACTTGAATGAAGTCGAGAGCGATGTCGATCAGGCTGAAAATACTGATGAACTACCAATTGTTCGTAAGAAGACAGTTGAGTTGAAACCAATGGACCCACAAGAGGCAGTCTTGCAGATGGAGCTTTTGGGACATGATTTCTTCATTTTCTTGAATGCTGAAAATGAATTACCAGCAGTAGTGTACAAGCGTAAGGATGGGCAATACGCTTTGTTGGACACTGATAATTAAATATCTATTTTAGTAAAGGGGCATCTTTAAAAATTGAAGATGCCTCTTTATTTGTATTTTGTTTGGAAAATTTTGTCTTTATTTAGGTCAGCATAAGCGAAGTTAAGTAAGGTATAATAATGAAAAGATCTAAAAGGAGTATTAATCATGAAAAAATCATTTGTAAGCCCACAACAATATGCAATGATGATTGGGGATATTGCACAATTAACTGAAGAAACCGGTGAAAAGACTTCTCCTTTTTTCGAAAAACTCGATGAGGCATTAAAGGCTGAAAAATTATCTGACTTAGATAAGGCAGAATTTCAAGATATTGCAGCAGCCTTTGAGGATGCCGTTGACGTTTATCAAGATGCTGCTAAAAAGTTACATGAATTGAAGGCGCCAGCTCGTATCTTGGGGATGCACAAGACTTTGGCACAAATCTATCAAGATTATGCGGATGCAACAAAAGAAATGGCTGACTCACTTGATGTTGATAAGCAAGCCGTTGATTTAGATGCTTTCCGTGATTCAGAAGAAAAGCAAAATGATTTGATTACAAAATTTGGTGCTCAAATTCGTCGTGTGATGATGTCAGCAATGTAGTTTGGATAAGGCAGTAAAAATGACAAACGAATTAAACAGTAAGGTCGCACAAACATTGGATATTCCGCAGAAAAAAGTGGATGCAGTTCAAGAACTTTTAGCAGACGGTAATACAGTCCCATTTATTGCACGTTATCGTAAAGAAGCTACAGGTAACTTGGATGAAGTACAAATTCGCGATATCCAAACCATGGCTAAAAAATTTGAAGATTTGAATGCGCGAAAAGCTACAGTTGAAAAGGCAATCAAAGAACAAAACGCTTGGACACCTACGCTTGAAAAGGCACTTGCTTCAGCTGAAAATTTACAAGCTGTAGAAGATATTTATTTACCATATAAGCAAAAGCGCCGGACCAAGGCAACAATTGCTAAAGAAGCTGGCTTAATGCCACTGGCTAAAATCGTACAAATGTTCCCAGCTGATGGGCTTTCAGATAAAATTACAACATTCATTAATCCTGAAAAAGGGTTAACTAATGAAAAGGACGTACGTGATGGTGTCCATGAAATTTTTGCCGAAGTCATTGGAGAAAATGCAGGAATTCGTGACTGGGTTCGTAAGTATACAGAAAAGAACGGCCATTTGACAGCTAAGTTGAAGCGAGGTACTGATGAAAAGGACCCACAGCAAGTTTATAAGTTATATTATGAATTTGATGGACCACTTCAACAAGTTGCGAATCACCAAATCTTAGCGATGCATCGTGGTGAAAAAGAAGGTGTCTTAAGTTTAGCGATTAGTGTTGATCAAGACGCCATTGAACGTTATTTGAAGTTCAGGTTGGTTGGACAACATACTGGTGAAGCTGCAGATATTTTGACTGCAGCTGCTAATGATGCATATAAGCGCTTTATTGGACCTGCTATTGAGCGTGAGCTAAAAAAGAACCTTTTTGAACGTGCGGCTGGTGAAGCCATTAAAGTGTTCGGAGAAAATTTGTATCATTTGTTGATGGCAGCTCCTTTGAAGGGAAACGTAGTGCTTGGTTTCGATCCAGGAATTCGTACCGGATCAAAACTAGCAGTTGTGGATGAAAATGGTAAGTTCTTAGAAAAGAGTGTTATCTATCCGCATAAAGCATCAAAGTATGATCCTGTTGGTGCTAAGAAGACGGTGATTGATTTAGTTAAAAAGTATCATGTATCAATTGTTGCGATTGGAAATGGTACTGCAAGTCGTGAATCTCAACAATTTATCGCTGATATTATCAAAAATGATTTACCTGACTTAAAGTATGTTGTTGTCAATGAAGCTGGTGCTTCAGTCTATTCGGCGAGTGATTTGGCACGAGAAGAATTTCCTGACTTACAGGTTGAGCAACGGTCTGCAATTTCGATTGCCCGTCGTCTTCAAGACCCAATGGCAGAGTTGATTAAAATTGATCCGCAAGCGGTTGGTGTTGGACAATATCAACATGATTTGCCAGAAAAAGAAATGAATCAAGAAGTGGACGCGGTTCTGGAAACGGCCGTTAACCAAGTTGGTGTTAATTTGAATACAGCATCACCACAATTGTTGGTGCATGTAGCTGGATTGAACAATACAATTGCGCATAACATTGTGACTTATCGAGATGAAAATGGACCATTTTCAAGTCGAACTGAGTTGAAAAAGGTGCCTAAGTTAGGTAATAAGGCTTTCGAACAGTCGGCTGGATTCTTGAGAATTCCAGATGGCAAGAATATTTTGGACAATACAGATGTACATCCAGAGTCGTACAAGCTAGCTAAAACAGTTTTGGAAATGACGAATACAAAGCCTGGGGTAGCGGCTAAATCAAAGTTAGACCAATTGAATCTAAAGCAAACGGCACAACAATTAGATGTTGGTCTACCTACACTTGAAGATGTTGTTGAATCACTTGAGCATCCTGGACGTGATTTACGTGATGCTGAACCGGGTGCCATTCTGCGTTCAGATGTACTCACTTTGGATGATTTAAAGGTGGGGATGCAATTACAGGGAACAGTACGTAACGTAGTTGACTTTGGAGCCTTTGTTGATATTGGGGTGCATGAAGATGGGCTTGTCCATATTTCACGTCTGGCAAAACGTCGTATTCGGGATCCACATCAAGTTGTTGCGGTGGGAGATATTGTCGATGTTTGGGTTGTTAGCGTTGATAAGCAACGCCAACGCATTGAACTTTCGATGATTGCCCCTCAAGAAGATAAAGAAGCATAAGCTTTTTTTATAAATCTAAGGTATAATAACACTAATTTGATAGAAGAAAGGTGGAAAAGGTATGTCATTGTTAGAAGGATTAGGTAAAATCGTTGCAGGTACTGGTGATATTATCAATTGGGCCGGTAGCAAGTTGCAAGAAGGTGGAGAATACCTTACTCAACCTGAAGCTAAAGATGAAATTAAAGACAAGACAAAACAAACAGCCGGTACTGTAAAAAACACTGTTGTTGATACAGCACAAACTGTTTCACAAAAGGCAACTGGTCTTGGTAAGCAAGTGGCAACTAAGGTTGATTCAAAGCGCAAGGGTGTTGCTAGCAAGGCCGTTGTTGAAGATCTTATGCCAGCTGACAAGCTAAATAAGAAGCCGGTTGCGGTTGAAGTATTGATGCCACATAAGCTAACTAAGTAATTAAATCTGGTCGGTTATCTTGCGTAACAGCATCAATTTTGCTATGATAATTCATGTTGAGTTTTCGACATGAGTTGCGGTCGTGGCGGAATTGGTAGACGCGCAGGATTAAGGATCCTGTGGTAGGTAATACCGTGCGGGTTCGATTCCCGCCGACCGCATCATTGAAGAGGTTATTCGTCTGAATAGCCTCTTTTTTTGTTTTGTCAGAAATGTGTTAAAATATGTAAATTGAAAGCGATAAAGATATCAGAGAGGGGGCATTGTGTTGGAAAATCAAACAAATTGTCAATGTGGATGTTGTTCTGGAACAACGCAGACATTAGCACCGTCAAATGTGTGTGTGACAATTACAGTGACGTGCATTCCGGAAACGGAAGCAGAAGAAGTCGCTATTGCTGATGAGAGTAGCAGCGCTCCCTCTGATAAGCCTCCGTAAATAATTTTGATGACTTTTGAGACGCAAAATTATTTTTAAAGGAGTAAACAAAATGACAAAAGCAGAAGAAAAACAACATATGCATGATGACATGAACATGCCCGCTGATGATACACAACACATGGATCATGAAAATATGTCTCATGATATGAATATGGAAAATGGGCATGAATCAAGCCGCATGAAGCACGAGAATATGCAGATGGCTCATGAAGATGCTCAGTCAAATGATGAACCTATGCAGCATATGCACTCTGAAAATATGGATATGAGCGATGATATGTCTCACGAAAATAGGACAGTGCGTCATCACAGCATGGCGCATGATGCTCACAATGATATGAACATGAGTGGGATGAATCATG
Source organism: Weissella uvarum (assembly GCF_016908785.1). GTDB lineage: Bacteria > Bacillota > Bacilli > Lactobacillales > Lactobacillaceae > Weissella > Weissella uvarum. Next base: position 6,744 of record NZ_JAFBEO010000007.1, read on the forward strand.
AGCATATGGATGGGCAATCTCAAAAGCATGCGGATATGGATATGAGCCAAATGCACCACAATCATATGAACATGGATATGGGTGGCATGGATATGAGTCACATGAATCATGATGATATGATGATGCACGGTGGTCATATGATGCATATGGGGAATATGAAGCGTAAGCTTTGGGTATCCCTTATTCTGACGATTCCAATTATTATCTTCTCGCCGATGATGGGGATGAACTTACCATTTACGGTGACTGGTGTGCCCGGACAAAATTGGTTAGTGCTCATCTTGGGGACGATTCTGTTCTTTTATGGTGGGCAGCCATTCTTTAGCGGAGCTAAGGGAGAATTAGAAGCTAAGAAGCCAGCGATGATGATGCTGATTACTTTGGGAATCAGTGTTGCGTATTTTTACAGTGTATATGCGACAATTATGAATGCTGTTCATCCGAGTGCCCACGTGATGGACTTCTTCTGGGAGCTGGCATCATTAATTGATATCATGTTGATTGGTCACATTGTTGAAATGAACACAGTTATGAAAGCTGGTTCATCCGTAGATGCTTTGGCGCAATTAGTACCTAAGCAAGCGCATATTCAAGAACAAGATGGGCAAACTCGTGATGTTGATCCAAAGGATTTAAAGCCTGGGGATGTTGTTTTAGTTAAGGAAAATGAACGTGTTCCTGCAGATGGGAAAATCCTTTCTGGCTCACCAGTACTAGATGAATCACTGCTAACAGGCGAATCAAAAGGTGTTACTAAGCAAGTAGATGATGAAGTCGTTGGGGGATCACAAAACCAAAATCAATCTTTTACCATGAAGGTGACAAAGGCTGGCGATTCCGGTTATCTTTCACAAGTACAGGCTTTAGTTTCAAATGCGCAAAGTCATAAATCAGATGCTGAAAATCTTGCCGATAAGGTGGCCGGTTGGTTGTTCTATGCGGCAACTGGGATTGCTTTCATTGCTTTGGTGGTCTGGACAATTGCGCGAGGCTTTACCTTCGCTTTGCCAATTGTGGTAACGGTTTTAATTATTGCTTGTCCACACGCTCTCGGATTGGCAATTCCATTGGTTGCCTCGCGAATGACCGGTTTAGCTGCTAAGCATGGGCTATTGATTCAAAATCGAAATGCGTTAGAGTCAATCAATCAAGTGAAATATATCTTAATGGATAAGACTGGTACCTTGACGGAAGGCCATTTCAAAGTACAGAACGTTAAGGTATTGGATGATCAAGTTACCGAAAACGATGTATTACGTTTGGCTGGTGCTTTGGAAAAAGGTAGTACGCATCCATTAGCTCTAGGTATCGTCGAAGCAGCACAAAATGCTGGAATTAGTGATTTTCCAGAGGTCGAGGATTTTGAAAATATTCCTGGTACAGGTGTAACTGGTAAGATTAATGGACATTCAGTTGCGGTTGTGAATGCCAAGTATTTGGATGAACACGAAATTCGCTTTGATCAAACAGCATATACAGCGCAAGCAGAAGCAGGCTACAGTGTTAGTTTCGTTTTGGATGATGACAATGTATTGGCCATGCTTGCCGAAGGGGATGCCATCAAGGCCGGTACAGCTGAATTCATTCAAAGTTTGCAACAGATGGGCTTTGAACCAGTCATGCTAACGGGAGATAATCAGCAAGCTGCACAAAAGGTTGCCAAGCAATTAGGCATTAATAAGGTGCATGCTGAGATGAAGCCAGAGGACAAGATTAAGTATGTAAAGGATTATCAAGAAAAGGCGGGTGCCATGATGGTTGGTGATGGTGTGAATGATTCTCCAGCCCTTGCACAAGCCACGATTGGGGTTGCGATTGGCGCAGGAACAGATGTTGCAATTAGCGCAGCTGATGTTATCTTAGTAAATTCAAAGCCAAGCGATATCCTTAACTTAATTAAGCTTGCCCGCAATACACGCCGTAAGATGATTGAAAATCTATGGTGGGGTGCTGGCTATAACGTCATCGCCTTACCACTAGCGGCTGGTATCTTAATTCCATGGGGCTTCCAGTTAGATCCAATGGTCGGGGCTATTTTGATGTCACTGTCAACGATTATTGTTGCTATCAATGCAATGACCTTAAAAATTTAATTGAAAAGAAAAGCTAGACTAGTTTGGTCTAGCTTTTTTTATGGCGTAAAAACGTGTTAGAATAGGGTTTAGGATATGAGTAGGGATAAATTGTTTGACAATTAAGCAAGCTTCGTGTAATATAATATCTGTTATGGAGGATTACCCAAGTCTGGCTGAAGGGAACGGTCTTGAAAACCGTCAGGTCGGGAAACCGGCGCGTGGGTTCGAATCCCACATCCTCCTTTTTTATATTATCGCGGGTTGGAGCAGTCTGGTAGCTCGTCGGGCCCATAACCCGAAGGTCGTAGGTTCAAATCCTGCACCCGCAATTCATGGAGAATTACCCAAGTCTGGCTGAAGGGAACGGTCTTGAAAACCGTCAGGTCGGGAAACCGGCGCGTGGGTTCGAATCCCACATTCTCCTTAAGTGATAACCGTATCCCATAACCGTGGGGTACGGTTATTTTTATAAATTAAGAAAATGGAGTCAGCAAGATGCGACAAATTCATTATCGATGGTTGGCAGCAGTTGCCTTTATATTAGCAATTATCTCAGGCTTATTTATGCCAATTCTTTGGGGCTGGGATGTTGCGATTGCTTTAGCCCAAGCAAATCTAATTTTGTATCTTTTAGCGGCTGCTGGCGTCTATATTATTGTGGCTGATGGGTTAATCGGTTGGTTAGCTTGGCGTCATCAAAGAGCCGCTGGACATTCTAGTCTATGGATTCCATTATTAGGGCAAACAACTTGGTTTATTCTGACCATTTGGTGTTATATCATGCCCATGCATGCTGATTCATTAAAAACAGTCACTTTACCAATTACAATGTTGGGGATTGGTTTGTTGATGTTAACGATGAATTGGGCGCAAACGGCTGAACATAAAGCGCCTGCTTCTGCGGCAATGGTGCGCTCAACTCGACGTCTATCATGGTTAAGTGTATTATTTGCAAGTTATGGCTTTATTTTCTTTGGTATGATGTGGGATTGGCAAATTGCATTAGCTGTTGCGACTGCATCGCTATTGATTATTGATCCGCGTTGGCCTTTGATTTTTGCGGCTCGTAAACGTGCGCAAGCGATTGAGCAATTAGAAGAAACACGTGTGAAAGTCCATCATCCAGCAGCCTTGGACCGTGTCGGACAATTGCAAGATGTTGTGATGGAAAAGACTGGGGTGCTAACAAGTCGCCACGTGACTGTTTATAATGTGGATAGCTTAGATGATGATTATAGTGATCAAGATATTTTGGCGATTATGGCTGGGCTTGAGCAAGAAGCCTGGGGATTATATGCGGAAGCTTTGCTGAGTTATAGTCATCAAAATGGGGTTTATCCAATTCAAGCACAAGATTTGGAAACAATTCCTTCGGTGGGTGTGCGTGGTACGATTAATGAAGAGACGTATGAGTTAGTTTCAGCTAGTTACGCTCTACATCACCATTATGAATATAATCGACAATGGTTAAAGGATTTGATTGCTTTAGGGAATTCAGTCAGTTTATTAGTATGCCAAGGTAAAGCTGTTGGTGTGGTATCATTTGGGGCCCCACTGATTCGCTCATTAATGGAAACAGATGAATTCTTCGCTAAACAAAAGCTCACAGTTAATATTGCTAGTGCCGATACCAAAGGTTCATTGATGCGCGTGCAAGAAACTATGCAAAGCTTAGGCGAGGTGCACGGTGGCTTGGCGGTTGATGATAAAGAAACCCTGCAACAAGATTGGGCCAATAACAAGTCAACAATGTTTATTACCAATCAAGCGTATCCAGAAGATTATACTGCTGATGTAATTGTTAGTTTTATTGATGATTCACCTCAGACAGATTTGGTAATTGGTAAGTTAGGCGATATTCAGCAAATTTTCCAAACGTCTAAGAAATTACGTCAAATCGATCATCGTACACTTTGGATTTGGCAAGTCATTTTATTGATTTTCATTTTGTTAGCAGCTGGTTTAGAAGTCTTTATCAACTTGTCAAACTCGCTATTACTTTTCGTGCCGATTTTGGCTGTGTTTGTCCGGACGGTACTTACAATGTTGACTCATTATATTGTGAAATTTAATCAAGCTTAATTGCGATGAAAGCAGGTAGTTTCAGTGTTTTACGCGCTTGCTTAAGATTGACATAAGCTGTGGAAAAGTCTAGAATAATAGTTGTGCGCAATGCACAATAATAAACTATGATCAGGACTTCCTGTGAAATAGACGGGAGATATGAGATGAACATTATTTTAATAATGCTTGTGTCGCTTGTCGCAATCGTAATTGGTGCTGTCGTTGGTTATAAATTAGCTGATAAGAAAATCAATCAGCGTTTGGACCAAGCACACCAAAATGCAACAGATATTACGAATCAAGCTAAGGTTGATGCAGAACAAGCTAAAAAGTCTGCATTAGTTGAAGCTCGTGATGAAAGCCAACGTTACCAAGATCGCATTGAATCAGAACTCCAAGACCGTCGGTCTGAAGTTAAGAGTCAAGAAGATCGTTTGGTAAGTCGTGAATCTGTATTGGATCGTAAGGACGCTTCTTTGCAAAAGCGTGAAGAAGTCATTTCAGAGAAAGAAAAGAAGCTGGATCAGCAACGTCAAAGCGTTAATGATAAGATGCAGCGAGCAGATAATTTATTAGATGCTCGTGAAGATAAGCTGGTTGAAGTTGCTCAACTTTCTCGTGAAGATGCTAAGAATCAAATCTTGGCAGAAACTAAGGATGATTTGACTGCCGAACGGGCAGTGATGATCAAGGAAAGTGATGCCCAAGCATCTGCTGAAGCTGATAAGCGCGCCAAGAGTTTGGTGGTTGATGCGATTCAGCGTTCAGCGGCCGATATGGTTGCTGAATCAACAGTGTCAGTGGTTAACTTACCAAATGATGATATGAAGGGACGGATTATTGGCCGTGAAGGTCGTAATATCCGTGCTCTTGAAACAGTGACTGGAATTGATGTGATTATTGATGATACGCCAGAAGCAGTTGTACTAAGTGGTTACGACCCAATTCGTCGTGAAATCGCTAAGAATGCTTTGGAGAAGTTGATTGCTGACGGCCGAATTCATCCTGCTCGGATTGAAGAGATGGTCGAGAAGTCACGTAAGGAAATGGACGAACATATTCGTGAAGTTGGGGAACAGGCTGTCTTCGACCTTGGTCTTCACAATATGCATCCAGACCTTGTCAAAACAGTTGGTCGTCTAAATTATCGTACGAGTTACGGTCAAAACGTTCTTGTCCATTCAATTGAGGTTGCAAAACTAACTGGTCTGTTGGCGGCTGAGTTAGGTGAAGATGTTACGCTTGCTAAGCGCGCAGGATTACTACACGATATTGGTAAAGCTGTCGATCATGATGTTGATGGTTCACACGTGGAGTTGGGAGTTGAAATCGCAACGAAGTACCACGAACGTCCCGAAGTAATTAATGCAATTGCTTCACATCACGGTGATGTTGAACCAGAAAGTGTGATTGCGGAACTTGTTGCTGCGGCAGATTCAATTTCTGCGGCACGTCCAGGAGCCCGTTCTGAATCACTTGAGAATTACGTACAACGCTTAAAGCAATTGGAAGATATTGCTAACAGTTTCAATGGTGTTGAAAAGTCATTTGCCATTCAAGCTGGACGTGAGGTGCGAGTCATTGTTGAACCAGCAGTTATTTCTGATTTGGAAGCAACAGTCTTGTCACATGATATTGCTCAAGAAATTGAAAAAGAACTTGATTACCCAGGACACATTAAGGTAACAGTTATTCGTGAGTCACGTTCGACAGAATATGCGAAATAAAAGTTAATTAAAAGGCACATCCAAGTAGATGTGTCTTTTTTTTGTCCCATTTTTCATTTGGAATCCGTATATAGAGTGTACGCGTACGAAAAACTAAAAAGGATGGTACATGATAATGAAGGTAGCTGGGGCAAAGCAGAATGAATCAAAAACAGTGACTAAAGTAACTTTTACTGGTGGTAAAGAAGATGGTAGTAAAGATATTGTGCGACAAATCTATGTGTTGCCAGAAACTTCATTAGAAAAGTTAAAGTTATTAGGTGATGTTTGGGTGCGCTTAGGGGCTGAGACAAGGATCAAGCAAATTGTGACAACTAAGAAAGACGTAGCGTGGGAGGCAAAATAATGACATATTTAAAAATTACACTGGTGAATGAACAGAAAAAGACAGCTAGTTTAAAACTGCAACAAGTTAATGAAGGTTTGCCAAGTGATGATGTGCGTGATGCTCTAAGACAATTGGCAAAGCTTAATTGCCTCGCTTATAGTAACGGTGAGCCCTTGTGCACAAAATTTATTCAAATTAAGGCTGAATATATTACTGAAACAATCAATCCAACAATCACAGTGGATTTGGCGTAAGATAAAAGCTTGCTAAAATGGATCAGGTATTTTTTTTAAAGCTGAATTGGGCTATAATAGAGATATTCAAAATGTTGTAGAGTTAATGATAAAAAATTTTATTTGAGACATCTGCATTTAAAAAGGCCTCCATTCGCGCTGGAGGTCTTTTTTTGTGCACTATGGAGGAATTTTCCTTGGACTTAATTGAATTTAAACCAATGATTGGTGGAGTTTTGAAGGCAGGCGGTGTGACGTACAGTGATGCGCGCTATGATGATTATTTTCAAGAGCTATGGGTGCTTGTGTGGCATCGTTTACTTGAGACATCAGAATTAGAAGCACATAAAAACAATAAGTTGTTTCGCTTATTACTATGGCGTTTAAAAGACTTGCAACGATGTGATTGGCGACATCAGAATCGGTGGGCTGATATGAATGAAATTGAAAACATGGTTTATGAGGATGATCATCCCCAAATATGGGAACAAATTAAATATCAGTTGGATCCAACATTGCAGCCAATTTTTCAGCATGTTTTAGATTTTCCAGAGATGACGTTACAGAAACGAAGTGAACGATTAAATGTTCACCGAAAGACTTTGCGTCGGCGTTTAGATGCCATTGGACAATATATTAAATAAAAAAGGATAGAGCCAATTGCTCTATCCTTTTTAGCTATTAACGATTATCACCGTTCGTCACAGTGTTACGAACGATAACTGATTCAACCTTGGTCAAATCGTGCAATTCACGGCCACCACCGTAAGAGATGGCTGATTGTAAGTCTTCTTGCATTTCACGAAGGGTGTCATAGATGCTACCACGAAGTGGCACCATTAATTTTTTACCTTCAACGTTACGATATTCACCCTTTTGGAATTGTGAGGCTGAGCCAAAGTATGTTTTATATTTAGCGCCATCCATTTCAATAACATCCCCAGGACCTTCTTCATGTCCAGCGAAGAGTGAGCCAATCATTACCATGCTAGCCCCGAAAGCAATTGATTTGGCAATGTCACCGTTGTAACGAATACCACCATCAGCGACGATCGGTTTAGTAGCAACTTCGGCACATTGTTGAATGGCGGCCAATTGCCAACCAGCAGTTCCAAAACCAGTCTTTAGTTTTGTGATGCAGGCCATTCCAGGACCAACGCCAACTTTGGTAGCATCAGCACCAGCTGATTCAAGGGCTTGCACGGCATCGGGAGTAGCAACATTACCGGCAATGACGAATGTATCAGGCAATTTTGATTTCAAATATTGAATCATGTCAATTACAGAATCGCTGTAGCCATGGGCGATATCAATTGTGACATATTCAGGATTTAATCCTTCAGCAGCTAATTCATCAATGAAAGTATATTCATCATCCTTCACACCAACAGAAATTGAAGCAAAAGTACCAGCTTCATGGGCATCTCGGATAAATTGGGCCCGCATTGCTGGTTCAAAACGGTGCATCACGTAAAAATAACCTTGTTGCCCAAGTGCAATTGCTAAAGGTTCGTTAATCACTGTTTGCATATTGGCGGGAACGACCGGTAATTTAAAGGTCTTAGGACCGAAAGTGATTTCAGTGTTTGCTTCACTACGGCTCTTTAAGACACATTTTTTGGGAATGAGTTGAATATCTTCATAATCGAATAGATTTGCTTCTGGCATGAGACACCTCGTTAATGTTCGTGTTTTAGTTATTTAGTAGTTGCTTTAGCAACCAATAAAAGATTATAAACGAACTAAATTAAAATAACAATCGTTTTTAATCTTTTTATCCAAACAATTTTAACAAAACATGCTAATAAATCCGAAGTCTGCTATAATAGAATGATATTAAACGGGGTCGTTACGGAATCGACTGGTGTTGTTTGAGCTAGTATGGCGCTTAGGGGTTGTGTCCCTTAAAACCACTCAGATGAATTAACTGCAAAAAATTCAAATAACTACGCAGTCGCTGCCTAAAAAACAGCACGCGTGATCATCTTTAACTGTGATTGTCGGTTAGCTGATGGTTCTATAATTTAACAATCTGCGCCTGATGTTCTACGATTGGGGATGTCAGGAAAAGGATAATCAATCTAGCAAGTTGATCGCCTTGTGATGCGGCGTGCAGCTTGCGAATTTTAAATCGCATGACTATGAGCGTAGAGGTATTAGTGGCAAGATGCTAGGACAGGGGTTCGACTCCCCTCGGCTCCATAATATAAAAACGTCATTCTGTTATAGAGTGACGTTTTTTTTTGGTCGTTTTTAACTGAGCCATAGGCAATGTTGAGCTTAATAAGCCGTTAGATATGATAGTTGGGAATAAAAGTACAGGAATCGATAATAAGGTATAGTTCCTTATTAAAAATAAAGATTGTGTCTATAGTTGTTGATATGGGACAATATATACAAATACTGATTAAGTACAATTAAAGTTAATGCGAGATGTTAATTTAAAGGAGAAAGCGATGATTCCTGCCTTAGTTGCAAAAGTGGCCAGTGGGGTCGTGTTAGTAGTAGAGAAGTCAAAAAATGTAGATGGTAAAAAAGCATTGTTGATTGCTGTTCCATCAGGGATGGCTGTTGGTGCAATTGTTGCCGTTATTTTTTAATATCCTGAAACTGGTTGAGCAACGTAATAAAGCTTAACCAGTTTTATTTTTGTTATTTAATTGATTGATAGATGGATTTTCAATGAACTATGATTTCGAATATATTGGGTGATCTAGCAATCTCTTGAAGTTGTTTGTGTCACAATTCAGGGTTAAGAATCATTACATAAGATTTAATGGAATAAACTATCTTACAAGATGGTTAGAATATGGATTTTACTATTGCTTTCAGGTTATCAGACCTAATAAACTAAGTTGACTGAAAAAGAAAATGGGGAGTTGTCATGTGGAAGCAAGCTTTATGGAGCTATTGGAACAAAGCGTTTGATTTCGAAGATAAGACGGAGCGAGCGCCTTTTTGGATTGGCTATATTGGTAATTATTATATTATTCGACCGATATTAAGTGTCATTCTTTATCTGATACTTTCTTTTTTGTGTGGGGTGTTACCTTACTTAATTGATGGATCAAATGAACTTTTTTGGAGCGCTGGTTATTATGTAATTTGGCTTATATTTTCCTGGCTGACTTGCACATTAATGTTTGTGATTCCTACATTTGCGCTTAAAGTGCGCCGATTACGTGATGCTGGATTTCATCCTCTGTGGGTTTTATTAACGATATTTCCAATCTTGCAACTTATTGTTTTTATCATGTTATTTTTCCCAACAAAGAAAACTGATAATCAACAAGTAAACCTCACAGCAGACCCAGACATTCCTAAAAATACCAGCAAGGTAAATAAAGTAGAGGAAACCCGAAAAAACAATCAGCTTAGTGATGCTAATCAACAGGTATCGCGATTGCGGAAGCCTTATCAAAGTGAAAATTTTCAATCGAAAGTGAAGTTTGATGGAGATAAAACGCATGTAGGACGAAATGATGCTCTTGAAGAGAGTCCTTCTGATGAAAAATTTCATCAAAAATCTCCTCTAACTGATTTCAAGACTGTTTTGAACGTCAATGGGGATCGCAAAGTTACAAACACGCCAGAGAATCTTGTGGTTAAGGAGAGCCATGATAAAGACGGTGAAGCGAAGAACCTGGTTGAATCTCTCGTTGACAATGCTTATGGTATTTATGATATTTTGGAAAAAATGAATCCAGCTGGAGAGTATCAAGAAGTATGGCTGATTGAAAAATTGACATCAGAGTACATAGACATCTCTATTTGGTATCGTGCAGATGGCCACTTAGAGATTATCGATAGTGATGATCAGGCCTTAAGTACACAATTAATAGGACAAGTTGCAAAAGTAAAGGAAATTTTTGAAGCATATGGTACGCCGTTATTTAATCAAATGATTATCCGCTTCGAAAAAGGAAATCCGGTTTTGCCATATACGGATTTTGATTATATTGACTGGGACGAGCGTGGATATGATGATGAGGAACAAAGGAATTATTATATTGCAACGACAGTTGGACTCGAGTATTTAAACATGACGTTAGATGAACGAGCACAAGTTTGGATGGAGACGCGGCAAATGGAAAAAATTGCAGGCACATATGATAAGATTTATTCGCGTGAAGGCAAACATGCACGATAGTTTAGGAAATGGAGTTTAGTATGGAAGCGGTTATTGAATTTTGGCAAAAGATGTTTGATTATACAGACAGAACCAGACGAAAAGACTTTTGGTTAGGATCAATTGTTAATGCTATCTTAGTATTATTTGCTGCGTCTGTGGTTACATTTGTATTGTTAATGATTGCCTTAAATATAGTTGAGGATGAAAATCAGTCTGATTTAGTTATCACAGTAGTTTTCATCGTTATTTTTGGTTTAGGTTATGTTGTTTACTTGTTGGCTAATTTAGCGGCTGGGGTACGGCGATTACGTGATGCTGGATTGAATCCATGGTGGATTTTATTGAAATTTGTACCAGTTGTACGTTTGTCAGTCTTGGTGATGCATTGTTTCCCAAGTGTTTATGATGATGAATATGATTGGACGGAGAAGGATTATTCAGATGATTATTTTGCCAATGAGGAGGCGCGACCTTCGAATTTTGACTATGCTGATAAGACTTTTGCTCAACGGATTGAGCCAGCCACAGATAGTGATTCGATTAATCGCAGTACTGTTGTTTCAAATGAAAATTCAAAACAAGCTTTTCCAAGAACACAGACCAAATCGGATGATGTACCAAGGGTTCAGGAAGAAGAGAAACAGCCCGTAAACATCCAGGTTGATGAAACACAAACGCCTGAAGTAACATCTGAATCAATTGACCAACAAAAATTTGCCATGCAGGATGAATTTAAAGTTTTGATGCCAATCTTTAATGAATTGGAATTAGATCAGGTGTCATTTGATGAATTTGGTCGGGAAGTCTTAGCAAATTATTATTATGGTTTATTATCTGCATTAGCCGATAATGAAATGATTAATGATGGCATTAAAAATAGCGAATTTAAAGCGCGTTTGGTTGAAGTATTTGATTATTCAAAGGAAGATGCTGAAAACTTAGCAAATAAAATTATTGAGACTACTAATAATCAAGTTGAATATATTTATAATCATGGTTATGACCAGTATGAGAATCTCGAAGAAGATCAAATGAACGCCGTCTTACAGGATTTTAAGCAACTGGTTGTAGATCTAAAAGCCACAGCAGATAACTCAACACAGGACACTGACGATAATGACAAAATTGATATGTCAGTCGAAAAATTATTCGTGTCTAATCAAGAAACTGATAGTTTGGCGGTTCCTGAACTCAACCAAAACTTGTTAGACGAATTTATTCATAATGATTGGTTTAGCCAATATGCCCATTTTGATATGTTTGAGTTGCAAAAGTTAATTGAGCAATGGGATATGCCTGACTTTAAAACCCTTGATACAAATGAAAGACGTGCAGTAATGGATGCGGCAGATGGATCTTGGAATGCCTTGGTTGATGAATTAGATACGGATTATTTGCAACGAATTGGGAATGCACTGACTATTGGAATGGGTACTTTAACCGATGAGCATCCTGATCTGGCTGAAGAATTGATTCAACGAGTTGTTCCAGAGATTGCAATGATTTGTTTAACTGATGCGTATTTTGATTTGAAAGAATATCCTTATTATGATGAATTATGCTCAATCTTGTTAGATGGATATTTGTACACGGCGTGGCATGGTGAATATCCACATGGTCGGTTTGGTATTTATACGAACTAGTTGGTGAACCGGTTAGTTTAAATGTATTGTTAAAGAGCCGGTATTTTAATCGGCAAGGCTGGAGGTAGAATATGGTGTTTGAGAAAAGAAAACAGAAGAAAGCTTTAGCGGAGGCGGATGAACGGATTATTCTACGGCCAATTTTTAAAATTATGAAATTGGACGAAATCAATTTGGATACTGAAGGTCTAGAAGCATTAGCTGGTTATTATTATGGCATGCTCCAACATTTAGCAGATCAAGAAGGGGCCGCTTACAAGATTCTATATAATGAGTTTTGGGAACGGCTGAATATGTATGAAGATTTTGACTATTCATTTTCGTATAGTACGTCATTTGCAGATAACATTGATGATTATATCTCAGATGATCGTTTTCCAATGAATATGAAGATATACGAGCATGGATATGCAGCTCTTGAAAAAATGCAGGCTCGTGATTATGAGCCTGTAAAAAGTGATTATCAAGCTTTGATGGATGAATTAATGGAATATGATGACGTTGTTGTGTTCTATAGTGACAGTCAATGGCATCTTGATGAAGCGCGCTTTGAAAAAATTAACAACCAACAGCTTTGGAAGCCTATTCGGAATGAATTAAAATTGCATTCGTTTGCAAATAGTTATGAAGAACGCATAGCCCTAGGTGCTTTTTATATTGGGCTAATCGATTTTCTAGCAGATGATTTAGAAATCGATGAGGATTCGCGTGACGATGAGGTTGCTGTGGGCTTGGTAGAATTTTTTGATTATTCAGATGATCAAGCCGAGGCCTTTGTAGAGCGTGCTGATGATCGTATTGAAGACGGGGAACCACTAGCTGCAAAATTTTATCAATTAGGGCGAGCTTCATATTCAGATATGAAAAAGCGCAACTTTGCAGCGGTAAAGCAGAATTATTTACAATTGTGGCAACAAGTTAAGCAAGCAAATGCTGCTGAGAATGGTGAAGTGGAATCAAGTTCTGACTATAATGAGGACGAATACCAGGTTGAACAACTACCGGCGGAGTTAGAAGACTTTAATGAACAATTGACTGATTATGTTGACAGCATTTATGAACTTGCATCGAAGGCATCCCAAGGTCATGAATATCAGACGCTTTATTTTTGGGGACAAGTCTCAGGAGAATTTGCTAGAGCTGAATTTTGGTTTATTGATGCTAACGAGCAGTATATCTTTGCCTCAAATGACCTAGCCAATTATTTTGATCAATTATCTGGTGAAGTACGTTCTATGTCGGAATTATTTTCAGAAAATGATATGCGTTCTTTTCAAAATATGTTAATTACTTATACTGTAACGGATGATGTTGATGTAAATATTAATTTTGACTATTTTGATTGGTTAAAAATCGGGTTTGACGATTTAGATTGTGTCAATTACTATGTGGTTAATACAGTAGGTTCAGACTACGTCAGGGGTACTCCAGATAAAAAGAATATGCATTTAGAACAAGTTTATAAAATGCAGGAGTATGCAAAAACGCATGATGAATAGATGCTTTGAAGAGTAGCGAGAATTTCGCTACTCTTTTTATTAATTTAGAAAGAGCGGAGACAATTGAGGAATAGAATACGGTAGTTCATTAAAGCCTTACCACAGAATTATAATGCAATTCCAATATATGCTATAATATATACATCTAGTCGAACATATGGAGGATATAATCATGGATCAAAACGAAAAAATGAAGGTCTTGCAAGATTTAGTACATATCGATTCAGTTAATGGGAACGAAAAAACTGTTGCTGAATATGTACAGGATTTATTGAAACAACACGATATTGAATCAAAGATTATTCCACTATCAGATGACGATACACGTGCTAACTTGGTAGCTGAGATTGGATCTGGAAAGCCTGTGCTTGCAGTTTCTGGACACATGGACACAGTTGATGTGGATAAAGATGCCTGGGATTCTGATCCATTTGAGCTAACAGACAAGGATGGTAAGTTGTATGGTCGTGGTGCAACAGATATGAAGAGTGGTCTTGCGGCGCTCGCAATTGCCATGATTGAATTAAAGGAAGCCAACGTTGAATTGAATGGAACCATCCGTTTGCTTGCTACGGCTGGTGAAGAAGTTGGGATGCAAGGTTCAGAAGAGCTTGAAAAGCAAGGTTATATGGATGATGTCGATACTTTGTTGATTGCTGAACCAAGTGGTTACTTATATTCCTACTCAAGTAAAGGTGAGCTAAACATTACCTTTACCTCTGAAGGTAAGGCTGCCCATAGTTCAATGCCTAAAATGGGAATCAATGCCATTCAACAGTTTATTGATTTCTGGTCAGAATTGAAGCAAAACTTAGATGATTACAATAAGACTGCTGAAAATAAGGTTTTGGGACATGCGGTTTACAATGTTGATGTGATTAAGGGTGGTACGCAAGCAAATACGATTCCCGATAAGTTAGAAGCATTGTTGAATGTTCGAACAGTTCCAGAATTTGATAATGATAAGGTTCTTGAAATCATTGACCAAACGATTGCCGACTTTAATAAGCAAGCTGAGGGAAAGATTTCCGATGAAGTAGGGATGCAAGTGATTGCCATTGATGGTAACCCAGATGCTAAGATTATTGATTTGATTAAGCAAATTACGAAGAAAGATCTTGGTAAGGATATTCCAATGATTGGTGTACCAGGTGGAACAGATGCTTCAAAGTTCTTAAAGCAACACCCAACCGGGTTCAATTCAGTTACCTTTGGACCTGGTGATCCAACGCTTGCCCATCAAACGAATGAATATGTGGAAAAGGATATGTACCTCAAATTTATTGATATGTATGTTGAATTGTTCCAAGCTTTCTTCAAATAACTAAATAATTGCTGAAAAGCGTTGTCTTACACTAATAAGGCAGCGTTTTTTTATTGTTTTTGAAACACGTTTTCTACTATATAAACGATGAAATAGTCATCGAAGGGACCTATTGCATTTTGGAGTAGCGATAAATAAAAGGGGACTAATCGATCGAAACAAGAGTTTTGGTGTCGTTGTTTAAAAAAGTGAGGTAAATTTGCAACAATTCTCGTGCGTTTCGTCTATATTTTCAAGAATTCTCTACTTTATTGGAAAAAATCAGAGATTTTAACGATCTGTTTGTGGATAACTTTGGTTAATTAAGACGTAAATTTATAAGTTTTGAACACATTTGGCAAAAGTGTTATATGAAAGTTAATTAAATATATCTTTGTTCACTTTAACGTTTGTCGTTTTTTGAAATGAAAGCGCTTATAAAACGCAAAAATATCATATTTTAAAATAATTTATACGATATTCAAATTTTTTAAACAAAAATCCGCTTTTTTTATGACAAGAAAAAAGGCTATATATCAGGTGAAGGAGCGCTTTAAAACGTTTTAAAGTTACGTCGTTGTAAAAAATGTCATAAAGCGTTATGGCCTTGATATGTAAGTGAGGTTAGATTCCCGTATAGTATTCATTGTTGTTAAGGCAACCTAATAAATATAAAAAATAAACATTCTAAAAAGTACATTTATAGAGGAGATATATCACATGAATATTAAACAAGCTATTTTGATGACAACTGCAACTGCTGCCGGGCTTTTGGGTGCAACTGGAATCGCATCTGCTGATCAAGTAACAATCAAGTCAGGTGATACTCTTGCATCTATCGCACAAAACTACAACACAACTACTGATAAGTTGGCAGAAATTAACAATATCGAAAACCCAGACATGATTTATGCTGGTGAAACAATCGAAACTGAAGGTTCAGCTCAAGCAACCACCGCTGTTGCCGCTCCCGCAGCAACACAACAAGTTGCATCAACACAAACAGCCCAAGTTGCTGCGCCAAAGCAACAAGCTGCGCAAACAACTACTACTGCACCAGTTCAACAACAAGCTGCGCCAGCACAACAAGCAACTACTACTAATACAGCGCAAGCAACAAACGCTGGTGGGTCAACTTATGCCCAATTCATCGCTAACGGTGGATCAGCTGCTTTGTGGCAAGCCGTTGTTATGCCTGAATCAGGTGGAAATGCTAACGCCGTATCAGCTAACGGATACCGTGGATTAGGCCAAACTAAGGAAAGCTGGGGAACTGGATCAGTTGCTCAACAAACACAAGGTATGGTTAACTACGCTAACTCACGTTACGGTTCAGTTTCAAATGCCGTTGCCTTCCGTCAAGCTAACGGTTGGTGGTAAGATTTAACTAAGAAAAATATTAAAACAGCAGGCCCATTTATTAGGGGTTCCTGCTGTTTTTTTGTATAGAGATTAAAGATTAACGTTTGGCAAAGTGTAGGCGGTTTGGTATAGTTAACTATAGTATTGCTATTAGAAGAGTGGGGTGTTTTTTAATGGCAGAGGCGAGCCGAATGGCTACCTTATTTCGTGAAAAAGTGGCAATCTAAGATAATAAAATTAGTTAAAATAGGATGTATGGGGAATTAGAATGGCACATGTTTCGATTGTTGTTCCGATCTATAACGTAGAACAATACATAGATAAAGTAATTCAGTCAATTTTGCAGCAAACGTATACAGATTTTGAATTGCTATTGATTGACGATGGTTCAACTGATGCTTCAGGTGAACTAGCGAAAAAATATGCAACATATGATTCGCGTGTGCATTATCACTATAAGGCTAATGGGGGCCTTGCAGATGCGCGCAACTACGGGATGCAATTTGTTACCAGTAAATGGATTAATTTTATTGATGGGGACGATGAAGTTACCCCGGATTATTTAGCCCATTTAATAGCGGCAAAAGAAGCGACAAATGCAGACATTGTTGTCGCACGTTTTTTCAACTTAGCTGAAAATAAGCACATTGATGAGGTAACTTGGCCGGAAAATGAGTCAAACCTAGTTATTGAATCAGCCGATGATTCATTAAAAACGATTTTAGCGCAGAAACGCTTTGAAGTAAGTGCTTGGGCTAAGCTATATAATTTTAATCTCTTTGAACATATCCAATATCCATTCGGAAAGTTATATGAAGACTTTTTAACAACGACCAAGTTGATTGATCATGCGGACAAAGTAGCCTTTATTGATAATCAAGATTATGCTTATCGGGTTCGTGAGAATAGTATTAGTGCTGGTCAATTTATGCCAAAAAAAATGGATGGCGCAGAGTTGAGTGAAGAAATGATCGCATATGTAAAAAAGTATCGGCCAGACGCTCTGAGCTATGCATATGCAAGGGCTTTTAGTACTGTTTCTAGTTTGTATTTGCAGATGCCAGTACCCAACCAAACATATCAACAAGAAGAAAAAAAGCTGTGGCAACTGATGCAGAAGTATCGTTCACACTTTATTTTTAATCGTCACATTCGGATGAAAACTTTATTAGCAGGGTGGCTGTCATACTTGGGAGCAAGACCTTTCAAGCAGATTGGTCAAATGAAAAAGTCACGTAATTAGTTGGTAGGAGACAAAGATGGCAATATATTTTATGTTTTTCCCAGTGATTGGGTTGTTTTATCTTGCAACAAATAATCAAATGTTTAAAAGTCGAAAATTATTTGTCTTCTTAAGTTTTGCCTTTTTGGGTCTGTTTTCGGCTTTGCGTGCAACTACTGTGGGTACAGATACCCATACTTATGAAATGCTATTTATGCAGGCTGATAGAATTATCGCTGAAAAATCGCCACTTTATGATATTTTCTCGGATGTGATTCGTTTAATTAGTCAAGATCCGCATGCGATTACGGTGGCCAATTCCTTACTGATTGCCTTGTTATTGGGGTTGTTTGTCTATTGGTTACCAGTTAATCCGTTATATGCTACTTTTTTCTTAATTAGTTTGAATTTTTATTTACCAAGTTTGAACACGGCACGTCAGTTTATTGCGTTGGGATTTGTTATCAATGGTTTCTTGTTGCTGATGCACAAGAGAACATTTTGGTATCTGGTTATGATTCTATTAGGGACAGGATTTCATTCCACTGCGTTATTGGGCTTAGTCTATTTATTGGTCGCTAAGGTGAGATGGACTAAAGTGCGAGTTACGATTCTTTCAGTTGTAACGGCGATTGTGGCTGCATTATATATACAGATTTCGAATGTATTGATTAAGGTTATACCGGGTTTTAATATTTATGCTTCTGGCAGTGAATCAGGCGCAGATACTAATTTGAATCAAGCTAGCCAGGGTAGTGGGATGATTATCATTTTTAACATCTTACTTTTCCTAATCTTAGTAATCTATTTTTGTGCATTTTATTATACAAATCAAGAGATGACACATTTCCAAATATCAGTTAGTGTTCTTTTTTTAATTGGTACGATTGTTGGAATTGTTAATGGAAATGTTATCTTACTACAAAGAAGCATGGTGTACTTTATGATTTTTGGTGTGGTTATTTTTTCAGAGTTACCAGCATTATTAGCTCGCTTTGTTGTGCAAAAGGTGCCGGCAAGAATAATTGTTTTTGCTGCTTTGTTCGGGATGTCATTTGTGCAATATACGTATCAATTAACTCGAAACAATGGAAATATCATCCCATATGTGTTGCATTAAGTAATAAATGCGAGGGGGCATTTAGATGAAAAAAGCGTTATTTATAACCGCGAAAGCTAATATGTTACAGCAATTTAACCATCGAAATATTTTAATATGTCTAGCTTTGGGCTTGGAAGTACACGTGGCAAGTGATTTTATTGATGCGGGATCAATGGATCAGTATGAAACTAAAAAATTGGAAAACTGGCTTGATGAACAAGGGGTAGTAAGACATCAAGTCCATTTTGAACGTGGTATTGGTAACTATCATGATAACCGGGCGGCAGTTCAAGCACTGAACCAAATTTTAATTCATCCAGAAGAGTGGGCTTTTGTACACGTACACTCACCGTTAGGGGGGATTCTTGGACGTATTTCTGCACACCAGCAACATGTTCCAGCGATTTATACAGCACACGGATTTCAATTTTTTAAAGGTGGTCCAATCAAAAATTGGGTCTTTTATCCCGTTGAAAAACTTTTTAGTTACTGGACGGATACTTTGATTACGATCAATTCCAAAGATACAACTTTGGCCGAAAAACACTTTAAAGCGAAGCATTTTGAACATATTTCAGGAGTTGGCGTTGACGTCCGGCATGCTTTAGAAGTTTCGGATGCTGAAAAGCAGACGCGTGGTTTGCAAAAGCGAGCTGAATTAGGGATTTCACCGGATGATTATGTTCTCACCACAATTGGTGAGTTAAATGATAATAAAAATCAAAAAGTAGTTTTGGAGGCGTTAGCGCGTTTAGCTAACCCTAAAATGAAGTTGTTGATTGCAGGAATTGGCCCAAATGCTGATATGCTGCAACAGTTAGCTCGGCAATTAAAAATTGAACATCAGGTTCAATTTTTAGGTTATCGAACAGATTTAACGGATATTCATTATGCAGCAAACTTGAACGTGTTTCCTTCATTACGTGAAGGTCTTGGTCTTGCTGGCTTAGAATCCTTAGTTGATGGTAATTACGTGATTGGATCTGCTGGAACTGGAATGGCGGACTACTTGGTGGACGAAGATTTAGGTCAATTGGTGGATGCCACGAATGTTGAACAGATTACACGGGCAATTAATGAAGCGTATCAAACAGGACGTGTACCGAAGTTATCTGCACATCAAGAGTTGTTATTGCAATTTGATAAACAATCAGTTGATCAGACAATGAAACAGGTTTACCAGCATTATTTAGAATAAAATCGAGGATTGAAGGGATCGCATAAATTTATGCATATCATGTTTTTATTAAGTAGTCTGGAACCAACTGGCCCAGGATTTGTTGTTCGGTCGTTGGCAGATGAAATGATTAAGCATCATTCAGTAACGGTGAGTTATTTATTTGATACTGATGGTGAGAAACTTGCATTTTCGGATGACGTCAAGGTGTTACCGATTCATGCGAGAGCAGGCAAAACCAGTTCACAACAAAGGCAAGCTTTAACGCAATTTATTGAAGATGAGCGGGTTGATGTTATCTTCTCGCATACGCTTAAGGCGGACCTATTAAACACCCGGTTAAAGCCTAAGCGTCAAGTCTTTAAACTTTCTACCTCACATAATAATCCTTTCGAAGATTATTTAAGTGGATACGGTAAGTTAAAAGGCACGATTTTAGCACTATTACAAATGTGGGCTTTTCGACACTTAGATTTTGTGGTGACTTTAAATCCAGCTTTGGAAAAATTGCATCGTAAATTTGTTGGGAAAAAGAAAGTGGCCACAATCTTGAACGGTGTTGAGCCAATTCAAACGACAGACATCGAGCCTGAAAATTTGTTTGGC
Organism: Weissella uvarum; assembly: GCF_016908785.1. GTDB lineage: Bacteria > Bacillota > Bacilli > Lactobacillales > Lactobacillaceae > Weissella > Weissella uvarum. The sequence goes on from NZ_JAFBEO010000007.1 coordinate 27,217, forward strand.
GTTGTAGCCACGTTTAATCATCGTAAACACCAGGTAGCAATTGCTAAGGCGCAACACCAGGTGGAGGGTGCTCCCATTGTTTTTTGGGGTGACGGTCCAGATCGAAAACAAGTAGAACAACAAGCAGAAGGACTAACAGCTACTTTCCCTGGCTTTACGACTGATAAGTCACGTATTTTTAGTAGTTTTAAAATGTTGATTAGTGCTTCAGAGAGTGAAGGTATGCCGTTAAGTGTGCTCGAAGCGATCAGTGCTGGAAAGCCTTTGATTTTAAGTGATATACCAGCCCATCGTTTTATTGGCGAGTTCTTACCACAAGGGGCGGTCCAATTTTTTGAGACTGAAGCGGGATTGGCTGACAGTATGCGTTACTGGCAACAACATCCTGAGGCAATTACTCAATTAAAACCAAAGATTGAAGCATCCTTTGATCAGTATTTTACTGCTGAAAAGATGTCCGATAGCTATTTGAAGCTCATTGAAAACCACTTGTAGTTAATTTGACTACGTGAGTGATTTGAGGATAAGGGGGGAGTATGTCTGAAAATTATAAATTTAAACTTTCAATTATCGTTGCAATTTATAATATTGAACATGAGATAAAAGATCTTTTAAAACAATTAGAGGAAGTACGGAAATTACCTGAGGTAGAAATTCTATTATTGGATGATGGTTCAAAGGACAATACGCCAATAGTTTTAGATCAATTGCGTCAAAGTGATAATTTTCAGGTGTTACATTTGGAAAATAGTGGTTTGAGCGGTGTGCGAAATCATGGAATTATATTGAGTCGTGGTGAATATTTGTGGTTTGTTGATGGGGACGATTTGATTGATCCGTATCTCGTAAAAAATGAAATTAACTTAATTACTGAAAATAAAATTGATTTTTTGCAATTTAGATATGAACGTTTTGACCAACCACAAGATATTCAATTTGATCCAGCAAATGCAAATGTTGAACATGTGGAGCGTGTTAGCAGTGATGAATGGTTAGAACGCTTAAATGATTTTAGAAACATGCAGTATGAAAATTATGCATGGGATCATATTGTTAAAAAATCTGTTTATGTCGATAATCAGATAACTTTCCCGTTGAATCGAAACTATGAAGATATTGCGACAACCTATCAGTTAGTTAATGCGGTTGGTCAAATTACGGTAATTGATAATGTGGGTTATTTTTATCGAAATCGATCTGGTTCTATAACTAATACACATTCTCAAAAAAATATTGATGATATGCTTAGAGCGGTTGACGAATTTCAAAAAAAAGAAAATTTGTCCTTTTCGGATGAAAATAAGCAAAATTTTGTTCATAAAAATTTGGTTGGAGCGTATTACATGGCAATCAAGTTGCCAAAATTAGAAAAGAAACGTATAAAAGAATACGTAACACAGCATATTTTAGCAAATGATTTACATGTTTTACGTAATAAATATAAATTCGAATATTTATTATTTAAGTTTAATATATATGATTTGTATTCAAAATGCGTTAAGTTTGCAAAGAAAATGATAGGTAGAGGTAGTGATGATTAGTAAATATTTCAAACCCAGTAACTATTATCGGCGTGTTCAAGAGATTGGGCTTAATTCTCAAAAAAAGCATTTTAATTTAAAGCCGTCATCAAAACCACGTGTATATTTATTTGATGTGCCTACACATAATAATTTAGGCGATCAAGCGATTACATATGCTGAGCTTGATTTTATTTCAAAAGAATTGCCTGATTATGAAGTTGTGAAGATTTTTGAAGGAATGCAAAAATCTGCGATTAATGCAGTAAAGGAAGAGATTAATTCTGACGATATTATTGCAATCAATGGCGGTGGCAATATGGGTGATGTATGGTTGGATTATGAAATTGATCGTGAACAAATTGTTGAGGCTTTTGGAAATGTTGAAAATAGGATGATTTCGTTTCCACAGTCGTATAATTTTACAGCGACTTCAGAAGGTAACCAACGAAAAGAAATTGCGAATAAAATATATTCAGGTGCACATAATTTATATATGCTTGCTAGAGAGACCCTTTCTCAAAAAAAGATGCAAGACAATTTTAATCTAAAACATGGTGTTGAACTTGTGCCAGATATTGTTATGAGTTTAGATAAAAGGCGCACAGATATTAATAGAAATCAAATTTTAACTGTGTTAAGAAGTGACAAAGAAGTTGTTCAGAATAATGAAAAAGATGCTCTGATTGGTTACCTTCAGGAACATATATTGAATATTAAGCAGAGTGATACGGTCATTAATTACAATGTGCATATTCTATCTGATAAGATGCGGGCGCGACTTTTAAATGAAAAATGGGCCGAATTTAGTTCTGCCAAGCTAGTGATTACGGATCGTTTGCATGGTATGATTTTTGCTTACATTACTGGAACCCCAGCAATTGTCTTTGATAATTCAAATCATAAGGTGAAAGCCTCTTATCAAGATTGGTTACAAGATACTGAGTATATTTATTTGGCTGATGATTATTCATTTGAAGAACTAGTTGGAATTCTGAAGCATTATAGCCAGTTAGAAAATTACATGGGTGAGCCGGCGCCTAAGATTGACGAACAAAGTTATCTAGGGTTAAAAAAAGCTCTACTAGGTGAAGTTTAGAGTACCGAGGCTGAGAAAATGAATAGATATAAAAAATTATTAGGGAATTCGGCAATATTTGCAATTGGAAGTTTAGGTAGTAAACTGATTAGCTTTTTACTTGTTCCCTTCTATACGTATGTCTTGTCGAGGACCCAGTTTGGGACAGTTGATTTAATTACAACGACTGTAAGTTTGCTTTTGCCAATCGTCAGTTTGAGTATTTTTGATGCTGTTTTCCGTTTTGTGATGGATCGAGATGAAAATCCAAATCAAATATTTACAAATGGGGTATTAGTGACTTGTCTCGGCTCATTAATTGGCCTTTTAATCATACCGCTATTGTCATACTTCCATATTGAATATTCAGGATATATCTATGCTTTAATGGTGTCAGGTGCTTTTTTGAGTCTCTTATCCAATTTTTCTCGAGCGATTGGAAAAGTGAAGGTGTTTGCGATGGCCGGAATTTTGGGGACATTTATTACGGCTGCTTCAAATATTTTGTTATTGGTGGTATTGAGACAAGGCGTTGATGGTTATTTAGTGTCAATTTTTTTGTCAAATGTTTTAGTTTGTGGTTATTTAATAATGGCGACGCAAGCTTGGCAACGTATTAAACGCCGTTATGTGAATAAACACCTCATTAGAGAGCTATTAATGTATAGCATTCCGTTAATTCCCAATGCTTTTTCTTGGTGGATCAACAGTTCAGCCGATCGCTACTTTATTTTGTTATATGTTGGGGCAGCCGCGAATGGGTTGTACGCAGTAGCAAGCAAGCTTCCAACTGTGTTGAACGTAGTTAACCAAATTTTCTTTCAAGCTTGGCAAATGTCAGCGGTTGAAGAATATGAAAGTGAAGATGCGTCGGAGTTTTATTCGCAAACTTTTAATGCCTTTATGAAATTTCAATTTATTTGTGTGGCCGGAATTTTGTTTATTCTAAAACCATTAATGCATATTTTAGTGTCTGCAGAATTTTATGTGGCTTGGCGTTACATTCCATTCTTGATGTTAGCCGTGGTCTACTCAAGCTTATCTGGTTTTTTAGGGACAACTTATTTAGCAGCCAAAAATACCTCCGGGGTGTTGCTCACGACCATTGTTGGGGCAGCAGCGAACATTCTATTTGGTTTCCTTTGTGTGCCTATCTGGGGGTTACAAGGAGCTTCATTGGCTGGCGCTATCTCATTTTTCATCGTGTTAGTAGTTCGGTTGTTTGACACCAAGCGGTTTATGCCTATCTTGGTAGATAAAGCTAGCTTTATCGTTAATCATGTTATTATTTTTATGATGATTGGGTTACTATTCAGCCAGTTTGGGATTATCTATTTAGAGCTATTGGAAGCTGTGTTGTTATTGATGCTGATTATGATTAACCGTGAGGTATTAATGGACATGTTCAAGCTCGTATTAAAGCACTAATCCTTTTAAATTTTAAAAAAATTGATAAATGAGTTAATCATTTTAAACGTTTAAGCTTATTTTTATACGGCAAGCAGTATAATCAAGTGGTAAACAAACTTAAGATAAATGCTTATATTTAGCAGGTGCATCTCAACATAAAAGTTTGCTAGCCAGGAGGTAGTACTGTGGCAACAATTTATGATTATCAACTCAATGAATTAGATGGCTCAGTTTTAGATTTAGACAAGCTACGTGGTAAGGTCTTGTTAATTGTTAACACGGCTAGTAAATGTGGTTTAGCAGGACAATTAAATGATTTAGAAGCGCTTTATGAAAAATATCACGCAAAGGGCCTGGTTGTGATTGGTTTGCCTTCCAATCAGTTTAAAAATGAATTAGCTACTGATTCGCAAACCGCAAATTATTGTCAGTTGCATTATGGGGTGACATTTCCGATGACGCAGCGTGTTGCTGTGAATGGCCCTGAGACCACGCCCGTCTTAAAGTATTTAAAGGCGTTAAGTGGCCATGGTGCTATTAAGTGGAATTATACTAAGTTTTTGATTAACCGTGATGGCGAGTTAGTACACCGTTACGCACCTATTACGAGTCCTAAAAAAATTGATCAAGAAATAGATAAGTTATTATCTGAATCATAAAAAAAGCTAGCGTCGGCTGACACTAGCTTTTTTATTAAATTAACGCATGCACAATTTCTTTTAACTCAGGAATGACATCATTTGAAAACCATGGATTCTTTTTCATCCAAATTTGGTTACGGGGTGACGGATGCACCAAGGGAAAGTATTGTGGTAAGTATTCTTGGTAATGCTGTACCGTTTCGGTTAGGTTCGCGTACCGTCGATCTTTTAGATAATACTTTTGAGCATAACTACCAATTAATAAGGTAGTTTCCAAATGTGGCATTTGTTCTAATAACTGGGGATGCCATTTATCAGCAAAGCCTTTTCGAGGCGCTAAGTCACCACTTTTACCTTTGCCAGGAAAATAAAAATCCAAAGGCAAAATTGCGATTTCGGGGCTATTGTAGAATGTTTCGCGTGAAATGCCCATCCAGTCGCGTAAACGATCACCACTCGGATCATCCCAGAAAACGCCCGATTTTTCGGCTCGTGTCCCTGGGGCCTGTCCAACGATTAATAATTTTGCTTCGGGATGCACTGAATACAATGGATCAATACCGAGAGCGGTATAACTGGCATTTTGTGGATCAGCTTTAATCGCATCGAAAATGCTCTGTTCATTCATAGGGAGCTCCTTTCAGCTTTAAGCTTCAGCGTTAATCCTTAACGTGATGTTAGTGACTGTGGGTGATGTTAATACCGATTAGACTAATCAATAACATGACTACGAAGACCCAAGTGATGGGTGAGAGACGGTCGCCGAAGATAATGACTCCAGCGATGATTGAGCCAATGGCGCCAATTCCTGTCCAAACAGGGTAAGCAGTGCTGAGTGGTAGGCTCTTACTTGCAATTCCTAAGAAGAATACGCTCAAAGCCATTCCCACAATCGTAAGTGCGACATAAGGCCACTTCGTAAAGCCATCACTCAACTTCATTGCAGTGGCCCAAGTGACCTCAAATAATCCTGCGACAATTAATTCAAACCATGCCATAAATATAACCTCCAAATAAAAAAATGCCAACTTATGATACCTTCTGTGACCTAACGGTATCATCATGACATTTTTGCAAATACGCCCGGTGGCGTTTGATTTAACTTTAATGATTCAAAGTTTAGCACGGCCAATTAAAATTGGCAATCTTTGGTTATCCTGACTATAATTGAGAAGACAAATACGAAAATGCTGGGGAAAAACACATGAAAACGAAAGATTTAATTTTATGGCTAGAAAATACCTTCAATTGGCAAACGGTTGGTATTACGGTAGCAGTGCTAGTGGGTTTATGGATTATTGCGCATTTTGGGGTGAAATTAGTCATTCACTTACTATTAAAGGTGCAACATTTTAGTGAAAACGTTAAATTAATTTTGACGAACCTAGTGAAGCCAATTGGTATGGCCATTTATACCTGGGGCGGAATCGAATTATTGAGTTACTTAGGTGCCCCGCAACCGTTTATTATTTTTGCGGCAGAGTTATTAGTGAGTGCGCTAGCGATTAGTGTGGGATTGGCACTTTATCATCTAATTCCGGCCCTTATGATGAGTGTTAGTAAAGTTGGAAAAGATAATATTTTTAAAAATAATGCCATTATCAGGTCTTTCTTAACGACGATTTTGCAAGTAGTCATGTGGGCCTGTGTGCTAATTGTGATTTTGGCAGTGTGGCACATTAACGTTAATGGTATTTTAGCGGGTGCTGGATTAACTGGGGTCGCAATTTCGATGGCAGCTCAAGATCAAATTCGCAACTTCTTAGGGGGCGTAGTCATCATTGGTGAACGTTCATTTGGTATTGGTGATAAGGTTGAATCACCTTCCATTCAAGGAACGGTTGAAGACATTACCTTCCGTTCGACCAAGTTACGCACGGCCACAGGCACTTTACAGGTTGTACCTAATTCAACTTTAGCAAACGAACCAATTACGAATGTGTCACAATTAAATCATCCCCAAATCCAATTAGATTATTACTTAGATGTTAAAACGACTAAGAATCAAATTGAGCAATTGCGTCAGCGGTTAAACCAAGCATTAAAAGAGAGTGGTTTATTTGTTGATGACCAACAACAGGTTAATTTTTTAGATATCTCCCAAAAAGGATGCCATCTGCAAGTTGGTGGTCCATTGAGTAAGCAAGGACAGTCTGACCAAAACCAGACGAAGTTAACAGTGAATTTATTAGTGCTTGATCAAACAGCGGCGTTAGATGTTGATTTAGTACAAACTGCAAGCATGACGGAGGGTTAGGATGTTTGAAGAAAAAGACTTTGACGTGTTCAATGAACCAACTCTCGAGGGTAGGATGACGGCGATTCGAAATGAGCTAGATCCTAAATTTGAGACTTTTGCCCAGCAGGCTTTACCGGTTTTAGAACAAGATGGACAAACTTGGTATGCGCATGTTGCCAAGCATTTACGACGTACAGTCTATCCACCTGAAAATACCTGGGTAGCTTTGGCCCCAAATAAGCGTGGCTATAAGATGTTGCCACATTTTGAATTGGGCTTTTGGGATGATCGGCTTTATTTGTATTTGAGTTGTTTGGAGAACTTAAAGAAAGATGCTGCGGCAACGAGCATGTGGGCAGAGCGACTAGCAGCGATTCAACCGGAGCTACGTCGGCTACCCGACAACTTTGTTATTAGTCCGAATCATATGGAAAAGCCAGTGATGCCATTAAATGCGGCCAATAGTACCGAAACAATTGAAAACTATGCAGCTAAGAAGCATACAGAATTTTCAGTTGGGTTAAATGTGATGCGAGATGATACTTTAATGGGTACGACAAAATTAGATGATGTGCTTTTGCAGACCATTACAGCTTTGCTACCAATTTATGAGCGATTGCGTGATTAAGGTGGCCGCATGACTAAATATTTGATTTTGACCGAGAAGCCATCTGCGGCTAAAAACTTTGCGACAGCCTTGCATGGTGCGAGTGGACATTTTGCTGATTTTGACTATCGTATTATGAATTTGCGTGGTCATTTGTTGAATTTCAAAGAACCTGACGCCATGGTAGCACCAGAGTTAGCCAAACAGTATAAATCTTGGAAACTAAAGGATATGCCATGGCAATTAAGTGATTTAAATTGGCAACGGACTTATGTTAAGCAGCGTGGTAAGGGGCAAACGAGTAAGCAACTGTTGGATCAAATAAAGGCTGAACTGCAGAACGGCTATGATGGGGTGGTCATTGCGACTGATAATGACCCTTCTGGTGAAGGGGATTTACTTGCGTTTGAAGCGCTGGATGCGATTAAGTGGCGTGGTGCAGTTTATCGAGCCAATTTTATGGATGAAACTGCACCATCAATTCAAAAAGCATTGAAACAACTGCAACCAATTGCTGATAAATGGCAATTTGGTCCATATTTAAAGGGTGAAAGTCGCAGTCGTTGGGATTTTGCCTCGATGCAATTAACGCGAATTGCGACAACGTTGGCGAAGGAAAAAGGCTTTAAGGTTGTGGCGCGCGAAGGGCGCTTAAAGTCAGTCATTATTTGGAAAATCTATGAACAATGGCAAAAAATTAAAGCGTACGTACCCAAAACGTTTTATGAAGTGAAATTTAAAGATCCAGCTGGACATGTTTTTTTGCGTAAACCGGCACGGGAACAAACCGATGTACCTTGGCGTTTTGAACAGCAAGGGCTGGGGCAACAAGATTTAGCGAGCTATCAGCCTAGTCAGATTGTTAACGAACAACACACAACTAAACGGATGGCGCCACCACGACTATTAGATTTGGCGGGTTTGGCTGCTTTGTTGGCACCACAAGGCTTATCATCAAAACAAGTGTTGAGTACTTATCAAAAAATGTATGAAGCACAGTATGTGTCATATCCGAGGACCGAAGATCGGAATGTCACACCAGAACAATTTAATGAATTGTTGCCAGTGATTGATAAAATCGCGGCCGTCGTTGGAGTTGATGCACATTTGTTAACGCATCGGGAGCCGCGCAAGACCCATGTGAAAAATCAAGGTAGTCACGGAGCAAATCGTCCTGGGGTTAAAGTGCCCAATGATTTAGCACAGTTAGATAAGTTTGGACCTGGAGCACAAGCAATTTATCGAACCTTGGCCAAAAATTACTTAGCGATGTTAGCGGAAGATTATATTTATGATCATGTGACAGCTGAGTTAGCTGATTATCCTGATTTTAAAACAAGCTATAATTTACCAATTCAATTGAATTTTAAAGCAATTTTTAATCCGCAAAAAGATGAAGAGACTGGAATCGCTGGCCCCCTTGGCCCAATGGCTGAACCTTTTTTGGCCGAAGGTGTCAATCCAAAGCCACAAACCCCGACGACCAAGTGGATTATGGCTTATTTGGAAAAGCAAGAAGTTGGTACCGGTGCTACTCGGGTATCAACCTTGTCCGAAATGAGCCAAGGAGCCAAAGCGATGTTGGCTGAAAGTAAGGGGAAATTGACTCCGACAAAGACTGGGGATGTTTCAGCAATTATGGTCGAAAATACTTGGATTGCATCACCAAAAATTACCCGACGACTGTTTGCCATGATGGACGAGGTTGGAAATTTTCAAATGCCTATGTCGCAATTATTGCAATCAGTCACCCAAGTGATTGAGCATGATCTGCCACAGATGCAACATAATGCAGAAGCGTTAGTACCCAAGTTAGGAGCGGCCCCTAAAACGCGCAAGGTAAAAGCAAAGCCCAAAGCTCCGCAAGTGACCGGAACTTTTAACGGTGAAGCGGTTCATTTTGCCAAAACGTGGGGTGAACATACTTTTACTGAACAGGAAATTACCGACTTGTTAGCGGGAAAGACGATTACTTTTGAGACAACGACAAAGCAAAAGAAGCCTTTCACAGCAAAAGGACGACTTGGTAAGCGGACCTATCGTGGTAATGAATACGTCGGATTTAAATTAGTGAAGTGAGGAAAATGATGTTAATTAAAGCGGTAAGAATTGAAAACGCAGAAACTTTACAGGATATTTTGATTGAGGATGGACGGATTAAGCAAATCGCGCCTGATATACAACCAAGTGACAATGATACTGTGATTGAAGGTAACGGGGCTTTGGTAATCCCACCATTTGTTGATCCACATGTACATTTGGACTCAACAATGACGGCAGGTGATCCGGAATGGAACGAGAGTGGGACTCTTTTTGATGGGATTCGAATTTGGTCCGAACGGAAGCAAAAATTGTCTTATGATGATGTTTATCAACGCGCAACCGAGGCGTTGAAGTTACAAGCATCCCATGGGCTACAATTTGTCCGTTCACACGTGGATGTTACTGATCCTGATTTAGTGGCATTGCGCGCTTTGCTAGATGTTCGAAAAGATGTGGCCCCTTGGATGACTTTGCAGTTGGTTGCTTTTCCTCAAGAGGGGATTTTGTCGTTTCCAAATGGTAAGGCCTTAATGGAAAATGCCGCCAAGTTGGGGGTCGATGCGCTTGGAGCGATTCCGCATTATGAATTTACACAAGCCTATGGGGCTGAATCGATTCGTTTCGTGGGTGATTTAGCACAAAAGTACGGTTTGATGATTGATGCTCATTGTGATGAAATTGATGATCCGGCTTCACGCGGCTTAGAAACGTTGGCCACCGTCGCATACGAAACTGGACTAAAGGAAAAGGTCACGGCTTCACACACGACTGCAATGGGTTCATATAATGATGCCTATGTTTATAAGTTAATGCGGCTATTGCAGATGGCGGACTTAAACTTTGTTTCAAATCCATTAATCAATATGTATCTGGGGGGGCGTTTTGATACTTATCCTAAGCGACGTGGCTTAACTCGCGTAAAGGAATTAGATGCGGCTGGTTTGAACGTGGCCTTTGGGGAAGATGATATCAAAGATCCATGGTATCCAATGGGTAATGGAAATATGTTGGATGTTCTACACTTAGGCCTCCATGCCACGCAAATGATGGGATATACTGAAATTCTAAATTCATACCGATTTATCACCCATAACGGAGCACGTGTGATGCAAGTTGAAGATGAATATGGTATAGCTGAAGGGAAGCCTGCTAATTTATTGATGTTTGATGCTGATAATTGGTATGACGCATTGAATGAACGCGCTAATATGCGCTATTCAATTCGAAATGGCGAAATTTTAGTGGAACAAAAACCGGCGCCTCGGACTACAAATTTTGATCAATTTGTCTAAATCTATTTCAAATTAAAATTTCTGTAAACGTTTGCAAGCGGTTTCTCTTTGTGATAAGATTACATCTTGTTCAATTATAAAATTAGATTTTAAGGAGAAATTATTTATGTTAATGCTTGTAGCATTGATCCCAGCGCTTGCTTGGGGCTCAGTTGGTATCGTCACAACTAAGATGGGTGGTACTGCGGCGCAAGGAACAATCGGAATGACTTTGGGAGCGTTGATTTTCGGGCTTGCAACAATGTTGTTCTATGTTATTCCTGCTGCTGGAGCTGATTATGCCTTTAACCCACGTATCTGGTTAGTTGGATTTGTTTCTGGTTTGTTCTGGGCGGTTGGTACTGCCGGACAATTCGTTGCCTTCAAGAAGTTGGGTGTTTCAGTCGGTAACCCACTTTCAACAGCTAGTCAAATTGCCTTGAACGCCTTGATGGCTGCTTCAGTGTTAGGTGAATGGACAACGGGTAAGATGTGGTTGTACGGTTTGATTGCGATTGCAGCTGTTGTTGCTGGAGCAATTTTCACATCACTTCCTGATAAGAATGCTAAGGCGGATGTTAACCCTGAACATGATCCTAAGGGTGGCTTAATCGCGATTACAATTTCATCACTTGGTTTCATGATGTACTTTGTGTTCCCTAACTTGTTGAACAAGGTGGGTTACATCTCAAACTCATTGCACAATGCGCCTGATGGTAGTGGTTTGCACTATATGACTGCGATTGTGGGACCACAATCAATCGGTCAAGTTATTGGTGCTTTGCTAATTGTTATCTTTGTTATGCACGAAGGTAAGACAATGTGGAAGCCAGCTACTTTCCGTAATATCCTAACTGGTTTGATTTGGGGAATTGGTAACATTGCGATGTTCATCTCAGCTGCTAACCCACAAATTGGTCAAGCAACTGCGACGACATTGTCACAATTGGGTATCATCGTTGGAACATTCGGTGGTATTTACATCTTGCACGAAAAGAAGACGCCTTATCAGATGAAGTACATCATCTTAGGAACGGTTCTTGTCGTAGTAGGTGCGGTTGTGATTGCCAACCTTGGCTCACTTGCCGGCTAATAAAGCATGATTTAAAAGTCCTTGTTAATTTACAAGGACTTTTTTTATTGAAAAAATTTGTTTTTTTTATTAGAAACCGTTTTCATATAAAACAAGTCGTGCTATAATCGGTATATACCATTCAAAAGAAATAAAGGGGTACTTCTTATTATGACAACACTTAATTTTGATACGTCTAAGTTAGCTTCATTTGTAAATGATGAAGAACTAGATTTGATTCAACCAATGGTTGATAAGGCCGACGAGTTATTGCACCAAGGCACTGGTGCTGGTTCTGACTTCCTTGGTTGGTTAGACTTGCCAGTTGATTACGATAAGGATGAATTTGCACGTATCAAGGAAGCTGCAAAGAAAATCCAAAGTGACTCAGAAGTTTTGGTTGTTATCGGAATCGGTGGATCATATTTGGGGGCCCGAGCAGCAAATGACTTTTTGAATGATTACTTTGATTCAGCTTATCCGGCTGACCAACGTAAGATGCCACAAATTGTTTTTGCTGGAAACTCAATTTCACCACAATACGTTAACTCATTAATTAAGTTAATTGGGGACCGTGACTTCTCAATTAATGTGATTTCAAAGTCAGGAACAACGACAGAACCAGCCATTGCTTTCCGTGTCTTTAAGGAATTGCTAGAAAAGAAGTATGGCAAGGAAGAAGCACGTAAGCGAATCTATGCTACTACTGATGCGCATAAGGGTTCATTGAAGCAAACTGCTGATGAAGAAGGTTACGAAGAATTTGTTGTGCCTGACAGTGTTGGTGGTCGTTTCTCAGTTTTGACAGCTGTTGGTTTGTTGCCAATCGCCGCTGCTGGTCATGATATTGATCAATTGATGGCTGGTGCTGCCCAAGCCCGTGCTGACTACACTGATACAGATGTTAAAAAGAATGATGCGTATGCCTATGCAGCTTACCGTAACATTTTGTACCGTAAGGGTTACACAACAGAATTGCTTGTCAACTACGAACCAACATTGCAACAATTTGGTGAATGGTGGAAGCAATTGCAAGGTGAATCAGAAGGTAAGGATGGCATGGGAATCTTCCCAGCTACTGGTAACTTCTCAACAGACTTGCATTCATTTGGACAATACATCCAAGATGGTCGTCGTAACTTGTTTGAGACGTTAGTACGTGTTGATACACCGCTTTCAGATGTTACAATTCCTGCTTCAGGTGCTGACGATGGCTTGGGCTACCTTGAAGGTGAAACAATGTCATACGTTAACAAGACTGCTTCAGATGGTACTTTGTTAGCTCACGTTGACGGCGGTGTGCCTAACATGGTCGTTGAGTTGGATCAACAAAACGAATTTGCGCTAGGCTACATGATTTACTTCTTTGAATTGGCTGTTGGTATCTCAGGTTACTTGAATGGTATCAATCCATTTAACCAACCAGGTGTTGAAGCATACAAGACAAATATGTTTGCTTTGCTTGGTAAGCCAGGATACGAAGACAAGACCGCTGAGTTGCGTTCACGCTTGTAATAAAAAATGTCAAAAAGCCTCGTTCCGTGTTTGCGGACGGGCTTTTTTGTCGCCTTGCGATAATTTGCTTGTTTAAACTGGCGCTTAGTTATGGTAATATTAATCGAAAGATAAAATTTTAGGAGATTCAATCATGGCAACTATTGGTATGAATGATTTAAAGACTGGTCTAACAATCTTGTATAACCAGTCAATCTGGCGCGTGTTGGAGTTCCAACACGTTAAGCCTGGTAAGGGTGCAGCGTTTGTGCGTTCAAAGTTGAAGAACTTGCGTACAGGAGCAGTGAACGAAGTGACTTTCCGTCCCGGAGATAAGTTTGAAACTGCAAACATCAACTCTGCAGATATGCAATATTTGTATGCAGAAGGTGATTCTCATGTCTTCATGGATACTGAAACATATGAACAAATTTCAATTCCTGATGACAAGATTCAAGATGCTTTGAAGTTCTTGCTTGAAAACATGGTCGTACGTGTTACAACGTATGATGGTGAAATCTTGGACGTTGAAGTACCAAAGACAGTTGAATTGACTGTTACTGAAACACAACCAGGTATTAAGGGTGCTACTGCTAATGGTGGTGGTAAGCCAGCAACTATGGAAACAGGTCTTGTTGTGACAGTTCCTGATTTCGTTAACGCAGGTGATAAGCTAATTATTAATACTGATGATGGTGGATCATATTCATCACGTGCTTAATTTTTATTTAGGGCGGTTGAACCACCAGTAAATAAAGATGCAAGTATATAATCGTGCCGACCGGCCGCCGGCCGGCACTTTTATGTTTAAGGAGGAAATCCATGGCTGAAGAAACAATTTTATTAGATCAACCTGCTGACACACAAGGTGCCACACGTGTGAATGTACGTGTATTAGACATCATTGCAGCTCTAGCAACTCAAGAAGTTGAAGGTGTTGCTAGTTTGCGTGGTTCATTATCAGATCGTGCCCAAGAAGTATTTGGTCGTCAAGTTCGTGGTAAAGGTGTTGAGCTCGTTCAATCTGAAAATGGTTTAATTATTGATGTCTATGTTTATTTAAACTATGGCGTCAACGTACCCAAGCTTGCAGCTGAAATTCAAGAACGTGTGACATTGCAAATTGCAGCTATGACTGAATTAGCGGTTTCAGAAGTGAATGTACACGTTGAAGGAATGATTTCACCTAAGTTTGCTTCACAATTTGATCCAAACAATTTGTTTGGTGAAAAAGATGTAGCGGAGGATGCTTAACGCTATGACGAAATTAAATCGACATCAAGCACGGCAGGTTGCCTTCCAAACTTTATATGGTTTGGCCATGAATCCTGACGCACAAGTGGAGGACATTGTCCGCCAAGTGCTAACCGGTGATCCTGAAATCGAATGGACAGGGGAACTACCCCAAGATGTCATCGACTTAGTCAATGAAGTTGTTGCAAATCAGAATAAGTTGGATTTGCAAATTTCTAACTATCTGACTGATCGGTGGACGATTGATCGACTAAACCCGGTTGACTTAAGTTTGATGCGGCTTGCGCTATATGAAGCGCAAACAGATGCAGTGCCAGCAAAAGTTGCCATTGATGAAGCTTTGCAACTCGCCCATGAATTTACGGATGATGAGTCACGTAAATTCATTAATGGGGTTTTGAATAAAGCCTTGACGGAAAACAAGTAATTGGCTATAATTAAACATCGTTAGGAAATAAAGTAACGGCGACCCGCCGTTCACCTAGTTGAGTCAGCTTGACGGGTAAATCAGTGAGAACTAATTATTAGTTTGAATTTACGGCGGGTCATCGTATGCAAATACGGTGAACCGCTTTTATTATACATTTATTTCAAGCAAGTTTTATTGGAGGTAGAGACCATAGCAAACGCACGTCAACCACAACAGCAAAAAGATTTGATTAACGACCGTATCCGTGCTCAAGAAGTACGCTTGATTACCGATGATGGTGATCAAGGTGTTATGCCAACAAGCCAAGCACAAAAGATGGCCGATGATGCTGAACTTGACTTAGTATTGGTGCAGGCAAATGCTAAGCCACCAGTTGCTAAGATTATGGATTACGGAAAGTTCAAGTTTGATTCACAAAAGAAGCAACGTGAACAACGTAAAAATCAAAAAACTGTTAGCGTAAAAGAGATTCGTTTAAGTCCAACAATTGATGACAACGACTTTAATACTAAGAAAAAAGCTGCTGTTAAGTTTTTGGAAAAGGGTAATAAAGTTAAGGTTTCAATTCGTTTCCGTGGGCGTGCCATCACGCACAAGGAAATCGGACGAGAAGTAATGAACCGTCTTGCTGAAGACTTACAAGATATTGCCAAAGTTGAAGCAAGAGCAAAGATGGAAGGGCGCAGCATGTCTATGGTGCTTGCACCTAAGGAAACTAAGTAACTAAACCAGTTTGGAGGAAAATACTATGCCTAAGTTTAAGACACACCGCGCTTCAGCAAAGCGTTTTAAGAAGACTGCCAATGGTGGCCTAAAGGGAGCTCACGCTTTCACATCACACCGTTTCCACGGTAAGACAAAGAAGCAACGTCGCCAATTGCGTGGAACATCAATGATGAACAACACGACTGTTAAGAACTACGTCCACATGTTGGGTCGTTAATCTACTTAACACTTAAATATAGAAACTAAACTGATTTATATTAAATACTGGAGGAATTATCCATGCGAGTTAAAGGTGGAACTGTTACACGTGCGCGTCGTAAGAAGATGATCAAGTTGGCCAAGGGTTACCGTGGCCAACGTCATATCAATTATAAGGTTGCCAAGGAACGTGTTTGGAAGAGCTGGAACTATGCGTTCCGTGATCGTAAGCAAACAAAGCGTAACTTCCGTAAGCTATGGATTGCACGTATCAACGCTGCAGCCCGTATCAACGGTTTGTCATACTCAAACTTCATGCACGGTTTGTCATTGATGGGTACAACTGTTAACCGTAAGATGCTTGCTGACTTAGCTATCTCTGATTCTGAAGCTTTTGCTGCTTTGGCTGAAGATGCTAAGAAGGCTTTGGCTTCAGAAGGTAAGCATGTTGCTTCAAAGACACCAGCAACAACTGAAAAGACTGTTACTATCAATGCTAAGGCACCAAAGGCTGCTAAGTCAGAAATGCCAAAGCCAACTGATAAGAACACTGTTGCTGAAATCAAAGAATATTTGACTGCAAACAAGATCGATTTCCCTGCTTCAGCTAAGAAGGCTGAATTGTTGGAATTGGTATAATAAAAAAAGATTGTGTGATTGTCACGCAATCTTTTTTTATGCCAGAAAAAATAAACCAAACCAACTAAGCGTTAAGCTTGGTACGAAAGGTGTTGGGCCATGACGATGCTGTAGGTAGTGAATAAGTATTTGTAAGTAGCATGCCATGTTTAACCAAATAAGCCAGTTTATGGGTGATGTAAGACAGAATCCACAAAAGAGGATATCTATATCACCAGCACCAATCCAAGTATTTGCTAAGAAATAATGAAAAATCAACCATAAGCCATAACAAAAGCTAGCTAACCAAAACGTTTTCAGATTTAAAAGGATGTAGCTAAAGTAAACTGGGATTAAATAGTAGCCATTGATTGTCTTTGTTTTTAAATCTTGGCAGGCTAGCAACAGTAAAGTTAAAGAAAAAATCAAATGAATAATCAACATAAGGTACTCTCCTTTGGGTGAAATGACGGTAAGTTAGCGGGATTTTACAATTATGATACGCCCGGTATTGTTTGCAAAATGAATGCCTATAGAATGGGATTATTTATCTAAAAACTTCTTGCATCCTGAGAGTAGAGATGGTATATTATTCATTGTGCTTTAAGTGAGCAAGGGTGTTTACGTGTTCAACGTGACGTGCTGAACTCTTAAACGAAAAGTACCATTGAAACCATTGCCTCGTGTCATTAAGTGACACGCCTGGTAATGTGGACTATAGACACTATAAAGATTATTTTTGAAAGGGGACTCTAGGACATGCCTACTATTAACCAATTGGTTCGTAAGTCTCGTAAGTCACAGAGCACGAAGTCAAAGTCACCAGCTTTGAACTTCGGTTATAACTCACAACTAAAGAAGGCCACTCGTGTTTCTTCTCCACAAAAGCGTGGGGTTGCAACCCGTGTTGGTACAATGACACCTAAGAAGCCTAACTCAGCTTTGCGTAAGTATGCACGTGTGCGTCTATCAAACTTGATTGAAGTTACTGCATATATTCCTGGTATCGGTCACAATCTTCAAGAACACTCAGTTGTTTTGATTCGTGGAGGCCGTGTTAAGGACTTGCCTGGAGTTCGTTACCACATTATCCGTGGTGCTCTAGACACTGCCGGAGTTGAAGGACGTATGACATCACGTTCTAAGTATGGAACTAAGCGTCCAAAGAAGTAAGGGGAGGACATAAATAATGCCACGTAAGAGTTATACTAAACAGGCTGAAGTTTTGCCTGATCCAATTTATAATTCAAAGCTTGTATCACGTTTGATCAACCGTTTGATGATTGATGGTAAGCGTGGAACTGCTTCAACAATTTTGTACGATGCTTTTGACCGCATCAAGCAAGAAACTGGGGAAGAACCATTGTCAGTTTTCGAAGAGGCTATGAACAACATCATGCCTGTTTTGGAAGTTAAAGCTCGTCGTATTGGTGGATCAAACTACCAAGTGCCAATCGAAGTACGTCCTGAGCGTCGTGTAACGCTTGGTCTTCGTTGGTTGGTTCAATACGCTCGTTCACGTGGAGAACACACAATGGACGAACGACTAGCTAAGGAAATTATGGATGCTGCTAACAACACTGGTGCATCTGTTAAAAAGCGTGAAGACACGCACAAGATGGCTGAAGCCAACCGTGCCTTTGCACATTACCGTTGGTAATATTAACAAATTTGGCTACAGCCCGTTAAAAGGCTATAGCCATTTTTGTGTATTTTGCGGTATAATGAACAACAGATAGGTTATATAGACTATATAACCATTGTTAAATTTAAGGAGATATTTGTACTCATGGCTAATAAGCGTGAATTCCCACTTAACCGTACTCGTAATATCGGAATCATGGCACACATCGATGCCGGTAAGACGACTACAACTGAGCGTATTTTGTACTATACTGGTAAGATTCATAAGATCGGTGAAACACATGATGGTGCTTCACAAATGGACTTCATGGACCAAGAAAAGGAACGTGGAATCACGATCCAATCTGCCGCTACGACAGCTGTTTGGCATGGTTTCCATGACCAATATAAGAACGACCCATTCCGTGTTAACATCATTGACACACCAGGACACGTGGACTTCACTATCGAAGTTGAACGTTCATTGCGTGTGCTAGACGGTGCCGTTGCTGTTTTGGACGGGGCTGCTGGTGTTGAACCACAAACTGAAACTGTTTGGCGTCAAGCTGAAAGTTATAACGTTCCACGTATCGTCTTCGTTAACAAGATGGACAAGATGGGTGCTGACTTTGGTATGTCAGTTGACTCAATCGGTGAGCGTCTTGGTGCTAATGCCAAGGCTGTTCAATGGCCAATTGGTGCCGAAGATGACTTCGCAGGAATCATTGACTTGATTACTAAGGAAGCTTGGTACCCAACTACAGAACTTGGTGAAGAATGGGAAGCACGTGAAATCCCTGCCGAATATGCTGACCTTGTTGAAGAAAAGTACAACGAATTAGTTGAAGCCATCGCTGATGTTGATGATGACATCATGGAAAAGTACCTTGGTGGAGAAGAAATCTCTAACGATGACTTGAAGGCTGCTATTCGTCGTGCCACTTTGAATTTGGACTTCTATCCTGTCTTTGCTGGATCAGCTTATAAGGATAAAGGTGTTCAAATGCTTCTTGACGGTGTTGTTGACTACTTGCCATCACCATTGGAAGTTAAGCCTTATGTTGCAACTGATCCTGAAACAGGTGAAGAAGTTGACTTGGTTGCCAACGATGACGATCCATTCGCCGCTTTGGCCTTTAAGGTTATGACTGACCCATTCGTTGGACGTTTGACTTTCCTACGTGTTTACACAGGTAGTTTGGAATCAGGTTCATACGTTATGAACACAACTCGCGACAAGCGTGAACGTGTTGGTCGTTTGCTACAAATGCACGCAACTAGCCGTACAGAAATCCCTGAAGTATTCTCAGGTGATATCGCCGCTGCTATTGGTTTGAAGGCAACTACGACTGGTGACTCATTGACTTCAACGGACCGTCCTTTGGTTCTTGAATCAATGGAATTCCCTGACCCAGTTATCCAATTGGCTATCGAGCCTGCTACTAAGGCTGACCAAGACAAGATGTCAAATGCTTTGCAAAAGTTGGCTGAAGAAGATCCGTCATTCCGTGCGGAAACAAACGAAGAGACTGGTGACACTTTGATTTCTGGTATGGGTGAGCTTCACTTGGATATCATCGTTGATCGTTTGAAGCGTGAATTCGGTGTTGAAGCTAATGTTGGTGCCCCACAAGTTGCTTACCGTGAAGCCTTTACTAAGACTGTTAACGCTCGTGGATTCTTCAAGCGTCAATCAGGTGGTAAGGGACAATATGGTGATGTTTGGATTGAGTTCTCACCTAACGAAGAGGGTGCTGGATTCGAATTCGAAGATGCCATCGTTGGTGGTGCTGTTCCTCGTGAATACATTCCTTCTGTTGAAGCTGGTTTGCGCGAATCAATGAACAATGGTCCACTTGCTGGATTCCCATTGGTTGACTTGAAGGCCAAGTTGTATGACGGATCATACCACGATGTCGACTCATCTGAAGCTGCCTTTAAGATTGCTGCTTCATTAGCTTTGCGTGAAGCTGCTAAGACTGCTGGTGCGGTTATCTTGGAGCCTATCATGAGTGTTGATATTACTGTTCCTGAAGACAATTTGGGTGATGTAATGGGTCACGTTTCTGCCCGTCGTGGAATGCTTGAAGGTCAAGAACAACGTGGAAACTCAATGATGATCCACGCCAAGGTTCCATTGTCAGAAATGTTTGGATACGCTACAACTTTGCGTTCATCAACACAAGGTCGTGGTACTTTCCAAATGCAATTCGATCACTACGAAGCTGTTCCTAAGAACGTGCAAGAAGAGATCATCAAGAAGTACGGTAGGAATGATAGTGAAGACTAATCATTAATTACTAATTCTTAATAAAACCCCTGTTGGCTTAACTGCTAGCAGGGGTTTTATTGTGCCATTGTTTCGGAATTTTAAAAATTATATTTCACGGACCAGCTAAGCATATCTATCCCATTTTATTTTTTGTATAATTTAATCCGTGAAAAGAAAGCGAGGGGTAGGGCAGCATGGCACAACCAATTATTGAATTTAAAAATGTGGCAATGCAATACGGGGAAACTGAAGTATTGAAGTCGATTGATTTAGAAATCGAACAAGGTAAATTTTATACGTTACTGGGGTCATCTGGGTCAGGGAAAACCACGATTTTACGTTTGATGGCGGGCTTTTTAACACCAACAGGTGGCGATATATTATTTAATGGTGAACGCATCAATGATGTACCTCCAGAGCGTCGACGAATTAATACTGTTTTCCAAAATTACGCACTATTTCCTAATATGAATGTTGCGGAGAATGTATCCTTTGGGATGGCTCTAAAAGGGAAAAGTAAAACTGAAATGAAAGCAAAAGTAGCCGAAATGCTTGATTTAGTTAAATTATCTGGTTATGAAGACCGTGAAATTTCAGAGCTATCAGGAGGGCAACAGCAACGTGTGGCGATTGCGCGTGCTTTGGCGAATGAACCTGAAGTACTGTTGTTAGATGAGCCTTTATCAGCTTTAGATTATAAACTACGTAAAACAATGCAGTATGAACTTCGAGCCATTCAGCAACGGTTAGGGATTACGTTTGTTTTTGTGACGCATGATCAAGAAGAAGCGTTGGCGATGTCTGACTGGATTTTTGTGATGAATGATGGCAAGATTTTGCAAAATGGCACGCCGGTAGATATTTATGATGAGCCGATTAATCATTTTGTCGCCGAATTTATTGGTGAGTCAAATATTGTTCCGGGCGTGATGCGTAAAGACTACTTGGTTTCTTTTGCGGGCAAAGATTTTGAAAATGTTGATGGTGGGATGCGGCCAAATGAGCCAGTAGAAGTTGTTTTGCGACCAGAAGACTTGGATTTGGTTCCAATTGATGAGGGTAAACTGGTTGTGACAATTGATACAGAGTCCTTCCGTGGGGATTATTATGAAATTACTGCGCATGATGATGATAACAACCATTGGCAAATTCAGGCGACCAATCAAGCTGAAATTGGCAAGCGTTATGGAATGTATTTTGATCCTGAGGATATTCATATCATGCGGCTTAATGAGAGCGAAGCTGCCTTTGACGCCCGTTTAGAGCAATACGATGAGGAGAGTTAAAGGATGCGTAAACAAAATACAAATGCCTTTACGGTACTTTATTATGCTTGGATCATTTTGTTTGTCATTTTACCGGTGCTATTGTTATTGTTTGAGTCATTTAAAAACATTAATGGGCAATTTACATTGGGAAATTATCGCAGTTTCTTTGAATCTGGAACGTATTTAAGAATGACATTCAATTCAGTTTTTTTCGCCATTGTGGTCACCTTGATTACGTTACTCATTAGTTATCCAATGGCTTTTATTATGAGTCGCTTAAAGCATGCACAATTTTGGCTGTTGTTGGTTATTTTGCCAACCTGGGTAAATTTGTTACTAAAGGCGTATGCCTTTATTGGTTTGTTTGCTAAGCAAGGTACGGTTAATGACTTTTTGACTTTTATTGGCATTGGGCCACAACAATTGATGTTTACCAATACGGCCTTTATTACCGTAGCCGCCTATATCGAAATTCCGTTTATGATTATGCCAATTTTTAATTCATTGGTGGAAATCGATCAAAGTTTAATTAACGCAGCGCGCGATTTGGGGGCCACTCAAGCGCAAACAATGCGCAAAGTTGTTATTCCATTGTCGATGAATGGGGTCCGAGCAGGAATTCAAGCAGTATTTATTCCAACGTTGTCATTATTCATGATTACCCGTTTGATTGGTGGAAACCGAGTGATTACTTTGGGAACAGCCATTGAAGAGCACTTCTTAGTGACCCAAAATTGGGGAATGGGGGCGACAATTGGCATTGTGCTAATTGTCGCCATGGTTATTACGATGTATCTAACCCGCGATCGCAAGCAAGGAGGTAAGTGAGATGAAGCATTTTAAATTATCTTACGTCTACCTAGCTGTGGTCTTTTTATTGATGTACTTACCTATTTTATATTTGGTGTTTTATTCATTTAATGCGGGTGATTATATGAATCACTTCTCTGGTTTTTCATTGCGGCACTATCAAGATTTATTTAGTGATTACCGCATTCTTGAGATTCTAGCCAATACATTTATTATTGCCTTGCTGTCATCATTAGTGGCAACGTTGGTTGGAACATTTGGTGCGATTGGGATTCATGGCCTTAAACATAAAGGCTTGAAAAATATGGTGCTTTCGTTGAACAATATTTTAATTGTTTCGCCGGATGTCATTATCGGGGCTAGTTTTTTGATTCTATTTACAATTGTCGGTCTGCGACTAGGCTTTATGTCAGTTTTGCTGGCGCACATTGCTTTTTCAATTCCGATTGTGGTGTTAATGGTGTTACCACGCTTGAACGAAATGAATCCCGCCTTGGTAGATGCAGCCCGTGATTTGGGTGCTAATCAACGTCAAGTATTAAGTCGTGTTGTTTTGCCTTATATTTGGCCGGGCGTCTTGGCTGGTTTTTTCATGGCAATCACATATTCATTAGATGATTTTGCGGTAACCTTTTTCGTGACTGGAAATGGCTTTTCAACTTTGTCTGTTGAAATTTATTCGCGAGCACGACAAGGGATTGATTTGTCAATTAATGCGCTCTCAACAGTGATGTTTTTGATTTCTTTGGCGTTGGTCTTAGTGTATTATGTGTTAACGATGCGCCAAATCAAGCAAAAGCAAGTTGGAAGTTCTAAGGGGGGGAAGTGATATGCGAAAATTAATGAAACTAACCCTTAGTATCTTATGTGCAGTGTTATTACTCTTTGGCTTTAAGACATGGTGTGAGCATCTTGAAAAACAGTCAGTAGCAGCTAAGCCGACGGCTGGTAAACAAAAAAAACTTACCATCTATAATTGGGGGGATTACATCGATCCAAGTATCATTAAAAGTTTTCAAAAAGACACTGGGTATCAAGTGGATTATGAAACCTTTGATTCAAATGAAGCGATGTACACCAAAATTAAGCAAGGTGGGACCCACTATGATTTAGCGGTGCCTTCAGATTACATGGTGCAAAAAATGCGCCAAGAGCATTTATTAAAACCATTGGATCACCAGAAGTTAACTGGTTTTAAAAACTATGATCAGCGCTTCTTAAATGAGCCATTCGACCCACATAATCGTTATTCAGTACCTTATTTTTGGGGCACGCTGGGGATTGTTTACAATGATTTGTATGTTAAACCAGGGTCGATAAAGAGTTGGAATGATTTGTGGAATCCAAAGTATAAGCAACAAATTATGCTAATCGACTCAGCACGAGATATCATGGGGATGACATTAGCTTCGATGGGAAAATCAGTTAATACAACTGATGAACCTTCGCTGGCCGCAGCCCGGGGAAAGCTCATTACTTTGATGCCAAATGTGAAAGCAATTGTTGCGGATGAAATTAAAACGTATATGGCCCAAAATGAAGCTGCTTTGGCAGTAGATTATTCTGGAGATGCGGCCGAAATGTTGGATCAAAATAAGCATTTGCATTATGTTGTACCAAATGATGGTGGAAATATTTGGTTTGATAATTTGGTGATTCCGAAAACCGTAAAAAATGAGCAGGCAGCGTATGCTTTTATTAATTACATGAGCCGGCCTGATATTGCTGCAAAAAATGCTGAATATGTCGGATATGCAACGCCTAATAAACAAGCCAAAGCGCGTTTGCCTAAGCATATCACGCAAGACCGAGCTTGGTACCCAGACCAAAAAACACTTAATCGTTTGGAACCTTACGAGAATTTAGGTCCTAACTTAACAGAGCGTTATAATGATTATTTCTTAGAATTTAAAATGTCGAATTAGATAATAATAAAAAAGGTTTCGGTAAGTTTACCGAAGCCTTTTTTTATTATTGATCCTGGTGTTTTTCATTATCGTAAGCTTCCGCTGTATTTTGGACTAGCATTTGAAAATAGTTGTCAAAACCAGATTGGGCATAACTTTGTTTGAGTCCGACGATATCGGTTGCGGTCCACGCGCTAATTTCAACGGCACCATCTTGGTAACGCAAAGAATTGGCAATCGCACTTGAGGCATCTACTAAATAGTAAGTGTCGTTGGTGTCTAAGTATAGTAAGCTC
The DNA here is from genome assembly GCF_016908785.1 of Weissella uvarum. Taxonomy (GTDB): domain Bacteria; phylum Bacillota; class Bacilli; order Lactobacillales; family Lactobacillaceae; genus Weissella; species Weissella uvarum. The sequence continues at coordinate 51,994 of NZ_JAFBEO010000007.1, forward strand.
AACCTAGCGTAGGGATTTTTAACTAATGCCTTTTTCGTAGGAAGTAAACCGGAGCGCTTATCACGGATGTTCTCATGGCGGAATTTGTGGATGTTTTCCAAGGTGTTACCAATAATTTTCATATGCCTGACCTCGCTTAGTTTTTGATTAACAAAAGTCTCATTTGTATTTAATAAAACATCATTAATAACTATAATAACATCTTTTTTGAAAAGTAACAGGGCTCACTTAAAATTTAAATGAGCTTGAAAAATGTTGTTTGTTTCTAGGATGGGTTTGTGATACAATAATTTTATGCGATGAGTCGAGAGAATCTTCATTTGGAAGATTTTTACAAACGGCCTACGTTAACAGCCGCATTGCTGGTAGGTGATTATACGTGTTGTGGAACGCGTTGATCTGCACATGACTAACGGTTAGTAATAACTGGTGTACGTTGACTGATGGGTAACCATCACCTGCGTTAGGACAGGTCTTTCCTAACATTGCCAAACGGAAAACGTCGATCATGTGATCGGCGTTTTTTGTATAGCTAGAGTATATTTTTTGCTTAGTTATAAAAGCTTGGTATAATAGAGAAAGAGAACTGGAGGGTTATGCATGAAAGTTTATACTATGCATGAATTCGGCTTTTTTCAACGCTTGTTGATTAATACGGTCACATTTTTAGCCTTGGCTGGTTTATTGCCACAAGGGATGTATGTCAGCTCAGTCTGGACGGCGCTATTGGCGGCTTTGATTCTTGGTTGTCTGAATGCTTTGGTGCGACCAGTTTTGCAATTGTTGGCATTACCACTAACGATTCTAACGTTTGGATTGTTTGGATTTGTGGTGAATGCCGCCGTGCTTTGGTTGACGTCAAGTATTATCGGCAGTGGCTTTCATTTCTATGGCTTTGGTTGGACGCTGTTAGTTTCAATTATTATGTCATTGGTAAATGTGATTATTTCAAATTATTTCAATCGACCTAATTAGATCACAAATTGAGGGACACAAAATGGGCAAAAAAATCACTGTTCAGGATTTGCTGAACAATACACATCTAGAAGTTGTGAGTGGTGGCGATTATCTCGATCGCCCAATCGTAACTGAAGATATTTCTCGCCCCGGTTTAGAAATGACCGGCTATTTTAATTATTATGCACCCGAGCGAATCCAGTTGATGGGAATTACGGAGACATCATTTGCTTCACGCATGTCACATGATGAACTGATGATGGTTGCCCGTAAAATGATGCGACCAGAGACACCAGTTTTTGTTGTATCAACAGGGCGACAATTACCTCCAGAATTTATGCAGGTTGCCAAGGAAGAAAAAATTCCAGTTTTGTCAACAGAATTAACATCTTCAAAGATTTTGTCGAATATGACCTACTTTTTGAGTGGTCAATTAGCTGAACGTCAATCAGTTCATGGTGTTTTGGTTGATATTTATGGGCTAGGGGTGCTTATCACTGGTGATTCTGGGGTTGGAAAGTCCGAAACAGCGTTAGAATTAGTTCAACGGGGACACCGCTTGATTGCTGATGATCGTGTTGATGTGTATGCCCAAGATGAAGAACGCTTAGTGGGGGAACCACCTGTTATCTTACGTAATTTAATGGAGCTACGTGGTGTCGGCATTATTGATGTTTTGAATTTATTTGGAGCCGGAGCAGTGCGTTCACATGCCACAATTGCTTTTAACCTACATTTGGCCAAGTGGCAAGATGACCAAAAGGTTGATCGTTTGGGCAATGGCGAAGAAGTAACACGGATTCAAGGTGTTGATTTACCGCGTTTTGTCTTGCCTGTTCAGACTGGTCGAAACTTAGCCGTGCTGATTGAAACAGCAGCTAAGAATTTCCGAGCTAAGAAGATGGGCTTTGATGCAACGGAAACCTTTAATAATAATCTAAATCATCTGATTGAAGAAAATTCTGAACATGAAAACAATTAAGAATGGGGAAATAAACCAATGAAAATTGCAGTATTAGGGGCTGGTTCATGGGGAACCGCACTTGCGACAGTGGCGGCTGATAATCAGCATGAAGTAGCACTATGGACGCATAAGCCAGCGCAAGCTGAAGAAATTAATGCAACCCATTTAAACCAAAAATATTTAGGTGATAACCCACTGCCAGAAGGCATTGTCGCAACTGGAGATATGGCAGATGCGGTCAAGGATGCACAAATCGTGTTGAGCGTTGTACCAACACAGGCAACGCGAATTGTCGCTAAGCAATTGGCTGAAACATTGGCCGATTTTGATAATCAAAAAATTATTTTGGTTGGTGCTACTAAGGGTCTGGAGCCAGGGACCTATAAGCGTGTTTCTGAGATGTTAGATGAAGAAGTACCAGACCAATATCTAGAAGGCCTTGCAGTGATTGCGGGTCCTTCACATGCGGAAGGCGTGGTTAAGCATGATCCAACTTTAGTTACGGCTGTCAGTGAAAATTTGGCTGTCGCGGAAAAAGTGCAAGCAGCCTTTACCAATGATGATTTCCGTGTTTATACGGGTTCAGATGTGGTCGGAGCAGAAGTTGGAGCAGCTTTGAAAAATGTGATTGCTATTGCTGCTGGTGCTCTAGATGGTTTGGGTTATGATGCTAATGCCAAAGCGGCGTTGTTCACACGTGGCTTGGCAGAAATTAGTCGTTTGGGACAAGCCTTTGGAGCCAACCCCTTAACATTTATGGGCTTGTCGGGGGTTGGAGATTTGTTTGTTACAGCAACTTCGATTCATTCACGAAACTTCCGAGCAGGAAAGCAATTGGGTGAAGGGAAAACCTTAGAAGAAGTCGTCCAAAACATGGGGATGGTGATTGAAGGAATTTCAACAACTAAGGTTGCATACGAGATTGCACAGCAAAAAAATGTTACAATACCTATTACAGAAGCAATTTATCATGTAATATATGATGGGTTGGATATTAAGGCGGCTATTCATGATTTGATGAGTCGACCAGTAAAGCAAGAAGGGAAATAGAAGTGATGACGAAAAAAGTACGTAAGGCCATTATTCCAGCGGCGGGGTTAGGAACACGCTTTTTGCCAGCAACTAAGGCATTAGCAAAGGAAATGTTACCAATTGTTGATAAGCCAACTATTCAGTTTATCATCGAGGAGGCTTTGGCTTCTGGTATCGAAGAAATCTTGATTGTTGATGGAAAGTCAAAGCGTTCAATTGAAGATCATTTTGATTCAAATCCTGAATTAGAAAATAACTTACGCGAAAAGGGTAAGGATGACTTGCTTAAGTTAGTTGAAGAGACGACTGATATTAATTTGTATTTCATTCGTCAGTCACATCCACGTGGCCTTGGTGACGCGGTCTTGACTGGTAAGGCATTTATTGGTGATGAACCATTCGTCGTATTGTTGGGTGATGACCTAATGCAAGATGAAGTGCCTTTGACAAAGCAACTAATTGATCGTTATGAAGAAACTGGCGATTCAACATTAGCTGTGATGAAGGTACCGCATGAAAATGTTTCTGAATATGGTGTCATCAATCCTGAGAAGGAAGTTTCAGACGGTTTGTACCGCGTTTCAAACTTCGTTGAAAAGCCAAATCCAGACGAAGCACCTTCTGATCTTGCGATTATTGGACGTTATTTGCTAACGCCTGAAATTTTTGAAGAACTAGAGCAAACACAACCTGGTAAGGGTAACGAAATTCAATTGACTGATGCGATTGATAGTTTGAATCAACGTCAAAAAGTTGATGCCCATGAATTTAAGGGTAATCGTTATGATGTTGGGTCAAAGATTGGTTTCTTGGAAACCAACATTGAATTTGGTTTGAAGCACCCTCAAACTGGGGCAGCTTTGAAAGCATATATTAAAGACTTGGCTAAGGGATTAGACTAAGATAAAAAAGGCACCGTAGGGTGCTTTTTTTATTTGTCAAAACAACAAATATGTCTTACAATTAGTAAGTAGATAAACCGCTAGTAAGCATAGGCGCGTTTATGATTTAGTGGTAAGATAGTGAAAACACCTTAGAACGAGGAGGAAAGTAAATGACTGAACAATTTGATGTTGTAATTATCGGGGCTGGTCCTGGTGGGATGACGGCTGCAACATATGCCTCACGTGCTAATCTTTCAGTTGTTATGTTAGACCGTGGTATTTACGGTGGTCAGATGAACAATACGGCCGAAGTTGAAAATTATCCTGGTTATAATTCAATTTTGGGAGCTGATTTATCGGAAAAAATGTATGCTTCTTCTACTCAATTTGGCGCTGAATATCAATTTGGTACTGTACAGCACATTGAGAGAAATGCTGATGAAACATGGCATGTCGTTACAGATATGAATGATTATCAAGCAAATTCAGTGATTGTCGCAACTGGTTCAGAGTATAAGAAGTTGGGCGCACCAGGCGAGCTAGATTATGCTGGCCGTGGTGTTTCATACTGTGCAGTATGTGATGGGGCTTTCTTTAAAAATCAAGAAGTGGTGGTTGTTGGTGGTGGAGATTCTGCCATCGAAGAAGCTGTTTACTTAGCTGGAATTGTGGATCATGTTACGGTGGTTCACCGGCATGACCAATTGAAGGCACAACCAATTCTACAAAAGCGAGCCTTTGCAACTGATAATATTGATTTTATTTGGGACAACGAAGTTGAAAGCATTAACGGAGACGGTACTAAGGTCGAATCAGTTACGCTAAAAAATACCCAAACAGGTGAAACGACTGAACATGCGACCGCTGGAGTATTTATCTATATTGGTTTATTGCCAGTGTCTGATGCAGTAGCCGATTTAGGGGTTACTGATGATTTGGGCTGGATTAAGACTAACGAACAAATGGAAACTAGCCAACCTGGCTTGTTTGCCGTTGGTGATGTACGTCAAAAGCAATTGCGACAAATCACGACAGCTGTTGGTGATGCCGCAATTGCCGGACAAAACGCTTATGCATACAATGAAAGTTTGAAAGATCATGCCGAATAGTGAAGTTGATTATAATCAGATTTTAGAAGAATTGCGACAAGGTGAGCGAGAAGAATTTGTGCTCCAAGCCAAAGATTTTCCACAATTTTTTGAAACATGGCGCGATTATCCATATCAAAATGCGATTGTTGGGGAGGCACATCACGGTGGTGAAGTGGTGTATCGTAAGCGTCCTGAATCAGAAATGTAGTTTTATTATGTAAGCGCTTGCCATTGAGTTTGCAAGCTGATAAAATAAAATTTGTAAAGCGCTAGGGTAAAAGCCACGGTGCTTAGCTAAAAAAGTAATTATTTGAATTAAGAGGAGATATTTAATCATGGAATCACGCGAATTTCACATTGTAGCCGAAGCAGGTATCCACGCACGTCCAGCAACTTTGTTGGTTCAAACTGCATCAAAGTTCACTTCAGACATTACACTTTCTTACCAAGGTAAGGATGTTAACTTGAAGTCAATCATGGGTGTTATGTCACTAGGTGTTGGTCAAGGTGCTGATGTTACAATTTCAGCCGAAGGTGACGATGCAAGTGCTGCACTTGATGCAATTTCAGAAACAATGGAAGCTGAAGGTTTGACTAAGTAATTTTTTAGTCAAAAGTGGTAACGGTACACCTAACAGAACCAATTAGTTGAACTCAAAAAGGGAAATGGACATGACAAAGGAAATCAAGGGAATTGCAGCATCAAATGGTGTTGCCATTGCAAAAGCATATAAGCTAGAGGATCCTGATTTGTCATTTGATACACGAACAATTGATGATGTTCAAGCTGAAAAAGGCCGTCTTGAGGCGGCCTTTTCAGCGTCAAAGGCAGATTTAGAAAAGATTCACGATAAGGCCGTTGAAACAATGGGCGAAGAAGCGGCTGAAGTTTTCAACGCGCACATCATGGTGCTTGCTGATCCAGAATTTACTGGAGCTATCGAACAAGCCATTGAAAATGATAGTGTTAATGCTGAAACTGCTTTGAAGCAAGTGTCAGACATGTACATTACGATGTTTGAAGGTATGGCAGATTCTAATGCCTACATGGCAGAACGTGCTGCTGACATTCGTGACGTAACAAAGCGTGTTTTGAGTCATTTGTTGAATAAGACTTTGCCAAACCCAGCCTTGATTGATGAAGAAGTGATTATCGTTGCTCACGATATGACACCATCAGATACGGCCCAACTTGATCGTAAGTATGTTAAGGGCTTTATCACAGATATCGGTGGTCGGACGGCCCATGCCGCAATTATGGCTCGTACGCTTGAAATTCCAGCAATCGTTGGAACTGAGACAGCGACAGCAGATATTGCGGATGGTGATATGTTGGTCTTGGATGGTCTTGATGGGGTTGTGCTTCAAAATCCTAGTGATGATGAAATCAGCACCTACCAACAAAAGGCGAATGATTATGCCGACCAAAAAGCTGAGTGGGCTAAGTTGAAGGATGAAAAGACACTTTCAGCTGATGGACAACACTTCACTTTGGCAGCCAATATTGGAACGCCTAAGGACTTGGATGGTGTGCTTGAGAACGGTGCTGAAGGTGTTGGCCTTTACCGGACAGAGTTCCTTTACATGGATTCACAAGAATTGCCATCTGAAGAAGAACAATTCGAAGCCTACAAGCAAGTGCTTGAAGGTGTTGGACCTGATGAAAACGTGACAATTCGGACAATGGACATTGGTGGTGATAAGAAGTTGCCATACTTACCATTACCTGAAGAAGAGAATCCTTTCTTGGGGTACCGAGCTGTGCGTTTGTCATTGGATCGGACTGATATTTTCCGGACACAACTTCGTGCATTGATTCGTGCTTCAGCATACGGAAACCTTTGGATTATGTTCCCAATGGTTGCCACTTTGAATGAGTTCCGTGCTGCACGTGATATTTTCAACGAAGAAAAGCAAAAGTTGGTTGATGAGGGTGTTAAGATTGGTGATAATATCAAACTTGGTATTATGATTGAAGTTCCAGCAGCAGCTGTGTTAGCTGATAAGTTTGCACAAGAAGTTGACTTCTTCTCAATCGGAACCAACGACTTGATTGGTTATTCAATGGCGGCTGATCGTGGAAATGATAAGGTGTCATACTTGTATCAACCATACAATCCATCAATCTTGCGCTTGGTTAACTTTGTCATTAAGTCAGCACACAAGTACGGTAAAATTGCCGCAATGTGTGGTGAGATGGCAGGGGACCCAATTGCGGTTCCTATCTTGATGGGAATGGGCTTGGACGAGTTCTCAATGTCAGCAACGTCTGTCTTGTCAACACGTTCATTGATGAGCCACTTGAATGCCAAGGATCTTGAAGGTTTGGCTGAAAAGGCGATTGATGCAGAAACAAGCGAAGACGTTGTTAAGCTTGTTAAGCAAGAAGTACCAGAAGTAAAATAATTAAAAAAGCTACCCGCCTGATGACGTGGTAGTTTTTTTGTACATAATAATGATGCTGAAAATGCTATAATAATGGTATTAATAACGACGAGGTGGAAATATGGAACGGCGACCAATTGTCATGGCAAATTGGAAAATGAATAAACAGCCCAACGAAGCAATTGCATATATTCAAACTGCTGCCAAAGCTGTGGCAAGTTACCCGGATGTAGAGCCGATTTTAGCTGGCCAGGATGTATTGTTGCAAAGTATGGTTGATGCAGCTGAGGATACAACCATCGAAATTGGTGCTGAAAATGTTTACTGGAAAGAAGAGGGCGCCTATACCGGAGAAACTAGTCCTAAAGTTGTGGCTAATTTGGGCGTGCAATATGTGATCATCGGCCATTCTGAACGCCGCAATTATTTCCGTGAAACAGATGAAATGGTGAATTTAAAAGCTTTAGCTGCTTTACGTAATGGGTTGAAGCCGATTATTGCACTAGATGAAACCGTTCAAACGGAATCAAATAATGCGCATATGCATTGGATTGTTAACCAAGTGATTGAGGCGCTAAAAGGGGTCTCAAAAGATCAAATGCAGTCAGTCGTCTTGGCATATGAACCCACTCAAGCGATTGGTAGTGGTATGGCAATGGGACCAGAACAAGCTCAAAAAGATTTGTACATGATTCGTGAGACCGTGTCTGATATGTTTGACGCTAAGGTTGCTGAACAATTGCGGATTTTGTATGGTGGATCAGTAAAGCCAGAAAACGCATATGCCATCATGCGTCAGAGAGATATTGATGGGGTTTTGGTTGGTAATTCAGCTTTGGATCCGGATAATTTTATTGAATTGGTCAAGTTGGCGCATCAAGCTAAAAAAACCAAATAGTTCCCCAGTAAAAGCCGTGTGCATAGTTAGTGATATATGTTACAATTAGAAACGTACAGAACTAAATGGGTTCTAATTAATTTTCGTTAAGAACAAGGAGAACAACAATGTCTGCAATTACTGATATTTACGCTCGCGAAGTGTTGGATTCACGTGGAAATCCTACTGTTGAAGTTGAAGTTTATACTGAACTAGGTGGATTTGGTCGTGGTATCGTTCCTTCAGGTGCTTCTACTGGTGAACACGAAGCCGTTGAATTGCGTGACGGTGACAAGAACCGTTTCGGTGGTAAGGGAACTTTGAAGGCTGTGGAAAATGTTAACAAGACCATTGCTAACGAACTACGCGGCATGGAAGTAACTGACCAAGTTGCCTTGGACAATGCTATGATTGCTTTGGATGGTACTCCAAACAAGGGTAAGTTGGGTGCTAACGCTGTCTTGGGTGTTTCAATTGCCGCTGCACGTGCTGCTGCTGATGAATTGGAAACACCTTTGTACAACTACCTTGGTGGATTCAATGCGAAGGTTTTGCCAACACCAATGATGAACGTTATTAATGGTGGTGCACACGCAAGCAACGATGTTGATTTCCAAGAATTTATGATTATGCCTGTTGGGGCTAAGTCAATTGCTGAAGCTGTACGTATGGGATCAGAAACTTTCCATGCTTTGCAAGCTTTGCTTAAGGAAGCTGGTCACTCAACTGCTGTTGGTGACGAAGGTGGATTTGCTCCTGACTTCAAGTCAAACTCAGAGCCTTTCGAATTCTTGTTGAAGGCGATTGAAAAGGCTGGTTACAAGCCAGGTAAGGATATTGCGATTGCCTTTGACGTTGCTTCATCAGAATTCTATGATGCAGATCGTGGTGTTTATGTCTTAGCAGGAGAACCTGACAAGAAGGAATACACAACTGATGAATTCATCGACTACTTGGAAGCTTTGATTAACAAGTACCCAATCATCTCTGTTGAAGATCCTTTGGATGAAAACGAATGGGATGCATGGGTTAAGTTGACAAACCGTTTGGGTAACCGTGTCCAAATCGTTGGTGATGACTTCTTCGTAACTAACACACAATACTTGAAGAAGGGTATTGAGATGGGTGCTGCCAACGCTATTTTGATCAAGGTTAACCAAATTGGTACTTTGACTGAAACAATGGACGCCATCGAAATGGCTAAGGAAGCTGGTTACACAGCTATCGTTTCACACCGTTCAGGTGAAACTGAAGACACAACAATTTCTGATTTGGTTGTTGCAACCAACGCTGGACAAATCAAGACTGGATCAATGTCACGTACTGACCGTATCGCTAAGTACAACCAATTGATGCGTATCGAAGATTTGTTGGGTGAAGATGTTGCCCAATTCAAGGGAATTAACAGCTTCTACAACATTGATAAGGCTGCTCGCGAAGCAGTTACCAACTATGTTGGCTAATTAAATCAATAAGATTAAAGGTGATGGGGGATTCGTTTTTCCATCATCTTTTTTTGTGGCCCGAATTTGAGTTATTAGGTAAGTTATGATATTCTAGTAAAGTATATTTATCAAATAAAAGTAATTCAGAACGGAGGCGCCAAGTATGTATAATATGTTGTTGATTGCAATGATTATTGTTGGTTTGTTGATTATTATCGCGGTTTTGATGCAACCATCAAAGCAACAAGATGCTTTATCAGCACTATCTGGTGGCGCAGGTGATTTGTTTGCAACGCAAAAGGCACGTGGATTCGAAGCAGTGATGCAACGAATCACTGGAATTTTGGGTGCAATTTGGTTTATTTTAGGTTTGGCATTAGTTTACCTATCATCACACTAAACCGATTAACATAAAGACCTCTCGTGTTTTGTAGCGGGGGGTCTTTATTCGAATATGGACAAAAATGATTAAAAGAGAAGAGAGATTTTAGATGGCAGAAAACAATTTACAAAGCCAGTTATATGGATTTTTAAAGGCAAATCCAAGCCAGGCTTTTTCCGCACAAACTTTGGCGGATGGACTGCATTTACCTGGCGATAACGCGTTTACCAAAGTCGTACAGGCTTTAGCAGCACTTGAACGCGATGAAAAAGTTCGTGTGAACGATCAAGGCGAATTCCAATATAATGCCCAAAAGGAAGGTAGCATTGGCGAGTTTAGAGCTAATGAACGTGGCTTTGGTTTTATTCGTTATGACGAAAATGAAGATGATATCTTCGTGAACCCTGATAACACGATGTTGGCGCTCCAAGGGGACCAAGTTCGTGTCAAAATCTTAAATAAGGGCGATGGGGCTGGTAGCCGTGGCCCTGAAGGTCAAGTTGTTGAAATTATGAACCGGGCGCGTGAGCAAATGGTTGGCGAATTCAAACTTGGCTCAGAATATGCCGGCTATATTGGTCAAATTGTGTTAACAGATAAAAAGTTTTCAACATACGAGTTCTTGGTCAAAGAAGGTGGACAAACTGCTTCGGATGGCGAAGTTGTGGTCGCAACAATTGATCAATATCCAACTCCTGAAAAGCCAAAGCAAATGACGGGAACCATTGTTGAGAAGATTGGTTATAAGGACGAACCAGGCGTCGATATTTTACAAATTGTCTATAATCATGATGTGCCACACGTGTTCCCTAAAGATGTTTTGGAACAAGCTGAAGCAATTCCAGATCATGTTTTGGACGAAGAACGTGAAGGCCGTGAAGATATTACAGACCAACCATTAGTAACTATCGATGCCATTGAGTCAAAGGACTTGGATGATGCGGTGACGGTTTGGCGGATGGATAATGGTAATTTCCATTTGGGTGTGCATATTGCGGATGTGTCGCATTATGTTCCAGAAGGTTCTCCTTTAGATCAAGAAGCTTACAAGCGTGGTACATCAGTTTACTTAACTGACCGGGTGATTCCAATGTTGCCACGTAATATTTCAAATGGGATTGCTTCTTTGAATGAAGGAGTTGAACGTTTGGCTATGTCAGCGGAAATGGAATTCACACCAAAGGGTGAACTCGTTAACCATCGGCTTCATCGCTCAGTGATGCGTTCACATGCACGGATGACTTATAAAGCAGTTAATGAAATTTTAGACGGGGATGAAGAAACACGTGAAAATTATCGTGAATTAGTTCCAATGTTCGAAGATATGCAATTGTTGCATAATGCATTGGCTGAAAAGCGGCAAGAGCGTGGTGCAATTGAATTTGATGCCCCTGAAGCTAAAATTATTGTTGATGCTCAAGGTAAGCCAACAGACATTGAATTACGCGAACGTGGTATATCAGAACGAATGATTGAATCATTTATGTTAGCAGCGAATGAAACGGTGGCGATGCATTATGATTTGGCCAAAGTGCCTTTCTTATATCGTGTCCATGAAGCACCTGAAAAGGACCGTGTAGAGAAGTTCTTTGACTTTGTTAAAGCGCTCGGATGTCCAGTTAAGGCCGACCCTGAACACGTTAAGCCTTCTGATTTCCAACAAATTCATAGTTACTTTGTCGGTAAACCCGAAGAACAAATGGTTTCAACGATGATGTTGCGTTCAATGCAACAAGCCAAGTATTCTGATCAACCATTGGGGCACTTCGGAATTGGTGCGGATTACTATACTCACTTTACATCTCCAATCCGGCGTTACCCAGACTTAACAGTCCACCGTTTAATTAAGTGGTATGAAAAGGCTGGTTTGGGTGAAGATGCGCAAGCAAAGTATCGTGATGATTTACCAGTGATTGCCGAAGATACGTCTGTTCGGGAACGTCGGGCGGTTGATACTGAACGTGATACTGATGCCATGAAGAAGGCTGAGTACATGGAAGACAAGGTTGGTCAAGAGTTTGATGCCGTTGTTAATGGTGTACTCAAGTTTGGTATGTTCGTTTCACTTGAGAACACAGTTGAAGGGTTAATTCATACATCTAATTTGACGGATGATTATTATGTTTATGATGAATCACATATGGCCCTAATAGGTCGACGTTTCCATCATATTTATCAAATTGGTCAACCAGTTCGTGTGAAGTTGATTCGGGTTGATAAGGAACACAGCGCACTTGACTTTATTTTGGTTGACCCAGAAGCGGCACCAAAGACTGATATAAAGGTCGCAGATGATCGCCGCGGGGCTCATGGTAACCAAAAGGGTGGCAATAAAGATTATAAGAAAAATACGCAACATAATCGGGCGCGCCAAGGCCAAAAACATCAAAACGGCGCCAAGCCAAATGACCATCGGGCACCTAAGCGTGGACAGGGACAAGGCGGCCAACGTTCTCAACATAAGTAAATTTTACTAAAGTGGAGGGATGAAGATGCCCAAGAAGAAAAAAGTAACAGATGATGCTTTAGCGACTAATCGAAAAGCGCGTCATGATTACAATATTGAAGAGACTATGGAAGCCGGCATTGAATTGACGGGAACCGAAATCAAATCAATTCGAGCTGGTAAAATTACCATTGCGGATGGCTTTGTGCAAATGCGTCAAGGACAAGCTTGGTTAGAGAATGTTAACATTAGTCCTTTTGAACAAGGTAATCAATTTAACCATGAACCATTGCGGTCAAGGCGCTTGCTCTTACACAAGCAACAAATTCGCCAACTTGAGGCTCAGGTTTCTCAAAAGGGTAAAACAGTTGTACCGTTGAAAGTTTACCTTAAACGCGGTTTTGCGAAGGTATTGATTGGTGTGGCAACTGGAAAACATAATTATGACAAACGTGAAACGCTCAAGCGTCGTGATCAAGAACGCGATTTACAACGAGCGATGAAGCGTTAACAATGGGCTCCTTTAAGGAGCCTTTTTTGTATAAAAATGATTTACAAACTTAAGTTTGACTATTATAAAGATATTCGGCACGATAAAGGTAATTAAAAGGAATTTTGGAAGGATTGGAACTAGCAATGGCGGACTTTTTTGATACGGATTGGGCGGAACCTTTAGTACGGGCTTTGCCTAATCAATACTTTGAACAAATTACTAATTTTTTAACCCAAGTTTATGCACAAGAAACGGTCTATCCATCTCGGGATCATGTTTTTGCAGCCTTGGAGCAGACGAGTTTAGCGCAAACTAAGGTAGTGTTACTCGGGCAAGATCCTTACATCAAACCTGGTCAGGCACAAGGCCTAAGTTTTTCAGTGCCAGCTGATTTTCCATTGCCACCGTCATTACGAAATATTTACCAAGAATTACAAGATGATTTACAGCAAGGCCATCCCGCAAATGGGGATTTACATCCATGGGCGAAGCAAGGCGTGTTGCTGCTAAACACAGTTTTGACAGTGCCGGCTGGTCAATCTAATGGACATGCCGGACTAATTTGGGAGCCCTTTACGGATGAAGTGATTCGTTTGGTAGCTGCTAAATCAGAGGCAGTTGTGTTTGTGCTTTGGGGTAAACCAGCCCAGAAAAAAGCTAACTTGATTCAAGGCCCAAATAATTTGATTTTAAAAGCACCTCATCCTAGTCCTTTGTCTGCTTATCGTGGCTTTTTTGGATCAAAGCCGTTTAGTCAAACCAATCAGTTTTTGCTTTCAGCCGGTCGTCAGCCAATTGATTGGGTAAATGGCAACCAATCTTAAAAGCAGTGGCATAATTAATCGTAAATGTGAGATAATAGAATCAGTGAATTAAGAGATGAAACACATTTTGGAGGCCAAGATGGAACTTTTTGAACAATTATCACAGTCAATTAAAGGTCAAGGAAAGCGGATTGTCTTTCCAGAAGGTAATGACCCACGGATTCAAGGTGCTGCTGCGCGTCTAGCACAAGAAGCTTTGGTAGAGCCAATTTTGCTTGGTGATCAAGCTAGCATCGAAGAGGTTGCCCAAAAGAACGGGGTAGATTTACAACTAGTTCGTGTCATTGACCCTGAAAGCTATGATGCTGATTCTTGGGATGAAATGATTGATGCCTTAGTTGAGCGCCGCAACGGTAAGACCGATGCAATTACTGCTGCTAAGTGGCTTAAAGATGTTAATTATTTTGGAACGATGCTCGTTTATTTGGGACTAGCAGATGGGATGGTTTCTGGGGCGACACATCCAACGGGTGATACAGTCCGTCCAGCCCTACAAATTATTAAGACTAAGCCAGGCTCATCACGAATTTCAGGTGCATTTGTCATGCAACGCGGTGAGGAACGTTATGTATTCGCTGATTGTGCGATTAACATCGATTTAGATGCGCAAACCATGGCCGAAGTGGCTGTTCAATCAGCTGAAACAGCTAAGGTATTTGGCATTGATCCTAAGGTAGCGATGCTTAGTTTTTCAACTAAGGGTTCTGCTAAAGCTGAACAAGTTGATAAGGTTGTTCAAGCAACGCAAACTGCTAAAGAAATTGCGCCAGATTTGGCGATTGATGGGGAACTTCAATTTGATGCGGCTTTTGTTGATTCAGTGGCTGCCTCTAAGGCACCTGATTCACCAGTCGCTGGGCGTGCTAACGTCTTTGTTTTCCCTGATTTGCAATCAGGAAATATCGGCTATAAGATTGCACAACGTTTAGGTGGCTTTGAAGCGATTGGACCTGTTTTGCAGGGACTCGCTAAGCCAATTTCTGACTTGTCACGTGGTGCCAATGAAGAAGACGTTTATAAGGTTGCTATTATTACAGCAGCACAAGCGCTTGATTAATTTGATTTTGAAACTAGTGCATCACTAGGTGGTGGCGCTAGTTTTTTGTATTTATCGAAAAAATGATATACTTAACGTTATGATAATAAATAGTAATTCGGTCGAGGAGACCCAAAATTTAGCCCAAGCTTTGGCACGAGTGATTACCCCAGGAACGACAATTTTGCTCAATGGTGATTTAGGTGCGGGCAAAACAACTTTTACGCAAGGTTTTGCACGGGAATTGGGCATTAAGCGCCCGGTTAAGAGTCCAACATTTACACTAGTTCGTGAGTATCAAACCCCAGCTTTTATGTTGTATCATCTGGACGTCTATCGACTAGGTGAAGAAGGTGGTGCTGAAGATCTTGGGCTATCGGAATACTTTAATCCAGATAGCGTTGCCTTAGTTGAGTGGTCAGAATTTATTACAGATGATTTGCCTGATGATGTGTTAGTGATTGATTTATCACGAATTGCAGGGGATGCCACAGAGCAACAAAGACAAATTGAGCTTTCAGCAACCGGGCCTCATTCACAGCACGTGTTAGACCAGTTAGGAATTGATGATGGAACTAGGAATTAGACTGGCTACTGGTGCCGATAGTGGACGAATATTAGAATTATTAAAGCGTTTATCAGAAGAATCCGATACATTTTGCATTGCGCAAGATGTGGCCAAAGTTGATGAGTTGAGCCAAGCCCAAAATATTGAAATGATGCAAGCAACTCGTAATAATTTGATGTTAGTGGTGGCTGATAATCAAGATCATTTATATGGGATTGCAACTGCGGTAGAGTTAGTTGATTATCCTGGAATGGCTGAGATTGGCTTAGCTATTTTGGCAGATTATCAAGGCTATGGGTTAGCACAAGCGTTATTAGCCGATTTGGTAGATTGGGGCGAAACCTATAGTCAACTGACGCAATTGGTGTTAACTGTTCAAGTACGCAATGCGGTTGCTTATCATATTTATGAAAAGTTTGGTTTTCAGGAGTTGACCGATGCGCAATGTCAGGTGCTAAGGCCTGAGGAAACACCGTACGAAACGGTTGAAATGCAATTGAATTTAAAGAAGGAATCGTGAATGATGAACTTTATTGCAATGGATTTTGAAACGGCAAATAGTAAGCGCCACAGTGCAGTGTCGTTAGGGATTGCAGTGGTTCGCGATAATCAAGTTGTCGATGAATTTTATAGTTTAATTAAACCAGATTGGGATATTAATTTTGATGCTCGAAATACCCGGATTCATGGGATTACGCCTGCTATGGTAGCTGATGCACCAGATTTTCCGGCGGTATGGCAACAAGTTCAGCAATTTTATACGCCTGATCAATTAGTGATTGCGCATAATGCACCATTTGATAATAGTGTTTTAAAAGCAAGCCTATTACATTATGGTATGCAGCCAGCTCATTATTTATCACTTGATACGGTTAAGACATCACGGCGACTATACCCAGAATTGCCTAACCATAAATTAAATACAGTGGCTGATGCGCTACAAATTCAATTACAACATCATCATAATGCGTTGGATGATACGGTAGCCGCTGCCAAAATCCTTGTGCGTGAAGCAAATGAATTCGGGGTATCAGAAATTAAGCCCTTAGTGAAAGTAATTTAGAAAGGTTCAGTTATGCAAGAAACTAATTTTATTCAAGCCTTTCCAGGCTATGAGTTTAAGCAAAATCAAGCGTTATCAGCTTATACCAATACCCGGGTTGGTGGACCGGCAGATTGGATTTTTTGGCCAAA
The DNA here is from genome assembly GCF_016908785.1 of Weissella uvarum. Taxonomy (GTDB): domain Bacteria; phylum Bacillota; class Bacilli; order Lactobacillales; family Lactobacillaceae; genus Weissella; species Weissella uvarum. The sequence goes on from NZ_JAFBEO010000007.1 coordinate 68,572, forward strand.
AAATAATGATGAATTGCGTGAAGTGGTCGCTTACGCGCATCAAGCCGATATTCCGGTAACAGTGTTAGGAAACGCATCTAATCTAATTATTTCTGATCAGGGGTTAACTGGTTTAGTGATTTTCTTAACGGAACTAACAGAGCTTACTGTGGATACAGATGCGAAAACAGTCACTGCCGCAGCTGGGGCAGCTATTATTGATGTTACACAATTTGCCTACGAACATGGTTTGAGTGGCCTAGAATGGGCAGCTGGTATTCCAGGGTCAGTCGGAGGCGCTGTATATATGAATGCGGGAGCCTATGGTGGACAAGTTGATCATTGTTTAGTTGGCGCAGATGTGTTGACACCTGATGGTGAGCTTAAGCATTATTCAAATGCAGAATTAGATTTTGGATATCGGCATTCAGCTGTACAAGCGACCGGTGAAGTGATTATTAGTGCTACTTTTGCTTTGGAAAATGATGATCCTGCACAAATTAATGCGCGGATGGAAGACTTCAATGAGCGCCGTGCTAGCAAGCAACCGTTAGAATATCCATCATGTGGATCAGTGTTTAAACGACCTGAAGGGCACTTTGCTGGGAAGTTGATTATGGATTCTGGCTTACAAGGGTTCCAAATTGGAGGCGCCCAAGTTTCAACCAAACATGCTGGTTTTATTGTGAATAAAGGTGATGCTACGGGGGCGGATTATGTTGCTGTAATTCATCACGTTCAAGATGAAGTTAAGGCACAATATGATATTGCACTGGAACCAGAAGTACGGATTTTAGACTAACATGGCACAAACAAAAGGGGGATTTCGGCAATGCTGATTTTAGAAACGATAATCGGATTGGCATTATTAGTCGTGATTGCGAATGTCATTTCGCATTTTATTCCTCGCGTACCAGTTAGCTTAATTCAAATTGCCCTAGGGTTGTTTGTAGCCTTGGCCTTTGGCGTAAAAATTGATTTAGACAACCATTGGTTTATGTTGCTGTTTGTTGCACCATTATTGTATTCAGATGCTTGGAACTTCCCTAAAAGGGAACTGTGGGAGTTACGTGGCCCAATTTTTGGGAATGCCATTTTACTGGTATTTTTAACGACATTAATTGGTGGTTATGGTATTTATTTAATGATACCAGCCATGCCGTTATCGGTGGCGTTCGCCGTAGCTGCAATTTTGTCGCCCACTGACCCAGTGGCTGTGGCTTCAATTAGTCAACAAACGAAACTACCACCAGCGCTGATGCATCTGGTAGCAGGAGAAAGTTTAATTAATGATGCCAGTGGTTTGGTTGCTTTTAAATTTGCTATCGCTGCTACGGTGTCAGGGACTTTTTCACTCATTCATGCCACAGGTGATTTTTTCTACATGACGATTGTTGCCGCGCTGTTAGGAGCCATCTTAGGCACACTGGTGAATCGACTCCAAGCATGGTTGCTAAAAGAACAGGCAACAACGGCAGTTGTGAGTGTGGTAACTAATATATTAACGCCATTTTTAATTTATATTGCTGCAGAAAGTTTGCACGCATCGGGAGTGATTGCCGTTGTTATTGCTGCGATTGTTCAGAATTTGCAGCTTAAAGATACTGGGCCGACTGGTGGCGAGTTTTATTTAGTAAATCAGACTACGTGGCGTGTCTTTAGCTACGTGATGAATGGCTTTATCTTTATCTTGCTTGGTGTTGAATTACCCGTTGCAATTAATATCCATCTTGATGGTACACATCTGGTTCCCTTTACGACCTTAATGCTATATGCCTTTTTGACTTGGTTCTTATTGTTTGCGATTCGTGTGGTTTGGTCATATTTAAACCAAATTTGGGAACGTCGACGCGTCAAAGATACGCCGCTATCATTTAAAAATGCGGTAATGGCTGGATTAACGGGGATTCGTGGTGCTGTGACGATGGCCGGAGTGTTATCGGTACCTTTGTATGTTAATTCTGGGGCACCGTTCCCAGCACGGAGTATGATGTTATTTATCGCTGCGATGGTGATTGTGTTGTCGTTGCTCGCAGCAGTAATTTTTCTACCATTGTTTGCAAATTCAAGTAAGAATGGTAAGACAAAAGTTAATCAACCTGATGTGGCCAAATATATGTCTGAACCACGCGCGCACATTTATGTGTTGCAATCGGCCGTGCATGATTTGGAAGGTGAGTTAAAAGAATCAAACGCGAGCGTTGTTTATGAAATTTTGACGAATTATTACATTAAAATTCGACGATTACAAGTGAAATCACTTAAAGCCAATAAACTACAAAAAATTCTACAAACTGAATTGCGCTTTCGAGATATGGCGCTAATGGCGCAACGTAAGGCTTTAGACGAATTATTAAAAACACACCAAATCAGTCAATTAGTTTATGACAGTGAAAGTCGTCGTCTGGATCGAGTAGAAGACGATTTAAGTCAAACCTTGCAGAGCCAGACCAAACGCAAGGGCCGTTTTAATCTAGAACATTTGATTCGACGTGGCCTTAGAGCTTTGCGCATTTGGTTGAGTCATAATGACTCAGACCAATTACGCGCTGAATACGCCTTATCTGCTAAGACGTTGGCCCAAGCTGGTTTGGATGCAATGCAAGATTATCAACAAGCGCATGGTGATGAACTCGGACGCACTGAATTAACAGCAATCAAGCATATGAAGGTATTGTTCCATTCGTTGCTTAATCAGCAAAAAAAGCGGGTTAAAACAGTTAATTCAAAATCGCCCCATGCTTTGCAACAAGAGTTGTCATTAAAAGGTTATACGGCGCAACGTACGGCCTTAGAGCATCTCTATCAAGCGGGCTTTATCAATGATAAAATAGCTTTGAAGATTCGTCAGGATATTAATTTAGACGAAGCTAGTTTTTTAGCACAAGATCATGAGTAGAGGTAATTATGACACAAATTTTGGACTTTATTGGGAACATAAAATTAACACAAGTCATTGATGTGCTAATTGTTTGGTGGCTAATTTACCGTTTATTTATGCTAATTCGGGGAACTAAGGCGATTACACTATTACGTGGTGTTGCCATCGTTGTGATCGTTAAATTGGTCAGTTGGTTCTTTGATTTAAGTACAATCTCTTGGTTAACCGATCAGATTATTAATTGGGGTGTGATTGCCTTAGTTGTGATTTTCCAACCTGAAATTCGACGTGGGTTGGAACACCTTGGACGATCAGCTTTCTTTAAAAATCACAAGAATGATCAAGATGAACGGCAATTTATTAGTGATTTGGATGAAGCCATTCAATATATGTCAAAGCGTCATATTGGGGCCTTGATTTCGATTGAAATGGAAACAGGTTTAGAAGAATATATGGAAACGGGGATTAAAATTGACGCTGAAATGAGTAGTCAGCTGTTGATTCAATCCTTTATTCCGAATACGCCTTTGCATGATGGGGCGGTGATTATTAAGGATATGCGATTAGCCGTAGCTGCTGCATATTTCCCACTTTCAGATAATCCAACGATTCCAAAGGAATTGGGAACTCGGCACCGAGCTGCTGTTGGAATTTCTGAAATTACAGATGCATTGACAATCGTTGTATCTGAAGAGACTGGTGGCGTAACGATTACGCGAAATGCTGAATTGATGCAAGATCTTTCACGAGAAGATTACATGAAGTACTTGGAGCGTCAATTGTTGCCTAAGCCTAAAAATACTGATGAAAATATCGTTACTCGATTTTTGAATGCAGTTAAGCCTGGGAAGGAGGACTAATTGATGAATAATAAGTTAAGTAAATTAGGTTATTTGTTAATCAGTTTAGTCTTGGCAATCCTGTTGGCTGCATATGTTAATGAACAACACGATAGTCGTATCACGCGGAACGCACAAAACCGTTCATCGACTGAACGTAGTTTAGATGGTCGCGCGATTGGTTTAGTGCCAACAAAGAATGCCACTTTCTCAGTGCCATTGCAGTTGAGTGGCATCAATATTGACAATTATTATGTTAGTGGTGCCCCTGAAAAAGTTGATATTACTGTTTCTGGATCATCTGCTTTAGTGACCTCTGCTAAAAACACTAAGAATTTCCAAGTTTATGCTGATTTGAAGGATTTATCAGAGGGTGATCACAGAGTAAAGTTACGGGTATCCGGCATTAGTGGAGATTTAACTTATAAGTTGAACCCCAGCACAATTAATGTAAATATTGCCAAACGTGCAGTGGCGAATTATTCAGTGCAGACTAAGTTTGATCATAATGCGATTGCTGATGGTTATCATGCTGGGAAGCCGAACTCGTCCGTCGAGAATGTTGAAGTCATGGGGACGGCTGAAGCTGTGAATACAGTGCAGAGTGTGGTTGCTAATTTGCAAGTACCACGTGATACCAAGAGTGATTTGCGTCAAGATGTGACGTTACAAGCACTAGATGCGAATGGTAAACCGGTTAATGTGAAAATTTCACCACAAGTTACAACCGTGCAATTAGCTGTTCATAGCGGTGAAGGTAGCCGTCAGGTACCAATCAAAGTTAAGCCTAAGAATGGTGATGTTAAGCAATACCGGATTAACGTGGACAACAATGAAGCCACTGTTTATGGTAAAATGAAGGATGTAGACCAGGTCAAAACGATCGATGTTCCCATTGATTTAAAGAATATCAAAAGCGAACAGGTCCTAAAAGTTAAACTAAATGCAGGTAAAAATGTCACTGTGAAACCAACGACTGTTGAAGTTCAAGTGACACCTAAGGAGTAGAAGTAATTATGGTTGATTTACATTATTTTGGAACTGATGGCGTGCGGGGCATTGCCAATAAAGAATTGACTCCCGAACTGGCTTTCCGCTTGGGACGAATGGGCGGTGCAGTTTTAACGCGTCATGCTGAAAACCGGCAAGCGCGTGTCATCGTTGGTCGTGATACACGAATCTCAGGTGAAATGCTTGAATCTGCTTTGGTAGCAGGTTTGCTATCAGTTGGGATTGAAATTTTGCGTCTTGGTGTGATTTCAACACCAGGTGTTGCTTACTTAGTGCAAGCACAAAAGGCTGATGCTGGAATTCAAATTACGGCATCACATAATCCAGCTGAAGATAACGGTATTAAGTTCTTTGGTTCAGATGGTTTTAAGTTATCAGATGAATTAGAAGGTGAAATCGAACAATTATTAGATGCACCAGTTGATGAACTGCCACGTCCAGCAGCTGAAGGGCTTGGAACGGTTTCTAACTTCCCTGAAGGTGGTGGAAAGTATCTATCATATTTGCAAAGTACAATTCCCGATGATTTAACTGGTATGCACATTGCGATTGATGCTGCGAACGGTGCTACTTCTGGTTTGGTTACAAACTTATTTGCTGATATGGGCGCTTCATTTGACACGATGGCAACTAATCCTGATGGATTAAATATCAATGAAGGCGTTGGTTCAACGCATCCGGAAGCGATTGCTAAATTTACAGTTGAAAAGGGTGCCCAAGTTGGTTTGGCCTTTGATGGTGACGGAGACCGTTTAATTGCTGCGGATGAAAATGGAAACATTGTTGACGGAGACAAAATTATGTTTATCACGGGAAAGTATCTCGCTGATAATGGTCGTTTGAAGCAAGACACAATTGTTACGACTGTGATGTCAAATATCGGAATGTATAAAGCAATGGAAGCCAATGATATGAAGCCGGTTAAGACAGATGTCGGTGACCGGTATGTCGTTGAAGAAATGGTTAAGTCAGGTTATAACCTAGGTGGTGAACAATCAGGACACGTTGTATTCTTGGATTGGGCGAACACAGGAGATGGTCTATTAACAGCGCTTCAATTGCTACATGTTATGAAGGCAACTGGTAAGCCATTATCTGAATTGGCAGCTCAAATGACGAGTTACCCACAGGTTTTGATCAATGTACAAGTTCAAGATAAGAAGGCAGCTTTAGAGAACCCAGAAATTCAAGCTATCATCAAGCAAGTTGAAGATGAAATGAATGGAAATGGACGCGTTTTGGTTCGCCCTTCTGGAACACAAGATTTGCTCCGGGTGATGGTTGAAGCACCAACTGACGAATCAGCGCAATCATTTGCACAACGGATTGTTGATGTGGTTGAACAAACTGTTGGTGTTAATTAAGTTGAAGTATCAAGTGTAGAAAAATGAACCGGGTCTTGGCTCGGTTTTTTTAATAGAGTTGTGAGGAAAAATAATGTCAGTAGCAGGATATCAAACTTTAGATATCATCGAAGAAGTAACCCGCTTGGATGGTACAAAATATAAAGAAATTGGCAACTTATTGCATAACGGACAAGCTGAATATGCAGCGGATCAGGGGATGATTCAAGAAGTTCGAATTTTAAAATTGAATATTCCGCATTCAACCAATGTCCAAAAGTATGAAAAATATGTTAACGAGAATTTTGACATCCCAGCCGAAGTCGCGATTCCAGAGTATCAAGAGTGGACACGGACGCCAGAAATGGATGCAGTGGTCCAACAAATTTTGGTAGAAAACAAAGTCAGTTAATTAAGTGTTTAGTAAAATGTTTTACTAATTAAAATTAAACCGTTAAATGTTTACTAGAAGTAAAAATAGTGTTATATTAATTTAAGCGATGAAATACCTTTTAAAGATAGTCCAGAGAGACTAGTAAGGGTTTGGTTTTGAAATTAATCGATGTTTACGTATGTAAAATTTGACGATTAACAAAGGCCGGAAACCTTACGTTTCCGGCCTTTTTATTTTGGCCAAATCAAGAACGGTAAGATCAAGCATGCCTAAAGGATTGTCGTTAAATTAACTAGATTGGTGGAAATATCAAATGGCAAGTTTAAAAATTAAGAATGCCCGAGTTATTCAACATGATAATGAACTTACACAGACGGATGTTGTTATCCGTGATGGCAAAATTACTGAAATGGCACCTAAGTTAATGGTTAAAACTGATCGGGTAATTGATGCGCACGGTCAACTATTGATGCCAGGTTTAATTGATGTGCATGTGCATTTTCGTGAACCAGGTTTCGAATATAAAGAGACCATTGCAACAGGATCAAAGGCGGCGGCGCGCGGTGGCTTTACAACGGTTTTAGCGATGCCAAACTTAAATCCAGTGCCAAGTACGGTTGAAGCCTTTAAGCAAGTCCAAGCGCTTAATCAAGCGAATGGTGTAATTAATGTTGAACAATATGCAGCAATTTCAGATGGCCTAACTTCTGAGACGGTTGACGACATGCAGGCTCTTGCCCAAGCCGGAGCCATTGCTTTTACAAATGATGGTAAGGGTGTGCAAAGTGCGAAAACAATGCGTGATGCTATGGCTGCTGCCAAAGAAGTTAATCGTCCATTAGTAGCGCATGTGGAAGATGAAAGTTTGGTTGATGGTGGTGTCATGAACTTGGGGGCGCGGTCAGCAGAATTAGAATTACCAGGGATGGACCCATTAGGTGAATCTGCACAATTGGCACGTGATTTGGTTATCGCCAAGGCAACGGGCGTGCATTATCATGTTGCGCATATTTCAACCAAAGAATCAGTCGAATTGGTACGTATTGCAAAACAACAAGGGGTAGATGTGACAGCCGAAGTATCACCACATCACTTGTTGTTAGATGAAAATGATATCGACGGAGATAACGCATTATTTAAGATGAATCCACCTCTTCGGACATCTGAAGATCGAACAGCGGTTGTAGCAGGTTTGCTAGATGGGACGTTGGATATGGTTGCAACTGACCATGCCCCACATGCCGTAGAAGAAAAGGAACGTTCATTTGTGGGGGCGGCCTTTGGGATTACAGGAATCGAAACAAGCTTCCAATTACTTTATACCCATTTGGTACGTTCGGGCATTGCCACAGTTGAGCAATTGGAACAATGGATGGTTAAAAATCCAGCACAGGCCTTTAATTTGGACGCGCCGACAGCTGTTGCGGTCGGACAAAAAGCCGATTTGGCTTTGTTTGATATTGACCATGCTCATACCATTACTGCCGACGAATTTGTTTCAAAGGGAGTAAATTCACCATTTATTGGTGCCACAATTTACGGACAAACAAGTATGACGCTTATGGATGGTGAAATTGTATATACAGCTGCACCATCAGTCGTTAATGAATAATCAAAGGAGCACACATGAAACGCTATCTAGTTCTTGAAAATGGATCTGTTTATACCGGGGAGGGTTTTGGTTCAACAAAGCCAGTTACCGGAGAATTAGTTTTTAATACGGGAATGACTGGTTATCAAGAGTCAATTACCGATTTGTCATATCATGGTCAAATTTTGACTTTCACTTATCCACTAGTGGGTAACTATGGTATCAACCGTGATGATTTTGAATCATTTAAGCCCGCTGCTACAGCGATTGTGACGCATGAAATTGCACGACGTCCTTCAAACTGGCGTTCACAAATGTCAATTGCTGAGTGGGCTGAACGTAATGATTTGCCAGGAATTACTGGTGTTGATACACGCGCATTGACTAAAGAACTACGTGATTATGGTGTCTTGAAAGCAACATTGGTCGATGAGGTGACAGAAGATACTGTTGCCAATCTGAAGGCACAGACATTATCAAGTAACCAAGTAGCTGAAGTTGGTAGTAAAAATATGTACGTTAACCCAACCGATGGTGTCACAATTGCGATGATTGATTTTGGTTTGAAAAATTCAATTTTGCGTGCCTTGGCTCGTCGTAATGCGAATGTAATGGTGTTCCCAGCTACAGTCGACGCAAAAACAATTCTTGATGCTGCACCAGATGGCGTTTTACTTTCAAATGGGCCTGGTGATCCAGAGTCAGTTGAAGGGATTCAAGAAGTCATTCGTGAGTTAGAGGAACAATTGCCATTGATGGGAATTTGCTTGGGACATCAATTGTTTGCACTTGCTAATGGTGCTAAGACCAAGAAGATGAAGTTCGGACATCGTGGTTTTAACCATGCAGTTAAGGACTTGCAAACTGGAAAAACGAATTTCACATCCCAAAATCATGGTTACATGGTGGATGGTGATTCAATTCCAGGCACTGACTTAGAAATTACGCAATATGAAATTAATGATGAATCAGTTGAAGGCTTGCGTTTGAAGAATCATCAAGCCTTCTCAGTTCAGTACCATCCAGATGCCGCGCCAGGTCCTCATGATGCTGAGTATTTGTTTGATGAATTTCTAGCCATGGCAGCTAAGCACAAGGAGGAACAGACACATGCCTAAACGCCAAGATATTAATAAGATTTTAGTAATTGGTTCTGGTCCAATTGTGATTGGACAAGCTGCCGAATTTGACTATTCAGGAACGCAAGCCGCAATGTCTTTGAAAGAAGAAGGTTATGAGGTTGTATTGGTGAATTCAAACCCAGCCACGATCATGACTGACAAGGAAATTGCTGATGAAGTTTATATCGAACCTTTGACATTAGAATTTTTGGAACGTATTTTGCGTAAGGAACGTCCTGATGCAATCGTGCCAACTTTGGGTGGGCAAACTGGTTTGAATATGGCTAAAGAGTTGTCTGAATCTGGTATTTTAGATGAATTAAACATTGAACTATTAGGGACGAAACTTTCAGCCATTGAAGAAGCGGAAGATCGTGAAGAATTCAAGGCGTTGATGGATCGTTTGGATGAACCGGTTCCAGAGTCAACGATTGCCACAACGGTCGATGAAGCGGTTGCTTTTGCCGATGAGCATGGATATCCAGTGATTGTACGCCCAGCTTACACACTTGGTGGAACTGGTGGTGGAATTGCCAATAATTATAATGAATTGGTTGAAATTGCTGAAAATGGGTTAGAACTTTCACCTGTAACTCAAGTTTTGATTGAACGTTCTATTGCTGGATTTAAAGAAATTGAATTTGAAGTTATGCGTGATGCTGATGATAATGCTTTGATTGTTGCTTCAATGGAAAATTTTGATCCCGTTGGTATCCACACTGGAGACTCAATCGTTGTCGCACCAGTGCAAACATTGTCGGATCGTGAATACCAAATGATGCGTGATGCAGCTTTGAAGATTATTCGGGCCTTAAACATCGAAGGTGGCGTTAATATCCAAATGGCTTTGGACCCAGCGTCATACAAGTATTACATCATTGAAGTGAACCCACGTGTTTCACGTTCTTCAGCCTTAGCTTCTAAGGCCACGGGTTATCCAATTGCTAAGATGGCTGCAAAGATTGCAGTTGGCTTGACTTTAGATGAAATTACTAATCCGGTTACCGGAACCACAATGGCTGAATTTGAGCCTGCATTGGATTATGTGATTGTAAAAATTCCACGTTGGCCATTTGATAAGTTTGTTTCAGCGGATCGTCGCTTGGGAACCCAAATGAAGGCAACTGGTGAAGTCATGGCAATTGGGCGAAATATCGAAGAAGCAATGAATAAAGCGGTTCGCTCTCTTGAAATTGGGGTTACTGGTTTAAATGATATGCGTTTTGAAGGTACAACTGATGCTGATTTGTTAGATGCATTAATGCCTGCTCGTGATGACCGTCTCTTCATGATAGCTGAGTTGTTACGTCGTGGTGTGTCTCCTGAGACAATTCATGATCGAACAAAGATTGACTTGTTCTTCTTAGATAAGCTATTGCACATCATTGAAATTGAACAAGCCCTCCAAGCAAATGTTGGCGAAGTTGATACCTTAGAATTAGCTAAGCGCAATGGCTTTGCTGATAAAACGATTGCCGAAATCTGGGGTAAGACAGAGCATGAAGTGACAGAGTATCGTCAACAACATGGTTTGTATCCAGTTTATAAGATGGTTGATACAGTTGCTGCTGAATTCGAATCACAAACACCATATTTCTATTCAACTTATGAACAAGTGAATGAATCAGAAAAATCTGATCGTGAGAGTGTGTTAGTGCTTGGTTCTGGTCCAATCCGGATTGGTCAAGGGGTTGAATTTGACTATGCGACTGTTCACGCAGTTAAGGCCATTCAACAAGCTGGCTATGAAGCGATTATTATGAATTCAAATCCTGAGACAGTTTCAACTGATTTCTCAGTTTCTGACAAGCTTTATTTTGAACCACTAACCTTAGAAGATGTGATGAACGTAATCGATTTGGAACAACCAATGGGCGTTGTTGTGCAATTTGGTGGACAAACAGCAATCAATTTAGCAGCACCGCTTGCACAACATGGCGTAAAAATCTTAGGAACTAGTGTTGAAGATTTGGATCGAGCAGAAGATCGTGAAGAATTTGACCAAGTGATTAAGCAATTGCAATTACCACAACCAGTTGGTAAAACAGCGACGACAGTGCAGGGGGCAATTAATGCCGCTGAAGAAATTGGGTATCCAGTGCTAGTTCGTCCATCATACGTTTTAGGTGGTCGTGCGATGGAAATTGTTGCTAATTCAGATGAATTAGTTGATTACATGGGACGTGCGGTACAAGTTTCAAATGATCATCCGGTTTTGATTGACTCATACCTAGTGGGACAAGAAGCTGAAGTTGATGTGCTTTCAGATGGTGAGACGGTAGTTATTCCTGGAATTATGGAACATATTGAACGCGCTGGTGTGCACTCAGGAGATTCAATGTCAGTTTATCCATCACAATCTTTGAGCCAAAAGGTTAAAGATGAAATGGCAGAGGCCTCAATTGCATTGGCCAAGGCCTTAAACACAGTTGGTCTAATGAATGTCCAATTTGTTATTCATGAAAACAAAGCCTATGTGATTGAAGTGAACCCTCGGGCATCACGAACAGTGCCATTTATTTCAAAGGTTACTGATTTGAAGTTAGCCCAATTGGCAACACGAGTGATGTTAGGCGAAAAGTTGGCCGATATGGGATTTGAAACTGGTGTGGTACCAGAGACAAAGGGTGTTCATGTTAAAGCTCCAATTTTCTCATTCACGAAACTCCCAATGGTTGATTCATTGCTTGGACCAGAAATGAAATCAACTGGCGAAGTCATGGGATCAGATACAACGTATGAAAAGGCTTTGTATAAGGCCTTTGAAGCCGCTAATATCAAAATTCCAGAATTTGGTAAAGTACTCTTCACAGTTGCTGACAACGATAAGACCGAAGCACTCGGCCTTGCTAAGCGTTTTGATCAACTAGGCTTTATGTTGGTTACAACTGCTGGAACTGGAAAGTTCTTTGCTGACAACGGATTGCGTGTGGAAGTGCTTGATAAGATTTCAGAATCGGATAATAATGCAGTGACAGCACTGCGCGATGGACGATTGCAATTAGCAATTAACACAACGCAAGCTGACGAAGTTGCCGAAAATGATGGTCGTAAGATTCGAAATGCGGCAATTGAAAATGCTGTACCTTTGTTTACGAATTTGGATACTGTGGCAGCATTGTTGCGTGTGCTTGAAGCACGTTCGTTCGATGTTGAAGCCATGTAAAAATAAGCCGGCCTGGGCCGGCATACATAATGAAAAAGAATGGAGAGATTTAAATGCAAACTGTATTTATTGCCCTTGATTTTACGGATAAGCAACGCGCATGGGACTTTTTAGAACAGTTTCCTGCTGAAGAACGTCCAGCTGTGAAAATTGGGATGGAGTTATTCTACCGAGAAGGTCCAGAATTCGTGAAAGCCGTGAAAGATGCCGGCTTTACAGTCTTCTTGGACTTAAAACTTTACGATATTCCAAATACGGTTGAACATGCTGTCGCTAATTTAGCTCGTCTTGATTTAGATTATTTGACAGTGCATACTGCTGGTGGGGTTGAAATGATGCAAGCAGCGGTACGTGGAGCTGAACAAGGCGCACAAGCAGTTGGGGCCACAGCGCCAAAACTATTGGGAATTACGCAGTTGACATCATTCTCAGAAGCGACGATGCAAGCGACTCAGTTGGTTCAGGCGACCATGGCCGAGTCAGTGACACATCTTGCAAAATTGGCAGATGAAGCTGGTTTGGCAGGAACCATCTCATCTGCATTCGAATCAGAAATGATTCATAACGCAACCCGCGATGGATTTCTTTCAATTACCCCAGGGATACGCTTGCAAGGGGATGCAGTCGGTGATCAAAGTCGTGTCGTGACACCGGCGCGAGCACGACAAATGACAGCCGATGGGATTGTGGTCGGACGATCAATTACGCAAGCAGCGGAGCCAGTGCAAGCTTACCGCCAAGTTGTTCAAGAATTTACACAAGGAGCTTAAGATGACAGATTATAAAAAAGAAGTAGCCCAAGCATTACTTGATATTCAAGCTGTGAAGTTGCAACCAAATGAGCCTTTTACATGGGCGTCTGGTTTGAAGAGTCCCATTTATACTGATAATCGTAAGACGATTAGTTTTCCCAAGGTGCGTCGCTTAATTGCATCAGGCTTGGCTGATTTAATTCGTGAAAAATATCCAGATGCAACCGTCATTGGTGGGGTAGCTACCGCAGGGATTCCACATGCAGCACTTGTTGCTGAAATGCTTGATTTACCAATGATTTATGTGCGTTCAAAGCCTAAGGATCATGGAGCTGGAAAGCAAATCGAAGGTGCTTTAAAGCCGGAAGACAAAGTCGTCTTGATTGATGATTTGATTTCGACTGGGGGTTCTGTGCTAGGTGCCGTTGATGCAGTTCGGCGAGAAGGTAGCACTGTCTTAGGGGTGTTAGCAATTTTCTCTTATGAATTGCCAGACGCTGATAAGAACTTTGCAGCAGCCAATACACCTTTTGAGTCGTTGACCAATTATTCAGCTTTGTTAGAAGTCGAAAAAGCAGCTGGTGCTATGAGCGAAGCAGAATTGAAGGCATTAGCAGACTGGCGCTTGGATCCCAAACAATGGAGTCAACAACACCAAGCATAATCGGATTAGGCGATAGACCTTTGGGCTAGCGCCTTTTTTATTTGTCGCCTTTTTTTGAGAAGTCTATACGTTTTTAAAAATTACTGTTAAAATAGAACAACTAATGAATTTTATGAAAGGTGATTTGTATGAATATTGGATTATTCACGGATACTTACTTTCCGCAAGTTTCAGGTGTCGCGACTTCAATCAAAACGCTTAAAGAACAGCTTGAAGCTCAAGGGCATCAAGTTTATATTTTTACTTCAACGGATCCTAAAGTGACCAAAGAGACAGTCGAACCACATATTTATCGCTTTTCAAGTGTTCCTTTTGTGTGGTTTAAAGATCGCCGCATGACATATCGAGGTGGTATCCAAGCGCTTCAAATTGCTAAAGAATTAAATCTAGACATTGTACATACACAAACTGAATTTTCGCTGGGCATGATTGGTAAATTCGTCGCTCGGCAAATGCATATCCCGATTGTGCATACATTTCATACAAATTATGAAGATTATCTCCACTATTTAGCAAATGGAAAGTTAATTAAGCCTGGTGGGGTTGCAGTAATTGCGCGTTATTTCTTGCATGGGATGACGGGAATTATTGCGCCATCTAAGCAAACATACGATACGCTGGAAGATTATAAAATTACGGCGCCTATTGCAATTATTCCAACAGGTGTTAAAACGCACCATGATGCATCAGAAGATCACAGTTCAGAGTTGTATCAAAAACTTGGTATTGATCCATCAAATCCAATTGTTGTGTCAATTGGCCGGGTGGCCTTTGAAAAAAATATCGATGATGTACTAACGGCGTTTGCCCAAGTTCTTGAACAAGTGCCTGATGCAAAATTTGTCATTGTTGGGGATGGTCCGGCCCGAGAATCGCTTGAACAACAAGCAATTGATTTGGGCATTCAAGCGAGTGTTATCTTTGTTGGTGAAGTTCAACATGATGAAGTCTATAGTTACTACCGCTTAGGAGATGTATTTGCCTCGGCTTCCGTTTCAGAAACACAAGGTATTACATTTATTGAATCAATTACTGCGGAGACTCCAGTGGTTGCTATGCGGAGTGATTATATGGATGGTATTGTTTGTGACGAAAGTATTGGTAGCTTAGTTGATCGGCCAGAAGATATGGCCCAACCAATCATCAAATACTTAAAAGCAAAAAAAGCAGGCGTTACTTTGGGAACACCAGATGCCCGGGAAAGTTTGTTGCATGAAATTGATGAAGTAACCTTTGGCAAACGTATCGCGGATTTTTATAAAGAGGCGCTCTCAATCTATCATGATGACGAAGATGACGATGCAGCTGAGGAAAATAACGCTAATTATGTGCGTTCATTCCTGCATCCTTTTAGGAGAGATCAAGATGATTAAGATAACAATGTTTTCTGCGGCTGAATCAGTACCCGGTCAAGGTGTTGGATCAGCTTATCGTGAATTAGTAAATTTGTTGGAAGAAAAGTTTCCTGAAAAATTTCCACTAAAGTTTAATAAATACAGCAAGACGGATATTAGTCATTACCATACTATCAATCCAACGTTTTTCTTGAGCACTTTTTTGCCGGGCCGGGGACGTAAAATTGGTTACGTCCATTTTTTGCCGGAAACATTAGAAGATTCAATTAAGTTACCTAAGCCGATTAAACGGCTTTTTTATTGGTACGTCATGACTTTTTATAAGCGGATGGATCATCTAGTGGTCGTTAATCCGACGTTTATTGATAAGCTAGTTGATTTAGGTGTGAAGCGGGACAAAGTAACATATATTCCCAATTTTGTTTCAAAAGATACTTTTTATCCCATGTCTAACGATCAAAAGCGGGCTTGGCGTGAAAAATTTGGGATTGATCAAGATGCTTTTGTAATTTTAGGTGTTGGTCAGGTGCAAGAGCGTAAAGGTGTTTGGGACTTTATTGAATTAGCACGTCAAAATCCACAATGGCAATTTGTTTGGACTGGCGGTTTCTCATTTGGGGCTATGACAGCTGGTTATGAAGATTTGAAGAAAGTGGTTGATAACCCACCAGCAAATTTGAGCTTTCCAGGAATTGTTGATCGAAGTGAAATGAATGCCTATTACAATGTGGCAGATGTGTTCTTGCTACCAAGCTATACCGAGTTGTTCCCAATGTCGGCGTTGGAGGCCTTCAGCACTGGTACACCAACTGTGTTACGTGATTTGGATTTGTATAAAGCGATTATTGAAGGTTATTATTTGCCTGCAAAGAACCGGGAAGAAATGCAAACTAAGTTAGAACAAATCAATGAAGACGATGCTTTAAAAGAAAAACTTTCACAAGATGCTCTAGCGGCATCAGATCGTTATTCTGCCGATAATGTGGCTAAACTTTGGGAAAAATTTTATACCGAACAAGCTGAGGTGAAATAATGTCAAAGAAAAATTTTGCAGTCTTTGTGGCAATGCTCATAGTGGGGATATGCATTTTTTGGTGGTCGTTTCGTGATGTTAGTTGGGCCCAGTTTGCAAGCAGTATTGCACATGCTAAATGGGGCTGGCTAATTATGGCCGTACTGGCAATGGTGGCCTATTTAGCCCTCGAGGGTGTTGTCGTAAAAATCTTTGTGGATGATGCTCACGAAAAAATTAGTTGGCGTGACGCAATGCGGGTGCCCTTAGTTGAACAACTTGGTAATGGAATTACTCCGTTCTCGGCTGGGGGACAGCCGATGCAATTAGTTGCCTTAGCGCAGTCTGGTATCGATGTGGGGCGTGGTGGCTCAATTCTGACGATGAAATTTATTATTTACCAAGGCATGATTGTCATCAACTTTTTGGTGGCATTGGTCATTGGGTATGAATATTTAGTGGATACGATTCACAGTTGGACAGTTGTTTTAATTTTAGGATTTTTGGTTCATCTTGTTGTCATTGTTGTTTTGTTAATGGTCATGTATTGGCCTAAAACGACCGATGCCATTGTGCGTTTTGTGATTAAGTTAGTTCGTCCGTTTTCAGAAAAGAAGGCGAACGAATGGCAAGCAATCTTGGAAGAAAAGATTAGTAATTTTCACCAAGAGAGTGAAATGATGCGCAAAAATTTGAAGCCAGTTTATTTGGCAATCGCAGTGACATTTGTTCAATTACTGGTTTATTATTTAATCCCCTACTTTATTTTGCTAGGTTTAGGAGCGCAACATGTGAATGTGTCACTAGTTATGGCCCTCACCGTTTTAATTGTGATGGTGATTTCATTATTCCCAATTCCTGGTGGAGCCGGTGGAGCGGAAGTTGGCTTCTCAGTTTTGTTTGCACAGTTCTTGCCAACACACGCGCAATTGGTAATTGCGATGATTCTTTGGCGTTTAATTACATACTATTTCGGTATGTTCTCAGGAATTTTCGCTTTCAGTATCAAGACCACTTCGCAGCGCCTGCGGGATAAATAGTACTTAAGTTAGGCTTAAAATAGAAAGTATATGGTAAGTCTGATTGATTAAATATAATGGGGTATATAAACATGCAACGTGTAAATGATGCTGTAAAAAAATGCAGCTCGTTTCTTTTTAATACGACAATGGGCTTTTTCGTCTTAAATGTCTTTTTTGTTTGGCTGAAGACTTATTTTGTGTATCAGCATGATTTTAGTCTTGGCGCAAAAGGACCCATGCAGGAGTTTTTGTTAATCTTAAATCCAATCCCAACCGCAATCATCTTGCTAAGTATCGGATTGTATTTCAGAGGCCGGGCGACATATTGGACAATGTTATTTGTCAATTTGATTCAGTCCATTTGGCTCTTTGCGAACATTTTGTATTATCGCGAATTTACAGACTTTTTGTCGCTTAATATTATGTCATCTGGTGGCTCTGCCGGAAATAATCTTGGTAAGGCCTTAGGTGGTATTATTCAAGGTTCGGATTTCTTAGCTTTTGCCGACATCATTGTGCTAACGCTATTGATTGCGTTTAAGTGTATCAAAATTGATAAAAAGGCAGTTCGAAAGCGCATTGCAGCTTTGGTGACGCTCTTAGGAGCAGCTTTGATGCTTGTTGATTATGGTTTGGCAGAAAATGATCGTTCAGGCTTATTAACGCGTACCTTTGATAATAATTATATTGTGAAGTATCTTGGGCTTAATGAATATGCTGTTTATAATATTTATAAGACGCATAAAACGGCTGAAGAGAAGAAACAAGCGAATGCTCAAGACTTGAAGAAAGTTAAAAGCTTTGTTGATGACAATAAGACCATGCCTAATGCGCAATACTACGGTAAGTTGAAGGGCAAGAACGTCATCATGTTCCATTTGGAGTCATTCCAACAATTCTTGATTGACTACAAAGTCAATGGACAAGAGGTTACGCCGAATATTAACCGTTTCTATCATAGTAAAGATTCACTATCATTTGATAATTTCTACAATCAGGTTGGGCAAGGAAAGACGGCCGATGCTGAAAATATGTTAGAAAATGGATTATATGGAACTGCTTCTGGAGCTGCCATGGTTAACTATGGTTCTACAAATACGTACCAAGCAGTTCCAGATATGCTTGATCAACGTGGCTATACAACGGCTGCCTTCCATGGTGATGTTGGAAGTTTCTGGAATCGAGATAACACATACAAGAATTGGGGATATGATTATTTCTTTAGTAAGCCATTTTTCCCTGATAGTGATAAGGATAGTTACAACATTGGTTACGGTATGAAGGATAAAATCTTCTTACGTGACTCAGCAAAGTACTTAGATCAATTACCACAACCATTCTATTCAAAGATTATTACTGTTACGAACCACTATCCTTATGATTTGGACAAGCAAAACATTTCAATTCCAAAGACTGATACTGGCGATAAGACAGTTGATGGTTATGTACAAACTGCTCGCTATCTTGACCAATCATTTGGTGAGTTTGAGCAATATCTAAAGAAGTCTGGTTTGTATAAGAATACTGTGATTGTGATGTATGGTGATCACTATGGTATTTCAGAAAATCATCCAAAGGCAATTGCACAATTGACAGGTAAGAAGAACGTTACACCATATGACTTGGCAAATTGGCAAAAGGTGCCATTTATTATCCATTCACCAGCTTTGCAAGGTGAAGGTGGTATTAAGCATACGTATGGTGGAGAAATCGATGTGATGCCAACTTTGTTGCACTTGTTAGGTATCTCAACTTCAAATAATATTCAGTTTGGACAAGATTTATTAGCCTCAAAGGGTAACCGTCAGGTAGTGCCGTTCCGTAATGGAAACTTTGTTTCTAAGGATTATGTGAAGTATGGTGGAAACTATTACGTCACAAAGTCTGGAACTGAAATTAAGCCAAGCGAGGATCCTCGAGCTAAGTCGATCATTGATCACGATCAAGATTATGTCGATAAGAGTCTTGAGTATTCTGACGATGTGCAGACTGGAGACTTGTTACGTTTCCATAAGTTACCAGGTTATAAGAAGGATGATGCAAAGGATTACTCTTACAAGAAACAAGATACCCTTTCATCTTTGGCTGAAAAGCAACGCAAGAAGCCAACTTCTGTTTATAAGAAACATGATGATAAATACACGGAATATGTGACAAATGCCCCTGAATTAGGTGGAACGCCACAGACAATTCCAGAAACGGTATCATCTACAAACTAAAAGAGACAGACACATTAATTTGTGTCTGTTTTTTTGTTGACCTTTTGCCTGGTATCAGGTATATTAATAAAGTTGGTTTTTGCAAAAGAGCAATCAGAAATTTAATTTTGTAAATTAAATGTTTGTAGTTGACTTTCAACGTGAAACCATGTAATATAATTTAAGTTGTTTGAGGGATGAACTTCTTCAAATAAGTAGATCATTGAAAACTGAATATCGTTTCGATATTAACAAATGTGTAGGGTCACCAACATAGTTGGTGCAAAACATTTGCGAAGTCAATTCGC
>NZ_JAFBEO010000008.1 GCF_016908785.1 Weissella uvarum
CAATAGCGCCGAAAGTAGTTGGAGGATCTCTTCCTGCGAGGATAGGACGTCGCAATGCGAACTAGAAAGTCGTCAGTAATGACGGCTTTTTTTGTACGATTCGTCCTGAATTCTAATATTTATAGAACAGAGTGAATAAATTATTGATATAATTGTCTTTAAGCTTTATAAGTAACTAGCTTATAAAATAGAACAAAGGCGCTATACTCATTTGTGTAGTGGGAGGGAAATATACATGGCAGAACCAAATACATTTTACATTACAACACCAATTTACTATCCATCAGGTAAATTACACATTGGAAATACATATACGACTGTATTAGCTGATGCGGCTGCACGTTACCATCGTTTGTTAGGTGATGATGTTTATTTCCTTACAGGAACTGATGAACATGGTTTAAAGATTGAACAAAAAGCTGAAAAGCTAAACATGTCTCCTCAAGAATATGTGGATGGCATGGCTAAGGATATTAAAGAACTTTGGAAGAAGTTGGACATTAGTAACGATGGATTCATCCGTACGACTGATGAACAACATGAAAAAGCAATTCAAAAGATTTTCCAACGTTTCTTAGATCAAGGTGATATTTACAAGGGTCAATATGAAGGTTGGTATTCAGTTGATGATGAAGAGTATTTTACTGAATCACAATTAGCTGAAGTTTATCGCGACGAAGACGGAAATGTCATTGGTGGTAAAGCGCCATCAGGCCACGAAGTTGAATTAGTTAAAGAAGAATCTTACTTCTTTAGAATGAGTAAGTATTCTGACTGGTTGATGAATTATTATAAGGAACATCCTGATTTCGTTGAGCCAAACTCACGCATGAATGAAATGATTAATAACTTCCTTAAGCCAGGACTAGAAGATTTGGCTGTGACACGGACTGCCTTCAACTGGGGTGTTCCTGTGGCATCTGATCCAAAGCACGTCGTGTACGTATGGATTGATGCGCTTTCAAATTATATTACTGCTTTGGGTTATGACAGTGATAATACTGAGTTATTTGATAAGTTTTGGCCTGCTAATGTGCAATTAGTTGGTAAGGAAATCGTGCGTTTCCATACAATTTATTGGCCAATTATGTTGCACGCCTTAGGCTTGCCATTGCCAAAGAAAATCTTTGCCCACGGATGGTTAACAATGCGTGATGGAAAGATGTCTAAGTCAAAGGGTAATGTCGTTTATCCTGATACTTTGGCCGAACGTTATGGTGTTGACGCAGTGCGTTACTACTTGTTACGTGCAATGCCATATGGAAATGATGGCCTATTTACACCAGAGGACTTCGTATCAAAGTTGAATTATGATTTAGCAAATGACTTAGGTAATTTGTTGAATCGGACTGTGGCAATGATTAATAAGTATGACGATGGTGTCATTCCTGAATTGACAGTTGGTTCAACTGAATTTGATGCTGATTTGGAAGCAACAGCTGCCTCAGTTATTGAAAATTACAATAAGTATATGCAAGAATTGCATACTTCAGATGCATTAGCTGAAGTTTGGAAGTTGATTTCGCGTGCCAATAAGTACATTGATGAAACGACTCCATGGACGATGGCTAAGGATCCAGCACAAGCAGATAATTTGAGTGCAGTTATGGCTCACTTGGCTGCATCACTTCGGGTTGTCGCAATCTTACTTCAACCAATTTTGACATCTGCACCAAAGGCAATCTTTGAACAACTTGGTTTGTCAGATTCAAATCTACAAATTGCTGGTTTGAAGTTCGAAGATTTGCCAACCGGTGGTCACGTTGTGCCTAAGGGTCAACCAATTTTCCCACGTGTTGACGTTGATGCCGAAGTTGCTTACATTCGTGATGAAATGACGGGTGGTTCAGATAAGCAAGAAAAGGCCGGGGATGAAAAGCCAGAAAAACTTGAGACAAAGCCTGAAGTTGAATTTGATGATTTTGAGAAACTTGATCTTCGAGTTGGTCTAATTACTGATGTATCTGAAGTCGAGAAGTCAAATAAGTTACTACGTTTTAAATTAGATGATGGTTCAAAGAACGGTCGGACAATTTTGTCAGGGATGAAGAAATTCTACCCTGAATACCAAGACTTAGTTGGTAAGAAGGTTGCCTTTATTGCCAATTTGAAGCCTCGTAAGATGATGGGTGAGTATTCAGAAGGTATGATTCTATCTGCCGAAAAGGATGGAGAAGTTACTTTGACATTCTTACCTGATTCAATCGAGCCAGGTGCTGATTTGGGCTAAGTTAAGAATAATAAAAGGCTCAAGTTTGTTTGAGCCTTTTATTTTGCTCTGAAACTTTGGCAAGCAGGAGGATTTAAATGGATATATTATTTGGCATGGTCGTCATTTTGATTGCGATAATTGTGGCTAATTTTTTATCACAATTAATGCCTAAAATTCCAAAAGCATTTTGGCAGATTTTAGGTGGAGTTATTTTGGCCTTGATCCCAGGTTCATTGCATCAAATTCGATTAGAACCAGATTTATTTCTAATGTTGGTGATTGCACCGCTTTTGTTCTATGAAGGACAACATACAAATGCGAGTGTACTATCTAAGAATTTTTCATCGATTATTCGCTTGGCTGGAGTTTTAGCTGTGTTAACGGTCGTGATTCTTGGATTTACGGAGCAATCATTACTACATTGGGTATTGCCATTAACAGTTGCGTTAGCGGCGATTGTAACACCAACTGATGCGACCGCATTGGATTCGGTCACATCAGGTGTTGAAATGCCATCTGGAATTAAACGAGCTTTGAACTTGGAATCATTGTTTAATGATGCAAGTGGTCTAGTTATTTTGGAACTAGCCCTCTTGTGGTTAAATACGGGACATTTTTCATTTCTTTCTGGATTTAAAGAGTTCTTAGTGGCAGCCTTTGGTGGCGCCATTGTTGGATTAGTTCTAGGAATGTTTGTTGTATGGCTTCGTCAAAATCTGATTCGTTTTCAACTGGATGATTATACGGCACAAATTTTAATTCAAGTGATTAGCCCAATTGCTATTTATTTAATTGCAGAACATTATTTGCATGTTTCTGGAATTATTGCGGTGGTAATTGCTGGGGTTGTGCATAACGAAGAGCGTTCTCGTCTACAATTTATTTCAGCTAAATTGAGTAATCTATCTAATCAAGTTTGGGAAATGATTTCGCAAGTATTAAATGGTATTGTTTTCGTCTTACTAGGACTAGAATTGGTGCGGGTTGTGCAGACCTTTATCCATACAACTGGAAATGGCTGGATTCCAATGGTAGGTGTTGGTATTCTGATGTACCTCATTATGTTGGCAGTTCGTTTTCTTTCGATGGCATTTTCACGGCGTGAAGATGTACAGCGTTTTATTGATAAAGGGGAACAAAAAAAAGATGCTTTTGTCTTTGCCATCGGTGGCGTACATGGGGCTATGACGATGGCCATGGCGCTATCTTTGCCATATACCTTGAATAATGGAAACGCCTTTCCTTACCGTGATAATATTTTGTTAATCGCGACAGTCGTGATTATTCTAAGTTTGGTGGTACCTTTATTCGTACTACCAAGAGTGTTACCAGCGGTGGAACCTGAATTTGAAACGGAAGACTTTGATAAGGCACATCTTGAGATGATCAGCCAAGGAATGGATGCGGTCGAAGATTCATCGGCGGCGCCACAGGTTAAACAACAAGTAACGCGCCAACTACAAAGTCAACTTGGTTACGGGGAAGAACAGTTGGATCGCGATGTTTGGGAACAAGCGGCGAACCGCATGCAGAAGGTGTCAAACCAAGCAGTCGAAGATGCCATGGATACTGATCAGTTATCAAGTGATGCAGCGATGTTCTATCAACGAATGTCCCATAATTCACGTAATGGTGGTTGGCGTGGTTTGCAACACCGTGCGCGTGTTTTTTGGCATAAACTGGAACAATTGCAAATGCATTGGGTTGATCAGCATGTATCATCAGAACGACGCAAGAAGCGTAAGCAAGCACGGATTGAAAAGTATATTCAACGTGAGCTTAAACACTTGAAGCATTTGCCCGCTGATCAGCAAGAGGCGGTTAAAGCACGAATTAATGAACAACGTGAATACTTGGCTTTGGATACGACTGAAGATGGTCGTAAGGATTTGAAAAAGCTTAAGCAAAAGCAACGTGAACGTTGGTCAAGTGCCATGAAAGAAATTCAAAAAGTGGTTGATCCAGCTGTTGAAACAGATATCCAATCGATTGAACAAGCAGGTGATGATCCTCGTCTAGCAGTCGCGATGCGGAACATGCAAATTAGGCAACAAAATGCAATCCAGAATTCTTTTGACTCGGATGTGGCCGAACAAGAAGTTATGATGGATGCGTTGCAAGCAGAATTGCAGTACATTCAAGATGGTCGCGAAAATGGTTCATTGAATTCAGGCTTGGCTAAAGCCCTTTACGATGAAGTTAATGCGGCACAATCACTGGTTTTGGCAATTGAAAAAGAAGAAGAAGAATAAGGTTGCAACAACCCCGGGAGCGCTATGTTAAATAGCGTTCTCTTTATTTTAAGGGATAGGTTAAGTCAGCCCATATTTTTTGGTATGATAGAGGTACTTAACACTGAAATGAACATTAAAGAGGCAAAGTATGGCAATTTATGATCCGTCAAAGCGTCCAAGCGATGCTTATGACACACACACACATTTAAATGAAGATGAGTTTTTAGAAGACGTTCCAGCTTATTGGGCGCGTGCTCGTGAGTATCGTATTATGGAAATGAATGTGGTTGGTTATAATCACATTGGAAACGCACGTGCTGTGGAAATGGCCCACGAATTAGAAGGTGTTCATGCGATTGTGGGCTTCCAACCTGAAGATGTCCGTGAATTTAATGAGCAAGAATTAGCCATTTTACGGGACCAATTAAACGATGATAAAGTTGTTGGCTTGGGTGAAATGGGCTTGGACTATCATTGGGATGAAAATCCAAGTGTAGAAGTTCAAAAAGCGGCTTTTGGGGCACAATTAGACTTAGCGCGTGAAACAAACAAGCCAGTAACAGTTCATTCACGTGATGCTTTTGATGACGTTTATGAAATGTTAAAAGCACATCATGTTGAAGAATTTGGTGGGGTGATGCACTCATTTACTGGCGGACCAGAAGAAGTACAACGCTTTTTAGATTTGGGAATGTATATTGGCTTTTCTGGGATGGTAACTTTCAAGAAGTCTGATGATATTAAGGCAGCTTTGCAAGTTGTACCGCTTGATCGGATTGTGGTTGAGACGGATGCGCCTTTCTTAGCCCCAACGCCAATGCGTGGTAAAATGAACGAACCAATGTTTACACACTATACCCTTGAAAATATGGCGGAACAATTGGGAATGTCATACAATGAGTTAGCCCAAATTACGACTGAAAATGCTCATCGGCTTTGGTTGGAGCGTTAATTAATGTCAAAGATTCAAGAAGTCATAGTTGTGGAAGGCAAAGCGGATACGCAAGCTGTTCAACATGCAGTAGATGCCGATACATTAGAGACGAATGGATCAGCGTTAAGTGCTGATACTATTGCAGCCATTCAATCAGCTGCTCAGCAACGTGGTGTCATTGTTTTTACAGATCCTGATTTTAATGGGGAACGATTGCGACAATTAATCACGCAAGCGGTACCAGATGCCAAGCATGCCTTTCTGACAAAGGATGAAGCGGGGCGCCAAATCAAGCACCACAGTTTGGGGATTGAGTATGCGGACCGTGCAACCATTCAAAAGGCGTTAGCTGATGTTGTGACGGTTACTGATCAGCAGACAACTTCAGATGTGACGAGGCAAGCTTTATTAAAGCTCGGTTTATTAGCTGGTCCGCAAGCGGCTCAATTACGCCAGCAAGTCTCGGAAAAATTAAAGCTAGGGTATGTCAATGGTAAGCAGTTTTTAAAGCGACTCCAAATGTTTGGTGTTAACCAAGCGACCTTAGAAAAGACAATTCAAGAAATAAAAGAGGAAAATGCATGACAGATGTACCAGATATTGCAACGCCCGTCCGGACGCAAGCAATTATGAATCAGTATGGTATTAATACGAAAAAATCTTTGGGGCAAAACTTCCTAACTGATATCAATATTCTAAAAAATATTGTAGCGGCTGGGGATGTCCAACCAACTGATAATGTCATTGAAATTGGACCTGGAATTGGTGCACTAAC
Source organism: Weissella uvarum (assembly GCF_016908785.1). Lineage (GTDB taxonomy): Bacteria > Bacillota > Bacilli > Lactobacillales > Lactobacillaceae > Weissella > Weissella uvarum. The sequence goes on from NZ_JAFBEO010000008.1 coordinate 6,156, forward strand.
AGAGCAATTAGCTCGGCAAGCCAAACAGGTAGTCGCTTTTGAAATTGACGAACGACTAATTCCCGTTTTAGACCATACGATGTCGCCATATGACAATGTCAAAATTGTTAATCAAGACATTTTAAATGTTAACTTGGCCGAAGAAATTCAAGCTAATTTTGATGATCCTGATGCGCCGCTTAAATTGGTGGCTAATTTACCATATTACATTACAACGCCAATTTTGATGCAGGTGCTTCAATCTGGCATCGCTTTTGATGATATTGTTGTGATGATGCAAAAGGAAGTGGCCGATCGTTTGTCTGCTGAGACAGGGACCAAAGATTATGGTGCACTAACCTTAGCGGTCAATTATCGGATGCAAGCTCATTTGGCATTTAATGTTTCACGAACAGCCTTTGTGCCTAACCCGAATGTGGATTCGGCGATCGTGACGTTAACGCCACGTGAGCCATTAAAGGTGCAGCCTAAAGATGAAAAGAAGCTCTTCCAGCTCTTTAAAATCGGATTTGCGATGCGGCGTAAGACTTTATGGAATAATTTGATTACTGCATTTGGTAAAGATGACACTATGAAGGAAAAACTTACAAATGCATTAGAATCCGCAGATATTAGTCCAAAAATTCGGGCTGAAAAATTAACCCTTGAGGACTTTATTCGTTTGCACAATGCCCTATTTGACGCGGGCGTGTATAACGTCTAAAATAATGAGATAATCTCCAATTATTTTGTAAAATTACAATAAATTATATATTTTGAAAGAAGGTACACACACATGGATTCCGGTCCGTCTATAATTATTAATCTGATTGTTATTGTTGTCATTTTGGCATTAGCAGTATTGTTTACATTAACAGAGTATTCACTGGTAAAGGTACGTCCAAGTGCCTTGAAGGCGATGCAAGCTGATCGTAAGGAGCCATCACCAAAGATTGATCGTGCTCTTTACATGCTCGATCATTTAACTGAATATCTTTCAACTGCGCAAGTTGGAATTACTTTGACATCACTTATCTTAGGTTGGTTAGGTGAAGGGTTTATTGCGGGCTTAATTTTGAGTACGCATCTTTTGCCACCTGAGTTTGCGCACAGCATTGCCTCAATTGCTGCAATTCTGTTGTTTACGTTTATTCACGCGGTCTTTACTGACTTGGTGCCTAAGAATATTGCCATTGATGATCCAACAAATGTTTTGCTTAAGATTGAACGCCCCGTGCGCTTTTTCCACGTAGTCTTTTATCCAATGATTTGGTTATTTGATCGTACAGCGGCCTGGGTTACAAAGATTTTGGGTTATAATTCTCATCCTGATGAAGACATCTATTCACAAGCTGAAATTGTCTCATTATCAAAGGATGCGGCTCAAGCTGGTGAGATTGATGAAGACGACTTACGCTATATGAAGCGTGCCTTTGAAATGAATGATAAAGTTGCGGGCGATATTATGATTGATCGGACGCAACTAGATGTGATTGATGTGACACAAACTATTCGTGATGGGTTAAACATGTATTTGGAAACCAAGCATTCACGAATTCCAGTTGTTGCCAACAATGATAAAGATAAAATTTTAGGCTATATTTATTCATACGATTTGGTGCGTCAAGGTCGGATTGATATGGATGCACCGGTTCGAACGATTCTCCGGAACTTGCCAAATATCTCTGAGGATCAACCAATTACTGAAATTCTACAAGAAATGATTGATCATCGGGTACCAATGGTTGTTGTTAAGGATGAGTACGGTGGAACATCTGGAATTGTTACGGATAAAGATATCTATGAAGAATTGTTTGGAACAGTTCGTGATGAAATTGATGACACGATTGATGATTTAATTACTAAGATTCGATCTGACGATGATGGAAATATGCATTATCGCGTGTCAGGTAAATTGAACCTTGATGATTTTGAACGTTATTTCCATGAAAATATTGCGTCATTCGAAGATTCAGAAAAGGTCACGCTAACAGGATACATGTTGGATAATTTCCCAAATCTGGTCGTCAATGAACCAAATCAAGTTGCCAATTTTGAAATTACGGCCTTAGACTTTAAGGATGCTTATATTAATTACTTTGAGGTAACTGAGTATCCGTTAACTGAAGATAATGCTGATGAAGTAGAAGTTGAAGAAGATTAAAAACGCTGCTTGTTTAATAACGGTTATTAAAGAAAGAAGGAAAAATAATTGACTACTGTACAGCTGTGGCTTTCATTATTAATTATTATTCTGGTACTCGTTTTTGCAGCTATCTTTGTGGCAGCAGAATTCGCATTGGTTAAAGTTAGACGTAGTACTTTAGAAGAGATGCAAAATGAACGTGATAAGCCATCACGTAAAATTAATCGCACCATCTATATGGTCGATAATTTAAATGAATATTTGTCAACGACACAAGTTGGAATCACATTGTCTGGGCTATTGCTTGGATTTATGGGGGAATCAACTGTGGCGCACTTGTTGTTGAAGATGGGTATCATTCAAGAAATGACCGGTCCTAGTGCTGGAGTGATAGCTTCTGTAATTGCTTTGGTCCTTTTGACATATGTTGAAGTGGTGTTTACTGAGTTAGTGCCAAAGAATGTCTCAATTGAATTTCCGGTGAAAGTCGGTTTGGCAGTTTCAGGACCGCTTCACTTTTTCCACATTATCTTCTATCCATTTGTTTGGTTGTTGAATGTATCGGCAAATGGGGTTACCCATGTGCTGGGACTAAAGACGGCATCTGAAGATAGTGATGTTTACTCAGAAGCAGAAATTTTGAGTTTGTCACGAAACGCAGCGCAACAAGGACAATTGCAAGATGAAGATTACTTATTGATGCAACGTGCGTTTGAAATGAATGATAAAAACGTTGTTGATATCATGATTGATCGGACGCAAATGGAAGTTGTTGATATTAATACGACGATTAAAGAAGCCGTGCAAGTTTACTTTAAAACAAAGTACTCACGTCTTCCGGTTGTTGCGGACAATGATAAAGACAAAGTTTTGGGCTACATTTTCAATTATGATTTGATGCGCCAAGCAGCGGCTGATGATACACCATCAGTGCGCAAGATTCTGCGGCAAATGCCAACTGTACCTGAAAGTATGCCAATCCAAGATGCTCTTCAAGAAATGATTGATAAGCGAACACCAATGGTTGTCGTAAAGGACGAATATGGTGGAACGTCTGGAATCGTTACTGATAAGGATATTTATGAAGAGCTCTTTGGTACAGTGCGCGATGAAGTTGATGATGTTGCCGATAATCTCGTTGAAAAATTAGGTTCCGACGATGAGGGGATTATGCATTATCGTGTCTCTGGAAAAATGACTTTGTATGATTTTGAACGCTATTTCAAGACCGAATTAAAGGAATTTGACCGTTCTGATATGGTAACACTCACAGGATATATGCTTGATAACAATCCAAATGCGCGAGCTGGTAGTGAAATGCAAGTGGGTCCATTCCACTTTAAGGCATTGCACTATAAGGACGCTTACATTAGTGATTTTGAAGTTACAAAAATTCCTGAGTCAAAAGTTGAGCCAACACAAAATTAAATAAAGAGACCACTCATGAAAATATGATGCGGCTTAAAGTTAAACGAACTTTTTGGTGCATGATGTAGCGAGTGGTTTTTTTGTATAAAAAATAAAATATTAAAAAATGCCCATTTCACTTTTTCAGCGAAATGGGCTTTAGTATAATAAAACAAAAGCAAAACTAGGCGAAGAATCAACTAGTTTATGCTGGTGTATCCTTAAAATTAATTTCAATATTTTCAGTTAAAACATCAGTATAACTAAATGATGCCCGGTCAAATTCATGCCCTTCCTGCTCTAAGTCCAAGACAAAGACAGCGGGGAAAGTTTCACGGACGACTGCTTTATGTTCAACAGTTCGATGACGACTCTCGTGAGTGATCAAGACTACGTCTTCTCCGAGATGACGATCAAGGTTCTGCTTAATTTCTGCTAATGTTGCAGGCATAGAAACACTTCCTTTCGCGAGTCACACTCGCAATCTCTCGACAAATGAAATCGAGACTAGTTCAGCCTGAAATTATGTACAACAAGCTCGTTTTTCATTTTACCATATTTATGGCATTTTTGGAAGAAAATAATTTTCAGAACAAAAGTTTACTTTTTGCACTTTGCGGTATGTTTATATTTTGCGGTATGATAGTACTAATGTAATTTTGGATTGGAGAGCTTATGACTGAAGAACGTGTATCATGGCCTAAATATTTTATGTTGCAAGCTGTGATGATGGCTTCGCGTGGAACTTGTACGCGTTTACAGGTAGGTGCAGTAGTGGTCAAGCAAGGGCGAATCATTGCGAGTGGTTATAATGGATCAGTGGCGGGCACCCCCCATTGTGAGGATGTCGGCGACTTAATGGTCGATGGCCATTGTATTCGTGCTGTTCATGCTGAACAAAACGCACTTATGCAGATGGCTAAAATGGGCATTGCTTCTGATGGAGCCGAAATTTATGTCACTGATTTTCCATGTGTATATTGCACGAAGTTGTTATTACAAGCAGGCATTAAAAAAATTAATTACCTTAGAAATTATCGAAATGATGATTTTGCAATGGAGTTGATTGATGAAAAACAAGTCGAACTAGAACAGGTTGAAATTAGCGCTTCGGATGTTGAAAAAATGCATTTTGAACGTTACATCACGAGTGATTAGGAGATAGATGAGATGAGCCAAAATGAACAAGCATATTTGGATACCCTGCAGGACATTCTAGATAACGGTGCCATCAAAACTGACCGGACAGGTACGGGAACCCATTCTGTTTTTGGACGGCAAATGCGTTTTGATATGGCGGAAGGATTCCCGTTACTAACGACCAAGCGGGTACCATTTAAACTAATCAAAAATGAATTACTATGGTTCTTACAAGGTAATACAAATATTAAATATTTACTTGAAAACAATAACCATATTTGGGATGAGTGGGCTTTTGAAAAGTGGATTGATTCTGACGAATATACTGGCCCTGACATGCATGATTTTGGTCGTCGGTCATTAGTTGATGAAGAATTTGCTGCTGAATATGATAAACAACATCAACTATTTGTTGACCGCATTTTGAATGATGATGATTTTGCTCAAAAGTATGGTGAACTTGGTGATGTTTACGGGGCGCAATGGCGACATTGGCAAAAAGTACAAGGCGGTTTCATCGACCAAATTCAAGACGTGATTGATCAAATTAAAGCCCATCCTGATTCACGGCGCTTGATTGTTTCGGCATGGAATCCTGAGTCAATTCCAACGCAAGCTTTGCCACCATGTCATGTATTATTCCAATTCTATGTTGCAGACGGTAAATTGAGCCTACAATTATATCAACGCTCAGCGGATATGTTCCTAGGGGTGCCATTTAACATTGCCTCATATTCATTGTTATTGCATATGGTGGCGACACAAACAGGTTATGAAGCAGGTGAATTTGTGCATACGCTTGGGGATGCGCATATTTACAATAATCATATTGACCAAGTTAATGAACAATTAACTCGTCCAATGGCTGACTTACCAGAACTATGGTTAAATCCAGAAGTGAAGTCAATTTTTGATTACACCATGGATGATATTAAAATCAAAGACTACCACCCAGGCAAGTCGATTAAGGCGCCAGTGGCAGTTTAAGAGAAAGAAGGGGTTTTGCTATGCCTGAGCATAGGGAAGGCAGACGAGGTTCACGCTACGTTGAGCACGCCTATCGTGAGCGTAATATTATTTTACTCATCGTGGCTGTGATTTTAGTCATTGGTGCGATATTTGGTATTCGGGCAACTGGTAATGCCCGGCATGCCCTCCAAAATTCTTATCAAAGCGCTGGATTTAAAAAAGCTCGTGATACTAAATCATTAATTAAAGAGCGTAAACCTTTTTCAATTCTACTGTTAGGAACTGATACTGGGGAATTGGGACGAACGTATAAAGGACGGACCGATTCTTTGATGTTAGCAGTAGTTAATCCAAAGGATAAAACAACGACCTTAGTCTCATTACCACGAGATACAATCGTGGCACCCATTGGGTATGAAAATCAGTTCCCGGCCAAGCTAAATTCGGCCTATGAATTTGGTTCAGCTAAGACAACAATGCAGACGGTTCAAGCTTGGCTAAATGTTCCAGTGGATTACTATGCTTTGGTAAACATGCGTGGTCTTGAACAAGTTGTGAATGAAATCGGTGGCATTAAAGTGACTTCACCGCTGACCTTTAAATATAATCCGGATACGGCACATGAAGATCCAGGTAATTTATATGCCTTTAAACAAGGCTCATCTGACTTTACACATACGGGTAAGGACAATGTTAAAAAGACCTACCATGAAATGGATGGAAAAGCGGCCTTAGCTTTCTCACGGATGCGTTATCAAGATCCAGAAGGCGATTATGGTCGGCAAGCACGGCAACGGTTAGTACTAGAAGCGCTTGCCAAAAAGGTGAAGTCGAATCCACTTAAATTAGCTAATCCAGACTTCTTGGAAGCGATGAGTAAATCAATCAAAACAGATTTAAAGTTTAACGATATGGAAAATATAGGTGGTAATTATATTGCTGCAGCAGGCAATATTAAAACAGGCCATTTAACTGGGGTAACCTATAATACTTCGGCAGGTTCGGCAGAATATATCAGTAATGATGTTAAGCAACCTATTACCAATCGTTTGCGTAAGGAACTTGGTCTGTCGCCAGCTAAAACAGGGCCAGTTTATGCTGGAAATGTAAACTATGAGCAGACTGATAAAGAAGAATTACCAACACCATAAAAGAGGGAGTTCGCGTGAAAACGCGAACTTTTTTTGTGCCTCAAATCAAATATTTATAAAATACGAATAAAAAAACGTTGACGGGATTATAGTTCGGTTTTATACTGTAAGTAACCTTTAACGAGGCATAAATATTAGGAATTCACCCTGGGTGACGAATTTTTGGAGGATAATAGTTCTGATGTTAAAGAAACTGTTTGTAGGGACAGCACTTACTTTGGCTGTATCATCTGCTGGTTTGTTTACAGCGACAGATGCAGATGCAGCTGAAAAAAAGGTTGATATGAAAGAGGTCAATGTTCAATTTGTACCATCAGCGCAAGCCGACAAGATGGAAGCAAAGACAAAGCCACTAGAAAAGTTATTGTCTAAGCAATTGGGCGTACCAGTCCACGTATCAGTTTCAACTGATTACAACACAGTTGTTGAGGCGATGGGTTCAAAGAAGGTCGATATGGGATTCTTGCCACCTGACCCATATGTACATGCCCACAAAAAGTATGGTGTCGAGCCACTTTTGCAATCAGAACGTTATGATATTAATGATAAAAAGGGTGATGGATCAAATAAGAAGAATTTAACGAAAACATACCGCGCTATGGTACTCGTTAAGAAAGATTCAAAAATTAAAAATGTAAAAGATTTGAAGAATAAGTCAATTGCCGTACAAAATACGACTTCTGATGCCGGTTATATTTTCCCAATTGTTGACCTTAATAAAGATGGGATGAACGTTGTGAAAAATTCTAACCTTGTGACTGTTAAGGGGCATGATCAAGGAGTTATGTCAGTATTGAATGGTGATACGGATGCAGCTTTTGTCTTTGATGACGCCCGTAATTTAGTTAAGAATGATAATAAGAACGTCTTTAAGAAAACACGTGTTTTGAAGTACACGACTGAAATTCCAAATGACACAATTTCAATCCGTAAGGGCGTTTCAAAGCATGATCAAAAGGCAATTAAGAAGGCTATGAAGCATGTTGCTAATGACGATAAGCAAGGTAAGAAGATTATGAAGGATGTTTATACTTGGGAAGGCGTGACTGATACCAAGGATTCTAACTTTGATAAAGTTCGTGATTACCAAAAGAAGCTGGAAGATATTAAATAATTAAGCAGCTTCGTATTATTAGCATTCTAAAAGTGAAGGGAACTAATCATGTGATTAGTTCCTTTTTCTCTAAGGTCATCGCATGCGCTGTGGTGATAAACACATAATTTAGTGAGGGTGAAAGAATAGGTATGGCTGAAAAGGGCACAGTAAAAATTGAACATGTTTCAAAGGTATATGATAACGGCACGGTTGGCTTAGATGATATTAATCTAGATATTCAATCCGGCGAATTTGTAATCGTGGTTGGGCTGTCAGGTGCTGGTAAAAGTACTCTGTTGCGTGCGATTAATCGTTTGCATGATGTCTCAAAAGGTCACATTTATATCGATGACCAAGATATTACAACCGCGAAAGGTAAGCAGTTACGTCATATCCGTCGTAATATTGCGATGATTTTCCAAAATTTCAATTTGGTAAAGCGGGTTTCTGTTGCGCGAAATGTTTTTAATGGGCGAGTTGGATATTATTCTAGTCTAAAGAGTGTCTTGGGCTTATTTTCTAAAGCAGATAAAGAACGTGCTCAAGAAAATTTAAAGCGTGTCAATATGTTGGATAAGTATTATACGCGTGCAGATCAATTGTCAGGGGGACAACAACAACGTGTCGCGATTGCTCGTGCTATGATGCAATCGCCAACAGTCTTTTTAGCGGATGAACCGATTGCCTCGTTGGACCCAAAAACGACGCGTTTAGTGATGGATGACTTAAAGCGTTTGAATGAAGAGTTTGGTATGACGGTCATCGTCAATTTGCATAGTGTGCCGTTAGCGATGGCTTATGCAACACGCATTGTTGGTTTACGTGACGGAAAATTGGTTTACGACCAGCCCATTGAAAATGTATCTGAGCAAGACTTCGCTGATATTTATAATGAAAGTGAGGTCCAAGATTAATGGGAGCAGCTTTACCAGAAAAACAGTTTAGTCAAAAGTGGCATGTTAAAGGGCTTTTGACCATTATCTTATTGGTGTTGATTTTGCTAACTTCAATGAAAAAGGTCGAGGTGACTGGTGATTTTAGTTGGGATCAATTTTTTGAAATTTGGCAAGAAATGGCGCATCCAGATTGGTCATACATTTCGGTGATTATCCAACCGATTATGCAAACGATTCAGATGGCTTTAGTTGGGACACTTTTTGGAACAATTCTAGCGATTCCTTTTAGCCTTTTGGCAGCACGCAATATTATTAAAAGTAAGCTTATTCTTAGTATTGTTCGTTTTTTCTTAAATATTGTCCGAGCCATTCCGGATATGTTATTAGCTGCTTTATTTGTAGCGGTAATTGGGATTGGACCGATGGCTGGTGTTGGTGCCTTGACCGTTTTTAGTTTTGGTATGATTTCTAAATTGTTTTATGAGGCGATCGAAACCATTGATGAAGGACCAATTGAAGCATTACGAGCAGCTGGAGCCAACGGCATTCAAGTGGTGGCGTTTGGCGTAATTCCTCAAGTTTTTAATCAATTCTTGAGCTATTTCTTATATACATTAGAAATTAATGTTCGTGCTTCAACAGTACTGGGTTATTTAGGTGCTGGTGGGGTTGGTTTATACTTAGATCAGACTCTTTCAATGTTTTTGTATAATCGAACAGCAGTGGTGATTCTTGGTATCTTAGTTGTTGTGATGGTAGTTGATGGGATTTCAAATCATTTACGGGAGGTTTTGGCATAATGCAACATACAAAACGTACGCTTTGGCAACAAAGTAAACCGTGGGTGATTACTTTAATTGTCATCTTGATTTATATTTGGGCTTTTTCAGGGATTGATTTATCATCCATCAAAGAAACTGCTGGAGAAGTTACCCAATCAATTTTGAACGGATTATTCCACCCCGATTGGGCTTATGTTTACACAGGGGATGGAGAAGATTTAATTAATGCATTGATTGAAACCCTAGCGATTGCATTTTTAGGAACATTTATTTCAGCGTTTTTGACCTTGCCATTTGCATTCTTAGCGGCCCATACTAAACGTGGATTTAGTGCGCATGCATCGATTGGGAAATTCATTTTGACGGTAATCCGAGTATTTCCTGAAATTGTGCTAGCCCTAATGTTTATTAAGGCAGTTGGTCCAGGTGCTTATGCGGGTGTCTTAGCTGTGTCAATTCATTCAATCGGGATGTTAGGAAAATTATTTTCTGAAGCAATTGAAGATATTGATTATGGGCCTAATGAGGCAATTACTGCAGCTGGCGGAACCAGCCTAGATGGTATGACTTTAGCGACTTTCCCATCAGTCATGCCAGCTTTGATGAATTATACACTTTATCGTTTTGAAATTGCTGTGCGTTCGGCTTCAATTCTTGGAATTGTTGGAGCTGGCGGAATTGGGGCCCCGTTAATTTTTGCGCTTCAAACTCGTAATTGGTCACGTGTTGGGATTATCTTATTAGGGATTATTGTGATGGTGACAGTCATTGATTATCTATCGGGACAAATTCGTAAGCGTTTAGTTTAAAGATGAGGGGTATTTATGCAGGTAACGATTTTATCAACTTCAGATGTGCATGGATATTTTCAAGCTGATGATTTTCAACGGCCAAATGTTAACAAGCACTTAGGATTATCGCGTGCAGCGACAGTGATAGAGCAAATTAAGGATCAGAATATCCCTGATAATGTGGTCATTACGATTGAAAATGGTGATTTTATTCAAGGATCGCCCTTAACTAGTTATATTACGCGTCAGCCGTTTTCAAAAAGTGGTTTGTATGCCAAGTTGGCTGACGATGTTGGATATGATGTACGTGTTTTGGGAAACCATGAATTTAATTATGGTCGTGATTATTTAGAACGATTGTTTGAAAATGACGCGACATTGTTAAATGCGAATATCATTGATCAGGTTTCAAAACAGCTTTTTGTTGGTCAGCCTTACCGAATTATCACGCAAAATGGCTTGCGGATTGGGATAATTGGACTAACGACGGATTATATCCCTCATTGGGAAACAGAGGACCATATTAAAAATTTAGTTTTTTTAGATCCAGTTGAAACGGCAAAAACATACATTCAAAAATTACGACCAACGGTAGATGTTTTAATTTTGGCGTACCATGGTGGATTTGCTCAAGATTTATCAACAGGTAAACCAATTGAATTACCAACTGGCGAAAATCAGGGGTATCAATTGTTACATCTACCAGGTGTCGATGCGTTGGTTACAGGTCATCAGCATCGCGAGCTGGCTCAAGTTGTAGATGGTGTGCCAACGACTCAACCAGGCTATCGAGCTAATCAGATTGGGAAAATTGATCTGCAATTAGATGCGATGCATCAAATCAAGCATGGGCAGGCTACACTTATTGCAACAGGAGATTTTGCGGAGCAACAAGAAATTGTTGTGCATAGTAGGGCTGTATATACGGCAACTAATCAGTGGTTGGCCAATCCAATTGGGCATGTCGGAGAAAATATGAAAATTACTGATCATTTTGCGGCACGACTACATCATCATCCATTTTTAGAGTTAGTTAACCAAGTTCAAATGGATGCGGGTAACACGACGATTGCTAATACCGCGTTGTTTAATAACGAGATGCAAGGATTGCCCGATGCGGTTACACAGCGTGATATTATGACGAATTATATTTATCCTAATACCTTAGTAGTTGAGCGATTAAGTGGTGCAGATATCAAAGAAGCTCTTGAGGTTAATGCTTGTTATTTTATTGTTGAACCGAATGGTAAACTTGTGGTTAATCCACATTATTTGAATCCAAAAGTACAACACTATAATTATGACGTATGGTCAGGGATTGATTATAAATTTGATTTTAGTCAGCCTATGGGGCAACGTTTAGTTACGGTTATGTATCAAGGGCAACCCCTCGAAGATGGGGTATTTTATGAAGTAGCCATGAATAATTATCGGGCGACTGGAGCTGGCGGGTTCTCTTCTTTTTCGACTCAAAAAATTGTTAGGGAAATTCAAGTTGAAACGGCTGATTTGATTGGAGAATATATCCGCAGTCATCCACAGATCAAGATTGGCCAGCCGACAAATATTACATCAATTGGTTACACAAGGCTTTAATAATCTTTTTGATAAACTCACTGGGATTAACCAGTGAGTTTATTTTAGCTGATATATAAAGGTTATTTGCTTTATGAATAATGTAAATAGGTGTTTAAAGAACTATTAGAGACAAAAAAAGGTTAGTCATTGATTTAATACCAATAACTAACCGTTAAAATGGGTTTATCTTTAAAAAACATCAGCTGAGTTTTAATTAGATTTCATTATCTTTGTCGTTTTTATCAGCTTTGGCATCGTTGTCTTCACGGGCCTTAGCTGAGAAATGTGGCATATCAGGCATAATTAGAGCAGCACCAATATAGAAAATTAGGGCAAAACCGAAACTAAATGCTGTTAAAATCACGAAAAGTAGGCGTACGACGGTTGGATCGACATTGAGATAATTGGCGATGCCGCCAAGCACACCACAAAGTACGCGATCATCTGACTTATATAACTTCTTTTTCATGTTGAAGCCTCCTTGTTGTTTGTCTTTATTCTATATACAACATTATACTATACGTTGTATAATGTTTCAAGCGGACTTATTTTAATTTTCTAGGGTTAGAGGTTAGTATAATCTAAGCTGTCTTAAGAAGCTTTAAAAAAGTGCTAGGAGTGCTTTAGCTCATATGAAAATTTTGGTAAGGTAAGCTGTAAGTAAAAATAGGAGAGAAATCATGCTTGAATTATTAAAGTCATTGATTGTTGGAATTGTTGAAGGAATTACTGAATTCCTCCCAATTTCATCAACAGGACATATTATTATCGCAGACGCTTTGATGGGGATTCCCGGAGGAGCGGTCTGGACGAGTGCCTTTACCCATATGTATGAATATGTGATCCAATTAGGTGCGATTATGGCGGTTATTCAACTTTACTTTAAAAAGTTAAACCCGTTCTCACCATCAAAAACAACTGATGAAAAAAATCAGACTTGGCGTTTGTGGTCAAAGGTTGTAGTTGGTGTTTTGCCTGCCGTTGTAGTTGGCTTTGCCCTAAACGACTTCATGGAAGACAACGTTTGGGTTGTGGCAGCCATGTTAATCCTTTATGGTGTCTTGTTCATCTTAATTGAAAATTATTTGAAGGATAAGAAGCCTTGGTTAACGGATCTAAATGCCATGAGCTATAAGATGGCTTTGTTTATTGGAATCTTCCAAGTTTTGGCGATTATTCCAGGTACGTCTCGTTCAGGGGCAACCATTTTAGGGGCTTTGTTGTTGGGAACCTCTCGTTTCGTAGCAACTGAGTTCTCGTTCTTCATGAGTATTCCAATGATGCTTGGAATCGCTGCAGTTAAGTTGGGAACTTACTTCCTTAAGGGTGGTACGTTTACCATGTTGCAAGCTGGCGTATTAGCAGTTGGGTTCTTGGTTTCATGGATTGTTGCTTATATTGCGATTAAGTTCTTGCTTGACTACATCAAGAAGAACGACTTTAAGGCCTTTGGTTACTACCGAATCGTTGTTGGTTTCGTAGTAATCGCCTTAATCTTAATGGGTGTTATTACAGCATAATTTAAATTTGCTAGATTAAATATATAAAAACTCCACTATTGTCAGAGCACACCTCTAATAATGGTGGAGTTTTTATTTTAGGAGATATTTTCTTGAGAGAATTAGGAGCAAAGCGCTTATGACACCAAAAATACTGTAACTAATAAGGATGGTATCATAGCCGGCACTTTCGAAGATTTTACTACTAATGGGCGTTCCAATTGAATCACCGATTAAGAAGGCGGTTTGGGACAGTGCAACTAAGCTTGCCTTATCAATTTTTTTATGTTGTTGTATGTTAAATTCATAGACCTCTTTTAATTGGATAAAGGCTGAAGTGATTAAGGCATACCAGAAAATTGAAAGATAATATTTTAAATCAGAATGGAAGTTAAATGAAATCAGAAAAATGATACTGGTTGATAATATAATCAAAATCATATTGGTTAGTGGTTTAGCTGTTATAAATTTTTTACTAAAAATATACGCACCAATGATGGTGAGTACGCCAGCTAAAGTTGTATCCCAACTAACTATTTTGGGACTGTTAAGGTAACTTTTGAAAAAAGCTGGGATTAATGGATCAAAAGTAGAAATTAACAAACCACAAATGGTAGCCGCTAGCGCAATAAATATGAAGTTATGATCGATATGTGAAATACTTTTGATATGAAATTTTGTTGAGTTAGTTTTTTTGTTATATAGATTAATGTTAGTTTCTTTGGGCCAAAAAGTAAGTAGTAGCATTGAAAAACTACTGATTAAAACTAGTGATTTGAGATTCAAGTCGAAAGTTGAAGCGATATTAGTCATCAAATATCCAGCAAGGGCCGTTCCGCCTAATGTTGCAATTTGGACAGTTAGATAACGCGAACTGATGATTTTTTGCTTGTCTTTAGAACTATTTTCGGCGATGTGCATTAAATTGAGTCGAATATAGATAGAAATGAGTGTTGCGCCGATGCCACCTAGCAGGCCAGATAGAATACTCAATAGACTTGATTGTGCATAAATTCTGAAGAGCATTGAACAACTATAAATGATGAACGAGGCGGGGATTAATACTTTACTTGGAATCCATTGTAGATAAATAAAAAAGGTTTGAGTTAAGGCACCTGCGATGGCCATAGCACCATATGAGTAGCCAAAATTAGTTAGGGCGTGTGCTTGTTGATAATAAATGACTTGAAAAAATGAAGCAATCGCCATAATGAAATAGAAGGTGAAAAAGAATAAGACGAAGTTGTAAGTGCTAGCGCTGTTTTTTTCATTTTATAAAACCGCCGATCATGCTCAATTTACGTGAAAAATTTTGTGGTTAATGGAATAATTGCTATCTCATCTGATGCTCTTTAAAACAGTGGTAAGTGTATGTTTATTAGAAAATTCTAATCTTATTCAACTGATTGTCAACACTAAATGTTTTAATAAATTAAACAAATATGTATAGGGTTGAATTGCGGAGTGAAGTGCGTAAAAGGATTAAAGGACTGACAACTGAAGTTTTTCTGCACAAAAAAACACCTAGTGGGAAACTAGGTGTTTTAATTAGGAGTAGGATATGAAAAAAGTTTATGAGAGGCTTTCTTCTTAATTAGGTATGGCCTAAGTATAAGCAGGGCAACTTAAATGAGTAATAACTATTACTAAAAGTAAGCTTAAATTTAAGATTTTAAAGTGCATCTAATATATTGTGGGCACCAAAAAACACCCAGCGGGAAACTAGGTGTTTTAATTAGGAGTAGGATATGAAAAGTTAATGAAAAAACTTTTGCTTAATTAGGTATGACCTAAGTATAAGGACGGTAACTTAAATGAGTAATAACTGTTACTAAAAGTAAGCTTAAATTTAAAAATTTAAAGTCCAGCTAAAACAGTGTGGGCACAAAAAAACACCTAGTGGGAAGCTAGATGTTTTAATAGGAGTAGGATATGAAAAAAGTAATTATGAAAGGCTTTCTTCTTAATTGGGTATGACCCAAGTGTAATGGTGAGAACTTAAAACATTAATAACTGGCCCTAAAAGGGAACTTAAATCTAAGAATTAATGACTTAATGAGAATATTCAAGTGTAAAAAAATCACCTGATGGTATATCAGGTGATTTATAGGAGTAGGATGTGAAAAAAGTTTATGAGAAGCTTTCTTCTTAATTAGGTATGACTTCAGTCTAAGCGGGTAAAGTTAAACCTTCCATAATTGGAGCTGAAAAAATGCTTAAATCATTTAGCTTTTAATTTTAGAATAGAGTCGGTCGCGTCGGTTTAAAGAACTGCCTGGCCAAAATTCATTTAGAATTGCTGTAATAATTGTACAAATAATACTAATCAAAGCCATGAAATTAATCCAGAGCATGGCCACAATTACTGATCCCATTGCTTTGTAGAAAGAATAGGCCTTGGCGATCACCGAGACGTAATTACTGAAAAATTGAGTGAGTAGGGTAAAGGCACTAACTTCTAAGAAAGTTCCTACTAAGGCCCAGGGCAACCAAGGCTTCTTAACGGGTAGGAGCCAATTGAATAAACTAACGCCAATGAATAAGCTAATCCAAACGACATAAGGTTTAAAAACGTTAATTTGGGAAACGAGTTGATGTTTGACTGGTAAGGCTTCAAGAATATTAGAACCGAAGGCGGCAAATAGCAAAATGGCTGAGATGATACCTAAAATAATAATTAGCCAAAAAAAGGAAATAAATTGATCAATAATGGCAACGTTTTTGGGATGAACGCCATAAATGGTGTTTTGAGAGATTCGAATTGATGCGACCAGTCGGGACATTGTCCAAAGCATAACAACTAAGGAAATTGAAAGGGTTCCAATATCATGTTGGGTCAAAATCGACTTAATGATTGGTTGGAGAATACTGGTGGCTGATGCTGGCATTGAGCGGTTTAAAAAATGCATCACGCCATTCAAGTTGAGATTTAAAATAGAGAGTAAATTACCGATGACAATTAAACTGGGGAAAATTGCCAAAAGGGCATAATACGTAATCGCCGCACTCGAATAGCCTAGATAAATGCGCGTACAGTAATCTAGGATTGTTTGTACGGCTGGCTTTTGCATAAATTGTTTAAAGCGTTGGCGCATTACGGCTTCCTCCTGCTAGAATAAGTTAACTTAACTAGTTTAGCGGATTTTGTAATATAAGTGAATATATGAATACGACAACTTGTAGCTATTGGTATGAAAACTAAGAATGGAGCGTGACAAATGGCTAAAATTTATGATTGCGCTGAAGGTTGCCCAGTTGAGACGACCTTACAGTTTATTTCAGGAAAATGGAAAAGTGTTATGTTATATCATTTATTTAATGAGCATGTCTTACGCTTTTCTGATTTTCAAAAAAAGCTGCCCTCAGTGTCAAAGCGGATGATTGCTAAACAACTAGCCGAATTAGAGGCAGATCAACTTATTGAAAAGACGATTTATCCTGAAGTCCCAGTCCGTACGGAATATCGATTAACAGAATTTGGAAAAACCTTTGCACCAGTTATTAGAGCCATGGCGGAGTGGGGTGAAGGATATGCTGAGGTGGAAACAGGTTCGCAAAACAAGTAATCCGGCAAACTAGCAAAAGGGAAAGCTTTGTCTGTACCTAATAGTTTGCTAAAATGAGCGTATAAGATAAAACGATTAAGGAGTATTCGATATGAATAAGAATACAGTATGGATGGGATTGCTTGGAAGTATTGCATTGTTTGGCGGGAGCATGATTGCCGAAAATGTATCTGCTGATAGTAAGCCAGTTAAGCTGAATGCCAAGCAGACTAGCCAAGTGAATCGCGCGTTTTATAATTGGGCTGGGCAACGAGCTCAAAAAGGTAATATGGCTGTGAGTGATTGGTATTTTGATCATGGGGCAGCTGGAAGTGGTGATTGGTATGCTAAGACGACGCAAGGCGAACTGCAAATACAAGATTATGGTAAGCCAGGCCGGCAAGCGTTTAAGCAACACGCTTTAGGTGGTGTTGTTTTTTATACTGATAAAAGTGGTCGTGTTGGTAAGCAAAATCTGCATAAAAACAACACTTTAGCTCAAAACTATTCAATGCGGATGAATTTCAAAAAGCCAGTAACGAAGTATGTTTTGGCTGATACAGGAACGGTTTATGAGTTAAAGTTAGATGATAAAAAGCCAGTGTCTGTAACAACTGGTTTTGGTGAATATACCGATAATGGTAAGAAGAATAATTACATTAAGACGAATGAAAAATTTGTCGTATCCAAGGATAAAGCAGCTCAAAAGAAGCTGAAGCAGTTAATTAAAGAATACCGTTAATGAGCTAGCAAAGTTTGGCTGATTTATATTGCTCTAAAGGGGTGGAGTGATTATGAAGTCTTTAGTGCTGCTGGATAAACGGCTCTATTTTCAGAAATGGAGGAAAAGGTAATGCAAGAAGATGAGTTAATCGCGGATTTCAAAGCCCGTTATGGTCATACGCCAACAGAAACTGAATTAAAGGATTTTGCTGAGACACATTCAGATGAAGGACAACCAATGTCACGGGTCGCTAGAAATCAAAAACGTGCAGAGCGGCAACAAATGCGGGCTAAACATCTTGGGCGTCAACATAAGGCAAAAGAAGATGTTGTATCAGAAGCATCAGATGATTCAAATCCAAATCCTAATGATGAACCGAAGGAGCCGGTTAGTCAGCCTGATGATTTAGTCCAAACTACGACAATTACAGCTGGACGGCGTGCGCGAGTTAGCGTGATTGGTGCTTTAATTGGATTGGTAAGCCTATTTAGTTTTTATAAGCTACCTTTTTTGCAAATCAGTTTACCAAGTGTTGGCGAACAGACTGTTTATTTGTCTGATCTATTGAAGCAGTCTGATTCGGCTCTTAACATGTTGGGGATGAGTGATAACAGCCTTAAAGTAGCAATTATGGTGATGAGTCTTTGCCCAATCATCTATATCATTACCCAATTGATACCTAGCTTTTTTATGAAAGCCGTGGGATTGTTAATTGCTTTTGCCCAATTTGCGGTAGTGGTATTTTTAGGTGCTAACATTTATACACATCTACAAAATGCCGGGTTAAGTACATTTAATATCAATGTTAATCAATTCTTTGGATTGGGATTTTATTTGACCATTCTGTTACCAATTGTGATGTTTTGTTGGAGTTTATTTACGATTGCTGGAAAAAAAGTGAAAATAAAAATGCGCTAGGATTTAACCTAGCTTTTTTTTTGAACAAATTAATTTATTCATGCAATTCTTGTAAGTGCTTTTTATAAATAACTTCAGCAATGGATGGTGCGACGGCGTTTTGGAACACTAAATAATCTAAATACTGTTTGAATTCTGATTCTTC
Source organism: Weissella uvarum (assembly GCF_016908785.1). Lineage (GTDB taxonomy): Bacteria > Bacillota > Bacilli > Lactobacillales > Lactobacillaceae > Weissella > Weissella uvarum. Next base: position 24,922 of record NZ_JAFBEO010000008.1, read on the forward strand.
GGCCGAATATTTGGCAATTTTGGTCTGTAGGTTAGCTAATTGACGTTTGGCTACAAAATATGAAGTGCCAGTATTTGCTTGATAATTTTTTAATTTAAAATCGGCTTCAATAATTTGACGTAAAAAGTTAAGTTCATGATTGTTGAGTTGCTTGATCCAACGTTGCATGGCGTTTCTCCTCAGTGAGTCCCATCGAAATGATAGTAGGTCTGTAGACAAATTTTAGGTAAATAATCCAGCTTAGTCAAACTAATTTTTTTCAGTTAGATAAATAAATTCAAATAAGCGTTAAAAAATTAGAGCAAAGTTGAATTAAATTTGAAGTGTTCCGCTTGAGAAATCCTATTTTACCTAGGGTTCATCAGTTGATTCAAAAAACAAGTCTGTAGAAAGTAAATATTTTCGTTAGGATAGTAATGATTATGAACAGGTAATTTAGTTGCTTTGCCGATGCAAAATACCATATCATTAGGATAATGAGTAATTGTCGTAATAGTAAGTGTGATTTATGGTCAATGGATGCAAAAAGAGGAGAATTTGTATGCGTAGGAGTCGAAAGTTGTTGTGGGTTGGGTTAGTCATTGCAGTCATTTTAGTGCTGGGGATTACAATATGGGCATTGCGACCACAACAGCAAGCAAAACCAGACCAATCTGAAGAAACTGTAAAGCCGACTAAAATGCAGGCTTTATCAGAATCTGGTGAAGTTAAGGCACGACATCAACAAGCCATCCCAGTTCCAGCAGGTAAAGTTCAATTATATGAAGTGAATGGCGCTTCAGTTAATGCAGGTGAAGTGATTGGACAAGTGGTTGATGTCAAAGCAGAACAGGCAGCACGTGAGACTTTGCAAAAACTTGCGACTGAGATTGCGAATACACAAGCTGCTGGGAAAGCAACGACACAGCTTCAGAGTGAACAAACTAAAGCACAGGGTGCCTTACAAAAAGCAACTCGACAAATTGTTGCACCATACGCTGGTATTTTAGATATTAATGATGAAGATACCAGTAATGTGAAAATCATGATTTTATCGCAAAATAAATACATTGATTCTTCAGTGACCGACTATGATTACGATAATGTTGTTACTGGAAATCGGGTACATGTCACCACCAATGCAGGGAATATGAAATCGACAGAAAAGATTAGTTATGTTTCCCAAGTTGCCCAGAATGGTGGGAAGATGACCAGTTATGAATTTAAAACAACGGCGAACCCCAAGTACCGGATTGGCCAACAAGTAACAATCAAAATCCCACAAGATAAATTAATTCTTCCAGCTTCAGCGGTACAGACTACGCAAGGGCACAAATATATCTATATTGTGCAAAATGGTCACGCAACCAAAGAGGCGATTACTGCAAAGCGTTCAGGCGCAACGTATATTTTTGATGCCAAAGACTTGGATGCTGACGTGTCGGTTATTAAAAATCCAGGTAATCGTCAGTTAGATGGTAAGAAAGTTTAGGTGTTGTGATGCTGGAATTAAAACAGATCAATAAGTCGTTTACCCGTGGTAAAACGCAGCAACGTGTTTTGAAAGATATTAATATGACCATTGACGATGGTGAATTTGTTTCGATTATGGGGCATTCGGGTTCTGGTAAGTCGACATTGTTAAATATCATTGGGTTGTTAGATCGCAATTTTGAAGGCAGCTATGAATTAAATGGTATTGATACAAAAGCTTTATCGAAAAAACAATATACGCGTTTTCGTAATCAAAATGTTGGTTGGGTTTTTCAGAACTTTAAATTGATTGATAATATGACGGTAGCTAAAAACATTGGTCTACCATTGCTTTATCAAGGTCAGCGTCATGCGGATATTGATGAAAAAGTGCAATTTGTTTTAGATCAAGTCGGCTTGGCTGACAAGGGACAAACTTATCCAAAATTATTATCAGGGGGTCAACAACAACGGGTTGCCATTGCCCGCGCTATCGTTACGCAACCAAACATTGTTATTGCTGATGAGCCGACTGGAGCGTTGGATAGTCAGACAACTGACGAAATTATGACGGTATTTAAGCAGTTACATGCCCAGGGTACGACTTTAATTATTGTGACCCATGATGAAGCCGTGGGGGTGCAAGCGCAACGCATGATTAAAATCTTGGATGGCCAAGTGATGGGAGATGCCGATGAAATTTAAAGATACTGTCTTAACGGCGTTTCAAGCATTGAAAATGAATCCAAAGCGCTCAATCATGACGATTATTGGTATTGTGATAGGAATTGCGGCCGTGATTACGATTATGGCGGTTGGTAATGGTGTTAACCATATGGCCACTAGCCAGATTAAGTCTTCAAATAAAGGCGCGCAAAATGCGCAAATTGGTTTTACAGCGGATGATGAAAATGATCTCGATGGTTTTACTCAAGCTGATGTTAATTTGTTGAAACAAAGTAATTTGGGCGATAAAATTTCCCGCATCGACATTTCAGCATTAAATGAAGATGATGGGCAAGATGAGGCACAAATAGGGAGAACTACAACCACACTTGATTATACAGTCGCGCACCACGTTAAAAAGGCGCCGAGCCATTTAACCCATGGACGTTACTTTAATGCAACTGAACTGGCCGTTGGACAAAGTGATATTTTAATTCAAGATAGTGTGGCTAAGCGTTACTTTGGAACGGCGCAGCAAGCACTAGGTAAGTCCGTGATGTTGGGTAACCAGGCTTACACAATTATTGGAACTTACGCGACGGATGATGTTTATGGTAGTGCAATTATCCCATATCAGGCCTATCTGAAAGCTGCGGGGAATGAAGGTACTAATTTAATTTTGCGGGTTAAGAAAGGTCAAAATCCGCAAAAAATTGGTCGGGCAGCTGAACGTATGTTGAAAAAGGATGGGACTAATCGCAATAAAGGAACTTACGAGTATTTTGATACGAACGCTTTAATTGGAACCATTAGTAAGGTATTGAATGGCTTAACTTTCTTTGTTTCAGCAGTGGCCGCGATTTCTCTTTTTATTGCAGGAATCGGAGTGATGAATATGATGTATATTTCCGTTTCTGAACGAACGCAAGAGATTGGAATCCGTCTAGCAGTAGGGGCGACTGAGTCGAACATTCGTAATCAATTCCTGATTGAAGCAATGATCCTAACGGCAATTGGTGGTTTAGTTGGACTATTGATGGGATATTTGGCGGCGACAATTGCGGTAAAATTTATTCCTGATGAGCTGCATATTAAGGCAATCATTACCTTGCAAGACGTTGTCTTTGCAGTTGGGGTTTCGACTGCGGTTGGATTAGTATTTGGCTGGTTGCCAGCTAAACAAGCTGCTGATAAAAACTTAATTGATATTCTGCGTTAAAAGATATTGCTTCCGTCATGGAAAGCTTAAAATAAAAAAGACCGTCCTTAATGGGCGGTCTTTTTTATAAACTATTTTTTCTTAATGTAGTAGTCTTTGCCATCACCAAAAAATCCTGACTTGTCATCAATGAACTTTTCGGCTTCTTTTTGAGACACATTGTCTAAAACCAGCTTATCAGATGAGAGTAATCCGCCTTTTTCAAAAACTTGATAATCGTCATTACTAAATAGTCCCATGTTGATAATCTCCTTATCTGTTGTATTTTAATAAGTACCATTAAAATGTTGATTAATTATAACATCAATTTTCGCGATTTAGGAATGTTTCAATGCTAATCTGAGTAAAAGCACCATCTTTTTTAAAATATGAGGCCCTTTTAATGAAGTACATTGTGAAATGATTAACTAGATAATACAGTTTTACTTAGAGAGTGTTATACTTAAAGTGTAACTATAAAATAGGTGGAGGGTTATTATGGCAGTTGTAGATGAACTTGAGAGCATTGTAGGGAAGCAACATGTAATTACTTCTAAGGAACGTTCACGACCTTATCGAGAAGGCTATCGTTCTGGAAAAGGTGATGCTTTAGCCGTCGTTAAGCCAGGAACCTTGATGGAACTGTGGGAGGTTCTTAAGGTTTTGCACAATAATAATATTATTATTTTAATGCAAGGTGCGAATACTGGTTTAACGGAAGGCTCAATTCCAGCCGATCAGTATGATCGCGATGTTGTGATTATTAATGGGCTTCGAATTAAGGGCTTGCAATTAATTAATCATAACCGACAAGTGTTGGCCTTCCCTGGAACAACATTACACAAATTAGAAGAATCACTAGATAAAGTTAATCGAGAACCTCATTCAGTCATTGGTTCATCAAATATTGGTGCGACCGTGGTTGGTGGTGTAAACAATAGTTCTGGTGGAGCCTTGATTCAACGTGGCCCCGCTTATACAGAATTGGCTTTGTATGCTCAGATTGATGAAAATGATGAATTAAAACTCGTCAATCATTTGGGAATCGATTTAGGAGATACACCAGAAGAAATCATTCAAAATCTAGAAGATCGTAACTTTGATATTAATGATGTGAAAGATTCAAATGATCGAGTTGCGCATATGCGTAATTATGAACAACGGGTGCGTGATGTGGATTCATCAGAGCCAACCCGTTACAATGCCAATCCGGATGAATTATACGAGGTATCTGGGGCCGCTGGAAAGTTAGCGACCTTTGCTGTGCGGATGGATACTTATCCAAAAGCGAGTGAATCTCAAGTCTTTTATATTGGAACGAATGATCCAGATGCATTGGAGCGGCTACGTCGTCATATTTTGACGGAATTTAAAAACTTGCCTGTTTCCGGTGAATATATGCACCGCGAGGCTTATGATTTGGCCAAGAAGTATGGTAAGGATTCACTTGTTGTTATTGATACCATTGGAACGGATGCGTTACCATACCTATTCAATTTGCGGGCAACTGCTGAACGTGTTCTTGATCACGTACCAACGTTTAAACCATATTTCCCTGATCGGATGCTCCAAATGATGAGTAACTGGATTCCAAATCAGTTACCAAAGCGGATGGAAGAGTACCGTGATAAGTACCAGCATTACCTTCAATTGAAGATGGAAGGAGCGGGTATTCAGGAGGCGCGTTTGTACTTGAAAGACTTCTTTGCTGAAGAAGACGGTGATTTCTTTGAGTGTACCCCACATGAAGCCAAGGTGGCTGCCACCCATCGTTATGTAACAGCTAGTGTGGCAATTCGTTTGGAGGAAGTATATCAAGATGATCATGTACAAATCTTGCCAATTGATGTTGCCCTACCACGAAATGAATTTAATTGGTTTGAGAAGCTTCCACAAGAATTAGAAGATAAGATTCAATATAAATTATATTATGGACATTTCTTAGACCACGTGATGCATCAAGACTATGTCCTAAAGCCAGGTGTTGATGCCCATGAAGTGAAGCAAGAAATGTTGAAGATTTTTGATGAACGTGGTGCGATTTATCCAGCTGAACATAATGTTGGTCATCTTTATGAAGCTGCACCAGCATTGAAGGCCCACTATCAAAAGAACGACCCAACAAACAGTTTCAATCCTGGAATTGGTATGACGTCAACTCATAAATATTGGGGTAATTACTAATTAGATGCCGTTGGCAAACGCTGAAATAGTGTTTGCCAACTTTTTTTGTAGTTTTTTTTAGAAAAAAATTGAAAAAAACATATTTTTAATAAAAGTATGCAAAATGCTGGTTGGACTGTATATTTAAAAAAAATATGCACCTAAAAGCATGAAAATATGCATAATGTTTTGTTAATTATTTCACATAAGAGAAAAGGGAACCGATTGCCTTAATGTTTTAGAGTGGTTTGATTAATTTTTGATTAGATAGTAATTTTTTGCATGATTATTAAATTGCATAATGGATTAATATTGTAATTGTATTAATAATGGCATTTTACAAGCCGTATAAGGAGGTTTAATATAATAAATATCAAGTAAGCGCTTTCAACTTGGTAGTAAAGACAACTATTGTCGCAGTATGAAATATTACACAGGAGATTTCGATATGATTGAGAATCCAGCAATTCAAGTTAATTCAGAAATTGGAACTTTGAAGTCTGTATTGCTTCACCGTCCCGGTGCAGAAATTGAAAACATTACACCAGACACAATGGAACGTCTACTTTTTGATGACATTCCATTCTTACAAAATGCGCAAAAAGAACATGATTATTTTGCTAAGACATTGCAAGACCACGGGGTTGAAACCGTTTATATTGAGCAATTATTAGAAGATGTTTTGCAAGATGATGCTGTTCGTGATGAATTCTTGACACGTTACCTATTTGAACATCATTACTTGAATGATGCGATGAAGGATATTAAAGCTTATCTAAACTCACTTGAAATTCATGATTTAGTTGCAACAATTTACGCTGGTTTGCGTCGTGATTTAGTTGATTTCACTCATCCAAATCTACACGACGTGGCAGGATCAGACGCAGAAAACCCATTCTTAATGGATCCGCTACCAAATGCTTACTTTACCCGTGACCCACAAGCAATGATGGGAAATGGTTTGACGATTAATCACATGAGCTTTGAAGCTCGTCGTCCAGAGTCATTAATTACAGAATTTGTGATGAAGTATCACCCACGTTTCACTGGTAAGGTTGATGTCTGGCTTGACCGTAACACTAACGCACGTATCGAAGGTGGCGATGAACTGGTTTTGAACGACCATACATTGGCAATCGGAGTTTCAGAGCGTACTTCAAGCCGTGCAATTCAAGCTTTGGCTGAAGAATTGTTCTCAAATGATGATAGTAACTTTGACACAATTTTGGCCGTTGAAATTCCACATAATCACGCGATGATGCACTTGGATACTGTGTTTACAATGGTTAACTATGACCAATTCACAGTATTCCCAGGCATTATGAATGATGAAGGTAAGATGAACATTAACATCTTACACGCTGGTGATAACGGTGAAGTAAAGATGGAACACCGTGATAATCTAAAGGAATCATTGAAGGAAGTTTTGAACCTTGATGATTTGGATTTGATTGAAACTGGTGGTGGAGACCCAATCGTGGCCCCACGTGAGCAATGGAATGATGGATCAAACAATTTGACAATTGCACCAGGTGAAGTTGTCACTTATGACCGTAACTACGTTTCAATTAAGTTGATGCGTGAGCACGGTATTAAGGTGAATGAAATCCTATCAAGTGAGTTGGCACGTGGTCGTGGTGGTGGCCGTTGTATGTCACAACCAATTTGGCGTGAGAATATCTAAGCTGAATTTTATTGCAAATTATACGTTAAAAAGTGAGGACTGAAAATGACAAATTATGATGTATTACGCGGAATGCACGGACGTTCATTCTTGAAGGAAATTGATTTTACACCTGAAGAATTGCACGAGTTAATCAACTTAAGTATTGATTTGCGTGACGAACTTGAAACGCAAAAGAATGGTGGTAAGACGGTTACCAAGTATTTGCATGATAAGAACATTATTTTGCTATTTGCTAAGACATCAACACGGACACGCTTGTCATTTGAATTTGGCGGCGATGAATTAGGTGCCAACACAGTTTATATTGATCCAAACTCAAGTCAATTTGGTAAGAAGGAATCAGTTGCGGATTCAGCACGTGTCTTTGCGGGCATGGCCGATGGAATTGAATATCGTGGATTTGCCCAATCAGACATGGAAGAAATGGCTAAGAATGCTGTTGATACCAAGGGACGTCATAAGCCAGTATGGAATGGTTTGACTGACGAATGGCATCCAACGCAAATGATTGCTGACTTCATGACGGTGAAGGAAGAATTTGGTCATCTTGGTAATGACATCACCCTTTCATTCGTTGGTGATGGACGTAACAACGTGGCGCATTCATTATTGGTTGCTGGAACAATGCTTGGGGTCAACGTGCATATTGTGGCTCCTAAGGAATTGCAACCAGCTAGCGATGTTATTGAAATTGCTGAAAAGTATGCTGAGCAAACAGGTGCTAAGCCAATGATTACGAGCGATGTGGCCGAAGGTGTTAAAGATTCAAATGTCATTTATGGTGATGTTTGGGTATCAATGGGTGAAGACAATTGGGAAGAGCGTCTAAAGGAATTGAAGGATTACCAAATCAATGCTGACACGATGGCAAAAACTGGTCGCAAGGATACAATTTTGATGCACTGCTTGCCTGCGTACCATGATATGAATACAAAGATGGCGCAACAAGCGCATGAAAACTTCCCTGACTTAGTTGGTGAAGACGGTATTGAAGTAACTAACGATGTCTTTGAAGGACCACAAGGTCGTCAATTCGAAGAAGCTGAAAACCGTAAGCACTCAATCAAGGCGATTATGGTGGCGACATTGGGTGACGTCTCAATGTATCCAGAAGCATAATTAAATAAAAAACGCACGGTGAGATTGCGTTAGCAAGGAGAGGGGCGTATCGAATGATAGGCCTCTCTTATTCATAAATGGAGTAGAAAAATGGATCAAGACCAAAATAAAGGTGGAGCCAAAAAATTAGGGTTAATCGCCCTAATTAGTGGTGTGGTGACGAGCTGTTTGGGATCGGGAATTTTTAATGTCTCATCAACGCTCGCCCAAGGTAGTACCGTTGGTGTCAGTATTGTTGCCTGGATTTTCGTGATGGTTGGGATTGGGGCACTCTCATGGGTGTTTACTAGCCTTTCAAAAGCCAAGCCTGAATTGACCGGAGTTACTGACTATGCTTATGCGGGGGCAGGAAAGTTGGCCGCTGCATCATCGGGAATTGCTTATTTCGTAAGTGGTTTTTGTGGAAACTTAGCGTTCTTATTAATGCTTACGCAAGCGTTTAGTATTTTTTCAAAGTACGTTCCCTTCTTGGCGACGTTTGAAAAGGGTAACAGCCCGGCAACGTTGATTTTTGTTTCATTATTTTCATGGTTCCTAACTTGGGCTGTGATTAAGTTTGGTGCTGAAAAGGTCTCGAGTTTTAATACGATTGTGACTTTCTTTAAAGTCAGTGCCTTGTTTGTTTTCGTTATTTTTGGAGTTATTTTCTTCCGCTCAGGTATTTTTACAGCGCACTTCTGGAAAGCGGTCGCTGATAATGCCGGTCAGCTAACTTATGGCAAGATGACATTTGGTAACTTTGTTAAGCAGTTCGGGACCGGATTGTTCTCAATGATTTTCCTATTTGTTGGAATCGAGTCAGCTTCAATGTTAGGTGATCGAGCTGCTAAGAAATCTGATATTGGAAAAGCAACGATGATTGGAACAATCGTTTTATTCTTCCTTTACTTCGTGATTTCATTGTTGCCTTTCGGAATGCTTAGCCAGCAAGAATTGGCTACGATTAGTCAACCTGGTTTGGTTTATGTTACTGAAAATACGGTGGGGCCAATTGGCTCAGCCTTCATGAGTGTGGCATTGATTATTACGCTTGTCGGAGCACTTTTGAGCTGGTTCCTACTACCGGTTGAGCCTTTGGAACGTTTGGCTGACCAAGGGATTTTCCCAAAGTGGATGGGGAAGACCAACGCAGTTGGATCACCAGTTGGTAGTTTAGTTTTCACGCAAATTCTATTACAAATTTTGATTTTAACTTTGATTTTTACGGATTCAGCTTATGAATTTGCTCTTAGCTTATGTACGGTCACAATCGTTATTAGCTATTTCTTTGTGGGAACTTATCAAATGCAATTAGGTTTGCGTCAGCATCAAGTTAAAACTTGGTTGCCTGGTTTGATTGTAGTTGCTTTTGAAATTATTGCCGTAGCAGTATCAGGATTGCAATATTTGGCCCTTAGTTCGTTGGTATTAGTCTTAGGATTTGGTTTCTACATTTATACGGTAGGGTCAAAGCGGATTAAGACAACCGAATGGGTAATTATGGGGGTTATCACGTTAATTGCAATTGGAACTGTGATTGCTCTGGCAACGGGATACATTACAATTTAGTCGAAATGAGAGATAAAAGGTGAATAAAATGTCAAAACGCGTGATTTTTGCTTTAGGCGGAAATGCCATTTTAACTAAGGATGCTTCAGCACAAGCACAGCAACGAGCTTTGCAAGATACAGCTGAAAAACTTGCTGGTTATGTGAAAAATAATCCGGAAACACAACTCGTAATCACCCATGGTAACGGGCCACAAGTTGGAAATCTTTTGTTGCAGGGTGCGTTAGGTTCAACAGCTGATAATCCTGCGATGCCATTAGATACAGTGGTGGCGATGACACAAGGACAAATTGGATATTGGATGGCAGATGCTTTGGATCAAGCATTACCAGAACATCATGCAGCCGCAATGGCAACGCGTGCGGTTGTTGATCAAGATGACCCAGCCTTTCAACAACCAACTAAGCCAATTGGGATGTTCTACCAAGAAGCTGAATTAACTGACTTGAAGCAACAACACCCGGACTGGGCATTTAAGGAAGATGCTGGGCGTGGCTTCCGGCGAGTTGTGCCATCTCCAAAACCAATCAATATTGTGGAAGCACAAGCAGTTGAAGACTTGGTGAACTCTGGTGCGATTTTGATTGCCGGTGGCGGCGGAGGTGTGCCAGTTGTTAAGACAGAACATGGTTATACCGGAGTCGAAGCAGTTATTGATAAGGACTTTACTGCTGCTAAGCTGGCAGAAGTTGTTGAAGCTGATGAATTAGTGATTTTGACGGCGGTTGATATGGCTTACTTGCACTTTGGCAAGCCTGATGAACAAGCTTTGCACGAAATTACGGTAGCTCAAGCTAAGCAATATGTTGCAGACGGTGAATTTGCAGCTGGCTCAATGAAGCCAAAGATTGAAGCTTTAATTTCATTTGTTGAGCGAACAGGTAAGCAGGCAGTTATGACAAGTTTGGATAATATTGCTGATTATCAAGAAAATCAACGGGCAACGATTGTTGTACCTGATTAAATAAAAAAGACGCTAAAGGTAACCCTTAGCGTCTTTTTTTACTTATTCGTGATTTGAAACAGCATCAAGGATGGCCATGCGAGCATAAACCCCATTGGTCATTTGCTTGAAGATTCGTGATTTAGGTGCTTCGACTAAAGCGTCGGCAATCTCAACATCACGGTTTACCGGAGCCGGATGCATAATGATTGCAGAGTCCTTAAGCTTGTCGTAACGATCCTTGGTAAGTCCAAAATTATGGTGATAATCAACGGCTGAAAAATCAGCTTGATCCATTTCGGCAATTCGTTCGTGTTGCACACGTAAGAACATGATAATATCTAGATTTTCTAGGCCTTCGTCCAATGGTACGTAAGAACCATATTGGTCAAAGTCAGCTGGATACCATTCTTCGGGACCAGAGAAGGTAACGTTTGCACCAAGGCGTTGAAGGATTTCAGCATTTGAACGGGCAACCCGTGAGTGAAGCAAGTCGCCGACGATGCGGACATTCAAGCCATCGAAGTGACCGAATTCTTCATAGATGGTTACTAAGTCGAGCAAGCTTTGTGATGGATGTTGTCCATTTCCATCACCAGCATTAATCAAATGTGGCATTAGTGGTGAATGTTCTTCGATGAGGGGCTTGTACCAGTCGTTGATGCTATGACGGATAACAGCGTATTCAATACCAAGGGCACCGAGCGTCTTCAAGGTATCGCTTAAGCTCTCACCTTTCTTGGTTGAACTTGTTTGTGGGTCAATCATGATTTGTTCCCAGCCCATTTTAAGTTCAGCAACTTGGAAACTTGAGTGCGTCCGTGTTGAGTTTTCAAAGAAGAGGTTGGCAACCATATGTTCTGATTTTTGAGGTTCACGAGTACCATTTTTAAAAGCTAACGCGTTGTCGATTAGATTTTGCACTTCGCTTGTTGATAATTCATTTAAATTGACAAAATTTTCCATAATTCCTCCAAAAAAAGACCACATGTGAGACCGTTGGGTTCACATGTGGTCTTTTCCAAAGATTGGTCAGGTGAATACCGTGACCCCTTGAAATATTCCAAATTGTAAGCCCTTCTGCATCTCACGGATACACTTAAAAGGTTCTTGTTATATTGGTATTCATACTAACACAGTTTTAAAAAAAGTAAAACGGTAATTTCAAAAAATATATTTTACTAATTTTACTAAAATCTGGTATATGTTTTACGCAAATAAAAAAACGCACTGTTTGTAAGTACGTTTTATCGATATAAGGTTTCTGTATTTTCAACCACAAAGCCTTTACGCTCTAATGCTTTTACCATTCTTTGACGTGTCTTATCGCTTAAATTACCTGGTAATGTGGCAATGATACGTCCTGTGCGTAATTGTTCAGTAGGGTTGACTGTTACGATTGAAAGCAATGTTGTATAACGAGACATAATCTTAGCAGCGCGATCAAGGCTACCGCGTTCTCCATCGGCAACTAAGGTAATGACATAATTACCTTCTTCAGGTTCCCAAGAATCTTCAAGTAATTTCATATAACGTGTATGGGTGATAATGCCAATGAAGTGATTTTGTTGGTCAAGAACGGAAATGAATGGTAAATCACGAATCGCAAATGTTAAATCAAAAAATGAATCATCTAAGTTGATAAACTTGGTCATGTTTCGCATGACAGCTGTCACGGGTAACTGCATATCGCCATCTTTGGCAAGATGGCGATATAAATGCATTTTGTAAACAACACCCCGATACAATTGCCCAGTTGAATCGACAATGGGGATAGCTCGAAAATTATAGTCCTCCAGAATGGTTAGCGCTTCACTAAGTGTGGTTGACTCAGTGACGGTCGTTAATCGTTCTTTCGGTTTTACTAATTTTTCAAGCATCGCATTATCCCCCCAATATAAGACTTAATAGTTATATCTTAACATGTTTTTGAGGGAAGTCGATGCCTTCGTGAGAAAAAAATGAGAAATATAAGGAAGATTCTTACGTCTAAAAATTGGACTAGTATGGATTTTGTTCATCAAAAACTAGTAAATCACGTGGCGCTAGTAGACGACTGTGCATTAAGATTTCGGCGAGCTCTTCCGGTGTTTCAGGGTTTTCACTATTGAGCCAATGGCGCACGATGTTAAGCAAATTTGTTAATGAAATTTCTTTTGAGTATGAAATTGGTAAGTCATCTGAAAAATGACCATTTAACTCACTCAATTTATTAGTAAAGAGTTTATCTACAATATCTTTGATGCGATTGAAGAAGTAGGGATCACCATTTGGTGACAAAAGGACACGTAAAGTTTCGCGTTCACTATCAATATAAGCCAAACAATAGTTAAAAATACGGTAAGTCGAACTTGCAATGTCTTCATCGTTACGCGCTAGTAAGGGAGCTTCAAGTTGTTCGCTGATAAAGCTGCTTTGTAGTTTTTCGAAAATTTCAGATTCAATTTTTTCTAATAGGTCATATTTATCAACATAGTGGACGTAGAAAGTACCACGACTGATGCCCGCTTGACGTGCAATATCGGCAATGGTGACTTTATTAATGCCTTTTTCATCGACCATCGTGATAAAGGCATTTTTGATTTTGGCTTCAGTTTGGACGTTCCGTTCAGTATGACGCATAGCATGACCCCTCTTATTTTGTTGAACACATTGTTCATTATTGCTTATTGAAGTTATTATAGCAGGATTTAATATAGATAGAGTCAAAACTTGAGGGGGAGAATATGCATGTTAAAGGCGGAACTAAAATATTTAAAAAATAATCGTTTTATGATGCTGGTTGTGGCGGTCTTGTGTCTAGTACCTGCCATTTATGCGGTACCATTTTTGGGGTCACTATGGGATACTTACGGCAAGATTGATCAGTTACCGGTTGTTGTTGTTAACCAAGACCAACCGGTGACATTTCAAGGCAAGCAAGTTGATGTTGGGGATCAGCTTGTGGATGAGTTAAAAAAATCGGATGATTTGGATTTTAAATTTAAAAATAAGCAACAAGCGCAACAAGCTTTGAAAAAGGGCGACGCATACATGGTTTTGAAGATTCCAAAGGATTTTTCAAAAAATGCGACATCTTTAATGACTGATCATCCGCAACAAATGGCTTTGGATTTTGAGACGAGCGCGGGGCATAGTTTTATTGCCAGTAAGTTGTCTGAATCAGCCACTGAACGTTTGCGAGGACGCGTGGCTCAAACTGTGACACAAGCTTATACTAAGACGATGTTCAAGGAGCTCAAAAAGGGTGGTAAGCAACTAGCTAAAGCAGCTGATGGTAATCAAAAATTGGCCAATGGGGCCAATGAAGCAGCAAAGGGGAGTGCTCGTTTAACTGATGGTTTGCAAAACTTAGCTAATGGAACGCTAGCTTTTAATTCAGGGGCAACGCAATTAAATGTTGGTTTACAACAATATGTAGCGGGTGTGAATCAGGCGCAAGCTGGGAATCAACAATTGGGACAAGGTTTGCAAGCGATGCAAAATCAATTGCCTCAGTTGACGAATGGTGTTGATCAATTGTCTCGAGGTCAACAAAGTTTGACCAGTGGGTTGAATCAAGCAAGGGACGGTCAAGAAAAGTTAAACGATGGCATACAAGCATATACTGGTGCGGTTAATCAATTAGCCAAAGGTAGTCAGACCTTGTCAACAAAGCTAAATCAAGCTCAAGCAAAAATGGATGCAAATCGCTTAAGTGACCAAGATTTGCAAGAAATCGAAGCTGATTTAGGGCGCCTAAGCCAAACGGTTAAGCAAAGTTCGGGTACGACGACTCAAGCCAAAGTACAAAATGTGTTGAAGCAGATTGAAGCGACGACTCAAGCGGCGCAAACAATGGAAAATATATTGGCTGGACAGCAAGCCAAAACAGCCACTGCCATTGATACGGTCGCTAAGGCACAAGATTTAACCCCAGCACAAACTCAAGCTATTAAACAAGCAGTGCAGCAAAGTCAAGCAAGTGATCGAGAAGCAATGCAAGCTCAATTGGGCATCTTGCAGACAAATACAAAAACTTTGCAAACACAGATTAGTCCAATGTTGGAGCAACTATCGGATAAACAAGCTGATCTGGAGCGCTTGCAAAAAATCGCCGCTCATCTACCAGGCAAATTCCAACAGGTACGAGGCCAAGCGCAAGCGTTATCTGAAGTTCCGGGCGCGGTGAACCAATTGAACTCAGGACTGCAACAACTCAATCACCAGTCGGCTCAATTGCAAGCTGGGAGTCAAGAGCTAGTTGCTGGACAAAAGCAATTGGCCAGTGGTAGTCAACGCTTAAATACAGGCGTTCACACACTTGCTGCCCAGGTGCCAACGATGCAACAAGGTGTTGGTAGCTTGGTTGCGGGAAATGGACAATTGCAATCAGGCCTTAATACATTGGCGTCAAAGGGGAATGAACTTACGAATGGGTCAGCGCAGTTGACGCAAGGAGCCAATCAATTATCACAAGGAGCCAATCAATTACAATCTGGTAGTCAACAGTTGCAACCGGCCTTAGGGAAAATCCGTAAAGGGAATCAAACGTTGTCTGATCGTTTGGATAAAGGGGTGAAAAAAATTGATGATATTCCTGCTAATAAAAAGGTTTATCGTCAATTTGCTAAGCCAGTTAAAACTAACCAAACCGACGAGGATCATGTGCCAAATAATGGGACAGGAATGGCGCCATATATGTTCTCGGTTGGGTTGTTTGTGGGAATGTTGGCAATTAACATGATGGTTAATCTAGTTGATCCAAGGACGGATATTAAAGCCAGATGGCGTTGGATTGGGTCAAAGGTAGTCATTTTATTTGTGATTGCAACGTTAATGGCGATCGTGATGTTCTATTTGAGTAAATGGATTCTGGGAATGACCTTTGATGATGACATGGCAACCTTAGGTTTGCTAATTTTGATTGCTTGGATGGATGCAGCCATTGTGACTGCTTTGAATTTTTGGTTTGGTCGCGCTGGTTCCTTTGTGACAATTGTACTGTTGGTTGCGCAATTGAGTTTATCGGCGGGAACTTATCCAATTCAGTTATCACCAGCGATTTATCAAAAGTTACATGCTTTTGTACCGATGACATATACTGTTGATGGCCTAAGACAGACCATGATGATTGGGGGGACACCTACTCATGATATTTACGTGATGCTTGGCATTACAGTTGTGGCGTTGGTGGCAATGTGGCTTTATTATGCGATGTATCATCGTCGCAATTTTCAGAGTGTATAAGTAAGATGAACAGGTATTTCAGTAATGGAATGCCTGTTTTTATTTTAGAATTTGTCTGGGATGGTCATGGTGCTTTTAAGCTAAGATGCGTATAATAATTGAAGATAAAGAAAAAATTAAAGGAATGGGCAGGGTCAATTTGATTCTGCCCCTTTCGTGCATTAAAAAAGTAGGTGAAGCAAATGAAGATGATTGTAGGATTAGGAAATGTTGGTCGTGAGTATGATCGAACGCGTCATAATATTGGGTTTATTACGCTAGACGCCTTGGCCGATCGGAATGATTTAACATTTAAACAAGATAGTGACCACCATGCTTTTGTGGCTAATTGGTTTTACGCTGGGGAAAAAGTTTTACTAGTTAAACCAACGACTTTTATGAATGATTCTGGTAAAGCGGTGCGTCCTTTGATGGATTACTATAAAATTGATATTTCTGATATCTTAATTGTTCATGATGATATGGATATGGATTTGGGGAAGCTACGGTTACGGGCCAAAGGTTCTGCTGGTGGACATAATGGAATCAAAAGCATTGCTAACCATTTAAATACACAAAACTTTAATCGTCTAAAGTTTGGAATTTCACACCCTAAACATTCTCATCAAGCAGTTATTGATTTTGTCTTGGGTAAGTTTGGTGAAGATGAAGAACCTGAGCTATTAGCCGGAATTGATAAAGCTTTGGACATTTTTGAAGATTTTGCAGCAGGAGATGATATTCAAACGTTGATGAATCACTATAACTAAGTAAAGGAGCCTAACATGCAGTTAGTTGATTTAATCGCACAGGATCAAGATTTAACTCAATTAGCAACAGCTACCAAATCCGGCGGTCGCCATGTGATTACTGGTTTGTCGGGAGCGGCGAAGAATGCTTATATTGCGGCTTTAAATCAGCAGGTGGATCAACCAATGTTGGTGGTTGCGGATAGTCAGTTTCATGCGGATCAGATTGCCGAGGATTTAGCTAGCTTATTGCCTGAGCGTTCCGTACATATTTTTCCTGCTGAGGAAAGTTTAGCCAATGAAATTGCGGTAACGGCGCTTGATGTGCCGATTGCTCGTGTTAAAGCGTTGCATGCTTTGCAAGAAGATAATCGAGCCATTGTGGTGACTAGTATTACAGGGGTTACCCGTTATTTACCACCAGTGGCTGATTTTATGGCAGCCAGTTTGACAATTGATTTTTCACACGAATATGCTTTAGATGATTTAAGCGCGCAATTGCATACGATGGGGTATCAAAAGCGTGAGGCGGTGAGTCAACCAGGTGAATTTGCGGTGCGTGGGTCAATCGTTGACGTATATCCTCTGGATGCTGAGTTTCCAGTTAGAATGGATTTCTTTGATACGGAATTGGATTCATTACGAACGTTTGACGTGGCAACGCAACGTAGTCAAGAAAACTTAAATCAAGTTACAATTTTACCAGCAACTGACTTGGTTGCTACAGATGAACAATTGGCTCAAACAAAGACTCGTTTTGAATTAGCTTTCACCCAAAATCGAGATCGGCTGGAAGGCGCTGATAAGCGACACTTAACTGAAGCCATGACGCCCTTAATTGATGGATTAAATCAAGGGCAAATTTTACCTGAGTTTAGGCAGTATTTGAAGTATTTGTATCCAGATGCGGCAAGTTTGTTTGATTATTTGCCACGGGATGCTTTTGTCGTCTTTGATGACTATCCACGGGCAGTTGATAATGCTAAACAATTGGCTGAAGAAAATACAGCGTGGTGGCAGCAAAAGGCTGATGAGCAACAAGCATTGGATGAAATTGACTTGGGATTTGATTTTACGCAGCAGGCCCAAAAGCTTGAGCAAGCTAGTATCATGATTTCACCATTGCAACGGGGCATTGGTAATTTAAAACAAACGTCATTGACCAATGTCACAGTTAGACCAAGCCAACAATTCTTTGGGCAGATGCCAATGTTGAAAAATGAAGTTGAACGCTGGCAAAAGCAGGGTAATACTGTTCTGTTTTTGACGAATACCAAGGAACGTGCGGAAAAATTAGAACAAACGTTGGATGACTTTGATATTAAGGTCAATGTCGTACCAACGAATGAACTAAAATCTGATCGCACCCAATTAACAGTGCAACCATTGAGTGCCGGTTTTGACTGGCCAGCACAAAAGTTGATTGTCCTAACCGAACATGAGCTATTTCAGCAAGTGAAAAAGAAGGCGCCACGGCGTCAAACATTAACAAATGCGGAACGGTTAAAGAGTTACAACGAACTAGAAGTCGGTGATTATGTTGTCCACGTTAATCATGGTATTGGTATTTATGAAGGCATGGAGACCATCGAACGGGATGGTGTAAAGCAAGATTACATCACGATTGGGTATCAAAAAGATGCTAAAATCTTTATTCCCGTTACCCAGCTTGATTTAGTACAAAAGTACGTTGGAGCGGCTGAAAAAGCACCAAAGCTAAATAAACTAGGCGGAACAGAATGGCAGAAATCTAAAGCCAAAGTGGCCAAAAAAGTTGAAGACATTGCGGATGAACTTTTGGATTTGTATGCCGAACGTGAGTTAAAGCAAGGTTTTGCCTTTCCACCTGATGATGATGCCCAAAAGCAGTTTGAAGATGCCTTTCCTTATCCTGAAACACCTGATCAATTGCGTTCATCAGAAGAAATTAAACGTGATATGGAAAAGGTGCGGCCAATGGATCGGTTATTAGTTGGTGACGTTGGATTTGGTAAAACTGAAGTTGCGATGCGGGCAGCTTTTAAGGCAGCGCATGCCGGTAAACAAGTTGCCATTCTGGTGCCAACAACAATTTTGGCGCAACAACATTATGATAGCTTTACCAATCGTTTTGAAGGAACTGGCATTAGTATTGGCCTACTATCGCGTTTCCAATCAACTAAAGAAGCTAAAGCGATTATCAAGCAAATGGAAGATCATGAATTGGATATCTTGATTGGAACGCATCGGATTTTATCCAAAGATATCCACTTTGCTGATTTAGGCTTATTGGTGATTGATGAAGAACAACGTTTTGGCGTGAAGCATAAAGAGCGTCTAAAAGAATTGCAAAAGAATGTTGATGTGTTGACTTTAACAGCGACACCAATTCCGCGTACGCTAAATATGTCGATGGTTGGGGTGCGTGACTTATCAGTCATTGAAACGCCGCCAGCAAATCGCTACCCGATTCAGACATATGTCATGGAACAAAACGGTCGTACTTTAGCAAATGCAATTGAACGCGAAATGGCGCGTGGAGGACAAACCTTTTATTTGCATAATCGGGTTGATGATATTGAACGAGTCGTGGCGATGATTGAATCTTTGGTACCCGAAGCGCGAGTAGCTTATGTCCACGGTAAAATGAGTGAAGCACAGTTGGAAGGAATATTGGTTGACTTCATTAATGGTGAATATGATGTCTTGGTGACCACAACCATTATTGAAACTGGTGTGGATATTCCCAATGCGAATACACTTTTTGTTGAAAATGCTGATCACATGGGATTGTCACAGTTATACCAATTGCGTGGTCGGGTTGGGCGTTCAAATAATATTGCGTATGCCTACTTTACGTATCCAGGAACACGAACGTTGAATGAAGAAAGTGAAAAGCGTTTGGAAGCAATTCGTGATTTCACTGAGCTTGGTTCTGGTTTTAAAATTGCAATGCGTGATTTATCTATTCGTGGTGCAGGAGATTTGCTGGGTCAAAGCCAACACGGCTTTATCAACAGTGTTGGTTATGACTTGTATATGCAAATGTTGAATGAAGCGGTGGCCAAGAAACAAGGTAAGGCGAAGACGAAGGCTTCAGATGCAGAGCTGGACTTGCAAGTGGAAGCTTATTTGCCGAACGATTATGTGCCTGATGGCCCACAAAAAATCGAAATTTATCAGCGCATTCGTAAATCAACGCAACCGGAGCAATTTGATGAAATTGAAGATGATTTGGTTGATCGTTTTGGCGAACTACCAAATTCAGCCCAACAACTAGTCTTGGTAGGTCGCGTTAAAGCATTGGCTGATAAGCTAGGTGTGGCGTCGATTAAACGACAGGGTAATAAGCAACAGTTGTTATTGATGCAGTTTACGCCTGACGCACCAGTCACTGCCGACGCCTTGCAAGCACAATTCAAAGCTCAAAAGATGGCTGGACAGATCAAGCAAAATCACCAGCCATTGCAGGCACAATTAGCCATTCAACCTAAGCAAGAGCCGATGGACTGGTTGAATCAATTACGTCATTTGTTCAAGGCACTGGTTGAGGAGGCATAGCATATGGCTAAGCAATCACAGAGAATTTTTGCGGGAGCCGGGCTGCTAGCTTTAGCTGGCTTAGTAGCAAAAATATTAAGTGCTGTTTACCGCGTACCATTTCAAAATATTGTTGGTAATCAAGGCTTTTATGTATATCAGCAAGTGTATCCTATTTATGGAATTGGGATGGTGATGGCGTTAAGTGGTTGGCCGTTGTTTATTTCTAAAATGGTTGCTGAACAAGGCAGTTTACAGGAACAACAGCAGGTCGCAAAACGTTTGTTTTGGTTGTTAATGGGCTTGAGTGTGCTTATTTTTACGGCCATCTATGGTGGAGCAAATCTGATTGCAACGGGCATGCATGATGTTCGATTAATTCCTGAAATCAAAGCGGTCGCTTGGATGTTTTTATGTATGCCATTCTTGGCGGTAGGCCGAGGGTATACGCAAGGGCAATTAGATATGGCCCCCACGGCAGTGTCGCAAGTTATTGAACAAGTTGTTCGTGTCGGAATCATCTTAGTCGTTGCTTGGTGGGGAATGCAACAACAATGGAATGTCTATCAAATCGGAACTTGGGCTACGTTTGCGGCAACCCTGGCCGGGATTGCGGCGATAATATCTTTATGGCCTAAAACAGGGACTGTGCGGTCTAATTCGGTATCTCAAACTGGTAATATTCCAGTGGCTTGGCGGACATTATGGCGTCGCTTATGGTTTGAGGGCGGACTTTTAGCAGTTTTAGCGGCTCTATTAGTGCTGTTGCAATTAATTGACTCGTTTACGGTTAAAGGATTACTGCAAGTCAATGGGTTGTCAGCTAGTGCGGCTGAAGTACAAAAAGGTGTGTATGATCGTGGGCAACCATTAGTTCAACTAGGGATGGTGGTAGCGACCGGGTTAGGAACCGCGCTTTTGCCGGCCCTACATGAGCATTGGCAAAATAAGCGCTGGCAAGAGTTGAAAAAAACATTTCAAATGACTGTCCGAATATCATTGGTGTTTTCGGTATTAACTGCAGCTGGATTAATCACAGTATTGCCAGTGGTTAACGAGATGCTTTTTAGCTCACGACAGGGTGACAGTGCATTAGCCTGGTACACTTTAATTGTCGTTCCGGCCACTTTAATCACCGTATTAACGAATGTTTTGCAAAGTTTGAATAAAACTAAGGGCCTCTTTTGGTTAGTTGGAGTAAGTCTTATTATTAAATGGGGGCTCAATCAGTTTTTAATTCCGAACTTTGGAATTATTGGGGCGGCAGTCGCCACTTTACTTGCTTTAGTACCATTGCTTGTTTTTACAATCTATCGGATTCCAAGCCAGTTATGGCACAAAATGAGTAGCAAAGGGTGGTGGCTATCACTGGGTTTAACGACAATCACTGTTGTGTTAAGCGCTGGGGTTATCCGAGTTGTTGGTGATACACTATTGGGAAAGGGCCGGTTAGATAGTGTGGTCACTACAGTTTTCGCTGTTGTCGGTGGCGGAGCCATCGGGATTATTTTATTATTGTATTTAAAAATATTTAATGAAGATGAGTTACTAGCTTTGCCGAAAGGTGATCGGCTAGTTAACCGAATAAAGGAGAACAAAGATGCGCCTAGATAAGTTTTTAAAAGTTTCACGTCTGATTAAACGACGGAGCGTTGCCAAAGATATTGCGGATCAGGGTCGAATTGATATTAATGGTAAAACAGCTAAATCATCAAATGACGTGACAGTTGGGGATGAATTAACAATTCGTTTTGGGAATAAAGTATCAGTAATTCGGGTCGACAAAATTGTTGAAACGACTAAAAAAGACGAATCTGATGAGATGTATTCGATTGTTGATGAACAATACACAACGGATGGAGAGGCGGAATAACGTTCTGTTATCTTTTTATATAAAAAGTTTAAGATTAGATGAATGGGCTTAAGAAACATCGCCTTTTCGGCTATTGTTAGGGTATAAATTATTGAGAAGACGAGAGGGGCCAGCAATGGCAAAATATCAAAACAATAAGAATATTCAACCATTGAATGATGCTGGTCAGCGATCGTTAGAATTTAAAAAACAAGAGCAGATACATCAGCATAAAGTACATCGACGTCGTCGTTTGATTTGTGCTGCGATGATTTGTGTCTTAACCTTAACTTTTGCTTGGCAATATCAAGCGCATTCAGCGCGTTATAACCAAACCGTTCAAGCTTCAAACAAAATGCAAAAGAAGTTGGACAGTGCTAAGGCTACTAATAAGCAATTAAAGCAAACACGTCGTGATGTTAAGGATGATACTTATTTGTCAAAGTTAGCACGTGATCGTTATTTGTATTCAAAAAAGGGTGAGGTTGTCTTCAACCTACCAGATAATTAGTCAAAAAAGGTCGAGCATGTGCTCGACCCTTTTTATTATGTAGAGTTAAGGAGATTAAGCATGCCAATGAACAAACGGCAGCGTGAATTAATTGAATATGTTCGTCAAGTTAAACTGTTTGATGCAGATGATCATCTTTTAGTTGCTTTTTCGGGGGGGCATGATTCTTCAATCCTGTTGGCTTGGTTGACCAATGGACAATTGCCAGCAGATTTACAACCGAAAGTCAGTGTATTGTATGTTAATCATCAATTACGACCGGATGCGGCGGCTGAAGAAGCCAGTGTGCGCCGAAGCCTTGATCAAACAAAAAACCTTTGGTCATCAAAAATTGTACGCTTAGACTGGGAAAAAACGCCGACAACTAGGGTGGAAGAGCAAGCGCGTCATCGGCGGTATGCTGCGCTCATTGATGAAGCTAAGGCGATTGGTGCTAATAAATTAGTAACTGCGCATCATCAAGATGACCAAGCTGAGACGATTTTATATAAACTTGTCCGAGGTGGTAATATCACTCAGCTAAAGGGGATGCAAGCTAGTGTAAAGCTTAATGATGGATTGGCTTTAATCCGCCCGTTTTTAGGGATACCTAAAGCCTCGCTTGATAAGCTTATTGATAAACCTTTATCTACATGGGTGACGGATAGCTCAAATCAAAACAATCAATTTGCCCGTAATCGGATTCGAAATGCTGTGATGCCCGAGCTAGAGCAGATTAATCAGCAAACGACTAAGCACCTTGAGGAATTTGCTGACCAATTAGCTGGTATGGAATATTTATTAGAAAAACAGTTGCCTACTTATTATCAACAGTTAGCTGAGGGTACCTTTGATTGGAAAATGCCAGACGCAGCGATAGAGATTATTTTGCAACGTTGGTTAAATCAACAAGGCTGTTTTTCAGTTAAAAACAGCCAAATTAAACAAGCGATTCAAATGATGCGAAATCCAAGTATTTCAAGTGGGGAAATTCGTCTAAATCAAGTTGATGTATTACGTCGAAAAGGGCGGTATATCAGTTTAGTTAAAATTGGTTAAAGAACTTGTTGGTGTTTTGTTAATTTTGCTAAACATTCTGTTTTATTTGTGTTACTCTTAAAGCTGTGTAACGATAGGTGGATTAGATTTTAGGAGAACAACTACATGAACCAATGGGACATGAATAACGATATTGAACGCGTTTTATATAGTGAAGAAGACATCGCTGAGGCCGCAAAGCGTGTTGGGCAACAATTAGCCGCTGATTATGAAGGCCGGACTCCTGTTATTATTTCTGTATTAAAGGGAGCTGTTTTGTGGACCGTTGATGTAATGCGTTATATGCAATATGCTGAAACAGAATTCATCGATGTCTCAAGTTATCACGGAGGGATTGCCTCAAGTGGTGAGGTTGACTTAGTAGTTGATCTACAAACAGATATTCATGACCGTGATGTTATTATTATGGAAGATATCGTGGATACAGGACGTTCATTGCAATTTATGAAAGAATTGCTGGCAGAGCGTGGGGCCAAGTCAATTAAAGTTGCTAGCCTGTTAGACAAAAAGGATGGTCGTGTTGTCGACGCCAAAGTGGACTATGTTGGTTTTGATGTACCAAAAGCCTTTGTCGTGGGGTACGGACTTGATTACAAGCAATTGTATCGTAACTTGCCATATGTTGGTGTGTTAAAGCAATCTGTTTATGATCCCGAACATGCTGATTTGGTTGATACAACTGATATCACACCTGACCATTAATATAATTGTTAAATTAAACTAATCGAATACAACGAAGTGTTGTATTCGTAGGAGGAATAGATGCGAAACCCAAAGAACAATGGTAATTTTGTTCGCAACAGTCTGTTCTACGTCATCCTGGCCTTAGGATTCCTTGGTTTGTTCTACTGGGTTGCTGGACCTACGCAATCCACAACAACTAAGGCGACAACGACGTCGCAGTTCATGACTGATTTACAAGACAAAAAGATCAAAAAGATGACGGTTCAACCTGGAGCAGGAGTGTATGAAATCTCTGGTGAGTACCGTAAAGCACAATCGGATTCAAAGGATAACCAAAAGAATAACGGTAGCCTTTTGAATGGTATCATGTCTGAATCAAATGATAGTAAGACAAAGAAGTTCCAAACCGAAGTTGTAAGTAATGGTAGTGTGATTTCAGAAATCCAAAAGGATGCTGCTGACACTAAGACTGAAGTTAATACTAAGCCACAACCATCTAACTTCTGGGGAACCATGTTAGTAACATTGCTACCTGTTTTGCTAATGGTTGGTTTGTTCTACATGATGATGAGCGGTATGCAAGGTGGCCAAGGCGGACGTGGTGGTGGAAACATCATGGGCGTTGGTAAGTCAAAGGCTAAGCCTGAAGATCCAAGCGAGAACAAAGTCCGCTTTAAGGATGTTGCCGGTGAAGAAGAAGAAAAGCAAGAATTGGTAGAAGTTGTTGAATTCTTGCGTGATCCAAAGAAGTTCTCTAAATTAGGGGCGCGGATTCCTTCCGGTGTCCTACTTGAGGGCCCTCCTGGAACTGGTAAAACATTGTTGGCTCGTGCCGTTGCGGGTGAGTCAAAAGTGCCATTTTTCTCAATTTCAGGTTCTGATTTCGTTGAAATGTTCGTCGGTGTTGGAGCAAGTCGTGTACGTGATTTGTTTGAAAATGCTAAGAAAGTGGCGCCAGCCATTATCTTTATTGATGAAATTGATGCGGTTGGACGTCAACGTGGTTCAGGTACCGGTGGTGGTAACGATGAACGTGAACAGACTTTGAACCAAATCTTGGTTGAAATGGATGGATTCTCTGGTAGTGAAGGTGTCATTGTGATGGCTGCTACTAACCGTTCTGATGTTTTGGATCCAGCGTTGCTTCGTCCAGGTCGTTTTGACCGTAAGATTTTGGTTGGCCAACCAGATGTCAAGGGACGTGAAGCGATTTTGAAGGTTCATGCTAAAAATAAGCCTTTGGACTCAACAGTTGATTTGAAGGAAGTTGCCAAACAGACGCCTGGTTTTGTTGGGGCGGATTTGGAAAACTTGCTTAATGAAGCGGCTTTGCTAGCTGCACGTCAAAATCATTCAGTGATTACACCAAAAGATTTGGATGAAGCTGAAGATCGTGTCATTGCTGGACCCGCTAAGAAGGACCGAACGATTTCTGAAAAGGAACGTCGTACGGTGGCTTACCACGAAGCTGGACACGCCATTGTTGGTTTAGTTTTGAATGACGCCCGTGTTGTGCATAAGGTTACGATTGTCCCACGTGGACGTGCTGGTGGATATGCCATTATGTTGCCTCGTGAAGATCAAATGTTGATGTCAAAGCAAGATGCAACTGACCAAATTGCTGGTTTGATGGGTGGACGTGCTGCTGAAATGTTCATCTTTAATCAACAATCTTCAGGAGCATCAAATGACTTCCAGCAAGCAACCCAAATTGCGCGTTCAATGGTAACGCAATATGGTATGTCTGATAAGCTTGGTATGGTTGAGTTGGAAAACCAAAATTCTGCTCAAATGGGTCGAAACGGTTTGTCTTATTCAGAAGACACTGCCAAGGTCATCGATGATGAAGTTCGTCGTTTGACTACGGATGGTTACAATACAGCGATGTCAATTATTGCTGAATATCAAGACAAACATGAAGCGATTGCACAAGCTTTGCTTGAGTATGAGACTTTGGATGAAAAGCAGATTTTGAGCTTGTTTGAAACTGGTCATATGCCAGACGAACAACCGGTTCAAGAAGATGATGAAGAACCAATGTCATACGAAGAAGCTCGTGCTGCTGCTAATAACAAATTAGCTGAAGATGAAGCACAAACTTCATCAGATGATTCAAAGCGTGAAATGACGCCAAAAGACTCAAATGATGAGGAAATCTAATTAGCTACAATAAAAAGGACTAATCGCAGATTAGTCCTTTTTTGGTTTAAAGAATCGTTAGAAATAGCGTATAATGTGATTAAAATGTAATTAGTATATCAATTAAGGAGAATATCCCATGACAGATGAATTAGTACGTGCAGTTACCAAAGATAATGCTTTTCGCGCAATTGCTGTTGATGCAACACAAATGATTAAGAAGGTTTCAGAATATCATCAAACTTCTGAACTTGGTATTACAGTATTAGGACGGGCCTTAATTGGTGGATTATTGCTTTCAAATGCATTGTTGAAGGATGATGATCGTTTAGCTTTGACAATTGATGGAAATGGACCTGCTGGTAAGATTGTGGTTGAAACGTCAGCTGAAGGACAAGTGCGTGGTTATGTCACGAACCCTGAAGTTGAGTTACCACTTAAAGAAGATGGGTCACAAAACGTTGGAGAAGCCGTTGGTGTTGATGGCTATTTGACTGTGACTAAAGATATGGGTGAAGACATGGAACCATTCACTGGTAAAGTACAATTAGTGACTGGTGAAATTGGTGATGATCTAACTTACTATATGGCTAAATCAGAGCAGATTCCTTCTGCTGTGGCAGTTTCTGTTGATTTGGATGAGAGCGGTCAAGTTATTGCGGCCGGAGGATTTATTGTTTCAACTTTGCCAGATGCCAAGGACGAAGACCTTGATAAGCTAGAAGCAAAATTGGCTGATTACCCAGCCATTGGTGATATCTTAGAAAAGCAACACAATCCAATGGATCTGCTCGATGAATTGTTTGGCGCTGATGATTTAGAAGAAGTTGATCGTACGCGCGTAACGCCATATCCTGAAACGTCAAAGGCACGTTATGCCCAGATGTTGGAGACACTACCAATTGATGAGTTGCAAGCAATGCATGATCAAGATGGTGGACTTCAAATTATGGATCGCTTTACTGGTAAGACAATTGACTTTGCGGCTGATGAATTAGCTAACATTATTAGTGAAATGCAAGCTAAGCAGAATGAAAACAAGGATAATGCTAGCGAAAATGAAGATAAGTAGTTGTTTAAGCTTGCAAAATCACCTCAGCCTTGGCAATCTTAAATAGATAGTTTTTTTAAACAGATTGAAGAAGAATAGATAGGGGCAGATTACATGGCAGAACAACAAGAGTCATTGAATGATCAAATGCTTGCACGCCGTCAAAAAGTTGACGAGATGCGAGAAGCGGGGATTGATCCATTTGGACACCGTTTTGATCGCACACATACTGCGGAAGAGTTACATGAATTATATGATGAAACATCAGCTGAAGATTTAGAGGCTGCGCATCATGAAGTTCAAATTGCTGGGCGGATGATGACGAAGCGTCGTTCAGGTAAAATTAGTTTTGCTGATATTAAGGATCGCACTGGTCGTATCCAAGTGTTCATCCAAAAGCCTGTTGTTGGTGAAGATGTTTATGAGTGGTTTAAGAAGTCAGATTTGGGTGACATCTTAGGCTTTAAGGGTACTGTGATGAAGACCCGTGCTGGTGAGCTTTCAATTAACGTTGAAGAAATCACGCATTTGTCTAAGGCACTTCGCCCATTACCTGACAAATATCATGGTTTGAATGATGTGGAAACTAAGTATCGTCAACGGTACTTGGATTTGATTGCTAATGATGATACGTATGAGCGTTTCTATAAGCGATCACAAATTATTACAGCTATCCGTGATTATATGAATAAGGATGGGTTCATCGAAGTTGAAACACCAATGCTACAAAATTCTGCTGGTGGGGCCTCAGCGCGTCCATTCGTCACACATCATAATGCCTTAGACATTGATATGTATATGCGAATCGCGCTAGAGTTACACTTAAAGCGTTTGATTGTTGGTGGTATGGAACGCGTTTACGAAATTGGACGTGTTTTCCGTAATGAAGGAATGGATCAAAAGCATAACCCTGAATTTACGGTTATGGAAACATATGCCGCTTATTGGGACTTTGATGATGTGATGACTGAAACAGAAAACATCTTCAAGGCTGCTGCTAAAGTAGTATCAGATGATCTAAAGATTACTTATCAAGGGACTGAAATTGATTTAGGCAAGCCATTTGCCCGTAAGCACATGGTCGATCTGATTAAAGAAAAGACGGGTGTCGATTTCTGGGAGCCAAAGACATTGGAAGAAGCACGTGCGCTTGCTGATGAACATGGTGTTAAGTATGAAGACTACTGGACTGTTGGTCATATCATTAATGAATTCTTTGAAACATTTGTTGAAAAGACATTGATTCAACCAACATTTGTTTACGGTCACCCAGTTGAAGTCTCACCATTGGCTAAGAAGAATGCTGATGACGAACGCTTTACAGATCGTTTTGAACTCTTTATTGATGGTGGCGAATACGCCAACGCCTTTACTGAATTGAATGATCCAATTGATCAGCGCCAACGTTTCGAAGCACAAGCTGCTGAACGTGCTGCCGGTAATGATGAAGCCGAAGGTATTGATGAAGACTTTATCGAAGCGCTTGAATATGGTATGCCACCTACTGGTGGATTGGGAATTGGAATTGATCGTTTGGTTATGTTATTGACTGATGCGGATTCAATTCGTGACGTTTTGTTATTCCCAACAATGCGTTAATTAAAAATGAAAAAGGACGATTAGTTAAGTTTTTCTAATTGTCCTTTTTTTGTGCGTGAAATCGTTGACAATGGTTTGAGATATCTGTATTATCTTAAGAGTTGTCACAGGCAGTGACGACATGAAAACAACAACGAAAAAACTTATTGGAAATAATTATTGACGTAGGTTTTAGTAGTTGCTATAATATAAAAGTTGCGTTGAGGAGTTATCCTTTCCGTCTAACAGTAGATCATTGAAAACTGAATATCGTTTCGATATTAACAAATGTGTAGGGTCACCAACATAGTTGGTGAAAAACATTTGCGAAGTCAATTCGCTAGTAAATTCGTTTAACTTCTGTTAAACAACAAAATTGATTGAGTACAATCAAACTACAAAATGAGAGTTT
>NZ_JAFBEO010000009.1 GCF_016908785.1 Weissella uvarum
GCGAATTGACTTCGCAAATGTTTTGCACCAACTATGTTGGTGACCCTACACATTTGTTAATATCGAAACGATATTCAGTTTTCAATGATCTACTTTTAATTTCGTTATAAGACAAAATTAAAAAGCGGACGACGGGAATCGAACCCGCATTCCCAGCTTGGAAGGCTGGAGCACTAGCCATTGTACTACATCCGCAATATCACTTGCCGCCAAACGACAAGTAATAATATAGCGCTAAATCAAAGGCATGTCAACACTTATTTTCATATTAACGATGAACAAACATTGCATCACCGAAGGAGAAGAAACGGTACCCTTCTTTAATTGCATGTTGATAAGCGTTCAAAATATTTTCACGACCGGTAAAGGCAGCAACTAACATGACCAGAGTTGATTTTGGCAAATGGAAGTTGGTAATAAATGCATCCACAACTGTCCACTTATAACCCGGACGAATAAAGATGTCTGTCCACCCTGAATCAGCTTGTAACTTTCCATCAAACTTTGTTCCAATAGTCTCAAGGGTTCGAATTGAAGTTGTTCCAGTCGCAACAATGCGTCCACCATTTGCACGCACTTCATTCAAAGTATCAGCAGCCTCTTGTGATAATTGATAGAATTCAGAATGCATCTTATGCTCATCCAAATTTTCCTCTTCAACTGGGCGGAAAGTACCTAGGCCAACGTGCAAAGTAAGTTCCACAATCTTCACACCTTTATCTGCCACTTTTTGCAAGAGTTCTGGTGTCCAGTGTAAACCAGCCGTTGGTGTCGCTGCTGAACCATTCACCTTTGAATAAACTGTTTGATAACGTTCTTGGTCATCCAGCTTTTCTTTAATATATGGTGGCAATGGCATCTCACCAAGTTGCTCCAAAATCTCTAAGAAAATACCATCATAGTGGAATTCGACCATCCGACCACCATGTTCAAGCTCCTCTGTCACAACACCTTCAAGTTTTCCATCACCAAAATCAATTTTTTGACCAACCCGGTACTTACGAGCAGGTTTAATCAATGTTTCCCAAACATCCCCATGATCTTGGCGTAAAAGCAATACTTCAACGTGGCCTCCTGTATCAGGACGGACACCATACAAGCGTGCTGGTAACACACGTGAATTATTCATGACAAGGGCATCCCCTGGGTTTAAGTAATCAATAATGTCGTAAAAATGCTTATCCTCTGTTTCACCAGTATCTGCATTTAAGACTAATAATCGAGATGTATCTCTTTTTTCTAGTGGTGTTTGCGCAATTAATTCTTCAGGTAAATCGTAATCAAAATCATCTAAAGTATAATTTGGCACTTCTTCATTTGGTACTTCTTCACTCATTATTTTTTCTCCTTATCTGGATATGGAATATGTAAATGTTCATATGCAGCTGGGGTGACTTGTCGACCGCGCGGTGTTCTTTGTAGGAAACCGATTTGTAATAAATATGGCTCATACATTGATTCAATAGTCTCAACTTCTTCACCAATATTAGCAGCAATTGTATTGACCCCGACCGGACCACCTTGATAAAAATCAATCATCATATGCAAAATTTTATGATCAATTTGATCCAAGCCCATTTTATCGACCTTTAATAATTTCAACGCATAATCAACAGTCGTATCAGTAATTTCTTGATCGTCGTTTACCATCGCAAAATCCCTAACACGCTTTAATAGGCGATTGGCAATTCGGGGCGTTCCACGTGACCGACGCGCTAATTCAAAGGCACCATTTTCAGAAATTGATGTTCCAAAAACAGCAGCAGAACGATCAATAATCGTTGCCAACTCTTTTGCTGTGTAATACGCCATATGTTCCACTATCCCAAACCGATCACGCAAAGGTTGTGACAACATTCCCGCGCGGGTAGTAGCCCCAATCAAAGTGAAAGGTGGTAATGGAAAATGCACCGGATGAGCCGATGGCCCTTCTCCAACAATAATA
The DNA here is from genome assembly GCF_016908785.1 of Weissella uvarum. Taxonomy (GTDB): domain Bacteria; phylum Bacillota; class Bacilli; order Lactobacillales; family Lactobacillaceae; genus Weissella; species Weissella uvarum. The sequence goes on from NZ_JAFBEO010000009.1 coordinate 1,946, forward strand.
TCAACATAATAGTCTTCCATTGCTGAATAAAGCATTTCCTCTACTGGTTTAGGTAACCGATGAATTTCGTCAATAAACAAAATATCACCAGGTTCCAATTCATTCAACAATGCAAGTAAGTCGCCGCCTTTTTCAATTGCTGGACCAGTCGTCGTCCTTATATTAACTTGCATTTCATTGGCAATCACCATCGCCAAAGTCGTCTTTCCTAAACCAGGTGGTCCATACAACAGAACATGATCCAATGCTTCTTGACGCTCGCGAGCAGCCCGAATATACACTGACAGGCGCTCCTTTAATGGTGCTTGTCCAATATATTGTTGCAAGCTTTGCGGACGCAATGATAATTCTAAGGATTCTTCCCCTGCATCTGCCGAGGCATCGTGCAAAATATCTTCCGTCATTCTTTATTCCTCTTATTGCAATAACTTTAAGCCAGCACTAACATAAGCTGCTGTATCGGCCAATTGCTCGTTTTTAAGTTGCTTTTCAACTTGTTTCAAATCTTTTTTAGTGTATCCCAATGCCGCCAAAGCTTGCATTGCTTCATCTAGCTCACTTGTTGGCAATGTTACACTGGCCACCTCTGTTGCCGCATCCGTTTGGAATGGTAGTTCATCCAATTTATTTTGAAGATCCAAAATAATTTGTTGCGCAGTCTTTTTCCCAATTCCTGGAAACTTTGTCAAAAATGAAACGTCGTTATTAATGATTGCCTGGACCAAACCTGAATGATCACTATTGGCCAAAATGGCTAAGGCCGATTTAGGTCCAATTCCTGAAACAGCCAATAATTTTTGAAATAGTACTTTCTCATCTAATGTCACAAAGCCATAGAGTGTTTGTTCATTATCGCGAACAATTTGTTCAATATAAACGGTTGCTTCCTGACCTTGCGTGAATGCAAAGGGATTTGCGGTCACAACTCGGTAACCAACACCCATCACATCGACAACGATATAACTTGGCATGATTGCCGTTATCGTGCCCTTCAAATACTCAAACATGCACGTCTCCCCTCGTCCTTTAAATGTCTAATATCACATTATAGCAGATATTAGGTTTAATCGAAGCTCGTTTTGCTAGGAAAGTGGCAATAAAAAAAGCTACTGGTTTAAAATGAAACTAGTAGCTTAACTATTTTAATTTCCGTAATTTGGGGCAACCTTGGCGATTTGTACGTCGTGTGGGTGACTTTCAATCAAGCCAGCATTTGTGATTTGTACAAACTGGCCATTCTCAATTAAGTCCTTTATTGTCGCAGAACCGGTGTAGCCCATTCCTGAACGTAATCCCCCAATAATTTGGAAAATCACATCTGTCAAAGTGCCCTTGTAAGCAGTCCGACCTTCAATACCTTCAGGAACCATTTTCTTTGCTTCATTTACCTCACCTTGGAAATAACGATCCTTTGAACCATTTTCCATGGCAACAATTGAACCCATCCCACGGTATGATTTAAATTGCTTACCAGTTAATTCGTCTGTGAAGACTTCTCCAGGTGCTTCATCAGTTCCAGCTAACATTGAACCAACCATGACTGCATTTCCACCGGCAGCAATCGCTTTCACAATGTCACCAGATTGCTTTAGACCACCATCAGCAATAATCGTCTTACCAACCTTGGCAGCGACTTCTGCTGCATCCATAACAGCAGTTAACTGTGGTACACCGACCCCAGCAACCACACGTGTGGTACAAATTGAACCAGGGCCAATTCCAACTTTGACAACATCTACACCAGCGTCATACAAAGCTTGAGCACCTTCAGCAGTTGCAATATTACCAGCAATAATATTCAAATCAGGATATGCTGCGCGAATTTCTTGCACCTTCCGTAAAATACCTTCTGAATGTCCATGCGCCGAATCAAGAACAACAGCATCGACACCCGCATCAACTAGCGCAGCTACGCGAGTAAGCGAATCTGAAGTAACCCCAACAGCACCAGCAACAATCAAATGGCCCGTCGCATCCGTAGCCGCTTGTGGATAGTTTCCATAATCTACATCGGCATGCTTCACTTTTGCCACTTCAGCTGCTTGTTGTTCAATCAACATATTCTTATGAACAACACCTAAACCACCCAATTGCGCCATCCGAACTGCCAAACGTGATTCAGTTACCGTATCCATCGCAGCTGATAGGATTGGAATGTTTAACTTAAGTGTTGGTGTTAAATCAACTGATAAATCAACATCATTTGGTAGGACATGGGATTCAGCTGGCACCAACAATACGTCGTCAAAGGTTAGGCCGAGCTTGGCTACTTTATTTGCACTTGAAAAAGTCATGATTTCCTCCATTTTTATCAAATAACAATAAAAAAAGCATTTCTGGATACACTGATCCACAAATGCAAGGAAATTGCATTTGCGGATTGTCGCCATTTTTGGAAGGCGGTAGAAACTTGCTAGCCATTTTCTAGCAACTAAATCTGCAAACAAAAAGCTTTTTTAAAGCTACTTTATATAAGTCTTTTTGAATATATTACACGCTCTAAAAATTTTTTCAACCTTTAATTTATGACACAGGTAAATTCGCATTCAGATTCATAAAGTTCTATAATTGAAAAAGTTTTCTCACAAATTGCATCTAAAATAAGATGCAGCTCAATTTAAAATATAGAAAGGATGGTTACTGCGATGATTCAAAAAATTAAAGCACAGTTAAATACATTTCCAACATGGCAACGCAATCTTTATGTCCTGTGGTTTGGCGTCTTCATGATGGGGATTGGGTTTAGTGAAGTCCTGCCCTTTATGTCACTTTACGTTGACACATTAGGTCATTTTACAGCCAAAGAATTGTCCCTTTACAGTTCATTGACCTTTTCCATTTCCTATCTAACAACAGCTATTTTTTCTCCTTTTTGGGGAAAATTAGCAGATGCTAAAGGTCGTAAGCTGATGCTGCTACGTGCTTCATTTGGGATGGCGATTGTTTTTGCACTGATGGGGGCAGTCACGAATGTATGGCAATTAATCTTGCTCCGTGGAATCCAAGGTGTCTTAGGTGGCTTCGTTTCGAATGCGAACGCCATGATTGCCACACAAACCCCCAAGGAACGATCAGGCTATGCCATGGGCGTCTTCGTCACTGGTACGACATCAGGTCAACTGCTCGGACCATTTCTTGGTGGCACATTAGCTAGCTTCTTTTCATATCGCGTCTCATTTTTTATCACAGCTATTATTTTCGGCTTAGTCTTCTTGTTAACCTTAGTCTTTGTTAAAGAAGAATTTGTTCCAGTCGAACGTGCAGAAGCCCCCTCGTTTCGAACAGTGGTCAAATCATTGCCCAATGCGCATTTAACTTTTGGTCTGTTCACGACAACCATGATTATCCAAATGGCTAACTTTTCAATTAGCCCTTTCATTGCCCTATTTGTTCGTCAACTTAATACAACCTCAATCTCAACTACTTTCCTTGCTGGAGTTGTCACGGCTATGCCTGGAATTGCAACGTTATTGGCCGCACAGAAATTTGGCGTCCTCGGTGATCGCTTCGGAACTGATAAAATGATTATTCTAGGATTTATCATTGGCTTCACGGCCCTACTTCCGATGGCGTTCGTTACCACCATTTGGCAATTAATCATCCTACGCTTTATCATGGGAATTTCAAATTCAACCATGATGCCAGCCGTTCAGACCTTACTAACTAAAACAACGCCAACCGACATTACTAGCCGGATTTTTTCCTATAACCAATCCTTTCAATCAATGGGTTCGGTTTTAGGTCCTTTGCTTGGATCAGTTGTTGCCACTAATTTTGGTTATCGTGGCGTCTTCATCGCAAGTGCCATTCTTGTCGCCATTAATGCCATGTGGTTCATCAGTAATACAAAAAGTCTTCGAGAATAAAAAAAAGAGCTTACTCCCAAATAGAGTAAGCTTTTTTTATGGACGTTTCAAAGCATGATACGTTGCGAAAAGAATTAATTGCAAAAGCACAAAGACACCAACAAACAAACACGTAAATGACAAATCCCTAAAAATAACTTGAGCAATTGCGCGCAAGACAATTCCAGGACTTGTGAACACTTCCCATGAATTTAAACGTAGGTATCGACCTAAATAAACGCCTAAAGCAGTTAAGATAGACAATCCGGTATAAAATATTGCTGATGACCACCAACTTCGTTGTTTCACGAGAGTAAATCGCATCTGATAGCCACTTTCAATCGCAAATAATACGCCTAGCAATATGGCGACTGACAATAATCCAAAGTTCCAAACCGTATAAGGATTAATAATCGACAAACCAGACTCTGGTAAATGGATATAATCCGTAATCATATACAAGGCATTAGGATAAAATAGCAGCCACAACAAAGCTAACCCCATTACCCAACCATGATGCATATGCTGAGCCTTTAAATATGCGACTACGTATCCCAAGTCAAGTGGAAGCGTCGCCAAGAATAAATTCCATATCAGAAATTTATTAGGCGTTGGTAAAACGGCTACCGCTAACATGACTAACACCACCATACCATTTAAAATTCCTAGCTTGACCCACCTAGCAGATGTAAATTCCTGTTCCATCCCATCCTCCTTATCACTTCAATGATGATGTTTGGGCTGAAACTGATCGGCTATAAGGCACTTCGACAATCCGCTCTTCACCTAAACTAAAGCTGGCTTGCCCGGCCATCGTATCGGTCACTTGGGCTTCAAATTCTGTGATATTACTTTTGTTCACACCGACAATTAAAGTCACATCAGCCCCATATTGTGTATCTAAGATTTGATATTCAGCCTGTTCAAGCCAATATTTCAAACTTTCATACTGGGCATACCCGACCGTGATACATACTTCTTGTTGTAAGACTTGATTGACTAAGCCAATCTGAGCAATGCCATCTGCAACAGTTCCAGCGTAGGCCCGAATAAGACCGCCAGCACCTAATTTAATGCCTCCAAAATAGCGAGTCACTACGGCAACCACATCATGTAATTGATTATTTTTTAAGACTTCCAGCATTGGCACCCCTGCCGTTCCAGCTGGTTCACCATCATCAGAATAACGTTGGATTAAGTCCGTTGGGCCTAACACATACGTCCACACATTGTGCGTTGCTTTATGTTCTTGTTTACGAATCTTTTCAACAAATGCTTGCGCTACTTCTTCATTCGATACGCGCGCAATATCCAAAATAAATCGTGACTTTTTGATTTCTTGTTCATAACGTGCGGTTGGTTGGGCAATCGTTAAATTCAATGTTTCATTTTCTTCTGTCATTTTGACGACACCTTCCTTCTTTCACGCAATCTATTGCGTCAATTCGACTAACCGAAATCACATTATAGCACAGTTGTTAGTACAACTAGTGGATTGGCAGCAATGCAACTGCTAATTAAATTCCAAACGCCGGTGCATATTCCAAAATCCCAGGCTGTTGTACTGTTTGCGTAAAGCGTTTAATCAAGAAGGCTTCATCCGGGACATCCATTGGCGCTTTAATCTCAAAATTTTTTGCCGGTTGATACCCAAAGCGCCCATAATATTGCGAATCTCCAAGAATACTGATAAAGGCATAATCGTAGTCTTTTGCGATTTCCTCAGCACTCGCCATTAATGCTTTCCCAACTCCATGACGCTGAAAAGCTGGTAATACGCTTAGCGGTGCTAATACTAACCCTTTACTTTCTGCCACATTTGCTTCACTTAGTAACATATGGCCCACCAAATGTTGATTCCATATGACAACTCGCTCAAATGTGGGCGTTGTACTATCGCGTAAATCCTCCACTAATTCTGCCTCTCCCTGATAACCGTGTTCAGAAGTTAAAAATGCCTTTTTAACGACTTGTTTAATCGCTTGTGCCATTTGCTGATTGGCTAATTGAACTTCCATTTTATAGTTCCTAACCTCTTTCATTTAATTAATTTCTATAAATCATTTTACATTAAAATATTAATTATCTATCTAATGATATATGTTTGTTTTTTTACATTGTTTCAAAATTCTAACAATTAAGCTCATAAACATGTAATATACCAATTTCCTTAACTATTCTGTTGACTATGTTTTAACAAGAGAATATTATCAATACATATTAAATAATATGAGAAGCGTTTTCATAATCGATCAATTTGAAAATGATTGTCTCATATTATACCCCGCAGGAGGCTTTCAGAATGGTTGATCAAAATCTTAATGCTCCCAATCACGAGCAGGCGGTAAATAAATCATTTTATAAACAAGTTTGGTTTTGGGTCATTGCCCTCTTAACTTTTTTCATTATCATTATGGCTGGATTCTATGTCTACCAAAATCGCCAGGGTATCACACAAACTAATTATAAGAAAATTAAAATTAGTTCTAATAAATACGGTCGTGGTGGTACCTCGCTAGAACAAGCGAAAAAACTTTTTGGGGAACCCGCTGAAATTTCATCACCAGATCGTATTGATTACACAAAAGCCAAAGATAAGGACGAGCCAGTTTATTACGATGTTAAATGGCGCGATGATAAAGCTAATACCAATAACAGCGATTCCACAGGTGATAACACCAATGATTACGGTGTAGAAAAAGGCACCATCGAAATCAAGTTTGCCAGCAAAACTGGTGATAAATCAGATACCGGTGTGATTAGTAAAGATGAAAACATCTAATGCCAACTGGCATAACGACCTAAGCATGTCTCAAAACCGCTTTTTTTTATTGCCTTTAAAGCGCCTATCACCCGCTATTTCGTCTAAAACTCTTTATTCGCAACTTAGCACAATGCTATAATGGAAGCCAATTAAATATAAATGCATATCGAGGAATAATATTTTGTTAAAAGACCTAGCTGTATTCGTAACACCTTTACATATCTCCGTCTTATCACTGGTAGTTGCTTCATTCGTAGCATATCTACGCTTTCGTGATCGACGTTTTCGAATCTCAGTCCCAATCTTACTCAGAAGTTATGAAAAAACAATGGGAACTGCTGCAAAGAATGATTCAAAATTTGCTGTAAATATCAATAATCACTCTTCCCGTCCAACTGGTATTTACCAGGTATCTTTTATTGGGGATGATGATAAGGAATATCCCGTTACTAACCGCCATTTCCCAGATTTTGGTCAAACTTCAAACAATCGATTCAATGGATTCATTGATGGTGAAACGGTTAAAATCAATGAGGAAGCAGGTAAAACCTTAAAAACCGAATTACCAATTTTTAATTTAAAACCTTATGAATCAAAATTCCGCTTTTTTGAGGTAAATACGATTCCTGAAAAAGTTGAAGTTAAACAGATCAAATTTATGACAACGCGACGCAAGCGTCCGATGTTCCTCAATGTCGATCAACATCTCATTTCTGCAAGTGAATGGAAGCAAGTCCGACATTAATCTGCCCATTACGTGCAAAACTGATCCACGATAAAAGCTGGGAGGTATTCTGATATGGTAGAAGCTTATTCTGCATTTTGGCATAATATTTTTAATTTTTCAGGAACCGCTAATCGTAAGTCATATTGGTGGCCAATCATCATCAATTATCTCTTAGGAAACATTTTAGTCTGGCTAATTTCAAACCTCATGGGCCATCCCATTTCTGATGTCCACACTGCTGGTGATTTAGCTGTTCAATTGATGGCCATGCTAATCAATTTTCTCGTTTGGTTAGCAACTCTATCATTGAAGTTCCGACGCTTACATGATTCTGACCATTCAGCCTGGTGGATCCTAATCCAAATCATTCCAATCATTGGAACAATTTGGTGGTTCATCTTGATGATTTTGCCAACAAAGCGTAATCGTTGGCATGAAAATGAACGCTACTAAATCGGCATTCAAAATTAAAAAGCGTAACCAACATCACGTTGGTTACGCTTTTTTCTTATGTCATTATTTTCATGCTATGCTACAACCTTAACTCAAGACATAGCTCACATCAATTTAAAACGCTTATAATCAAACTAATTAAATACATTCTTGTTCATATAATACACCACATTTTCAGTAACATGATTTTCTAGATTACCTGATGGTTGACTGTGCATAGCTAGGATTGAATTAACTTTTTTCAACAATATTATTATCACATGTGTAAACTGACAAAAAGTCGCATTATATTGACGAGCCAAATTTTTGATTTATAACTATTTTTATCACTTCAGAAGCCACAACTTGTTTGATTTCAAATTTTACTAACATTAAAAAATACAAAAAACCGTTGGGTTTAGGCAATTGCCTTTAATCCCAACGGTTTTATTCATTATTCTTCGTATTCAAACTGGAAGTCCAAAATTTGAACGGTATCGCCATTCTTGGCCCCAGCTTCACGCAAGGCATCATCAACTCCCATCTTACGCATTACACGCGCAAAACGCATTAATGATTCCGTGAAGGCTGTATTGGTCCGACGCATGATGTCTTCAATTTCATCACCTGTGATAATCCAGAAATCATCATCGACATGCTCAATTTCAAAGGCTGGAGCATCTGGGTCTTCAAACTCATACATGGCTTGATCAGTCTCAGGTTCCATATCCTTTGAAATGAACTGTGGTGTGACATCCAACAAGTCGGCCGTACGACGCAACAAGTCTTGAACCCCATCACGGTTCAATGATGAAATTGGCATAATTTCTAAATTATCAGGGACTTCTGGGTCAGCAGCCAATTGTTCTTTAAACATTTCAAGCGCAGTTGGTGCATCTGGCATATCCATCTTCGTTGGCACAATAATCTGTGGACGTTCTAAAAGGGCGGGATCATATGCAGCCAATTCAGCATTAATCGCTTTATAAGCCTCGTATGGATCATTTTCTGGGTCAACACCAGACATATCAATCATATGCAAAATAACCCGAGTCCGCTCAACGTGGCGCAAGAATTGAATTCCTAGCCCAACACCATCAGAAGCGCCTTCAATCAATCCAGGTAAGTCGGCCATTACAAAGTCACGGCCGTCATCCAATTGCACCATCCCTAAGTTAGGTACCAAAGTCGTAAAGTGATAAGCAGCGACTTTAGGCTTCGCTGCTGTTGCAACAGACAACAACGTTGACTTTCCAACAGATGGGAAACCAACCAAGCCCACATCAGCCAAAACACGAAGCTCCAACTGCAAGTTAAATTCTTGACCTGGTTCTCCATTTTCGGCGATTTCTGGTGCAGGGTTTTTAGAAGTGGCGAAGTGAATATTTCCACGACCACCACGGCCACCCTTGGCAACAACTAATTCTTCACCTGGCTCAGTTAAATCGGCAACAATTTGCCCCGTGTCAGTATTGGTAACGGTTGTTCCTTCAGGCACTTTAATCACTAGGTCATCGGCCGAACGACCCGTCATCCCCTTTGTGGCACCATTCTGTCCAGGTGTCGCTTTAAAATGTGACTTATAACGAAAATCCATTAAAGTCCGCAAACCTGAATCAACTTTTAAAATGATTGAACCGCCGTGGCCACCATCGCCACCATAAGGTCCACCCATATCAATATATTTTTCATGCCGGAAAGAGACAACCCCATCGCCGCCCTTACCAGCTTTAACATTAATTTTTACTTGGTCGACAAACGCCATCGTTTATGACCTCACTTTCTTTTTTAACACTATCCGATAATAAAACGTAATCTTCAGTATAAATTAAAACCGAACCGATTGCTAGCAAACAGCCGGAATTTGCTTAATTCTGTCGCGCTTGGAGTGAAATTTTGATATTTTGAATCACTTTGTCCGAAATACCTAATTCCTTTAACTCATCATCTGGTGCCTCAGCTATTTTCTTCAGTGAGCCATACTTCGTGAGCAATTTTTGACGCGTCTTTGGACCAACTCCGTTAATTTCATCCAACTTCGAAGCCAAAGAATTCTTTGAACGCAATTGCCGGTGGAAAGTAATTGCAAAGCGATGTACTTCATCTTGAATCCGTTGCAACAAAAAGAATCCCTGTGATTTTGGATCTAAATGGACATGTGGTGCACCCTCTTCTTTTAACAAATCAGCCGTCTTATGGTGCTCATTTTTTACCATGGCTGCAACTGGAATATCTAAACCTAATTCATCTTCCACAACTTCTTTGGCAGCATTCAACTGAATTTCGCCTCCGTCCATCAGAATCAAATCAGGGAGTTCTGCGCCTTCTTTCAGTAGACGGGTGTAACGCCGTCGAATAACTTCCATCGTTTCTGCACGCTCATCCGCATGTTCAACCGTCTTAGTCTTATACTTACGATATAACTTTTTATTAGGAACACCATCCTCAAAGACAACCATGGCCGAAACCATTTCTTCCCCGCTGGTATGCGAATGGTCAAATGCTTCAATGCGATGAATACTTGGAATACCTAGTGCATCGGCAATTTCTTGCATGGCACCACTGGTTTTTTGTTCGTTCATCTGCAACAAACGGAATTTTTCATCTAATTCAATCTTGGCATTTTTTTCGGCCAGATCCATTAAGGCTTTCTTTTCACCACGCTTTGGCGTGCGTACTGTCACACCTAGCACATCTGAAATCGCTTGTTTATCAACAATATCCGGAACCAATAATTCCTTAGGCAAAATCGCATTTTTACGGTTATAAAACTGCAAAATAAAACTCGTTAACTCTTCACTCACATCATCAACAATTGCAAATAATCGTTTTTCACGCTTCATTAAGCGTGATTGACGAATAAAGAAGACTTGTACAGAAAGCCACCCCTTATCCATATAAAAATTAATTAAATCACGTGGGGTCCCATCATTTGAAATAATTTTTTGTTTCTCAACGGTTGTTCGAATAAACTTTAACTGATCTCTTAAATCAGCGGCTCGTTCAAATTCCAAATTTTCAGAGGCCGTTTGCATTTTAGCCTGTAATTGCTGGGTAACTTTTTTGGTATCGCCATTCAAAAATGATTGAATATGCTTAATTTGCTCATCATATTCAGCTTTGGGTACTTCACGATAACAAGCTCCCAGACACTGTCCCATATTCGCATACAAGCATGGCCGGCCTTGATAACCATTACAACGGCGTAATGGATAAACCTTCTGTAAAAAATGCACGGTTTCTTCAGCCGCATAAACATTTGGGTAAGGCCCAAAATAATGAGCCCCGTCTTTTTCAACTTCACTAGCCAGCTTAATTTGCGGATCACGTTCGTTCGTAATCTTAATGTAAGGGTAACCCGTCCCCCGCTTCAAACGGATATTATAGTATGGCTGATATTTTTGAATCAACGTAATTTCAAGTAAGAGTGATTCTTTTTCTGAGCTCGTGACAATATAGTCAAAATCAGCAATATTCTTCACCAATTCAGCCGTTTTTCCAGTATGTTCACTCTTAAAGTACGAACGAACACGATTTTTTAAATTTTTAGCCTTACCAACATAGATAATTTTGCCATTAATATCTTTCATTTGATATGAACCTGGCAAATCTGGTAATAAGGCGAGCTTTTGCTCAATATGTTCTGAAGCCATGTCATTGACCTCCTTTCACGAAAAGTGCTGATACTATTATACACCATATTCGGTTTAACTAAACATCTTACCGGTTTAAAAACCAGGACAAAAATGCTACACTTATAGCAATATGAATTTAAAAGGTAGGTGAACGACGATGGGATTACTTACACGCCGCCAAGACGAACTTGGTAAAAACATGGAAGAAACTTTTACAATTCCTGATTTGGATTCAGATGATAGCGCAAAAGATTTCTTGAATAAAAAGAATACTGATAAAGACAAAGATTAAAAAAAGATGCACTTCAATGAAGTGCATCTTTTTTTATGACTTGAAGAGCCCTTTCAAGCTCATCCAAGCAATTTTCGTAATATTACCTTCACGATAAGTTAAGACGTTTTGCTTATATACCCGTAAACCGTATTTTGCTAAAAGATAAAGGGCCACGACCTCTAAGCCAAGGGCGATCCAGGCTTCTGGCATGGAAGCGTACTGTAACCCTAATCGAGCTGGCATCAATGTTTGCGAGAAGAATGGCAAATAGGACACAACATTTAAAAAGACATTGTGGGGCTGACCATTAATCAAGAACGTCAAAACGTAGCCAAACATGGATAAGTAAGTCACCGGTGCTACCGCCTGCTGGACCTGACTTAAATCATTTACCATTGCGGCAACAATCGCCGTTAAGACCATATACAGCAAAATAGACACAAACACAATCAGTAAGGTCATCAAAGCAAAATTCCAATCAATGCCCTGTAAGACCTGATTAACTTGTTGCAACTGTGGAATTTTCGGTAGATAAACACTAACTACTAAGCCTAGCACCACATAAATCAGCCCATGCAAAGCAGCTAATAAACCAATTCCACCAATTTTACCGAAGAATTGCACCCCTGGGGATGTGGCAGCTAATAAGATTTCCATAATTCGTGAAGACTTCTCGTTAGCAATTTCTTGGGCAATCATCCCAACATAAGACGTTAAGAACATGAAAATTAAAATTCCCAAAGCAACTGCGAACGTATAATTAGCGGTACTATTGTCTCCGTTTTGATTTACACCTTTCTTGCTTTGTACATGTGTCTGAATTTTTGGACTCTGGGTTAATGTATCAACATCACGCTCTTTTAAGTGCAGTTGCTGGGCACGGCGTGTGGTATTATATTTGGCTAAAACGTTCTTCAAGGTTGCTTGATTCAAAGTTTGACCATCGGCACGTTTGGTTAACACAAAATTACCTTGCTTTTCCGTTAACATCGCATCCAATTGATCCTTATCTAATGCTTTTTTAGCCTGAGTTGCATTGAGATAATAGATTGCTTTAACATGCAAGGCTTTATCTTGATCTAAATCACGCGACAAGGTTTTCGATTGCACTACTCCAACTTGGGCGGGTGTATTGTTTTGCGTCGCTTGCATTAAAAATACAACCCCAGCAATGGCTGCTACAATCAAAACTGGTGTCAGTACGAGTAACCAATATCCAGCTGTCTTTAGTCGCGACAAAAATGTCTGTCGCATGACAATCAATAACTGTTTCATTTGCATTATTGTCGTTCCCCCGCTGCAACTTCTTCTCGGAAAATAGCGTCCAAGGTTGGTGGCTCTTGTGCAAAGACAGGAATGTATCCGTCCGCCGTTGCAACTTCAAAAACTTGGCGTCCCGCTTGTTCATCTCGCAATTGCAAATGGCGCCCAGCGCCTTGTTGCTCAAGTTTTTCTACACCCGGAATTGCTAATAAGGCTTCATCACTAACTGGCGCTTCCAAATAAATATTCGTGCGTCCAAATTGATTGCGAATTTCGCTTGGACGTCCCTGCAAGACGGTTTCACCATGCCGCAACATCGTAATTTGATCTGACAATTTTTCAACCCCTGCCATATTGTGCGAACTAAAAATAATCATGGCGCCTTGTGCTTTCAAATTCAAAATTTCTTCCATCATTAATTCAGTATTAACTGGGTCAAGTCCTGAAAATGGTTCATCTAAAATCAAAAAATCTGGTTGAAAAATAACCGTCGCAATCAATTGAATCTTTTGGGCATTTCCTTTGGATAATGACTGTACCTTATCAGACATTTTTCCAACCACATTCAAGCGTTTCATCCAATCTTGTAAAGCGATACGTGCATCAACTCGCTTCATCCCATGGAGTTCTGCAAAATAAAGCACTTGATTTTCAACAGTTTCTTTCTGATAAAGTCCACGTTCTTCTGGTAAAAAGCCTAATTTTTGTCGTTTTTGGCTATCAATTGGCTCTTCATTCCAACGGACAGTCCCCTCAGTTGGTTGAATAAAATCTAAAATCATCCGAAAAGTCGTCGTCTTGCCCGCACCGTTTTGTCCAATCAACCCCATGACTTCCCCAGGTTGAACTTGCATATTAAGTGACTGTACTGCTGTTTTGTCACCAAATTGTTTCGTTAAATTTGTTAATTCAATCATTCGTCATCGTCTCGATTCCTGTAGTTAATCAAATTATAGCAAAAACGGACGGTGTTGAAAGCCCAACATCATCCGTTATCTGTTTATTTTGCTTGAGCTGAACGTTTTAGCGACGGTAACATTTCAGCCGTAAAATTAATTTCACGTGGTTTTGAACCATTTTGTGGACCAACTAAGCCTCGGTCAGACATATCATCAATAATCCGACCAGCTCGATTATAGCCAATTTTAAAATGACGTTGAATTGATGATGTTGAAGCGCCACCCGCACGGAGGACAAACTCCAGCACATCATCCCACAATTCATCTAATTCATTACCAGAACCGTCACCGCCACTTTCCATCGATTGAACTTCTGCATCTGAAACGGCCATACTTTCATCGTATTGCGCTTCTCCTTGTTCCTTGATGAAGTCAGTTAGATTTTCAACATCTTCATCAGAGATAAAGGCTCCTTGAACTCGTTGTGGGCCGCTGGCACCGATTGGCGCAAACAACATATCTCCACGACCTAAGAGCTTTTCAGCCCCATTTTGATCCAAAATCGTCCGTGAATCCACACCAGATGAAACCGCAAAGGCCATTCGTGATGGCACATTGGCCTTAATCAAACCAGTAATAATATCAACTGATGGACGTTGAGTGGCAACAATCATATGGATTCCAGCCGCACGTCCTAGTTGAGCAATTCGGACAATCGCATTTTCAACATCACTGGAAACCGATGAAGTCATCATCAAATCAGCCAATTCATCAATCACAACAACCAAATATGGCATCGTTTGTAACTGAGTTGAAGGATCCTTAGCATTTTGCTTTTCAACATAACGGTTATAACCGTCAATGTTTCGAACCCCTTCATCAGCTAGCAACTTAAAGCGTCGATCCATTTCAGCCACAACCTTCTTCAAACCTAAGGCGGCCTTCTTTGGATCAGAGACCACTGGTGTAATCAAATGTGGAATATCATTATAAACTGATAGTTCCACCTTCTTTGGATCAACCAACATCAAACGCACTTGACTTGGTTTAGCTTGAAGCAAAATTGAAGCCAAAATACCGTTAATTGCCACCGACTTACCTGATCCAGTCGATCCAGCAATTAGCAAATGGGGCATCTTGGTCAAATCCATCTTAACGACACCACTTGTCACGCCTCGCCCAATTGGTACCGTCAATGGATGCTTAGTATCAATACCAGCTTCCTCAACCATATCCTTAAAGCCAACCGTGGCTTGCTGATCATTGGCTACTTCAATTCCGACCACATTTTTACCTGGAATTGGTGCCTCAATCCGCAATGACTTAGCCGAGAGCGATAAGGCTAAATCATCAGCTAAATTCTGAATTTTGGAAACTTTCACACCCACCGCCGGTTTAATTTCATATTGTGTCACCGTTGGACCTAAGACAACCTTTTCAACCGTTGCATTGATATGGAAGCTCTTCAAAGTCTCATGTAAAATCCGAGCCTTCTCATTTAAAGCATCCCGCTCTGCCGTTTGGTCAGTTGAACCAACTTCAGTTAAGAGATCAGTTGATGGCAACTGGTAATGAGCATCATCAATAACCGTGCCGAGACCACTTGCATCAACATCTGCTACTGGTTCGCTAGTCGTTTTCGGTTCAACATGTCCCACCGCACCTGCATTTTGCGTTGATGCCGCTTGTGGTACCGCTTGACCAAGAATATCAGCGTGCGTTAATGGTTCATCAGTTTGTTCTGCTGCCGCTTCATCACCATACGTTACTGGTTCAACCGGTTGGTCAAAGTTTTGAACAACCTCATCCGCATTAAAATCACTTTCGGCTAATGTAACTGGTGGCTCATCCTCATCGCTTGGCAATGGTGCCACCTCAGTTGGACTAGGTGCTTGAGCCATTTGTACATCTGGTTCTTTTTCATGTGGCGCTGGTGCTACAATTTCTGGCATCTTAAATTCTGTACTTGTCACTTCTGGCTCAACGTCCTTAGCTTGATCATCATCCACAGGCTCTTCTGGTGTCAGATGTGCCAAAGTGGCATCAGGTAACCCTGCTTGTTCAGCTTGACGAGTCTGTTGTTCGTTCATCGCACCAAAGGGATCATCTTGAAAGACATCATTCATGGCATGCTTTTGACGTGTTTTATAATCTGTGACCTTTTCGCTCACTGTTTCGTGGACATTATTAGCCTTTACTTGAACATAATCACCAGTTCCTTCTGCTAAGTTGAAGAAGTTATCAAATACTTCTTTGAGTGGAATGTTGAATAACATCACACCCCCACCAAGCATACATAGAATTGCTAACAACCATGAACCAAAGTTTCCCATCAAGACATACATTAATTGGTATAACGCTGCCCCGAGCATCCCGCCGCCAACTGGCGTTGAAACAGCACGATTATTAATATCTTGTTGAATGAAAGTATTGATATGACTCATTAAATCAATATGAACATTCATTTTTGAGAACAATAGAATTGATCCCGCCAAACAGAGCCCGGCATAAAACATCCCAAAACCAATGTATTGATTCCGTGTAAACTTACGGGGCCATTGGTTGTAGGCAACAACAACTAATAATGGCACAATCAGTACCAATAAGAAGACTTGATATGTGCCACCAATCATCCAACGCATCATATTCGCTAATAGCTTACCTAATAAGCCCAAATGGCTGATCGCTATTAAGGACATCAACACACCAACCAAGGCTGCCAATTGTTTCCAATGTTGGGCTAACCAAGAAGGCTTCTTCTTACTTGATGTTTTTTTACGTGGCTGCGTATTTTTCTTGGGTTGTTTCTTTGGCGTCGTCTTCGTTGCCTTTTTTGATTTGGGAGTTTGCTGCTTTTTGGCTGGGCGTTTATTTTTGCTTTCAGCCATAATGCCTCCTTTATTACTTTAATTTATCGTAGTCATAATCAAACGTTAAATCTAAATTAGCAAAATCTTGTTGGCGTAAAGCTTCGTAAATCACGATGGCTGCCGTATTTGCTAAGTTTAACGAACGAATATGGTTATCATTTTGGGGAATTCGTAAAGCTTGGTCAGCGTGCTTACGCATGAAAGTCTCTGGCAATCCTGTCGTCTCCTTACCAAACATAAAATAATAATCATGATCAGGGTTCGTATAATCCACCTGGTGATATGATCGTGGAGCAAACTTAGAAATTAAAAATAATTCGTCAGTTGCCGTCAAAGTATCCATAAAAGCAGGTAAATTAGGATGAACCGTCAACTCGACTGAATCCCAATAATCTAACCCTGCACGTTTAACGTGCTTATCATCTAAATCGAACCCTAATGGCTCAATCAAGTGTAATTTTGTATTTGTTCCGGTCGCTGTCCGGGCAATGTTACCAGTATTGGCTGGCATCAATGGCTCAAACAAGACAATATGATTTGTACTCATGACTTGCTCCTATAATAATATCTAAACAAAAATTATAGCACGAACTCTATTAGCGTTCGTGCTATAACTCTAAATCTTAATTAAACTGTTAAGTGCCATTAATGGGCATCCTGAGTTTGCTTAGTTGCTTCGGCTTGTTCGTCATCAAACAAACCTGAAGCATGCCGCCACCAATGATACAACTTAGTTACGAGAACTTTTAGGACCGCATAGCCCGGAATTCCCAAAATCACTCCTGGAAGTCCGAACAAGTTTCCGGCTGAAAGCAAAACAACTAAGACTGTCACTGGGTAAATTTGTAATGAATCTCCCAACAGCTTTGGTGAAATGACATGACCTTCCAAAGCTTGTTCAATCACAAAGACGATAATGGTATAAACCAACATGAGTGGCGACACTGAAATGGCAACAACTAGAGCTGGTAACATTGCCAAGAATGATCCGATATATGGGATTAAGTTAAAGCACCCTGCCATTACGGCTAATAACCAACCATATGGCAACCCAATAATTGTAAAGCCGATTCCAAACATAATCATTACCGCAAATGCCACTGACAATTGTCCACGAATATAGTTTGAGATTTGCTTATTAATATCATGCAACGTCGCTTTGAATGAGCTTTGCACCTTTGTTGGTACCAAACTCGTTAAGTAGTCTGGCATGCGATGACCATCTTTAAGCATGTAGAACAGAATCACAGGGAAAGTCACCAGGCTCACCCCAATTTTAGCAATCGTGCTAACAATATTTGAAACGCTGCTTACACCCTTTTTAGCATATTCAGTCGATGAATTCTTGAACCAATTACTCAAATCATTGTTCACATCATTCACAATACTATTTAATTGCGGATATTTATCACCACGCAAGATTTCATCACCAAACTTTGTGATAATCGCCCAGTAACCTGGAATTTGCTTGATGAAATCACTAATCTGACTACCTAGCCATGGAATAAAGACGGCAAGTCCCCAGACAATTAACCCGAGTAAGAGCAAAAACATGACTGAAATAATCCAAGTTCGTTTAATATTTAACTTGCGTTCTAAAAAATCTACTGTTGGATTCATAAAGTAATAAAAGATTCCAGCAATAATCATCGGTGCCCCCACTGCAGCAAAAATCACTTTGAGGGGTTCAAAGATAAAACTAACCTTTGAAACCATGAAGACTACGGCCAAAAGCAATAAGATCACCAAAAGGGCCGTTACCGTTTTATTATTCAAAAACCATTGATAAAACCACGACTTTTGTCGTTTGACGTTTTTTTCCATTATTTCTCCTGTATTAATCGACAAACATTACCCGAACTGGTTCAGGTACCGCAATATCTTTTTCTTGTAAAGTCAAAAGCCCAGTCTGGACATCCCGGCGATAGACAGTTGCATTGTCGGTATTTTGATTCGTCGCAATGACATATTTTTCATCTGGTGCAAGTGCGAAATCACGTGGAAAATCACCTTCTGTTGGTATCAATTGGATACGCTCAGCAATCTTTCCATCTGCGTTCACTGCAAAGACCGCCAATGAATTGTGGCCACGATTTGAGGTATAAATAAATTTACCATCAGCTAATAAGTAAATCGCAGCTGCCCCGTTGTGCGCATCCCAATCGTCAGGTTGCGTGGCAACTGTTTGCAAAAGCACAAATGTTCCATCTGCTTGATTGTAGTGCAATACAGATAACTCAGAAGCCAATTCTCCTAACAAATATGCAGTTTGTCCATCTGGACTAAAACGAATATGTCGTGGTCCAAACCCAGCGGTCGTCTCAAACACTGCAACCTGTGTAAGTTTACCTTCATAAGATACATCAAAGGTATACACCTTATCAGCCCCTAAATCAACCGCGACTAAGCGTTGATCAGGTGTTAGATTAGCAAAATGCATATGTGAACTACCTTGTTCTGGGCGTGGCCCAGAGCCACTACCTTGGAATAAATCAGTCAATGTAATTTGCCCATCTGCTGCGATTTTGTAAACTTCGACGGTTCCTTTATGGTAGTTTGCCGTATAAAGCAATTGCCGATCCTCATCGACCGCCACATAAGCTGGTGAAGCACCTTCGGTTAAGACTTCTTGCTTTAGACTAACACCGCCTGGCGTATAGTCATAGACAGCGATTCCGCCTTCTTGGTCCTTTTTATCGACGGCATAAAGATGATTGGCCTTACTCAAAGCTAAGTAAGTTGGTGAGCCAATTTCAGCAATTGCCGTCATTCCACTTAACTTACCAGTTGTCTCATCAAAGTCAGCTTGATAAATTCCTTTAGAAACACGCTTAGTATAACTTCCGAATAACACCTTTTTTGACATCTCTCAGTCCTCATTTCTTCTTTGTTCAATAATTTACATTATAGCATAATCTTTTTTAATTTTATTGCACAAAAAAGAGCCTAAACTACTTAGGCTCTTTCTAAACATCATTTACGATTGCTTGGCTTCACGACGTGACACAACCACCGAAGCGACAATTGCCACCGTCAAGAAGGTGACAATCACTGCAAGTGATAACATATTTGAAATGGCAAATGAGCTCCCTAACATCTTGCTACCTTCGTTGACAATCATCTTCAAACCGATGAACGCTAAAATACCCGCCAAGGCATATTTAATATACCTAAACATTGGCAAAATACTTGCAAGGGCAAAATACAGTGAACGCAATCCCATAATCGCAAAAATGTTCGACGTGACAACAATAAACGTATCTTGAGTAACTGCTAAGACGGCTGGAATTGAATCTACCGCAAAAAGTAAATCGGAAGCTTCAATAAAGAGCAATGCTAACAAAAACTGTGTCGCATACTTTTTACCATTTTCTTTGACAATAAAGTGTGGCTCAGTCGCATTTTCTTTCAACGGCAAAATCTTTCGGAAAAACTTAATCATGGCACTATCGTTCAAATCTTGATCTTCATCTTTTTCAAAGAACATTTTGATTCCGGTATAAACCAAGAAAGCTCCGAACAAATACATTAACCATTCGAATTGATGTAATAATGCGGCTCCTCCGAAAATGAAGATTACCCGCATCACTAGGGCCCCAAAGACACCCCAGAATAGAATTCGATGCTGATATTTTGGTGCAATTTTGAAATAACTGAACACCAAAATGAAAATGAAGAGATTATCAATACTCAACGATTTTTCTAACAAGTAGGCGGTAATGAAATCTACCGCATGATCACGACCGCCAAGATACCAAACCCCACCAGCAAAAATGAAAGCTAATGCAATCCAAAAGGCACTCCAAAGTAATGATGATTTTACGCTTGGCTCTTCATTTCCTTTGTGAAAGACGCCCAAATCTAGGGCGAGCATAATCACCACAAAAACAAAAAAACCAATCCAATATCCAATACTTACTGACAATTTATATATCCTTTATCTTTGACACAAGGAATCTCCACAATTATTCCTAACTAGGTTATTATACCTAATTTTCTTTAAATGATGAAACAATAACTTTAAGGCCAATTAACAATTATATGACAAAAAAACTAGTTCCGCAGAGCTAGTTTTTTGTATTAATTACTTTTTACATCTAATTCCATGAAATTAGCGACACGCTCTGCTTGTTGTGCAACGCCTTGCAAGGTTGCAATGCGGTTTTGCTTGATTGCATCATCCTCAACCATGACCATCGTTTGGTCAAAGTAAGCATCGATTTGTGGTGCCAAGTTGAGTAATGCTGACAAAACATCATCCGTATCTTGCAAATCGGCAATTGGTTGACTTGCTTCATACAAAGCCTTTTCTGCATCATTTTCAAACAACTTTGGATCAACCACTGCATTCGTTTGATTCTTGGTTGTCAAACGCATAATTCGAGTCAAACCTTCAACCCCATCACGGAAGTCAGCATCATTTTGATGTGCCAACAAAGCTTTAGCTGACTTAAACATTTGGGTAGTGCTTGTAAAGTTGTTTTGCGTAACAGCATTAATCACATCATGACGAATACCTTGGTCTTGCATTTCCTTAACAACACGGTCGGTTAAGAAATCAACAACTGAAGCAACGCTACCAGTCAAATTAGCAGCGACCACATCCGGTAGCCCTAACGTATCATTATGCGCAGCCATTTGCGCAATAAATTCGTTTAAGATGGCATCAATATCAAGATTCCAATCGTTATCAGCCAAAATTGCGACAACACCTGAGGCGGCACGACGTAAAGCATATGGGTCATTTGAACCTGATGGAATCATACCAGCCGCAAAGAATGAAAGCATCGTATCTAACTTATCTGCCAAGGCTAAGACCTTACCCAAGTCGCTCGCTGGTAATTCGCCACCAGCGCTAATTGGCATGTAATGCTCCCGAATTGCTTGGGCAACCTGTGGGTTTTCTCCAAAGATAAGGGCATACTTTTCACCCATAACACCTTGTAATTCGTCAAATTCACCGATCATGCCCGTCATCAAGTCAAACTTATAAATTGAGCCAGCGCGATCAAGCAAAGCTTGTTGATCGTTATTAAACTTAAGCTTATCTGCAATCAGATGGGCAATCGCTTTGGCACGACGCGTATGGTCATACACTGAACCAAGCTTCGCATGGAATGATACATGCTTTAATTTATCGTTGTAGTAATCGATATCATGCTTTTGATCTTCTTCATAGAAGAACATTGCATCTTCAAGCCGGGCCACCAAAACCTTTTCATTTCCAGCAATCACGTTATCCAAATGTTGATCATTTCCATTGCGTACTGAAATGAAGTGTGGCAAAAGTTGACCATCTTGGTTCGTCACGTGGAAGAAACGCTGATGCTCTTTCATTGAGGTAATCAAAACTTCATCTGGCAATGACAAATACTTTTCATCAAAGTTACCCGCAAAAGCTGTTGGATATTCAACCAGGTTATTAACTTCTTCTAACAAATCTTCATCTGGTACAACTTGCCAACCATTTTGACTTGCGATGGCACTAATTTGATCCTTAATTGCATTTTTACGTGCTTGTGCATCTGCTTGAACGTAAACGCTTGCTAATGTATCGACATAGTCCGTAGCATTCGCAATTTCGACATCATGGCCTAAGAAGCGATGACCACGTGATGTCCGACCAGCTGTAACATCTAAAACATTGAATGGTACAACTGTATCATCTAACAATGACACCATCCAACGGATAGGACGAACATATTCAAAGGTATGCCGACCCCAACGCATTGTCGTTGGGAAAGTCATGTTTTCAACCACTTCATGGACACCCTTAAGCACTTCGCTAGCAGGTTGACCTTCTTCAAATTTTGTCACATAGACATATTCATTACCATTGAATTCTTTAAAAGTAATGTCATCTGTCGTAAGTCCTTGACCACGAGCAAAACCTTGAGCAGCCTTCGTGAAATTACCATCTGCGTCCAAGGCTGCTTTCTTAGCCGGCCCCTTCTTTTCTTCTTGCAGATCATCAGCTTTTTCAGCAATATCTTCCACCAAAACACTCAAACGACGTGGTGTTGAATAAGGTTTAATCGCACCATGTTGCAAGCGATGGTCATTTAAAAAATCATCCATCCGTTGCACTAATTGTTCAACAGCGGGCGTCACCAAATGAGCTGGGACTTCTTCTAAACCAATTTCTAGTAAATAATTAGCCATTTTACTTAACCTCCTCATCTGCTGGTAAATACTTTTCGCGTAGCTTTTCATCCTTCAACAATGGGAAGCCTAACTTCTTGCGCTCGGCAATGAATTCTTCGGCAACCTGATGCGCCATCTTACGAATACGACTCAAGTATTTGGCCCGTTCTGTAACAGATACAACACCACGGGCGTCTAACAAGTTAAAGGTATGTGATGCCTTTAAAATATAATCATAGGCAGGGTGTACTAAGTTTGCTGCCAAAGCGCGCTGTGCTTCGGCTTCATATTCATTAAAGTGACGCAAAAGCATGTCTGAATCAGATTCATCAAATGAGTAAGTTGAATGTTCAAATTCTGGTTCCTTAAAGATGTCGCCGTAAGAAACACCATTTCCCCACTCAAGGTCATATACCGTTGGCACATCTTGGATATATGAAGCCAAGCGTTCCAAACCATAGGTGATTTCTGAAGTTACTGCATCAACTTGGATTCCACCAACTTGTTGGAAATAAGTAAATTGGGTAACTTCCATCCCATCTAACCAAATTTCCCAACCAATACCGGCAGCACCCATTGATGGGTTTTCCCAGTTATCCTCGACGAAACGAATATCATGCTCCAATGGATCAATCCCAAGTGCTTTTAATGAATCCAAGTAAAGTTCTTGAATATTATCAGGCGATGGCTTCATCACCACTTGAAATTGGTGGTGTTGATAGAGCCGGTTTGGGTTGTCCCCATAACGACCATCCGCCGGACGACGTGAAGGTTCAACATAGGCGGCATGCCATGGCTCTGGCCCATTTGCACGTAAAAATGTATAGGGGCTCATTGTTCCAGCACCCTTTTCAGTATCATAGGCTTCCATGAGCATTGCTCCTTGATCAGCCCAAAACTTCTGCAAAGTCAAAATAATGTCTTGCACACTCAATTTCTCTGTCATGCCATTTCCTCTCTTTTCTGCATTAAAAAACCCTACACCAATTACCTAGGCAATTGATGTAGGGACGATTAACTCGCGGTTCCACCCTACTTCCGAATCAAATTCGGCAGCTTCGTTTTAATTGTTTTGTCGCTCCAACAGCGCCCAATTTAACTCTCTTGATTACCCTCACATCAACGGTAACTTGCTGAACAATTCATTAAATTTATTCTGTCTTCATCGCTATACTAGTATTTTACTCGCACCGCTTTTAAAGGTCAATCAGTTCGCTGACTTTTATCTTTGCGTTGGGCCAGGCGTTGATCCCATTTATGTAAATCATGAATAAAGCCTTTAGCTCGTAATTGTACCCCTACCTGTTCTTCATAAAGCTTGTCCAACAAACGGGCCATTTCACGCTTAGTTGCAGGCTTTAAATCAAGGGAATGGATTTGCTTTAGCTCGACGCGCGCAAGTTGTTGCAAAACATGCAATGCTTTAGGATCCATTTGCATCCGATATTCATCAACTGACCAATGATTCTGGCATAAAACACCATGGTATTTTTCAGAAAAATCCATTGGCCCCGTTGTTTGGCCACAAACAACGCAGGCTTGCCATTCTAACTGAATTCCAAAATCAGGTAATAAATGAATTTCAAAATAATTTGCCAATGCCTGTGCGTCAAAACCCGCTACCATTTTATCTTCAGCGGTTTGCGCTAAATCAAACCATTGTGGAATGGGCTGATTGTCGACATAAGCGGCATCAATCAATCCCAAAATATAGGTCATATAAGCATTCTTTTCAACATCTTCCAAAAAAATACGCGGCAGGTGACTTTCTTTGACGTCATTGATGAAGCTGAGTCCCGATTTATTAATCGTTCCTTCATATTTCGCCGAAGTAAGCGGTTGAATGTCCGCAGCGTATTGATAATGTTTCGCCTTACCATGACGCACATAAAACATCCGTTTACCAAATTCACGCGTTAAAATCTTAACCATCAAATCAGTTTCTTTATGGGGCCGTTGATAAATAACGAGTCCATTAAAAATATCTGCCAAAATGATACCTCCTTCCACCCAGGTAATCCAATCAAAAAAGAAATCGCAGACGAGGTCAACGATTTCTCTTCTAGCCGAAGATTTTAAACATCGGCATCTTCTTTATATCCATATGACTGCAAAGCTTGCGGTTTATCACGCCAACGCTCTTCAACCTTTACCCATAGTTCTAGGTAAACCTTGCTACCCAAGAGCCGTTCAATATCCTTACGAGCTCGAGTACCAATTTCTTTAATCATGCTACCACCCTTACCAATAATGATGTTCTTTTGGCTCGGACGTTCAACCACAATTGTGGCCTGTACATGTAATTTTTCATTACCTTCTCGTTCAATATTATCAATCACGACAGCGACAGAATGTGGTACCTCTTGTCGTGTCAATTGTAAGACTTTTTCACGAATCAATTCACCCATGATAAAGCGTTCTGGATGATCGGTAATTTGATCTTCAGGATAATATTGTGGACCCGGTTGTAACTGATCCATAGTAGTATCAATCAATGCTTGAACGTTATCACCTTGACGAGCTGAAATCGGGAAAATCTCCGCAAAATCAAGTTGGTCTTGATAATCAGAAATCATTGGCAAAAGCGTCTCTGGCTGAACCAAATCAACCTTATTAATTACCAAATAGATTGGCGTATCAACATCCTTCAAGCGGTTAATAATAAAATCATCCCCTGCACCTCTAGGTTCATCCGCATTGACCACAAACCAAATCATATCAGATTCATGCAACGCAGAGTTGGCTGTCTTCATCATAAAATCACCAAGCCCATTTTGAGGTTTGTGAATCCCTGGTGTATCAATGAACACAATCTGGCCTTCATCCGTCGTATAAATTCCCTGAATTTTGTTTCGGGTTGTTTGTGCTTTAGGCGACATGATGGCAATTTTTTCGCCAATCATTTTATTCAACAACGTTGACTTTCCAACATTTGGACGGCCAACAATTGCCACGAAGCCAGATTTAAATTCTTCTGTCATGCTTTTAGATCCTCATCTTACTTTCTCATATTAAAATATATAGGGGTAAAAAATTAAACAACCAATGATAACCGCTGTGCCTACCGCAACTAACACACCACCGGCTGCAACGTCCTTGGCCACTTTCGCTAAGGGGGCATATGTCGTCCCCACGATTAAATCAACAATCGCTTCCACCATCGTGTTAACAAATTCTGCCATAATCACCATAGCAATCGCAATCGTTATCCAAATCCAATCAGACCGACCAATTCCCAAAAACAAGCCCGCAATTACGACCACAACCGCAGCAAAAAAATGAAAGCGCATATTTCGTTCATGCGTTAGCACTTCTTTGATTCCATCAACGGCGTGGCGCAATGCTTGCAAAAAATGGCGATTTTTAGTGACTTGATGGTCTGAATTTGTTTTATCGCGTGAGTCCATAGTCATCTAGAATCTTTCGTTGCAAATCAAACATTTCTTTTTCATCAGCTTCACTACGCATATGATCATAACCATTCAAATGCAAGAATCCATGCACGACCAAAAA
The DNA here is from genome assembly GCF_016908785.1 of Weissella uvarum. Classification (GTDB taxonomy): domain Bacteria; phylum Bacillota; class Bacilli; order Lactobacillales; family Lactobacillaceae; genus Weissella; species Weissella uvarum. The sequence continues at coordinate 28,312 of NZ_JAFBEO010000009.1, forward strand.
TCCTAATTCTCGTTCCCATGAATGCTCCAGATATTCAGCTTGTTCGCCGATTTTATCAACGGAAACAATCAAATCACCAATATTTTTAGGTATTTCAGCTTGCATTTCTTCATCTAACATCAAAGGCAAATCATCGTCGTCATCCTCAATCGCAAATGAAATAACGTCCGTTGGTTTATCAAGGCCCCGATATTCTCGATTATATCGTTGAATCTCATCATTATTGACAAAAGTCACCGACATTTCAGTATTATCTGGCAAATCCAAAGCCTTACCGGCATAATTAAGCACATCATGTACTAATTGCAAGTGTTCTTCTGATAGTCCAGGCTTTGATTCATCAATCAATGCTAAATCCATTTATTTCACCTCATTATTTTTCATCATTCGCATGCGCATCAGCACGATCATAAGCTGCAACAATTGAAGCCACCACAGGGTGTCGAACAACATCACCCGCATCAAACGTGACCATTTGGATGTGGGGCACATCTGCTAAAATTTTTTGTGCTTGTAAGAGTCCAGAACGCGTCTGCTTTGGTAAATCAATTTGGGTTGCATCCCCGTTCACAACCATTTTTGAGCCAAAGCCCAAACGGGTCAAGAACATTTTCATTTGTTGCGTCGTCGTATTTTGAGCCTCGTCTAAGATAATAAAAGCATTATCCAGAGTACGGCCACGCATGTAAGCCAGTGGCGCAATTTCAATAACTTCCCGATCAATTAAACGCTCCGTATGTTCTTTCCCAAGAATGGCAAACAAAGCATCATAAATTGGTCGCAAATAAGGATCGACTTTTTCCTTTAAATCACCAGGTAAAAATCCTAGACTTTCTCCAGCTTCAACAGCTGGTCGGGTAATAACCAAACGTTCAACATCACCCCGTTTAAGTGCCGCTACCGCCATAGCAACTGCTAAATAGGTTTTCCCAGTACCGGCCGGTCCAATCCCAAAGGTCACATCAGCATGTTTAATCGCATTCACATATTCACGCTGACTGTAATTTTTAACACGAATTGAACGGCCCTTTGCATCCCGAATCACTGTTTCAGTATACATATCCGTAAAATAAGCTAAGGTCCCGCGTTGCAGCATATTCATAGCTGAGACAATATCAGCTGGTGTAATTCGAACACCTTTTTTAATTAAAAAGCACAATTCATCGATGACTGCATATGCTTGGTCAACTGCTTGGTCATCCCCTGTAAGTTTCAAACGTGAACCCATTCCGGTAATTTGAACTGAAAGACCTTCTTCAATTAATTTTAAATGGGCATCTTGAGGACCCACTAACCCAATTTCTTGTTCTGGATTTTCAAATTGATACTGCTTTTCAACTGTACTTGTCAAAAATATACCTTCTTTACTGCTTATTCGTATCTCTATTATACCTTAATTGTCTATGTATCGGGGATGAATCCCCGGGTTTGGAAAAATTAGCCCAATTGTTCTTGAACTAAGCGGTTCACTAATTTGCCATCAGCTTTTCCCTTGACTTGTGGCATCAAAGCTCCCATGACCTTACCTAAATCAGCTTTACTTGTGGCACCAACCTTTTTAATCGTGTCCTCAACAATTTGACGTACTTCGTCTTCTGATAATTGTTCAGGCATATAACGCTTTAGTACTTCAATTTGAGCTGCCAAGCTTTCTGCCAAATCAGCGCGACTAGCATCCTCATAAGCTTCTTTTTCTTCAACATGCTGTTTCATCTCACGAGACACAACCGCAAGTTCTTCTGATTCGTCTAAATCATGGCCTAATTTAATTTGTTCATTCGCCAAATCAGACTTAAGCATCCGTAACACATTTAATGTTTCTTTATCTTTCGCCTTCATGGCTACTTTCATGTCAGCATTTAATTGTTCTGTCAAACTCATTTTAAGTCACCTCTTTTTTAATATAACAAAAACCGGACCACCAAAAAAAGGTAGCCCGGCCAGAACGTTTTAGCGTCCCTTCTTGTTCTTGCGCTTACGAGCAGCTTCAGCCTTCAACTTACGTTGGACTGATGGCTTGATGTAATACTCACGCTTACGGTATTCTTGGAGAGTACCGTCCTTTGATACACCACGCTTAAAGCGACGGAGAGCATCGTCAAGAGACTCATTCTTACGAACAACAGTCTTTGCCATAATGTTTACCCTCCCTTCACGTGTGAAGAATTCAACTTTTAATGTCGCACACTTTGTTCAAATTTATTTTACCAGAATCACTCAACAAGTCAAATACATTTTATAGCTTTGGCTCGAAAAATCTACCAATGGTATGCTCAATCCGCCAAGTTGATGACCACGCTTTTGGATCCGCTTGTTCTAACGCATCTCGAAAGTCATAACGTTCATAGGCTGAAATCACAGTAAAGAGAATCTCTTTTTCATGATGATTGTAGCCACCTTCAACATCATGTACAATCGTGATTCCACGTCGAATATTCTGTTGTAACATATCAATAACCTTATCAGGATGTTCCGTCACAATCATGACTTGTAGCTTTTGTTGACGTGTATAAACATTGTCAATCATATAGGCATTCACAATTAGCGAAATTGCTGTATAAAGGGCATATTCCGGTCCGAACAAATAGCCAGCAGTTAAGAGAATAATGAAATTAAAGGTTAAGTTGACTGCCCCCATGCGAAGGCCCCACTTCTTTTGCACCACGATACCGATAATATCAAGGCCTCCCGTAGAAAGTCCTGTCCGCAAGGCAAAACCAGTCCCAAATCCATTAATTCCACCACCAAAAATGGCTAGTAGCAACGAATCATGCGTCCAATTAGTTGGCGGCGTTGGCACAAACCGAATTGCGAGTGCAGCCAAAACTAATGCAATCGCCGTAAACATCGTAAAACGGTAGCCCAATTTTCGATACCCCAATAGTAAAACTGGTACGTTGAGCAATAGCAAGAGCAATCCAATTGGTAAATTCAAATGAAAATAACGCGAACCAACAGTATTTAAAATCTGCGCCAAACCAGTAAATCCTGAAGAATAGATGTGTCCTGGTGTCCAAAAAAAGTTAATTGCAATCGCTGAGGTTAAAGCATAAACTAGCGCAGCAACAATTCGCGCCGCATATTCATGTCGATCAAAATATAGCATTATCTGCGTCATTTTAGCGCCCCTTTTCTCGCTGGCTCAAAGTTACTCTTCTGCCAAATTAGGCGCATCATTATGAGCATAATCTGGCGCAGTCAAACCTAAGTCACCCTCAACTTGTTGTTTAGAAACAAGCGTTGGCGCATCGGTCATTGGCTCAGTTGCCTTTGAATTCTTAGGGAAGGCAATCACGTCCCGAATATTATCACGACCAGCTAGTAGCATTGCCAAGCGATCAAGACCTAAGGCAATCCCACCCATTGGTGGGAAGCCATATTCCATTCCTTCAAGCAAGAAGCCAAAAGCTTCATCGGCTGATTCAGGCGTAAAGCCTAAGGCCGAGAGCATCTGTTTTTGAATGTCCATCCGGTGAATACGAATTGAACCAGAACCCAGTTCATACCCATTCAAAACCAAATCATATGATTGCGCATGGGCTTTGTGGGCACCTTCGGTAGTGGCCATCAAAGGCAAATCTTCTTCATTTGGCATTGTGAATGGGTGATGTGCTGCAATCCAACGATCTTCTTCAGGTTGATATTCAAATAGTGGCCAATCAATAATCCAAGCAAAGGCCCACTTAGAGTTATCAACCAAATCCATCGCTTCAGCTGTCATACGGCGAAGCGCATCCAACGTTGGATTAACAACATTTTCTTGATCAGCTGCAAATAGAATCAAATCACCATCTTTAGCCCCCGTTGCTTGGAGCAAGGCGTCTGATTTTTCAGTCAAGAACTTAGCAATTGAACCTGTCACTGAGCCATCAGCGACCTTTAACCAAGCCAAGCCCTTTGCTCCAAAGCGTTCCACATATTGGGCAAGTTTATCGATTTCCTTACGTGAATAATGATCAGCACCACCCGGTACGACAATTGCTTTCACCATGCCACCGTTTTCAATCGCTTTAGCAAATACACCAAATTCAGAATCAGCCATTAATTCAGACAAATCTTGTAATTCCATGCCAAAACGCATATCAGGTTTGTCAGTACCAAAACGACGCATTGATTCTTCCCAAGTTAAAACTGGGATGTCTTCTGGATTCAAATCATAGTCCACAGTCTTTTTCATAACAGCTGCAACCCATTGACCAACTAATTCACGAATCTCTTCTTGATTCATAAATGACGTTTCCAAATCAAGTTGCGTAAATTCTGGTTGCCGATCACCACGCAAATCTTCATCACGGAACGCACGCGCAACTTGGTAATAACGATCAAAGCCAGCCCCCATCAACAATTGCTTAAACAACTGTGGTGATTGTGGCAAAGCATAAAAAGCTCCGGGATAAATCCGTGATGGCACCAAATAATCGCGAGCGCCTTCAGGCGTTGATTTAGCTAGATAAGGTGTCTCAATATCGATAAATCCAGCAGCATCCAAAAATTCATGAGTCGCTGCTGTAATCTTTGAACGAATGCGTAAATTCTTTTGCATCTCCGGACGGCGCAAATCAAGATAACGATACTTCAAACGAGTTTCATCAGATGCATCGACCCCATCTTCAATCAAGAATGGCGTTGTCTTCGCTTCGGCCAATACTTCGATATGTGAAACTTGTACTTCAATTTTTCCAGAATGCAGGTTTTCGTTAATCGCACCTTCAGCACGGCGCTTAACCACACCTTCTACTTCGATGACATATTCTGAACGCACTGTTTCAGCAACGGCTAAAGCATCTTTTGAAATTTCATCTGAAAAAGCTAATTGCACGAGTCCCTCACGGTCACGTAAATCAATAAAAATTAAGCCACCCAAATCACGGCGCTTTTGGACCCAACCATCTAAAGTAACCGTTTGGTTCTCATATTGTTCATCAATCAATCCTGCATAATTTGTTCGCTTCATGTCTTACTCCTCTTCGTCTGTTGCAACTTCTAAATAATCAGGCAAAGCAGTGTACAAATCAGTCAACTTAACTTGTTGTTCTTGACCCGACCGAAGATCTTTCAATGTTGCTGCTTGTTGTTCTAATTCACGTTCCCCAATTAAAATCATATAATGTGCTTGTTCGCGATCAGCCGCCTTAAATTGTCCCTTAAGTTTCCGAGCTTGGAAATCACGATCAGCACTATAACCGAATGAACGGACAGCCTGTAGCATCTGCATCGCAACAATGTCCGTACCTTCACCTTGGTTAGCCACATAAACATCAAGCGTTGGCTCACTTGGCAAAATAGCACTATCGTTTTCTAGCAAAAGCATTAGGCGTTCTAAACCAATTCCAAAGCCAACCCCTGGTAACTCTGGACCACCAAATTCAGCCACCAAGCCACCATAACGGCCACCACCAGCAATAGTTGTCCAGCCGTCACCAAGAGCCGGACTCTGGGTCATAATTTCAAAAATTGTATGATTATAATAATCCAAGCCACGAACGGTATTGGCATCAATTTCATAATCAACACCTAAGGCATCCAAATATGTTTGAACCTTTTCCCAGTGTGCTTGTGCATCAGGTGTTAAAAAGTCCAAAATTGATGGCGCATTCGCAACCAATTCTTGATCGTGGGCATCCTTTGAGTCCAAAACGCGCAATGGATTTTGATCTAAACGGACTTGCGAATCATGTGAGAGTTCGTCCTTAAGCGGTGTTAGATAGGCGATTAACGCTTGACGATAAGCCTCACGTGATTCTGCATCGCCCAATGAATTAATCGTTACCTTCAAGTCCGAAATGCCTAATGTGTTGAAGAAATCAACGGCCATTGCAATCGTTTCTGCATCCAAAGCAGGGTCCTCTGATCCAATCGCCTCAACCCCAATTTGATGAAACTGACGCATCCGGCCTGCTTGTGGACGTTCATAGCGGAACATTGGTCCAATATAAAAAGCCTTATAGGGTTTTTTAAATTCTGGACCAAATAACTTATTCTCAACAAACGCACGAACTACGCCAGCAGTTCCTTCCGGACGTAAGGCGATGTGTCGATCACCCTTGTCATAAAAGTCATACATTTCTTTCGTAACAACGTCAGAAGTATCTCCTGCCGAACGTGCAAATACATCAAAATTTTCAAAGATTGGTGTTCGAATCTCTTGATATTGGTAATCAGCAAACAACAAGCGTGCTGTTTCCTCTACATAATGCCATTTATATGACTCACCGGGTAATAAATCTGCAGTGCCCTTAGGCTTTTGAAATCCTTGTTTTGCCATCTTTTTTCCTCTCATCTTCATGAATTAACCGAAAAAAAGCACCCCTGATAGCAGTTCAATTGACTGCTATCAAGGGCGCAATTACTGCACGGTACCACCTTGCTTGGAACTTTACATACCGTAACGAGGTATCAACGCGCGCAATGCGACCTACAGAGTGTCCCTCTAAATCGAAAGTGTGAAACTCGCACCAACTTTCACTCGCTTAAAATTTCAAAATTAGATTTGCTCTGTCATCGGTTCATATATCTTAATTATTATCGCTTAGGCAACTAAACTAGTCAAGCCCTAGCTAACGTGTTTCGAGATAGTTTTCTAACCCTGTTGGGATACTTTTAGCAATCTTATTTTGATAACTTGCTGATTGCATGTGTTTGAAATCCCGATCAGAGTTAATATAACCATTTTCCATTAAAATGGCTGGCACAGAATTATCACGCAAGACCAAATAATCCCCAAAATCAACGCCTTTATTATGCATATCATCAGGCATATTAGGACTAATAGCTTGATTGATTGCTTGAGCCAACCGCTTTGACTGGTTCTTTTTATGATAATAATACGTTGTATATCCAGAGGCGCTATTAGCTTCTGGCGCTGAATCAAAATGGAATGAGATGAACAAATCCGCTTGATTACGCTCAGCAATTTCAGGAATTTCAGCCAACGGCACCAGCTTATCTGTTGAGCGGGTCATAATCACACGGGTACCACGTTTTTCCAATTGCTTTTTTACACGTTTCGCTAAGGCTAATGTGTAATTTTTTTCATATTTGTTATTGGTCGATAAAGCCCCTGAATCAGACCCACCGTGCCCAGGATCTAGCACCACTGTTGACTCCGATAATGGCGTTAATTTATTGAGTGGTTTTGAGCGCTCAACTAACCACCCAGCAACCCAAGCTTTCGACTCATTTTCCCGTCGAACCTGATACCAGCCCCCAGTTCGTTGCAAAATTTGCAAATGCTCACCTGGTTTTAGCACCCCGACCGTTGGCGCTGTTGGACCTTTTTTAGAGTGAATTGGAATATTTTCAATTTTGACGGTAACTTGTTCACGATGGAGTAAAACCATGGTTGTACCAATCGCAACAGTTACGAGTGCAACAACAATTGATAAGGGCACCCAAAATTTAACGAGCCACGCATGAATCATATGGCCAATTTTTTTCAATGTCATCGGCGCATCCTTCTTTATTTTAGATTATTAAATTGCTATTCAAATCATAACAAGTTCAGGCCAAATAAAAAACACCTAAACGGTGTTTTTAGCTAATTAGAACATATCGCCAGTCCATGGAATTTCTGGCATTTGATCGAAATCGTATTGTGCAACATCCGACACATGCAACAATACAGCGTGCGCTGGCACAGCCATCATCAAATTAACACTACCATTTGGCTTTTCTTTGACCAGCACCACTGGTTTACCAGTTGCATTGGCATAGCCGATTTCCCAAGCAGTACCTGGGTCAACAAATTCACCTTCATAATCAATTACGGCAACGACAACATCAGCGCCATCAATATGATCACGATCGACTTTAAAAGTCGCCTTAGCCCACTCAGGTGTTCCCATTTCAAACTCTTCACAATTTTCTGAACGCGGGCTAAAAAAATCAGCAACTGTGTCATTGTTTGTTAACGCCGTTTCCATCCGCTCAATCCGTTCAATTTGCTCTGCATCGAAAAAAGGACCAGCTAAGTAAACATGTTTCATGAATTAAAACCCCTTAAATATAATGTGATAAGTTCATTCTAGCACAAAAAATCCGAATTAACCAAATACATAATTCACTATTTAGATTCAAAAGTGAACTTTAACCACATTTCGCGTTTTATCGTTCGATATATTGCCGTTTTTGATCTTTAAGACCTGCTAAGACAAACTTAGCTACATCAGCTGAAGTATCAAGTTCTCGATCTTCCGATCCAAATAATAAATCATTAAACATCTGCTCATATTCGGAGATTGACACCTTCTGACGTCGATTAAATAAGTCAGCAAATTGATTAGCCACTAAACCATCTTGATAATTGGCTTGAAGGGTCATCGAGAACATCTCTCCTTCAGCACCAGATCCATATGAAAATAGACCAAGCTTATCCCCTGCTTGTAACGTTGGATCGTTTTCTAATAACGACATCAAACTAAGGTATGCCGAGCCTGTATATAGGTTTCCAATCCGCTTATTGTAAACACGGCTGGCTTCAAACGCCTCCATTAATTGTGCTTGCTTATCTTCATCGGCTTCTGGCAAAACATCCCGAAGAGCTTTAAGCCCCATTTTGGTATATGGCAAGTGGAAAACTAAAGCATGAAAATCAGCTAAAGTCTGATGATTTTTTTCTTGATAACGCTCCCAGACTTCCTTAAAGAAATCACGATAGACATTAGCCGAGAATTTTCCATCAACAACTGCAGTTGTTGAATAGTTAGGTCGCCAAAAGTCCATAATTTCATCCGACATGAAGACATTGTCTTGATTAATCACTGCAATTTTTGGATTAGCTGTTACTAACATCGCTACGGCACCAGCACCTTGCGTTACTTCCCCACCAGTTGCGATGCCATAGCGTGCGATATCTGAGGCCACAACCAGCACTTTAGCCTCTGGATGCAAAGTCACATAGTCACGTGCTTGCATTAAGGCATACGTTCCCGAATAACAGGCTTGCTTCATTTCAATTGTACGTGCATAACGATTAATACCTAAAAGACGTTGTAAATAAACCGCTGCCGATTTAGATTGATCAACACCCGATTCAGTCGCCACAATCACTTCTTCAATCGCTTGGCGATCTGCAGCCGTTAACATTTGATCAGCAGCATTGGCCCCCATAGTAACAATATCTTGAGTCGCTGGCACCACAGCTTGTTCCGTCTGCCCGATGCCAATCAAATACTTATCTGGTTCGGCTTGACGCGCTTTGGCTAACTCAACCATATCAATATAGTAATCAGTCGAGAAAAAACTCATTTTATCAATTCCAACTTGCATGTTATTGCTCCTTTAATTGTGTGATAACTTTATCCATAACTGTGCGGGCAAGCGTTAATTTATCCGCAACAGGTAATTTTTCTGGTTCACTCTCCGGCCAGAGTAAGGTCACTTCATTTTGATCAGAACCAAAACCAACACCTGGTGTTGCCACGTTGTTTGCGATTAACAAATCAACATGTTTCTTAGTTAATTTAGCGTTTGCATGTTCCATCAAATGTTCAGTTTCAGCAGCAAATCCCACCAAATATTGGTGCGTTTTCTTTGCTCCCAAAGTAGCCAAAATATCGGGGTTTTCTACTAATTCTAAAGTTAATCCAGTATGATCAGCGTGCTTTTTGAGCTTTTGATCGGCGGGTTTTGCAATCCGATAATCCGCAACCGCGGCCGCCATAAACAAAATATCAAGCATCTCAAAGCGTTCATCTAAAGCTTTAAACATTTCAGACGCTGATTGTACCGGAATCAGCTTAACAGTTGGTGGCACAGGTAAATCAACCGTCGAAATGAGTTCAACCTGAGCCCCCGCTTCTGCTGCCGCTTGAGCCAACGCATAGCCCATCTTTCCTGAAGAATGATTTCCGATATAGCGAACCGGATCAATCGCTTCCTGAGTTCCCCCAGCTGTTACAACAACCCGCTTACCAACTAAGCGCCCCGTTCTTTGCGCTAAGAACATGGTGATTTCATCAAATAGTTTTTCTGGTTCGGGTAAACGACCGGTTCCAGCATATCCTTCAGCTAATTGACCAGTTGCAGGGGCAATAATTTTGACGCCGTCCGCAGCGAGCAACTTTAAATTACGTTGAACAGCCTCATTCTGATACATGTTTGAATTCATGGCTGGTGCAATTACGATGGGACTATGACGCGCCATAACCATGCTCGACGCCGCATCGTCCGCAACCCCTTGCGCCATTTTACCAATAAAGTTGGCTGTAGCCGGCGCCACCACTATTAGATCTGCCCAATCCGCCCATTCAATATGTTTAATATCAGCTTGATTAGGCTCATCAAATAAATCAACTAGCACTTCATGTTTGGTTAACACACTAAACGTTTTAGGTGTCACAAACTCGGTCGCCACCGAGGTCATTGCCACCCGCACGTCTGCACCTGCTTTACCTAATAAACGTGCTAATGTAATAACTTTATAGGCTGCAATGCCCCCTGTTACCACTAAGACAATTTTCTTTCCAGCTATCATGGCATCCTATCCTTTTTTGTTTTTCAAAGTCTATTTTACCATTATCCGCGCTTCCACGCGTTTTTTCTACAATAAAAAAAGGACCATCCAGTGGTCCTAAGGAATTTACAATTCCAATTTAACTCAATACGACATCCCAAAGTACACAGGCCTTATTCTAAACCCCATTTTCTGGTCCCCCGCTTAAAATACAAGCATGTGATGTCTTCTAGCATAGCGGAGGCTGCCTTAACAGGCCACAGTGATTTTTTTGTTTTTTAAAAAAAATCACGCAAAAAACACGTAAACGCCATGAACTATACAAATTCTATGTTTCGTCAAAACGTTGTAATTCAATTTGCAGGGCATCTTGCATAAAATGGTTCAACGTATAATTATCGGGATAAATGTTCCAAGTATAGCCTGGAATATTTGCTTCCTTGTCAAATACAATGTCTGAAATATATAAATCTGCTGGCTCTCCAATCTCAACAAATTCAAAATTCACGGTCCGATTTAGTTCAAGTTGCATACAAACTAAATCCTTCATTTGCGGATGATTCACAAATCCAATGGCAACCTTAACCGGTGGTAACGCTTCGGATGGGATAATATTAAGCATAAATGTATTAAAATAATCCTCAAACTGCACCCGCTTGAACTTTTCCGCATCATTGATATGCCATACTTTGGCTAGCTGATCCATGACCCGTTCAGTAAAGCGCGCATGAATTGGAAAATTTTGTTCGAGCACCCCTAAATCCAATGAATTTTGGACAAGATCCTTCATAAAATACAACACCCGCAAATTAGGACTCAAGGCCTGCCGATCAATTTGATCTAAACGACTCTGCGTGATGGGATGCTGAAAAAATGACTGATACTCACTGGCAACCGTTTCGCGAAACTTCTCCAAATGCTTCTGTGTTTGCTTCGTAAACATATTATTTGGTAATTCAGTCACCAACCCAGTTGTAAAGAAAATCATAACTGCCGAAGCAACTTCTACTCGATAAGCTGATGCTGGCAAATCAGCGAATTCATGCATCACTTCCGTCAATTCTTCAGCAAGCCGTTGATAATAATCAGGCCATTCTTCAACTGGTGTCAAAATATTGGGTAAATCTTGCTGGTGCAAATAATGGCCGTTTTGTACACGGATCAACCAAATCAACACGCGTAAATTCATGCCCGACTGGATTGCCATATTGTCAGACAAACCATAAATTTCAGATATTTTTTCTTTCATACTTTGGTTAATAAGTTCAGCCTGCGGTGTAGATTGAATGATTGAAACTTCTAAATCAGCATGGTAGTAACCAATCAACTGCATAAAAAAGGTTCGAACTACTAATTCATTTCCCACAATGCGATTGTTTTTACTAACTTCGATTTCTTGATTCGCAAAAGCATCCTGTATTTTATGTTTTGCAGAACGCACAGTCGCAACTGATACATGATGCCGTTCAGCAAAATCTTCATACGAATCAACTTGCTCAGTTAACATCTCCAAAAGCAGTATCCAAGTCATCGAACGCTTACGATAGTAATACTCTAACGCTTGCGTATTAATCTGAACGCTATGATTAATTTTAATTAACTTACCATCCAATTCAAACTTAGACCTAGCTTGACTGCCATCATGCAATAATCCAAGATCATTAATTAGCGTATCTAAAGTTACCAAAACACGATAACGCGACCAAGCTAAATCATGCATCACAGTCGACACAGGCACCACATCATCCAGACGTGACAATAGGTAATCATTTAATTTTACGATATCTTGTTCTGGACGGTCTAAAACCCATCTTAATTTGTTCACAACATTTTCCCCAAATCGATTCTTTCAGATAATCCCAATAGCCCCAACATCTAACTTTCGCTAACTAGCACCATTTAAAATGAATAAACCTTAAATAAACGGTTGCATACACGTTAACCATCTGGTATATTATCTCTTGTTGTTATTTATAATATTTTTTGGCTCATTGGTCAAGCGGTTAAGACTCCGGTTTTTCACACCGGCATCCAGGGTTCGACTCCCTGATGAGCTATTTTATCATTTTTATTTTCTGG
>NZ_JAFBEO010000010.1 GCF_016908785.1 Weissella uvarum
CCCTACACATTTGTTAATATCGAAACGATATTCAGTTTTCAATGATCTACATCGTTGTTGCTTTTCTTTCGCAACCAACTTGATAAATAATACAGGTTAATCGTTTAAAAGTCAACAATGATTCTCAAAAAAATAAAAAAACATCCTCCAATTTCCAGAGGATGTTTTCGTAATTATTTAGTGTACTTATCCAAAATCTTGTTTAATTCATCAGCGGGTGTGTAACCAGTGATACGATCAACAACTTCGCCATCCTTTTTAATCAAAAGGGTTGGAATCGCCAAAATACCAATTTCTTGTGCGGTTTGTGGATTTGCATCTACATCCATCTTATAGAAATTAACATCATCACGAGTTTCTGATACTTGTTCAATCACAGGTGATTGCATCTTACAAGGACCACACCAAGTTGCCCAGAAATCAACCAAGTCTACACCAGTGTTTGTCTTTTGATCAAACTCAGCGTCTTGAATATCTGTAACTGCCATATGACCACCTCTTTCCATTTACTTAAAATAAGTATAACACATTTCAAATTCTAGTTAAAGAGCTATAAAACAATTATCAACACCCAATAACCACTTCTAAAATTTGGATATCATCCTAGACATTGATAAAATCGCATAAGTTAGCACTCATGATTTTTTCAAGTTTATTAATTGATATTTGCTTTATATCCGCAATAGCTTGTAGATTTCTTTCCAATAGAGCTTGATATTGTTTAAACTGAACTTGCTCATCATCAAAAGCCCACTTGATACTCTCCATGCCGTCACTCTCAATAAAAAGTTTCTCAATAGGCGCTTTATGTACCAAGGACATACTAACTTCACTTTCTAATAAATCAACACCTATCGAAAACCAACAACCGGCTTGAATATATTCGTCAATATAATTCAAGTCAGAATACCAATGTACCATGAAGTGCATGTTCGGATATGCCTTAATCAAATCTAACATAAGCGGCTCAGTGCCTTTAGTATGAATAATAACCGGTTTTTGAGTCTCAAATGCGAAAGTAAGTTGTTGCTTAAAGACCTGCAACTGTTGTTCTAGTGGAATTGATGTCCACACCGTGTCTAATCCAATTTCACCAATTATTTGAGCTTGTTTCAATAAAGGTTGCATCTCCTTGAAATCAACATCATTCACTTTCCATGGATGAATCCCAAATGATAACAAATCATTATCGTCAGTATTATTGCTCTGCTCATGTTTTTTTACCCAAGTTTGATTTTTTTGCCATTCAGCTCTATTCTCACAATTAATAATTGCCTGAATGCCATTTTGTTTTTGAAACTCTAACAATCCTGCTTGATCATTATGACAATGCGCATCAAGTAACATTTCAATTCTCCCTTAATCAAACAATAACTCAAAATCATCTTAAAAAATTACTTCAACTTTACACTATTGAATATACGATGCTGAAATTATACAAACCATAAAACATCCAACCAGTCAGTCTTTGTTATACAAAAAAAAGCGTTCCTTTTAAGAAACGCTTTTTTATCATTACCCAAATTCAACGTAAGTTGCCCCTTGATCAGGCCCGGTGAACTTAAAGTCTTTAATGCCTCGATGTGAGCGTAGGTATTCTTGCACACCCTTCCGAATAGCACCAGTACCTTTACCATGGATAATTTCGACAGATGATAGATTGTTCAGCATCGCTTGGTCAATAAAGCGGTCTAATTCAGCCATTGCTTCATCATAACGCTTACCACGTAAATCTAATTGGCTTGAAGCATGCATGCGATTTTGAGCTTGGTTCGTAGAAACATTTTCCTTACGCTTCTTAACCTTCTGTTTTCCAGAATTATGTTGTCCTTTACCTTGCGGCTCTTGTTGCTGCTTAGTCAACTCATCATCAGACAACACCATCTTCAAAATCCCCATTTGTACTTCATATTGATTATTTTTTAGCTTCCGCAACACAGTTCCTTGTTGTCCATATTCGTTCACTAAGACTGTGTCACCCGCTTCAATATCTTCATGTTTAGCTTGCTTAGCGCGCTTAAGTACACGATTATTTTCTGCAGATGGTTTCTGCTCCATGGCATTCAATTCACCCTTGGCATCCATCAGCTTATTTTCTTTAACTTGAACACCATCTCGTTGCATCTTGCGCAAATCGCTAATAATCCGATCAGCTTTCTTTTTAGAATCAGCCACAATATGATTAGCTTCTTTCTTAGCATCCTCGAGCATTTTTGCTTTCTGAGTGTCTAACTTCTCAAGCTTCTGTTCATATTCATTCTTTAGCTGACGGTTCTCAACAATTTGATTTGATAGCTGAACTTGTTGGTCAAGAACTGCATTACGTCGTTCAACCAAGTCTGCAATCATATCATTTAACTCTTGCGACTCATCATTGGCCATATTTGCAGCATTATCAATAATATTCTGACTTAAGCCAAGACGCTTTGAAATTTCTAAAGCATTCGAACGACCTGGGATACCAATCAAAAACTTGTAAGTTGGCTTTAGTGACTCAACGTCAAACTCCATTGAAGCATTAATAGTATCTGTGCGATTAAAACCATAAACCTTCAATTCAGGATAATGTGTTGTCGCTAATGAATAAGCACCCGTTTCACCAACAGCATCAAGAATGGCCATCGCAAGGGCAGCTCCCTCTTGTGGATCAGTTCCTGCACCTAATTCGTCAAATAGCACCAATGAGTCCTGATCGATTTGATCTAAAATATCGACAATATTCACCATATGTGAACTAAATGTTGATAATGATTGTTCAATCGACTGTTCATCGCCAATATCAGCAAAGATATTTTTGAAAACTCCAACAGTTGTATGTTCGGCAGTTGGTAAAAATAGACCTGATTGAGCCATTAATTGTAGAAGTCCCAATGTCTTCAAAGTAATAGTTTTACCACCAGTGTTAGGTCCAGTGATAATGATTGATTGGTAATCTTCCCCAATAATAATGTCATTTGGCACTGCCTTCTCTTGATCCAATAATGGATGACGTGCTTGGAGAAAACGAACATGATTTTCATCACTCACTTCTGGCTCGGTCGCACGAATAGCTACGGCATAGCGTGCTTTGGCATTGACAAAATCCAAATGTCCTAGCACTTGCGCATTTTTTTGAATATCATCTGCCACCGGTTTAAGTAAAGCTGATAAATCTTGAAAAATTTGCGCTTCTTGATGCCGTTCCTTAACAATTAGCTCACGCAAACGATTATTCATATCAACAACATCTGCTGGTTCAACATACAAAGTCTGCCCAGTTTGTGATTGATCATGGACAACACCACCAAACTTACTCCGATATTCAGCTTTCACCGGAATCACATAACGATCATTACGCATTGTAACAATGGCATCAGATAAGTATTGAGCCGTTTTTCCACGTGTATAATCCTGCATCTTTTGGCGAATCGCATTTTCAGTTGAAGTAATGCTTTGTCGTGTCCGATGTAATTCAGGAGAAGCCTCGTCGGTCACCCGCCCATCACTATCAATGGATACGTTAATTTTCTTTGTAAGCTCTGGCATCGTGACCAAACGTTGATAGTATGGTGCTAGCGCCGTCATAGGATCTTCACGATCCGCAATTAAATTCTCAAAGAATAAGCTTACCTGACTAGTTGTAAACAATACGCGACCAACCTGGGCTAATTCAGTTCCACTTAAAGCCGCATCAATTTTAACGCGCTTCATATGTTCTGTAACATCAGCAAGTTTGGGAATGGATAAACCACCTTCCCATCTTAAAATTTTCGATGCATCAGCCGTTTCAGCAAGCTCTTGCTTAATTGTTTGTTTATCATCAGAAGGGGTTAGATTTTGTAATTCTTTTAACCCGCTATCAGTTGTTAAATAAGGTTTGATTTGATCCTTAACTGCTTGATACTCAAGTGTATCTAATATTTTCTTATTCACTTAGTGCCTCCTCTCAGGCTAGTTTGCCACATTTGTAAAAGTTGTGAGGATAGATACGGTGTCTGTTCAATCATCCACTGAACGAGACTCGAATTGGCAATCTGGTCATGATACCAAGGAATTGGTAAGGCTTGTGTGAAAATAAACAAGAAGAATAGTTCAACATAAACCAATATTAAATAAACGACACCACCGCCAAGTCGGTTAAGCGAGCCTAAAATTGGCATTCGATTGATGAAACGAACAGATTTTTCAACCCGTCTAACAATCATAAAACCAATCATCGTAATCAATCCAAAGGCAATCCCTGCCGAAATAAACTGAACCCGATCACTCACCGCAGCATTGTTTCCGGCCGAAGCAAGCCACCCACTACTTACGTGACTAATCAAATTTTGATAGAGCCATGCGCCACAAGGACGACTATAGATAGTCGCTAAGGCCAAAACAAGCAGGCGTCCGCCAAAACGAATAAAGCTCCGTGCTAGTCCATATGTCTGTCCCCGGTAAAAGGCCAATAAAAGGGCGAGAATGACCAGCACACTTAACGTATTCATGCTTCTTTTCCTTCGTCCAATTTAGTTTGCATATCCAATTGATCAGAAATCGCATTAACTGCCAATAAAATTAACTGATCCTCAAACTTTAGTGATGCATTAGCTTGATGTAGTTGCGCTAATTGTTGATTAGCAATTTCAAAGACCGCATCCATGTGAGCATCATCCTTATTACTTGTAATCACGACGTCGTGGTTACCAATCTTACCACGATAGCGCCATTTTTCTGCTTCAGCCATTTTTCTTCCTTTCTTAATTTCAAAAAAAGCACCTAAGACGGAATTGTGCCTCAAGTGCTTATCATTTACCACATACAATTATGCCATGTGAGCTTCAATCCAATTCCAAACTTCATCTTTACCAGCTTTTGTTTCTGAAGAAAACATTTGAAAATCTGAAACTTCTGGATCAAAATCAAGGTCACGTTTAATGACCGATTCAGCCTTATTCCATTTTCCACGGGCAATTTTGTCAGCCTTCGTTGCAACCACTAATACTGGAATATCGTAATACAATAACCAGTTGTACATATTGATATCATCTTCAGATGGTGCATGCCGAGCATCAACTAATGAAATGACTCCACGTAATTCTTCACGCTGAGACAAATACGTCTCAATCATCTCACCCCACTTTTCACGTTCTTTACGTGATACCTTGGCATAACCATAACCAGGTACATCCACGAAATAAACCTGATCTTCAACCCGATAAAAGTTTAAGGTTTGCGTTTTTCCTGGTTGCGAAGATGTTCGTGCAAACGCCTTTCGATTAATCAATGTATTCGTCAGTGATGATTTCCCAACGTTTGAACGACCAACCAACGCAATTTCTGGTAACCCATCACTTGGGTATTGTGCTGGCCGCACAGCTGAGATTGTTAAATCAACGTTATGAACTTCCATGTACACACCTACTTCTTTACTAGTTCGGGTGCTGTGTGATGATTAACAGTATCCGCATCAATAATCACTTCTTTAATATCATCATGTGATGGCAATTCATACATAATATCACGCATAGTTTCTTCAATAATTGAACGTAAACCACGTGCACCAGTTTCACGTTCAATCGCCAAGTGTGCCATTGCTTGCAACGCTTCTGGTGTAAACTCTAATTCAACACCTTCCAAGCGGAGCAATTCTTGATATTGCTTAACCAAGGCATTTTTTGGCTCAGTTAAGATACGAACCAAATCATCTTCACTTAGCTCATTCAAAGCCGTGAGAATTGGCAAACGGCCAATAAATTCAGGAATCAATCCAAAACTCATTAAATCTTCAGGCAACACCTGTTGCATAATTGATTCTTTAGAATCGTTAAATTGTGCCAATTTTGAGTCAGTTCCAAAACCAACGACTTTAGCACCAACACGTTCCTTAACAATTTGATCAATTCCAGCAAAGGCTCCACCCACAATGAAGAGGATATTCTTAGTATCAATTTGAATAAATTCTTGGTTAGGGTGCTTTCGACCACCTTGTGGTGGCACATTTGCAATTGTACCTTCTAGCATCTTAAGCAAGGCTTGTTGTACACCTTCCCCAGAGACATCACGCGTAATTGAAACATTTTCAGACTTCTTGGCAATCTTATCAATTTCATCAATATAAATGATTCCCTTTTCAGCACGGTCGACGTCATAATCAGCTGCTTGAAGAAGTTTAAGTAAAATGTTCTCAACGTCTTCACCAACATATCCAGCTTCAGTCAAAGTTGTTGCGTCAGCAATCGCGAATGGTACATTCAAAATACGAGCCAAACTTTGTGCAATGTACGTTTTACCTGAACCAGTTGGTCCAATCATGGCAATATTTGACTTTTGTAATTCAACACCATCGGCGTCTTCTTTACCATCATTTTCCAACATTGCATTAACACGCTTGTAATGGTTGTATACTGCCACGGCAAGTGTTTTTTTAGCATCTTCTTGTCCAACCACGTATTGATCTAAATCAGCTACAATTTCGGCTGGTGCTTTCAAAGTAAGTTGTTGTTCTTCAGCTTCTTGTTGGCGATCTTCTTTCAATACTTCCTCAGCTCGCTCAACACATTCATTACAAATGTAGACCCCAGGGCCAGCAATTAATTTTTTAACTTCATTTGATGACTTACCACAAAAAGAACAGTAAGCAACACCATTTGTATCATCGGTAGAATTAAACACGCTTCCACCTCCTATTTTATTTTCATCTATGAAACGTAAGTAATATTATAACAGAGATTCACTTAAACTTAAACTTCTAGCCTATTTTTATAGGGCACACAATAAAAAACGGATACCAATCGGTATCCGTTTTTCTTAAAATGCTTACTTTTCAACAGCTGAATCAACAATTTCATCAACAACTGACTTAATTGCGATATCATGTGCAAGCATGTCATCTGACAAAGCACTACGTACGGCTGATTCTTCCATACCGTATTGTTCTGCCAATGACTTTACTTCATTTGAGATGTCTTCTTCAGAAGGCTTCAAATCTTCAGCCTTAACGATGGCTTCCAAAACAAGATTAGTCTTGACACGACGCTCTGCACCTTCAGCATATTGCTTACGCAAATCATCAGGAGTTGAATTTGTGATTTGGAAGTACAAGTCAGGTGTAATACCTTGTTGTTGCATTGATGCAAGGAATTGGTTCATTTGACGATCAACATCTTCTTGAATCATTGAGTCAGGAATTTCACCACCAACGACTGTTGCGTTATCAACAGCAGCGTTAATTGCAGCTTCTTCCTTAGCATCGCGAGCAGCAGCTTCCTTTTGTTCAGTCAAGTTATCCTTGATCTTCTTCTTCAAGTCATCAAGAGAATCAACTGTTTCATCAACGTCCTTAGCAAATTCATCGTCTAGTTCAGGCGTTTCCTTTGACTTTACTTCATGGACAGTAACTTCGAACAAAGCTTCCTTACCAGCCAAGTCAGATGCTTGGTAATCTTCAGGGAACTTTACCTTAACGTCAACCTTATCACCAGCCTTAGCACCAACTAATTGGTCTTCAAAGCCAGGAATGAATGAACCTGAACCAAGTTCAAGACTGTAGTTATCAGCCTTACCACCATCAAAGTGATCACCATCAACAGAACCGTCAAAGTCGATGACAACAGTGTCACCATTCTTAGCAGGTTCGTCAACAAGTACCAATTCAGCTTGGTCGTCTTGTAATTGCTTCAATTGGTTATCAACATCTTCATCAGATACTGATGCATCATTTGCAGGAACTTCTAGCCCCTTGTAGTCACCCAATTCAATTTCAGGTGCAAGTTCAACTTCAGCAGAAAGCTTCCAAGGTTGACCCTTTTCCATTGCATCAAGTTGAATCTTTGGTTGACCAACCATTTGGATACCAGCTTCAGCAACCGCTGCATCAAATACTTCAGGCAAAACCTTGTTCAAGGCTTCGTTGTACAATGATTCTTCACCGTACATTTGCATGAAGACTTGCTTTGGCATGTGGCCCTTACGGAAACCAGGTGCTGCAACGTCCTTCTTTACATCATCAAATGCTTGATCAATTCCTTTTTCGTATACGTCAACTGGAACATCGAAGCTCAATGTTCCCTTGTTACCGTCACCTAATGTGAAAACTGCGTTTGCCATTCTCATTCCTCCAATTGTCATGTATAAATTATGACTTCAATTCATTATTACATAGTAATAAGTATACCAGAAACACGCTTTATTTCAATCTTTTCACCCAAAGTCATCGGGTGCTAAGGTTAGAGCCGCTCCCCTTCAAAAGTGGTCTCTGGTAAATTAGTAAAATCTAGCGTTTCCAATGTTTTAGCTTGATTAACAAAAGTCGTTAATGACTCTGTTAACATCAAGTTTGTCTTGTATGGTACCTCTTCAAACATCACCACTGGCTTATTTAACGCATACGCCATGCCTTGCTCGAAAGCAGTTCCAGAGTCTGCATCATCATGCACATAATCGGCAACAGTTACTAACACATCAGCTTGCATCACTTGAGTCACATCACGTTTAAATACTTCTTTGGCCCATTCAGCGCTAAATTGTTCAGCTTCAGTATCTTGGTGTAAGCGTGGTGAATAAAAATCATCAACAGTCGCATTAACAGTCAATGCTTTTTCGATTGCTTCAACTCGGGCAACTTGTTCATCACTAAAAAAAGGTGCAGCTAGGTATACTTGCATATTTCTCTCCTAATTTGGTTGTCTGGCATTATGACACAAAAAAAGCGACACCACATACATGGCATCGCTTTTTTAACTTTTATCTCAGTAAACTGATGTAAAAGTTAACTTACTATTAGTCCAAGATTTCTGAAACAGTTCCGGCACCAACAGTACGTCCACCTTCACGAACAGTGAACTTCAATCCCTTTTCAAGGGCAACTGGAGCGATCAATTCAACGTCGAATGTCACGTTATCTCCAGGCATAACCATTTCAACACCTTCTGGCAATTCTACGACACCAGTAACGTCTGTCGTGTGGAAGTAGAATTGTGGACGGTAGTTAGTGAAGAATGGAGTATGACGTCCACCTTCTTCCTTGGTCAAGACATAAACTTCACCCAAGAACTTCTTGTGAGTTTGAATTGAACCTGGCTTAGCCAAAACTTGTCCACGTTCGATTTCAGTACGGTCAACACCACGTAGCAAAGCACCGATGTTGTCACCAGCTTCAGCCTTGTCCATTGACTTGTGGAACATTTCGATTCCAGTGATAACAGTCTTACGTGGTTCGTCCTTCAAACCAACGATTTCAGCATCGTCGTTCAAGTTGATAGTTCCACGGTCAACACGTCCTGAAGCAACAGTTCCACGACCAGTGATAGTGAAGACGTCTTCAACAGGCATCAAGAAAGGCTTGTCAGTATCACGAACAGGTGTTGGGATGTATTCGTCAACAGTGTCCATCAATTCTTCGATAACCTTAACTTGTTCTTCATCACCTTCAAGGGCCTTCAAAGCTGAACCACGAAGTACAGGAATATCGTCACCAGGGAAATCATACTCTGACAACAATTCACGAACTTCCATTTCAACCAAGTCAACCAATTCGTCATCGTCAACCAAGTCAGTCTTGTTCAAGAAGACAACAATGTAGTCAACACCAACTTGACGAGCCAACAAGATGTGCTCACGAGTTTGTGGCATAGGACCATCAGTTGCGGCAACAACCAAGATAGCACCGTCCATTTGGGCAGCACCAGTGATCATGTTCTTAACGTAGTCCGCGTGACCTGGGGCGTCGATGTGCGCATAGTGACGCTTCTCTGTCTCATATTCGATATGAGCAGTGTTAATCGTGATTCCACGTTCACGTTCTTCAGGCGCAGCGTCAATGGCAGCAAAGTCTTCTTGCTTTGCCAATCCCTTGTCAGCCAAAACCTTTGAGATAGCGGCAGTTAATGTTGTCTTACCGTGGTCAACGTGACCGATAGTTCCAATATTAACGTGCGGCTTAGTACGAGTGTATTCTTCTTTAGCCAAAAGCTTATCCTCCTAATTTTGCAAGCTAACCTTGAATGGTTAACTAATATTGCTTGCTTATAAGTATACTACATTCCACAACGGAATAAAACTATAATTATTAAAAATTATAGCCACCCTTGGGAAACTGAAATTATTATATAAAACCTCAACATATTTGTAAATATGTTTTGCTATAAAATCTTCTAAAAACATGTTTGGCTAACCCTACAACGCCATTAGCGCCTCAGATAATTGTTCGCGCCATGCCTGTTGCGCTTGTGTTTCTTCACGTTGCGTCATGAACTCCATACCAAACATTTTCAGCGTTTGTTCCATCCATGTCTGCACATCCGAAATTGCCGCACTAAAATCTGGCATAAGCAACATCAAGCACAGCGTAAATTGTTGTTTTAAAACAATAAACTGACTCGGATCACTCGCCAATGGTGATTGCTCTAATCGATTCAAAATTTCAATAACGACAGGTTGTTGCTCAAAGGGCAAAATTTCAGCTGGAATCACCTGTTCTGTCTCACCAATGAGATTTTTCATCTCCACTGCTTCATTAATCTGCAGCTTAATCAATTCCTCTAACACACTAACTCGAGTCAGCTGGTGCGCAAATGGATCAATCAAGATTGATTTAGCAGAAAACATAAACTCTTCTAGAGGTAGCTTCATGGCTGCTTTAATCACTTGTGATTGAAAACCCATTGGATTATCACTCAAATGATAAAAAGCTTTTTGATTTTCTTTTAGTGTCGCTTGCTGCTCCGTACGATATTTTGCTTCAGCTGCTTCAATCTCTGGTATTTTATCTTGAAGTTCTGGATTGTGGGCAACTAGCTGACGCGCCTCAATAAAAACATTAGCGGCCAAACAACACGCCAAATAAATTTGTTGTGCTTGACCGTCGGCAGTAAAATATGCCCCCGTTTGCTCACGCACCAATTGCATAGCTGCCTCATATTGTTCATGTTTTAGATACAAACTTGCCAATTTTTGATTGACTTCAAATGTTTGCTCTTCACTATAAGCCTGTTCATAAGCTAGAATGGCCTCTTCCACATCTTGCGCTTGTTCGGCTTGTTGTCCTTGATTAACCAAGTTTTGGTAGGCTTCGCTTTGCATGCAGTTTTCCTTTCATTGAAAAAACACTATTAGACTCACATCTAATAGTGTTATTTTAACATTTTACAGCCGTATCGCTGCGACTATTTTGCTGCTTCATCCCCAGAATTTGGTTTGTTCTGTGGCTTGTTTTTTGAATGATTACGCTTCTTGCCATTACGGTTTGGCTTTTTATCAGCAGGCTTACCATTGCCCTGATGCTTTTTGGCATCATTTGCCTTTTTATCATGATGATTCTTTTTATCATTATTAGGCGTATTATCTGCGCTGGCCTTATTGCTGTTGTTACCCTTAGCATTGTTAGCCTTATTTCCAGTACCACGCTTACGACGACGACCATTTTGATTAGCTTCCATAATAACCGGTAAAATCACAGGCTTACGGCGTGTCTGCTCGTACAAGAATTTACCAAGGGCATCACGCACTGAGTTCTTTAAGTTCGACCAATCGAATTCTTTGGCATTTTTAATACCATCAGCCACGGTCTTTTCAACCAAATCACTCGCTTCATTCATTAAATCCTTAGAGTTCTTCACATAAACGAAACCACGTGAATCTAATTTAGGCTTTGCTACAACCTTCTTCTTCTTCCGATCAATTGTTACAACCGCAATAAAGGCCCCATCTTCTGACAGAATACGTCGATCATTTAGCACAATCGAACCAATGTCACCGACTCCTGAACCATCAATCATCGTATCATTAACTTGAATTGAACCAGCTAAGCTCATCGTGTCATCATCAAGGGCATTCAACTTATCACCATTCTTCAACATAAAGACATGGTCATCATCATATCCGACTTCAAGTGCAGCATTTCGAGCTGCATTCATCATCCGATATTCACCTTGAACTGGAATGACATTTTCAGGCTTCAACAAATTTAACAATAGTTGGAAATCGTCATGCGTGGCATGCCCTGATGATTTCTTATCATTTGAAATTTGCACCACTTTAGCACCAGCGCGGAACAACAAATCACGTGTGCGTGCAACGTAACCTTCCATTGCTGTTGATGGCGTCGTCGCAATAAAGACCAAATCGCCATCACCAATTTGAATATTGCGATCATCCCCGTGGGCCATCCGCTGTAGATGTTGAATTGGCTCACCCATGCGACCAGTTTCCAAAATAACAGTTTCTTCAGGTGCCAACTTATTCAAGTTCTTCAGTGAAACAAACATTTCATTTTCAGGAACCGGTAGCGTTAACTTTTTCAAACGTAATGCTGTCCGGACAATTTTTTCTAAGTCATGTCCTGACAACACAATTTTGCGCCCTACTTTATAAGCAGCATCAATCACTTGTTGAATTCGTTGAATATTTGAGGCTACTGCCGCAACAATAATCCGACTTTGCTTATTAGCACGGAAAGTTTCTAAAATATAATCCGCAATTTCAGACTCGTGAGCGTTAACACCAACATTAGCAGTTCCGGCAGCATCAGCTAAGAGTGCTAATACCTTTTTACTTCCAATTGATGCCAAGCGAGCCAAATCTGTTCGATAATATGGCGATGCTGTTGTATCAAATTTAAAATTACCTGTATAGACAATTTGGCCAGCTGGCGTTTCAAGAACAATACCTAATGATTCTGGGATTGTGTGTGTTGTCTCAAAAAATGAAACAGTCACATCATTCATCACAACTTCTGTATTACCACGGACAACATGGTAATCGTCAAATCCAGCCGCATTAGGTTCAGCTTCCACTGCTAGTTTAGCCAGTTCAATTGTTAAATCTGATCCAAAAACAGGCACTTGAATTTCACTAAGCAAATAAGGTAATGCGCCAATTGCATCAGCATGTCCATGTGTCAAAAAGACACCGGCAATTTTGTCACGATTATCAACTAAGTAACTGAAATCTGGGATTACTACATCGACGCCAAGCAAGTCACTTTCTGGGTATTCTAAACCTGCATCTAAAATAAATATGGCATCGTTCACTGTTACGGCATACATGTTTTTACCATTTTCACGAACGCCACCAAAAGGCATAATATTTAATTTCGTACTCATAATTTTCCTATTCTTTTCTTTCCAGGAATTGTCACATTCCTACTCTGATGTTCTTATTTACTAATATATCACATATCAGCACACCGACCAACAGATTAATCTCTGTACAAAAAATTAACTCTTTTAAAGATATTGCTGCTTGATTTTATTTAGACGCATTTATCTTGTATAATAAAATGTATTGTATAGCTAATGCTTTAGCTATTTGTAGATTGGACGTTAGGAGTACGCAAGTCAAACATGGCAGACCATGCAAAGTATTATATTGAAATTCCAGCTGAAGTGGTTGAAAAAAATCACATCAACACTGATGAAGACGTTACTGCCACTTTCAATAATGGGCACATCACGCTCCAAGGTGAATCGATTGGAAACCGAAATGAACGAACTTCCATTCGGACCTTTTTAATTACTTCAGTAATTGCTGGCATTCTAGCTTTTATTTCATTTCATATCCAAAAAATTTATACGGTGCCATTAAACGGGGAAAAATCAATTTCACAAGCTTCGATTTATTTAGGCGTTATTTTTGGCGGTGTATCATTTTTAATTACCCTTTTTAAACAACGAAAACATAAAATGGTCGAACTAAAATGGCGCCACATTCTGACTCTAACCCTAGCTTCGATGATTATCCTATTTGCCTTTCTGGCACTCTTCTTCAAGGTTTTCTCAAATGCATTCATTGGCCTAAGATTAGATATTTACACCACCTCGATTCTAGTGGGCTTAATTACTGGTATGTGTACTTACGCTTTAATTGCCGCTGGTCGTGATGTCAACTTTTCAACCATTACCTATACCTTAATTGCACTATTATTTGGTGGTATTTTGTTCTCGATGATGACTAACGGCAGTCCTGATTGGTGGCAACACAATTTCAGTTATTTGGGAACTGAACAAGCTAAGAATGCCATGTATTTCAATTTTACACTCATTTTTTCTGGTTTAGTTATGTTGACGCTCGTTGATTATCTTTTTTCCGCGCTTCATGCGACTTATTCACAGAACCGCCGGCTATTCTTTTTAAGATTGTTATTCTCAATGCTTGCGCTAACATTAGCTGGTGTTGGTGCTGTTCCTAACAATCCAGGCTGGACACACGTTGCCCATGATCAAATTGCACAATTATTAGTGTTATGGGTTTTGCTCATGATTGTTGGTATTCGTTGGTTTTTACCACACGCCACCCATGAATTTATGGTTACATCTTATACAGTAGCTGGATTATTGTTAGCATCAGACATCATCTTCCAACGCTTTGATTATTTATCTTTGACTGGATTTGAAGTTTTAGCCTGCGGCCTTGTGTTTTTCTGGCTAATTCTATTACTGCTTCATCTTCGTAACATTGCATTACCAGCCGCACAGTTCAATGCTAATATTATTAAAGTATCCGATACTAAATAACAAAAAGTGGACGTCCAGGTTAACTTGGACGTCCACTTTTTGTTTTTATAATAATAAAAAAACACCCAAGATGGGTGTTTTAACGCATGTTGATTACTTGTTCAACAAAGCTGAAAGACGTGACTTGTCACGAGCAGCCTTGTTCTTAGAAATCAAGCCCTTTGATGCAGCGCGATCAATAGCAGATGATGCGTTAGCAAACAATTCCTTAGCATTGTCTGCACCAGCTTCAGCAGCTTTACGGAACTTCTTAACTTCAGTACGGTATGCACTTAGTTGTTGAACGTTACGCTCGCGTTGAACTTTGTTTAAGCGGGCACGTTGGATTGATGACTCAATAATTGGCATCGCTTTTTCCTCCGATGATATATGTCAAAATGTACGCTGTTGATTTATAAAAATTAACGACGCAATCCAAGCTTTTGGATCAATTCACGATAACGTTGAACGTCGTTATTACGTAGGTAACGCAACAAGTTACGACGGTGACCGATCTTCTTCATCAAACCACGTTGTGAGTGGTAATCGTGCTTGTGTTCTGACATGTGTTCGTTTAATTCGTTAATGTCAGCAGTCAAAACTGCAACTTGAACTTCAACTGAACCAGTATCACCTTCGTGACGTGCGAATTCCTTAATGATTTCATTCTTGCGTTCTGCAGAAATAGCCATGTTGGATATCCACCTTTCATATTTTATAGTCGCCACATACAACGTAAGACGACGGTGAACCGCCAGACATCGTATGAGGTCGTGTGCTTAATAGCACCTGTCTATACTACCGAAGTTAGCAAACAAATGCAAGCATTATTTATGATTTTGTCTCATATTGATAACGCAATACGAAGAGTTCAAATAACATTTCAGGATCTTTACTAGTTGACTTAAGTGCTTTTTCCATCTCAGCTAACCCTAAAAAAGCATTAGCAAGTGCATCATATGAGTAGCGTCGAACGGTCTTTTTAGCAAGCTTAACTCGATAGGGATGAACCTTCAAAGCCGTTGCCAGCCCTTGTTCACTTTGTTTTGAAACCTTAACTTGTAATAAAAGTCGAAACTGCCCCACCATTGCACCAAGTAAACGCAATGGTTCTTCACCAGCTAAAATTAATTCATGATATAACTCTACCGCATCACGTAATTTTTGGTTTAATAAATCATCAATTAAATCAAACACGTTTTGACTCAAAGTTCGCGTAACTAGCTGATCGACTGCCTTTTTATCAATTTTTTTAGTATTGAAGGCATATAATTTTAACTTGTCCAACTCGTTCATTATCGCCGCTACAGACATATCAGTATATTGAATTAACGTTTGTAATGCATCTGATGTAATTTCATAACCTTCGGCCGATAGATTATCTTGCACCATCTGTCGCACATCTTTTTCAGAAAAATCACCAAATGATAAATATGTTGCCCGTTCCTTTAACAGCTTGGTTACTTTTTTACGTCCATCTAGCTTTTCATATGGTGCCATAATCACAAGGACGGTTTGTGGTTCTGGCTGATTAATGTAATCAATCAATTCTTCAACATGATGTTCCGGCTTACTTTTGGCGACTTCACCAGTTAGAAAATAAGCATTTTCAATCAATACAACCCGTCGATCACCAAAGAATGGCACCGAGCGAGCATCATCAATAGCCGTTGCTAAATCAATTTCGCGCATATCAAATTGAGCCAAATTTAGTGCGCGATCAGGTTCATCAATTAAATCAACGAAACGCTTACGCACTAAATCTAATAGATAGTGATCAGTTCCCTGAATCAGATAAATCGGTGCAATCTGTTGCGCATCTATTTGTTGATTTAACTCTTTTAAATTGATTGCCATGATTTAACCTCGCCTAGCTTGTTTTCGCATCACTTATCATCACATGCTCGCGCCGAAAAAACAAGTCTAATCCTGATGATGTAACGCGAAATCAAAGGTCCAGTGGCCATTTCCCGTTGCTCTAAATCGTAGCATGCCGCATTGTGGCGTCTGATAAATTTGGACTTGCTTTGTCTTTAAGCGTTCTATAACTTCTGCATGTGGATGACCGTAACGGTTATTTTCACCGGCTGAGACAATTGCAACTTGTGGATTTAGTTTAGCAATAAACGCAGCGCTGGAACTCGTTTTCGATCCGTGATGGCCCAATTTTAATATCGTCGTTGCCGGTAAATCAAACTGTTTTAAGATTCGCTGCTCTCCAGCTTGGTCCAAATCCCCTGTTAAAATCACTGATGCCCAGTTTAAATCCACATGCAAGGCAATTGAATCCGCATTTTCACCCGAGCCGATATGGTCAGGCGCAAGTACCGTAATTCCGTTCGTCAAATTTTGATGAGCCATGACCGTAACAATCTCTGGTTGATGACGATGACCTGTTAATTGGGGTAATGTTTCCATCCCAGCTGGCACAATCATCTTTCGCACGCAGTATTCAGCTAGAAAAGCTGACAAATTTCCAATATGATCCACATCTTTATGCGTTAAAACCAAGTAATCCAATGATTGAATGCCATTAGCTTTCAAATACCTAATTACCGGCTGAACACTCCATCTAGCTTGAGTCATCTGCTCCAATTTATTTTGACCAAAAGACAAGCGTCCCCCCACATCTACCAGCATCGTCTCACCATTAGCTAATTTAAGATACGTTGCATCCCCTTGCCCAACATCAATAAATACAACCTGCGAATGTTGTTGGATTTGAATTATGAATCCTGTTAAGGCATAGGTTCCAATTAAACCAATCAATAGTTTGTGGTTATGCCAAATCAAATAGGCAAAAGTGATTATTGTAAGCAAACCCATCAATAGTAATGGTGGTTTTCCAAAAACACAATTTCCAGGTAACTGTGCAATCTGTTCGAGCACTTTTTGAAATGCCAACAACCCCTTGTCAATCAGATTGGTTAACGACAACCATCCCACTCCATATGAAGCTAAGCCAATTAAGACGATTGGAACAATCGTATACGCAAAAATCGGGACTAATATTAAATTAGCGAGCAAACTAACTGGATGCCATTCGAAAGTCTGCCATAAAAGCCAAGGTAAAATCGCCAAATTGAAATGAACAACAACTAACCACGAAGGTAACCGACGTATCCATAACGCTGCAAAACTGAGAATAAACGTAAGCTGCCCGCCAAATTGGCAAAGTAAACCTGGTACGATACTTAAGCTAAGTACGACTGTTATCCCCCATATATCAAAACGGTTTAAGCGAATTTGTTTTATTTTACATAAGTTAACACAGCTTTCAGCTACAACAGCTCGTACTAATCCCTGAGCCTCTTGTGCAAAACACCAAAAAACAATTAAAACCCCTTCCAAAAATATTAGACGCTGTTCTTTTAGCCAGCGCAGACGTCGACAGATAAATGTCAGCCCTACCATTAAAAGTTGGACTTGAAATCCAGAAATACTGAACAAATGAATTAAACCTAATTTTTGTAATCCCTGGTGTTCGTCAAAAAAATGATTTGGGACATACCCGAGAATAAGTGTCTCAGCATAGTCTTTTAAGCCACTGGGTAATCCATCAAACCAATGTACTGCGACGAGATGACTGTTTTTAATTAAGGCTTGCCACCACATTCCACTGCCAATTGACACATTTTGTCGTTGAACTTGCTTTAAACTTTGCGTACGATAACGACAAACAACACCACGCCCATACCAATAAAGCGCTGGATTGAATTGATAGAAATTTCGAGCCGCTTGGATTTTTTCAACCTGAAAGGCACCACTGACTTCCACATAGCCAAAATGCCGCTGTATCAATTGCTTTTGTTGTGACGTCAAATGTTGAACAGAAATTCTAACTGGTTGATGTCGCAAACTCTCATACGCAATACCATTTAACTGATTATTTTTGATATCACATTGATCAAGATGTATAAGCAATGTGTGTTGTACCGCATTTTTACTCAAATGTTGCAAAGGAGCCATGACTTGAGAACGCACAAACAGCCAAAATGCTAACAAACATAAACTAATCGTTAACCACCAACGCCAATTTTGCCTCCTAAACCAGACCATTAGACATAGGCCATAACCTAAAAAGCAAAGGCCAAACCAATTTTGACCGTAACTCACTAAATTAAGGCCAATCACAAATATACCGAAGTGTGCTAAACTGCCTCTCATGCGTTAAAATATTCCGATAACTTTTGAACTGTTTTTTCACCGAACCCGCCTACTTGTCTTAAATCATCAATACCTTTGAACGGCCCTTGCTGATCACGATAACTTACAATATCTTGTGCTTTTTTGGGCCCAATCCCCGGTATTGTTTGTAATTCTTGAACCGTCACTTGGTTTAAATCAAATTTACGCGCTTCTGAAGGATTGTTTTGAGCACTACTAATAACACCAGTCTGTGCTTGACCACCATTCGTACCCACTGGAATTTTCTCGCCACGCTTAGGTACGTAAATCATTTGTCCATCTGCTAATTTTTGAGCTAAATTCAATTGACGTACATCGGCTGTTTTCAGTAGTCCACCAGCTTGTTCAATGGCTACTTGCACTAAAACAGGTTCTCTAAATGAATAAACCTTTGGATGTAAAACTGCACCTTTAACGTCCACATGCACGGTTTGTGTTGTAGTAGTCTTTTTTGATTGTATGGGACTTTTCACTGATTGAACTTGTTTGGTAGGCCCTTTTTGCATGATTTGACTGTTGGCATTTTGTACTAAAATAATTCCTAATCCAACACATAAACTAATGATGAAACATATTTTAACATCAAGATACTGCTTAGCTAAGCGCTTTACTTCCATCCAAATTGCTAACATTACAAAATCCTTTCTTTACCAAGTTCGATCAAGATAAAGAACGGCATTTCTTAAATAAAATCACAAAAAAAGAGCCACAAATATTTTGTGGCTCTTGGCATTAAGACAATTGATCATCATTCATAATTGTGTTCATAACTTCTTCAACCATGTCGAATTCAGCATCCGTTTCTAATGGGCTTAAGACACCTTCTTCATCATCTTTATTGAAACTAAATGGCAGTACCGGCATATCTGTTTCGTCCTCAACCTCTTGTGGGACTAATACGATGTATGACTTACCAAAATCTTCAGAATCAAAAGAGAAAAGCTCAATAAAGGCATGTTCATTCCCATCTTCATCCGTTAACATGTAGACTTCTTGATTATCCATTGTTTTCTCCGTTTCCCATATAAAAAAGAAGTTGCCAAAATGGCAACCCTTTTTTATATGATTACTTCTTATCTGATTCAGCTTCTTCCAAGTCGTCGATAAATTCGTTCAACTTAGCTTCAACCATGGCCAATTCATCTTCATCTTCAACTTGATCAACCACACCTTCAGTGCTCTTTTCAGCTTCTTCAGGGTGATATACAAATGGATACATGTCGACAGGTTGATCAAAGTCTGCCCCAGCTGGGTAAACAATCAAGTAGTCTTTATTATATTCATCACTGTGGAAAGTGAAAAGTACTTCAAATAACTCTTCATCCCCATTTTCATTCGTCAATGCAATTACGTCTTGTTCGTCATCCATGATGATTACCTCCGTTATTTAACTAATGGACCTTTACGATCCAAATAATTTTGTAAAATGAGCGCAGCTGCTAGCTTATCAATGACTTTCTTCCGCTTATTCCGTGATGTATCAGCCTCTTCGATTAACATGCGTTCAGCTTCTACTGTCGTTAAACGTTCATCTTGAAAATCAACAGGCAAATCATAGCGTGCGGTTAACTTATCGCCATATGCCCGCGCAGCATCGACACGCGGCCCAGATGTATTATTCATGTTCTTAGGCAAGCCCAAAACAAAGCCAGTTGGTTGATACTGATTAACTAGCTCATCCATCCGATCTAATCCAAATTCTTCATTGTCTTCATCAATTGGAATGATTTCCACGCCCTGCGCTGTCCAACCTAATTGGTCTGAAACTGCAATTCCAACCGTTTTTGAACCAACGTCTAAACCTAATATTCTACCCATTACTTCCCCAAATAGTACTTGACCAATGCTTCAATAATCTCATCGCGTTCAAACTTACGAATCAAATTACGTGCATCATTAACACGAGGAATATAGGCAGGATCATTAGAAATCAGATATCCAACAATCTGATTGATTGGGTTATATCCCTTTTCTGCAAGTGCATCATACACTGTCTCCAGCATCTTACGCACATCATGATCCTCATTAAAATTCAAATTAAATAAAGTTGTGTTTTCTGAACTCATTACAAACTCCTTTCGTTTGTCCCGTGAAGCTGTTTACTTCTCAGCTAACCAGCTTTTGGCATCAGCAAAAGCCTTTTGAATCCCATCAGGATTCTTCCCACCGGCTTGAGCCATGTCTGGACGACCACCGCCGCCACCACCAATGGCTGGCGCAATCACCTTAATTAAGTCACCGGCCTTAATTCCTGCTTGAACCGCTTCTGGGTTAACAGCAACTAACAAGTTAGCCTTATCGCCAACCTTAGCAGCTAATACCAAGACATCTGATGGCATCGTTTGCTTCCAAGTATCAGCAGCCGTACGTAAACCATCCATTGATTCAACCGATAGCTCACTCGTAATTAAGCTGTACTTACCAGCCGTTTGTACGTCACTAAAGGCAGCTGTGGCACTTTGACTTGCTAACTTTTGCTCAAGGGCCGTTGCTTGATGTTCAGCTTCCTTCAAATTAGTTTGAAGATTTTCAATCTTCTCATTAACTTGTGAAAGTTGTGGAGCCTTAACTTGTTGAGCTGCTTGATTCAACCAAGCATCGTGTTGCTTAAACAAGTTCATGGCTCCTTGACCAGTTACCGCTTCAATCCGGCGTACACCAGCACCAGTTCCTTGTTCACTAACAATTTTAAACATGCCTAACTCAACCGTTGACTTAGCATGTGTACCACCGTCAAATTCTGAATTGAAATCACCGATTGATACCACACGAACTTTATCGCCATACTTTTCTGAGAACTCGGCAACTGCACCCATTTTTTCGGCGCTTTCTTTGTCAGTCTCTAGCCAAGAAACAGGTAGATTTTCAATAATCTTTTGATTAATCAAATCTTCAATTTCTTGCAACTTGTCAGCAGGCACTGGTTCATTATAGTTGAAGTCATACCGTAAGCCATCAGCTGTAACCAAAGAACCAGCTTGAGTTGAACGATTTCCCAAAATGTTACGGATTGCTTGATCCAACATGTGTGTCGCCGTGTGATTCTTAGAAACAGCGGCATGATATGCTTCATCTACAATCAAATGATAGGCTGAGTTAACTGACAATGGCTTTTCAACACTTACCGTATGCAAATGTTGGCCATTAGGTCCCTTTTGGACATCTAGGACTTCAGCAACTTCTTCACCATTCTCGTCCATAATCCAACCGCGATCAGCAACCTGTCCACCCATTTCAGCATAGAATGGTGTCCGATCGAAGACCAACGTCGCTTTGCCATCTTCAACTGAATCAACCAATTGATCATCAACAATAATGTCTGCCAATACCGCATCAGTCACATCTAAATCAGTCCAGCCGACATAAGCAGAATCAGTTTGCAAATCAGTTAATAAGCTATCTTGGATGCCCATTGAAGCTTGCTTACCACGAGCAGAGCGTGCACGTTCTTGTTGTGCTTGCATTTCTTGGTTGAAGCCATCTTCATCAACAGTAAGCCCCTGATCTTCAGCTTCTTCCTTCGTTAATTCAAGTGGGAAACCATACGTATCGTACAACTTAAAGGCCACTTTACCATCAATCACGCCACCATGTTCCTTTGCATCCTTGGTCACTTCACCAAGTAATTGCAAACCGGCAGTAAGAGTCTTATTAAAACGAAGTTCCTCTTTTTCAACGATTGAGGCGATGTAGTCTGCATTCTCCAAAATTTCAGGATAATATGACTGCATAATTTCACCGACAACCGGTACCAAATCCTTAAGGAAG
Source organism: Weissella uvarum (assembly GCF_016908785.1). Taxonomy (GTDB): domain Bacteria; phylum Bacillota; class Bacilli; order Lactobacillales; family Lactobacillaceae; genus Weissella; species Weissella uvarum. The sequence goes on from NZ_JAFBEO010000010.1 coordinate 22,410, forward strand.
ACTTGGTTGATTCCTAAGCGACGTCCATGCACAACTGCACGACGGAGCAAACGACGAATAATATAACCACGACCTTCATTTGAAGGTAGTGCACCATCGCCAATGGCAAAGGTCACAGCACGAGCGTGATCAGCAATCACCTTAAATGAAACATCTAAGTCTTCTGAGTCACCGTAGTGCTTACCATCACTCATTTTTTCAATTGCATGAATGATTGGCAAGAATAAGTCAGTTTCAAAGTTCGTATCTGCATGTTGGAAAACAGATACAACTCGTTCAAGACCCATTCCCGTATCAATGTTTTTGTGTGGTAATTCAGGATAATCCTTATTATCAGTTAAACCTGGCAAGTGGTTATATTGTGAAAAGACAATATTCCAAATTTCCAAGTAACGATCATTTTCACCACCAGGATAATTTTCATTTGGATCATCAGCGTTATACTTCTCACCACGATCATAGAAAATTTCAGAATCAGGTCCTGAAGGTCCTTCTCCAATATCCCAGAAGTTATCAGGTTCATCATAAAGATGATCCTTTGGAAGGCCAACTGTATCCAACCAAATCCGTTTTGACTCTTCGTCGTTTGGATATACCGTGACATACAACTTATCAGGATCCATATCATACCAATCAGGGCTCGTTAATAGTTCCCAGGCCCATGGAATCGCTTGGTCTTTGAAATAATCTCCAATTGAAAAGTTTCCCATCATTTCAAATAAAGTATGATGGCGGGCAGTATGTCCGACATTTTCAATATCGTTTGTACGAATTGCTTTTTGGGCGTTCGTCATCCGCCGATTTTCAGGCGTCACACTTCCGTCGAAGTACTTCTTTAAAGTTGACACACCTGAGTTAATCCACAACAAACTTGGATCATCTTTTGGAATCAAAGATTGAGATGGCTCAATTTTGTGCCCCTTACTTTCAAAAAAACGCAAAAACATATCGCGTGTTTCAGCTGATGATAATTCTTTCATCTTGAAATTCGCCTCTTTCTTTTAAAATAAAAAAACAGGTAACCATTGCAAATCGAAGACGCTCAAACGCGGTACCACTTCGCTTGCAATGATTATCTGTTATCATTACCTCTTATAACTCGTTAACGCCGATATACGGTTTACTTTCGTAAACAACTCAAAGGAGGTAGCTAGGACTTAATTTAGCGTTACTTCCACCAACCGTAACGTCTCTAGTTCTAATTAGAAAATCCTAATCCTCAAAGGATATTATAGCATAACCCAACAAAAATGTGAGCGATTTTCTTAAATTTTTATTACGCGTATATCCGCTTATTTTGCCAAATATTGTTTTAAACCAGGAACTGTTAACATCACCACGAAACTAATGAGATACATTCCTGATAAACCGCCCATGATAAAACTCATAGTGTGGTGAGCCATCAGCATACCAATAATTACTGATGAAAAGCCACCGATTGCACGCCCAGTATTAATGATGACATTATTAGCTGTTGCCCGAATTTCTTCAGGGTACAAACTTGAAATCACTGCGCCATAGCCACCAAACATACCATTTGAGAAAAAGCCAACCATCGCTCCTGCCAATACTAAGGTCCACATCGTGTGAGCTAAGGTTAATCCATATACCATCAGTGCTGAACCAATTAAGAAGCCACCAAACGCGACCCGTGGTCCAAACTTGTCTAGAATACTTCCAAACACCAGCATCCCCACTGACATACCTGCAATCGTGGCAACCATCCAAATTGATGATCCTGAAATTGACAAGCCTAACTTATGCTGCATCATCGTTGGCAACCAATTCATCATGCCAAAATATCCAGCAATTTGGACAACGGCCATCACCATCAAGGCCAAAGTGGTATAAAAGCGCTTAGGCGTATTGAATAATAATGCTAATGAAGCCTTTTCGGGCTGATCTTTTGCAAAACGCGGTGTTTCTTTAACATGCCGTCGCACAAATAATGTCAAGACAACCGGAATTAGTCCCAATAGGAAGAGGGCATGCCAATGATTACCAGGGAGAATCACTGCCGCTGCAATCGCTGCCAGCATGGCTCCTAATTGGCCACCAACTGCACCAATTGACGATACCTTGCCAACCTGCTTCTTGGGAAAGTTTTCAGCAATCAAAGCCATGGCCACCCCGTATTCACCACCAGCTCCTAAACCTGTAATAAAACGGAGGACATAAATAAGTTCGATCTGGTTTGCAAACGACATCGCAGTCGTCCCTAACGCAAACAATAGCACTGTATAGTTGAAAGTTTTAATCCGCCCAATCCGATCGGCAATTAAACCAAAGATTACCCCACCAACTAACATACCAATATTCGTGATTGAAGAAATCCAACCAGCTTGTCCGCCACTCAAATGGAGGTCTGCAATCATTGAACTCAAGGCAAAGGATACAAACATCACATCCATATTCTCCAGCATGAAGCCTGAAGACATTGAACCCATAACCCATTTTTGTTGTTTCGTTAATTTCTGTAATTGCATTAAAAAGCCTCCAATTGGAAAGTCACTGCTTCCCATTAATTTTTACTAAAATCTACTTTACACAAATGTTTTTAGTAAAACAAGCGTTTTGAACGCAATTTCAACAAAAAAAGCTAACCACTCATCTCTGAGTCATTAGCTTCCCGTTTAACGAGTTTTATTTGCCTTACGCTTTGCACGCATATGTTCACGTTCTTCGATACGCTTTTTGTTACGAGCATCTCGTTCGATTTCACTCTTAATCCGATGCTTATAACCTGGCTTAACATTCTTCTTCTTCTTCTTAACCATCCCAATCATAGTTGGGTCCAACTTTTGCGTTGACTTCGTTCGTTGCTTACGGCGACGACGATCAGGAGCAGGTTTTAGTTCACCCTTTGACAAAGTCATCGGTTCAAACTTTACCCCAAGTTTTTCAATTTCAGAAACCTTTTCATCTTCATCGGGCGTATACAAGGTAATCGCTGTCCCTGATGCACCATTTCGGCCAGTTCGACCCACACGGTGAATAAAGAACTCCAAGTCATTAGGAATGCCATCATTTATAACCAATGAGACCCCAGGAATATCAATTCCACGGGCAGCTAAATCAGTAGCTACAACGTATTGATAATCTAGACGTTGAATTTGTTGCATTGTCCGGCGACGCTCACGGGGCTGAATACCACCATGAATTTCAGCAACCTTAAGTCCACGTTCCTTCAATTGGCGTGCTAGTTCATGTGCTCGCTCCTTGGTATTGGTGAAGACCAAAGCCATATAAGGATTGCCCATCGTCAAAAGATTATAAATCAATTCATCTTTAGCTTTTCCTTTAGTATCCATCAACACATTTTGAATCGTTGATGAAATAACCGTTTCAACTGGAATCTCTTCGACAACTGGATTATCAAGATACTTCTTCAAAAATGGTTGTAATTTTTGTGGAATCGTTGCTGAGAAGACCAACATTTGTAGATCTTCTGGCATTGCTCCCGCAATAGCATCAACATCATTCAAGAATCCCATATCTAATGTCATATCAGCTTCATCGACAACCAAAGTTTTGGCTGTATGAATCGCCAAGTCACCACTTTGATACAAGTCTTTAATCCGACCAGGTGTTCCAATCACAATTTGTGGTTGATTACTCTTTAATTGGTTAACCTGGCGTGCTTTATCAGTTCCCCCAACAAAAAGGCCTAAGCGTGGTGCGGCATCCTCAGGAAAATGACTGGCCAATTGTTTGGCCGCTTGATAAATTTGTTGTGCTAATTCACGAGATGGTGTGGTAATCACTGCTTGCACTTGGTTTTGCGTTGGATCCACATTTTGAAAAATCGGTAACAAAAAGGCATGCGTCTTTCCAGAACCTGTTTGTGATTGGCCCACTACTGAACGACCTTGCAAAATCACTGGGATTAAGCGGGCTTGAACGGGTGTAGGCGTCTCGAAATGAATATCATCAAGCGCTTGATATAACTCATCGCGCAAGTGATAATCGGTAAATTTAGCCATTGGCGTGCTCCTTTAATAATTGATCTGCTTCTTTAATAATTTCCTGGACTTCTTCATCGTTCTGGGCAATCGCACCTGATGCAAGTGGATGACCACCACCACCATGACGCTTAGCAATCCCATTAATTGGAATGTTACGGGCACGTAACCGAACACGATAAAAACCTTCATCCTGTTGTTCAAATACAGCCCATGCTTTAGCAACATTAATTTTACCCATCAAAGGTACAATAAATGATGTGCCAAAATCACCTAAATCAAAGCTGTCAAGAATTTCATTAGTTAAAATAATGTAGTTGAACCCTGAGTCAGTTAGGGTCATATGCTCATAGACATATCCCGATACCTTAGCTGCTTCAGGTGAAATTGTATCCATTGATTGATTAATCTTATTCCAGTCAAAATCGAACTTCATTAGCCCTGATACAGCGGCCATCGTCGCTGTATCAGAAGCATATAGAAAACGACCAGTGTCGCCAACAATCCCTGCATATAAATCTGCGGCTCCAGCATCTGATAAAGTTAGTTCATCTGAAAACTCTTGATAAAAATCATAAATTAATTCTGACGAAGATGACACAGTTGTATCGACCCAGGAGTAATCACCGTATGGTTCATCATTTGGATGATGGTCAATTTTAACCAAAGTACGTCCTTCAATATACCGTTGGTCATCAACACGTGGTTCATTTGCAGTATCAGTCACAATGACCAATGCTCGTTGAAAGACATCATCGGAAATTTGATCCATTTCGCCCATCCAAGCCATACTAGGGGCTTGTTTTCCCACAGTATAAACGGTCTTTTCTGGAAAAGATGTTCGGATTAATTCAGCCAATCCCATTTGTGATCCAATGGCATCTGGATCAGGGCGCTGGTGCCGATGAATAATAATTGTATCTGCTTGTTTAATTTGTGCCAAAATTTGTGTTTGTGCTGTCATATTCATTCCCTTTTTTTCGTTAACTTTAAGTATACCATAGCCTAGCCTACGACTCGTATAAACTCAAGGCAATATTTTCAAATGCCAAAGGTGTTAGATTAGTCATCGTTAACCCAATTAAACGTAATGGCTGTCGAAATCCTCCGGCCTCTTCTAATAAATCATTGGCAATCCGATTCAATACAACTGGATCATTATCGATAAAATCATTTTGCGTCATGCGATGTGTCACAGTATTAAAATTCTCATCACGTAACTTTAAAACCAGGGTTTGGCCATGCATCTTTTGTCGACTTAGTGCTTCTGTAACTTCTTTCGCCAAAATTTTTATTTCCGCCAAGGTTTCGTCTTCAGAACGAATCAACGGGTTAAACGTATGTTCTTTCCCAATCGACTTGCGTTGTCGTTCATACATCACGGGGCGATTATCAATCCCCCGAATTCGCTCATAAAGTTCAAAACCCTGTCGATTAAATTCACTTATGAGTTCATCTTGCGACATCTGATATAAATCTGCCCCGGTCTGGACACCAAGTTCTCGCATTCGTTCTGCTGTTTTTGCTCCAACCCCACGAATGGACTCAATTGGTTCAGCATCTAAAAACGGTCGAATATCCTCAGGTCGAATGACCGTTAGGCCGACCGGCTTATTGTGTTCAGAAGCTAACTTTGCTAAAAACTTATTAAATGAGATTCCAACAGATGAAGTTAAATGTAATTCATCATAAATTTTCTGTTGCATCCGATGTGCTAACGCCACCAGATTCTCTGTGCGATCAGATAAATCAAGATAGGCCTCATCAAAGGCAACTGGTTCAATTTTATCCGTAAATTCATGAAAAATATCGTGAACTTGATGCGAAGCCTCACGATATTTTGTAAAGTTAGGCGTAATAAACACAGCTTTAGGCGCTAAATCAAGCGCTTCAGCGGCACTCATCGCCGAGTGAACCCCTTTTGCTCTTGCATTATAATTAGCCGTGGCGACAACGCCTTTTCCTCCATTACGTCGAGGATCCCGAGCAATGATTACTTGCTGATTAGCTAAAGCCGGATTATCTCGAATTTCGATTTGAGCGTAAAATGCATCCATATCGACATGTAGTATTTTTCGGTTTGTTTCTAATTTTAACGGGAATTCCAAAAATGTTTCCATCAGATTACCCACCTTACAGATTAATAAAAAGGATTCAAAGACTGTGCTTTGAATCCTCTCGTTTACTTCTCACTTGGCGTATTTGTTGAATCTACTTGATTAGCTTCCCGATTCTTGTCATCAGCAAGTTCAGATTCAGTATCATTTTGAATATCTTTAGTAGCGTTTTCAATTGAAGCTTGTGCGTCTGCCTTAGCTTCTGAAACATCTTCAGCCATATTCTCGGCAGTGTCCTCAGCTTCTTCTTGAACACCCTTCAAGGCTTCAACCTTTTCATTAACAGCGTCTTTAGTTGAAACAACTGACCGAATTGCTGCCATATCATATGTCAAAAATGAGCCATCGGCATCAAGTGAAACGGTCTTGTGATCAGCACTAACTGATACAACAGTCGCGTGTAAACCACCGATTGTCACGATTTCTGTTCCAGGTTGAATGTTTGACAACATTTCCTTTTGCTTCTTTTGGGCTTTTTGTTGTGGACGAATCATCATAAAGTACATCAAAACGATGATTAATAAAATAATAAGCATTGAACTATTCATTTCTCTACCTCGATAAATTTCTTAATTTTAAAACAAGCGTGCATTGGCCTTATTATAGCCATAATTTTCCATTAGCTCAGCCCTAAAGTCGAGCAAACGATCCTCAGCAATTGCTGTCCGCATATCTTCCATCAACTTCAACAAGAAACGTAGATTATGCACACTGGCAATATTTTGACCTAACAACTCATTAGCCTTAAATAAGTGATGCAAATAAGCTTTTGTAAAGTGGGTTGAACCATAGTCATCCAAATCAGGATCAATTAATGAAAAGTCGTCCTTATACTTTGAATTTGTAATCACAATTCGACCATGTTTTGTCATTAGGGTACCATTTCGACCAATCCGTGTTGGCAAGACACAATCAAACATATCGATTCCTCGAATGACGCCATCAACTAATGAGTCTGGCGCAGCCACACCCATCAAGTAGCGTGGCTTATTCTCAGGCAACCAAGGCACCGTGAAGTCTAACACACGATTCATTTCTTCTTTTGATTCACCAACTGATAGGCCTCCAACTGCATAACCTGGCAAATCCAATGAAACTAAATCTTCAGCAGATTGTTTACGTAGTTGTTTGAACCCCGCTCCCTGTACAATTCCGAAGAGTGCTTGATCCTCAGGACGTTTATGTGCTGCGATAGCTCGTTCCGCCCAACGTGACGTTCGTTCTACTGAATTTTTGACATAGTCGTAGCTCTCAAAGTAAGGAATTGCCTCATCCAATTGCATCATCACGTCAGATCCTAAATTATTTTGAATCCGCATGGCAACTTCAGGAGACAAAAACATTTTTTCACCATTCAAATGATTTCTAAATGTCACACCTTCTTCACTGATACTATTATGCTGTGAAAGAGACCAAACTTGGAATCCACCTGAGTCAGTTAAAATAGGACCATCCCAATCCATAAATTTGTGTAACCCACCGGCTTGCGCAATCAATTCATCACCTGGGCGTAACCACAAATGATAAGTATTTGCCAAAATGAATTGTGAATGAATTTCCTTTAATTCTCGTGGTGACACATTTTTGACTGTTGCCTGTGTTCCCACCGGCATAAACATTGGGGTCATTACTTCACCATGGGGTGTTGTAATTTTACCCAATCGCGCTCCAGTATGTTTTTCAACATGCAGAAGCTCATATTTTACTGCGTAATCTTCAACCATCCTAAGTCCTCTCTTTAAATTGCCGTGGCAATTCAATCATCATACCATCAAGTATAGCAAATTCTTATGCAATTGGTTAGATAAGATGTTTATAATCAAAAAGGTTACCCTACCGACTAGCAGCAGGGTAACCTTTGTTATGGACGATACAGGGATCGGACCTGTGACCCCCTGCTTGTAAGGCAGGTGCTCTCCCAGCTGAGCTAATCGTCCAGTACGCATTGCGACGTCCTATCCTCGCAGGAAGAGATCCTCCAACTACTTTCGGCGCTATTGAGCTTAACTTCTGTGTTCGGTATGGGAACAGGTG
>NZ_JAFBEO010000011.1 GCF_016908785.1 Weissella uvarum
AAAAACGACTATTCAAATGAATAGTCGTTAACGCATATTACACTCAAGTCTTGTTGGCACTGGGTACTCACACTACCTAGTGCCTTTTTGTATGTCCTCATTATAACATGTTCCAAGGAATAATAGTAAAATATTATTCCTTGGAACACACTGGAACACACTTAATGACCAAGTGGTCTAGATTGTGAAAAAAGCCCGTTTAGGACGTTTGTGAAACGAGCTGAACGGGCTTTTTTGACTTTGTGAAGTGGGGGAACTTCACAAGGGTAGTTTAACCCCATCAACGGGACAACTCAAGGTAATTGGGATTATGTTAACTGGCTTTGGTATACCTGATATAAGTTGTTTTTAAAGTGCTTTCGCCTTCTTTTTAGCTTTTTTATATTCTCCTCCAGTAACAGCGATAAGCATTAACACGCAGCAGGCAATAATTACTTCCTTGCTCGTAAAAATAATTTTAACATCCACGCCAAACAGATAAGCAACTAAGATCACTAAAAAAACAATCCCTAAACTATACAAAAAATCGTTAAAAATCTTTTTAACCATATCTATATGCCTCTATCAATTATTGGAAGCGTACATTTCTAATATAGTATATCACTTTCAAAAGATAGAATTAAATACATATTTAAACTCATTAATATATCCTAACTTCCACTGTTTATATTTTTATAACTAATTTCCATTAATCGTATTATAATTTATTACCATTTATTTTAAGTCTTACCGTTAATCAATATCAAAAAAACATTTACAATAATAAATTTCTGTTTTACAATAAAAAAATAATCTTAAACAGCAAGAAAGAGAGATTTTATTATCATGAATAAAACGACAAAAGTAATTCTTAATGCATTAGTATTTGTAGCATGGTTCGCTATGTTTAGCATGTTGATCAGTACGGTGGCATATTTTGGGAGTTTTTGCGTTGATATAGTTCATATATCTAAGCAAGGATTATCACAAAATACAGGATTTGCACTATTTTCAAGTTTTATCAATTTAATAACTTCTATTTTGCTAATTTTTATTTATAACTGTCTTAGGAAGTTTTCAAATTCCGTCAAAAAAAATTCGTTTTTCAATGCCTATAATATCATTCAACTAAAATCATTTTTAATATATACTGGCTCTTACTTAGCCATTGAACTAGTATTTTTATTTGTTTCAGGTATACATGAACAATATCCATTTGGACCGGCTCTTGGAAACGCATTACTATCAATTGCTCTGCCTACTGTATTCTGGGCATTTAGTTATCTTGTCTATGTGGCTTTTAAATATGGATTCAACCTACAAGAAGATGTCGATGAAGTAATTTAAAAGAAGGTATATAACTATGATTAAAATTAATTTAGATAAACTATTAGTAGAACGTCAAATGAAATCTAAAGATTTAGCAGAAATGATCGGTATTACACCCGCTAATCTTTCAATTCTAAAAAATGGTAAAGGTAGAGGCATCCGCTTTTCAACTTTAGAAAACTTGTGTAAAGCGTTAAATTGCCAGCCTGGTGACATTATGACTTATGAAGAGTGATTCTTCTATATAAATTTTTTAATTACACCATTTAATTTCAACGTTGTGTAAAGTCACTTTGGTATACCTAATTAAATGGCCACCACGCTACATTCTTATTCACACGATTACTGTATGTTTTTGAATTGTACTTTTCATAGTGATTACTCAATTGTGACTGCGTATCCTTAGGTATATCATTTTCGTCAACAATTTTCACTTGTCGTACATATGTACCTTTATGTTGAACTAAGGCAACATCTGTTTTGTAATTATATTTCCCCGTAGTGAACTTTAACCACTCACCTTCTCCAAACGGATCATTATATACAAAACTATCAATCTTCCCATTTGTTCTTTTCTCATGTTCATTAAGTAAATAGACTTATTCAAATCTATTAGCGAACACGTCGAATAATTCGGCCAATGGTCTTTCCAATATTGTAGGCTAACTTATTCCGTCCACCGTTAATATTGATTAATTTATCATCTTCCAAATGTTCAAATTTATTTACTACATTCAAATTATTATTCATAATATACTTCTCTCTTAAATTATTATTACTCAACCTAATTCATTAATGTAAAAATCCTTGCAAAAAACTGAAAATAAAATCTCCAGCTACACCTATCCAGATTAAAAAGAAACCTACTTTTTGCCATAACTTTAAATAGTTAAACACCTTATTAATATTTACCGTCAACAAAAGCACACCTATAAAGCCCACCAACTGTAAAACATTATCAACCATATGTCTTCCCCCTAATAAAAAATCTATATCAAACTAGGTATCATTAATATTCCATCATACAATAAATGAACATAAATTCCACCACGTAAGGAATCGGTCTTCTTCCAAGCTAATGTAAAAGGATATCTAGTTAGTCCAACAATAATAGCCGATGTATAACTAAATCCAAAAGCAGGAAGATGAAATACAAAGAAAAATAAACAGCCTAAAATATTAGCTATAATCCATGCATTATGATTCCCTATTTTATTAGTTAATATACATACAATTGGTAGAATCAATGCTGCCATACTAAATTCTTCACCTAATATCGTAAATATAGATTGGAAGTCATATACCATGTTTTCAATTGTACTTTGTCCATCCATAACTACCTTTGAAGCATTTGGATTAATATCTATATGAATGAGTATGAAAACTAACAACATTGATAATGTTATACCAAATGAAATCGACAACAATATAAAAACTACTTTTATAGAACCTTTTTGCATTGGTCGTAGCATTTGCATCAGAGGATTTTTTCCAAAAATTATCAATAACGCTAATAACCCAGTAATTAACGGGAGGAACCAATTTATACTATTAAGGAATTCCATATTATATATATTACACTCTACTGAAAGTCCAAATATACTTAACAATATTCCAATAACTAAACTACGGAGATTTTTAATCTTCAGTTGATCCATACATTCATTCCCTTAATAAAGATAAAGCCCACGTTCCGTTTAGTCCGTGGGCTTCTTTTAAAAACATTTTAGTGACGACGACGGCGACGAACAGCTCGACGAACACCTTTAACACGTCCAATAGCTCCCAAAAAAGCAGCTGCATCACTTCCAAGTTGATAGGCTAATCGATTAAACCCACCATTAACGTTATTTAATTTAGCATTCTCAATAGCATCAAATTTATCCAATGTAGAAAATTTATTACTCATAATAATAGCCCCTTTACATAAAACTCGACTAATTAAATTCCCAAAAATCCACGACCGAAACTCCAAACAGCATCTACTACATGATATCCTGGATATGGCTTTCTCCACTTTTTCTTTCGACCACCAACCACTGTGTTAAGTTGACTATCCGACATAAATTCAAACCCTTGCATCGAAATTACTTTATCGTTCATCATAAACCACCTCAATTCTATCTTAAATATGGCATCTGTTTACAACACATATATTATCACTTGATTTTTTGAATGCAAATTATTAAAACGTTTTATTTCAAATAATTTAAAAACATTTCTATCAGTACAATTAAATGCTTTAATATTCATTTTTAAAACGCTATTATTTATATAGTACAACCAATATTTAATTAAAAAACACCATATAGAAGGAGTTTCGTTTTGAAATTTCATTACATTTCTCAAGTCGATGAACGTGACTGTGGTGCTGCCTGCTTAGCCATGATATCTGAGACTTTTGGTCACAACATATCAATTTCAAAAATTAGAGAGTTAGAAAAAACTAGTTTAGATGGGTCAACCGCTTTAGGTATTAAAAAAGCTGCTGAGAAACTTGGATTTGAAACAAAAGCTATCAAAGCAGATATGACTCTATTTGATGACTATAAAGACATTCCTTACCCTTTTATTGTCCACGTCTTAAAGCCTGAAGATGATGAGCTTCTAGAGCATTATTACGTAGTCTACAAGGCAACAAAACATCACATCTATATTGCTGATCCAGATCCAGATGTTAAACAGAAAAAAATGTCTTATAAACAGTTTTCTGAACAGTGGACAGGTGTTGCACTATTTTTTGCAACTAGCCCAGAATTCAAGCCTAATACTGATAAACAAGCCGGCTTCAAATCATTCTTTCCCATTATTTTTAAGCAAAAAGGCCTTGTTGCGAATATCGTTGCCGCTTCATTAATTGTGACCTTAATTAGCATTGCGGGATCATACTTCTTACAGATATTGATTGATGACTATATCCCCAATGGTATGTTCACTACGTTAAGTATTATGGCAGTCGGTTTAATCACTGCTTATGTATTTCAACAAATTATGAACTATGTACAGCAATATTTACTAATTGTATTGGGACAACGACTATCAATTGATTTAATTTTGTCATACGTTAAGCATTTATTCGAATTACCCATGAACTTTTTTTATACAAGACGTGTAGGAGAACTCACATCACGTTTTAACGACGCCAATACCATTATTGAGGCCGTTGCTAGCTCTATTCTTTCTATGTTACTTGATGTTGGCATTGTGCTCATTATGGCAGTAGTCCTATTGGCTTATAATGCGGATATGTTCCTTATCTCAGTCCTAGCCATTCCACTGTATGTTATTGTGATGTACTTATTTGCCAAACCATTCCATCGTTACAATATGGACGAAATGAAATCAGGTGCTAGCTTAGAGTCCTCAATTATCGAAAGTCTTAATGGTATGGAAACCATTAAAGCTTTAGGTGCTGAAGAAAACAGCTATAATAAGGTCGATAAAGATTACGTGCAATTCCTAAAGCGCTCTTTTAAAACTTCTCGTCTAACCTCAATTCAAGAAGCCATTAAAGACGGCTTAAAGTTAATCTTCGAAGTCCTAGTTCTTTGGTATGGTGCTAACTTAGTCATGCAAAATAAACTAAGCGTTGGTCAGCTCATGGCCTTTAATGCTTTGCTGGGATATTTTACAGACCCACTGCAGTCAATTATCGACCTACAAAGCAAAATCCAATCTGCCATTGTGGCCGCTCATCGTTTGAATGAAGTCTTTGAGGTCCCATCTGAATTTAAAGAAAATGGACAAACCACTTTACCCATTAAAGTTGATAATGACATTGCTTTAGCCTTCAATAACGTTTCTTTTGAATATCAATACAATAAGCCCGTTTTAGACAGGCTCTCTTTAACAATTACTAGCCATGAAAAGTTAGCCCTAGTCGGGGTTAGTGGTTCCGGTAAATCAACCCTAGCTAAACTATTGGTCCGTTTTTATGACTTATCTCGTGATGACGGTAAAATCACCTTAAATAACACTAATATTCAAAACATAGATAAACAAAAGTTACGTGAAATCATTACTTATGTGCCCCAAGAACCACATATTTTCACAGGAAAGGTCATTGATAATCTGTTACTAGGTGCTAAGCCAGGAACTACCTTTGATGATGTGCTTAAAGCGACGGAGATTGCTGAAATTAGAACAGATATAGAAGTCTTATCTCAAGGCTTTGAGACAGAAATTTCTGAAGCAGGAAGCCTTTCGGGTGGTCAGCGACAACGTATTTCACTAGCCAGAGCTCTATTAACGGATTCTCCAGTTTTGATCTTAGATGAATCCACCAGTAATTTAGACCTACTTACAGAAAAGAATGTCGTTGATAATTTAATGGCTCTCTCTGATAAGACAATTATCTTCGTTGCTCATCGTTTAACCATTGCCGAACGGGTCCCGCGTTTAGTCATGCTTGATCATGGTCAAATTGTGGCTGATGGTGCACATGATCAGCTGCTCGGAAACAATGCTGCTTATACTAACCTAGTTCAGAAATAAGATTGAGGTAATTTATGTTAGATGATAATCAATTTGAAAGTTCTGAATTTTATAATCGACGTTATGGCACCTTTACAACTAAATTAATCTGGCCGATCGTTATTGGGCTAATCCTCTTAATTCTTTTTATGTGTTTTACTAAGAAAGAAATTGTCGTCAAATCTGTAGGATCGATTGAACCTGAAAAAACGTTAGCAGTCATACAATCACCTAGCAACAATCCGGTCACTAAAAATAACCTCAAAGAGGGTAAGCACGTTCAAAAAGGTGACACCCTTGTTGAATTCGATAAACGTGACCCTAAAAATGCAGAAACTGTAAACAACGCTAAGCTTAATAAAACCACTGCTAAATTAGCTGCTTTAAATACTTTCAAACAAAGTGTCCAAACAAATCAAAACTTATTCAATGGTAATGATAATTATGGCTATGCTGATCAGTTTGACGATTATCAAGCGCAATTAGCTGACTTACAAAACTCATCAGCACAAGAGCATGCTGACATTTCAGCTGGCAATGAAAACACACAGAAAAAAAATAATGATCTCTACCGGGCTAACCAATCCCTAACTAACAAGGAAAGCTCCCTTAAAGCGAAAACACTTGCGGATATTAATAATGAGATCAGCAACCTACAAGATACAAACATTGAATTAAACGGACAATCAAAAAATATTGATACCGACATGCTCAATCAAGAAATCCTAGCTCCAACTAACGGAGTGCTCCATGTACCAAACAATAAAACACAAACAAAGTATCTACAAAGTGGTTCAGAAATTGCTGAAATCTACCCCAATCTTACAGCTAACACAAAATTAACAGCCAACTTTTATGTCCCAACTGATAAAATGAACGGCATTAAAACCGGACAAAAAATTCGATTTAAAGCCAATCAAGATGGTCCCAAACCACTTCTGTTAAAAGGCCAAATTACTAAAATAGATAGCGCTGAAACAACTACAAAAGAAGGATCGGCTTATCAAGTTACAGCTATGCTTAATCCTAAAAAAACAGATTATAAACAAGTTCACTATGGCTTAAGTGGTAATATATCAGTCATTACTGGTAAAAAAACATGGCTTAACTATGTAAAAGATCTCTTATTCACATCAGCATAAAACACTTTTTCTGAAAGGATTTAACATGAAACCAGCTAAAATAATCGGTATCCCAGTAGGATTTTGGATTATCCTTACTTTCATTTGTGGAGAAATATTTCAACCATTTTCCGTGAACGTTCCAATTTACGTTTTATTTATTCAGTTAATTGGAACCGCACTGTTTATTAGTCTTATCATTCATCTTGTTAATAAAAAAACTAATAATGGAAAGCTCTTCCAGACTAAATTAATACTATCAAAAACACAGAAAATTTATTTAAGCTTAACAATTATTTGGTTTCTTATTATCTATCTAACCAGCTGTTTTCCGAGCTTTATTAGCTTCTATAAAACAGATCTTAAAACACTATTCGCTGCAACTATAACTGCTCTAAGTGCTGGATTTTTTGAAGAATATCTTATACGTGGTTATTTATTTAATTTAGTCCAGCGAATACTTAATAAGTTACATACCACCCACTATTTATTAACAGTAACATCAATAATAACTAGTATTTTGTTTGGATTATTACATTTTACTAATATTGGTGAATCTAGTCTAACAGCAATATATCAACAAGTATTTTATGCGACTTGTTTAGGTATATTCTTTTCCGCCATTAAAATAAAAACAAACACAATATACATTGGTGCCATCGCACATTTCATCTTTGATTTACAACCAACCATACTAGGAGGTACCGAGACAAGCCCATGGATTATAATTATGATCCTGTTCCTTCCAATAACTATATTTAGTATTTTATTCATTATAAGTGTTGATAATACTAAACAAAAAATTATTTACTAAATAGGTTGATGTAAAAACAAGCATGCAAAGGCTCTCTCTCGCCACTCGTCCATTTCCTGCTTTCGCAGTACTGGACGAGTGGCTTTTGTGCATCTCAAGCGCCTTACATGTTTCATGTACAATTTCATTTCTTTATCCACACAGATCACCCCTTGTGGACGTCTCTAAGCTTTGCCGTTAGTTTATTTGGTGCAACTGGTTAATCACCCGCTTAGACACGCTGAAATCGCTCTGCACTATCACTAGTGCGATCTTTCCGCATTCTATATGTCTGGCTATCTAGCGCAACCTAGATAGGTGCTAATGTAGTGTTCCCTCGTCGGCTTCTACCATTAACAGCTTCACTGCTTCTCTTTTATGCTCCCGCAGTGCTTTGAGCAAGGTCCTTCACGTGACGTCTTAGTTTCCACCTAAGCTTATTGTTCCCTAGAGTTCGTTATACTCACAGCGCCGTAACGTGGCAGGTTCATCGGTGCTTGTCTTTTTAAGTAAACAAAAAAGACGATACAGTTAGCCATTCTAAAGCTTACACTGTATCGTCTTTACACCAATAATCCACTTACTGTGAGTTAAATTTGTAGGTTGACGTCATCACTTCGTATACTTATAATTGTAGTTACAAAGTGATTTGACAATGTGCTTCGAATACTTGACCTATTCATTGCACTAGCTCCATTCAGAACGCCAATTCTGAATGGAGCTTTTTCGTTTATTCGGTTGTTAATAACATTAATGTTACTTTCACATGTACACATATGTCAACATGCAAAACTCCGATATACTTCAAGGTAGTTTAGTTTAATGACGTCAAAACTAAACTAAACCGTTTAGTTTTTATGCTAAACTAAACTAAACCGTTTAGTTTAGGAGAAACTTTGATATGAACAGAGATGAATTAGCACAGTCTTTAAACATGTCTAAAGCAACGCTTTATAAAAGATGTCGTGCTTTAAACATTCCCATTGACAGTTTAGATAGTTTAACTGATGAGCAAAAAACTAAACTCATGAATTTTAAACGCACGTCTTCAAATAAAAAAAATAATAATTTACATACTTTAGAAAAAAGTACAATAGATGAGTCCCAAATCCCTCATAATGACACAGATTCGTTAACTGAAACACTATTACAACAGAATAAATCGCTAATAAATCAGTTAAATGCCAAAGATTCTCAGCTAGAAGTTGCTCAAGAAAATATCAAACATGCCAACCAACTCGCAACGGAAGCTCATAAGTTGGCAGATCAAGCACAACAATTGCAACTTGATCTACAACATAAACTTCAAATTACCGAACAAGAACGTCTAGATTTACTGAACAAGAACAAGCAATTAATGATGGAAACATCAACCTCTTCTGAACTAGAAGAAGAAATAAATACCTTATCTAATGAACTAGAAGATGCCCAATCTAAATCTGAAAAATTTCAGCAAAAGTACGTGACACAAAGGCAATTATTAATTAGTTACATATCAGAAAATAAGGATCTTCAAACTAAAAAAAGTGAGTTACTTGATCAAGCAAATACATTTAACCAATTACAAAGTGAAGCTGAACAACTTAAAACCGAAAATGAACGTTTAACCCATTCTCTTGAACAAATTAACAATGATCGGGGCACTTTAACAAACCAAGTATCAACACTTGAGCAACAACTTAATCAAGAAAAAAGTAAGGGGTTTTGGAAACGATTATTTAACCGTTAAATTAAATATTTAGTATCATTAAACACCTATGACGAACATATTTTATGTTATACTTTTAGTTATCAACTAAGTTTGCACAGGCACGCGTGAGCCAGATATTGCGCCATAGAGTGACGGCTTAGTTGATATCAAAGGTAGACGCATAAGCGTCTTTTTTTTTGCAAAAAAGCGTCTGACAATGTCTGACAACTTAAAATAGGGTGTCTGACAACGTCATACATCCGACAAAAATTGAGACACCTAGAAATGCCTACACTGTAGGCTCTCAACGAATGTTGAGACAATTTCCCCTTATGCTCTGTTACATTTTTTCTGTCATACAAAAGCACCTTTTTGTATGACAAACTTGTATGACATTGTCATACATAATTTTCCACCCGGCGGAATGACATAGTGTCATTTTTATAATCCATTCAGTCAATTTAATACTGATTTTTTCGATCCAACCGGTAATTTTCAGATCAAAATCACGGTACGACTTTGGTCGTACTTTTGGTACGAACTTTGTCGTACTTCCTTTAGGTTCTACCGGAGGCTGAAATCCCAGCTCAGCGGGGTTCCGGGACACCGTCCCGGGATTTCCCCTTAACCCGTTAAAATTTCATTTTTTCAATTACAGCTGATTAATTCATCTTGTTAATCAACAATATCCTGCTTCTTCCCGTTAAAAAAAGACGCTAGCCATCAATTGGTTAACGTCTCTTAAAACACTACTTCATGAAGTAACGTTTAATGATTTCAACAATTACACCAGTAATAATACCCGCAATAATTGTCATGACGAAAGTAAAAGGAGTCATCATCAGTAACCTCCAATCTGGCGCCTTTTGTAGTGATGCGCCAGCTGGAATTATAGCACAAAAAAACCTCTTTAGGTCACTACACCTAAAGAGGTTTTTTTAATCAGAGGTTACCTCTGACTCCAATACTTCCGTGGTTTCATTATAACATATATCCCTTTACTAGAAAAAATAATTCAAGGTTAATGCCGCATTTACAAAGATACTTGATCAACAAACTATTAACCTATATGGACTGGTACAAACAGCAACAACGTGACCGTGGATTTAATGGTCCTAGTCGTTGATAAACAAACATCAAAATAGCATAATGATAAGTATCAAGGGACGCTAAACCTTGATTTTTAACCCGACTACTCTGTCCGCATACGGTAGTCGGCTTTTTATTTGAAGTGAACTTTCTTGAATGATGTTACAATAGACAATGCGTTGGAGCGGGAGCACTCGTAATCCAACGTAACAAGATAAGAACCTTTGGTTCGTTTTGAGTGTTAGCTTACCCCTCAATTACTCAAGTCAAGGAGGTAGAGCAACATGAAAATTCGAGAAAGGTTTGCGTGTAATGGACGTAGTATCGTGGGCAATTGCCATTTCGATCATTCTTGGCGCATTAGGTTCTTACCGGGTAAAGTCAGCAAAGTCTGACTATATTCGTCGCTCAGACCCCAATGACAAAAAGAAAAACGACTATTCAAATGAATAGTCGTTAACGCATATTACACTCAAGTCTTGTTGGCACTGGGTACTCACACTACCTAGTGCCTTTTTGTATGT
>NZ_JAFBEO010000012.1 GCF_016908785.1 Weissella uvarum
TGCAAGTCCTTGTCAGCCTTATTGTTTTGGTCTTGCTTGTTGGCTTCATCAACCAAGTTGTCGACTTCTTCAGTTGTACCTGCTCCGTCAATCTTATCCTTGATGTCTTGCTTTTCCTTATCAGTCAAGTTTTCAAGGCCATCGACTTCCTTCTTAGCTTCGTCCTTCTTGTCTTGCAAGTCCTTATCAGCCTTATTCTTGGCATCTTGCTCGTTAGCATCCTTCACCAAGTTATCGACTTCTTCAGTTGTACCAGCGCCATCAATCTTGTCCTTGATCTCTTGCTTTTCCTTGTCAGTCAAGTTTCCAAGACCGTCAACTTCTGTCTTGGCCCCGTCCTTCTTGTCTTGCAAGTCCTTGTCGGCCTTGTTCTTGGCATCTTGTTCCTTAGCGTCAGTTACCAAGTTGTCGACTTCTTCGATTGTGCCAGCGCCATCAATCTTGTCCTTGATTTCTTGCTTTTCCTTGTCAGTCAAGTTTCCAAGGCCATCAACTTCTGTCTTGGCCCCGTCCTTCTTATCTTGCAAGTCCTTGTCGGCTTTATTGTTTTGGTCTTGCTTGTTGGCTTCATCAATCAAGTTATCAACTTCTTCAGTTGTGCCTGCTTCGTCAATCTTGTCCTTGATCTCTTGCTTTTCCTTGTCAGTCAAGTTTCCAAGACCGTCAACTTCTGTCTTGGCCCCGTCCTTCTTGTCTTGCAAGTCCTTGTCAGCCTTATCCTTGTTTGTTTGATCTTGCTTCTTGGCCTCATCAATCAAGTTATCGACTTCTTCAGTTGTGCCTGCTCCGTCAATCTTGTCCTTGATGTCTTCCTTTTCCTTGTCAGTCAAGTTGCCAAGGCCATCGACTTCCTTCTTAGCCTCGTCCTTCTTGTCTTGCAAGTCCTTGTCAGCCTTATTGTTTTGGTCTTGCTTGTTGGCTTCATCAACCAAGTTGTCGACTTCTTCAGTTGTACCTGCTCCGTCAATCTTATCCTTGATGTCTTTCTTTTCCTTATCAGTCAAGTTTTCAAGGCCATCGACTTCCTTCTTAGCTTCGTCCTTCTTGTCTTGCAAGTCCTTATCAGCCTTATTCTTGGCATCTTGCTCGTTAGCATCCTTCACCAAGTTATCGACTTCTTCAGTTGTACCAGCGCCATCAATCTTGTCCTTGATCTCTTGCTTTTCCTTGTCAGTCAAGTTTCCAAGACCGTCAACTTCTGTCTTGGCCCCGTCCTTCTTGTCTTGCAAGTCCTTGTCGGCCTTGTTCTTGGCATCTTGTTCCTTAGCGTCAGTTACCAAGTTGTCGACTTCTTCGATTGTGCCAGCGCCATCAATCTTGTCCTTGATTTCTTGCTTTTCCTTATCAGTCAAGTTTTCAAGGCCATCGACTTCCTTCTTAGCTTCGTCCTTCTTGTCTTGCAAGTCCTTATCAGCCTTATTCTTGGCATCTTGCTCGTTAGCATCCTTCACCAAGTTGTCGACTTCTTCGATTGTGCCAGCGCCATCAATCTTGTCCTTGATTTCTTGCTTTTCCTTGTCAGTCAAGTTTCCAAGGCCATCAACTTCTGTCTTGGCACTATCCTTCTTGTCTTGCAAGTCCTTGTCGGCCTTGTTCTTGGCATCTTGTTCCTTAGCGTCAGTTACCAAGTTGTCAACTTCTTCGATTGTGCCAGCACCATCAATCTTGTCCTTGAGTTCTTGCTTTTCAGCATCAGTCAAGTTTCCAAGACCGCCAACTTCTGTCTTTGCACTATCCTTCTTGTCTTGTAAGTCCTTTTCAGCCTTATTCTTTTGGGCTTGCTTATTAGCCTCATCGATAATACTTTGGACTTCATCAATCGTTAAGGCACTATCAATTTGCTTCTTAAAATCAGTACTTTCATCGGTTGTTAGGTCAGTCAACTTGTCAATCGTGGCATTTCCATTTGTTTTAGCATCTTGCAAGTTCTTTTCCGCTTGCTTGTTAGCTAAATCTTCAGCTGACTTAACACCCTCAACATTAGTAGCAGAATCCACTAATTCTTTGAAGTACTCTTTTTCCTTCACACTCAAGTTAGGATTATTATCGATCCGTTCTTTGGCTTGGTCCTTAGCTTCACGTAAGTCCTTATCAGCTTTGTTCTTTTCGCCAGCTTCTGTGGCTTCATCAACAATCTTTTGAACTTCTTCTGGTGTCTTGGCCCCATCGATTCGGTCAATATAACCTTCTTTTTCCTTGGCGGTTAGATTGTTGTTACCTTCAATGGTTTGCTTTCCCTTATCTTTGGCATTGTCCAAAATCCCCTTATTTTCAAGGTCCTTGGCAATTGATTCCTTTAAGATTTCGGTTACAGCATCAATCGATGTGGCTCCGTCAACACGATCAATAAAGTCTTGCTTTTCCTTATCAGATAAGTTTTCCATCTTGGAGATTTCTTCCTTAACCTGATCCTTAGTTTCCTTTAACTCACGCTCTTGACGCTTCTTTTCATCAGTTTGCTTAGCTTCCTCAACAATCTTATTAATATCAGTTGAGTTACCCGCTCCATTAATCCGATCAATGAATTCTTGCTTTTCTGAATCAGTCAATTCCTTTAGACCATTAACTTCTGTGATAGCCTTGTCTTTCAGCTCTTGAAGTTGTTGCTCTTGACGCGCCTTATCTTCAGCCTTGGCTTCGTCGACAATCTTATTGACTTCTTCAATTGAAGTTTGATTATCAATCCGGTTCTTGAAATCTTCCTTTTCGTTATCAGGCAAAGCTGGCAATTCATCGATTACCTTTTTAGCATCTTCCTTGGCTTTATCCAATTCAATTTGCTGACGATTCTTTTCATTTTGTACCTTGGCATCTTCAACAATCTTATTGACTGAATCAACATTAGTTTGCTTATCGATGTTCTCCAAGTAGTTCTTCTTTTCTTCCTCAGTTAAATAACCCAAAGAATTAACTTCTTCTTTGGCCTTAGCCTTTTGCTCTTCTAAAATACGCTTAGCACGTTGATCTTCATCCACTTGTGTAGATTGCACATCAATTTGATTCAATTGATTCATCACATCAGTGAACTTATTAATATCAAAATCTTCCTTAACGTCTTCGCCGTTCCGGAATTGTTCCTTAATACTATTCAAACGATCCAAGTAATCTTGCTTTTGCTTATCGCTCAAGTCAGTCTTGCCATTCACGCTATCAGTAATTTTATTCAATAAGTTCGTTGCTTCAACATTGTTAATCCAACGAACGCTTTCATTCAAATCATTTAAGCTAGTAGCCCCATTGATATTATTGGTAACTTGGTCTTTACCAACTTGTGTATCCGGAATATTACCAAGACGATTTAATTCAGTCGTTTTGGCATCATTTAAAACTTGATCCTTGATTTTATTAAGGGCCTCTAATGTATTAACATTTGACGCATTAAGGGCATCACGATATTGTTGCTTTTCGCTTTCAGTAAAGCCTTGGTAATTATCAATTGCATTACTCAAGTCCTTATAATCCTTAGCAAAAGTGGCTGCGTCACCTAACGTAATCGTCGCCTTTTCCTTTACAGATGGCCAAAGTGTGGCATCCCAAGTATAGTTAAACTCAATCGAATCTGAAGGGTCCAACTTATCAGGGTCCAAAACGAAACCAAGTTCAAAATCTCCACCCCAAGTAGCAATTAGACCACCAGACTTCAATTCAAACATACCGGTTTTCGCATTATATGTCGCCGTCACTTTTTGACCATTCTTAGTCAAATAGATTTCCTTGATTGCTCGAGAGATACCATCTGAAAGCTTGATTCCAATCGTTTCACGTGGAAAAAGGTTAACTCCAGCACGTGAGCTTGCATCAATCGTCAACGTAACATTACTACCATCTGTTGCAATGTGCACTTCACTTAATTTGAAGTTTTACCATTTGGATCAGTTGTTTGGATATCGGTCAAACCTTGCAAGTCCTTTGAAGCTGATTCTGCTGCAGTCGTAGCTTTAAGCGTGGCTGACTTTACCTTGGCCTTTAAGTTATTTGTGGACTTTGTATTGACCTTAGTAGCGGTACTCTTAGCTTGGCTTTTGGCAGTACTTGTTGCTTGGCTCTTAGTTGCACTAACTGATTGACTCTTGACACTACTTGTTGTTTGGCTTTGTACTTCACTAGTAGCCTGGCTCTTCACACCACTAGTTGTTTGACTTTGCGCTTC
Source organism: Weissella uvarum (assembly GCF_016908785.1). GTDB lineage: Bacteria > Bacillota > Bacilli > Lactobacillales > Lactobacillaceae > Weissella > Weissella uvarum. Next base: position 4,151 of record NZ_JAFBEO010000012.1, read on the forward strand.
ACTAGCCACTTGACTCTTGGCTCCAGTTGTCTCACTTTGTGCAACACTAGCTGCTTGTGATTCAACTGTTGTCGCTTGACTCTCCGCAACACTTGTTGTTTGCGCACTTTCATCTGCTAGACTATTAGCTTCACTGACTGTCTGGAATTTAAGTCCAGCATCTGCTGGCTCGGATGCTTCAGGATCAGTGTTCGTTTCATTAGTTGGATTATGATTAGATTGTACATTTGAATCCGCAAAAGCATTTGAATTGATACCAATTGTCAATCCAATTAGGACGGATCCCACCCCGACACTTAATTTACGAATTGCATATTTTTGATTTTCCATTTTATTAAAATACATAGTACACACCCCGTCTTTCTAAAGAAAATATTACAAATATTTATTTTGTAACGTAATCTTAACATGTAATATAAGTTTAAATCTACTAATAAATATAACTTTTATCATTGTTATGTCATTATTTTGTTCAACTTTACCTATACCATTTGTCATGATAACATGTAGAAAAAATGTATAAAAACACCCAAACTGCCGTAGAAGTAAATTTAAAGCAATTTGCTTAACTTTTTCTACGAAAGCCTTTTTATCAATACCATTACTACAATAAATTTTTGGCTTTAAGCCAAAAATTTATGAATTTGTATCGAAAATAGCCACATTTTTATAAAAAAATAACCATTTTTACGAACATTCGGATAGACTTTCTAATTTCAAATAATAACCGAACAATTTTTATTGAAAATATTAAATGTCTAATTTTTAAATTTCATAAAACAGACATTTAGAAAGCGTCTTATCATTTTCATGTAATTTTTAAGCTTCGTAAAAATTTAAATACATTCATATATAAATCAGTAACAGAACCCGTTTTATCAAAATTGTAAGTAATATTGGCCATAATAAAAAAGTCTTCTCACTATTATTTATGAAAAGACTTCTTATTTTTCTTCTATATAAATGATAAATTAATCATTTTGCTTCCGGCGACCAACGACCAAGCAAATCAATGCTAATACACCAGCTATCACGCCAGCTATCGTAAGGCCAACATTGTTTTCAACACCTGTATTTGGAAGTGCCACTTGCTTAGCTTCCGCCAAAATTTGATTAACCTCTGCAGTAGATGTAGCATTCATAATCCGTTGCTTAAAGGCTGCTTTTTGACTAGCAGTCAAGTTAGTCAAACCATCAATTTCCTTCAACGCTGAATGCTTTGATGCTTGTAATCCTGCTACGGCATTACCATTAGCATCATTCGTTTGGCCACTATTACCATTTGGATTTAAGATTCCAGCGCCACTATTGGCATGCTTGTTGCCAAGAGTAGAACCACCGTTTGTTCCTTTGTTTGTTCCTTTGTTTGTTCCTTTGTTTGAACCACCATTGGTTCCCTTATTTCCATCAGGCTTAACACCCTTGCTCTTATTCTTGTCCTTAGCATTCTTCAAATTTTCATCGACTTCATCAATTGTCTTTGATCCATCGATTTGCTTTTTAAATTCTTGCTTTTCCTTATCAGTCAAGTTACCCATGCCGTCAATTTCTTTCTTGGCAGCATCTTTCTTTTCTTGGAGACTCTTATCACCCTTATTATTCTTGTTCTTTTCGGCTTGCTTCTTGGCTTCATCGATAATCTTATCAACACCATCAGTTGTTGTCGCACCATCGATTTGCTTCTTGAACTCTTTCTTTTCCTTATCAGTTAAGTTACCTATGCCATCAATTTCTTTCTTGGCAGCATCTTTCTTTTCTTGGAGACTCTTATCACCCTTATTATTCTTGTTCTTTTCGGCTTGCTTCTTGGCTTCATCGAT
>NZ_JAFBEO010000013.1 GCF_016908785.1 Weissella uvarum
ATTGAGCCTTACACCACGTTGTTCAACTTGGTTAAGTCCTCGAACCATTAGTACTAGTCCGCTCCATACGTCGCCGTACTTCCACTTCTAGCCTATCTACCTTGTCATCTACAAGGGGTCTTACTTCATTTCTGAATGGGAAATCTCATCTCGAGGCGAGTTTCACACTTAGATGCTTTCAGCGTTTATCTCATCCGTACATAGCTACTCAGCGATGCTCCTGGCGGAACAACTGATACACCAGAGGTACGTTCACCCCGGTCCTCTCGTACTAAGGGCAACTCCTCTCAAATTTCCTACGCCCGCGACGGATAGGGACCGAACTGTCTCACGACGTTCTGAACCCAGCTCGCGTACCGCTTTAATGGGCGAACAGCCCAACCCTTGGGACCGACTACAGCCCCAGGATGCGATGAGCCGACATCGAGGTGCCAAACCTCCCCGTCGATGTGGACTCTTGGGGGAGATAAGCCTGTTATCCCCAGGGTAGCTTTTATCCGTTGAGCGATGGCCCTTCCATGCGGAACCACCGGATCACTAAGCCCTACTTTCGTACCTGCTCGACTTGTAAGTCTCACAGTCAAGCTCTCTTGTGCCTTTACACTCTGCGAATGATTTCCAACCATTCTGAGAGAACCTTTGGGCGCCTCCGTTACCTTTTAGGAGGCGACCGCCCCAGTCAAACTGCCTGCCAGACACTGTCTTCCACCACGCTTAGTGGTGCGAGTTAGAGTGGTCATACAACGAGGGTAGTATCCCACCTGTGCCTCCATCGAAACTAGCGTCCCGATTTCTACGGCTCCTACCTATGCTGTACAAGCTGCACAAACACTCAATATCAAGCTACAGTAAAGCTCCATGGGGTCTTTCCGTCCTGTCGCGGGTAACCCGCATCTTCACGGGTCTTTAAATTTCACCGAGTCTCTCGTTGAGACAGTGCCCAGATCGTTACGCCTTTCGTGCGGGTCGGAACTTACCCGACAAGGAATTTCGCTACCTTAGGACCGTTATAGTTACGGCCGCCGTTTACTGGGGCTTCAATTCGTACCTTCGCTTACGCTAAGCACTCCTTTTAACCTTCCAGCACCGGGCAGGCGTCAGCCCCTATACGTCATCTTACGATTTTGCAGAAACCTGTGTTTTTGATAAACAGTCGCCTGGGCCTATTCACTGCGGCTCAGCTTGCGCTGAGCACCCCTTCTCCCGAAGTTACGGGGTCATTTTGCCGAGTTCCTTAACGAGAGTTCACTCGCTCACCTTAGGATACTCTCCTCGACTACCTGTGTCGGTTTGCGGTACGGGCAGGTAAACACTAACTAGAAGCTTTTCTTGGCAGCGTGACATCACAGACTTCTCTACTTAATTTCGATCCCCATCATGACTTGTCCGTATAGGTTCAAGCATTTAACTCAAACCAAGACTTATCATTTAGCCCAGCATTTCCAGCCGCTGGGTTCTGTTAGCCTTCTGCGTCCCTCCATTGTTCAAACATGTTCACCTGGTACAGGAATCTCAACCTGTTAGCCATCGACTACGCCTCTCGGCCTCGCCTTAGGTCCCGACTAACCCTGGGAGGACGAGCCTTCCCCAGGAAACCTTAGTCATACGGTGGACAGGATTCTCACCTGTCTTTCGCTACTCATACCGGCATTCTCACTTCTATGCGCTCCATTAGTCCTCACAGTCTAACTTCGTCGCCCATAGAACGCTCTCCTATCGCGTCACTTACGTGACACCCGTAGTTTCGGTGGTGTGTTTAGCCCCGGTACATTTTCGGCGCAGAATCACTCGACTAGTGAGCTATTACGCACTCTTTAAATGGTGGCTGCTTCTGAGCCAACATCCTAGTTGTCTATGCAACTCCACATCCTTTTCCACTTAACACACACTTAGGGACCTTAACTGACGATCTGGGCTGTTCCCCTTTCGACAATGGATCTTATCACTCACTGTCTGACTCCCGGACATACGTGATTGGCATTCGGAGTTTATCTTAATTTGGTAACCCGAGATGGGCCCCGCACCAAAACAGTGCTCTACCTCCAACACGCTTCATTCCGAGGCTAGCCCTAAAGCTATTTCGGAGAGAACCAGCTATCTCCAAGTTCGATTGGAATTTCACCGCTACCCACACCTCATCCCAACGTTTTTCAACACGTACGGGTTCGGGCCTCCAATGCGCTTTACCGCATCTTCACCCTGGACATGGGTAGGTCACCTGGTTTCGGGTCTACAACAACATACTTAAGCGCCCATTTCAGACTCGCTTTCGCTACGGCTCCGGTCTTTCCACCTTAACCTTGCATGGTATCGTAACTCGCCGGTTCATTCTACAAAAGGCACGCTATCACCCATTAACGGGCTCTAACTTCTTGTAGGCACATGGTTTCAGGAACTTTTTCACTCCCCTTCCGGGGTGCTTTTCACCTTTCCCTCACGGTACTGGTTCACTATCGGTCACTAGGGAGTATTTAGCCTTGCGAGATGGTCCTCGCGGATTCCGACTGAATTTCACGTGTTCAGCCGTACTCAGGATCCTACACGGGAGATTGCTTACTTTCGCATACGGGGCTATCACCCTGTCTCGCTCAGCTTCCCAGCTGATTCTGCTAATAAACAATTTTGTAACTCCACAACGGTAGTCCTACAACCCCAATGTGCAAGCACACTGGTTTGGGCTCTTCCGATTTCGCTCGCCGCTACTGTCGGAATCGATTTTTCTTTCTCTTCCTGTTGCTAATGAGATGTTTCAGTTCACAACGTCTACCTTCAATTTAGCTATGTATTCACTAAATGATAACTTGCATAACAAGTTGGGTTTCCCCATTCGGAAATCTCCGGATCAAAGCTTACTTACAGCTCCCCGAAGCATATCGGTGTTAGTCCCGTCCTTCATCGGCTCCTAGTGCCAAGGCATCCACCATGCGCCCTTAATAACTTAACCTATCAACTGACGTTGATGATTCAAGTTTGAGTATTGTGGCTCAAAGGCCACAAGCGATTTAAACTAATTTAAAAAACTCAAAAAATTACGCGGTGTATTTTTCGGCTCAATTTAATTATTAATAATTAATTGAAATGAATTTAAAATTTAAAATATTGATTCAGTTTTCAAAGA
>NZ_JAFBEO010000014.1 GCF_016908785.1 Weissella uvarum
ATAGCGCCGAAAGTAGTTGGAGGATCTCTTCCTGCGAGGATAGGACGTCGCAATGCGAACTAGAAAGTCGTCAGTAATGACGGCTTTTTTTGTGTATAGTTATAGAAAACAATGATAATTTGAGGATGGATGCATGACAGAGATTGATATCAATAATGCGTTAGATTACCGCAACTTAGGTGATGATTTCAAAGGTATGGAAAATGACGATATTATGCAAGCACTGGACGCTAAGCGAGGTGATATGATCACCGTGTTGCAAAATATCAGTCATGATTTCAACAAGGCAACTGCAGTGAGAAATCACAATGCCTTTTCAGGAAAGGAAATTGTCTTTTTAAATCCAGATAATCCTATGGATGCAGATAATCCTGAAGGAGCTAAACGTTGGAACAAAAAAGGTGCAGTAGGCGCACAACATTATGAGCACATTAAGCATGCGCGTATTAGGGATTATCAACAATTATTCGATGAATGGCATCGACAGGGTTATACGATCTTTGCTGTTGATAATACGCCAGGATATGAGTTACATAATGTTTTTGAGGTACAGTTTCCTAAAAAGAGTGTTTTCTTATTTGGGGAAGAACAGATTGGCTTAGCTAATGAATTAATCGAAGCTGCCGACCAAATGATTTATATTCCACAAACGGGTTCAGTACGATCATTAAATGTATCGGTTGCTCATGGTATTGTTTCGGCTTTATACACGGCACAGTATCCAGTTGAAGCATAAAAAAAGCGTTTCCTTTTCATAAGGAGACGCTTTTTTTATAGTAATAATTCGAATTCCAAATTATTATATTGATCACGTTCACGAATTTGACGGTAGCCAAAAGTTTGTGTCGTGCGACTAAGTTGATCAGTTGACCAGCTAATTTGTTTTTCCATATTTGCAAACATATCTTCTTTGAGTTGATTGACAAGTGATAGAAATTTAGTTGCATTATCAGCAGGCATTGACACATATAAACGTTCGTCGTTACCATACTTCTTTGAAACACGCTTTAAAGTTACGTTCATGACTTGGCGTGTATATGCGGGATTTCGATTCAATCGAACACTCACATTGATATGATTGTAGTGATTATTACGGCTATATTGTAGGACATTCGCTAAAAATGTTTCACCGTTAATTTGTTCTTTTTTGTTTGACATTAGACATTCCTAACTATTTGTATTCTAGACATTAGTATATCATGTAATAGGTTGTTGTGTAATTTGTTTAAAAACTTCTTGCATTTATATAAAAACAAATGTATTATATAAAAGTTGTCTCGAGTCAGTGTGACTCCGGCAAATAAATTAAAATAAAATTGTTGTTGACAATTGCGATTAACTTCTGTATTATTTATCAGGTTGGTTGCGAAAGAAAAGCAACAACGATGTAGATCATTGAAAACTGAATATCGTTTCGATATTAACAAATGTGTAGGGTCACCAACATAGTTGG
>NZ_JAFBEO010000015.1 GCF_016908785.1 Weissella uvarum
ACTAGAGTGCCCAACTAAATGCTGGCAACTAGTAATAAGGGTTGCGCTCGTTGCGGGACTTAACCCAACATCTCACGACACGAGCTGACGACAACCATGCACCACCTGTCACTTTGTCCCCGAAGGGAAAGCTTCATCTCTGAAGTGGTCAAAGGATGTCAAGAGCTGGTAAGGTTCTTCGCGTTGCTTCGAATTAAACCACATGCTCCACCGCTTGTGCGGGTCCCCGTCAATTCCTTTGAGTTTCAACCTTGCGGTCGTACTCCCCAGGCGGAGTGCTTAATGCGTTAGCTGCGACACTTAAGGGCGGAAACCCTCAAACATCTAGCACTCATCGTTTACGGTGTGGACTACCAGGGTATCTAATCCTGTTTGCTACCCACACTTTCGAGCCTCAACGTCAGTTACAGTCCAGAGAGCCGCCTTCGCCACTGGTGTTCTTCCATATATCTACGCATTTCACCGCTACACATGGAGTTCCACTCTCCTCTACTGCACTCAAGTCATCCAGTTTCCAAAGCACTTCCACAGTTAAGCTGTGGGCTTTCACTTCAGACTTAAACAACCGTCTGCGCTCGCTTTACGCCCAATAAATCCGGATAACGCTTGGAACATACGTATTACCGCGGCTGCTGGCACGTATTTAGCCGTTCCTTTCTGGTAAGATACCGTCACACACTGAACAGTTACTCTCAGTGTCATTCTTCTCTTACAACAGTGTTTTACGAGCCGAAACCCTTCATCACACACGCGGCGTTGCTCCATCAGACTTTCGTCCATTGTGGAAGATTCCCTACTGCTGCCTCCCGTAGGAGTATGGGCCGTGTCTCAGTCCCATTGTGGCCGATCAGTCTCTCAACTCGGCTATGTATCATTGCCTTGGTAAGCCGTTACCTTACCAACTAGCTAATACACCGCGGGACCATCTCTTAGTGATAGCAGAACCATCTTTTAATTAATAACCATGCGGTTATTAATGTTATGCGGTATTAGCACTTGTTTCCAAGTGTTATCCCCCGCTAAGAGGTAGGTTTCCCACGTGTTACTCACCCGTTCGCCACTCTTTGCAATGTCCATCGTCAAATCTGAGCAAGCTCTTCATATCAGTTGAACCACAAAGCGTTCGACTTGCATGTATTAGGCACGCCGCCAGCGTTCATCCTGAGCCAGGATCAAACTCTCATTTTGTA